>JBGSUC010000033.1:0-148659 GCA_041736275.1 Prolixibacteraceae bacterium
AAAAAAAGTAACTGATTTTAGGTGGTCAGTTTGCTCCGGAAACAGTGGTCAATTTGCTCCGGAATCTGGTGGTCAGTTTGCCCCGGAAATGGTGGTCAATTTAAACTGGAAATGGGTGGTCAATTTCACCGTTTTTTCCAGTATAAATCTCATTGAAGCTATTTGCTGGGTTGAGATGCATTTTTCTTCAGTTTAGACCGCAAACTTAGAAATTTAAATCGCTTTTCGATCCTAACATCCTTAGATTATAGGAAGATTCACTCTTTATTGAAATAATGGACGTCCTATCCACGCTACCCTTGATTTCATTTTTTACCGCACTTTTTGCAAGACGGCTTACCGACAGCACATGTCTTTCATGCCTCAAAGTCAAAAAGTTATTCCAACCTACAAGAAAAAAAAGGATGCTACAATCCAACCACCTCCACCGTTCCGATTGTGCCAACCTGTCCGCAAATTAGAAGAATGACCTGCATTACCACAGAAAACCAAAGACCTCAAAATTCACCACCAACCTTTAAAGGTGAAGATAAAAATAAAGAATCATTCGCGCATAGCCATTTCGTTTGCAGCCGATTCGTCTCACTCATTCAACCAGAATGGATAACCCGTCCCCAAATGTGACGAAGAACCAGCTTAGTCCAGATTATCCAGCAATTTGAGTAAATCTGCTTCGCTATTTATTCCGTTTCAGTTTGAAATCATCAGTTTTAAATGATAAAGCGGGGTATTTAAGATTTTATAAAAAAGCACTCAAATCATTTCAATTTTAGATCTCTTTTTTGTGTCTCCGTATTCATAAACTTCAGCACAACCTCATAATCTTCAAGCAAAAAGTTCGACATTTCTCCGCTTGGGGTCACTTTTCAACACCAAAAACGCTGCAATCAATTTGATTGCAGCGTTTTTATTTTAAATGACAGATTCATTCAACATTCTAAATTTGTTTTGTATTTCAGAAATGGGTACATCTTAACTTTTCTCATACTAATCAGTGATAGGAACTACCCTGTTACACTAAAATCGATATTAACTGCAACTAATTAGCTTATCAGTATAGATATAGATGGGAAAAACTCATTAAGAATAACTATCCTGAAAAAATCAAATTCAGAATATGATCTCTCCCTACTTTTACTGCATGGCACCTTAGGCTCGGTGTGAATTTTTTTATATTTAGATATCTTATATACTATATCTTACGTTATAAACTAAACGAATGCACAATTGTTGTTGGTTTATAATTTGTGCATATCTGCTCATGATAGTTTAACAGCGAAAAGGTGGTTGAAGCAATAAAAATTTGGAATGCTGTAAACACTAATTATGTCAGGAGCAAAAAGCTCACACCAAAATTTATTCAATAAAATTAGTGCAACGCAAAACTGATCCTCTAATGAAACCTCATTATATAAAACATTGTAAGACTCACTATCTTGCCAAAGTATTTGCAATGATTATTCTCATGACTGTCTCTTTGTTATTCTGTATTGAAACATTTGGATTATCGATGCATTCCAATCAAAATTCAAATTCGGGGACTGATTTAATAATGACCGAAAAATATATCAATAATGGCAGGGTGGAAAATATTATTCGATCAAAAATGGAGAACAAATTGAATGAAGCAACAAGTCTCTCATCCGGATCAAATTTTGCCTATCCATTTTTTCCTCAGATTTATTCAGGTTATGGAGTTGATCACATGAATATAAATCTGGTAGATTTAGAAAACTCCGGATTGCAGATTGGTGATGAAATTGGAGTATTTGATGGGATATATTGCGTTGGATCATCTTTAATTGAAGAGAAAGATTTGCAACAAAATTTCGTTAGCATAATCACTTCTGCCAACGACACTGTCGGAAGTGAATCGAATGGTTATACTGAAGGACACAAAATTCAACTCAAAGCCTATCGGCTGCAAACGGTCTATCAGCTTTTCTTCCAACTTGTAAACAACAGCAATGATGTATTTTTAAAAGGAGGATCAATGTTTGCTCTTGTCGATTTTTCAAAATCAGTGGAAGAAGGAAATCCTTTACATTCTGAAGAATTTAAAATTTATCCGAACCCTTTTACTAATCAGATAAAAATTGAGATTAATCTGCCAACTTTACAAGAACTAAACTGTATGATACTTGACAGTCAGGGCAAACTTATTAGAATACTGAACAACGGCTTAGCTGAAGGACGACAGTTATTGATATGGGATGGAAAAAATGAACATGGGAATAAAATGGCTACTGGAATCTATATACTAAAAGTAAATGAAAGGGTCAGAAAAATTATACTGGTAAACTAAATAGATTAATATTTAGAGAGCTACGGAATCAAATTAAGAGCCTATGAAAAATTTTACTTCTCTAATTACCCTTATCCTATTATCGTCATATAGTTTTGCACAAAGTCATTTTGTATTGTCATGGACTGGTAATGGTTATGATCAGATGACAATAAATGTGCTTAGTGCTAAAATTTTAGGTGCAAATCTGGATACAGGTGACGAAATTGCTGTATTTGATGGTGCAATCTGCTGCGGTCTGTTCGTCCTTGAAAACCCTATGCTTGACTTTAATACAAATGTTAATATTGTTGCATCAAAAGACGAAGGAACGGGAAACGGATACACTGCCGGACATGCCATTACCTATAAATTCTGGGATTCGAGCGCAAACAAAGAAATAAGCACTTTAGCTGCTGAATATATCGATGTGATCTCTGGCTTTCCAACAACTCCTCCTCTTTATATGGTTGACGCATCTGCTTTTGTAAATCTGTCATCGAATCCTCCGGTTAACCAGCCACCGCTTTCGAATTCAGGGGTCGACCAATTCGTAAATGAAGGCGACAATGTTACACTTGACGGATCAGCTTCTTCTGATCCGGACAACAACACACTTACATATCACTGGACTGCACCTGCAGGAATAACGCTAAGTTCAAACACGGTGGCCAGACCAGGTTTTACTGCTCCTGAAGTAAATGCCGATACTGATTTTGCATTTTCGCTTATAGTGAATGACGGAACTGTTAACTCAATTGCCGATCAAGTTATAATCAGAGTAAAACAAGTTAATAAAATCCCGATTGCCAAGGCCGGCCCCGATGTGTCAGTAAACGAAAGCACTCAGGTTACTCTGGACGGAACTGCATCTTCCGACCCGGATAATGACGCGATAACCTATAAATGGACAGCACCCCCCGGAATAACACTCAATTCCAATAATGCTTCTATTGTTACTTTTACTGCTCCTGAAGTTACAACCAACACACCTTACGCCTTCTCTCTAATTGTAAATGATGGAAAAGTTAACTCAGTTGCTGATCAGATTATTATAACCGTAATTCAGGTAAATAAAGCACCTGTTGCCAATGCCGGAACTGACAGTAATGTAACTGAAAGAAAAGTGTTTCAACTGAATGGTAGTTTATCTTCCGACCCTGACAATAATGCCATTTCTTATAACTGGACTGTTCCTTCAGGGATTTCATTAAATTCAACTACTGTTGCAAAACCAGTATTTACTGCTCCTGATGTTGCTGTAAACACAAATTATACATTTAGCCTGATTGTTTATGACGGATTAGAAAATTCTCCGGCCGATCAGGTGACAATTACAGTGATTCCCAACAAAGCTCCGATTGCAAATGCAGGGGCTGACCTAACTGTTGCTCAAAATCAAACATTAACTTTAAACGGATCATTATCTTCCGATCCTGAAAACGACCTACTTACTTATTCATGGTCAGCGCCTGCCGAGATTGTTCTCTTAAATAGCAATACTATAAATCCAAGTTTTAAGGCACCTGTGGTATATGCCGACACTAATTATTCGATTAAATTAAAGGTAAGTGATGGAGAATTAGACTCCCCGGAAGATGCAATAATTGTAAAAGTACTTGCGGCTCAAATACCAATATCCAATGCAGGAAACGATATCGCTGTAAACGAAGGCTCCACAGTCACCCTGGATGGTTCATCGTCTCCGTCACAGGCGGGAATTACTTTAACCTACAAATGGACTGCACCATCAGGAATTACACTTCTTAATCCAAATACTGTTTCTCCCAGCTTTCTGGCACCGGAAGTCAGCCAGGATACACCGTATTCATTTTCATTAATTGTTAACGATGGGACTATCGACTCTCAACCTGATGAGGTTACAATAACTGTTAAGCAAGTGAATAAAATACCTGTAGCCAATGCCGGAATTGACCAAACAGTAAACGAAGGAGTTACAGTTACTCTCAATGGTTCATTGTCGTCTGACGGAGACAACAATATACTGACTTATACATGGACTGCACCAACAGGCATTACATTAAGCACTTTGTCCACTCCAACATTCACTGCTCCGGATGTTACACAAGACACACAATTCACCATTAAGCTGATCGTAAACGATGGGGTAAGTTCTTCCTCTCCGGATTTTGTAATTATTACTGTCAAAAAGGTGAATCAACCACCTGTCGCAGATGCCGGGACAGATCAAATAATGAATGAAGGTACACTCTCGTCTCTTGACGGATCAACATCTTCTGATCCTGATGGTGATGCATTATCGTATTTATGGACTGTGCCTTCAGGAATTACACTTAGCTCGAATACGGCTGACAAACCAACGTTCACTGCTCCGGAAGTAAATGCAGACAAAGACTTTCGCTTTACTTTAACCGTAAATGACGGCACCGCAAATTCTCAGCCTGATGATGTAATTATAACAGTAAAACAGGTTAACAAGGCGCCGACTGCAAATGCAGGAACAGACCAGTCGGTTACTGAAAAAAGCCCATACTCACTAAATGGCTCAGGGTCATCTGATCCAGATGGTGATGCGCTTACATACAAGTGGATTGCTCCTGAAGGAATAATTCTGAGTTCAAATACAGCTGTTAATCCAACATTTTCTACTCCTGAAGTAAGTGAAAATACAAACTTCATTTTCACATTGGTTGTTAACGATGGCAAAACTAACTCTGCTGCTGATCAGGTAATAATAACAGTAAAAAAAACAAACAAAGCTCCTTTGGTAAATGCCGGTCCTGATCAAACTATAGATGAAGGGAATTTGGTTACTCTGGATGGATCCGGTTCAACAGATCCGGATAATGATGCGCTGGTATACATATGGACTGCTCCTGAAGGTATTATTCTCAATTCTGCAACAGCCTCAAAACCAACATTTACTGCACCAAGAGTAACTATTGATACTTCATTCACCTTTTCATTGTCGGTGAACGACGGAACGGTAAGCTCACCTGAAGATGAAGTTGTAATAACCGTCAGACAAGTAAACAAAGCGCCTGTCTACACATCAATCAGGAACTTTTTCGTGATTGAAAATGAACAGGTAGAACTTACTTTTGAAGGAAGCGATTTTGATAATGATCCGATCAGCTTTTCGATTGAAAATTTACCTGTCTTCTTAACACTAACACAAAAAACATCAGGTTCAGCAATATTATCCGGAAAATTCAGCAGCATTAACCTGGGCGATAACTCTTTCCAACTAACCCTTTCTGACGGTTCTTTGAGCACCGTGGAAACAATATCTATTTATGTCAGTCGCATTGATCATGCTCCATATGTTATAGATTCCATTGCAGATATTTCGGTAAAAAAACGTGATCCTTCTCGAATTATCGATTTAAAAACCGTTTTTGCTGACGATGATTCTGGAGATATTCTTACTTACAGTGTCTTTTCAAACAGTAACGAACAGGTTGTTACCGCGCAAATATCAGAGGGAATTCTGATTCTTAATTTTTCAAGTGAAAACACTGGATTATCTGAAATATCGGTCAAAGCTTTATCAAGCGGAAAGGAAGCAAATTCAACATTTAAAGTTGAAGTTGGCATTCCAACTGGGAATATAGAACTAATTGATGATTATGTTGTGATTTATCCCAATCCTTCTTCGGGAGTGATTCAGGTAAATTTCAAACAAACACCTGAAACGGAAACATGGATTTCGGTATACACTAACACCGGGCATTTGATATTAAAGGCTTTAGCCGATAATAGAGAAAAGGCGCTTAACCTGAAAGGGAATTCTCCTGGATTATATTTTATCAGAATCGGTCAAAAAAAACCAAAAATATATAAAGTTGTCCTGAAGTAGCGGATGTAACCATTTTCTAAACCAGCATATAGTTTTCCTCATCATCTCATGCTGTGCATGAATCTATCTCCCGGAGTTCATTTCTCCTGCTGACGGTTTCAGTAATTAAATTTTCGTGACAGCAGGATATAAACTAAAATTCCAACCCCCACGCCGATACTATTTGCCAGCATATCAAAATATGAGAACGACCGGCCTTCATGCATGGCGAATTGCAGAATTTCCATCGATATACCCCAACCAATAGTAACAGGTATAACTGTAAAAACACGGTTATGATTTAATTCTGTTTTAATTGCCCAGCAGAAAATTAAAGAAAAATTAAAATACATCAGAAAATGTATAACCTTATCTGCTCCCCTAAACAATTCAATATTTGGTAAATCTTTTGGCGGCAGCAACGATAAAGCAACAATACAACCGACATAGAAAATCGCCAAAAATATTCTAACAGGCTGCTTTATATTTAAAAGAAAAGATATCATATTCAACAAACTAAATTATCACTTTATTAATCGGATATAAACTAAAAAAAAAACGATTATCGCCCAAATATCGGCACTTTCAAACAAATTATCATTCACCGAAACAGAAATGATACAAACATTTAATAATCGAATTAAACCATATTACTTAATCACTATCTATAGCTGAGAATAATTCCGTAATGTACATCAAACGGACAATCATAAATCGTATTGTAAAGGATTGAAACCATGTGTAAGATTTTCACAATCAGAAGTCCATTATAATGATATATTTTATTCCTTTATTCTGCAAAATTAAACCAACTAAAACATGATGCATACCAACTTCCCAGTTATTGTTTTCTATTATAGAAATCATAACAGCAAACTTTCAAATCATAAAAATTCATACCAAATAACCCCTTTCCCACTAAGTTATGTTTTAGGCCTTTGTTTACTGATAATGATTGGTTCAACAGGCTGTAACAAGAAAGGTTCAAGCGGCAATACTTCTCAATCAAAGAAATCGGAAGCGGTGCAGGTTGAAGTAAAAGTAATACAACCGGCATTACTATTAAACACAGTTTCAAGTACCGGGACAATCATGGCTAACGAGAAAGCCGAAATTCGTCCTGAAATCTCTGGTAGGATCATAAAGATTCTGTTTGATGAGGGCTCGTTGGTACAAAAAAATAAACTGCTGGTAAAACTGAACGACAGCGACATGCAGGCTCAGTTAAAACGAAACGAAGCACAGGGAATGTTGCTTGCAAGTGACGAATTCCAAAAAAGAAAATTACTCGAATTAAAAGCCATTAGTCAGGATGAATATGACGCATCAAAAAGTTTGCTGATGGTTAACCAGGCCGACAAACAACTGCTTCAAGCACAAATAGACAAAACAGAAATACATGCGCCATTTAATGGAAAAGTAGGACTCCGCACAGTTAGTGAAGGCAATTATGTGGCAAGCAACACTCTAATTGCGACCATACAACAACTCGATCCAATTAAAATCGAATTCGATGTTCCTGAAAAATACAGCACTTTTATTCATCGTGGACTCGAGATTAATTTTGAAATTGATGCTTCAGATTCTGTATTTATGGCGAAGGTTTACGCCATGGAATCTTCAATTACAGCTGAAACCCGCACATTGCAAGTTAGAGCCTTGTGCAATAACAAAACAAATGTTTTGAAACCAGGTTTATTTGCCCGTGTTGACATGATTCTTCAAAGGTTTCCTTCAGCATTAAAAATACCTTCAGAAGCCATTTTAACCGTAATTGACGGAAACAGCGTTTTCCTGCTGAAAAATGGAAAAGCCAGCTTGAGACATGTAACCACCGGCATTCGTACCGATAAGGAAATACAAATAACCAGTGGTTTGGAAGCGAATGACACCCTTATTGTAACCGGGCTTATGCAGATCAGAGACGGCATGCCTGTGAGTCCAAGAGCGAATTAACGGAACAAAGTATTTGCTCAATTTTCGGATAGAATCAAATCTCGACATATATTCCAACTAACACGAATAACAGATGAATTTTTCAGGGATATTTATAAAACGACCAGTTCTGGCAATGGTGGTTTCCATTTTAATTGTATTGTTTGGAATAATCGGGTATAGCTATTTGGGCGTTCGCGAATACCCAAGTATCGATCCTCCGACCGTTTCTGTAAGCACATCGTACCCGGGTGCAAATGCCGATGTAATTGAAAGTCAGATTACCGAACCATTGGAAGAAAGCATCAATGGAATTGCAGGTATCCGTACCCTGATTTCCACTTCGCGCGATGGAGGCAGTTCAATAACAGTTGAATTTCAGATTGGTGTTGATATGGAAGCTGCCGCAAATGATGTGCGCGACCGTGTTTCGCGCGCTCAGAGAAACCTGCCTCCCGATGTTGATCCTCCCATTGTAGTGAAATCAGATGCCGATTCAAGTCCGGTTTATGTTCTGACTGTGCAAAGTTCAAAACGAAACATGATGCAATTGTCGGAACTTGCCAACAATGTATTAAAAGAGCGTTTGCAAACGATTCCGGGAGTTAGTGAAATCCGCATTTACGGTGATAAAAGTTATGCTATAAAGTTGTATATCGACCCGCTAAAACTCGCAGGATATAATCTCACACCTCTAGACATTAGAGATGCCCTTAACCGTGAAAATGTTGAATTACCTTCGGGAAGAATCGAAGGTTACGGATCAGAACTATCTGTTCGCACCTTAGGCCGTATGTCTACTGCAGAGGAATTTAACAACATGATTATCAGAGAATCAGCCGGCACACTGATCAAATTTAAAGACATCGGGAATGCTGTCCTTACTGCTGCCAATGAAAAAACAGTTTTGCGTGGCATCGGTGGTAATCAGATGGTTGGATTGGCCCTTTCGCCTCAACCAGGGGCAAACCATATCGCCATTGTCGATGAGTTAAAAAACAGGCTGGAACAAATTAAAAAAGATTTGCCTGACGACATTACCCTTGGGATGTCGACTGACACAACAATTACAATCAGGAATGCGATAACCGAAGTAAAGGAAACAATCCTGATTTCGTTTCTTTTGGTTGTACTTGTTATTTTCCTTTTCCTGCGCGAATGGAGAACTACCCTGATTCCCGTTTTCGCCATTCCAATTTCGCTTATTGGTACTTTTTTCCTGATGTATCTGGCCGGGTATACCATAAACATACTAACCTTACTGAGCATTGTACTTGCCACAGGACTTGTTGTTGATGATGCCATTGTTGTTCTCGAGAACATTTACAGCAAAATAGAAAAAGGCATGAAACCGATGGAGGCCGGACTGGCCGGGTCACAGGAGATTTTCTTTGCGATCCTTTCCACCACAGTTACATTGGCTGCTGTTTTTCTCCCGATTATTTTCCTTCAGGGATTTACAGGTAAAATATTCCGTGAGTTTGCCATCGTAATGGCAGGTGCGGTAATGATTTCAGCATTTGTATCGCTGACTCTGACTCCTATGATGAGTGCACACTGGTTAAGACACAGCGATCATCACAGTGCTTTTTATGAACGTACAGAGAAGTTCTTTGTAGCCATGATCAACAGCTACAACCGAACCTTGCAGCGCTTCCTGAAGTACCGTTGGATCGCATTTGTCATTATGTTCCTGTCTGTTGTTCTTATTGGCTTTTTATGGCCATTAATACCTTCAGAACTGGCTCCAATGCAGGATAAAAGCCGGATAACCGTGAATGTTACCGGTCCCGAAGGTACTTCTTTCGAGAAAATGGATGAATACATGCAATCGCTTAATGTGATCGTTGATACCATTTCTGAAAATCTATCATACATTAGTCTGACATCACCCGGATTTGGAGGATCATCTGTAAATTCAGGATTCATTCGTATGACTTTGACACAGCCAAACGAAAGAAAAAAGACCCAGGCCGAAATTGCCGATATGCTCTCAGGAATTTTTCGCAAAATGAATTTCGCCCGCACAATTGTCTCGCAGGAACAAACCATACAAGTTGGACGGAGTTCTGGTTTACCAGTTCAGTACATTATACAAGCGCCAACGCTCGAAAAGCTCAAATCTGTTTTGCCTCAGTTCATGGAAAAGGCTCAGGCAGATCCGGCTTTTCAGGTGGTTGACCTGAACCTGAAGTTTAACAAACCTGAGATGACCATACAGATTGACCGGGAGCGGGCCAGAACAATGGGAGTTACCATTCGTGATATTGCGGAAACACTGCAACTTTTTTTTAGTGGTCAGCGGTTAGGCTATTTTATTTACAATGGGAAACAATACCAGGTAATCGGACAGGCAGACCGCACCTTCCGTGATGACCCAACAGATCTGAGTACTGTTTATGTCAGGAACCGCAATTCAGAATTGGTGCAGCTCGACAACCTGATTCAGGTAAAATACAACTCAAGTTTGCCGCAGCTTTATCGCTTTAACCGTTACGTTTCAGCAACCATTTCGGCAAACCCTGCCAATGGCTATACACTTGGTCAAAGCATCGAAGCCATGAATCAGATTGCATCACAGGTTTTGGACGATTCGTTCTCAACCAGCCTTTCAGGTCCTTCGCGCGATTTTGTAGAAAGTTCAAACACACTCCTTTTTGCTTTCGGGCTGGCACTTATCCTCATTTACCTGATACTTGCCGCACAGTTCGAAAGCTTCCGCGACCCGATGGTTATCATGTTTACCGTACCGCTTGCAGTTGCCGGAGCATTACTTTCTCTTTTGTTTTTTGGTCAGACAATTAATATTTTCAGCCAAATTGGAATGATCATGTTGATTGGTATTGTAACCAAAAACGGAATCTTAATCGTCGAATTCGCCAATCAGAAAAAAGAAGCGGGAGCCAGTTTGCTTCAGGCTGCAACTGAAGCCGCGACACAGCGCTTCAGGCCAATTCTAATGACAAGTCTCTCTACGGTACTGGGTGCCATGCCAATAGCGCTGGCCCTCGGCGGAGGAGCCGAAAGCAGGATATCCATGGGAATTGTCATTATCGGAGGTTTAATTTTCGCTCTGGTCTTAACACTATTTGTTATCCCTGCCCTTTATACTTTTTTCTCCGGAAGCATAAAAAAACATCCGGAAAATCCTGGCATAATAGCCGAATCATAAATTCCCCAATTAAAACTGTCAGTTTGGAACTTTGAACTTTTAAAAGATGAAACTTCGAATCGCACTTACAACACTAATAATGGGTTATGCATTTCTGGGCATGGCACAAGACACCCTTAAGCTTCAGGATGCAATTGTTTTGGCTCTTCAGAATAATTATTCCATTTCGCTCGCCGAAAAATCTTCGGAAATATCCGGAATAACTAATTCTGCCGGAAATGCCGGGATGTTGCCAAAACTCGATCTTTCGGGTACACGTTCAATATCGGTTAATAATTCCCATGCCGAATATTTCGACGGAAGAGTAAAAGATGTGACTGATGCAAAAACAAACAATCAAAATGCAGGTATTCAGCTCTCATGGACCGTTTTTGATGGACTAAATATGTTTATCCAGCGCGATAAGTTTAATGAAATGGAACAACTGAGTAATATCCAGTTAAGAGGCGTTATTGAAAACACGGTATCTCTGGTCAGCAGAGCCTATTTCAATATTGTGGTTCAGCAAAAACTATCCGATCTTTTTCATGAAGCATTAATGATTTCGACACAAAGAAAACAATTTGCCAAAGCGCGACTAGACCTGGGAAATGGATCAGAACTCACCTACTTACAGGCAATTGTTGACATGAACGCGGACAGCTCAAACTACATGAAACAACAATCAGTTGTTATAAATTCAGTCTCAGACCTAAACCTCTTGTTATGCCGCGAATTAAAGACAGAAGTGCTTACGGAGAAAAATATTACTGTAGACAATGAGTTAATTTATGATGAATTGTGGAATAAAGTTCAGGAACAAAGTCCGGAATTACTTGCTGCCCGAAACGCTGTTAATCTGGCCTATCTGTCAACCAAAGAAATAAAATCGGTGCAACTTCCGCGACTGAGCATTAACTCAGCTTATTCGTACAGTAAATCCATCTCCGATGTTGGTATTTACACCAGCAACCGAAACCTTGGATTTTCGGCAGGAATCACGCTGAATTACAACTTGTTCAACGGCTTCACAAACAATCAGAGACTAAAAATTGCAAGAATCAGGGAAGAATCAGCGGTACAGGATGCCGATCTCCAAAAACTAAATCTGGAAGCGAATCTGCAGCAGGTTTATACCGATTTTGAAACTTCACAGAAACTGGTTCGTTTCGAAAAAGAGAACATGCAATTTGCACGACTGAACTGGAGCATCGCACAGGAAAAATACAAATTGGGTGCCTTGAACGATATAGAACTCCGCGAAACACAGAAAAAAATGATGGATGCAGAAAACAGACTGCTTCAGGCACTTTTTCAGTCAAAATCGGCAGAAATAGAATTACTGCGCTTAAGCGGACAACTTTCGGAAAATACCGGCATCTAAAATTGTCAATTTCTGATTTCGTACCTGAAGATAAAGCAACAGGCAATCACCACGCCCATCTGCCTCTTTCCTGTTGTACAACAATTCGGCTTATCCGTACAATTGAGCTGTTGGTTACACAACAATATTTATTAAGTTAGTACATCGAAAACAGACCAAACAACATCACAATAAAGTATTGTATTTCTGATATTTACCATTTCGTAATTGGTACGACAAGTTACAAATAAGGAAGAAATAAAGTTTAGTTTGAGCCGAATAAAACGCACATTAATATGCTAACAGATATCTCTAAAATTAAAATCAGGGCAATCGGTTTAGATGAAGTTGAACTTTTGACAATATACCGGTTAGCCTACCTGACTGAAATGCAGGGCGAACGCAGCAAAGAATATCAGGACAAACTAAGAAAAGAATTAACCCGGTATTTTTCGGAAGCTCTGAAAGAAGATCGTTTTTTTGCTTTTCTGGCAGAACTGAATGGGGAAACCTTAAGCTTCGGAGGCATGGTAATTAAAAAAATACCCGGCGATTTCAACCAATCGTTCTACCTCGAAGGTGATATACTGAATATGTACACTGTACCTTTTGCCCGCAGAAAAGGTATTTCAGCTCTAATTCTTCAGCAATTGCTGAACGAGGCGCATAACCGCGGAATTAGCAAAGTGTCATTACATACATCCAAAGATGGTGAAAAACTATACCGCAAATTCGGCTTTAGTGAACCGATTTACCCGGTACTTGAAATTTGTCTTTAGAGGAATAAATACGAATTTTTAATCTCAATACAATGACAGAACCACAATTACGCATAGGAATCATGTACGAGCCGGAAATTATTTTCAGGTTGAATGAAACCTATTTATTACAACCAGACGGTATTCCATACGAAGGGATTCACAAGATAAATTACCGCGAAGGAAAAATCTGGCTGAATGGTGAAATGATTGATGAAGAAACCCTGGTTTTCCAACCGGTACGTTATCATGAAGCATCTTTCGAACTGAACGATGTTACCATTGGTATTCAGTTTCACTGGGAGCGAAAAGAAGATCAGCAATTTAAGGGATCGTTAGAAATAACGATTGAAAACGAGAAACTTACAGCAATCAATATTTTGCCTCTCGAAGATTACCTGATTAGTGTAATTTCTTCGGAAATGAGCGCAACCAGTAATATGGAACTGCTAAAAGCACATGCCATTATTTCACGTTCATGGCTCCTGGCACAAACGGAAAAAGGTAAAATACTGAAACAAACGGATAAACTTTACGAAAGTATTTCGGAGACAAAAGAAAAATACATTCGCTGGTACGACCGCGAAGATCATCAGAATTTTGATGTTTGCGCCGACGATCATTGCCAGCGATACCAGGGAATTACGCGCCAATCAACCAAGATGGTTGAGCAGGCTGTTGCCGAAACCAAAGGGATGCTGCTGATGCATGAAGGCAAAATTTGCGATGCCCGTTTTTCGAAAAGCTGCGGTGGAATTACAGAAACTTTCGAAAACGTTTGGGAACCCGAAGTACATCATTATCTTCAATCTATTGCCGATAATCCCAAAGCTCAGGAAGGTTTTGATTCAGATTTAACAATCGAATCAGCAGCAGAAAGATGGATCAGAAATGCTCCTGAAGCCTTCTGTAACACGCATGAAAAGGAAGTACTTTCGCAAGTGCTGAACGATTACGATCAGGAGACAACTGATTTCTACCGCTGGAAACTTGTTTATAAGCAAGCTGATTTAGCAGAACTAATCTCGCGCAAATCAGGTCGTGATTTCGGAGATATTATCGATCTTATTCCTGTTGAACGGGGTAAATCTGGTCGGTTAAAAGAATTGAAAATTGTGGGATCAAAACTCACGCTAAATATTGGTAAAGAACTCGAAATTCGCAAAACATTATCCGAATCGCATTTATACAGTTCGGCTTTTGTAGTTGACAAACAAAATATTGAGAATGGCATTCCCGCGGAAATTATCATCACCGGCGCAGGTTGGGGTCACGGCGTCGGGCTTTGCCAGATCGGTGCTGCTATGATGGGTGCAAAAGGGTATAAATACGATGAAATTTTATTACATTATTTCCGTGGGGCAACAATTTCTAAAGAATATTGAAAGTTCATCGTTGGTCAATGACTATTAACTAAAAGATAAATGACAAACGATAAAACCAACACCACTCCCAAACAGCGCAATCCGTGGGCATGGATTCCTACCTTATATTTTGCCGAAGGAATTCCATATGTTGTAGCAATGACAGTGGCCGTAATCATGTTCAAACGGCTTGGAATTTCGAATACTGATATTGCACTATATACCAGCTGGTTGTATTTACCATGGGTGATCAAACCACTTTGGAGTCCGATTGTCGATCTGCTCAAAACCAAACGGTGGTGGATAATTGTGATGCAGTTACTCATTGGCGCAGGTCTTGGTGGAGTTGCACTTGCCATTCCCCTACCCGGTTATTTCAAAATCACATTAATCTTTTTATGGTTGTTGGCGTTCAGTTCGGCAACACACGATATAGCTGCCGATGGTTTTTACATGCTCGGACTTGATGAACATCAGCAAGCTTATTTTGTAGGAATCCGAAGTACATTTTATCGAATTGCCATGATTACCGGACAAGGACTGCTAATTATTCTTGCGGGATTTTTTGAGGTTTCCACTGGATTGCCGCCGATTGAGATTAATGCCAAAGCAAACCCGGAGTACGCTAAGGAAATTACTTTACCAGAAATTTCATCAAATATTGATGCTGACGGAAAAACTTTCTTTACTGTTTTTCCTGAACAAGCAGAAATATCAACCCAAAACATTCCAATTGAGAAGCTTGATTCCATCCGTAAAGTTGTGACCTCTTACAACGAGAGTAATGGATTTGTTGCCATTCAATCAGGAATACAGGCTAAAGGAGAAGCAAAAAAACAAGGTTCATGGTGGAATGAATACATTTCATCTCCTCTCAGGAATTTCCTGAATGATCATTTTCAGGCAAATGAAAAAATAATTTCAGCAAATACATTAACCGGAAATGTATCTGTGGTTGCAGTTAAGCTAAGCACAAAACCTGAAGAAAATAAAGAAATGGTTTTGAATGTAAAATTCAGAAACGGAGATAACAGCATTAAGCTAATTGAAGGCGAACGATTAATGTTCAATGATGTAAACTACAACAAACCAGCATACCTTCTTCTTCAATGCGACGAGAAACTAAACCGGCCAACTGAAGCAGTATTTAAAGGAACTTCGGGAAATATCCATTTGGCCTGGAGCATTACTTTTATTATTTTGGCTGTAATGTTTGTGCTTTTTTCTATCTATCACCGATTTATGTTGCCATTTCCGAAATCAGACCGGCAAGCCACTGAACAAAGACAAAACCTGGTTAAGGAATTTTTTAAAACCTTTGCATCATTCTTCAAAAGAAAAGATATCGCCGTAATCATCTCGTTTTTGATGCTTTACCGCGTTGGGGAAGCTCAACTTATAAAAATGGCATCGCCCTTTATGCTCGATCCGCGTCAAATTGGAGGACTTGGACTGACTACCGGAGATGTGGGTCTGCTTTACGGAACTTTCGGAATACTTGCCCTTACTGCCGGTGGAATACTTGGTGGAATCGCAGCCTCAACCAAAGGTTTTAAATACTGGCTTTGGTGGATGGTTCTGGCTATTAATGTACCACATTTAGCATACGTTTATCTTTCGTTTGCTCAACCCGATAGTCAGCTGGTGATTGGCTTGTGCGTAACCCTTGAGCAATTTAGTTACGGATTTGGATTTACCGCATACATGCTTTATATGATCTACATTTCTGAAGGAAAAAACAAAACTGCACATTTTGCCATTGCAACCGGATTTATGGCTCTTGGCATGATGCTACCGGGAATGTTTTCAGGCTGGCTTCAGGAAATAATAGGCTACAAAAACTTCTTTGTTTGGGTTATGCTGTGCATGATTCCCGGAATGATACCGGTATTCTTTATTAAAGTAAAACCCGAATTCGGGATTAAAAAGAAAGAAGAATAGTTACAATAATAACATTAAACAAAAAGGAGAGCCGAGGTTCTCCTTTTTGTTTAATGTTATTATTTAAAAACGCATTTTACTCCAGCAATTCATAATCGTGCATATCTTTCATGAAAGATACAAAATCATCTTTCCGTTCCGAGTCCATCCATGCCATAGCACTACGCGGGTGTTCGTTTAATGCACCAGTAATCAGGTATGGAACATGGTAGCCCCAGTCAATTTTTTTATTCCAGGGAAGTACTTGTTCCTGGATAGCTTTCAGCAAAGGTAACAACCGGTATTTCGGGTTTTTCAGGAAAGCAATTAAGATTTCGACCGGACAGTTACCGGCTCCGCGCCCCATTCCCAGCAAAGTTGCATCGAGGTATGTTGCTCCACCCATCAGAGAAGTGATTGTATTCGACATGGCAAGCTGCATGTTATTGTGAGCGTGAATTCCAATTTCTTTACCCGGCAAGGCTGACTGATATTTTTTCAGAAGATGTTCGGTAGTTTCGCAATACATGCTACCAAAACTATCAACAACATATACGATTGGCACACGAGACTTTGCAAGATCAGAAAGTGCTTCATCCAAATCGCGTTCGTTTACTTTCGAAACGGCCATCAGATTCACCGTAACCTCGTAACCTTTATCCATACAATGATGGGCCAATTCAATCGCTTTATCCATTTGATGCACATAACAGGCAACGCGGATCATATCGATCGAACTATCGGCAGCCATTGGGATATCTTCAAAGTCGATGCGACCGATATCAGCCATCGCCGATAATTTTAGCTTATTGTTTTTATCACCGACAATTCGGCGCAAATCCTTTTCAGCACAAAATTTCCACGGGCCAACTTCCTTCCGGTCAAAGGCTTTTTCGCTGCTCAGGTAACCAATTTCCATGTAATCGACACCAGCTTCAACACAAGCATCGTAAACTCCTTTTACAAACTCATCGCTAAACTGCCATTTATTCATCAACCCGCCATCGCGGACGGTACAGTCGACTACTTTGATATCACTTTTATACATTCTGAAGTATTTATTATGGGTTTAAATTGCATTTTTGGTATTCCTGAAAATTTCCAACTCTTTTTGCACATTCCAGTTTATCAGCGTTTTATAAATCTCTTCAAACAAGTCCGGGTTTAATCCGGATTCGTTAGCCCATTCCCTTATTTTTTGAAAAACTTCAAGCTGCCGATCCTTGGCTACAATTCCGTCAGAATCTGATTTAAATTTTACAATTTCGTTTACATATTCCATTCTTTTCCCAAAAGATGAAATAATCTGGTGATCGATTTCATCAATTGCAGCCCTGATCTCAGCAATATTTTGACAATCTTTCGCTTCTTTCATATTCATTATTTTGCCGTAAAAATAACGATCTAAAATTAATTACCGAATTTTCGTATTAATTTATAACCAAAACGCCCAAATAACGAATACATTTAAATTATTGTCCTCAGTCAATTTAACACTGCAAAACAAATAAAACCATTAAAACTGAAATTATAATTTCTAAAAAACTTAACTTGTGGTAAAAGAAACGGGCTACCTAAAGTCCTGTAAATCAAAATTTATTTATCTGTAATTATTTAATAACTCATGAAATCATTTACCAGCGACATCTCCAAAAATAAATTTCCAGTTACCGATAAAATTTCAGGAAAATCAATACGCATATCTATACTGAAATTAATTCAAAAGGATCATCCTCAATTTACAACGAATGATTTCCTTTCGGCAAGCGAACTAAATCAGTACCGCGAAAAATATATCGAAGGTTTTCTTACAGCCCAGATCGGACAACTTTCGAAACTCGAAAAAACGGTTCTGGAATCGATGAAAGAAAAAACCACCTTAACCGATAAGTTGGATGGCGATGAAGGGCAACCCATGACGTTTGGGCAACGTATCGCCGATAAAGTCGCGACGTTCGGGGGCAGCTGGACTTTCATCATTTCGTTCGCAGTATTTCTCTTAATCTGGATTTGTGTAAACATCTACTGGCTTGGAAATAAAGGTTTTGATCCCTACCCATTTATTCTCCTGAATTTAATTTTATCGAGTTTAGCTGCTCTTCAGGCTCCGGTAATCATGATGAGCCAGAATCGTCAGGAAGAAAAAGACAGGGAAAGAGGCAAGATGGACTACATGATAAATCTGAAATCAGAACTGGAAATCAGAATGTTACATGAAAAGATTGATCATTTAATTATTAATGAACAACAGGAAGTTCTGGAAATACATAAGATGCAGATCGAAAGAATGGACGATATTCTGAAAAAAATAGAGAAACTATAAATCTGCAGGAAAAACAGAACATGATCTGATTTTGATGTAGTCATACCTTTGCTTTTGGAAACATTACTAAAATCTTAAAACATGAAAAATCATTACTTGTTATTTACTGTCTTTTGTCTGTTCATGGGGCATTTGTTTGCGCAACCCGGGAAAATATCTATTCCGTTAATTCAGAACAAAGATCTGATTTCCTTCAACGTATCCACTGCTGAAGAAATGTATTCAGGCATAGAATCATTAAAAGTATTTGATACAGGAGAAGATACAGACTTAAAATTTGTAAAATTAAATACACCAAATTTTAAAGATGGTGTAATTGAAATTGATATTGCAGGTAAACCCGGAGAGATGGCTTCGGGACAAGCAAGAGGTTTTGTGGGAATTGCGTTTCGAATTGCGAACGACAATTCCAGTTATGAGTGTATCTATCTCCGGCCAACAAATGGTCGTGCTGATGATCAGGAACGAAGAAATCATTCCGTTCAATACATTTCATATCCCGATTTTCCATGGTATAAACTGAGAAAAGAATTCCCTGAAAAATATGAATCGTATGTTGACCTTGTTCCGGGTGAATGGACAAAAGTAAAGATTGAAATCAGTGGGGCAACCGCGAAATTGTATGTTCATGGGAGTACCCAGCCTACACTAATCGTAAACGATTTGAAGCTTGGACCTGACAATACAGGCAGTCTCGGATTATGGATAGGTCCGGGAACTGAAGCGCATTTTGCCAATCTGCAGATAACAAAAGACTGATAAAAACGTCTCAACTATCACAACAAACCGTTCATATGTATGTTAAATTGAACAATATACCCACAAACTAAACTCAGAATTAAATAATTGATTCTTAATTTTTTAAACACTAAATTAGTAGGAACTTTTAACACCAGTAAAAATGGAAGACATAAACAAGAATACTGAAGGAGAACAGTCCGTTGTAAATCAAAATGATTTGAAAAAAGAAACGACTAAACCCATTGTGATAAAAAAAGCTGCACCTCCAAAAGCAGAATCCAAAACAGCAATTTCGAAAACTCCACGTTCCCCAAATAGAAGGACTTCGGGAACAAAGCCTGTAGTTACACGAACCAGAGTTGCAGCAAAGAAAGTAACAATACCGGCAGAATCGACTAACGGAACAACTGAGGGTGAAATCATTAAAACTGGCATTGATACTGAAAAGGTAATAAGCCCAAAAGGTAAAAAAGTCACGATTAAGAGTTCAAAAACAGAGGTTGAAATAAAAGATAAATCAGAAAAGATGAAAAATGAACCTGAAAAAAAACAAGTAAAAAAAATAAAAATAGAAAAAAAGAACGTTAAAAAGGCTGAGAAAAAAGTTGACAAACTGAAGATTGAAGTTAAAAAGGCGAAAAAGAAAGAAGTTAAAAAGAGTAAACTTAAAGAACTGAAAGACAAACTGGTAAAAGCCTTTAAGAAACTGAAAGACAGATCAAAGAAACTCAAAAAAGCAAAAAAATAATTTATCACATACCAATTGATTCAGGGAAGGCAATAACAGTGTAAACGTTCTTTGTCTTCCCTGAATTTTTATAAAGCAGAAGACTATCTAAAACCATATCACACAGTTCAATTTAAACAAAGCTGTTCAGGGTTTTTACTACTCTAACTTTTTTACCAGCCAGCCCATATTTTCACCTAATGTTTTCATCGTCCGAATGCCTTCTTCGTCTTTCAACACATCGCCGGGAGCTCCGCCAAAAGCAAAGTTCCAGTAACTCGATCCGGGAATAATCATTTGGTTAATCAGAAAGAAGTTATTCAGGGTTTCAAAAGCGTGCATCGCACCACCCCTTCGTTCAACAATTACCGCTGCTCCAATCTTTCGGCGCAACAAATGCCCGTTTCCTCGAGTGACATAACCGGCCACATCAATCAATGCTTTCATTTCGGTGGTAATATCGGCAAAATAGGTTGGTGAGCCCAGAATTACTCCATCTGCTTCAATCATTTTTGCAATGATTTCGTTAATCACATCGTTTTTTATGTGGCAACGTCCATCCTTAATTTCGCGGCATTTCAAACAGGCAGTGCAGCCGTGTACTTGCTTTCCGCCCAATTGAATCAATTCAGTTTCAATGCCTTCCTTCTCCAGCCCTGCAAATACTGTTTTTAGCAATATTTCTGTATTGCCTCCTTTTCTAGGACTTCCGTTAATGCCGATAACTTTCATTTTTTTGTTTTTTGATGTGTATGATAGATTTCTATGGTTTTTGTCATTGTAATTCAGTTGTCATTAATGGTCTAATGGTCATTTGATTGTGCGCTGAGATGCGTGGCAAATACCATGTATGATAAGTGGCAAATGACAATCAATGACTATGAATGACCTTTTACCTCCCAATTGCCATCCAACAATCTGTCAACTTTGTTTTTTGTGCTTGCCGAATTGCAGCAAAGTCATTGATTAAACACAAATGAGATGATGTTTGCACCCATTTGCAAAGCTTTCTGGCGCACATCTTCCGGATCGTTGTGTACTGAGCGGTCTTCCCAGCCATCGCCTAAATCACACTCATAGTCGTAAAAACAAACCAGTCTTCCTTTGTAAACCAAACCAAATCCCTGAGCAGGTTTTCCATCGTGCTCATGTATCTTCGGCAGTCCGTTCGGGAACTGGTATTTCTGGTGATATATCGGATGGTCAAAAGGCAGTTCAATAAAATCAAGTTCCGGAAACACTTTCTTCATTTCACGACGAATAAAAGGATCGATTCCGTAGTTATCGCTGATGTGCAAAAAACCTCCTGATTCAAGGTAAATACGCAAATTGGCAGCTTCCTCATCTGAAAAAAATACATTTCCATGCCCGGTAATATCGATAAAAGCATAATTAAACAGTTCAGCACTTCCAGGCTCTACTGTTCCCGGTTTGGGATCGATATCTGTTTTCAGGTTATCGTTGCAATAGGCGATCAGGTTTGGCACCGAAGTCGGATTTGAATACCAATCGCCACCGCCATTGTATTTTACTACCGCAATTTTTACCGATTTAGCCTGAGAAAAAACCATAACCGGCAGAAAAAGAAAAAGTATGAATCGCAATATTTTCATTTCAGGCAAAAGTAGTTATTAGCGATGTACGGGGCAAAGCCAATGTGTGAAAAAGCAAAAGTAAGAAGTAAATCTTAACTCCATGCCGCTTCCTGCAGAATTTAGGTTAACCGGATTGTTGAAATATTTAGCATTTTTGCAGCGTCGTTACAATTTGGTGCAAACCATTTCGATACCAAAACGTTTGAATAATGTTTCAAAACCAGTCTACGGACTGCTCAAATTTATTTTTACCCTGACATGAAAAATTTCACAACCCGATCGCTTAATATACCTTTCCCGAAAAAAGACCCGCATAATGCACTGGCTATGCCTGTTTATGAATCAGTAGCTTTCGAATTTAATTCCTCTGAAGACATTGCTGCTAATTTCAGAGGCGAGTTTCCGGCTCATACCTATTCCAGAACCAGCAATCCGACAGTCGAATATTTCGAAACGAAGGTAAAATCACTAACCGGTTCACATCAGGTTCTGGCGCTTTCATCGGGAATGTCAGCAATTTCAGCAGCAATTATTGCCATATGCAAACAAGGCGATAACATCATTTCAGGTAATCATTTATTTGGTCATACACTGGCTCTTTTCGAGCAAAGTCTTTCGGCTTACGGACTGGAAACCCGGTTTATTGACACCACAAAACCTGAACTGATTGAAGAATTGATCAACAAAAACACACGTGCAATCTATTTTGAGACAGTAACCAATCCGCAACTCGAAATTTCCGACATCAGTCGTTTGGTCGAAATAGCCAACAGGTACAATATCATACTCATTGCCGACAGTACAATCACTCCTCCTTCCGTTTTTAGTTCGAAATCGCTTGGGGTACATGTTGAAGTGATGTCGGCCACTAAATTTATTTCAGGAGGTGCCACTTCTTTTGGCGGACTGATTATCGACAACGGCCTGTATGACTGGAGCAAAAATCCAAATTGCCTGAAATTCTCTGAGAAATTCGGCAAAGATGCTTTTATCGCTCGTCTCCGGAAAAATTACTACCGAAATTTCGGCATGCCAATGACAGCTCACACAGCTAATTATATGATTGCAGGACTCGATATTCTTGAACTGCGTGTTGAACGGTGTTATCAGAATTGTATGAAACTGGGAACGTATTTTCATCAAAATCCAAAAGTAAAAAGGGTTGATTATCCAGGACTCAAAGATTCAGCTTTTTATGATCTGGCCATCAGCCAGTTTAATGGAGTTCCCGGAACAGTAATGACTTTTGATCTGGAAAGTCAGGAAGAATGTTTCCGCTTTATGAACCGCCTGAAAATAATCCGCCGTGCCACCAACCTGAACGACAATAAGTCGCTGATTATTCATCCATATTCAACAATTTATACTGAATTTCCTGAAAGTGAACGCCTGAAAATGGGAATCCGCCCAACCATGATGCGCCTATCGGTGGGTATTGAAGGAGCGGAAGATTTAATTGAGGATATGGAACAGGCACTTGTTGAATAATTGAATCAGCCAATCGTTGAGTTATAAATTTATAAAACATTACTTTTGGGTATTATTCACCAATAATTAATTAACCATGAAAAGCATTCGCCTTTTTTCAATTCTGCTAATTGCCCAAACTTTGTTTGTTTTGATACCTTTTAATTCTTCAGGCAGTAAGTCAAATGCCGGAGATCAGCCAATCATAGGCCGTTGGGACCTCACAGTTCAAATGGGGGATCAAACGGTTCCTTCCTGGTTGGAAGTTAAACTTTCAGGATTCAAAACTCTTGTTGGCTATTTTGTAGCCGAAGCAGGAAGTGCCCGACCAATTTCAAAAGTAAATGTTAATGATGGAAAAATCATGTTTAGTATTCCACCACAATGGGATAACGCAGACAAGGATATGGTTTTTGAAGGAACTATCGAAAATGATAAACTTACAGGAGTCATTACAAGCAGTTCGGGCGACAAACATTCGTTTATTGGAGAAAGAGCACCATTACTTAAAAGAAATGCCTCGCCCGAATGGGGAAAGCCTATAACACTCTTTAATGGTAAAAATCTGGATGGATGGCATCCGCAAAAACAGGCCAACCAATGGATAGCTGAAAATGGCATTCTGAAAAGCCCAAAACCAGGGACCAACTTAATTACCGATCAGAAATTTGAAGATTTTAAATTACACATTGAGTTCAAATACCCGGAAGGTGGTAATACCGGTGTATATTTAAGAGGCAGGTACGAAGTACAGATTGAAGATAGCAAAGGAAAAGAACCTTCGTCAGTTTACCTGGGAGGAATTTATGGTTTCCTGACTCCTAATGAAAATGTGGCCAAATCTCCGGGAGAATGGCAAACTTATGACATTACTTTGATAGGCCGACGCGTTACAATTGAGGCAAATGGTAAAACTATAATTTGCGACCAGATTATTCCGGGAATTACCGGAGGCGCGCTGGACAGTGAAGAAGGTGAACCAGGACCAATTATGCTTCAAGGAGACCATCTTCCAGCCGATTATCGAAACATCACCATTACCCCCGCAAAATAGTATTTCATTATCAGCTCCCTGACGCAAGAATACAGACAGGGAGCTGATAATTATAACAAAAGAAAAACCTGTAATTAATTTTCGTTCAGCAGATTGAACGTATGGCAGGCCACTACTCCAGCCGTTTCTGTGCGCAACCTGCTATCGCCCAAACTGACCGGCTGAAAGCCAGCTTTGATGGCAGAAGCTATTTCTTCGGTCGAAAAATCACCTTCAGGTCCAATTAAAATCAGGTAATTACCTCCCGATTTGACAGCACTTTTCAACAATTCGCGGTGTTGCTCTTCGCAATGAGCAATGAACTTTTGTCCTTCAAAAGGTTGCTGAAGAAAATCATTGAATTTGGTTAGTCCATCAAGTTGAGGCAAATAGGCTTTCAACGACTGTTTCATGGCTGAAACCATCACCTTTTCCAGCCGGTCCAGCTTAACTTCTTTTCGTTCCGAATAACGACAAAGCAAAGGGGTTATGCGATCGATACCTATTTCGGTAGCCTTTTCCAAAAACCACTCAGTCCGATCCATGTTTTTTGTTGGAGCAATAGCTATATGAATCCGATAATTCGTCAGACCAAAATTCAATTCCGACTGAATCACTTCAACTAAGCATCGTTTGGGATTAGCATCAGCTATCTGGGCCGTAAATAATCCCCCACGACCATCAACCAAAGTAATTTCATCTCCTTTTTGTAGTCGTAAAACCCGAACACAATGTTTCGATTCAGTTTCGTCCAGCGTGTAACTTGCTCCTGAAAGTTCAGGCGTGTAGAAAATATGCATCCTTTTTAGCTTAAAAAAACAAAAATATCAAAATAATCAGCGGGTCAGGCAACCCTGTTTCCTATTTTTACATTATAGAAGTAAAACAGCACAACTTGGAATACGAAAAGCTCATCAGAAAATGCATCAGGAACGACAGAAAAGCGCAGCATCAGCTTTTCGAAACTTATTCTGACAAAATGTACATCGTGGCATTTCGTTACCTCGGAAATCGTTATGCTGCAGAAGATGTAGTTGCCAATGCTTTTCTGAAAATCTTTCAATCTCTGGAGAGTTTTCGGTTAGAAGGAGAAAACAAATTTCAGGGCTGGATAAGGAAAGTAGTTGTTAATGAGTCGCTGATGGAAATTCGCAGAATGAAACAAATGCCATCATTTACGAACGAACTTCCTGAAATAATTTCAGCTTCAAATTCAGGAGAAAATATTTATTACGATGAGTTGGTTCTTCTAATTGACAGTTTGCCGGAAGGTTATCGTCTGGTTTTTAAACTGTATGTGATTGAAGGATTTAATCATTCGGAAATCGCTGAATTGCTGAATATCTCAGAAGGAACCTCCAAATCTCAACTGCACAAGGCCCGATTGCAACTTCAGCAAATGCTGATTAAAAACGAAAAATTATGAATGATCAGGAATTTGACAACAAAATAAGGGAAAACGCTTTGGCTCAGGAATCGAGAACAGAAAAACCGCAGTGGAATAAAAAAGGAACATGGAACCGGATCGAGTCAGGTCTTGAAAAAAAGAACCGGGCAGGTTGGTGGAAGGCTGCCGCGATTATTATCTTGTTTTTAAGTGCTGGCTGGTCATATGCACAATGGAGCAACTACAAACGTTTTGAGCAGGAAAAAGAAATGCAGATTAGCAGATTGCAGCAACAAGTTAATGAATTGAGTTCGGTACAACGAGCAAAAGAACTTGATTGCCAGAATATTATTCAGAAAAAAAATAATGCGATCGATAGTTTAAAAATTCAATTGTTAGTGTTTCGGGAGAATAATCATAAAAGAATACTGCTGAAACCAAAATCAGAAAGTCGTGTGTTTACAGAAAACATTAAAAAATCTGCTGAAAATATGAGCTTAATTGATTCACTGAAAAATACAATTGCACAGTTGCAATTAACAGCATTGAAAAAAGATCAGTCTGTATTTCAGAAACAAAAACAGGTGCCAGATCAAAGTGTAAAAAAAGAAGTGAAAGAAATTGCACCCGAAAGACAGATATTATACATCGGCAATCACTTCCAACCCGAAACAACAAAAAAGAAAAAGGGCCTGAAAATCGGTATTTTTGGATCACAGGAAAATTCGGAAATGGAATATAAATCGGATCACAGCATTTTTAATAAATAGAAGCCATGAAAACAATGAAGCAATTTTTACTAATCATTTTCTTATTCTTGTCGGCTGTTGGAACAGCACAAAACTCAACCTTTTTGCCTGATGAAATCTGGTACGATTCGGGTAAAAAAATTATCATCCAATTTTGCCTCCCGTCTGTTTCTGAGGTGAGCAAATATGCGGATGATACTATAACTTTTACTAATTTATATGCCATGAACCTGCCTGATAAAATTCAGAAATCAGGCTCAGACAAGAAAATCAGGATCGAAATAGACGAATTGAAAAATGAATCCAGTATTCGCTCGTCCGGGGATTTCAGCCTGATAAACATTTTCCCATCCGAATTCCATCAGGGTGATGCGTCAAATTTTCAGGAATTAAAGCTGATTACAAAAGATGGAGCAAAAATCAATTGTTATTTCAGCAATCCGGATGAATTGATTTCATTTCTTCGAAACGACTGGAAGAACAGTATCAAATCGATAAACAAGCTAATTGATACCGATGTTGCCGGATTTAAGCACAAACCGGTTATCCTTCTTTATCAAAATAAGGATGAACAAATTCAGAATATTGCCAAAAATATAAATACAAAGGTCAATTATCTTGATATGTTAGTTCTTAAAGGAGGAGTAAGTGTCGGCCTTTTCAAGGGTAATTTTTTGCCTGGCATTGATGCCGAACTTGGATTGATGTTTAGTCAGAAGGGTATCATGAAGAACTACTATTTTGTGAATGCCGAAGAGATGTTTGGCTTTGTTACCGAAAACAACCAACTGGTTCCGAAATCTGGTTTATTTATTGATTTTGGGTACAAGCGAAATTTCTCTAAAAATCCGGATAAGGCTGATTGGTATGGTTTCTCGGTTGGCTATCTTGTTCGGGAAAATTCAGCTATTTTTGATGATAATACATGGCGGTTATCTGTTCATCGGGATATCTCGAAAAACATCGAACTGGTTCCTCAAATCTATTTTCCTGAAAATTTTTCGGAACTTTTCCCAGCATTAAAAGTTAGTGTAAGTTTTTAATCCCATTCAACTATCCCAGGCAGACCGGCAGTTTGCCTAGGATAACATTAAAAAAAAACGTAATTATACAATAGATTTTGGTGTTAACTGAAAGCCTAACTTTCCTTCTCTAGCAGAAACTTCTTTCCAGCTGCCAATCTCGAAATCGAGCCCAACAGTAGAACATGTTGGCATGTCGGAATTGAAATATTTCACCAGATTGTAAACCAAATAATACACTGTTGGGTTATGCCCAAAAACAAACACCGTTTGAACATTTTCAGGCAATTGTTGCAGTAAATCGATAAAACTTTGTGTTGTCATTCCTTCGTATAAATCATCAACCTGACGAATTGATGAAGCAGAATAATCCAGATTCCCGCAAAAAACTGATGCTGTATGCATTGTTCTTGTTGCAGGACTGGCAATAATCAGATCAGGAAAAACAATCCGGTTTTTAAGTTCCTGACTTATTTTTAACGCATCACTTACTCCCCGCTCGGTCAGATCCCGATGAAAATCATCATCGTATCCATAGGGAACAGACTTGGCATGCCTCACAATAATTACCCTTTTCATCTGTCTCGAATTCATTTTTAAATGCCTGATGGAACTCGCCACAATAGTCATTCTTGTGCATGAGGAAAAACATTCTCATGGCTCGTTACATAAGCTTGTTGTTTTTTACAAAATTAATCTATTTTTAATGCACAAGTAATGCATTTACAACATGAAACAAATTGGCTTATTATCAGACACACACGGAACATTAAGTTCACGAATATTCAAATTCTTCGAACCGGTTGACGAAATATGGCATGCAGGCGACATTGGAAATACTGAAACAGCTGACCGATTGTCGGCTTTTAAACCTCTCCGCGCTGTTTATGGCAACATCGATGATCACATTCTACGGCGAATGTTTCCTGCCGATCTACGCTTTTTTTGCGAAGAAGTTGATGTTCTGATAACGCATATTGGCGGATATCCCGGAAGATACGAATCCCGGGTAAGAAATATATTCCGGATAAAACCACCGCAATTGTTTATTTGTGGTCATTCGCACATTCTGAAAGTAATACACGACCCGAAATACCGATCCCTGCATATTAATCCGGGAGCGGCCGGAAATAAAGGATTTCATCAGGTTTGTACTGCTGTTCGCTTTGTAATCGATGGAAAAAATATTCGGGATATGGAGGTTCTGGAATTTGAGAGAACTGCCTTTCAGGAAATCTAACCAAAAGAAAATGGTAATTTCATGCATTTGTTGATCCGGAGAAAATCACCATTTCAATTTTGAGATACCTGAATTATTTTATTTCGCATCTTCAATCATAAAATCAGTCACTTGCAGTTCTAATTTTTTTATCCATTTTGTCCAAATCCGATGCGACCAAAAGATCAACTGAGTCATAACAAGCAAAATACCCAGTAAGATAAAACTCTTTTCTCTGGTAAAATGAATGACAGATGAAAAGTACACCAGTAAAGAAATACTATACAAAAAAGTACAGATTAAAGACAATGTTGATAACTGCTTAATTTTCGATAAATATTTCCCTAGCGAGTTTTTCAAGTCTGAACCGGAAATTCGCTTTACAATTGAAACATAGCCAATAATATCGTTTGCGATAAAAAGCAACAAACTGATTACCAATAAAACATTTGCGTACACCGTCTTTTTATCTCCATCAAACCATTCATAATAAACAACCAAAAACAACAGGTAGAAGATGGTTTCTATGATTAATTTAGTTCTGATCCGCTTTAAAGTGGGATGATTCTTTATTTTGGTCATTTTCTGCAAATCATCTTCACTGCGATACACGATACCGACTTTTTGCCAGTCTGATTTTAATTCTTCCAGTTCCATAATTTTGAATTTAGAATGATTTTCAATTTATTTCTAATTCTGCTTAATTTCACTCCTACATTACTTTCGCTAATTCCGGTTATCTCGGCTATCTCCTGATAACTAAAGTCCTCGAGATAAAGCGAAATAATAGCCTTTTCCGAATCATTTAACTTTCGCAAAGCCAAAAATAGCCGTTCCGTATTTTCAGAAATTTTATTCTCAGTCGACGGATGAATTTTTTCCGGAAATTCTTCAAAATAGCTAATATCAAGTTTGGCTTTTCGATAAACAGCAATGGCCGTATTTAAAGTTATTCTATAGATCCACGAACTAATTTTAGATTCACCTTTGAATGAAGGAAATGACTTCCAGAGCTGATAAACAATTTCCTGAAATAAATCTTCCTGATCTTCCTTATTATCGCGATACATTTTACAAACCTTGTAAATGATTCGTTGGTTGTCGTGAATTAATTTTACAAACTCTTTTCCCATACAAACGATATTTAGACCACTTTTGAAATTAAGCTATTTTGAACTATAAGTTGATTTATGGAAAGAAAAACTTACAGTGCTAACAAAAAAGATTTCATGAATTAAAAACGAATGAAAGGGAAAACGTTTAATTGCTAATGAGACTCCATTAATAAGAAGCTCTGTTTCCTCCTTTTCAACTTTTTTTGTCTCTATCTGTTTTGGAATGAAAGGAATAAATGATGTCAAAATTTATTTTCATTCTAATCCATTTCGCGATGACAGATATAACAAGTTACGGACAAGCAGAAACCGCTACTTTCGGTGGCGGATGTTTCTGGTGTACCGAAGCCATTTTCCGAGGTTTAAAAGGAGTTGAAACCGCCGAATCGGGCTATTCAGGCGGAAAACTTAAAAATCCAACTTATAAAGAAGTTTGCACCGGTGAGACAGAGCATGCTGAAGTAATCCAGATTACTTTCAATCCTAAAATGGTCAGTTTTAAAGAATTACTTGAGGTTTTCTGGAAAACACACGATCCGACAACAATGAACAGACAAGGCGCCGATGTGGGAACCCAATATCGTTCGGCCATATTTTATCATTCGCCGGAACAACAAGAAATTGCTAAAGAATACAAAAACAAGCTGAATGAGGAAAACGTTTTTGGCAAACCAGTTGTAACTGAAATAACTGCCTTCGACAAATTCTACAAAGCAGAGACCTACCACCAGGATTACTTTTCGACGAACCGGTCGCAGGGGTATTGCCAGTTTGTGATTGTACCCAAACTGGAAAAATTCAGGAAGATTTTCAAAGACAAACTAAAATAGTCGGCATATGATTCTTAAATTCATTCTCCTTTGCATTTTCAGCTCGATATTCACTTTTCATGCCTTTTCGCAGCGCGAATTTAAAATGGAGGAAGGAGACACGACTTACGTGATGAAAAGATATGTTTTTATGTTACTGAACGAAGGTTCTAACCGCTCTCAGGATTCAGCTACCACGGCAACAATTCAGGAAGGACATATGAAACACATTAACGATATGGCAAATACCGGAAAACTGGCAATAGCGGGACCCTTCGATAATGGAGGTAAATTCCGTGGAATCCTTATTTTTGACGTTGACTCGATTTCACAGGCCATACGCATGGAATCAGCAGATCCGGCCGTTTTATCAGGTCGACTGGAAATGCAGGCGATATATTGGTGGGCAGCAAAAGGGAGTAAACTACCATAGCCATTGAAGATCAATAAAATGTCAGCAGCGCCAGCCCTGATCCATCAAATTAATCATTCCAAAATCGTTTTGCATTTGATGTTGTAGTTGCTCTATGAAATTGTATATTCGTAAACCTTTAAACAAACTAACAAGTAATTACAGCTTTGGACAATAGAGAATACACCGAATTGCTTTGTAAAAAGATATGTAAAAATTCTGACCAGCAGGCCTTTAAAGAATTATACCTGGCCTATTTCGACAGACTTTTTAAATTTTCCTTTTCCATTTTACATTCAACTGAATTTGCGGAAGAAGCAGTTAACGACGTATTTCTGAATATCTGGCAAAAAAGAGGCAGTTTAAAGAATATAAACAGCCTGAATAATTATCTGTTTATCTCGACAAAAAACACATCATTTAATTACCTCAGCAAATTCAGGAAGGAAAGGAACACCTCCCTTGATGATGTTTTGGTTCGATTTGAGACAGATGAATTAACCCCAGAAACTGCCCTTTTCACCGCAGAGCTTCGAAATGAAATTGAGATGGCTATCAACCAGCTACCTCCAAAGACAAAACTTGTATTTCAAATGGCTAAAATTGAAGGGATGAAGTACAAGGAAATAGCTGAGATTTTAAATATTTCGGTAAATACAATCGATAATCACATCGCCACAGCAATAAAAAAACTTAGTCAGATATTAAAAAACATTTCTACCGAAGAAATAAATCTCATTCTTTTTCAACTGTTTACAATAAATCAGAAAAATAATTATAGAAACTCACCAGACAACTAGTAGATTTTATCAAAAAGTTTGTCTTTAACTATGAATTCAGAAAACATGGAAATCATTTGGAGCATTATAGGACGTAAGCTAGAGGGGGAAATTTCTCAGTCGGAGGAAAAAGCTCTAAATGAATGGATCAATTCATCGACCACAAACAAGCAAGTATATTTTCAAATCAAAGAACTCTGGTATCACAAACAAGATCAAACAAACAATTCACAAGCAATTGCGGCGTACGACAAATTAATTAACCGGATTAAATTCGCTGAAGGAAATCAGGCACGAACCAGAGTTCAAAACATTTCCTTACGGGTTAATCAATTTGTAAAGTACGCCGCAATTATCTTTTTAATCTTTTCTTTCGGATTTCTTTCGTATTACTATGTCAACGAAGAAAGTGCAAAAAATGAACTTTGCACCATTTCTGTTCCACGAGGAAATAAATCTGAAGTAATTTTACCCGATGGGAGTAAAATCTGGCTAAACAACAATAGCAAATTAACTTATCCAAAAAAATTTAATAAGTCGGAGCGACGGGTCGAACTGATTGGAGAAGGATATTTTGAAATTGAACGCAATACTAACGTTCCATTTATTGTTCAGACCTCAGACATAAACATCAAGGTTTTAGGAACAAAATTCAATGTTAGTGCCTACCCGAACGATAAGTTTATAGAAACAACATTAATTTCGGGGAAAGTTACTGTTCAGTCAAAAGAAAATCCTGAAGTTCAGAAAACACTCAGTCCCGGTGAAAGTCTGACCTATGACCGCATAAGCAACCGTTCTTCAATTACTCAGGTAGATACCAAATTTTACACATTTTGGATGAAAGGAGAATTTGTTTTCAAGGATGAAAAATTTGAGACTCTTGCCAGGCGTATTGAACGCATTTACAATGTTGAGATTACCTTTGATGATCCATCGTTAAAAGAGAAAACATATACCGGAGATTTTAAAGTCGACGATAACATTTATACAATTTTAGAAATTTTTAAACGCTCAACCACTGAGCCTATCGAATTTATCTCGGATAGAAATAAAATCAGCATCAGAAGAAAATAATTATTACACTTTAATTTTCATTAGTTAACTGCTTTTAATACTTATTTACCTTTCTTTCATCCATTTCCTGTTTGTAATTTATCTAATTCTAAAAAAAAAACTGATATTTACAAAAGCGTAAATAGGCTGGATGACTTCTGTTGCTATGAGATTAAAGCTTCTTCTATTTGTTACTATTGTTCTTTATTCTGCAAAAACATTTTCGCAGGAAAAACTTCTTTCGCTTAATTTAAAGGATGTAACTATTGAAAAGGTTATTCTTGAAATCGAAAGGCAAAGTGAATATCGCTTTTTCTTTGAACAATCAGGAGTAAACCTGACCTTCAAAACTACAATTCAAATTTGGGATGGAACAATTAAAGAAGTCCTCGACAAGCTTTTTACAAATTCTTCTTTTTCCTACCAGTTAATTGACCGGCATATTATTTTATCTCAAGACAAATCTAAAGCGCAGGATTATGTCAATGGCAAACTATCCCGAATAATTAAAGGAGTTGTGACCAATAAAAATATGGAATCAATACCCGGTGTCACTATTATCACTAAAAACCTGAATATTGGAACCATTACTGACCAGAATGGATTCTATAAAATAGAAGTTCCATTAAATATGGACTCTTTGTTTTTCTCATATGTTGGAATGAAAAAAAAGTCAGTCTTTATTGGAAAAAAAAGTCAGATAGATGTAGTGCTTGAGTCGGACATAATGGATGTCGATGAGGTCGTCATTGTTGGCTATGGAGCACAACGCAAATCGGATCTGACAGGAGCAATCACTACAATTGAAGTTGATGGAGTCAGAAGGATGCCCGTTGCTGGTATTGACCAGGCATTGCAAGGACAAGCAGCTGGTGTTCTTATAACTTCAAATTCAGGATCTCCAGGTGGCGGCACATCTGTTCGGATACGCGGTATTGGAACGGTGAATAACAACAATCCACTATTCGTTATCGATGGTATTCCCACCGATGATATCCGTTTTTTAAATATGGGTGATATTGACAATATCGAAATACTGAAAGATGCGTCAGCGACAGCCATTTATGGAAACAGAGGAGCAAACGGAGTAATCCTGATAAACACAAAAAAAGGGATACCTGGAAGTCCGGTGGTTACATTCGATACATATTTAGGAGTAAATGATGTATGGAAAAATCCTGAAATGGGTGATAGTAAACAGTTTGCAACCATTAATAATCTTGCTGTAGAAAATGGCAACAAAAGCGAAGGTTCCGGAGCTTATCAATATATCGAAGAATTTAAAGATCCTAATCAGTTTTCAGGAGGAACAAACTGGTGGAAACTGATCACTCGCGAAGCGCTGGTTCAGAATCATAATGTTTCAATCTCCGGGGGAACTGAATCGAATAAATATCTGATGAGCACATCGTATCTGAATCAAAACGGCACCATAAATGGATCCGAATTTGACCGGCTTACTTTTAGAGTAAACAACGAATACAAACTATCTAAAAAAGCTACCGTATCGTTCAATTCCAACATCAGCCATGCAATAAGAAAAACGATTCAGGAAGATGATCTCGATGGTGGAATTATTTTTACATCGATTGTACTTGATCCGATAACTTCTGGAGGAGAACGACCTGTAAATGATCCAATCAGAGTGAAATACGGAGAATTTTCCCGTTGGTACGAATCGATTTACAGTAACAAATACAACCCTGTTGCACAAATCGAGAGATCGTTAAATACCTGGACTCAATTTCGCTTTTTTGGTAACCTTTCATTTATTTATGAACTGAACAAGAATCTTTCTTATCGTACAACTTTTGGTTTAGATATGCGCCGTTCCGATTTTGATAAATTTGAACCTTCCTATTGGATGGATTCAGATTCAAAGAATGATATTAACAGGGTCAGCAAAAATTCCGGCAAAAATCTGGACTGGGTATATGAAAATATGCTGACTTACAATCTGCGATTTAATGAATACCACGATTTTACTGCTTTACTGGGGATGACAGCTGAAGCCGGTAAATACGACGAGATCGAGGCTTCGAAAAGGAATACACCTGGGAATGATGATTATCTCCAGTACATTAGCGCTGCAACAACAGATCCGGTTGTCTCAGGTCAAATCACCGATTATGCACTCATTTCTTATCTCGGACGAATTAATTATTCCTATAAATCACGTTATCTGCTAACCGCTTCTTTTCGTACCGATGGCTCATCAAAATTTACAGGCGGTGAAAAATGGGGTTATTTCCCATCAGTTTCAGCTGGATGGCGAATATCCAGTGAAAAATTCTTTTCCACAGTAAAACTTTCAGAATTTGTTGATGATTTTAAGATCCGCTTAGGCTGGGGACAGGTAGGAAACCAAAACATCTCTGATAATGCTTTCAGAACATTAATTGCTGGAGGTAATTCCAGAAGATATTTATTTGGGAATGCGATTGTTCAGGGATACGCACCTACTAATATCGGCAATCCCGGATTGACATGGGAAACTACAGAATCAACAAATCTTGGAATCGACTTTGTTTTTGCCAAAAACAAAGTCTCAGGAAGTATCGATTTTTACGATAAAAGAACAAACAATATGCTCCTACAATTACCTGTACCCCTATCAGCAGGACTACCAGGTTCGCCTTGGACCAATGCAGGAGATGTTCAGAACAAAGGGATTGAACTGGGTACCATATACAGAAACAAACTGAATGATCTAAAATACAGTATAAATTTCAACATCTCTACGTATAAAAACAAGATTATATCTCTGGGTGGAGGTGAACCAATTATGGGCGGAGAACAACGATTGGGATACATCACTAAAACAATGGTCGGGCATCCGATTGGAGAGTTCTTTGGCTATATTGTTGATGGAGTTTTTCAGAACCAGAAAGAAGTTGCCAGTGCCAATGCCCTATCTGCAGAAGGAGAATATTACCAGGACAAACTGACCGGCTCCGGAGATCTTAAATTTAAAGATTTGGACGGTGATGGCAAAATAACAGGTGAAGACCGGGGATTTATCGGCTCTCCTCATCCTGATTTCACTTACGGAATAACATTTTTTACAGAATATCATCAATTCGATGTTAGCCTTTTTCTTCAGGGAAGCCATGGTGGTAGTATTTTCAATGTGTTTAAATATTATACCAATCAAAATACAGGATATTTTAATGCTCCGGCAAATATGATTGAAGAGGCGTGGCATGGAGAAGGCACCTCAAATTCTCAATTCCAAATTTCGGCCAGTACAGCAAACAACAACCTCCGGTCTTCTTCCTGGTACATTGAAGACGGCTCATTCATGCGCATTAAAAATGTGCAAATTGGTTATAATCTAAATAAATGGACTTGTCAGAAAATAGGATTATCAGAGTGTCGAATTTACATAGGCGGCCAAAACCTTTACACCTTCACGAAGTATAGTGGTTTGGACCCTGAACTGGCAGAATTAAATGGCAGTCCGCTTAATTCCGGGATCGATTTTGCAAAATACCCTCAGGCCAGAACAATTTTAACTGGCCTAAGTATAAAGTTTTAAATTGAATTACTTAAAATGAAGGCAATAACCGAAAAATAAAAAAAAGATGAAATGAAAAACAGGTGGCTAAATACAATTCTTTTTATGCTCATGTTTTCGGCTTGCGATACCAGTTTTATCGACAAACCTCAGTTGGCAGTGCAAACATCTGACAGTTTTTACAAAACCGAAGACGATGCAATAAAAGCTGTTACTGCTGTTTATAATTATTTTCAATCGTACGATTTCGAAGTGCATAAATTTGAGTTTGGCGATATTGCTTCGGATGATGCAGAAAAAGGTGGTGAGTCGGACAATGACCGGCCATTCGTTAAAGATTTGGAATACTTCAGAACCAGATCCGATAATTTATCGTGCAGAGGAATGTGGAATATATGTTTTACCGCTATTTATCATGCCAATAATACCATCTCAAATATTTCAAATATTGATATGGATGAACAGAAAAAAAACCGTTTGATTGGTGAAGTCAGGTTTATAAGAGCCCATTTCTATTTTTATCTGGTTAACCTTTTTGGCGATGTTCCTTTGGTAACAAACACACTTACCACCGAAGAATACAGATTTCCAAAATCACCCAAAGCCTCCGTTTGGCTTCAGATTGAACAGGATCTTATTTTTGCAAGAGAACATCTTCCATTAAAATCAGAATATCCAAAAGCCGATCTGGGTCGAATTACAAAAGGCGCTGCACAGGCTTTGCTGGCCAATGCTTACCTCTTCGAAAAGAAATGGGCATTGGCACAAAAAGAAGCTAAAGATGTTATTGAATCAGGAGAATATATGCTTGAACCAGAATACCAGGATTTATTCCAGCTTCGGGAAACTGACTTTGGAGTTGAATCGGTTCTGGAAATTCCACATCTTACAACAAATACAGGTTGGGGAGACGATAGTGAAGGAACTGTTATTCCTGTTTTTTGCCGTAGCCGGAACTCTGGCGGATGGGGGTTTAATTGCCCGACCTACGACCTGTTATCAGAATTTGAACCCGGAGATCCACGACTCGTGCACACTCTCATTTTCGATGGCGACGTTTTTGAAGATGAAGTTCAGTTCAACCAATATAGTCCTTCACGTTTATGTTCCAGAAAAATATTTCTAACACCCTCCGAAAGAATTGGGTTTGAATCCTCAGATGCTCCTTCTAACATGAAGGTATTCAGATACGCCGAAGTATTGCTGATCCATGCCGAAGCCGCCTGCGAAAATGGAGACCTTCAGGAATCAATTTTGTCTCTTAATCAAATCAGACAACGTGCCAGACAAAGTAGTGCTACCGATAAAAAAATAAGCTTTAAAAATGTCAATAAATTCCAGGCTTCAAAAGATAATTACGAGACCTATAATTTCATTAATTACAACTATTGGGATGAAAACAGCGATCGCGAAAACTTATTACCAGAAGTTCATACAAACGATCAGTCAACTCTCCGGCAAGCGATAAGGCACGAACGACGTGTTGAACTCGCTATGGAAAACAAAAGGTTTTACGATATTATCAGATGGGGCGATCCTGAAACACACTTTCATAACTTTGCAGCTAAATGGAACACCGGGAAAGGTGGACAGTTCAGAAAAAACATTAATGAGGTTTTTCCTATTCCTCAGGACGAATTGGATTTAAATCCAAAAATGACGCAAAATACAGGCTATTAAAGTATGCAATATATCCTACGTGATTTATTTCGTGTTTTTAATAAAAAATATGAAATAAGGTAGGGTAAATTTAAATTTACTTGTAACAGTGATAAAGATTGCAAAAGCCACCAATCATCAACTTGAGTTTTAATAATCTTTCGGACCGTCAGAAAATATTTAATGAGAATATTATCAGATAAAATTCAAACTGGAACCGGAATAGACAAAAATGGTTTTGAACGGCTATTTGATGCTTATTATGATGAGCTTCATCACTTTATATACTTCAAATCGGGTGATACAGAAGTTGCTGAAGATATTATTCAGGATGTATTCCTGAAAGTTTGGGAAATCAGATCAACCGTAAGACAGGAAACCGCCCGAGCCTTGCTTTACACCATGGCGACAAACCAATTCGCCAACAAATACAAAAGGCAAAAACTGAAGTTCAAACTTCAGCAAACATTGATTGAAGACAAAACCTTTGAAACGCCTGAGTTTGAGATGGAAGTTAAAGAATTTGACGCGAAACTTCAGCAGGTTTTGTCAGAACTAAACGAAAAAAGCCGCACAGTGTTCCTGATGAACCGTGTTGAACAAATGACATACAATCAAATTGCCGGAAACCTAAACATCAGTGTTAAAGCGGTTGAGAAAAGAATGAAAAAAGCATTGGAATATATCCATCAGAAAATAGAACAAAAATTTTAAACAGGTGAAAACGGGTAACAAGGAACATATGAACCAACAGGATTTATCGAAAGCTCATTTCGACCGTCTGACCACCGACGAAAAGATCGATGTTTTCGCTCAGGGATATCGTGTTCCTCAAAAGAAGAGTAAGTCGGATGCATTGGATGAACTTTGGGCAAAAACTCCGCAAATAAGCACAAAAGCACAATCTTCTAAGTTTCGGATTTATTGGTCGGCAGCGGCCTCAGTTGCTCTTATTGTAATATTGACTACTTTCTATTTTCAAAATGTAACTACACAAATTATAGCCAAAAGAGGACAGCATGTGGAACAGACTCTGCCCGACGGATCATCAGTGACAGTCAACGCAGATTCGAAACTCCGGTTTTCAAAATCAGGATTCGCACAAAAACGCACATTGAATCTTGAGGGTGAAGCATTCTTTTCGGTTGAGAAAGGAAGTCCGTTTATTATCAAAACCCCTTCAGGAATTGTTCAGGTTTTAGGAACCACATTAAATGTTTATTCAAGAGGTGATAATTTAAGCGTTTCGTGCCTTACCGGAAAAGTTATGGTTCAGGCAAACGGACAAACGGCAATTATTGAACCGGGCGAGAAGGCCGAATTACAAGAGGGCTTACTTGTAAAAACAGGAAATATCCCGAATGAAAACATGAATGGCTGGATTCGTTTTGACTTTAGCTTTGACAATAAACCTTTAATCTCTATTTTTGAGGAAATCGAAAGACAGTTTAATGTGAAGATATTCGCACAAAACATTGAGAACCGCTATTTTACAGGAAACTTTTCGAATAAAAATCTGACCGAAGTATTGGAAACGATATGTTTACCCATGAAGCTCGAGTATGAATTTAAAAATGCAAACACAATCAGTATTAAACCAAAGAAAAAATAATTTCCTGAAGTTTTTTACTGTATTCTTCCTGTTTTACTTAACCTTAAGTACGAGTTTCTGTTTTAGCCAGTTACCCGTTTTCAATTTCAAAAACGAAGTTCTTTCCGAAGCCATTCAGGAAGTTTCAAAGACCTTGAATATTAAGGTAGCGTTTGATACAAAAGCGATGTCTGAATATCGGGTTTCGGGTAAATTTGATGGCCTGACTCCCAACGATATTCTTTCCCAACTCATAAAAAACACCAACTTTTTAGTTGAGGAAAAATTTGGCAATTACCTCATTATTCCCATTTCACCTGAAAAGGCGGCAGAAAACAACCATCTCAGCAAAATTTCCGGATTGGTCATCGACGAACAATCCGGGGAACAACTGCCTTATGCCAATATTTTTCTTCCGGTCCAGAATTCATTCCTGAATTCGTCGGTAAACGGTACTTTTGCGTTTCGTGTACCAACCACAAATTCAATCAGAATAAACATTCAGTATCTCGGTTATCAAGCCATCGACAGTACATTATCTGTCATTGATTCGGTATCCTTTTTTACTTTCAGGATGAAGCACCGCGATATGGAACTGGCTCCTGTTCAGGTAAAAAATGTACGATTAAAAATGATTGATCAAAACAAATACGCCGGCCAATCAACAGTAAATCCGCTCAGTTTTGTGAATTTGCCAAACATGGGTGAAAGCGATATTTTCCGTACACTGCAACTTTTACCTGGCATCGGTTATTCCGAGAATTCGGCCGGACTCAACATTCGGGGAGGTACAGCCGATCAGAATCTGGTGCTTTTTGACGGCTTCACTCTTTACAACCTCGATCACTTTTTCGGAACTTTCTCCTCAATAAATCCGAACGTGGTGAAAGATATCCAAATTTACAAAGGCGGATACGATTCCCGGTTTGGAGAGCGGCTTTCAGGAATTATTGACATTACCGGAAAAACGGGAAATAAATACAACCCCAAAATATACGGAGGTGTAAATCTGGTGAGTGGAAACCTGACCTTAGAACTACCGTTATCTAAAAAACTAACACTTGTTGCGGCCGGGAGGCGATCGTATGCTGACATTTATTCGAGTTATTTGGTGAATGATATGCTGGAGAATCAGGTTGACGACATTACTTTTCGGGGCAATGGCAACAGCATTATACAATTAACTCCTGGCTATTATTTTTACGACTACAATGCCAAACTTACCTTTAGCAAAAGCGAACAGGAAAAAATGTCGGTTAGCGTTTTCGGAGGAAACGATTTTTTATCGAGTTCCGGAGTTGACCAAAAAAGGGTGTTATTTGCTCAAACTACAGACTATTCTGAATGGGGAAATTACGGTTTTAGTTTTTCCTGGATCAAACAGTGGCACGAAAAGCTGTTTTCAAACCTCCATGTAGGTTATTCCGGCTACGAAAACCGCTATAATGAGGAAACAGATGTTTCTGCATTGGTTAGAGTAAAACAATACATGGTTTCAAGCTTCAATTCAGAAGAGGTTAATAAGTTAAACGACTTTTCTGCCGGATTGAAGAATAACTTCAGAATCAACCTTAAAAATTCGCTCGACTTTGGAGTACAAACCAAATACAACGAATACACTTACCTGAAAAATTCCGGAACGGATTCCTATTATGCTGATATTGCCAACTCCTCATGGCTTTTCACTTCATATGCACAATTGAACACTCAGCCCTTACGCAATTTAAGCCTGAAGTTTGGAGGAAGGGTTAATTCTTACAATCAATCATCAAAAATTTTTATTGAGCCACGATTTTCAGGAAACTACCAGATCAATAAAAACATCAGTCTGAAATTTGCTACCGGCAGGTATTATCAGTTTCTAAGTAAAGTTGCCCCGACACAGTCGTACGGATACAACCGCGATTTCTGGGTTATTTCTGACGACGAAAAACATCCGGTACTATCCTCCGATCAGTACATTGCCGGAACAAACATCACTTTTGGCCATTTTACTTTTGATGCAGAAGCCTATTACAAATCCATTAATGGACTGCAGCTTTTTCTCTACATTCCACCATATCAAAAAAATGCAGATCCGGATAGTTTCAACAAAATGGGTCAAATGAGAAGACTGCTGCCAAGTAAGTTTATTACCGGAGAAGGCCGGGCTGTTGGCCTGGATCTTTTACTGAAATACGAAAGAAGCAATTTCACAAGCTGGATCGCTTATTCCCGAAGTAAATCGACACGTAACTTCAAAGAGATCAACAACAACGAAGATATTCCGGCTCCCTATGACAAAGCTCACGAGTTTAAGTGGACCAATTTGCTGACATGGGGAAAATGGAATTTCTCCGGAATGTGTATTTATTCAACCGGACAACCATACGTTACAAATCAAACTGTAGACAAATCACTTACAGCAAAATTTACCTATGACAGATTGCCGGATTATAATCGGATTGATGTTGCCGCGAATTACAACTTCAGAATTCAGAAAGTTCAGATAAAACTTGGAATGTCGGTTATTAATGTATTAAATGCCAACAATTACAACGATATTTATTCTCGCGATTTTAATTTCGATTCCACCTCATTCAACGAAACATCATACGTACGCTCGCTTGGTTTGACCCCAAATTTCTTTATTAATTTTCTGTATTAGTGCGGAAAATACCGACAACATACGTCTCTAAAACAGATAATTTAAGCCAATATACATACCAGATGTGCCATCCTGTTTATTGGAAGTTATTCCATAATCAGCAGCAATTACGAAGTTTTCGTTCATTACAATCCGAAGACCTGCACCATAAGAGGTATGAAATTTCTCAGCATCTACTTTATTGTACTCCGGATCAAATGAGTAGTATCCAGTATCTCCGGTGTAATTAAACTTCGTTGATATCTTTTTCGTAACCTTTCCAAAGTCGGTAAACCCGTTCAGCCCGAGGTAAAAATTATTATTGATCCAGTTAAAACGGACAACTTTCCATCGCATTTCGATGTTTCCATAAAAGAAACCATCACCAACAACCCGGTTGCGAAGAATTCCTCGCAAGGTTTTTGCTCCTCCCAGGCCTTCAGATAGAGCACCTGTAAGTACCGATGTAATTACCTGTGATTGATAATAAAAAGGTGTATGCCCGCCCACTGTTGTCTGATAAGCCAGCCGGTAAACCAGTGAAAGATTTTTTGGAACCAACGTAAAATACTCCCTGTGAATCAGGCTTAATTTAAGGAACGAGCTTTCAGAACCCAAAAATTCAGGAGCACCTTCAAGTACAGCTTCGGTCCAAACACCTTTCATCGGATTTGGACGATTGTCGCGACTGTCATATACAATTCCGCCCTTTAAGGTTGGAACAAATCCACCATTAGCTTCCTTCGCTGAAATAACACCCCATTGCTGATATTTTTCATATAAGCCATCAACATCAGGCAGAATATCATTTCCTTTTTTCCCTTTATTCAGCTTATCCAGATTCACGCTCTTTATTGCAAAATTCTGCAGGTTAAAACCTGCCGCCCAACGAAAATGCTCACCTACTAATTTACCCTGAAGATCGACCTTGAAGCGGAATAATTTCCGGTCGTATTTATAAAACATTCGGGTTTTATAAAATCCCGATTCAGAATCAATCCAGTCGGGCTGGTATACTGCATCATATCCGTTAAATCCATAAAAATCATACCCCTGATCCGAAAGATAACTCAGGTCAACTGATGTTTGTAATCCTTTTATCAGCTGATCGGAATCGTAATAAAACCTGTTTATGCCACTTCCTTTAGTGAAACGCGAAACCTCAAAATAAAGTGAATGATTGTATTTGGGAAAGCGAACTCCATCCCCATAGTCATATAAATTAATCAATGCACCATACTGAAAACCTAGATCAGTATCGAATGTAATCGTTGGCAAAGCACCAAAATTCCAGTTTTTCTTGATCAACTGTTCATCCTTTTTTTCAACTTGGGCAAAAAGTGCCAACGAAAGAAAAATGCACATTGCGGACAGGTAGTATTTTCTCATAGGTTAAGGATTTGATTCAAACGAAGATATAAAAAATAGGATTTGTATTTGATGTAGAACAGAAAATTGGAGTAAAGGTTTTATTTACTATTTTCAAACCATTCAAAGCATTTTTATCTTTGAAACACAAACCAACTGAAAACCAAATACATTGAAAAATCTAAGGATTTTATCCATTGCTATTCTTTTGACCCTGGCCGGCAAAACATCATATTCTCAACTTTCAGCAAGAGCTATACGGGTAACAACTCCACCAACAATTGATGGGCACATCAACGAAACAGTTTGGGAGCAGGTATTCAAAATTGATCAGTTTACTCAACGCGAACCTAATCCGGGTGAAGCAGTTTCAGAAAAAACAATTGTGTCCATTTGTTATGATGCCAACTACCTGTACTTCGCAGTAAAATGCTACGACGATCCGAAAAAAATTACCGCTAAAGAAATGGCAAGAGATGTTAGTCTGGGAAATGATGACCGGGTTCAGATTATACTGGATACTTATCTCGACCATCGCAACGGATATTGGTTTCAGATTGGCCCCCGTGGTTCTATTGGCGATGCACTTATCAGCGAAAATGGTGCATCGATGAATAAGGAGTGGGATGCATTATGGACTGGGAAATCGAGCATAAACAGCGAAGGATGGGAATCCGAATTGGCAATTCCATTCAAAACCATTGGTTTCGATCCCAATAAGACTGTATGGGGGATGAAACTAATCCGTAACATCAAAAGAAAGCTAGAAGCTTCATACTGGCCCGTAGCCAACCTCAATACTCACCGGTTTCAGATTTCAGATTCCTGATTACTCGAAGGACTGGAAGGTATTACCCAGGGTATCGGGCTAGATCTTTCGCCTTATGTGATAGGTGGAATTAACACGAAACGTGGCGAAAAGAATAAATCTCATGCTGATGCCGGCCTGGATGTTTTTTATCAGGTTACTCCCAGACTAAAAGCATCCCTTTCAATTAATACCGATTTTGCGGAGACGGAAGTCGACGACAGGCAAATTAACCTTACACGTTTCAATCTGCACTTTCCCGAGAAACGCGATTTTTTTCTTGATGGCTCAAACTATTTCAATTTTGGGATTGAAGGCGATGACAATAATCCTTACAGAAACTCAATTGTACCATTTTTCTCCAGAAGACTGGGGCTCGACGACAATGGTAAAATGCTTCCTGTAAGGTATGCAGCTAAAATTACCGGACAGCAGAACAACTGGAATATTGGGATGATGCACATCAGCGATCAACGCGAATTTATAAATAACAACCAGGTCGATCACAGAAATTCAAATCTCTCAGTTGCACGAATCAGTCGTAATTTAGGAGCACAATCATCAGTTGGAGTAATTGGCACATGGGGAAATACCTTATCAACCGACGACAATATTGTTGGAGGAATTGACCTGAAATTATCAACTTCCAGGTTTCAAAAGAATAAAAACCTGGCATTTACTATGTTCGGATTACTTTCTGATAGTCCCAACAAAAAAGACAACAATGCATCATGGGGCGCTGATATTGCTTATCCAAATGATTTTTTAAATTTCAGTTTGGGTCATTATGAAGTAGGCGAAAACTTTGTGGCCGGTATCGGTTTTGTTCCACGAACCAATATCAAAGCGTCATACGGAAGTTTTTCATTGGGGCCACGACCTGATAAATGGGGCATTCTTCAGATCAAAAGCGGTGCCGGATTCAACTACCTGACGGATTTCTCCAATGTAATGGTAACCCGTGAATTGAATGTATCACCTATCGGGATCAGGTTTAAATCAGGGGAGGAACTCTCCTATTCAATAAAACAGCAATATGAATTGCTTGCCAAAGATTTCCCAATCTTCTCCGGATTTATTATTCCGCAAAACGATTACACATTTTGGTACCAAAGTATACAGCTAACCACGGCCGGGGCAAGAAATCTGGCAGGTTCGGCCAGTTTCGGGACAGGAGACTTTTACAACGGGAAACGTAACGACATGAAACTGACCGTCAACTACAAAGTTGTTGTTCCTTTATTTATTGGCGGAAATTATTCGATTAACCATGTAACACTTCCTGAAGGTGATTTTACAGCGAAAATCTATCAATTCAATGCCAACATTTTAGTGAGTCCGGCAATTACGCTGTATAACTATTTACAATACGATAACGCCACAGAAAAAATAGGCTGGCAATCCCGTTTTCAATGGATTCTAAAACCTGGAAACGAAATTATACTGGCATGGACTTCTGTATGGTCGCAACCAGAAAACCAATTTCTGATGGACGAAAGCGCAGTAAGGCTAAAACTAAAATACAACATTAGGTTTTAGGTTGTTTATGGGTATATGTTAAGAGTGCCTGTTATGACTTTCGGAAGCTACCTGTCAATATTTCCATTAAAATCCGTGTAATCAGGATTTCAGCTATATCCAGCCCCGAAGCTTATAATAGCCTAGTGCAACCAATTCACGGGCAATTAAGATTTCATATTTCAGGTGATTCCAAAACTGATAACGTATCGAAGTATGACTACCTATATCAGGCAATAAAATCTTATTTCCTCCCAATTCGTCATCTTTAAAAACCAAATCAGCTTCAAGCGCATTTTCAAAAGCAGGAAGGGCATTAACATGAGCGAATCCGGCCTTCTTAAAGACCAGTACGGCCCTCCTCATATGTTCAGGCGATGTTACCAGTAGAATTGCTTTTCCAGTCAGTTTTTCGTCATTAAATTGCTGCAGACGAAGAGCCTGCGATCTGGTATTTGTGCCTAGTTCTTCATATAAGATTCTACTCTGCTCTATCCCTTTACGCTCCAGTTCGACTGCCACAAGACGTGCGGTACTTTTCGAATCTGTGGTATCGCCCGGAATAGAAATTATAATCCGGCATTCAGGCGATTCGGATGCAGCACGAAAAACAAAGAATGCACGCATCAGATTCGATTCGCTTGGCATTCCTCCACCACCAAGCAACACTATATAATCAGGTTTTTCATTAATTTCTGATTGGTTGGTTCCAAGCCAGTAATATCCCCAAAATGGCAGACTCGTAAAACTAAGAATTAACAGTATCAGGAACAGAATACCGAGAAGAAGAAGTACCTTCCGGAAAATATTTCCAAGACGATTAAATATGATTTGTTTTGGCATGTATCAAGAATTGGTAACGACCGAAAGATAAAGAAAATTCAGTATTGGAATAAAAAGATTGTTGATTTTGTATATCCGGCTTATTTCGACAGTGGGAGAGTAAATCTAAAAATACTGCCTTCCCCTATGGTGCTTTCAACCCAAATTTTTCCTCCATGCTTAGCAACCATATCCTTGCAAAGCAAGAGCCCCAGACCGGTTCCCTTCTCATTGGCAGTTCCTGCTTTCGATTTAAGTTTCGTAATGTCAAACAAACTCGAAATTTCTTCTGGTAACATCCCAATTCCAGTATCAGAAACTGAAATAATGGCATTCTCTTCAGTTTTCGAAACGTCGACTTTTACCGAACCATTCTCCTTGGTGAATTTTATGGCATTTACAAGCAGATTTCTTAAGATTGTTTTTAACATCAGTTCGTCGGCCAAAACAAAGACAACTTCACTATCGTCAAAATTTACAGAAATATTTTTCTTTTTTGCAATAAGTTCATGGTAAGTAATAAGACTTTTACAAAGGTTATTCAAATTCATTTTTTCAGGCTTGTAAGGGAATTGATCAGATTGAACCCTTGCCCACATTAATAATTCATCCAATAACAAATAACTAATTTGGGCAGAAGTATAAATACTATTGATACAATCTTTCTTTTCACTCTCCGTAAATGCATCAAAATTCTCCACCAACAATTCCGAGAAACCAAGCAGTGAATTGAAAGGACTTTTCAGATCATGCGCAAGCAACGAAATGAAACGATCCTTATTTAAATTGACACTTTTCAGTTCATCGTTTAATTTTTGTATTTGCATTGTTCTGGTGCGGGCTCCAATTAAACTGAGAGCCAATATAAAAAGTAAAACACTGATAATAAACCCATTTAAGATTATAAAAATAACCCGGGTCGGTAAAAACGAATGCTCATCTTTATATCTGGCAAATTCAAGCGTCCAACGATTTCCATTAAAATTCAAAGGAATATTCAGATTCTGAACGGCCTGATCAGTCCGTTGAATAGCCGAATTAAAATCGCTATCGAACATCAGATTGTTCGGAACGAGAAGTTGGTCATCATAAATCTTAAGCCAAAGAGTTTTATAATCCCAATGCCCAAGGAAACTTTGCATAAAATCGCTCATTCGGTAAGTACTAAAAACCCAACCCATTAAAGCAGATTTGCGGGATTCATCTTTCAAATTGGTATAACCTTTATTGAAAACCGGAGCAAAAATAATTATGCCCGACCGATTAACTTTTCCAGAATCCTGAACAAGTATAATTTTATCGGAAATTGTTGCCATATCATTTTTCCAGGCATGATCCATTGTGTTTCGCCTAATCGGCTCAGTATATCCATCATATCCCAATGCCTGTAAATTTCGTTCCGAGTTTGGTTCAAGGTATATGACCGAACTGTAAAAATCTCTTTCATTGTCAGGACTAATTTTGAAATTTGGAAATCCTTCTTTTTGAATTTGGTCCTCAAACCTGGGTACATTTTTTTTATCAACAATAACTGAATAACCAATACCCTGTATTCCGGGTAATTCATTGTGCGATTTATTCAAAAATTGAAATTCCCTCCATTCTTCGCGCGAAATAGTATCGGAACTTGAGATAAACGCAGCGCTACTGTATAAAATCTGGGCATTTGCTAATAATTGTTTCTGTATTTTACCTTCAAAAGTCAGGCAAAAACTTTCGAAGCTCTGATTTTCCAATTTTCTCTGATCGAGAAAAGCAGAGTAAGATATAGCAAAAGTTACCACCAGTCCTAGAAACAAGATAAGGATTGGAAACAATCTAATTTTAACCATGATTCCCTTTTTACACGTTTAAAAGTAATAAATTTCACCATACAAAGTTGTCTATATCCTAATAATAAATGCATTAGATTCTAATTGTGACATAAATAAAATAGAATGGATAGTCCCATATTAATAATATCTGAATAAATCTGCACATGGAGGCTCATCCTTTTTAAATACATTTTTGTAAAAAATGCTATTTATTAACTACACATATGTAGAATTTTAAACATCTTTAAACACCGGAAACTAGAAATCAGCAACTTAACAAAATTGGTATGATGCTTGATCTGCGGAATTTTATATTTTTATACGCTGCAATCTGACATTAGGTAATAAACAGTTTCTGATTGGCCTAAACGCTCAGATTTAAGAGCAACATTAACATATATAATTCATTAACTAATACAAATAAAGATGAAACTAAGTGCACGTAACCAGCTAAAAGGTAAAATCATTAAAGTAGACGAAGGATTGATTACTTCAAAAGTTATGCTCGACCTGGGAAATGGCAATATTATTTCGGCCATTATATCAAAAGATGCCATTGCTGATTTAGATCTTAAAACAGGCGATACCGCTTTTGCCATTATCAAATCGACCGAGGTGATTATCGGCACTCCTTGCGATTGTAAAGACGGAAAATGTAATTGCAATTAATCATGATAGAAGTTGATTGTCATATTTCAATCAAAAAAGACGGGACTTCTTTTTTGAGTCCTGTTAAAACTGAATTACTACAGGAAATTGTGCAAAGTGGTAGTTTAAGCGGAGCTGCAAAAAAAATGAAAATATCCTATCAGCATGCCTGGACAATGATTGATGAAATGAATCGTGTTGCTCCTGAACCTCTGGTTATCAAGCAGCGTGGCGGAGCTCATGGTGGTGGAGCCGAAATTTCGGTATATGGCGAAAAAATACTTTCGGAATACCGCATGATACAGGCTCAGGTAAATAAAATTGTTGCCCAGATAAATGTTGAAATTAACCTTTGATTTTTTTTGGCATTCGTTATCTAAATTAGTTTATATCGAAAATTGACAAATATGAATCCTAATATTAGTTATCAACCAATCGGGTTTATCCGGACTCCGTTCAATACCGTTTCAGACATGCCAATCCAACCCAGTGGGGCCAATGGAGCCAGCGGAATTATTGAAATAAAACCAGACTTTATGCCAGGGTTAATTGATCTCGAAGGTTTTTCGCACATCATTCTGATCTATCATTTTCACTTAATTAAAGAGCCAAAATTAAGTGTAGTTCCATTTATGGACGATCAGGCACACGGAATTTTTGCTACCCGATCTCCTGCCCGACCGAATCCAATCGGATTTTCGATTGTGAAACTCAAGCAAATTGAAAACAATTTACTCTATATCGAAGGAGTGGATATGGTTAATAATACACCCTTGCTGGATATAAAACCATTCTTCACGAAGTTTGATAATCGACCCGATGCAACATCAGGCTGGTTGGACGGGAAAGTTCAATCTGATATTTCAAAAATAAAATCGGACGCAAGGTTCGAGCAATAAAAAAGTCCGGAATCCAATCGCTGCAATGATTAAGAAATTCCGGACCATTAAAATTTAATAAAATTCTAACGTTTAAAAGTACACAAAATGAAGAAGATTTTCTCATTATTGAGCTTCGGATTAATCCTTTTGCTCAGTTTCTCCGAAAGCTATGCGCAGATAACTGTTGGCGCCGAGTTTCGCCCCAGATCCGAATACCGGTCTGGATTTAATCAACCCTTAGCCGACACATTAAAAGCGGCAGGCTTTACCCTGCAACGCACCCGTTTAAATTTTGACTACGGTAGCGCATTAATTAATGCACGGTTAGTTTTACAGGACTCCCGTATTTTTGGAGAAACAGATACAAAACAACCTTCATCAGCATCGAACGGAAGTCTTGGTGTTTACCAAGCCTGGGCCGAATTACTACTTTGTTCGGGTACCAGTTTCAAAATTGGTCGTCAGGGGGTGCAGTTCGAAGATGGCCGATTGTTCAGTCTTTCTCCATGGAGCAATACCGGTAATTCGCACGATCTGGGTCAACTCAGGTATTCTGCTTCAGGATTGGAAATTCAGCTCGGATATGCTTATAGCAATCAGAAAGCTTACAACGCAGACACATCGTATTACAGCATAAATAAAATGTATAAACAATTAGCATTTTTGCATCTTACCAAAACAATTATCAACGGGCTTGACCTGAGTTTACTGGGAATTGATGAAGGTTTCATGAAGAGTAAAACCAATCAGGACTTGTATCACCGCTACACAACCGGTGGTACTTTGCAGTTGAAAAAGGATAAATTACCCCTTGGCATATTTGTTACAGGCTATTATCAGTTCGGGAAAAGCACTCCAACAATTAATTTGGACGCTTATTTACTTGCACTAAAAGCTACGTATAAGTTTACTGATAAAATCGGCGGGATCGCCGGAATTGATTATTATTCGGGATCTGAAAGTACTTTAGTTTCGACAAAAACCAACACATTCAACAAACTACCTTATGGCGTAAACCATTCGTTCAACGGTTATATGGAATACTGGGCATCTTTACCAAAGGGAGGTTTGACTAACTACTTTGGAGGAATAAATCTGAAATGGAATAAGAAACTTAGTTCTGATATTACCTACTTCGGATATCATCTGACAAAAGAAATGAAGATTGGCTCCACCGAAGTTCAGAGAAATATTGGTTCTGAACTTGACATCGTGATGAATTATAAATTTTCGCCCGAAACGGCTATTCAGTTTGCATGGTGTGGCTATTTTGTAAATGACGAAACCAGAATGCTGAAATTCAAATCAACTTCCGTTGAAACCAAATTTCCGCAGTATGCTTATGTGATGCTTACCATCAAACCACAATTATACAAAACATCTGTAGCTGCAAAATAATTCAGAAATATAAATTTTAAAAATATGCTTGTCCGTTTATTTACCTATTTGCTCTTTTATAGTAGTCATTTGTTGTCAGTCATAGTCATTTATCGTTTCACGACAACTTAATGACCATTGAGTGGCTTTTAAATGACCTTAGGTAAACTCCCTGATATTCAAAAAAAATAAAAAATATGAAAAAAATAACTACTCTCCTGCTATTGGCCTTATTCAGTTTAAGCATGCGGGCCCAAACGGTCAAAGTTGCAGCTGCAGCAAACCTACGTTTTGTGTTCGAAGAAATCAAAGACAGCTATATGAAGGCAAATCCCAAGTCTGATATCCTGGTGAATTTTGGTTCAACGGGAGCACTTTACCAGCAAATTGTAAATGGAGCCGATTTTAATTTGTTTATGGCTGCTGACGATGTTATCCCGGTAAAACTAAAAGCACAGGGATTAGTTTCAGGCGAAGTAAAAACTTACGCGTTTGGAAAATTAGTTTTGTGGAGTAATACCATCGATGTGTCGAAGGGATTGGAAGTATTAACTGCACCATCAGTAAAACGAATTGCCGTTGCCAAACCAGAGCTGGCACCATATGGCGACAGGGCTATTGAATGTCTGAAGTCGATTGGTTTGTACGGGAAGGTGAAAGATAAAATCGTATATGCCGACAATATATCTCAAACCGCACAATTTGCGCAAACAGGAAATGCAGAGGTCGGATTTTTGGCTTATTCCTTGACACTTTCACCTGAAATGAAAGGATCGACTTTTGAAATTGATGCCAAAAATTACAAACCAGTTGCACAGGCAATGGCCCTGGTTAAAGGTTGGAAAGCCAACCCTGAAGCATTGAAATTTATGAAATATGTTTTAAGTAGCGAATGTAAGCCTATCTTTGAAAAATACGGATATCTCGTTCCTTAGGTAAATTGGGAAGAAAAACGGGGAAATGGAAAATTTGATTTCCGGCAGGTTGCCAGTTGAAAACAGTAAGAATATAATTATGAATAAATTAACAGGTAAAATATCACGGATTCAACAATCCGGTGCTATTCTTCTTGTAGATGTAGATGTCGATGGACATGGTTTTTCGGCTATGCTCATCGAATCGGCAAGCCAGCCGGAATGGCTGAAAACCGGCAATACCATTGAACTGGTATTTAAAGAGACAGAAGTTTCGCTGGCAAAAAACCTGTCGGGAATCATCAGTATGCGAAACAGAATGAAATGTGTCGTTCAGCAAATTGATCGTGGAGAGTTGTTAAGCAAAATAAGCCTGAAATTTCAAAAACACGATGTTATTTCTGCCATCACTACCCGATCCGTGGATACGCTTCAGCTTGCTATCGGCGATGAAGTTGAAGCGCTGGTAAAAGCAAACGAGGTTTCGTTAATGAGAAAGCAATAATTATGGATGCACAATTTATTCAAACCCTTTGGCTCACATTTAAACTCGCGGCTTTAACCACTGGTATTCTGATCATTATCGGATTACCTTTCTCTTACTGGTTAACTTATACCAGGGTTAAAATGAAACCTCTTATCGAAGCGTTGGTTAGCATGCCAATGGTGTTGCCACCATCAGTTATAGGTTATTACATGCTGGTTATTTACAGTCCGCGTAACTGGTTTGGCGAATGGCTTGGTCGTGTCTTTGATGTTCGTCTGGCATTTACTTTCGAAGGAATTCTGATTGCATCGGTGATTTTTAGTTTACCATTTATGATTCAGCCGCTGCATAACGGTTTACGTTCGTTACCCGACAGTTTTCGCGAAGCATCGTACACCCTTGGCAAATCGAAAATGCGAACTTTTTTCAGCGTTTTGCTGCCAAACATCAAACCATCCATAATCACAGCCGTTGCACTCACATTTGCCCATTGCATTGGCGAATTCGGAATTGTGCTGATGGTTGGCGGAAATATGCCGGGAGAAACGCGTGTTGCATCCATTGCTATTTATGACGAGGTGCAGTCGCTCAATTTTGAAGCTGCCAACCGCTACGCCTTAATTTTGTTCCTGATTTCGCTAATACTACTGACTATCATATACAGCATCAATAAAAAATACGACACATGGAAAATGCTGTAATTTATATTGATATTCAGAAAATGATGCATACCGCTCATGGTCCGATGAATCTTGAAGTTCAAACAACGATTCAGATGGGAGAACTTGTTGCTTTGTTTGGTCAGTCGGGAGCTGGTAAAACAACGCTTTTGCGAATTTTAGCAGGCTTAATTACTCCGGATAAAGGACTGGTCAGATTTGACAATACTGTTTGGTTCGATTCGGAAAAACAGATCAACCTTCCGCCCCAGCAACGGAACATCAGCTTCATGTTTCAGGATTATGCCTTATTCCCAAATATGACGGTTGAACAGAACATTCGGTTTGCCCAGCCCAAAAGAAATGACACTGAAGTAATAGAATTACTCGGAATTTTTGGACTAAACGAATTCAGCAAACGAAAACCAGATGGGTTGTCAGGAGGACAGAAACAACGAGTTGCTTTAGCACGCGCCCTGGCCCGAAGACCACAATTGCTTTTACTCGACGAACCACTCTCTGCTCTCGATGCCGAAATGCGCAACACTCTTCAGGATGAAATCGTTCAGGCACACCAACTATCAGGTGTAACAACGATTCTGGTCAGTCACGATCTGAATGAAGTTTTCAGGATGGCAACTCATGTGATTTGCATCGAAAATGGAGCCATAACCCGCATAGGAAATCCTGACGATGTATTTTCAGACAACAGTATCAGTGGAAAAGTACAGATTACGGGAAAAATTGCACGAATAATTCAGCAAGACACCGTTAATATAGTAACTGTCATTTCAGGAAACAATCAGATTATAAAAGTTATAGCCTTCGAAAATGATCTGGAAAACCTGAAAATTGGCGATAGCGTGATGGTTTTCTCAAAGGCATTTAATCCGATCATCAGTAAACTGGGTTAGAATTTTCAGCATTCAACTTTAAATTTGCTCAAATGCTTCTAAATAGAAAAAGGTTGCCGTTTTAACGCGACAACCTTTTAAAAATGAATTTATTTGGGCTTCTTCAGAAAGATTTTATCATCCAACTGAAATAATTCAGTGTTTCTACTGTAGTGTAAGTGTAAAATCCTGAACCGTTTTTTCTCTGGCTTTTACAGCTACTTCATCAACAGTAACAGCAGTATATCCTTCTTTTTCACAAATCATCTGGTAAGTTCCTTCCGGAACACCAATCAAAGCATAAGAGCCATCAACGTTAGTGAGAGCCGAACTAAATACGGTATCTGCACGAAGAATCTGAACATGAGCTTCACCCAGAGGAGTTGTTTCATTTTCAAATACATTTCCACTGATTATTCCACTTTGTCTTACACACATAGCCCGAAGGACCGGTTTAAAAATGAATCCTTTAATACCATGGGCAATTCTATGATTTCCCATCACAACAAACGACTTGCTTAGATCGAAATCGATAAGCACTTCATTAACTATACCACTTTCAACAACCAATTCCGGAACTAGTCTGATTTTTAATCCACTGGTTGATCCACTCGGGATTTTCATATCAAACTCACTTCCATCTTTCAAAATAACTTTCGATGCAATTACATGCATCCGGATCATATCGTAAGAACCTACCCCAATTTCAATTTCAAGTACATCAGAAGTAATTCCATTTCTCAATTGAAGTAAATCAAACTCCTGAACTTTATCGGACACTACGGTAAACAACGATTCATAGCTTGGTTCTTCCCCATCAACAGTTACCGGAGCAGAAGAGCGAATCTCAACTTTATCAATTGTAACCATTACTTTGTCTACTACCGTTAATGGAAATGGAGCATCAGTAATCTTTACAGATAAAGTACCTTTTCCTACATCTTCAGTTTTACTGGTTTCATTACATGCTGATAAAACCAGCATCAATGCGGCCAATAACATAAAACTATTCTTTACAAAACTTTTCATGACTTTCAGTATTAGTGATTATTTATAATTACGTCAAAATTGTGCTTCATTGATCGTATTACTACTGAAAAGAAATATACCCTACCATGAATAGTATTTTTTTTATAAAACCCCAATTATTTATTTCTTCAGGAACGGTTACCATTTATCATTCCTGAAACCAATCCTTTTATCTTGCCATTTTCTCCAATGATAACACCTGCCAAGTGAATTACAATAAAGGCATACATAAAATACTGAATGATAGCATGCACATTTTTCATAACGCCATGAATTTCACGGGTAAAACCCAATTCGCGGCCAAAAGCCATACCTAGTCCGGTAAGAGCCATCAGGAAAAGCAGTATGAAAAAGAGCATGTAACTCATTTTGACCCTCAGGTAGTGCGTATATTCCGCCTTATTTACATCATTTTTTGCCTGATATTGCTTTGCTTTTTTAAACCTGTTTCTTAGTTTTTCTTCTTCCGGCTGACTGAACTCGATGACAACACGCGCCAACAACAAAAAAGCCAATCCATAGCCAAAAAGTTTATGCACATCCCACATTTTATCTTCGTATTCGTGCGAAACGGCAAAAGCCTGGTCGTCGGTTACGGTAACACCTTTCCTTTCAAGTTGCTCCTGAACCAATTTCACATTTTCACGGGGAGACAACAAGGTTGAATTAAACAGCACAGTGACTATTGATCCTGATATAAACAGGAACGTAAGCCAGTGCCATATTCGTAATTGAACTGAATGTTGCTGGATAAACGGAGAAGTTTCGGAATTTGAAGAAATGTTTTTTGAAGCCATAGTTGAAGTTTTAAATTTATTTTCTGGAGGAACAGATAATGGGAATCAGATGTTTTTAAAAACTAAAAATAGATAAAGGAATCGTCAAATTCGGAAAAGCATCGAAATAAAAACAACAACTCCGACAAATCCAAAATGATTTTTCAAAGCATTGACTCTCCTCGTACAGAAAGGTTTAAAACAAAGAATCCCGGCCGAATGAACTGCCGGGATTCTTTATATTATCTGGAGACTGCAAACTTTGTTTACTGTCTTTGAAATTTTTTCCTATTCCTGTTTTACAGAGAACTTATAAATAGTCGTCGATTTTAAGGTATCGCCTGGATTCAGCAATGTATTAGGGAATTCAGGGTGGTGTGGCGAATCAGGATAATGTTGAGTTTCGAGACAAACACCATTCCGGTAATTGTAAGGATTTCCGCGTTTTCCAACAATGCTGCCATCCAGGAAGTTCCCTGTATAAAGTTGAACTGCAGGTTCGGTAGTGAAACATTCCATAAAACGGCCCGATGCAGGTTCGTACAAACTTGCACAGAAAGTCATTTCATGACCGTTCTGATCTTTATTAAGGATATAATTATGGTCGTAACCACCACCCATCCGAAGCTGTGGCATTGGATCTTCGATGCGCTCGCCAATAGTGTGTGGTGTTGTAAAATCCATAGCAGTTCCGCGAATGTCAGCAATTTCGCCTGTTGGAATCAATTGAGAATCGGCTACTGCAGTTGAGAAATTGGCATCAACAACCAGTACATGATCTAAAATATCACCCATTCCTTCACCTTTCAGGTTAAAATAAACATGGTTGGTTAAATTGAAATAGCAAGGTTTATCGGTGGTTGCTTCGTAATTAATTTTCAAACCATTGTCTTTTGTAAGCGTGTAGGTCACTTTTACGTTTTTATTGCCCGGGAATCCCCATTGTCCATCAGGACTCGTCAATGTCATTTCGACTGCAGGACCGTCAGCTGTCTGAATTTCTTTTCCGTCCCAAACCTGACGGTAAAAACTTTCTGTTCCCGAATGCAAACAAGCTTGCATGTTATTTTGTGGTAGCTGATAAACCTGGCCATCGATTTCGAATTGAGCATTGGCAATACGGTTTGCATAAGGCCCAACAATTGCACCCTGTCCGGCATCACCTGCAACATATTCATCGATAGATTTATAACCAAGGGTAACATCTTCCATTTCTCCATTTTTATCAGGAGCAAATACGGAAACTATTTTAGCGCCATAATTGGTAAGGGTTACAATAATTCCACCCTCATTTTTTAAGGTGAACAAAGTGGTCTGTTTACCATTTACTTCCTTTTCGAAGTCGGCTTTCGAATAAGATGGAGTGAACTCTTTTTTTGGTGCCGAACACGAAACGATCATTCCGGCAATGACCAGTGAACCGATTAATTTCTTCATAAAGTTGATATTTTTATTATTTAGCATTTTAATGATAAAGATAAGTGTTTATGCACCACATCAAATAAGGTATTCGAATTTTGTTGGTGCCGACCAGAATATAATTATGCTTCCTCAACGGATATTTGGCAATTTAGTTCACCTGATCAAACCCAATAATCGTAAATATATTCCTGATGCACAAAACAATGATATGATCGTATGAAAACCAAAATCACTGAAGGTACCTGGAAATCTTTTATAAAACCCAGAATGATTAAACATAGAATTATTTTATATTTGATCGTTGGAGATAAAACCCAGTGCGAGACATCTTAGCTTCTCAATTATTTCTATAATTGAGAAAGACACAGCCGGCAATATTTAAAAACAGACCATACAAAAAAAAAACAGAAACAAATGGAAAAAGTAATTTGTACTACTTGTGGAAAAGAAAACCCCGAAAATTATAAATACTGTTTTAATTGCGGATATGAACTACCTAAAAATAACAAAGAGAATATCGATAATCCGGTTAAACCGCAATCAAGAAAAGAAACTGAGAAGGGGAAGAAAATATTAACAACTATTGTTTACATTGTTGCATTTGCGCTATCATATGTAGTTGTTCAGCAGTTGTTTTTCAAACCACCTTCCATCGATAAATTAATGATGAAAGTAGCAAGCGAGATCAATGAGAATTGTCCGATAATGGTTGACGCTGAGACACGTCTCGACAATGCAATTTCACTTCCGAAAAATATCTTTCAGTATAACTACACGCTTTTAACAATTGAAAAGGAAACGGCAGATACCGTAGAAATAAAAAATTATCTTGAGCCATCAATCACAAATACGGTTAAATCAAGTCCGGATATGAAATTTATGCGCGACAGCCGAATTATCATCAGGTATTACTATAGAGATAATGCAGGACACTATTTATTTTCAATATCGGTGACTCCTGATAAATATGAATGAACCTGGCACTAAAATATTCAGATTATTATAAAACTGCGAAACCATTGTGAAAACAACACTTTACATACTTCTATTTCAGTGTATTGCTATTTGTATATTTAGTGATTCAGCAAGAGCACAAAGACAAAATAAAGATGAGCGCACAGTACTTCGCATTACGAAGAAAAATGCCGCATTACTGGATAGCATAAATCAATTGCTTGTTGTTTTTAACGAAACACCAGAAATAAATTCTGCAACGTTGGTCGCTTTGGAAAAAAAAGATAAACATTGGTCCGTAATTTCTAAACCGATGCTGGCAGGTATTGGGCGCAATGGTTTTGCTGCCCCAAATGAGAAACGGGAAGGCGATGGGAAATCGCCAACCGGTTTTTTCCGACTGGGACAATTATTTTGCTACGAAAAAATAGTTAATACCCGAATGCCGTATATTCAAACTACGGAAGAAGACAAATGGATAGATGACCCCGGTTCGGCTGACTACAATCATCACATCAGGGGTATCTCCACCGCAAAATCATACGAAAATCTTAAATTAAACAACAATGCCTATAAATACTGCATGGTCATTGAATACAATATGCATCCGGTCATAAAAGGCATGGGTAGTGCTATCTTTTTTCATATCAACGAAAATGAAAACCCAAACCCTACAGAAGGTTGTGTTGCTTTGAACCAACAGGATATGGAATGGGTATTAAATTGGATGAATCCCGAATCAAAACCTTCAATTTTGATGGGAAACGAAAAAGTTTTGATTACCGGAACTGATAGAAAAAAGCATTAAGTACAGGAACTATCCTAATAAAGCTTCTGCTTTGTCTCCATTTTTATCGATGGCAACCACCGCAACTTTATCGCCTTCTTTAAGCAATGTTTCAAAAGCAAACGGTTTACTTTTCAGAATCTGAGGCTTATGCCCGACTTCTCCTGCCTTTTCTCCATTTACCAGTACTTCGTACCTCAGAACAGGCACATCACCAGCGAATGCGGTATCCCATAAGATTTTATTTTCTGCCATCCTTAGGTTTCCCGGCGCAGTTAAACCTACTTTATCAATCTGGAAATAATTGGAATTGGCCTTAACCCGTTTGGCTTGTTCCTCAATCCGGATCCTTTCAATTTCAGGCATTCCTTCGGGTTCGATTTGCGCGGCATAAAAATTCTGGATTAACTGACATTTCATCGGGTCGGCATCTATTTGACCGATACCAATGATGAGCGTATGAATTCCCGGAGTGCTTAGTGAATATTCAACAAGGTTGTGGCTGGGCAATTCGGGTGTACCTACTTTCCGGAACACATCTTCGGGAGCATTCGACCAGCGTGGTTCTTTGTGGTACAAGGCAGCATCGGCAAATGTTTTCATCCCAATGATTCCCATCCCTTTAGCAGCAGCCACAGGAATAACATTGTGTTGCATGCTGTATTTTGTCTTATCGTTTGCATTTATTGCAACAAGCATTCCTTCCAGAATTCCGTATTCGTCACGTTGGATCATATCGATCATTGCTGGAGGATTGGCATGTCCAGAGAATCCAATGTGACGTACCAGTTTTTCATTTTTCGGGTTCATACCCGTCAGGTTTGTTCCATCGCGAAAATCACGCAGGGCAACCAAAGCTCCAAAATTTCCATCAGGATCAAGTGGTGTTTCCAGACCTTCATAAAGTACATCAACTTCAGCATTATTATTTAAGGTATGAATCAGGATCATATCCAGATAAGCTCCTTCAGGATATCCGCCTTTATTATCGCCAAAAATCTGTGTGAGTGATCGTTTCAAATCGTCAACTGCACACTTAACATCCGGCATTCCGTTCGACCAGTTATTCACATTCTCCTTTTCAGGCCATCCGGGCTTTCCCCAACGCATGCAGGTTTTACTGGTCAACCAGATTGACTGACGCAGTTTTTCATTATATTCTTTTTCTCCGGGAATCAGATTTAGCATTTGAAACGCCTTGTTGTAATTCAACTGACTACCGGCATAAAGGTTAGATGTATCGAAATAATTGATGCCCAATTTGAAAGCTTTGAGAATTATTGGCACTGGATCGACATCGGCTGGAGTCCATTGAAGCGAAGCCTGACCTCCCAGTCCAAGAGTGGTAACCTCAAAATCGAACTTGCCAAATTTACGTTTTATAGGTGAGGGCATTCTATCGTTCGCACAACCCGCCAATGAGAGCATGGAAACCCCGGCGGTTGTGGCTGCCGAAACTTTGATAAAACTACGGCGTGATAAAGGATAGTTTTTGTTTGAATTCATGGTATCAGGTTTTTTGTATGGTTTAAAATTAAGGAATGTAAAGGAATAAGCCAATTAATAATTCCTGAAAAGTTAAACAACAAGTATGATAAAAAAGAGCCAATCGGCAAAAATACTCTGCCGGTTGACTCTTTTGACTTTTATAAACTTTTGAAATCTTACTTCATTCCAAATTCAATTAATTCTCCCAATTTTAGATATTTGGCATATAACACCTGATATTTGGCTGCATTTTCGGGAATTGGAGTATACGTCTTTTCGAAACCTCCACCCATTTTTTTCTGAGCTGCAGCAGTATTCGGGTAAACACCGGCAACCACGGCTGCGGCCATTGCCGAACCCAAAGCACAAGCCTGTTCGGAACGGGCAACTTTTATCGGCATATTAAGCACATCGCAAACAATTTGCATAACGAAAGGTGATTTTTTAGCCACACCGCCCAATGCGATTACACCATCGATACGAACTCCTTCGTGAATAAAACGATCGACTATAGCTTTTGAACCAAATGCGGTTGCTTCAACCAACGCTCGAAAAATGCGTGGTGCATCCGATCCGAGATTCAATCCGGAAATAACACCTTTCAGGTTCTGATTGGCATCCGGAGTACGGCGGCCATTCATCCAGTCAAGAGCAACAATACCGCTGTCTTCAATCGGAATCAATTCGGCTGCTCTGGTCAGTTCCGGAATAATCTTCGACGAAATTTCATCAATCATTTTCACCTTAGTTGCTTCATCAATCAGGGAGCTACTTGCGATAATCTGTTCGGTTGGCCATGTCAGCACGTTTTTAAACCATGCATATATATCACCAAAAGCTGATTGACCAGCCTCCATTCCCAACATTCCGGGAACAATAGAGCCATCTACTTGTCCGCAAATACCACTAATTAGCTTGTCGCCTACTTCTTCCATAGGGGCAATCAGCATGTCACAGGTCGAAGTCCCCATCACCTTGCTTAAATAATAAGGTTCAATTTCAGCCCCCAAAGCACCAAGGTGAGCATCGAAAGCCCCTACCCCAACCTTAACGTTGGAAGGCAAACCCAATTTGGATGCCCATTCCGAAGTAATCGTTCCGGCAGAAACATCACAAGTATACGTTTCTTTAAACAGACGGTCTTTTAATCCACTTAATAATGGATCAAGTTTCACCAAAAACTCTTCGGTTGGTAAACCTCCAAAAGTTTCGTGCCACATGGCTTTATGACCTGCAGCGCAACGTGAACGTTTAAGCATTTTTGGATTGGTATTTCCGGTCAGAATAGCCGGAATCCAGTCGCAATGTTCGACCCATGAACTGGCTGCACGGTAAACACCGGCATCTTCACGAATCACATGCAATAGCTTTGCCCAAAACCATTCAGAAGAATAGACTCCACCTTCGAATTTAGTAAAATCAATCGACCATTCTCTGGCTAATTTATTGATTTCATCAGCTTCTTTTACTCCGGTATGGTCTTTCCAAAGCACAAACATGGCATTCGGATTCTCCTCAAATCCTGAGGTCAACGACAGCGGAGTTCCTTTTTCATCCACAGCAACCGGAGTCGATCCGGTAGTGTCGATAGAAATACCAACCACATTTTCAGCAACACCTTCCGGAGCTTTCTTCAGTGCCTCAACGATGGTATACTCCATACCTTCCAGATAATCTTTCGGGTGTTGGCGGAACTGGTTTTTAGGAGCATCACAATACATCTGTTTTTTCCAGCGGGGGTAGTCGAAAACCACACTTGCTACTTCTTCTCCAGTTTCAACATTCACAATAAGTGAACGAACAGAATCGGATCCGTAATCCAATCCGATGGTAAATTTTGCCTGATTCATAATGATATAGATAGTTTTATTGATTTTATTAGAATTATTTTGAATTGAGTGTTACATTTTGTAAAAACACGCAATCTGCAACTCATATCCCAAAATTATTTCTGTCCGTAATACGCGTCTTTGCCATGTTTTCGGAGGAAATGCTTATCCAAAAGAACCTGATCCATTTTTGTCTCCGGATTCAATTGAAGACTCCGAAGAGTCATTTTAGCAACTTCTTCGATAACTACTGCATTGTGAACTGCATCATCAGGATTCTTTCCCCATGTAAACGGAGCATGGTTATTGACCAATACTCCCGGAATCATATCCGGATCTAATTCTTTAAATGTTTCGACAATTACTTTCCCTGTTTCCAATTCATATTCACCTTTAATTTCTGCTTCAGTCATTTTTCTGGTACAAGGAATTTCTCCGTAGAAATAATCAGCATGAGTAGTCCCAACAGCAGGAATACCGCGACCAGCCTGAGCCCAACTTGTTGCCCATTCGGAATGCGTATGAACAATACCTCCAATATTTCGGAACTGACGATACAATTCCAAATGAGTTGGTGAATCACTCGAAGGTTTCAGATTACCTTCAACCACTTTGCCATCCAAATCAAGAACGACCATATCCGAAGGCTTCATCATATCGTATGAAACTCCGCTGGGTTTAATTACAACTAATCCGCTTTTACGATCGATACCACTCACATTTCCCCAGGTAAATATTACCAGTCCATGTTTTACCAAATCCAGATTGGCTTTCCAAACTACTTCTTTTAAATTTTCGAGCATATTTTGTAAGTTTCAAGTTCCAAATTTCAGATATCAAATTTCAAGCTAACATTTATTTACTGATTACTGATCCAGAGCACTATTTAATGGGTTCTAACCATGCAGCATAACCACCACCAGGAGCCATTTTAATTTTTATCACATCAGTTTTTGATACAGTTTTTGAAGTACGCATAATCTTTTCCGCATCGATAGCAGTATTAGGAGTATCTTCAAAAGCAACCAGTTTATATTTTCCTTCAACCAGAAAATCAAGCTTTATTTCAAGTGTCCGGGCTTCGCTATTAGTCATTGAACCAATAAACCATTCATTTCCTGAACGACGGGCTGAAGTAATGAATTCACTAATTTGCCCGTTCAGAATTTTAGTATCATCCCACATAGTCTTTACTTTCTTCAGGAACTCTGCACCTTCCTGATTCTTATAATTCTCAGGCGCATCGCAAGCCACCATAAACGGACTGTCGTAAACCACAAACTGGGCAAGTTGAAGTGCTCTGCTTCCTAAAACTTCAGCAGGTGTACCATTCCTGAATGTTTCAGGAGTACGGTTCAGAAAACCTCCGGGCGTGAAATCCATTGGACCCGCAAGCATTCGGGTAAAAGGCAATGTAACCATGTGTTCAGGAGTTACCCGAAGTGACCATTTGTTGTACTCGTTACCCATCACACCTTCACGGGTAACCAGATTAGGATAAGTTCTTCTCCAGCCATCTGGTTTGTATGCTCCATGAAAATCGACCATCAGGTGATGCTCTGCAGCCGTTTTTACAATCCGGTGGTACCAATTTACCATTTCCTGATCATCGCTGTCCATAAAATCGATTTTTACACCAGCAATTCCCCAACTTTCATAAATAGCACAGGCTTTGTCCCAATCAGATCGATCGACATCTGCATTGTAAAGCCAAACCCAGCATTTTACATTTTTGCTTTTCGCGTAAGCCAAAATTCCAGGCATATCAAGTTGAGGTGCAACTTTGGTAATATCAGCATCCGGCGAATTAAATTTGCCATACCATTGCCAATCGATTAACTGGTATGGCCAGCCCATTTCTGAAGCCAAATCGATGTATCTTTTATTGGTTTCGTTGTCCATTTGTACTTCGCCGCTCCACCAGTGATCCCATGCACACATTCCGGGTTTGATCCACGAAGGATCCGAAATAGCGCAAGGCTCATTCAGGTTCATCACAATTTCAGATTCAACCAATTGTCCGGGAGTAGATCCCAGCATAATTACCCGCCATGGAGTTTTGTGCGGAAATTTGAATTTTACTTTATCTCCATTTTCATTTTGCTTTGGCAAAGGAGCCAAATATGACCGAACGGCAAATCCATTTTTGGAATGGTCTGGTTTCAGATACATTCCTGCATAATCAGTGATATTTGCTTCTGTGATTGCAGCATAACACTCATCAGAAACTTTTACGGTCATTGGTAGTCCGATTACCATTTGCTCGGTCAGCTCTGAAAGATTACGTTGGAAATATTCATTTTCCTGAGAAGAACGGTATGAGCCATGATTGGCTGCCCAGCAAACATGATCAGTAACAAAATTAAAGGTCGTTACTTCATCTGTCAGTAAATATTCATGATTATTATCGTTGCCAACAAATTCTGTCCGGAAAGCTGCACCATCGTCATATACGCGAAACACCAGGTTCATCATACGTCGTGGAAATTTTTCCTCTTTCAATTCAAGGGTTAATTCCTTGCAGTTATTTAGTATTTGAGATTTTCTTTTTAAAACCGGAGTCCATGTTTCGTTAATATCTCTTGTCGTAGATTTTAATACATCAAGATTGAATCCGAGTGGAGATGCCTGTTTAAACGTGAAACTTATTTCTGAATTCTGTACTACAGGTTTTCCGTTGAATTTTACACTATAAGTAATTTTACTGCCAACTTCAACATTTGCCTCTATCTTCGAATTAGGCGACGTGACTGAATATTGACCATTCGAAATTATAGAAAGTGTAAATAGGAAAAATAAAGTATAAAATAATCTTTTCATCCTTCAGTTGTTTGGTTAGGGTTTAGGTTAACTTGCATATTTTACTTTCAGAAATTTCTGCAACAAATATAAAATGTAAATTTAACACTTATTCTTTTTTCTCAAACTTAATGTTAATGGGTATTTATTCAGGCTTCATATCTAAGCATAAATTTTAGTGAATTAATATTATGAAACAAGAATGCCTATAGAAGCACTAAACGACACAAAACCTACAGTATTGAACGATTTATTTACACAAAAAGCATTTAGAATTAAGGATTTATTTAAATACAGACCAAACTTTAGGTTCATGCTAAACGTTTAAATATGTCGTATAACACAAATTAACGATAACGAAATTATTAAACATCTTTCATAAACAGTAAAAAATGCCAGTAAATATTCCTGAAACATCGCAGAAAAGAATTGTTATTATAGGAGCAGGTTTTGGAGGACTAAAATTAGCCCAGAAACTAATGGGCAAAGGATATCAGGTCGTTTTAATAGATAAAAACAACTACCATCAGTTTCAGCCGCTTTTTTACCAGGTTGCCACTTCAGGAATAGAACCCAGCTCTATTCTCTTCCCTCTCCGGAAGGTTTTTCAGAAACGGAAAGAAATGTTTATACGGGTAGCAGAAGTTGAATCGGTTGATCCTGATAAAAAAGAATTACAGACTAGTCTGGGGACAGTTTGGTATGATTTTCTGGTTATTGCAACGGGTGTAAATTCCAATTTTTTCGGAATGAAAAATATGGAAGAATACTCAATTCCAATGAAATCGGTATCCGAAGCAATGGCTTTACGAAACCGTTTGCTAATGAGCTTCGAAAAAGCGGTAACACTCCGTGATCAAAATGAAAAAAAGGCACTCCTGAATATTGTTGTAGTGGGCGGTGGCCCAACTGGGGTTGAAGTTGCCGGAGCTATTGCTGAAATGAAAAATTTCGTTTTACCCAAAGATTATCCCGATCAGAATTTTGATCTCATGCAGATTAACCTGATTGAAGGTTCGGGAGCCCTCCTTGGTGGCATGTCGGAACATGCATCAAAAAAAGCTTTGTTTTACCTGAAAAGACTAGGAATAAACGTATTCCTTAACACCAGGGTAACCGACTATGACGGTAATATTCTAAGTATCGACGGCACTGAAAAGATGCATACAAAAAATGTGATATGGGCAGCAGGAATTAGCGGAGAGGTTCCAAATGGGTTGCCTCAGGATTCAATTGGTCGTGGCAGGAGACTTATCGTGGATGAATATAATAAGATGAAAGATTTTGAGGATATATATGCCATTGGTGACGTGTCGGTTATGTCGACTCCTAAATACCCAAATGGTCATCCTCAGGTCGCACAGGTCGCAATTCAGCAAGGGAGAAATCTGGCGAACAATTTCATCGGCGAATTACATAAAACCAAACCAACAGCATTTAGGTATGTCGATCGTGGCTCGATGGCGACTATCGGAAGAAACCGGGCAGTTGCTGATTTGCCAAAAATTAAATTTAGTGGTTTTATTGCCTGGCTAACCTGGATGTTTGTGCATTTAATGGCCATTGTTGGTGTGAAAAACCGGGTTTTAATTTTTATTAACTGGATGTGGAATTACATGACTTATGACCAGTCTTTGCGCCTTATCTTATGGGCATCAAGAAAAAATCCAACTATTTCACCACCAACTATTCCGTAAGAACAAAGTACAATATAATATAATAATATCTTATTCTATTTATTATTGGTTTTTAGTTGTTTATGAAACAAATATTTTATAAATTAACTAGACAAATCAAAATTAAATAGGTATGAAAAAGAAATTCTATTCAAGTAAAAAAATCCATGGAATTCTATTTGGATTTTTAGTTCTAATCTTCTGTTTTGGATGTCAGAAAGAAGTTCTTCAAACAGAAAAATCTGTTGATCCGGAACCCACCATACTGAAAAGTGCAAAGTTGAATAACTTCATGGTTATTACAAAATCAGAAACTTCAACCCCTGATTTTGAAGCCAGTTTAAAAGAATTTGGAACTATAGTTAAAACAATTCCTCAAATTGGAATCGTAGTCGTTAAAACTTCAGATCCTAATTTTGAAAATAAAGTAATCAAGCTAAACAATGTAAGATCGGTTGTACCTGATTTATCATTAAATTGGATTGCTCCATTAAAAGTTTTACCTATGGTAAACCCTCCAAGTATTGGAGATGATGAACCGCGTTTTGCATATCAATGGGGAATGGACGCTATTAATGCTCCGGAAGCATGGAATGCCGGTTACGAAGGTGCCGGAGCGAAGGTATTTATATTGGACAGTGGAATCGATGCTGAACAAACTGATTTAGCTCCGAATTTAAATACTACGCTTTCAAAATCATTTGTTCCTGATGAAGATTGGGATATTCAACCAGGTATTTATTTCAATCACGGAACACATGTAGCCGGAATTATTGCCGCTGCGGATAATTCTTTTGGAGTGATTGGTGTTGCACCGCAAACCGAAATTATAGCCGTAAAAGTATTGTCAGAATATAATGGATCGGGTGATTTTAGCTGGATTGATGAAGGAATTGTTTATGCCGCTGATAAAGGTGCGGATGTAATCAATATGAGTTTAGGGGCAGTTTTAAATAAAAATGGTTTTGTATATGACGAAGCAGGAAATCTGGTTGGAAGATATTCTCCCAATAGCATTCAAGAACTTATTCATGCTCAACAAAGAGCTATTGACTATGCGCACAAAAAAGGTGTAACTATAGTCGTTGCGGCAGGTAATGATTATATGAACGCAGACGGAAATGGTTCGACCATAGTTTTACCTGCTGATTTGAATAATGTAATCACGGTATCGGCAACAGCACCGTATGGCTGGGCATATGATCAATCTACAAATTTAGACTTGATCGCATCATATTCGAATACAGGGAGATCTTTAATTGACATCGCTGCACCAGGTGGTGATTTTGATTTATTTCCAGATCCATATTATAAATATGACATGGTTTTAAGTACTGGAAATGATAATACATTTTGGTATGCTGCCGGAACAAGCATGGCATCACCGCATGTTGCAGGTGTAGCTGCTTTAATCATAGGTAAAAATGGTGGTCAGATGGATCCTAATGAAGTTACCAAACAATTACTAAATAGTGCGGACAAAATTGATGGAAACGGAACTTCAGTTTATTACGGGAATGGTCGTGTAAACGCTTTTCGTGCTGTAACTGAATAATTCAGGAATAAAAAAGTAGATACCGGTTAAGATTTGAGTTAACCGGTATCTACTTTTTTATGAAAATATTTCTACCAGATTACCGCCCGGTCAGATACATTCAGATACATATAATCACCTTCTTTAACATTAAAAGCCTTATAGAATTCAGGCATGTTCCGAAGTGGTCCTAAGACACGAAATCGACCAAGTGAATGAACATCTTCTTTTGTCCGTCGAACAATTTCTTTATCACGTATATTTTGTGCCCATAAATGACCGTACGCCAGAAAAAAACGTTGTTCAGGAGTAAAACCGTCAATTGGTTTTTCGTTACCGGTTAAAACATGCTGAAGCGCATCGAAAGCGACATTTAAACCACCCAAATCAGCGATGTTTTCACCCAACGACAATTCACCATTGGCTTTAAGTGTATCGAGAACTGTATAATTATTAAATTGATTCACCAACACTGTTGTTCTTTCCTTAAACAGTTTAGAGTCATCAGTTGTCCACCAATTGCTCAAGTTACCTACTTTGTCATACTGACATCCCTGATCATCGAACCCATGAGTCATTTCGTGACCTATCACAACCCCAATGGCACCGTAATTAACTGCATCATCGCCATCAATAAAAAAGAACGGTGGTTGAAGAATCGCAGCAGGAAACACGATTTCATTCATTGATGGATTATAGTAAGCATTTACCTGTTGCGGTGGCATGTGCCACTCTGCGCGGTCAACAGGCTTATTCACTTTGCCAATCATGTATTTAAACTCAAAGTTATGCGCATTTAATACATTTCGCACGTAGGAATCTGTCGAAACTTCAAGTGCTGAATAATCTCTCCATTTGTCAGGATAGCCAATTTTAACACTAATAGCATCTAATTTTTCAAGTGCTTTTGCTTTGGTCTCATCGCTCATCCAGACTAGTTGATTAATGCGTTCTCCAAGTGAAACCTTCAGATTTCCAACTAATTCAAGCATACGCCTTTTTGCTTCAGCCGGGAAATATTTTTCGACATACATTTGTCCGATAGCTTCGCTTAAAGCACTATTCGTAGCACCTTGAACCCTTTTCCAACGTGGTCGTTGAGCCATTTGGCCTGAAAGTGTATTCCCGTAAAAGTCGAAATTCTGATTTACAAAAGCTGTAGGTAAATAAGAAGCAAAACTATTTACCACTTCCCATTTCAGGTATATCTTCCATTCTTCAATCAATACTTCATCCAACATTTTACCCAGCTCAGTGAAGAAAGCCGGTTGACCAACAATTAAATCGCCAGGATTCTGAAGTCCAATGCGTTGAAAATGTGCAGACCAATCAATTTCAGGAGCAATTTCCTGAAGTCCATCGACATTCATTTTATTGTAAATCTTATGAGGATCGCGCTGTTCAAGCTTGGTCATCGAAGCAGAAGCCAACCTTTTTTCGATTTTATAAATCAATGAAGCATTGGCTTTCGCATCAGGTTCGTCAGTACCTGTCAATACAAACATTTTCTGAAGATGAACCAGATAGGCAGCCTGAATTTCTTTACTTCTGTCATCATCCTTCGTGTAATAATCGCGATCTGGCATTCCCAGTCCACCCTGGAATAAATATGCAACTACCATTTCAGAGTTCTTTTGATCGGCATCCGAGAACAGCGAGAACATTGGATAAATTCCTCCGGTATGTAATTTAGCTACCTCAACCATCAGGTCTTCCTTATTTTGAATACCATCAATTTCGTCAAATAAAGGTTTTACCGGAGCCAATCCTTCTGACTCAATCTTGGCCGTATCCATTCCTGTATTGTAGAAATCAGCTATCTTCGCTCCAATAGTTCCGGCCTCCTGTTTTTTTGAAGCAATTTCAGTAATTAACTTTTGAACCTGTACTTCGCCAGTATCTGCAAGTAAATCAAATGATCCAAATCTACTTTTTTCGTCAGGAATAGGAAATCTTTTTTTCCATCCTCCATTTGAATAATTATCAAAATCGGTAGCCGGATTTACCGTTGTGTCCAGATCGGCCAGATCAATGGCCTTTAATTTAGGCCCTTCCTGATTGCATGCCATACTCCCCATAAATAAAGAGATTAATACTATTCGATTCAAATTTCTCATCATTAAATTTTATATAGTTGTAAATATTCAGCCTGAATTTTCAGTGTTATTTGTATTTTATTTCAAGAATGATTACAAAGACCTCAGCGCAAAGGCTATTTTTTCTGATTCTGTTTTACAAACTAATGCTTCTAAACCATATACGACTTCCAAAAAGTTCAATAAAGGACACATGAGTATCCTGCAAAACAAAAGAACCAACATTTAAGCTTTTTTAAAAGTCTAAAAAAGCTTAAATTAACAAGAAAATAAATCAGAGTCCAAATGAAGATTCTATTCCTTTGTACCGGAGGTAATTCGTGCAGAAGTTTGATGGCCGAAGCATTTCTTCAGAAAATGGATACTTCGCTGGAAATATTTTCTGCGGGACTTCATCCGGATTCAAAAACCGATCCGATAGCAATAAAAGTCATGAATGAAATCGGAATAGACATCAGCATGAAAACTCCCAAAAGCTACCGCGAATTCGAAGAAATTCAAATGGATTATCTAATCACTATTTGTGATGGGACAAAGGATAAAATAGATCCTGTCAACATTCCTGCCAGGCATAAAATTCACCTGGGATTTGAAGATCCTAAAAAAGCTTTCTGCACCGAAGAACAGTCAATTCACATCTACCGCGACATCCGCGATGAAATCAGGAACGAACTGGACTATTTCTACGCTCGAATTTTGCCAAACCAACACAATCCGGGAAATTGATAATTCAAATTTTCTTTGTACAAAAAATTGCCTGAACAATTCGTTTTCAGGCAATTTTCAAAAGTCATTCATCTATCTCATCAAGTCTTCAATATCATCTGGGTTGATTGGAATTCTCTCTCCAATAATTTCACTGCCGGTTTCGGTAACCAATATATCATCCTCCAAACGGATTCCACCAAACTCAAAGTAATCCGAAAGTCGATCGAAATTGATATAGTCGTTATTGATTTTTTCTGATTTCCACTTTTCAATTAATGCCGGAATAAAATAAATTCCTGGCTCGTTGGTAATTACAAAACCTGGTTGAAGCTTGCGCCCCATTCGTAAATTGGCCGTTCCAAACTGATCAACCGGGCGTGTTTCATTATCATATCCGACATAAATCTGACCCAGGTCTTCCATATCATGAACATCTAATCCAAGCATATGCCCCAATCCGTGCGGCATAAATAAAGCATGAGCCCCGTTTCTCACAGCATCCTTCACGTCACCTTTCATCAAGCCAAGGTCTTTTAATCCGGAAGCAATAACCTCTGCTGCAGCCAGATGAACAGATAAATAAGTCGAACCAGGCTTAGTTAATTCCCTTCCACGATTGTTTGCGGCTAAAACTATTTCATATATTTCTCGCTGTTTCCGGGTGAATTTTCCGCTAACCGGAACCGTTCTGGTAAAATCCGAAGCATAATGCGATCCAACCTCAGCTCCGGCATCAACAAGCAATAAACGTCCGTTTTGCAAAGTTCCGGAATGATTGTGGTTATGCAAAGTTTCACCATTTTGCGATAAAATCACAGGAAACGAAACCATTCCACCACCAGCATTGGCAATTCCTTCGATGGTTCCGGCTATTGTCTGCTCCCAAACACCTGTTTTTGCCATTTTCATAGCTGCTACATGCATCTGATATCCAACAGTACAAGCCTTTTCAATTTCAGCTACTTCCTGAAGTTCCTTTACTGAACGCAATTCAATAATGGCCTTTATTAAATCTACTGAGGAATATGCTTTAAGTTTTGAAACTGAAATACTCAAAAGGTCATTCAATAAAAGTTTATTCTCTGCACGGTAAGGAGGTAAAAAATGAATTTTACGTCCTGAACTAATCGCTTTATCAATAACCGAAGAAAGGTCCTTCCTGGATTCTGTCCTTGATATTCCAACCAGCTCTGATTTGTCTTTGAGTGGAATTTGAGGTCCCATCCAAATAATGTCTTCAATACTTACATCATTGCCAAAGATGATCTCTTCTCCTGATTCGACATCTATCACCGCGGCCAGATTCTGGAAATCAAGTCCGAAAAAATATAAGAAAGAACTATCCTGCCTGAAATAATATGTATTGTCAGCATAATTCATTGGAGAATCAACATTGCCCAATAATAGAATGATACCTTTTGATATTTTTTGCTTTAGTTGCTGGCGGCGTGTAATATAGGTTTGACGATTAAACATTTGTTTTAATTTAAATAATTTAGGGAAAGATATAAAAAATACTAACCCTATTCTATGATGAGATTGGTTCTTCGGCCATAAAATCCAAAATAGTTGAAATTCAATCAGGTAAATATCAAACAACAATTAAAATATTCCGTAAGCTAAATAAAACCAAAAATCTCAGAGTCATGAACAACACAATGATGATTTATTTGAACAAAAGGCTGCATCAGCATGACCCAAAATATTTGTCAGCAAATGTTCAGCCTGGACCGGTAATTTGTATTTCGAGAGAAGTTGGATGCGGAGGCGTAAACATCGCCCGGATGCTTGCTGCTGAATTGGACAAGCAAGGTCTATGCAAAAAATGGAAAATCTTAAGTAAGGAAATTATCCTTGAAAGTGCCAGGGAATTAGACATGGATCCCGGAAAACTAAAAAACTTCCTAAAAGAAGGCGACAGAAAACTTTTTGATGATATCTTATCGGCTTTCAGCGAAAAAAGATTTAAAAGTGACCGAAAAATAAGTAAAACCATGATCGATCTGGTCTCAAGTTTTGCTAATGATGGTCACTGTATTATTGTTGGACGTGCGGGACATGTTATTGCACGTAACATTGAAAAATCTTTGCTTATTAAGCTCACTGCTCCAATTGATTGGCGGGCAAAACAGATCATGGAGAAAAACAACCTGAATCTTAGAGCAGCACTTGAATTTATTGATAAGACAGAAAAGGAAAGAGAAAATTTCAGAAAACACATAGCTGGCGAAAATTCAGGTACTGATGAATTTGATCTGACAATTAATTTATCGCGGATATCGACTAGCGACGCTATTCAATTTATTCGTTCTGCAGCTCAGTTAAAAGGATTCTTCGAAACCAATAAAAGCAAAGTGGAGGTATTTTGAATCCCGGATTTTAAACTCCAATTTTCAGGATTGAACCTGAAAATTGGAATTTAAAATATGGAAGTGGAAACTTTACTTAAGCCATTTATCGAGCCAATCTTTGAAAACGCGTTGCCACAAAATACCATTTTGTGGTTGCAGTACCCAATGGTTTTCTTCAGGAAATACAAGCATCTCGGCAGGAACTCCGCGTAAAACAGCAGCATTAAATGCAGCCATTCCCTGCGATGCAAGAATACGATAATCTTTCTCACCATGAATAACAAGAATCGGAGTATCCCATTTATCAACAAATAAATGGGGAGAATTAGCATACGATTTTTGCGCTACAGCATTCGATTTATCCCAATACGGTCCGCCTAAATCCCAGTTTACAAACCACATTTCATCAGTTTCCAAATATTGCTGATCAAGGTTAAACATTCCGTCGTGAGCAATGAAAGCCTTGAAGCGCTTTTCGTGATGACCTGCCAGCCAATAAGCTGAAAATCCACCATAACTTGCACCAACACAACCCAATTTATCTTTATCAACAAAAGGTTCTTTTGCCAATTCATCAATTGCCGAAAGGTAATCTTTCATGTTTTGTCCACCGTAATCGCCGCTAATTTGTTCAAGCCATTCTTTTCCAAAACCGGGTAATCCTCGTCGGTTTGGTGCAACAACAATATATCCGTTAGCTACCATTTGCTGAAAATTCCAGCGATATGACCAAAACTGACTAACAGTTCCCTGCGGACCTCCCTGACAATATAAAATCGTGGGATATTTTTTGTTTGGATCGAAATGAGGCGGATATATTACCCAAACCAACTCCTCCTTATTATCTGTAGTTTTTATCCAGCGTTCCTCCACAGTTCCCATCGTGAGCTGATCCAAAAGTGGTTTATTCTGAAAGGTAAGCTCTGCTTCTGTTCCGGTTTTAGTATCAATTGCATAAATTTCATCAGGTTTACTCATCGAATGTTTCATGCCAATAAGCTTATCTTTAGCATCGGCCACAAAGGCATAATCCTGCACTCCATTGGTGATCTGGGTAATTTTTTTGCCGGCAACATCAAGTTGATAAATTTGTGTAAGGGCATGCCAGCAACTTACAAAATAAATCGATTTGCTATCAGTACTCCAACACAATCCAGCAACATTCTGATCAAAATCAAGTGTTTGATCTGTCTTTTCTCCGGTTTCCAAATTCATAAGGAAAAGTCGATTTTTATCGGCTTCGTAACCATCGCGCTCCATACTTTCCCATGCGAACCACTTCCCATCAGGCGAAAAAACCGGATTCTGGTCGTATCCCATCATCCCTTCCGTTTTGTTCTCGGTTTGCTTTGTTTCGGTATTGTAGAAATAAATATCAGAATTGGTGGAAAGGGCATACTCTTTTCCAATCTTTTTGCGGCAGGTATAAGCTATTGATTTACTATCAGCACTCCAGGCCAGTTGTTCTACACCGCCAAATGGCTTCATCGGACTTTCAAAAGGCTCACCATCCAGCAAATCAACCGCATTTGCAATCTTTCCATCCTTGTAGTCAGCGACAAACGGATGAGGAACAGTTTGTACCCATTCATCCCAGTGTTTGTACATCAAATCGGTCTCCAGACGCGCATTTGCCATTGGTAAATCAGGATATAAATCATGAATATCCTTCCTCGCTTTTACATCTGCAGTATAGATGATTTTGGTTAAATCAGGTGAATATTTAAATCCAGTGATTCCTCCAGCTACCTCAGTTATTTGAACAGCATCAGAACCGTCAGTATTCATTTCCCAAAGTTGCATATCTCCGGATTTAGCCGATAAGAAACCAATCTTTTTCCCGTCGGGTCTCCAGATAGCCGACGATTCCTTTTCAGGAGTTGTAGTTATACGACTTGGATTACCACCATCGACAGGTACGGTGTATAAATCGCGATACGACTTATTTTCTTCTATTTTATAGGTAGTTACTGCATAAAGCACCTTTGTTTGATCAGGTGACACTGCAGGCTCGCCTATTCTGCCAAAACTCCATAATACTTCCGGAGTCATAATATCCGAGCTTAGTTTTGGAACTTCAGTATTGGAATTCGTTGTCATTTCTTCATTCGTTTTCGGGTTTGAACATGCGAACAAAACAGCTCCCATGGCAATTAAATAAACTGACTTCATTATGCTGCCTAATTTAGTTTGACTTATAAATTAACCTCAATAAAGGTCGTGAATGTAAGTATTGTAATGCAATTAAAAAATGAAAAGCATCTGTTATTGGATAACAGATGCTTTCTTAATCTACTGAATTGATTGAAACCTTAAACCCGAACAAAGATTGATTTAATTTTACCTATAAATGCCTGTTTTTCTGAACATTAAATTTAATCTTATATTCTGATTCTTTTTGCTAATACTTGTATTCTCCGGTATATTCAAAATCATCCCCATCAAATCCTTTAGCAATAACTTTAAATTGAGTACTTGTTTTACCTTCGATTTTAAGAGAACTTAAATCAAAAGTGACTATTGCAGACAGAGGAATATGGTCGGTGTCGTCATTATTGTTGTGCCTTAATTCCAGAATTACAGGACCATCCGCATCATTTAGTATACCCGGTTGCTTCACCAAATTGATATAATGGATTTTTTCACCCCCTCGATATTTCAATTCAAAGTTCAACATATTATTCTTAACCCATTTGTCTTCAACCTGAATCGGATCATTACCAATACTGTCTTCAATGGCAGGAGTTATATCCAGGATTCCTTTGTATAATATTTTTCGCAGTGAATTGATTTTCACATAATAGTATTCATTGTGATCCGGATTATCCTTATTTCCAACTATGGTAAAGTTGGTCAATACACGCTCATTGTTATAAAGCTCATCCCATTGTCCTGAATGATTAACCGGATAAAGAACTTCTCCGTCATCCATAACAATTGTAAATGATTCAGATGTTGCTTCTTTATTTACCAATCCAAATCCAACCCATGCGTCATTCAGTGAATACCCATCATCATCCATATCGCAGCCATAAAAAAAGCCGAATACAGAACCCATCATTAATAAAATTAATAGCTTTTTCATTTTACCTTTATGTTTTTATTGTTTTCAAAAAAATTACAATCCTGATATAATCCATCAGGAGTTTACACAATCCTTTTAGTTTAATTGTTTACTTATAGATCGAGGAAATCGTATTTTGGTTGCGTTAAGAAGTTATTTTTTATGAGTGCATTTTCAATGCGAGGCAAAAAACATTTTGGCATAACAATTGATGATTACTATCTACATATATATATTTATGCATTTTTAATGCCATTTATTAATTGCTAAATATATATATTCAACAAAATAAAACATAAACAATTATAAATCTATCAGTTATGAGAAAGTTATTATTAACATTATCTGCCGCAGCACTTATTCTTTCTGCTTGCGGAAATCAAAAGACGGAAGGAAAAACCAATAGTGAACATGGCAATACAGTAGCAAGTACCAGCAATTCAAACAGTTCAGAGAAGTTAACAAAAGCTCTTTTTGTTGAAAAAATATGGGATTACACCAAATCGCCAAATGATTGGAAATACCTGGGCAATAAGCCTGCAATAATTGATTTCTATGCTGATTGGTGCGGTCCATGTAAAATTGCCAGTCCTATTCTTGATGAAATAGGCAGTGAATATGAAGGCAAAGTTTTAATATACAAGATAAATACCGACCAGGAACGGGAACTTGCTCAGGTCTTTGGAATTACCGGAATTCCAGCTTTTCTTTATATCCCAACCTCAGGCAAACCTGTCATGATGTCAGGAATTGGCCGATCAAAAGAAGATACAAAAAAGATGTTTGTTGAGAATATTGAAAAATATCTGGCAGTAAAGAAATAACGAGGTACAATAAAGTGGTCCCTAAAATGCAAAAACCCCGAAATTACTTTCGGGGTTTTTCTATTTTAATAGAATTAATTTCTTAATTATTTAGCTCTTTCCAAAGTGATGGTTTTAGTTGGCTGATCGCAAACTTCGGTTGGGCCCCAGTACTGAATCGGTCCGGGATAAACGAATGAAGTTTCGATAGCCCATTTTTCGCGGTTTGCAGCAAGGTATTTATATGGAGCACTGTCCAGTTCAACCAATGCTTTCTGAATAACCGGTTTCATGTGACCATGACGACGTTCCATATTCATCATCATAGTAACAGGAACTCCACCTGCAATCCATTCTGCTGCAGGAGCAGTCAGGTTGCGCACAGATGACATATACCCGGTTTTGCCTTCAGCAATAAGAAATGAAGCATTGTAACCCAATGAATAGCAATAATCAGCATCAAAGTTTGAAGGAGCAGCACAACGACCTTCGTAACCAAAGAAATGGTATTGTGTCCCAAATTTGCCTTTAAACTCACCAGCCTTTTTCATCTCTTTCAATTTGCTCTTAACCATTTCGCCTAAAAGCTTTTCGGTTTCGATAAGCGATACCTGAACGTTTCCATGTGGATCACGATCAAGCGTTAACTGATCTGCAATTCCTGAAGGAAGAGAAGTATATACTTTGGCTGAGTCAGCTGATAAAATTCCGGCAACAAACGCACGTCCTTCTGCTTTATCAATAAATGATTTAAATTTCTGTTCAGTTTCTGAACCTTCAGCTAATAAATCATTCAATTCAGAAATCAAAGCTTTCATTTCAGGAACAAATTCCACCAAACCTTCAGGAATTAAAGCAACTCCGAAATTTTCGCCGTTAGCAGCACGTTTGGCAACGATACCAGCCATATAATCAACGATTTCACCTAATGTTTGTTTTTTCAACTCAACTTCTTCTGAAATTAAAGTGATATTTGGCTGAGTTTGCAATGCACATTCCAAACCAATGTGCGAAGCAGAGCGTCCCATAAGTTTTATGAAATGCCAGTATTTTTTAGCAGAATTGGCATCACGCTCAATGTTTCCGATTAATTCTGAGTAAACTTTTGTAGCAGTATCGAAACCAAAAGAAGTTTCGATCATGTCGTTTTTCAAGTCACCATCAATTGTTTTTGGACAACCAATCACTTGAATTCCTGTATTTTGAGCAGCATAATATTCGGCCAAAACACAAGCATTTGTATTGCTATCGTCACCACCAATAATAATCAAAGCTTTAATATTCAGCTCTTTCATTATTTCAGTGCCTTTATCGTACTGCGCAGTTTCCTCCAGTTTTGTACGACCGGAACCGATAATATCAAATCCTCCCGTATTACGGTATTCGTCAATTATTGGTGAAGTAAGCTCCACATAACTGTGATCGACCAAACCACCAGGTCCTCCAAGAAAACCGTACAATTTGCTATCCGGATTGAGGTTTTTAATACCATCAAAAATACCTGAAATTACGTTGTGACCACCAGGTGCCTGTCCTCCTGAAAGAATAACACCAACATTTACTGCCGGATATTGTTTTTTCTCATCACCTGCCTCAAAAGTAATCAAAGGCATACCATAAGTATTTGGGAATAAACCTTGAATATCTTTCTGATCAGCAATCGATTGGGTTTTTTTACCTTCAACCAGCTTTACTGACTTTTTTAATGAATTTGGAAGTTTCGGCTGATACTTAGCCCTTTCTGACTGTAATGCGCTAATGGTCATAGTTTTTATTTTTTTGATGTAATTTACTTTTTTAAAACCGACGCAAAAGTAAGCTAAAACCATGGTTTTACAATCGGATTGAAAGCTATTTCAACTTATTTAAAGTAAATTTAAACAGGTGGATTAGCCAACCAGAAAATCGGCAATATTACCTAAACTACTGGCTTTCCCTTTATACAGTTCGCTGTATTTGCATCGGGTACAGCTAACTACTGTGAATTTTTTATTCTGAATGTCGAAAAACCTTGAAAAGCCTTTCCCTGTTGTACGAATTTCATCCACTTCTGCCTGTGAATTTCCACATTTCGGACAATGATATTTGCTTTGTTGCATAACTTTAATTTTTATTGCTATTTATTGAATCTGATATTTCATATTCATAGTTTACGAATCCTCATTTTTCCCCGGATTAATAAGATTATGAAATTTTATTTACCCGGCATCCTTTTCCTGTTGGTCATCTTTCGCTTTCACAACAGTGCGTCTGGCTTCCCGAAGTGCTTTGTTGATAATCCATTCAATTTGTCCGTTTGCACTGCGGAATTCCTGTGCCGCCCATTTTTCGATGGCATCATAAACCTCAGGATCGATCCGAAGCACAAAAGATTTTTTCTTTGCCATAGCTTCACCCTCTCTTTTAACTCAATTATCAATTATCACGATCAAGGTAATTATCAAAAAACCTCAGCGTTCACCTTAATTATTCGCGATAAAATCAGTTATCTTTTCAACCATTTCATTATTCACAGGAAGATCTGGCTGGTTGTAAGTTTGAATATTCTTCATCCGGTCGGCGTCCGCATTTTTAAATATATGGTTCATTCCTTCAATTAAAAACAATTTAGCATCAGGCTTTGCAGTCTCCAATCGATTGGCATCATCAATGCTAACTTGAATATCTGTAGTTCCCTGGACAATTAAAACCGGTTTTTTCAATTTTGCAATCTCGACCTGAGGGTCATACCTGAACCAGGAAATCATATAAGGCTGAACACTTGGACGGAATAATGAATTCAACATCGATGGAACATTTTCAACAGGATTACCCTTTACCAGTTCATCCAAAATAGGCGTAGACTGATCGAGTACAAACTGAGGTTGGGCTTTTAATTGCTCCCTTATGATTTTATCAGCAGACTGTCCTGCTCCAGCAATTGATACAAATTTATTTACCTCTGTATTTTGCGAGGCAACCACACCAATAAGAGAACCTTCGCTGTGTCCGACAACTACAATCTGACTGAAATTCTTATTTTGCTTCAGAAGTTTCGCCCAATCAATCGCATCAGCGATATACATCTCAAAACGCATATCTGCTTCTTTCGGACCTGACGCTTGACTTTTACCAATACCACGTTTGTCATATCTTAAGGAAGCAATTCCCTTTTTAGCCAATGCTTCAGAAAGCATTTTCAGTGAATTGTTTGTCATCATAGGGTTATTACCATTCCGATCAGTTGGACCCGAACCGGCAATAATAAGAGCAACAGGAACAGGCATTTTCACTTCAGGCATGGTTAATGTCCCTTCAATTTCGCCAGTTTCTGTATTTAGAATAATTACTTCTTCTGTTTGACCAAATACATTAACTGCAATCAAAAACCCAATTAAAAAAGCTATCATCTGAATTTTCATTGTCTTAAGTGTTTTTGCTTTTCTGATTTCATTAATTCATCCATTGCATACATTATGCCTTGTGAGCGCTGAGTTCCAAACAGGACCTTTTTCCCGTTGGTCAAATAAAGCTGCAATCCTATGTTTCCACTCACATTATATGCTCTCCCCCATTTGAATCTTTTCTTTATACCCCAACCTCCATAATCGAAAATCGGACTGTATTTTCGGATTTCATACCGTTGAATTTCTTCTTTTGTAATAAGCTTATTCTTATAAATCAATGGGAAAAACCGATAGTGTATTCCATCCTGATCAATCCATACTTCAAGTTTCATTGTAAAGAAAAGCCATAGCATTATACCCATAAATAAGAGTAGTACTACCAGAAAAAAATTGGGAACCGGACTATTGCCTACCAGTATGCCATCAACTACTTGCTGATAAAGTACATATATAGTATTGACAATTACCGGAACTGTTGACCCCAAAACGACAACAATCCACCACCATTGCCGAAATTGTTGTTCTTCTTTAAACAGAACTTTATTCATTTTTTACTGGTAAAGTGTACCTGTATTCACTACCGGAGTAGCTTCTTTATCGCCACATAACACCACAAGCAGATTGCTAACCATGGTTGCCTTTTTATCCTCATCAAGCGTTACAATTTCACGTTTACTCAATTCGTCCAAAGCCATTTCAACCATACTTACTGCACCTTCGACAATTTTAAACCTGGCAGCCACAATAGCCGTAGCCTGTTGGCGTTTCAACATCGCCTGAGCAATTTCCTGTGCATAGGCGATGTAATTAATCCTGGCTTCTATTACATAAATTCCGGCAATATCCAATCGTTCACGAATCTCACCCTCAAGCATCTGATTAACTTCTTCACCACCATCGCGCAGAGTAATTTTAGCATGATCATCTTCGATATTATCATATGGATACAAACCAGCCAGTTTCCTCAATGCAGCTTCGCTCTGAACGACAACAAAATGCTCATATTCATCAACACCAAAAGCAGCGCGATAAGTTTCGTCAACCTTCCACACCAGCACCAGACCAATCATTATGGGATTTCCAAGCTTATCATTCACTTTAATAGGTTCGCTATTAAAATTACGTGCACGAAGAGAAAACTTCTTTTTTACGAAGAATGGATTTACCCAAAAGAATCCATTATCCTTAATCGTTCCTTTGTATTCTCCAAATAGAATCAAAACATAACTTTGATTCGGATCAACGGCCATAAACCCGGGAGCCAAAAAGATAAAAACGATGATCAGCAAAACTCCAACAATAATCACAGAATTTACAATTGAGACAATTGCCAATGCCAGCAACAAAGCTTCAAGCGCAAGAACAATATATCCTGAACGGGCCACAAATGATTTTTCCATACTATCAGTTTTAAATTATTTTGATATTGATTTGATATCACAAATATAAATAAAAAAAGCACCTTTGTCAAGATGCTTTTAAATACTTTTTTACGGATCAATTCAGATTCAATTCAATATTACCGGTTTTTTGCGACTTTAGGACATCGAATTGCGATGCAAAATTCAAAATAGCATCAATGCTTTTTGAAGAAGGTTCGAATCCTGCCTGATTAAAAATAACATCCTCATTACAGGTATTATTAAAATTCAGAATTTCGACTTCTTTCTTCCCTTCGTAATATGAGCTGATCAAATAATTCAAGGTAGAGAGTTTATTCATAGGCTTACGTTACTGTTTTAAGTTATGGAATAATAACGCAACCGGTGTATTGATATTGCCCTCAGACTATTAAATTTTTGTCAGACTTAAGTTTTTTTTCTCGATTAGTTTTCTAAGATTAATTAAAGCATACCGCATTCGGCCCAAAGCAGTATTAATACTCACATCTGTTAAATCCGAAATTTCCTTAAAACTTAATCCCTGATAATGACGCATCATGATTACCTGGCGTTGGTCATCCGGCAATTCCTCAATTAAAAGGCGTACATCACTTGTAATTTGATCGTAAACCAGTTTATCTTCAATATTTTCTTCGGAATATTTCGCAGAATTAAAAAGATCAATACTGGTATCATCGTTTGACGTTGTACTTAGCAGTTTTTCCTTTCGGAAATGATCGATGATCAGGTTATGCGATATACGCAGAACCCAGGAAATAAATTTACCATTTTCGGTATATTTACCTGTTTTTAAAGATCGGATAACCTTAATAAAAGTATCCTGAAAGATATCTTCAGCAAGATGATGATTTTTTACAATTAAAACGATGTAGGTAAAAACTCTCTTTTTATGGCGGGTGATAAGCATTTCAATAGCTGCCTGATCTCCATCAACAAATTGTTTTACGAGCGAATAATCGCTCAGATCTTCTGGTCTGAACATGACTCTGAATTATTATGTGACTGTTTTCAATAATTATAGAGTACAGTTCTTTCGATAGGCAAGCTTTTTTATATGAGAGTTAAACAATTTGTTAATTTTGTGCTGTAAAAATGAAGCATTTTTTTCAATAAACCAAATATATTGTATTTAAAACAACATAATTCATGAGTTCTCGTTCAAATTTTTCATCATACATCCAAATTAAGGGTGCCAAAGTTCATAATTTAAAAAATATAGATCTTAACATAGCTCGCAATAAATTTATAGTTATCAGCGGATTATCTGGTTCTGGCAAGTCGTCTCTGGCATTCGATACACTTTATGCTGAAGGCCAGCGACGCTACGTTGAAAGCTTATCTTCATACGCTCGTCAGTTTTTGGGAAGAATAAATAAACCTGAGGTTGATTACATTAAAGGAATACCACCAGCAATTGCTATTGAGCAAAAAGTGAACACTCGTAATCCACGCTCAACTGTCGGAACATCAACCGAAATTTACGATTACCTTAAATTACTTTATGCCAGAATTGGCAAAACAATTTCTCCTGTTTCAGGAAAAGAAGTAAAGCAACACCATGTAAGTGATGTGATTAACTACATTCAGTCGTTTCCTGAAAATACTAAATTCATGATTGGTTCACCGTTGAAAATAAAAAACGGACGCACACTACTTCAGGAGGCAGAATTATTACTTCAGCAAGGATTTTCCAGGATAGAAATAAATAATGAAGTCAAAAAAATTGATGAATTATTAAAGGAAGATGATTCTCATCAGTATAAAGACGGGACATGCAATATTATAATCGACAGGGCAACAGTAATAAAAGAAGATGAAGACAATCTGAGCAGGATTGCTGATTCGGTTCAGACTGCATTTTTCGAGGGACATGGAGAGTGTATTGTCAAAATTTTTGATGGTCCTGAATTTAAGGAAGAACACTTCTCCAATCTTTTTGAAGCCGACGGAATTGAATTTGAAGAACCATCGGTCCACATGTTTAGTTTTAACAATCCGATCGGAGCCTGTAAAATGTGCGAAGGTTACGGCAAAGTTATCGGCATCGACGAAGATCTTGTCATTCCTAACAAATCCTTATCCATTTATCAGGATGCAGTTGCCTGTTGGAAAGGCGATAAAATGAAAGAATGGAAAGACGAATTGGTGTATGCTGCTGAAAAATTCAATTTCCCGATTCACAAGCCATATTATGAACTTACCGAAAATCAACGCCAGCTATTGTGGTCAGGAAACAAGCATTTCCAAGGACTAACGCGGTTTTTCAAAATGCTGGAAGAGAATGCTTATAAAATACAATACCGTGTGATGCTTTCGCGGTATCGGGGAAAAACCAACTGTCCGGATTGCCGCGGTACACGCCTGAAAAAGGAAGCAATGTACGTTAAAGTTAACGACACATCAATTCAGGATTTAGTTTTACTGCCAATTGATGAACTTCAACAATTCTTCCTTACACTTAAACTTTCAGATCATGAAACGCAAATTGCAGAAAGGATTTTAACTGAAATAAATAACCGGCTTGACTTTTTAACCGATGTTGGTTTGGGGTATCTGAGTTTAAACAGACTCTCTTCAACCCTGTCGGGAGGCGAATCGCAGCGAATTAATCTGGCCACATCTCTGGGAAGCAGCCTGGTAGGCTCGATGTATATTCTTGACGAACCTAGCATTGGTCTTCATTCGCGAGACACACAACGATTAATCCGTGTATTACGAAAATTACAGAAACTGGGTAATTCGGTTTTGGTAGTGGAACACGACGAAGAAATCATTCGTGAAGCGGATGAAATCATCGATATTGGTCCGCTGGCCGGGAGACTGGGTGGCGAAGTTGTTTTTCAGGGTACACACGAACAACTCGAAAGTTCTGAAAGAAGCATGACCGCCAAATACCTGACTGGCAGAGAAAAAATTGACATTCCTCAAAATCGTCGTAAATGGAACAACTTTATTGAGATAACCGGTGCCAGAGAGAATAACCTGAAAAATATCAACGTCAAATTTCCGCTGAATACCATTTGTGTAGTTACCGGTGTTAGTGGTTCCGGAAAATCGTCGCTTGTAACCAAAGTATTGTATCCGGCCATGGCTAAAATGTTTGGCGGGTTTAGCGAAAAAACCGGACAGCACGATATGATTAGCGGTGATTTTAATTTAATAACATCAGTAGAATTTGTTGATCAGAATCCTATTGGAAAATCGTCCCGTTCAAATCCGGCGACTTATTTGAAGGTATACGACGAAATCAGGAAACTATACTCAGAACTTCCAAGCTCAAAATTCAATGGATTTAAACCATCACATTTCTCTTTCAATATTGAAGGAGGCCGGTGCGAAGAATGTCAGGGAGAAGGTGAGATTACTGTTGAAATGCAATTTATGGCCGACATTCATCTGGAATGCGAAAGCTGCAAAGGGAAACGGTTTAAAGATGACATCCTCGAAATCAATTTCGAAGGCAAAAACATTTATGATATTCTTGACTTAACTGTGGATGAGGCCATCGAATTCTTTATTAGTCACAAATCACTTTCAGCAAAAAAGATTGCCAAATTATTGAAACCATTGCAAGACGTAGGTCTGGGATATGTCAAACTCGGACAATCGTCAAGTACCTTATCCGGAGGTGAAAGCCAGCGTATAAAGCTCGCCTCATTTTTGGCGAAAGAAAAAGGAAGTCCATCGTTGTTTATTTTCGATGAGCCTACCACCGGATTGCACTTTCATGACATCCGCAAATTGCTCGATTCTTTTAATGCACTGATTGCACGTGGACACAGTATCATTATTATTGAGCACAATCTGGATGTAATTAAATGTGCGGATTGGGTGATCGATTTGGGTCCTGAAGGTGGAAAAGATGGTGGAAATATTATTTTTGAAGGATTACCTGAAGATTTGGTTTTAGTTCCAAAATCATATACAGGCGCAGCTTTGAAAGAAAAACTTTAGACACAATCTTGTATTAAAACAATAGCTTAAATTAGCTCCAGATCAGCTTAAAATGCTTATTACCAATTTGCGCCGACCACCAAAATTTCGGAATTCACAGAGATAAATTCCCTGCCAGGTTCCTATATTTAATTGGTGGTTGGTTATCGGAATAGTAAGGCTAGCGCCAATCAGCGACGATTTAAGATGTGCAGGCATATCGTCAGAGCCTTCTAAAACATGGGTAAATGCAGGATCGTTCTCCGGAACAAGCTTATTCATAAAAGTTTCGAAATCGTATCTAACCGACGGATCTGCATTTTCGTTAAGGCTAATGCCCGCAGAAGTATGCTGAAGCAAAATGTTGACCAATCCTGTTTCCGGAAGTTTCGGAAGCTGACGTTCAATCAGGTCAGTTATCAGATGATAGCCACGTTTAAAGGCAGGTAGGGTAATTTCGAGTTGATCAATCATGAATTTCTTTTTAAGTTAAAATTAGACTTTTCAGCCTTTAGAAAAAGTAAAACTCATTCTAACAAACCATTAATTCTCAAAATATCCTGAAGTTCCTCAATTTTCATTTTCCGTTCAACCGAAAAATCAGGGCTTTTATCCTGAAGATAAGTATATAAATACAAGGATTTCCTGAGATAGAATGCTTTTGTAAGTGTGAAAGAATGTTCTATTTCCTTACCAAGAACTTTTAAGATATCAGCCAGTTTTTCCAACTGATCGTTGCTTGATAATGTTTCCATTATCACCGCTAAAAAATCTGCTTCTTCAAGAACCACAACCTGATCAATATCTATCTTCATTTCCTGAAGCAAAGATTCTTTAACAACGGATTCAATTTGTTCCTGTTGGTTTTCTTCTTCTAATTTGAGAATTCTGCGAAGTAATACGGACAGGAAAATGCCCATTTCTTCAATTTGACGGATAAGGTAATCGCGTGAAGCCATAGCAGTTTCAGATTTAAAGTTCCAAAAATAGTCAGAAATACGAATTAAACTTAACAAAAGTAATCTGAACAATACAATTAATAGTTTACTAAACAGTTATTGCTCTATAAATATTATTTTTGCCTGCATGAGGTCAATACAATTTTTTCTAATTGTACTCACTCTTTTTGTGAGTACCACCAACCTATTTGCTCAAAGCAATAATGCCACTCTTTATGGCAAAGTTACCGACAATACCGGGAAACCTATTGAACTTGCAAATATTTCTATACGAAACGCAACCATAGGAACAGTTTCTAATCGGGATGGTGCTTATCTTTTACGAATCCCGGCCAACAAATCAGTAAAGATTGTCTTCTCTGTAATTGGTTATCAGGCCGTTGAAAAAAACATTAATATATCAGAAGAACAACGATTTGAACTCAACATTCAACTTCTGCAAATTAATCAGAAAATAGACGAAGTACAGATTACTCAGCATCGCCGGAATAAGACCAATATGGACCGTATTGACTCGAAATACCTTACCAGCATAACTGATGCAGGTACCGGAGGAGTTGAAGCATTAATTAAAACACTGCCAGGTGTTTCAACCAACAACGAGTTAAGTTCGCAGTATTCGGTTCGCGGAGGAAATTTCGACGAAAATCTGGTATATGTGAACGACGTGGAAGTTTACCGTCCATTCCTGATTCGCTCAGGACAACAGGAAGGAATGAGTTTTATAAATTCTGATATGGTTTCGTCAATCGAGTTTTCTTCCGGAGGATTTGATACCAAGTATGGTGACAAGATGTCTTCAGTTCTTGACATTAAATACCGTAAACCAACTGAATTTGCAGGATCAGCATCTGTAAGTGCTTTAGGAGGATCGATACAGCTTGAAGACCTCAGTAAAAATGGAAAGTTTTCACACATTACTGGTATTCGCTATAAAACCAACCGGTATTTACTTGGAACTCTGGACGAAAAGGGCGAATATGATCCTCGTTTTGTCGATGCTCAAACCTATTTAACCTACAAATTCACCAAATCGTTTGACCTTTCGTTTTTAGGAAATATTGCGCAAAACAAATATACCTTCATCCCACAAACACGGGAAACAAGCTTTGGAACAATTGATCAGGCCTATAATGCTACAATTTATTTCGAAGGACAGGAAGTTGATAAATTCGCGACTTCGACTGGTGCATTGATCGCAAACTATCATCCAAACGAAAAGATAAATCTGAAATTCATTTTGTCCGCCTTCCATTCCAAGGAAGAAGAAACCTACGACATTCTGGGGCAGTATTATTTAAATGAACTGGAAAAAGATCAGCAATCGGGCAATGTTGGCGACAGTGTTCTAAATATTGGCATTGGTACTTTTTTAAACCATGCGCGCAACTACCTCGATGCTACAGTTTCCAGCTTCGAGCATAAGGGAGCATTCAACTCCGAACGCCATCTGTTAAATTGGGGAATTAAAGTTCAGGAAGAGAAGATTGATGATAAAATGAATGAATGGATATTGCGTGACTCAACAGGCTATTCCATACCATATCAGGGAGATGAAATTAAACTTTACAGCACGACCATCTCAAAATTCAAGATGAATTCTACCAGAATAATGAGCTATATTCAGGACACTTACCAGATACCTCTAAATAAGGGTTCATTATACGCAACTGCCGGAATCCGTTCGCAATACTGGTCATATTCCAATGAATTTCTGCTCAGTCCAAGAGTGACACTAAGGTATTTTCCTGAATGGGACGCTAATTTTGTATTTCACCTTTCCGGAGGAGTATACGATCAGCCGGCATTTTACAAGGAATTAAAAGACCGGAATGGTGTTATTTACCCAAACACAAAAGCCCAACGATCTTCACAAATTGTTTTTGGCTCCGACTATATTTTCCGTGCCTGGGATCGACCGTTTAAATTCACATCTGAACTGTATTATAAGTTCATGACCCATCTGACTCCATATCAGATTGACAATGTGCGCATACGCTATATGCCCAATCAGGAAGCAAAAGGTTATGCAACCGGTCTTGATATGAAAGTTAATGGCGAATTTGTAAGTGGTATCGAATCATGGGCCAGTCTTTCGATAATGAAAACTGAAGAAGATATATTGAATGATGGTCATGGATACATTCCACGTCCGACCGATCAGCGGGTTAACTTCAGCATATTTTTTCAAGATTATTTCCCAGGAAATCCTACCTGGAAGATGCACATGACCGCATTTTTTGGATCGAGACTTCCAACCGGTCCACCGAATTCAGAGCGATACATGGACGTATTTCGAATCCCACCCTACCGTCGTATCGACCTGGGTTTTTCAAAAGTTCTGATTAATAAAGATCACCAGAAGTACCGTTATAAAGCATTCGATTCGATCAAAGACATGTGGTTAAGCATGGAAGTATTTAACTTACTGGGTATTAACAACACCATTTCGTACCTTTGGGTGGCCAACAATACCGGCGATATGTTTGGTGTACCAAATTACCTTACCAAAAGAAAATTGAATTTAAAACTGACAGTTAAATTCTAAAACCATGAAACTTCGGATTTTTCAGGCAGATGCATTTGCCTCCACACTTTTCAAAGGTAATCCAGCAGCAGTAATCCCTATGGATGAATGGCTTTCGGACGAAATAATGCAACAAATTGCAGCCGAAAACAATCTTTCGGAAACAGCATTTTTTATTCCTGAAGACGATCATTATCATATTCGCTGGTTCACCCCGAAATCCGAAGTTAAACTTTGTGGTCATGCAACATTGGCAACAGCACATGTTTTGTTCAATGAATTAAATTTCAAGGGTGAAATCATCTCATTCAAAAGTAAAAGTGGAATCCTGACTGTCAGCAAGCTTGGAGATAAATTGCAGCTCGATTTTCCAGCCGATTTTGTTCAGCCAGTTGAAGAAATATCAATCTTTTCGGAGGCTTTCGGCAGTTGGCCACTAAAAACATTTAAAGGTAAAACCGACTATTTGCTTTTGTTTGATTCAGAAGAAACAATCCGGAATATCAATCCTGATTTCCAACAGTTAAAACAAGCGAATGCCCGGGGAATTATAGTTACTGCTCCAGGAAACGAAGTTGATTTTGTAAGCCGCTTTTTTGCTCCGGGAGTTGGCGTTGATGAAGATCCGGTGACTGGTTCAGCACACACTTGCCTGATTCCATTCTGGTCGGCAAAGCTAAAAAAAACAGAATTAACAGCCGGGCAAATCTCTCACCGGGGCGGCCAGTTGTGGTGCACTCTAAAAGACGATCGTGTTCTTATTGCCGGGAAAGCTGTTACTTACCTTCGCGGTGAAATTGAGGTGTAATAATTTAGATTTTCTTCCATCCATCTGAAAAATTATTAATTAGAATTCTCTCCCGCAACAATTAAACAAGTAAATTCTGTCCGATTCTAATCTTCAATTATTTTCAGCTCAAATAAAATACGATTTAAATATCTCTAAACCTTTTTATGATCTTTATTGTTGAGTAATAGACTCATTGATGCTGAAAATGGAGCCATTGATTTAGTGGGAATAACGAAATTTTCTGGCAATCTGACTTTGCTAATTTTAGCGTTTCAGTTGTCTGAGTTCCTTGTTTTTAATGAAAGCATCAATAGAATTCTAACTAATTAACTTAATCCGGTAACGATCTGCCGATCGGTGCTTAAATTATTGCCTGTTATGAAAAGAAGATTATTCCTGCAAAACTCAGCACTCTCAACTGCTGCATTATTCATAACCAAAGATTTATTCAGTAATAATCAGGGACAGGTTTATGGCCACAATGGAATGACCTACCGTTTAAATACCAGTTGGGGAGCACTTAATCCTGAAAAAACACCTGTGAATGACTGTCATGAAATGATTCAGGATGCAAAAGGGCGGATTCTTTTACTGACCAATGAAACAAAAAACAACATCATTATTTACAACAAAAGCGGCAAACTGATTGATACATGGGGTACTGAATTTCCGGGTGCTCATGGACTCACAGTTCAGCATAACGGAAGTGAAGATTTGCTTTTTATTACAGATACAAAACTTCATCAGGTTTATAAAACTACGATTGATGGAAAAATACTTTTAACGATTGATCCGCCGGCCGATCTTCCGGCTTATAAAGAGAAAGAAGCATTTGTACCCACAGAAACTGCTGTTCTGGAAAACGGTGATTTTTACATTGCCGATGGTTATGGCGCTCAGCATATTTTACACTATGATACCGATGGTCGTTTAAAAAATGCTTTTGGCGGAAAGGGTGAAGGAGATGAGTTTTTCGACAATGCACACGGCATTTGTATCGATTATAGAAGAACAACTCCAACTTTAATAATTACCGACAGAACCCGAAATGCTTTCAAGCGATTTTCTTTGGATGGTAAATTACTGGAAATTATTCATTTGCCCGGAGCATGTGTTTGCAGGCCGGTTATACACGGAGATTATCTGTATGCTGCGGTTTTAAGGTCGCCAAGTTTAAGTAACGAAGATTCCGGATTCGTGACGATCCTCAACAAAGAAAATAAAGTAGTTTCCAACCTTGGCGGATCAGAACCTGTTTATGAAAACGGAAAGCTGAATCCTCTGACTCAGACAGAAAAAATATTCAGGAACCCACATGATGTTTGCGTTGACGACGAAGGAAGCATTTATGTTGCTCAGTGGGCTTCAGGAAAAGTTTATCCTTACAAGTTCACCAAAGCTTAAATTATACTGATGCAAAAGAAATACATCCTTATCGCAGCTGTAATTTTTGTAATTGCCGGGTTAACTTATGGCGTTTCCTTTTTTGCTAAACAAGGGAAAAGAACCAAGCATTCAGAAGTTTCCTATAACCGCGATATTCGCCCTTTGCTTTCTGACAAATGTTTTACCTGTCATGGTCCGGATGCGAATAAAAGAAGAGCCGGATTGCGCCTGGATTTGCAGGCCGGAGCTTATGCCGAATCATTAAAGAATAAGGGAGTTTTTGCCATTGTTCCGGGAGATCCTGAAAAGAGTGAATTAGTCCGGAGAATTGAATCAAACGATCCGGCAGTGATGATGCCTTTGCCCGAAAGTCACCTTACAAAATTGACTCTTGAAGAAATCAATGTTTTCAAAAAATGGATAAAAGAAGGTGCTAAATATGAAAAGCATTGGGCTTTTGTTGAACCGGTAAAATCGCCTTTACCTGAAGTGGATGATAAAAACTGGACCCAAAATGAAATAGATCAGTTTATTCTGAATAGGCTTGAAGAGAATGGACTTGATCCCAATGATGAAGCACCTAAGGAAACACTTATAAAAAGGGCATTTGCCGATCTCACCGGCTTACCGCCAAGCTGGCAGGAAATTAACCATTGGACGAATACTTCGGATAAAAGCTGGTACAGTCAATTGCTTGACACTCTGTTGCAAAAACCAGCTTACGGCGAAAAAATGGCTTTGTTGTGGATGGATCTGGCACGTTATGCCGATTCTTACGGCTTTCAGGATGATAACATCCGTTCGCAATGGCCCTGGCGCGATTGGGTAATCTATGCATTCAATACGAATATGCATTACGATCAATTTCTGAAGGAGCAGATTGCGGGTGATTTATTACCAAATGCCACCAAGAAAAATATACTGGCTACCGCCTTTTTCAGGAATCATAAATATACCGAAGAAGGTGGAGTTATTAATGAAGAATACCGTGTTTCGTACAATATTGATAAAACAAGAACTTTCGGCAAAGCCATTTTGGGTGTCACCATTGAATGTGCTCAATGCCACGATCACAAGTACGATCCATTCTCGCAAAAAGAATATTACCAATTATATGCTTTTTTTAATATCAGTAAAGAAAAAGGATATGAAGGTGATGTAAGCAGATCAACACCGGCTAAAAATCCAAAGTTGTTAATTTCCAAAGATGACATCCGGCAGATGATGCCATTTATTAATGCTGCAGATACAAGTGAATTGCAGGTTTCAGTAATGGGCGACAGCACCGTAAACCGCCCAACTTATATCCTGAACAGAGGCAGTTATGATGCTCCGACCAATGTTATCGTAAAACCCACAGCACTCGAATCTGTCATGCCATTTGATACGCTTGTGTATCAACGCAACCGACTCGGGCTGGCAGAATGGACTATCAACAAAAAAAATCCACTTACAGCAAGGGTTTTCGTTAATTTTATCTGGCAGGAAATCTTCGGGAAAGGCATCGTAAAAACTTCAAGCGATTATGGTTTGCAGGGAGAATTACCCACACATCCGGAATTATTGGATTGGCTTGCTGTTGATTTTATGGATCATGACTGGGATATTAAATATCTGATCAAAAAGATTCTGACCAGCAATACATATTGTCAGTCGGCTTCTGTAAGTAAAAAGCAACTGGAACAGGATCCGGAAAATGTATATTATTCGAGAGCCCCCCGGTTGCGTTTCAAAGCCGAAATTGTTCGCGATTGGGTATTGAGCAGTAGTGGTTTGCTCAATCCTGAAATTGGCGGACCAAGTGTAAAACCTTATCAGCCCAAAGGAGTTTGGGAAAGTACTTCTTCCGGCCGCGGAGTGCTGGCTACTTATAAACAGGATCACGGTCCTCTAATTTACAGGCGGGGTTTATATACCATTTTCAAACTTACAGCTCCTCCTCCAAGCCTGATGATTTTTGATGCGAGTAACCGCGATCAGTGTGAAGCCAGACGCTCTAGTACCAATACCCCACTTCAGGCATTAACCATGCTCAACGATCCAACAGTTTTGGAAGCTGCGCGTGTTTTGGCCGAAAATATTTCAACAGGAAAAGATGACCTTGAGGAAAAAATAGAAATAGCATTTCAGCGGATTCTGGTTCGGAAACCTTCAGGATTTGAAAAAAGCAAATTGCTGGATTATTGTAAAAAACAGGAAGAATATTTCAGTGAAAATCCGGATTTAATGAAGTCGACCCTGGAAGTTGGTGAATACAAACACCTGAAAGATATTCGGAATTCAAATGAAACTGCCGCACTGATGAAGACCATTTTGATCATATATAATTTAGAAGAAACAATTACCAAATCTTAAATTCTGATTATGAATGAATTACTGGAACATGGATTAAATCAGAACAGACGCAAGTTTTTATCGAAATTAAGTCTGGGTATTGGGGGATTGGCTTTGGGTTCGCTGATGGTTCCCGGATTGTTTGATGGTAAAAATGAGGATGAACTTTTTTCGGAAGTTCTGCCGCATTTTGCTCCAAAAGCAAAACGTGTCATTTATCTTTTCCAGAATGGCGCACCTTCGCAATTGGAATTGTTCGATTATAAACCATTACTTCAGAAAATGCAGGGCGAAGAGTTGCCGGCAAGCATTCGCATGGGCCAAAGGCTTACCGGTATGACTTCGAGTCAGGCCAAATTCCCCTTGGCCGGAAGTAAATTTAATTTTGCGCAGCACGGAAAAAACGGGGTTTGGATGAGCGAGATTCTGCCTCATTTGTCAACCATGAGTGACGATTTATGCATTGTTCGTTCCGTGTACACCGAAGCCATCAATCATGATCCGGCACTTACTTTTTTCCAGACAGGCGCACAGGTTGGGAACCGCCCGAGCATGGGATCATGGATAAGTTATGGCCTGGGAAGCGAAAATAAAAATCTTCCAGCTTTTTGTGTGTTGCTCAGCAAAGGCAAAGGAAACGGGCAGGGAGTATATTCAAAATTGTGGTCGAACGGATTTCTGGATTCCATTCATCAGGGCGTGCAATTCAGTAGTGGTGAAGAACCGGTTAAATATTTAACCGATCCTGATTTTATTAAACGAACCGACCGTAGGGCGATGCTTGATGAAATTTCAGCTTTAAACGACGAGGCCTATAAAAATATGGGTGATCCTGAAATTGTAACCAAAATACAGCAATACGAACTGGCATACCGCATGCAAATGGCTGTTCCTGAAATTACTTCACTGCAAAACGAGCCGGAATCAATTATCAAAATGTATGGACCGGAATGTTTAATTCCCGGAACCTACGCAGCGAACTGCCTGCTTGCCAGAAAATTATCTGAAAACGGAGTTCGTTTTGTACAATTGTATCATCAGGGTTGGGATACGCATGGAAATTTGCCCAAAGAAATTGAAGGTCAGTGCAAGGATGTTGATCAATCGTCGGCAGCACTTATCAAAGATTTAAAACAACGTGGTTTATTGGATGAAACTTTGGTGATTTGGGGCGGCGAGTTTGGACGCACCAATTATTGCCAGGGAACATTGACCAAAGAAAATTATGGCCGCGACCATCATCCTCGATGCTTTACCATTTGGATGGCTGGTGGCGGGGTTCAGCCCGGAGTACACGGTGAAACCGATGAATTTGGTTATAACATTACGCAGTTGCCGGTTCATGTTCACGACTTTCATGCCACAGTTCTTCACCTGATGGGAATTGATCACGAGAAATTTACATATAAACATCAGGGGAGACGATTCAGGCTAACCGATGTTGCCGGCAAGGTAATCAATGATCTAATTGCTTAATAATGAGTGAAAAGAAAATTCATCAGTTGCTGGAGTGGTGTTTGTGCTTTTTGAATCCGTTGTTATTAGTGCTGGCGGTTTTCGATCAGCGAATTCAGCCTGATTTATTCTTTCAATGGATTGGTAAATTTCATCCCTTGGTTTTGCACTTCCCCGTTGTGTTCGGAATTTTAATTGCCTTGTATTTTCTTTTCTTGCAAAATCGCAGATTTCCGCTTGAAACTGAGAAATTGCTGCTGGCAATCAACGCTTTCCTCGCAAGTGTAGTTGCCATTTGTGGAATTCTGCTTTCTATCCAGAATGCCTATGAAAGCGATATTATTAATCTGCACAAGTGGGGCGGAGTGGCAATTGCTTTGTTTAGCTGGTTTTTACTTTACTTCCTGAATTTTAAAATCGGGGTTAAAAAAATCATTTCGGTTTTTTTCCTGATTATTTTAATTGGGACGACCCATAAAGGTGCACAACTTACTCATGGTGTGAATGCATTAAGTTTTCCGGAACAAAAAACAACTTTAACGAAAGATATTTCCGACAGCACAGCAACAATTTATGAATTGGCCATTGCTCCAATTCTGGAACAAAAATGTGTGGGTTGCCATGGAAACGATAAAGTAAAAGGAAAATTACAGCTCAATTCGCCTGAAAATATTCTGAAGGGTGGAAAAGACGGCGATATACTAAAAAGTGAGTTAAATAAGCAAGCGATGTTGTTTGAGCGGATTCATTTGCCGCAGGCTGACGAAAGACACATGCCTCCTGACGGCAAACTTCAACTCACTTCGGAAGAACTAAGTATTATGAGCAAATGGATAAAAAACGGAAGTGATTTCAAAATAAAATTGAATGATTTGGCAAAAGATGATAGTTTAGTTGTTTTGGTGAAGAAGTTTAAATCTGTTTCAAGTCAGGTTGCTGTAATGATCAAAGATCTGCCGGATTTGACTGAATACAATTCCGACTACTGTACGGTAAATTACCTGTTCAGCGGTTCAGATCAGGTAGAATCTAATTTTTTCCAGGGTTCGTTTTATAAGCATGAAAATCTGAAAAGATTAGAGAAACTGAAAGACCAGATCATCAACTTAAATATGCAGGGAATGCCTTTAAAAAAAGATGATCTGGACGTTATTGCACAATTTAAAAATCTGGAAAAGGTAAATTTAAATGATACAAAGCTTGATATTGGTTCGCTTGAAGTTTTGAAATCATTACCAAATCTGAAAGCTGTTTCGATTTGCGGAATTGAATTTGATGAAGCTGCACTCGACCATTTTCTTAATGAGGCCCGATTTACTACTTTAAATGTATGGTCGAAGACAGCCAGTGAAAAGCAGCTGGAAACAGTTATTATGAAATATCCATCCATAAAAATCACTGTTGGCGATAATCTGGAAAATGAAGTAATGAAAATCAGTAATCCTTCCATCGAGCAGGATTCGTCTATTATCTCCAATCATATAGACATCAAACTAAAGCATCTGCTGAAAGGGGTTGCCATCAGGTACACAACTGATGGAACTAATCCGGATAGTTTGAAAAGCAAAGAATATTCCGGCTTATTCCGGCTTTCAGAAAATACTTTGTTGAAAATAAAAGCATTTAAAGCGGGTTGGCTGAGTAGCGATATTGTTCAGCGGACGTTTTATAAATCTGAAATTCATCCGGATACGATTTTTCTTTTAACAGCTCCCGATTCAAAATATCGTTCGGATGGAGCTAAGGCTTTGGTCGATTTCGAATTGGGAGAAAATAATATTTCAAACGGGAAATGGCTGGCGTACCGTGAATCGGATTTGGAATTTGTTATTGGATTTAAAGAATTAAAATCATTGAGTTCGGCTCACTTTAATGCTTTTGTTGATGTAGGCGCACATATTTTCCCCATCAATTCGATAACTATTTTGGGGAGTAATGATGGCAATCAATATAAAAATATAACATCGGTTAAATTTTCAACAGCCGGTAAATCTGATCCACAGGTAGCTAATACCTATAGTTGTAATTTCCCAAACAACACCTCCTATAAATATTACAAGTTCATTATTTCAAACTTAAAAAAAATGCCCGAATGGCATTCGGATAAAGGAAAGCCGGCCTGGATTTTTGTTGACGAACTTTTCCTGAACTGATCTGAAAACTACCAAATATTTATCGTATCTAAATCGCTTTCAATTGGTTATTCTTTCGGTAAAACATTCTTGTCAGTGGCTTGTTTTCTTTTAAATAAACAAATTCAGATGGGATGCAACCACACAAATATACCAACGAACTGATCCACGAGACCTCGCCGTATTTACTGCAACATGCACACAATCCGGTTAACTGGCAACCCTGGGGCGAAAATGCACTGAATGAGGCCAACGAAAAAAACAAACTGATTCTGATCAGCATTGGTTACTCTGCCTGCCATTGGTGCCACGTTATGGAACACGAATCATTCGAAGATATGGACGTTGCAAAACTGATGAACGAACATTTTGTTTGCATCAAAATTGATCGCGAAGAAAGGCCGGACATCGATCACATTTACATGACTGCGGTTCAGCTTTTAACCGGACGTGGTGGCTGGCCGCTTAACTGCATTACATTGCCTGACAAACGACCAATCTGGGGCGGAACCTATTTCCCAAAAGACGACTGGATGCAGGCGTTGGATTCAGTGTCTAAATATTACACAGAAAATAAAACAAAAACTGAAGAATACGCCCTTAAGTTACAGCAGGGAATTGAACAAAGTCATATTGGTCCTATTTCAGGAGAAAATACAAAAACCGATTCCATATATCTGATTTCGATTTTAAAAAAATGGCAAAACCAGTTCGACACGAAAAATGGTGGTTCCCAAGGTGCGCCTAAATTTATGCTACCCAACAATTGGCAATTTTTATTGCAGGCAGGCACAAAATTTCAGGATCAAAAAATTCTAAACCAGGTAAAACTTACGCTGCAAAAAATGGCATTTGGTGGACTATACGACCAGATAGGAGGCGGTTTTGCACGATATTCAACTGATGAAATCTGGAAGGTACCACATTTCGAAAAAATGCTTTACGACAATGCCCAGCTTCTGAGCTTATATTCTGAAGCATGGAAGACCGATCCAAATCCACTTTATAAGCATGTTGTTTCAGAAACAATCCATTTCCTGAAAAGAGAACTTTTTTCTCCGGAAAATGGATTTTATTCTGCACTCGATGCCGATAGCGAAGGCGAAGAAGGAAAATTTTACGTCTGGAAGAAACCAGAACTACAAAAACTTCTGGGCGCAGACTTTGATCTTTTCAGCGATTATTTCAATGTGAACGCATTAGGTATCTGGGAAGACAACCAATATATTCTGATGCGATCTGATGATAATAATTCGTTTATGGCAAGCCATCAGATTTCAGCAGGAAATTTGGAATTAAAACTCAAAAGCTGGAAACAAATTTTGCTAAAAGAACGGGAAAAGAGAATTCGTCCGGGCTTAGACGATAAGATACTATGTTCGTGGAATGCATTAACTATTTCAGGATTGATCAGCAGTTTTAATGCTTTTGGAAATACTGAATACCTGGATATGGCTCTTGCAAACGGTAGATTTATCAGAAACAAAATGTTAAAGGCTGATGGCCGGATATTGCACTCGTACAAAAACAGTCACGCAAAAATTGATGGATTTCTGGATGATTATGCGTTTGTAATTGAGTCATTTATAAACATATTCGAGGCAATAGCAGTTAAAGAATGGCTTGACGAAGCTCAACGTTTAACTGAAATTGCCTTAAGCGATTTTTACGATGAACAACAATCGATATTTTATTTCACATCAAACACTCAAAAAGACCTGATTACGCGAACCATTGAGGTACACGACAATGTAATTCCTGCCTCCAATTCGGTAATGGCAAAGAATTTATTCCGTCTTTCCTATTTGCTTGAGAAACCGGAATATTTGCAGATTGCACACAAAATGCTTGATGCCGTTAGCAACAACATAATTGAATACCCTTCAGGTTACAGTAATTGGACTCAATTGATGCTAAACTTAACGGGCAATCATTTCGAAGTAGCCATTGTAGGTGAAAATGCGTTTGAACTGTTGTCTAAACTTCAGAAGCATTATTTGCCTCAGGTAATCTTTTGTGCGGGAACTGCTGAAAACAATTTGCCATTGCTGCAATTCAGATATGTTCAGGGAAAAACACTCATTTACATTTGCCAGAACAAAAGTTGTCAGCTACCTGTAGAAACTGTAGAGGAAGCGATTAAACTAATCGAAAAGATCAGTTAGCCTTTTGATTGGGACACAAACAGAATGATCCAATGCATCTTTTTTCTTATACAAACTTTCACATTATACAGATATGAATCGTAAAGTTATCCTCTACATTGCCATGAGCCTGGATGGCTATATTGCAAAACCTGATGGTGATATCAGTTTTTTATCAGCTGTAGAAAAAGAAGGCGAGGATTATGGGTATTTTAAATTTCTGGAAACCGTTGACACCATTGTTCTGGGACGAAAAACTTACGACAAAGTTATTTCTATGGGATATGAATTACCCTATGGCGATCGAAATGTTTTTGTTTTGACTCGTAACCCGCAACCTGCTACAAATAAAATCACTTTTTACTCCGGAAGTATATCCGAACTTATTTCGAATGTAAAAAACAAAGAGGGATTGAATATCTATTGTGATGGCGGAGCCGAAACAGTGCATGAATTTCTGATGCATGATTTATTTGATGAGCTGATCATTTCGGTTATTCCCGTTTTGCTGGGAGAGGGCATTTCACTATTTAAAGGTGGATTTCCGGAGAAAAAGCTGCAGCTGGAAAAGAGCACAACTTTCGAAAAAGGTTTAGTCCAATTGCATTATATTCGATCGCGACAATAAGATTTTACAAAGGATTTCTGTATTTTGCCGACTTATCTATTTTGAATGCAAATCCGATGAAAACCTATTTACTGCTTATTCTTTGCGTGATCGTACTTAATTCGAACGGACAATCAGAAAAACAACTGTTAGAGCGCGAGTTATTCAATTTGCCAGATGTTTCGTTTACTGATGTCAGCAAGCCTGACGATCCGTATCTGACATACGATTTAATGGTGAAGCAACCGCTCGATCACCAGCATCCGGAGAATGGTTCGTTTTACCAGTGGGTACATTTACGCCACCTTGGTTTCGATAGGCCAACCGTGATTGAAACTCATGGATACCAAATGGGACTGAGAGAAAATGAGGTTTCGAAAATCTTAGATGCCAATAATATTGGCGTCGAGTTTCGCTATTTTGGCAAATCGGTTCCTGACTCTATGCAATGGCAATACCTGTCGAATATCCAGGCTGCTGCCGACCTTCATGCCATCAATCAGCTTTTCAAACAACTCTACAAAGGCAAATGGTTCAGTACAGGAATAAGTAAAGGAGGACAAACAACATTGTATTACAAATATTTATATCCTGACGATGTAGATGTTGCCATTCCCTATGTGGCGCCTATCGACCACGCATATGTAGACACCCGACTTTATGCCTTTTTCGACACCATTGGAACCGCACAATGCCGTCAGCGCATTTACGATTTCCAGAAGTTCTTGCTTATTAACGAAGACGCAGCTGTCGAAAAACTGAAATGGTTTGCCAAAGGAGGAAACATGACTTTCAGTTATGTTGGCAATTTCGGAAAAACATTTGAGTATGCGGTTTTAGAATATCCATTTGCTTTTTGGCAATGGGGCCGCTCGTGCGATAGCATTCCAACCAATAAATCGCTGGATGACTACCTGAACGAATTGATGAAAACATCCAGTATTTCCAATTTTTCAGATTCCGACCTTAAAAAATATGGCCCTCACTACTATCTGGCAGCTACTCAAACAGGATATTACGGATACAATATTGCCCCTTTTAAACGGTACATCAAACATTTCTCATCGAATCCTTCGGCTACTTTTCCACCAAAGGAAGCCAATGCAAAACCTACAGATGGCAAATTTCATGAAGGCATGCAAAAATGGCTTGCAGAAAAAGGGAACAACATCCTGTATATTTATGGCGGCATTGATGCCTGGTCTGCTGCCCGGGTAATCGTTTCAGATCGGGTAAACTCCAAATCATATTTAATCCCAGGAGCGAGCCACGGCGCTGCCAGAATCAAAAATTTACCGGAAAATATGAAGACTGAATTTATCGGAAAAATTAAAGAATGGACAGGTCTGGATTGCAATACTGATGCTCTGAAAACGAAATAAATGACTGATCGGAAATCTTCCTGAAGTCCTTTAAATTAAGAATTCTTTGAATTTCGTTAAAATATAAGAATCGGGATTGCTTTACAAGTTGGTGGTGTAACTCAAAACGGTGCGTCCATTGCGCTTGCGATGGCAAACTTCTGAACCGTGATCAAAGCCGGATGATGTGCGTAAAAGTATTAAGGCAAGATTCCTTTTGCTTTAGAAAACTTAGCCATGAATTTTAGTCAGATTTAAACTGGTCAGTCATCATGGTAAGTTCTTTTACAATCATCGTAATCCGTGAGGCACTATAACTTTCTATTTAAATTCGGGCAAAATTTCAGGAGAAATGAACCCCTATATTAATAACACAGCGAATACGGACAAAACAAATGAACCTATATATACAAATACTTGTTGCTTAATGTATTCATCACGTTTTATTATTTGCAATTTGTAGGTTGTTGTTTAAATTTCGTCTTGAATTATTTAAACGATCTCAGGAGAATCCGAATGTACCGGGGAAGTTATTCGTAACACCATATACGGAGAAATGACATTTAGAAATGGAAAACCTGTCCAAGACATTTCGATTAAAGTAATAACTGGAAAGCCGAATCAATTTTGAAATGACACACGAAATAAAATTGCTGTTTCAAACTTTAAAAACCTGGCAGCAACAGGGGAAAAAAGCTGTTTTTGTTACAGTGGTCGATTTGGAAGGTTCTTCCTATCGTCGGCCTGGTGTCCGAATGGTTTTCAACGAAGATGGAGATTCGGTGGGAGCAGTTAGTGGTGGCTGCGTTGAAACGGAAATAGAAAGACAGACGCAAAGTGTTTTTAAATGCGGTAAAGCAAAATTAATGACCTACGATGGTCGTCTGCGGATCGGTTGCGAAGGGATTCTCCATATTTTAATCGAACCTGTTTTTCTTTCTGATGAACTTCTGAAAGACTTTGAATCGGTATTAAAACACAGGCAAAATTTCAGGATGGATGCTTTTTACTATCCTGAAGTAGGCGAATATAAAAGTGCAGGAACACTGATTGCCCTGAATGAAAAAACATATTCCATCAATCCATTTTTCGAATCCGCACAGATCGATGATCAGAAATGTTTTTCTCAGAAATTCAATCCCTTGTTTCAATTGTACATTTTTGGAGCTGAACACGATGCAGTTCAATTGTGTCAGGCAGCCAAATTATTGGGTTGGGAAGTAACAATCGTAGCTTCAGCCGAAGAGTCAAAATCCTGCGATTTTTTTCCTGGCGCTTCTGCACTGATCACACCATTTTTCGAAAATATCGATACCTCAGCTTTGGATGAACAAACGGCTGTGGTAATCATGACACACAGTTACAACAAAGATGTTCAGTATCTGATGGCTTTGAAAGAAGTAAAACCCGCTTACCTCGGCATTGTCGGTTCAATAAACCGAAGGGAAAGGTTATTGTCAACGCTGCTGGACTATTTCCCCGATATTTCGCCCGAATTTCTGGAACAAATTCATAGTCCCGCTGGAATTAATATTGGCGCAGAAACTGCTCCTGAGATTGCCATTTCCATTCTGGCAGAAATACTGAGTGTCGTTCGAAATAAAAAGCCCGAATCATTACGAAATAAAGTGGGTTCAATCCATGGCTGAAATTCCTATTTTACTTTTGGCAGCCGGTGGCTCAAGCCGGATGGGACAACCCAAACAATTGTTGCCCTGGGGAAACATAAGCTTGATCGAGCATCAAATCCTGACATTACTTCAAACGGGTAATCCGGTTAATGTAGTTATCGGTTCAAATTCGAAACTCATCATTCCGGTTATTGAAAAATACCAGGTAAATATCTTTACAAATACTGATTGGGAATGTGGAATGGGAAGCTCAATTTCACTGGGGATCGAACAGATAATCCAAAAATTCCCCGATGCAACCGGAGTTTTGATCACTCTTTTGGACCAACCGCTGATTACAACTGCCTATGTTGAAAAAATGATTGTTTCCTTTCAACCTGGTCCCCAACAAATTATGGTCTCACACTCCGCTTTCGGATGGACAGGTGTTCCCGTGATTTTTGATCGATACTTTTTTAAGGAACTTTCAGAATTAAGGAACGATGAAGGCGCGAAAAAAATCATTAAACGCCACGAAGAAAATGTAATCCTTTTGGAAGGTGGTGAAATATTGGATGATATGGATACTCCGGAAAGTTATCGGCGGTTGCTGGAAAAATATTTTAATCGTCGGTCGTATCTGCTCTAAAAGCTCTACATCTAAACCATAGGCAATTGTTTGATTTTCGTATCTTATCGTTTGCTTTAAGTTATTCTTCGGTCTATTTCTGTTTGATATTTGTATCATTATTAAAAGTATAAATTATGGAAACAACAATTCAAAAACGAAAATTAGGAAATAGCGGCCTCGAAGTCTCAGCATTGGGACTCGGTTGCATGGGAATGAGTTTTGGCTATGGAACCGTTGCCGATGAAAAAGAAATGATTTCGATGATCCGGAAAGCGGTTGACATGGGTGTTACTTTTTTTGACACCGCCGAAGTTTATGGGCCTTACACGAATGAGACACTAGTTGGTAAAGCACTTTCACCGATTCGTCACGAGGTGGTTATAGCTACCAAGTTTGGCTTCCATTTCGACCCAAATACCAATGCAAATCTGGGACTAACCAGTCGTCCGGAGCATATTAAAACAGTTGTTGAAGGATCGCTTAAACGACTCAAAACTGATTATATCGATTTGTATTACCAGCATCGGGTTGACCCGAATGTACCAATCGAAGATGTTGCCGGTGCCGTTAAAGACCTGATTCAGGAAGGTAAAGTAAAACATTTCGGACTTTCAGAAGCTGGAGTTCAAATAATTCGCCGTGCTCATGCGGTGCAACCGGTTACTGCCTTGCAGAGCGAATATTCGCTGTGGTGGCGCGAACCGGAAGACGAAATCATTCCGACACTCGAAGAACTTGGAATTGGCTTTGTACCGTTTAGTCCGTTGGGTAAGGGTTTTCTGACTGGGAAAATGGACCAAAATACAACATTCAACAGCAAAGACTTCCGCAGCACGGTTCCACGTTTATCGCCCGAAAACCTGAAAGCAAATATGGCCTTTGTAGATTTGGTTGCAGCAGTAGCAAAACGCAAAAATGTAACACCAGCTCAAATTGCTCTCGCATGGATACTGGCACAAAAGCCTTGGTTTGTTCCAATTCCGGGTACTACAAAGTTGCACCGTTTAAGTGAGAATCTCGGAGCTGCAGCAGTTGAACTTACTTCTGAGGAGCTTCAGGAGATCAACACTGCATCTTCAAAAATTGCGGTTCAAGGTGAGCGATATTCAGGAGGCAACGCAAAAATGATTAACCGGTAAACATAACCTACGGATTGCCAAACTAATTTAGCTGTTCAAATTATACGGATAAAACAGAAATCCCGAAACATTTTAAAGATTTCCGGATTTCTGTTTTCAATAATTATCATCAGAATTGATGATAGATGCTTTCTTCCAGATATGGATGGTTACTTGGAACCAGATTGGCTTTGGACAATGTATTTGTTACCACCAGGGCAAACAAACCTAAAAAACCTAAATAAGTGCCTATTTCGAGTATCCCGAATTTAGCTTCATGAACAACTGCCGGCCAGATATAATAATAAAGTTCGGAGTATTGTCCAACCATCATTATAACAATAACAGGAAGTAAAAACACCTTACTGCGTGAAGTCATTCGTGGCATCAGGAACAGGAACGGAATAAACCAATTGATGATGATGTTGACAAAAAACAAAACACCAAATGCACCGTTCGAACGACTGACATAGAATATGGTTTCTTCCGGTATATTTCCGTACCAGATTAGCATAAATTCCACAAAATTAAAGTAGCCCCAGATGATAGCAAGCATAAAAATATATCGTGAAAAATCGTGCAAATGGCTTCGGTTTAGCATAGGCAAATGACCAACTTTATTTAAAATAATAACAATCAGAGTAATAACTGTTGAGGCATGCAAAAACGCTGCAATAAAACTTTTAGCAGCAAAAAGGGCACTGAACCAGTGAGGTTCGAGCGACATAATCATATCGATTGCAAAAAGAATAAAACTAAAGGCAATGATAAAAATGATCACTTTTGAATATTTTTCAGAATTATAGAAATGGGTTAATCCACCCTCAGCATCCTCTTTTAAGGAAATCTTACGCAACAAACGAATCATGAAAATCCACAAGCTAAAAAATAATACAACCCGAATAAAAAAGAACGGAACATTCAGGTAAGGAGCTTTGTGTGCAAGCAATGCATCAGTGTCTGTAATTCCTTCGTGTGACCAATGGAAAAGAGAGTGCATTCCGAAATACATCAGCACAAAAAAGACAGCTGCTACGGGAACATAGGAAGCCATTGCTTCAGGAATCCGTTTAAAAGCAGACGACCAACCTGATTGGGAAATGTACTGTATGGCACCAAAAAAAGCAGCACCAATTGCCAGCGATACAAAATAATAGTTGTTCAGTAAATAATTGGCCCAAGCCCGTGTAGGATCTAAAATAAACCCGGTGACCATTGAGATTATTCCGATGCCAATCAATCCAAACATCAGGTATTTAAAGTTCTTTTGAACAATTAACCGATCTTCCATGCTGTTCATATTTTTGATTCTTCCTTTAATTTTTATTGTTTGTGCAGCACATTCTTGATATACATAGCCACTTTCCAACGATCTTCGGGTCTGACCTGAGAACCGTGTTGCGGCATCACGCCAAAACCAACCGTTATTACATGAAAAATTTCTCCTTCAGGATTATTTCTGATTTTATCGGAAAGTAAGTTCGCCGGTGGAAATGGGTACCTTTTGCTGGTATAAAGAAATCCTTTACCATCGCCTTTATCACCATGACAATTCATGCAATAAATTGAAAATACCTGTTTTCCCCTGGTTAGATTCTGCTCTGTTGGCTCGAATGGATTTACCAGTTCTTTGCCGGCTGTTATACGGTCCTCATCCGTTTTCTGATAAAGATAAGGCTGATATCCCATTGGGATGGTTCCTTCAACCGGATTGCGCATGGTCTTTCCATCAGCAAAATTCGGATTTGGCGTATATGTTTCATAGGCTGCAGAGTGAGCCATATCGTCAAAATATTCCCATCCTGTTGTGTTTCTGTCCCGGTCGCACGATCCAAAAACCACAATCAGAGCAATAGCCGCCAAACTTTTATTAAGTATTTTAAAGTTCATTCGATAAATATTTTTCAGTTTGTGTTCGCTTCCTTTTCATACACTTCAGTAGCTCCGTTATTTTGGAACAATTGTGTTATTTCGGGTTTTTCAATTCCCATTTTTTCCTGATCAAGCAGAATAACAAATTTATCATTGGTCGCCCGTACATCAATAATTTCGGCCTTTTTCCCCGGGAAAATCTTTGAACTCACTGAGAATGTGAATAAGGTTAAAAGAGTTATTGTAAGTATGGTACCAACAATCGTTATGACAATGAAAGAAGGAAAGGTATTGAAAGGTTTTCCTCCAAAATGAAGCGGCCAGCTGATTACAGCGGCATAATACATTCCTCCTAAAAGCATGACAACACCCAGCACTCCGTAAAAAAAGGCAGCGTGGGAAATGTATGTCTTCGTCTTCATTCCATGCAGTATCTCATGAATCGGATAAGGAGTGTAAACTTCTTCTATCACCACACCCTTTTCAAGTGCTTTTTCAAAAGCGTCTACGAGGGTATGCTCATCGTTAAATACACCTATTAAATATTTTTTATTCATAATCATGGTGACCCGGTTTAAGGTGATCAGTTTGCTGTGTATTGTATTTTGAAATCATTTTCACTTCATGAATTGCGATTTGTGGAATGTATCTGAAGAACAACAATACCGCAGCTGCAAACATTCCCAATGTACCGACATAAAATCCAATTTCGACCAGCGAAGGATGATACTCGGCCCAGTTTGCAGGAATATAATCTTTCGATAATGAAGTCACTACAATAATATATCTCTCATACCACATGCCTATATTGATAAAAATAGAAATCGCAAAAACGATCCAAAGGTTGCGGCGAATTTTTGCAGACCAGAACAATTGAGGTAATAATGCATTAAAAATAAACATGGACCAAAATTCGAAAGCATATTCACCGGTTATCCTGTTATGGAAAAAGGTAAAAAATTCGTATTCTGAACCTGAATACCATGCAATAAATATCTCGGTTATATAGGAGGAACCCATAATCAGAGAAATAAAAATCAATACCCTGCAAATGGCGTCAACATGTCTGTCGGTAATAAAATCTTCCAATCGATACAGTTTCCTCATTAAAACAACCAGGGTTATAACCATAGCAAAACCGGAAAAGATAGCGCCTACAACAAAGAATGGAGGAAATATGGTGGAGTGCCAACCAGGTTCTATCCCTGCCGCAAAGTCTGTGGAAACGATTGAATGCACAGAAACTACAAGCACCGCAGCAATACCACCGAGCACAAACGCTAATCCTTCGTAACGCAACCATTCTCTAGATGAACCTGTCCAACCAAAAGCAAAAAAACCATAAACTGCCTTTTTAATTTTTGATTTGGTCGTATCACGAATAGTTGCAAAATCAGGAACCATTCCGAAGTACCAGAAACTGGCAGAAATAAGCAGATAAGCTGAAATGGCTACAAAGTCCCAGAACAATGGAGAGTTAAAATTCACCCAAAGCGGACCACGTGTATTCGGATAAGGGAAAACAAAGAAAAATAACCACGATCGCCCCATGTGCATAAGAGGAAACAATGCGGCACAAAAAACAGCTGCCACAGTCATTGCTTCAGCAGCTCTATTGATAGCTGTTCTCCATTTCTGGCGCAAAATCAGGAGGAATATGGAAAAAGCTGTACCAGCATGTCCAATTCCGATCCACCAAACAAAGTTGACGATCGCCCACCCCCAGGCAACTGTATTATTTACTCCCCATGAACCTATGCCTACTGTGAGTGTGGTATAAATACTTTTTGCCCCCCATGCAAACATCAGCAAACTGACCGTCATGGCTAAATACCACCATCTGGGTGTTTTGCCATACATTGGTGCAAGAATATCCTGCGAAATCTGACTGAGTGATTTATCTCCGTCAACTAATTTTCCTCGTATGTTCGTTTTATACATAGTCCAACCTATTTTCTTTGATTGATGATCATGCGTTTGTATTTCTTACTTTGGTCAGGTATCCTACTGATGGCAAAGTGTGTAATTCTTCCAGTAAATGGTAATTCCGTTTGTCTTTAAATAGTTTTGAAATGCGGCTTTCAGGATTTGAAAGATCGCCAAAAACAATTGCATTTCCGGGACAAGATTGTGAACAGGCAGTTTTTATTTCGCCTTCAGCAATTGCTCTTCCTTCCAGTTTAGCCAATTGCTTTTTCTCCTGAATGCGCTGCACACACATCGAGCATTTTTCAACAACTCCGCGGGAACGAACGGTTACATCAGGATTAAGAACCATGCGACCTAGATCGGAGTTCGAAGCGTAGTCGAATTTTTCGTTCTTCACATACTGGAACCAATTGAAACGACGAACGCGGTATGGACAGTTGTTCATGCAATATTTTGTTCCAACACAACGATTGTAAGCCATCTGATTCAACCCTTCTTCACTGTGCGGAGTTGCAGCCACCGGACAAACATTTTCGCAAGGTGCGTTTCCGCAATGCTGACACATTACCGGCTGGAAAGAAACTTTCGGATTTTCAGGATTTTCAGAATAATAACGGTCAATTCTTATCCAATGCATAATGCGCCGGTTTCGAACCTGCTCCTTGCCAATCACCTGAACATTATTTTCAGCCTGGCAGGCAATGGCACAGTTGCCGCAACCTGTACACGAATTAAGATCGACAGCCAATCCCCAGTGATGACCATTATATTCAGGCTTTTTATATAATGAAACTGATTTGGCATCATCTTCAGCCTTCATCTCATTTCCTGACGAAGGATTTTTAATGTAATCTTCCAGTGTTGTTTCTCTGGCAATCGGACGGCCCTCCATCAAATAATGGGTTTGCGAAATGGCCAGTTCGAACACTTTACCCGGTACTTTCTCAACTTTTGCTGAAGTCACAAAATACCGACGGGTACCATTTTCTGTTTCGACAAAAGGATAAACATCGGAACCTGCCCTATCTCCTACCTTACCAGCAACCAAACGTCCGTAACCCAAAGCAACAGAAATAGTATCTGAAGCTTGTCCCGGTTGAATAAAAACAGGTAATTCCATCCCGTTAACAAGAATTACATCTTCATTTTTCAGACCATTTGCCTCGGCATAAGCGACTGGTACTGCAGCAAAATTATCCCAGCTGATTTTAGCAACCGGATCAGGTAATTCCTGCAACCAGGGGTTATTTGCATATTTTCCGTTACCTATGGCAATACTTTCGTACAAAACAACTTCCAATCCGGCAATGGTACTTTTAATCTGGCTTGCCGCCTGTGCAATTCCTTCCTGAGAATAATTTAATTTTGATTCCTGAACCGTTTCGAATACACCATTTTGCAATTTGGTGTTCCAGAAATGTACGAAATCACTTATTTCTTTTTGTTTCGTGAAATGATTTTCTTTCCAGAAATTCTGGATATAATCTCGATAATTTATTTCATTGCCTACCCATTTCTGCAAAGTTACCTGTGGCGGACGTGAATTAAACAATGGTGAGATTACAGGCTGAGACAAGCTGTATATTCCTTCTTTGGGTTCAAGATCATTCCAGCTTTCCAGATAATTTACATCAGGTAACACAAACTGGCACAATGCGGTTGTTTCATCCGGACGTTCCGTAAAAGAAACAGTCAATCCCAATTTTCGGATTTCAGCATCAAATTCGCTACCCTTAGGATGGTCGTAAACCGGATTTGCATTCCAAACCAGCAACGCTTTCACTTTTCCTGATTTTAATTCAGAAAGCAGGCGGTCAGCATCACCATCAATACCTTGTTTTGTTAAAAGCGGATTTTCGAGTCCGATGGTTTTTCCGTAATTGCCAAGTAATTGGTTTATGCCATTTATAAGCAATTGGATATTTACATCATTACTTCCGGAGATAACAATGTTTTGATTTTCATTATCCAGAAGGTCTTTTGCCAGTTCGCTGATGTCAACTGACGATTGAACACCGGAAACAACTTCTCCACCTTTAGCATTAGCTATCGCATTGTATAAAGCCAACACAATGGCACCTTCTTCTGATGGTTTAATTGGGAAACGAACATCGGCATTAGAACCACTCAAGGTCATTCCTGACTCGAACTGATAATGACGAAGCATTTCTTTCCGATCGTCCTGCAACTGTCGGGCGGCAGTATATCCCTTTGTATATTCTACAGTCGAAAGCCAGGTACCGAGAAAATCGGCCCCAAAACTCACCACTACTTTTGCCTTATTAAATTTGTAATCAGGAATAAACGCTTTACCAAAACTTTTTTGGTTTGCTTCTAAAATTCCTGAAGCTGAAACCGGATCATACTGAATCCATTCAAAGTTGGTTTGCTTTTCAGCGAATTTTTGGATGATTTCCCGGGTCGATGGTGAAATGATTGTGGAACTGAGCAAGACAATTTTTTCTCCATTCACTTTCATACTGTCCAATAAAATGCCAATCTCCTTATCAGCATTTTCCCAGCTAATCTCATCGCCTTTCTTCAATGGCCCCTTAAATCGTACATCATCATAAAGATTCAAAACCGAAGCCTGAATTCGGGCACTTGTTCCTCCCTGCGAAATTGAACTCAACGTATTTCCTTCAATCTTAATCGGGCGGCCATCTCTGACTTTAACCAGAATACTCCCATATTCATTTCCCTCGAAATACGAGGATGCATAATAATCAGAAATGCCTGGCGTAATTTCATCCGGTTTAATCAGATACGGAATAGCCTTATCAACCGGCCTTTTACAACTGGCTACAATTGATGCAGCAGCAATACTAAACCCAAATGTTTTCAGAAAATCACGTCGCGAAGATGCATTCATCTCCTCATCGCCTCTCATTAACATGCTTTTATTTTTGGCTTCCTCACGCACTTCTACCCGGCGCAATTCTTTTGGATTGGCAAGTTCTTCTATACTTCTCCAGTATGTCTTCATCGACGATTATTTTATCTTATAAATAAATCAATTCTAAAAAAAATGCAACTATTTCGATAACCAGTTAATTTAATAATGGCAGCGCATACAATCATTCGCACCTATATCAACAGCCCTGATTGTATCAATTTTTCCCGCTTTTAGTTCATCGTGTAATTTCATGTAACTATCATAGTAGGCATTGTCTTTAAAGTTCACTTTGGTTTCCCTGTGACAATTGATACACCAGCCCATAGAAAGATCGCTGGATTGCTTCATGATATCCATTTCCTGAACCTGACCATGACATTTTTGACAATCAACCTTAGCTATACCAACATGCTGAGCATGGCTAAAAAATACATGATCGGGTAAATTGTGGATCCGAATCCATTCAACCGGCTTTTTCGTTTCGTTCGCTTCAATAACCTTAGCAATTTCGAATTTCCCGGAACGCGCTCCTTCACGAACCAAAATATGGCAATTCATACATAATTCCATAGCCGGTATACCTGCGGACTTGCTGTATTCAGCTGTTGTATGACAATATTTACAATCTATTTTATTGTCACCAGCATGAACTTTGTGTGAAAATTTGATCGGCTGATCTGGTGCATAATTTTGTGATCTTCCCAGATTTATTGCAGCTTCTGATATCATTTTAACCTGAAATACAAGAGAAACCAATAAGACCACAACAGTAATCATCCGATATTTGATTTTGTGCAAAAATATCAAATCGATTAGTGCTAATGTCATAAGCAAACCAAGCAAAAGGAAAAGTGCGATCTGGTTCACTGTAGGTCCCGCCTTATGGCCTCCGTCAATCACAAGTTCATCCAAATACAGTTTGACTTTCTTCAAATCTTCTTCTTCAATCTTAAAACCTTTGTGAGAGGCCTCCATTTTAATTCCATTGGGCTGCATTACTGCACTCTGAAATTCCGAAAAATCTTTTCCTGAAAACTTTACTGCAATGTCCATTGCCGAAGGATTCCAGTTCAATGTATCCGAATGATTTAGCGTATGACAGGATACACAAGATTCAAAATCACGATCTTTAGGAAGGAGGCCTTTAAAAAACCGCTCTCCTCGTTGAATGTCAAAATGTGAATGATTATCCAGCACTTCTTCATCGTCTTCAGAAGAAGCAGCTTTTAATGGATTTCCGGAAATCAAAAAGATAGATAAAAATACCAGTGAGATAAATGCGTTTAAATGCAAAGGAAAACGCCGGAGAAGAATTACTTTTCTCATTCAAATAGGTTTATGTATTTAATATATGTTGAAACCATTTTTAAAACTTTCATGCTAAAACAATCAAATTCGGTTATGGTTTCCCCTTTAAATATAAAAAAATAAGGAATATGAATCTTACTGATCTTAAAACAAATGTTGAATAAAGTGAAATAAGATTAATTCATTGACCGTTAAGCTGATTTTTCAATATTAAAAACGGAAAAGATTAGACATCATCAATGAGTACAACGATTCAGTTCAATAAATTCGATGAAATATTCATTGCCTACCTGACCAAATCAATCTATTGAAAAGCTAATTTACCGATATTATAGATTCTTTTGTACAACCAAAAATTGGAAAAACCTCCCTGAGAATCATTTTCACCTCAATAACCTATTTCCATATGAACAAAAACAGCATATAGATTTGTTACAGTCTATAGTTTGTAATTAAAAAAGAATGAAATAACTTATCATATTTAAGTTAATTAATAAATGTATAAAGCATATTTTCAAAGGTTGAACAGCTAACAAAATCATATATTATTATCTTTATTGCGATTTAAAATATCTTGAAAAATATCTATCATCGAATGAAGCATAAAGTTGGTATTTTAATTATTGAAAGTGATCCGGAATTAATGAGGCAATTCTCAGAATTACTTCAGACAAATCCCATGGTTTTAAACATTGATTACGCTTCCGATACGGATCAGGCAATATTTAAAATCATGGATAGTAATCCTGATATTATATTACTTGAATATCCGACAAAAGGAAAAGCCGGAAAAGATCTCATCAAATTCATTAAAAATAAGCTTACCGAAACCACTATTATTTTTGTATCTGAAACTAAGGATTATGCGGCAGATGCGATACACGATGGCATATTCAATTACCTGATAAAACCAGTTTCAAAAGAAGTAATAGCCTCGATTATAGAAAAAGTCCAGCAAATAAAACAAACAAATAATAATTTCAGAATACGACAGATTATAGAAAAATCGCAGGAAGAAAAAAGAATCAGGTTTCAAACAACAAAAGGGTATCTTATTATCAACCCCGAAGAAATACTTTATTGTAGGGCAGATGGTTTTTGTACGGAGATTTACTTAACGAATAACCGTATTGAAATGAGTTATCTGTTCCTCTCTAAATTGGAAGAAGTACTAAAACAATTTGATTTTTTGCGTGTTAGCAGATCATATTTAATCAATCAAAAATATATTCGAAAAGTATTCCGCAGCAATAACACAATCATTTTATCTTGCGAAGGAAAAGAATACGAAATTAAAGGGTCAAAAAATCACATCAGGACCTTAAGTAAATTTGACACTGAATAATAATACAATGGACTCTACAACCATCTCTGCCATAATTATTGATGACGAAACAGATGCAATCATTTTACTTGAGATGTACCTTCGTAAGTTCCCTGATATTGTGGTTACAGGAACAGAAAACGATCCGGCAAAAGGACTGGAGTTGGTTAATGAGACTTTACCGGAACTGGTTTTTCTTGACATTGACATGCCGGATATGAGCGGTCTGCAGGTTGCAGATAAGATTCATTTGGTAAACACACATACTGAAATTGTTTTTACAACAGCCCATCAAAAATATGCCTACGATGCCCTGGGTGTTGAACCTCTCGATTTTCTGACCAAACCGTTTTGCATTGCCGATTTGGAACATGTAATACAAAAATTTAAAGCAAAGGCCGAAAAAAAAGAGCGGGATCGAAAACTGGATAAATTCATCCATTCCCAAACGAATTCGTTAAAGATTAAACTTCCATCAACAGAAGGCGTTCTGTTTGTCGAAATCAAAGACATTGTTATTTTAAGATCAAAAGCAAATAATTGTGTATTGTGCCTTCAGGACGGGACGATGGAAACAATTACCCGAAATCTGTATATCGTAATTGAGATGTTAAATTCACAGGCCTTTCTTCAGACAAACCGTTCAACTTATATCAATACAAATTACCTGCAACGCGTTGATAAGAAAAACCACAAATGCATTCTTGATTTTAATCATACTGTTCAGGAAGAAAGTATATCAAGAAATCGCATGGCTTATTTTGATAAGCTTGATATTTTCCCGATAATTTGAGTTTTACCTAGAAGAAAAACAGCGGATAATATTTAACTATCCGCTGCTTTAAATATATTCAAATACTAAAAACGTTTATTCTATTTTCAAAGGCTTATCCACTTTTGAATCAAGCAAAGCATATTCAATTACCTGTTGAATCGTATCAACATGATGGAATTTCAAACCTTTAATATAAACTTCCTTTATTTCCTCCAAATCCTTCCGGTTAGCTTCGGATAAAATAATCTCTTTTATTCCGGCTCTTTTGGCAGCCAGAATCTTTTCCTTTATACCACCAACCGGCAAAACTTTCCCCCGTAGAGTAATTTCACCTGTCATTGCAAGATTTTTGCGCACTTTGCGCTGAGTAAATGCTGATGCGATGGAAGTCACCATCGTTATACCTGCTGATGGACCATCTTTAGGGATTGCTCCTTCAGGAACATGAACATGAACATTATACCGATCAAAAACATCAGGATTAATTCCGATTTGTTCGGCATGTGAACGAAGATATTCAAGTGCCAGCATGGCAGATTCTTTCATTACATCGCCCAGATTTCCGGTTAAAGTCAGAGAACCTTTCCCTTTACTTAAACTGGTTTCAACATACAGAATTTCGCCTCCGACAGCTGTCCAGGCCAAACCTGTAACTACACCAGCGAAACTGTTTCCCTGATAAATTTCTTTTGCGTATTGAACAACTCCAAGATATTCACGCACATCCTCCTTGGTGAGTTGTGAATTATATTTCTCCTCGAAAGCAACCTTTTTTGCTATGCGACGGGCAATTCTTGCAATCTTTTTATCAAGTGCACGAACACCCGATTCCCGGGTATAATTTTCAATAATGTGCTGAATGACTTCTTTCGAGAATACAATATCATTTCCATCTATCCCATGATTTTCCAGCTGTTTCGGGATTAAATGCCTGATTGCAATTTCTATTTTTTCTTCCACTAGATATCCGCTAACTTCAATCAGTTCAAGCCTGTCGCGCAATGCTGGTGCAATTGTATTGAGCGTATTTGCTGTTGCTATAAACATGACTTTCGACAAATCATATTCAAGCTCAACATAGTTGTCATGGAATTCAAAATTTTGTTCCGGATCTAAAACTTCTAATAACGCAGATGCTGGATCGCCATGAAAATCTTGTGATACCTTATCGATTTCATCAAGAATAAATACCGGATTCGACGATTTGGCCTTTTTAATATTTTGCAAAATCCGTCCGGGCATAGCACCTATATAGGTTTTCCGATGACCACGAATTTCAGCTTCATCATGTAATCCGCCTAAACTCATCCTGACATAATTCCGACCTAATGCTTTTGCAATTGACCTGCCAAGCGATGTTTTTCCGACTCCCGGAGGACCATACAAACACAAGATGGGTGTCTTCATGTCGTTTTTCAATTTCAGAACTGCAAGATGTTCCAATATACGTTCCTTTACTTTTTCAAGTCCGTAATGTTCTTCATCCAATACTTTAACTGCACGTTTCAGATCAAAAACATCTTCTGTATATTCGTTCCATGGAAGGTCGAGCAATGTCTGGCAATAAGCAAACTGAACTGAATATTCACCAGCCGCCGGATTTAACCGGGAAAGTTTGTGAACTTCTTTCTCAAAATGTTTTGAAGCTTCTTCTGTCCACTTTTTCTCTTTTGCCTTTTCTTTTAAATCCTGAATTTCCTGTTCTGCAGGACTTCCACCCAATTCATCCTGAATGGTTTTCATTTGCTGATTCAGAAGGTATTCCCTCTGTTGCTGATCGAGTTCAGCTTTCACCTTAGTCTGAATATCACGTTTCAGTTCGGCCATCTGTACCTCACGAACCAAATAGCTGATTGCCTGAATCCCACGTTCTTTTATATCTCCAATACCGAGCAAAACCTGCTTTTCTTCAACTTTTAAATCGGTGTTTGAACAAACGAAATTGATGAGAAAAGTAGAATTTTCGATGTTTTTAACAGCGAAAGAAGCCTCCGGTGAAATATGCATCGAAAACTGAGCGATTTTTATCGAAAGATCTTTTAATGATCCTACAATAGCAGAAAACTCGACGGAATCATCCTGAGGACGAATATCTTCCATTGGAGTTACGCGCGCTTTAAAATATGGAAATTCCTGCTCATAATCAATCACTTCGAACCGTTTCTTCCCTTGTATAATTACAGATGTGGTTCCATCTGGCATTTCCAGAATTTTTAATATCTGGGCAATTGTCCCTGTACGATATAAATCATTCTGAGCCGGATCTTCAATACTTCCATCTTTCTGGCCAACAGTTCCAAGCAAGCGATTTCCCCTGTACACTTCCTGAACGAGTTGCAGCGATTTTTGTCTTCCTACCGTAATTGGCATTACGACACCCGGAAACATAACGGTATTACGCAATGGTAAAATTGGTAAAACGTCAGGAACTTCAAGATTGGTCAATTCCGAATCATCACCATCTGATAAGATCGGGATAAATTCATTTTCATCATCCATTAAACTGGATAGTAATATATTTTGCATAATTAAATATTTTCAGTCACAATACTAATCCTACTTTTTCACCTGACAGACTGACCGACTATAGGTGGTCAGAAATGCCTGTGCACATTTTTGCAATAGCCATGCCAAAGCATGTATTCAAAAAAATATGGCTGTAATTTGGGGAAAATATTAGTACTTTCTATACTTCTTTGTCAGTTAGAATACATCCGAAAGTATATTCCTATCGTTTCAGGAGACATCTCATTCCTTCCGGAGATTACTTTTTTAGCAATTCTTAAACTTCCGAAAATTTGGATTCTGAGAAAACAAATCCCATGAATATATAAAGGATACTTAGCTTTTTATCCGAATGAATCCACTCCAACTCAGGGAAATTACCGATTTCAACAAATGAATAAAAATCAGAAGCGCAAGTTGCAACAATTCTGTTTCCGGAAATAATTCCTGATTTGAAACTAGCTGTTTGATCTGCGTGCAGAACAATTCGGTAAGACAAACATGGCCACTGATAAAAACAAATTGCCCATCTGTTATAAAAGAAAATTTTGAGGAAGCTAACCTTGAGTTTTCCATGACCGGATAATTACCCAGGAAATTTTTCGCATTTTCCGTGTATGGTGAGTATCCCAATTCTTAATTCAGAAACGGGTTTGTTGATGGATCGAGGCAATAGTTGATTTCGAAACGAATCATCGAATAAACAATATTGCATTATGATCGGGACTTATAAGTGGTATAAAAACAAAAAAGCTTCGACAATGCGAAGCTTTTCTAATATTTTTATCGAAAAAGAATTACTTACTCTTAAGATCCTGTGTCTTTTTAAATCTGGTATTGAATTTATCAACACGTCCTGCAGTATCGACAAGTTTCATTTTTCCGGTATAGAATGGATGCGATTTGCTTGAGATCTCAAGTTTCACCACCGGATATTCAACTCCGTCAACCACTTCTGTTTCCTTCGTATTCACAGTCGATTTAGTAATAAAAACATGACCGTTTGACATATCTTTGAATGCAACAGTACGATAATTTTCTGGATGTATCCCTTTTTTCATTTTTATTCTCTTTACTTTTATTTTTATCGGCTTGCAAAGTTACATATAGGTTTTAATTTTCCAAACATTTTTGTTCCTAAATTCCTTAATTTTCAAATTTATTCTTCTAACCCAATAATAGGAGCTCTTTTAAACGGTATGGTGCGGTCAAAAAGATAACGCATTGTATAGTGGGTTTTAACATGAACACCGCCAACAGACTTATACAAAGCAATAATCTTTGGATTAAAGTCTCCTGCCCATGATAATTCAACCTCTTTATATTGTGGCTTGTGCTTCATCAGTTTATCCTGATGCCAAAATATCGCAGATTCGATTCCAGACTTCTGATATTTAGGAGTTACACCCATGATCAGAATTCGTGTCCTGGTCATCACTTTTCTGCGTTTATAATAAAGGAACTTAAGTATATTAATGAAATTCATCTTCCCATTCAGTTTTTTGAGGATCTGATTGATATCAGGAATCATTACAAAAAGGGCAACCGGAATTCCATTGTGATAAGCATACCAAACCATTTCAGGATCGAGTATCGCTTTGGCCGATTTCAGGAAATCGCGTATTTCATCTTTATCTAGCGGTTGAAAGTGATCGTGAAACTTCCAGGCCTCATCGTAGATGTAACAGAAATCGTCGATGAATTTCTCCGATTTATCGAAAGAAAAGTGTTCAAATGTATAACCCGGTTTTTGCGCAACCCATCCTGCAATTTTCCAGAACCGTTCAGGAAATGGCTTTGAATAATCCAGATGATAGCTGAATTGCTGAAAATAAATTTCAAAACCATATTGCTTGAACAAATCGACATAGTATGGAGGATTATATGGCATCCCAAATCCCTGATGCATAAACCCATCAGCCAGAAGTCCCCAGTTCAGGTAGTTTTCACCAAAATTAACCGGACCATCCATCGCATCCATACCGCGCTCCCTAAGCCAATCGCGTGAAGCATCAAACAACATTTTAGCGATCTCAAAATTATTATCACACTCAAAAAAGCCGCATCCACCTGTTGGCTGATCGAAAGTATATGCTTTTTTTCGGTTTAAAAAGGCACCAATACGTCCCAAAACTTTACCTTCATCGTCAACAACGACCCAACGTATGGCCTCGCCGGTTTTAAACGATGCATTTTTTGAGGGAGTAAAAATATCTTCAATCATTCCCTGCAACGGACAGGTCCAGTTCGGATCGTTTTTATATATCAGATGCGGAATCTGATGAAATAGTTTCTTTGTCTGTTTATCAGAGACTTGTATGATTTGCATAAATTTCAGATTTTGTGGTCAATTTACGATATTTTGCGGATTAAAATATACGTAACCCATCATTCTTCGATGATCGGAAGTCGCACGAATGGTTTAGTTCTGTCAAATTGAAAACGCAGGGTCTCATGCGTTTTGGCATACTTACTTCCTACTGAGTTAAAAAGTGCAATCATTTTAGGGTTGAAATCGCCTACCCAACTTAACTCCATTTCTTTATACCAATTTTTACTGAGCAAGACCTGCCTCATTTGCCAGAAAATACCCGATTCAATTCCAGAGTTCTGGAATTTCGGAATGACACCCATAACCAGAACCCTGCATCGGGTCATTGTTTTTCTTTTCTTCAGGTAAATTAGCTTAAGGATATTTAGAAGACTGAGCTTTCCGTTTTTTAAATATTTTAAAATCTGATTCAAATCAGGAATCATCATAAAAAAAGCGATGGGTTCATCTTTATAATAAACGTACCAGATAAATTCCTCCTCCAGAAAAATCTTTGCATCTCTAACCAGAGCTTTCAGATCTTTATGTTCGATGGGTTTGAAGTTGGTGTGTTTATCCCAGGCCTGCTGATAAATTGTGATAAAATCATTGATACAGCGATCCTGTTCTTTAAAAGAAAAGGTTTTGTAGGTATATTCTTCCTTTTTAGCCACCCACTCAGCAATCTTCCAAAAACGATCCGGAAGGTCGGGACTGGTAATGTCAAGATGATAACTGAATTGCTTATAATAAGTCTGAAACCCGTAATTTTCGAAAAGATTTTTGTAATATGATGGATTATACTGCATTCCAAAACCTTGCTGAACAAAACCATCGGTAAGCAATCCCCAGTTAAAAAAATTCTCACCAAAATTGACTGGTCCATCCATTGCAACTAAACCTTCAATTTTCAACCAGTTTTGAGCGGTATCAAAAAGGATATTTGCAGCTTCGCTGTTATTAAAACATTCGAAGAAACCAATACTACCAGTAGGTTCTTTCCCGTCCTCAATCTTACTCCAATCATAAAAAGCCGCAATTCTACCAATAATTTGTTCTTTATCTTTTACAAGCCATCGTTTTGCTTCTCCATTTAAAAATCCTGCGTTCTTTTTTGGATTAAAGACGTCTTCAATCATCATTCGCAGCGGAGAAATCCAGTTTTTGTCGTTTTTATATATCTGTAATGGTAGTTCGTGAAATGCATTAACTGTCTTTTTATCAGAAACCTCTATAACTTCCATATCGCCCTGTTCCCTTTTTTATTAATCATGCCGAAAATAGCATTAATAGGTGGAAAACAAAAACAGGGACCGAAGCCCCTGTTTGTTATTAATAGTGATATAAATTACCGAAATTAATTACGGCTGGATAATTTAGATAGCAACCGAAGCATTTCGAGGTATAACCAAATTAAGGTAACCATCAGTCCGAATGCGCCATACCACTCCATATATTTAGGAGCACGGGCATTTGCACCCTGAGTGATCATATCGAAATCAAGAACCAGATTGAGCGCAGCAATCACAACAACTACAAGGCTAAAACCAATTCCAACGAGACCATTTCCGTACATAAAGCCGAAATTAGCCCCAAACATACTGGCAACAAAACTGACCAGATATACCAATGCAATTCCGCCTGTTGCAGCCAGAATTACAGTCCTGAATTTTTCCGTAACACGAATAGTTCCTGTACGGAACAAGACCAGCATAATAACAAATACCCCAAACGTAAGCATAACAGCACGCATGACCAGACCCGGATACATGGCTTCGAACATGGCAGAAACAGCTCCAAGGAACAAACCTTCCAAAACTGCATATATTGGTGCAGTCATGGCAGCCCGGCGTGGACTAAAAGTTGTAATGATCGCGACAATAAAACCGCCAATCGCTCCACCCAGCATCCACCCAATCACTCCCGGAGGAATTGCTCCCGGAACTGCAGGATCAAAAGCTCCGAAAAATTTCCGCCAGGTAAAAGTGGCAGCAAATATGACAATCAGCAACATTAAACCGGTTTTGTTTATCGTTCCGTTAATGGTCATCACTCCATCTTCGGCACTGGTAGCCGACTGGCTAAAAATATTCTTCCCAAATACGGGATTCGATGATTTTGAAAGATTCATTTTATAAAATTTTAAAATTCGATTCTATGATATAAAAAGTGTACCAAAAATAATCAGTATTAGGGTTCGCCCAACTTACATTAAGTATTCTTAACAAATGACTCCTGAATATATTCGCTTGCAAGTTCTGTCAGTGTCATTTCTGCCAGACTACGACTATCCTCAGAATCAAGCTCTTTCATGCTTTCAGCAAACAAAATGGCTTTAGAATTCATTTCCTTGCTTTTCATTCCAAGTAAAATTATCGAACGGTATAAAACCTGCCTCAGATTTGCATCCTTTGTCAAAGGTGACAAAACGTCGAAGAATGGTTCGAAAAACTCATCCATGGCAGATTTTTCGATCAAAGCCAGCTTTCCCATCAGGTGTATGCCCGCATAACGAACCAAATGTTTTTTGCCTCTGCACCACTCCAATGACTTTATAAAAGCGAACCTGGTTTTAACCCACAAATAAGTATTTAATGCTTCTGCTATTTCTGTTGATTCTATACTTTTTGTCCAGTAATCCATCTGTTCTTCTGTTACTTCTTTTGGATTATCCAGCATCGCTGCCAGAATCATGGTTTCGCGCCATTGCTTATTCCATAACTTCAGAGCCAACAGATGATTTGGTTCGTATTGCTTCGCTATTTCACGCAGGGAAATAATGGATGCACCCCAGTTAATTTTATAGGAAAGGCCATGTTGTTTCATTAAATCCACAGTCTCGCCATTCTTTGCCTGACGAATTTTGATCAGTATCTGACGAAATTCCTGTTCAATTCGTGGGTCATCAATAATAAAATCCATATATAACAAGTCAAAAGGTAAAAGTCAAAAGTATTGAATCGTTAGCACCATTTAATAAATCACATATTCGATGATGAAGAATTCAGCAGTCAAAAGTACGGAATAAAGAACATGCTGCCTCACATTCAAATAATCTCTCACTTGTATTTCTCCTGTTTTTCGGACAAAAACCATCAAAACCAATTTTTCTAAGATGTAGGCGATTACCGTTCCATAGGCAACGCCGACAATTCCCCAATACTGCAGAAGCCACAAACTAACGGAAACATTGACAACAATTTCGAAGAACGAGGCCCACATGATGGCTGTTGTTTTCTGAAGACCTATCAGGATGGTTTGCGGGAATAAAAGACGGCTGACAATTAATAACAAATAAATATTAAATATGGTGGCACTTCCGGAAAAACTGACGTTAAAAACAATGGGAAACGCCCAATGTGACACCAACATCATGACCCCGGACAAAGGGAACAACCAATATCCAAGCTTTTGCGAATTATGCCGGATCTTTTCCAGATTTGTTTTCAGTTGCAAACGATCGGCAAATCCGGGCAACATGGATGCACTGAAAGCGTTGGCGAGCAGCAAAACCAACGGAAATTCGCGCGCTCCGTAACGAAAAACGGCAAAAGTGGCATCGTCGAAATAAGCAGTAATGATGAATCCGTCAATGTATTGTCCTGAGCCACTTAATAGCATTGAAACGATCAACGGCCAGGCGCTTTTCATGTTTTGTTTTAAAAATACGGCATCAAAACCCGGAACCGAATTCCGGAATAACAGAACCAACAACCAAACTAAACGAAAAGCGGCACTTGCAACCAGACCAGCCATGCTCATTTCAATACTCTTTCCGAAAACAGGTGGTAAAGCCACCAGAATAAACATCAGGGAATATGAGATTATGGCGTAATTAATCATCTTCTTCCCCTGGTTTTTGATCAGATAAACATATTCGACCAAACTGGCCGGAGATGAAATAAGGATATAAACCAGTAAATAGTTTAGGAAGGGAATGTCTGATCCTTTCAACAAATGTCCGGAGATTGACTTCTCAAACAGGAAAAGAAAAATTACAGATAAACCTGCAAAGGCAGTGACGAGATAAAAAACATTAAATAATGCGGATGATTTTACGGATTCAGAATGTTCTTTGGAAGACGGGAGAAAACCCTGAATCAAACCATTTAACCAGAAAAAACAAATCGCGGAAGCCAGAAACAGAAATGTTTCATATTGCCCGATCTGTGAAGTTGTCAAACCTGATTTTGCAAAAACGACCCCAATCAACATAAGGGTCGAAAAACGTATAAGCTGAAAAATCTGCAAGGCAGAAATCTGAGTAATTCTAAATTTCACCGGCAATTTTCTGAGATAGTTGAGTTATTTTGTTCACTCAAAACTACGAAAAAGCACGACATCCCAAAAGGCAAAATAAGAATTGGTCATGAATGGGATCAGATTGAAACTTAAATTAAATCCGGCATTGTTAAAACAGAAAGTAAGATTCAACAAATTCATACCAAATCGCAGGAATCAGCCGGCATCCAATGCTTATCCTTCCCTTCCCATTTAACGTTACAGCCAATTGGATTTGTCACAGGTACAGAAACCTGGCTACCAGCCAGAAGTTCGGAAAGTGCCCTGTCCAGATCATTAACAGTCATTTTTGATACATCGCGCGGCTGATCGACCGCACGACCGGTATATACGAGTTTACGATCTTTGTCAAATATGTAAAAATGTGGAGTTCTAAGTGCTCCGTAGGCTAATGCAATTTTCTGTGTTTCGTCGTGAAGATAAATCCATGGAAATTTTTTCTCATTCATCCGTAAAACCATATTCTCAAAACTGTCTTCCTCATATGTATTTGCACTGTTCGAATTGATCGCCACAAAACGAACACCTTGATCTTTATACTGATCGGCGGTTTTTCGGGTAGTTTCGTCACTTCCTAAAACATATGGACAGTGATTGCAGGTAAAAAAAATCACAAGAATATCGGAATCCTCAAAATCTACCAATTTATAAGTTATTCCTTGAGTCGATTTCAACAGGAAATCAGGGGCCTGATTTCCAATTTGCAATGTATATGTCATATCTTCAGAATATTGTTTCATAAATTCAAACAAAATTCCGGCAAAATTGATCACAAAAAAAAATCGTTACCAGCGTAAAATATACTGAATAACGATCTTTTTTATCTGGCAAATAGTTTCCCTGATTAATCCTCTTCTGAATTAGCAATGATTTTTTTGTTCTTTAATACATTAACGATCACATCAACAATATGATCATCGAGCATAGTCGAATAATTAAAAATTAAATCGAAATCATTGTTATCCAGCGTCCGGCCAGCAACATGCTCAACAAACAAATCGCGCTGCCTGTCAATTTCGAGCACATAATCCTGAGCATCGGCCCACGACAAATTGCTAATCTGCATAATCCGGTTTATCCTCCAGTCGAGCGGTGCCTGTAATTTTACACTTAGTCGCTTTGGGATATCCTGTGCAATAACACTAGCGGCCCGACCAACAACAATATAATGTCCCTCTTCTGCGATACTGCGGATTACAGCTTTTACTGTATCTATAACCTGCTGATCGTCTGCGTCATAAACTTTAGAAGTAGAGAACGCGTGACTTACTTCGTGAATGCTTTGTTTGGCCTCCCCTAAAAATACGTTTCTGATTTTACCAGGATCCATTTCCAATTCCTGAGCCGCCAGTTCAATTACCTCTTTACTCACCCATTTCCATTCCACATCTGTTTTCGTTTCCGAGAGATAATTGTAGCCAGTAAGTATTTTTGACAGTTTAGTCGCAATTCGCTTGGCCGAACAGCCACACTCGCGCGAGATGGTTACAATCGGTCCGGGATGATGTAGTTTCCCACTACCTTTTCCTCCAGCCTGTTCCAGATAATTACTTAAAAAATCTTTCATTTGATATGTCGTATTAATTTTAGGTTTTTTATATTCTGAGGTAACATTTGCTTAGTTAAATCTACAAATGAATACGCTGGTAAAAAAGCCAAACTGCTCAACAATACCTTTATTTTCTTATGTTTTAAAACTGTTTTACAGAACAAGTCATCCAATACCTTTAAAATCAAGTTTAAACAAAAGAAATACGGTAGTTTCCCCCTCAACACAAATCATTGCATTAACCATCACTCTGCTGTAATGAATAATCATTATTCAACACAAATCATGATATTAAATAGAGGTGTCGTATTTAACCAACAGAAGACATCACTCTGAAAACAATTTATAGTCTGAACATTTTTATTATTTGCTATGAAAAAAATTATTATTGGCATTAGCCTATCCATTTTAATTCTTTCTGTCAGTTCATGTCTTTTTAATGCGAAGGACAAAGCGGTGCAACCCGACGCACTTGAAGCGCACATCGATACCACAATAGTTCCGGGAGATGATTTTTTTCAATTCGCCAATGGAAGATGGTTCACTCAAAACCCGATTAAGGCGAGCGAACAAAGCAGCGGAATCTGGCAGGTTATTCAGGATACAGTAAATTCCCAGATTCTGAAGATTTGCAAAATCAGTTCTCAATCGACTTCCGATAAAGGAAGCAACAAGCAAAAGATCGGCGATTTGTATTTTTCAGGAATGGATAGTATCAGCCTGAATAAAACCGGAATAGCCGCCATTCAGCAGTACCTTAATCAGATTGACGAAATAAAGGATCTCAAACAGTTGGCAAGTACAGCGGCATTCTTACAGAGAAGTGCCTCCTCTCCTTTATTTGGGTTTGGTGTTTGGCAGGACAGCAAAATCAGCAGCAAAAATGCAATAACCATTTGGCAGGGCGGACTGAGCCTTCCTGATCGTTCATACTATTTCGAAAACGACGAACGGACATTGAAAATAAGGGAGAAATTTCTGGAACATCTTGAAAACATGTTCAAAATACTGAATTACAGTGAACCTGATGCAAAAGTTGCCGCAACAAATCAGCTAAAACTTGAAACTGCACTGGCCCTGGCATCGCGAAAGAAAGAAGATACACGCGATCCAAATAAAAACTACACTAAACTTTCTATTGACAAACTTTCGGCTTTAACGCCAAATTTTGACTGGAAGGTATTTATGCAGGAAACCGGACTTCAAAATCCGGACACCGTGATTGTTGGTCAGCCAGAATATTTAACAGCATTAAATTCAAACCTGAAAAAATTCCCGATCGAAATCTGGAAAAACTACCTGAAATATCAATTGACAAGAGGTTTGGCATCCTACCTTGATGACAATACTTATCAGGAATTATTCGGCTTTTATGCGCAAACCATTCGCGGAATACAACAGCCAAAACCACGATGGAAACGTGTTGTTGAACAAACAGATGGTTTCCTGGGCGAATTAATCGGACAAGTTTACGTGACCGAATATCTGCCTTCAGGAACGAAAGAAAAATTGCTTGAAATCGGAAATGCGGTTAAAGCTGTTTATGCCGAACGCATTAAAAATCTGGACTGGATGAGTGACGCGACCAAAGAGAAAGCTGCAGGAAAACTCGAAACAATGATTATGAAAGTGGGGTATCCGGATAAATGGAAAGACTTAAGCAGTTTGAATATCAGTCGTGACTCCTATGTGGAAAATGCAATAAACGCAAACCAATGGCAATTTCAGTACATGATTTCAAAATTCGGAAAACCGGTCGACCGCACAGAATGGCAAATTCAGCCACAAACCTATAATGCCTATTACAATCCATCAAATAACGAATTGGTTGTACCTGCTTGTAATATCATTGTTCCCGGTTATGAACGAAAAATGGCCGATGATGCCATTTTGTATTCCATTATTGGCGGATCAACTTTCGGCCATGAAATGACACACGGATTTGATGACATGGGAAGTAAGTTTGACGCCGAAGGAAACCTGAAGAATTGGTGGACCAAGGAAGACAGTGTTAAATTTTACAGTAAGACAAAAATGATTGTTGAGCAATTTAACCAATACAATCCGGTTGACAGCCTTTACATTAACGGAGAATTAACCCAGGGTGAAAACATTGCTGATTTAGGAGGAATCATTATGGGATATCAGGCATTCCAGAAAACAAAACAATATCAGGATAAGGAAATGATTGCCGAGCTGACACCAGATCAACGGTTCTTCCTTGGATTTGCTTTGGCATGGATGGTCAATCAACGACCAGAAGCAATCGCCAATCAGGTGAGAAGTGACGAACATTCGCCAGCCAAATACCGGGTTATAGGCACCCTCTCTAATATTCCTGAATTTTATGCTGCATTTGGTGTAAAAAAAGGTGATAAGATGTGGCGACCCGACAGTTTGATCGTGAAGATCTGGTAGAATAAAATAAAATGCCTGGGGTTTTTGAAACCTCAGGCATTTTTATAAAAAAAAAAAAGAAATCTCAATTAAAAAGTTCGTTCAAAAATACTTTCCGGATATTCAATGTCTGTCAGAAACAGTCCCTGAGCCGGAACCGACAATCCTGCAGCTCCGCGGTCTTTCTTTTCAATGATCGCTCTAAATTCCCGCAGATCAATTTTCCCGATTCCAACTTCCATAATAGTGCCAACTAGCGCACGAACCATATTTCGCAAAAAACGATCGGCTTTTACCGTAAAAACGATATCAGTTCCAACCTGAGTCCATTCGGCCTGATAAATTTTGCAATTGTTGGTTTTAACGTCGGTATGCAACTTGCTGAAACTGGTAAAATCCGAATATTCAAATAAAATCCGACATGCTTCGTTCATTACAATCAGATCAGGCTGATTGTAAAAATACCAGGATGTTTCAAGAAGAAACGGATTTTTTCTCAGATTGAGATGGTATTGATAAGTTCTTGAAATGGCATCGAACCTGGCATGTGCTTCTGAATTAACTTTTGTCACATTAAAAATAACAATATCCTTATTTAAAAAGCTATTCAACTTGTGCGCAAAATCCGGATGATCCAAATGTTCCTTTTCCGAAATGAAATGTGCGACAAAATAACTGGCATGCACACCGGTATCTGTTCTTCCGGCACCGGTCACGGCAATCGTTTCGCGCGTAATAACCGACAATGCCTTTTCCAGACATTCCTGAACAGATGATGCATTGGGTTGAACCTGCCAACCATGAAAATTTGTGCCTTTGTAGGCGAGTTCTATAAAATACCTTTGTGTCAACGGATTGATTTTTGGCAAAATTAAAAAAGTGAATTCATATTCTGTTAAAGATCGCTGAATTTATTAATTTCACAGCCCTTTTGATGATTAATAGCTTAACAATATTTAACGAAAATTTATCCTTTTTCATTCAAGTATAGACTATTTTCGTGCATCAAAACAAACAACTATTAAATAAATTTTATTCAAAAAAATATGAATCAAACAGTTGACATCCGAGAATTAAACGAAAGAATTCAAAGAGAAAGTTCATTTATCGACATCATCAGCATGGAGATGAACAAAGTGATTGTAGGCCAGAAACATTTAGTTGAGAGTCTGTTGGTGGGACTTCTTTCTGGCGGCCATATTTTACTTGAAGGAGTGCCCGGTCTGGCAAAAACACTTGCAATAAACACGCTTGCAACAAGCATCGATGCAAAGTTTGCACGCATCCAGTTCACGCCTGATTTATTGCCTGCCGACTTACTTGGAACTATGATTTACAGCCAAAAGAAAGAAGAATTTATTGTAAAGAAGGGACCTATTTTCACCAACTTCGTATTGGCCGATGAAATCAACCGTGCTCCCGCCAAAGTACAATCGGCTTTACTTGAAGCGATGCAGGAACGCCAGGTTACAATTGGCGAAACCACCTATAAATTACAGGAACCTTTTTTGGTTATGGCTACACAAAACCCGATTGAGCAGGAAGGAACCTATCCGCTGCCTGAAGCTCAGGTCGATCGTTTTATGCTAAAAGTGGTTATTAATTACCCTACGAAAGATGAAGAGAGATTAATTATACAGCAAAATCTGCTGAAGCAATTTCCGGTTGCAAGTAAAGTCACACGCAGTGAAGATATTATAAAAGCACGCGAAGTTGTGAAAGATGTTTACATGGATGAAAAAATCCAGAAATATATTGTCGATATAGTATTTGCAACGCGTGATCCTAAAGCATACAAGCTCGAAAAATATGTTGATATGATTTCTTACGGAGGATCGCCTCGTGCAAGTATCAGTTTGGCGCAGGCTGCAAAAGCTTTCGCTTTTATCAAACGACGTGGCTATGTTATTCCTGAAGATGTACGTGCGGTATGTCCTGATGTATTGCGTCACCGTATTGGTCTGAGTTACGAAGCCGAGGCAAATAACATAACTTCAGAAGAAATTATTGCTGAAATATTAAATACTGTTGAAGTTCCATAGACAAATTGATACGAGTTGCGAGTTACAGGTTCCGGTTAAGAACACACAACTCGTAACACGCATTCCGAAACAACAACAATTTGAAACCTGGAATTTATATAAATGGAAACAAGCGAACTTATAAAACGAGTCCGAAAAATTGAAATTAAAACACGTGGACTAAGCCGCAATATTTTTGCCGGCGAATATCACAGTGCATTCAAAGGACGTGGAATGGCTTTCAGCGAGGTTCGTGAATACCAGTTTGGTGATGACATTCGTAACATCGACTGGAACGTTACTGCCCGTTACAACAAACCGTTCGTTAAAATATACGAAGAAGAACGTGAACTAACCGTGATGCTGCTAATTGATGTGAGCGGATCGCGCGAGTTTGGATCGATGGATAAACTGAAAAAGAACATTATTACTGAGATATCCGCAATTCTTGCTTTTTCAGCCATACAGAATAACGATAAAATTGGTGTAATATTTTTTTCCGGCAAGATTGAAAAATTTATTCCTCCAAAAAAAGGTCGTAGCCATATTCTTCGGATCATTAGCGAATTAATTGATTTTAAACCGGAGGAAAGGGGGACTGACATTTCAGGAGCAATCCGGTACCTCACCAATGCCATCAAAAAAAGGTGTACAGCCTTTGTGATCTCCGATTTTATTCAACAAGATGATAATTTGGAAAATGCACTTTCGATAGCCAATAACCGACACGATGTAGTGGCATTGCGCATTTACGATGAAAGGGAGACTGAAATTCCCAACATAGGCATGGTCAAATTAAAAGATGCGGAAACAGGTAATTATACCTGGGTTGACACTTCTGACCGGAAAGCCAGGTCAACTTACCGAAAATGGTGGATTGATTCTTCGGCAAAGCTTGATAACAGTTTCAAAAAAAGCCGTGTAGATTATGTGAGCATTAACACCAATCACGACTATGTAAAGGCTCTGATCAGTCTGTTTAAAAAACGAGGATAAAAATAAATTTCAAATGAAGAAAAGATTGTTATATGCCGTACTTTTTGTTTTGCTTTTAGGTATCACCCATACTTTAAAGGCACAACAAGTTACTGTAAAGGCAAGTATCGATTCAACACATATTCTGATTGGAGATCAGCTTAAACTTCTGCTCGAAATCGAAAAACCTAAAAGTCTGGACATTCAGTTTCCTCAGGTCGCCGACACGTTCAGTTCAAAAGTGGAAGTAGTGAACCGATCGAAAATTGATACTTTTAAACTGGACAATCTGGATCGGGAAAAATTGACACAAAGTATTTTGATCACATCTTTCGATAGTGGAGTGCATCAGATTCCACCATTCTATTTTAAAATGAAAGATGGCAAAATGCTCGATTCGGCAGCAACCAGAGCTCTGGCTTTTCAGGTGCACGGAATGAAAATTGATACAACCAAAGGACCGGTAGATATTAAAACTGTTTACAGTGCGCCTTTATCATTAAAAGAAGTTATTCCTTACATATTGGGAATTATCCTGATTGCAGCCATCCTGTTTTTCATTTTTTATTACATCAGATGGAAAAAGAAGAATGTGCCGCTTTTCAGTAAACCGGAAAAACCACTGGAACCAGCTCATATTGTTGCCTTGCGCGAACTCGATCGAATCAAGGTTCAAAAACTGTGGCAACAGGAAAAAATTAAACAATATTATTCTGAAGTTTCCGATACCATTCGTACCTATATTCAAAACCGCTTCGATATTTCGGCGATGGAGCAAACTTCAGCTGAAACCATTTCTATTTTCAAACAGAAAAAAGAATTGATTGAGAGCGCTTCACTCGATCAGCTTCAGCACATTCTGAGTCTGGCAGATTTGGTGAAATTTGCCAAATATACACCACAACCCGACGACAACAATCTGACTTTAATGAACGCCTATTTCTTTGTTGACAAAACGAAGAAAGAAGAGGTAAAAGCTCCGGTGGTAAAAACAAAAACAGAAGATGGAGCAGAAACAGAAAACGAAGTTGTCGTAAAATAACTGATTCAAAATGATGAACGGAATAAATTTTAAAGATCCAGAATTTTTCTACCTTTTTCTGCTTCTGATTCCCATGATTGCATGGTATATCTGGAGGCATAAAAAAGCAGGAGCAAGCATACAATTTTCTTCAAATATGGGTTTTGCAAGAATCCCGATGAGCTGGAAATATTATTTTCGCCATAGTGTATTTTTACTCATACTGGCCAGTATGTCTGCTTTGATTGTTGCACTTGCAAGACCGCAATCATCAAACAGCTGGCAAAACGTAACTACCGAAGGAATCGATATCGTTATTGCTCTTGATATTTCAAGTTCGATGCTCGCCATGGATTTCCAGCCCAACCGGCTTGAAGCTGCTAAAGATGTGGCTATGCAGTTTATTTCCGGTCGCCCGAACGATAAAATCGGGTTAGTTGTTTTTTCAGGCGAAAGTTTCACTCAATGTCCGTTAACAACAGACCATGCCACTGTAATTAATTTATTTAAAAACATTGAAAGTGGCATGATTGAAGATGGAACTGCCATTGGAAATGGTCTTGCAACAGCTGTCTCGCGGTTAAAGGAAAGCACTGCAATTAGCAAAGTTGTTATTCTCCTTACCGATGGAGAAAATAACCGTGGAGAAATTGCTCCCGTAACTGCAGCCGAACTCGCAAAAACCTACGGGATCAGGGTTTATACCGTAGGTGTCGGAACCATCGGAACAGCACCTTATCCGGTGCAAACACCTTTTGGAGTGCAGGTTCGCGATATGGAGGTAAAAATTGATGAAGCTACTTTACAGAAAATAGCTGAAACTACTGATGGAAAATATTTCAGAGCAACAAACAACACCAAACTTGCTGAAATCTATAAAGAAATAGATAAACTGGAAAAATCTAAAATCGACGTTAAAGAATACAGTAAAAAGGAAGAAGAGTATCTGAAATATGCAGTCATGGGTGCTTTACTTCTTGTATTGGGATTATTTCTGAAAACAACCATTTTCAGAAATATTCCTTAGAAAGTAAATAGATTAAAAGATATTAGTCAAAAAACAGCAGAGACGTTTCAATCATTGGACAGCTAAATTGATTTTAAAAACTCAATGAGAGCACCATGGACTGAACCTGTCGAAGCCGAAAATAAAAGATATGTTTAGAATAGCAAATCCTGAATACTTATATGCCTTGCTGTTAATTCCTGCAATGATTGCTTTCTTCTGGTACTCAAGAATTAAGCGAAAAAAAGCATTGGCACTTTTTGGGCAGAAGGATACATTAAATTTTTTAATGCCAAATGTAAGCACCGGCAGGCCAATTTTGAAATTCTTTGTTTTATTACTGGCTTTAACCAGTATTATTTTAGGTATAGCGCGTCCACAATTCGGCTCGAAACTAAAAACGGAAAAACGTAAGGGAATCGAGCTAATGATTGCGCTTGATGTTTCAAACAGTATGATGTCGGAAGACATTCAGCCAAACCGGCTGGAAAGGGCAAAAAGAGCCATTTCGCAGCTTGTGGACAAGCTTAACAGTGATAAAATCGGACTTATTGTTTTTGCCGGCGATGCATTCATTCAGCTTCCTATTACAGCTGATTATGTTTCTGCAAAATTATTTCTGAATTCAATTAGTCCGGAAATTGTACCAACACAGGGAACTGCTATTGGTGCTGCCATTGATCTGGGAATAAAATCATTTAGTCCGCAATTTGAAGGCAGCAAAGCCATGATCATTATCACTGACGGGGAAAACCACGAGGATGATGCAATCGGAGCAGCAAAATCGGCAGCCGAGCAGGGAATTGTAGTTTATACCATCGGCATGGGTTTGCCGCAGGGAGGTCCGATTCCATACATGCTGAATGGACAAAAAAGCTTTATGAAAGACAGAAAAGGTAGTATTATTGTTACCAAGCTGGATGAACCAATGCTCCAAAAAATAGCTGAAGCTGGAAAAGGCGCCTACATTCGTGCAAACAATGCACAGGTTGGATTAAACAATCTTTTTAGCGAAGTGAATAAAATGGAAAAAACAGAACTTGAAACACAGATCTACGCCGATTACGACGATAAATTTCAGTATTTCATTGGTTTTGGATTATTCCTGATATTGCTTGATTTCATGATACTTGAACGAAAGAACAAATATCTGAAGAATTACAAACTATTTGGAGAAGGAAAATAAAAGGGGTACTATAGCCTTGTTGAGCAACCGACAAACACATAAGAATATTCAGGAATCGAGGCTATTACATCCGGCAATTAAAATACAAATTATTCGCAGATGAAAAATATATGTTTATTAATCATGTTAATATTTGTCCTGTCAATATCAAGTCAGGCACAAAACGAACGCAAATTTGTCCGTCAGGGAAATAAGTATTTTGAGGCTGCCATGAAAGATACAAGCAGAATTGATACGGTCCAGTTCAGCAAAGCAGAAATAGAATACCGCAAGGCCCTGGAAAAAAAACCAGACGATGCAAAATGGGATTTCAATTTGGCTGATGCACTTTATAAGCAAAAAAAGTTTGAGGAATCTACCGAAAAATTCAAAGAAATTGCAGATAAAACAGCCGACAAGATTGAAAAAAGCCGTGCACTCCACAACATGGGAAATTCACTGTTAATGAGTAACAAGCTGGACGAGAGCATTGCTGCCTACAAAGAGGCCTTGCGAAATAATCCTGACGATTTGGAAACAAAGTACAATCTGCTGTATGCCATGAACATGAAGAAAAAACAGGAGGATCAAAAGAAAAATCAGGATAAAAATAAAGACAAGGACAAAGATAAGGACAAGGACAAAAATAAAGATCAAAACAAGGATCAGAATAAGGATAAAAACAAAGATCAGGATCAGAAGAATCAGGATCAGCAAAAAAAGGATCAGGACAAAAACCAGCAGCAACAGTCAAATAAAATATCCAAACAAAATGCCGAACAAATGTTGCAGGCTTTGGAAAACAATGAAAAAAAGATACAGGAGAAGGTGAAGAAAGTTCAGGCTTTAAAAGCTCAATCAAGGAAAGTGGAAAAGGAGTGGTAGGAAAATATCAGGTTTCACTGCCGGGCTTTGGAATTTGGCATCCGTAACTGTATTTTTGGAACGCATTTGAATAAAGAATACTCAAAATAGCTATGATCAGAAAATTAAACTCAATATTGATATTTATGTTCGTCAGCCTTTTTGCGATGGCCGACAGCATTCAATTTACAATGGAGGGACCGGAAGTGGTTGCTGCAGGAGAGCAATTCAGACTTGGATTTAATCTGAATGAAAAAGGCTCTGACCTTCAGCTGCCTGATTTGTCGAATTTTGATGTGCTAATGGGGCCATCTACATCACAAAGTTCAAGTATTCAAATCATAAATGGTAAAACTACCTCGAACACAAGTTTTTCATACATTTTTATCCTTCGGGCGAAAAAAGAAGGAAAATTTACCATTCGGCCTGCATCTATTAAGGTTGGTGGAAAAACCTACGAATCAAACAGCATGGAAATCCAGGTTGTTAAAGGGCAGCCTCAACAATCTTCTGCTTCCGGACAACAAAACAGTCAGGATAAGCAGCAGGAAGAAGCTCCAACCGGAACAATTAGTAAAGACAATCTGTTTGTTCGGGTTGATTTAGACAAAACCAATGTTTCAAAGGGTGAGCAAATTCTGGCAACTGTAAAATTATACATCAGTCAGAATGTACCGCTTAATGGATTCGACGATGTAAAACTGCCTTCGTATGAAGGATTCTGGACAAAAGATATTGATGTTCCAACTCAGGTAAACTTTACGCGTGAAGTATATAACGGCAAAATTTATCAGGTTGGAGTGCTTAAAAAAACAATACTTTTCCCGCAACAAACCGGAACAATCCGTATCGATCCGTTCGAAATTACCTGTCTGGTTCGCCAAAGAGTTCACCAGCAGCAAGGTTTCTTTGACGATTTTTTCGATAATTACCGTGTAGTAAAAGCAAAAATAACAAGTGACCCTATATCAATCAATGTTAAAGATCTGCCAAATCCGCCTGCTAATTTTAATGGTGCTGTTGGTAATTTCAGTTTCAGCGGAGCGCTGGATAAAACCAATCTCAAATCCAATGAGGCTGCTACCATCAAACTTAATGTTACCGGTAGCGGAAACCTCAGCCTTATTAATCCTCCAAAGCTTGAATTACCGCAGGATTTTGAAGCCTATGAACCAAAAACAAGCGATAAAACTATTGCTAACGGTAACGGGTTGAGCGGTTCCGTTTCTTTTGAGTACCTATTTATACCGCGATTTGCCGGTAATTTTACGATACCAGCCATCCAGTTTGTTTTCTTTAATCCGGCAACGCGGCAATACGAAACCCGCTCAGCCGGACCATTCGACATCAAAGTTGAAAAAGGAAGCGACGATCAGAATTCATCTGTAGTAAGTTCATTCTCGAAAGAAGATTTGAAAATGATTGGCAAAGACATTCGGTTTATCAAACAAGATAAAGTGAAACTAAAGCCTAAGGGAAGTGCCTTCTACGGAACCATTGAGTATTACAGCATTTTCATTCTTAGTCTGATTGCATTCGCTGTGTTTTATGTACTCAACCGTAAAAAAATTGAGGAAAGTGCCAACATCGCACTTGTCAGGAATAAACGTGCAAATAAAGTGGCCCTTAAACGCCTCAAAGAAGCTTCAGGCTTCCTGAAAAACAATAAGGCCGAACAATTCTACGAATCCGTCATCAAGGCGCTCTGGGGTTATTTGAGCGACAAACTATCTATTCCGGTTGCTGATCTGAATCGTGAAAAGGCTGCTGAAAATTTACTGGCCAGAGGAATCCAACAGGAAGTTGTAACCGAACTGCTTAAAATTATTGACGATTGTGAATTTGCCCGGTATGCACCGGCTGCTTTTTCAGGAACAATGAATGATGTATACAATGGAGCAGCCAAAGTGATGAGTATTTTCGAAAAGCAAATTAAGTAAACTGTAGAAACAATTTTCTCATGAAACGATTATTCAATACCATACTTGCAATTTTGCTTACAGCATCTGTTTTTGCCCAGGGGGATCTGCTTCAGAAAGCAAACGAACTTTACACAAAAGACGAATTCAAACAGTCCATTGATGTATATAACCAGATTCTAAAGACCAACATGGAATCGCCTGAAGTATACTTTAATCTGGGAAATGCTTATTATAAAACCGGACAGTACACCCTGGCAATTCTTAATTATGAAAGAGCGAAGACACTGTCGCCTGATGATGAAGATATTTCGTTTAATCTGCTCGTGGCCAATCAAAAGGTAGTCGACTCCATTCAGGAATTACCCGGAATATTTATTGTCAGGTGGTGGAACTCAATTGTTAACAGCCAGACGACCGATACATGGGCCTTTATTAGTATCATAAGTTTTATTGTTTTTTTAATCATGATGGGCTTCTATTTTTTCGCCCGGACAGGAGAAGTTAAACGCATTACATTCTGGTCTGGTTGTCTGCTTATACTGTTGACTATTTTTAGCTGGTCGTTTGCCGCAAAACAGAAAAGCAGACTGATTAACCATACTTATGCCATCGTAATGGATCCTACCGTAACAGTAAAAAGTTCGCCTTCTGAATCTGGCACTAACTTATTTGTTATTCATGAAGGATTAAAAGTTAAGATAACCGACAAACTTGGAGATTGGGTAGAAATCAGATTGGCCGACGGAAATAAAGGCTGGCTGCTTACCGAATCGGTTGAAAGAATTTAATAAATTATCATATTTGTCCGATTGCCAGCCTGATTATAACATTCGGACTGGCAATTTGCTTTATTTTGCAACCCTGGGCAACTATTTTAAGTAAGGGTTGTTATCTATACAATAAAAATTTAACTATGGCTTATAATTTATTGAAGGGCAAAAGAGGAATTATTTTTGGTGCATTGAATTCCAGTTCCATTGCCTGGAAAGTTGCTCAACGTGCATACGAAGAAGGTGCAACTTTCACCTTATCCAATACCGGAGTAGCAATGCGAATGGGAGATACAGCGCAACTTGCTGAAGAATGCAAAACCATTGCGATTGAAGCAGACGCAACAAGTATTCCTGATTTGGAAAATCTTTTCGAAGAATCCATGAAAGCACTCGGTGGCAAAATCGACTTTATTCTGCATTCAATCGGAATGTCGCCAAACGTTCGTAAGGGTCGTCATTACAGCGATCTCGACTACAGCTATCTTGAAAAAACTCTTGATATTTCAGCTGTTTCATTTCATAAAGTATTACAGGTTGCCCGGAAAAAGGATGCGATTAATGAGTGGGGTTCAGTGGTAGCTCTTTCTTATGTCGCCGCACAGCGCACTTTTTACGGATATAACGACATGGCTGACGCAAAAGCATTACTGGAGTCAATTGCACGCAGTTTCGGATACATTTATGGTCGTGAACGCAATGTACGTATCAATACTGTTTCTCAGTCACCAACAATGACTACCGCCGGTGCCGGTGTTAAAGGAATCAGCAATTTACTCGATTTTGGAGAACGAATGTCACCACTGGGCAATGCAACAGGTGATGAATGTGCAGATTATTGTGTCACATTGTTCTCTGATCTGACCAGAAAAGTGACCATGCAAAATCTTTTCCATGATGGTGGTTTTTCATCAATGGGTATGAGCTTAAGAGCACTTACTCAATACGAAAAAGGACTCGGATGCGACTGTGAATGTGGCAACGAAGAACCTTGTGGTGAGCACCAATTTGATTAATTATTTCTCAGCTATATAACAAAACAAAAAACCGGCTCATCGCCGGTTTTTTTTGTTTTCAAAAGAGGCTGTCCAAATATTGAGAATATAGCCATTTTTTATCCAGGAAAATTCCTGTTAATGAGTAATAAAAATCAATTGCGTCTATAATCTTCATCCCACCTTTCCTGCGGATCGGATGGAAGTGAAACGGTTTTCCACGAGAACTTAAAAATTCGCGGATTCACCAGTCGTTCATAATCTGCGTAGCTTAACCTAATCAATTCAGTATGAGATCCGGCGTTGAATGCAATATCTTTGTGCTTGGTCAGCGATTCAGCGACATAAACGGCCATACCGTATAGATTGCCAAATGGAGGCATTGCCCCTACTTCACAATCCGGAAAGCGATCTTTAAACTCAGGCTCAGTAGCAAGGGTAACATTGGCAGTACCGAAAATTTCCCTGAGCGTATCAAAATCAATGTGATAAGAGGCCGGCAAAACTGCCATTGCCATCTCACCACCGATCTTAATCATCACTGTCTTGGCAAACTCTTTTCCTGACACATGCGCCGATGCTGCAATATCCTGAGATGTAAATGCCATAGAATGCATAATTGTCAAATACTTGACATTACTATTATCAAGAAAGGTCTTTAATTTTTTTACTGGCATAATTGTTTTTTTTGAGGTTAAAACTGCCCGTTAAAACTATTGAAAGAGATCAGTTGAATTTTTAATTCTAAAAACATTTACAACAAAAAGGCTAAGAATGTTTCAAAAAGAAGGAACTAATATTGCTACTACTAAACTATTTAAGGATGTAACTATTTCTGAAAGATCCAGCCTTCAAACAAAAAATCTCAATTCCTTTCGTCTGAAAAGAATTGAGATTTTTCAATCTGAGTATATCGTTACTGATGCAGAATTCAATCAGTAAAAACAGCTGCAAACTAGATAACCATCCTGCCCCTCTGCCCTACCGGTTTTCTTCAGCAAACTTCCGTCCGCGACGTAAAGCTTCAAGATTAAGGTTGACAACCTCATCACCTTTACGAGCAAAAATAGTGCGGACACCGTTCTCGATTTTCGAAAATTCGATATCAATAAACGGTGAAGCTGCACCCAGCATAACCATATTTGAAGCACGTGCATTGCCAACTTCTTTAGCAATGGCATCGGCATCGATGGCAATATAACGAGGAAATTTCCTGACCTCTTCCATCACTTTTTCAATTTCAGGATAATTTGGAATGTTGATAAAAGGAGTGGTATTGGTAACCAAATAGCCAGTCTCCGACAAGTAGGGCAAATAACGCAGTGATTCCATCGGCTCAACAGAAAGGATCAGATCTGCCGATCCTCCCGGAATTAAATCGGAAGCAATGGGCTGATCGGAAATGCGCATGTGTGAATACACTGCCCCACCCCGCTGGCTCATTCCGTGCGTTTCTGCTTGTTTAATGAGCAGATTATCGGCCAATGCAGCCTCGCCCAATGCTGTAGCGATGGATAAAATCCCCTGACCTCCAACACCTGCTAATATAATATCTGATTTCATGTTGTCTCGTTTAAAGTAAAATACTAAAAGTTGTTTGTTTCGGCTTACATGTTACGAGTCTCCCTAAACCCTGTATACCGAAATTCGCAGCATTGCATCTGGCATACTGCAACAGATCACTGCCTACTTTTTATTCCTTTTCCGGCTGCTGGCACGCTGAATACATTCGCGGCGCGGAATAATCACCGAAACGCCATCGTAAGCAAATTCCTCGCGGAACAAACGAACCATTTCTTCGTGATTTTTTCTCAGCGGAACAATGGTATGAATGTGGGCCGGATCGACTCCAACTCCAATGCAAATCGATTCAATTTTTCCGAATGCAGATGAATCCTGACCGCCTGTCATTGAAATGGATTCGTTATCAGAAATAACCACCGTGATGCTTGATTTCTCGTTTACTGCATCAAGCAAACCGGTAATTCCGGAATGTGTAAATGTTGAATCACCAATCATGGCAACCGACGGAATTAATCCGGCATCAGCTGCTCCTTTGGCCATGGTAATTGAAGCACCCATATCTACACACGAAAAAATTGTTTCGTATGGCGGCAGGGCGCCTAACGTATAACAGCCGATGTCAGAAAAAACACGTCCTCTGGAATAATCAGCAAGTGCTTCATTCATGGCCAGATAAGCATCCTGATGTCCGCAGCCCATACACAAAGCCGGCGGACGATTTGCAACGACTTCAGGAATTTCAAAACCCTCAAACATTTCTTTCCCCAATGCTTTTGCGACCAGATCCGGGTTTAATTCTCCGTCACGCGGTAATGTTCCGTCCAGGCGTCCTTTAATTGGTGTTCCTATAGCAAAGAAGCCTTTCAGCATTTCTTCAACCATTGGTGCGCCCTCTTCAAGCACTAAAATCTCATCGCATTCCTGATCGAGACGGTTGATGTATTTTTCAGGCAGCGGATACTGTGAAACTTTAACTACAGGAAACGGACAGGTATCACCCGGAAAATGTTCCATCAGGTAATTGTACGCAATTCCACAGGCCACAATTCCCAGACTGTGATCTGTGCCTTCTTCGTAACGGTTATATTTTGATTCTTCTGAAAGTTTCAGAAACAATGACTGGCTTTCGAGCAATCCTTTGTATTTGCGCCGTGCAATGGCCGGAAGCAGAATAAACTGGCGTGGATCTGCTGGCAAAACCAATTCATTTTCAGGCAGAATTTCTTTACATTCAACTCCGGCGCGCGAATGTGCCAAACGGGTAGTAATTCGCAACATTACCGGAACTTTGGTAAGTTCTGATAATTCGAATCCCTCTCTTGCCATATCGTATGCTTCCTGTTGTGATGAAGGCTCCAATACCGGAACCATGGCAAACTTTCCGTAGAAACGGGAATCCTGCTCATTCTGTGATGAATGCATCGATGGATCATCAGCAACTGTTACGATCAATCCGCCGTTAACTCCAGTCATGGCAGCATTTACAAAAATATCAGCAGCAACATTGAGTCCGACGTGTTTCATACACGACATGGCACGTTTACCGGCATATGACATACCCAGAGCTGTTTCGAGGGCGGTCTTCTCGTTGGCCGACCATTTGCGGTGAATGTTCCGTTCCTCGGCAACCTGATTATCCTGGATGAATTCTGTAATTTCGGTGGAAGGTGTGCCCGGGTATGAATAAACACCTGACATTCCGCCATCGATTGCTCCCTGCCCGATAGCTTCTACCCCCAAAAACAAATGCTTTTGCATAGACTGTGAATTAAGTTTCAAAAAATCGAACCCAAAAATAGCGCATTAAGTGCGTAAAACAACAGCAATAAGTTTGTTTTAAACAAAAGATTCAAATTTAGATTCGTTCTAAAAAGGAAAATATATTTAATTGATCTAATCGTAGAAAAGAGAAAGTTAATAAGGAAATGACCAAATAGTACAGGAAAGATTACCCAATAATTATTCCTTATTTGCATAATCGGGACAGTCTGATTTAGGATTAAAAAGCAAGTGAAAAATAATTTGGGACATTTTTGTCTTTATTTGTAAACAAACTGATTTCTCGAATGTTACTAAATTATTAATAACCCATTTATTGTTTCACCTCATTTTACAAAGCCTATGAAAACAAGTTTTACTTCTGTTACGTTCAGGTCTTTTGTATACACCTGTATTTTGGTCTCTTTATCTGCAAATCTATTTGCTGTCTCTCACAATGTTACTGTAAAAAATTATGAATTCTCTCCCAAAGAACTTACCATTAACGTTGGTGATGTAGTAATATGGACCAATACCGAAGGTACCCACAATGTAAATGGAACGAAGGGAACATTCCCAAACAATTCTGAATCATTCGGGAACGAAGTAGCTGCTGCCGGCTGGACTTATAATTACGCATTCAATACTGCCGGAACTTACGATTACCAGTGCGATCCGCATGCAGCATTTGGAATGATTGGAAAAATCATTGTAAATCCAAAAGTTGATTCGCCACCAACATTAACCATCAACTTCACAGGAATGACCCCACACATTGGCGAAATACTATGGCTGGCAGTTGTCGACAAAGCAACAATGATGGAGATTGCACGCGTAAAAAAAGCAGTTGATGCAGCTGATTTCAACATGATTGTTTCCGGAATCGAAACAGGTAAATCATACAATGTCGATTTTTGGGCTGATCATAACAAGAACGGCATTTACGATGCTTTTCCAGTCGATCATTCCTGGAGATTGACACTGGATAATGCTACCCTCAATTCAGTTCTCAACTTTGCACACAACACCAATTTTACCGACATCGCCTGGAAAAACAAACTAACAGTTCATTTCACCGGAATGACTCCACATCTCGGGCAAAAACTTACACTTTACCTGAAACAGGCAGATACAAATGTTTATGTGGATACGCTTATGGTCGACCCTGTTGGCACGGCAATTTTCGATATCATGTCATATAAAATCATGCCCGGTAAGTCTTACAAAATCGATTTTTATGCTGATCACAATAATAACGGGAAGTATGACGCTCCTCCTGCAGATCACGCATGGAGAATTAAGTTGAATAATGTGTTGGGCGATACCATCGTAAATTTTGTACACAACACCAGTTTTACCGATATTTTTGGTCCGCAGTCTCATAACATTACAGCAGATCCTCTTACATTTACTCCCGCCATTCAAACTATTTCTGTGGGCGATACAGTTATTTGGACAAACACTCAGGGAAATCACAATGTAAACGGGACAAAGACAACATTTCCAAACAATCCGGAATCATTCGGAAACGAAGTAGGAGCTGGCTGGACCTACGAATATGTATTTATTACAGCAGGAACTTACGATTACCAGTGCGATCCGCATGCAGCCCTTGGAATGGTCGGACAAATCATTGTCACTCCGAAATTGGAAACCGGACCTTTTACTCTGACCGTCAATTTTACCGGAATGACCCCACATGTAGGCGAGACACTTTGGCTTGCTGTTATCGACAAAACATCAAAAATGGAGCTTTCACGCGTAAAAAAAGCAGTCGATGCAGTCGAATTCTCAATCGAGGTTCCCGGAATAGAAATGGGGAAATCGTATAATGTTGATTTCTGGGCTGATCATAACAAGAACGGCATTTACGATTCTTTCCCTGCCGATCATTCCTGGAGATTGACACTGGATAATGTTACAGGTAATTCGGTACTCGATTTTGCACACAATACCAATTTTACCGATATCGCATGGAAAAACAGACTGACAGTTCATTTCACCGGAATGACTCCCCACCTGGGAGAAATGTTAATGCTTTATCTGAAGCAGTCTGACACGAGTCTGTATAAAGACACTGTTATGCTTGACCCGGTTGCAACCGCAGATTTTGATCTAATGTCATATGAAATTAAACCCGGACAATCCTATCATATCGACTTTTATGCGGATCACAACAAAAGTGGGGTTTACAATTCGCCTCCAAGCGACCATGCATGGAGAATTGATCTGAATAATGTGGAAGGGGATACCATCGTGAATTTCGTTCACAACACTACGTTTACCGATATTTTCAATGTCACCTCTGTTCCTGAAATTGCTAATCGATCAGGTAAGCTTTACATTTTCCCGAATCCGACAAGTCAGTATCTCAACCTGAAGATTCCTGATAGTTATGAATCGGTTCGTAATATAAAAGTCTATTCAATTACAGGCTCTTTAGTAAATATAAAAACGATATCCGGAAATGCCGAACAAGTCAATTTCGATGTCAGTCAATTTAAAAATGGCATCTATTTCATGGAAATTAAGGCCGGAAATCGTAAAGAAGTACTGAAATTTATCAAGCGATAAACATTCTTTTTAAGTCTTATTCTTCAAGAGGAATTCATTTACAAAAATGGATTCCTCTTTTATATTTAAACTAAAACGGAGTCCTATGAAATTAATCGCAGCATTCAAATTATATATTCACAGGATTTTACCCTGTGCTGTTACATGCCGTCCTTTCAGAACTCCGTAACAAAATGCAAATCATCGCAATTCAAGGGGCAAAGCCCCGATATGTAAAAGCATAGTCCGAAATGAAATGGAGGGCTATGAATTAGATAATTAATCTAATCCCAAACATATCGCTCATCGAACTCAATTCCATTTTCTTTCAGGAATAATCTGAATTCATCTTTGCAATCTACCGCTTTATGATGCTCGGGTTGATTCAAAATATATTTTTTAACAACAACAATTTTCGAAGAACTTACAGAAAAGATTCCGTATCCATCTTGCCAGTAAAAATTGTCAATTCCTCGTATCTTGATCCACTTCGAGGATGATGTCTTTATTTTTTAAACCAGATCTGCCATCGTAATTGTTCGTGGAAGCGTGCAGAGAATATGGATATGGTCAGGATTAGCAAATAGCTCATAGGTGTAGGAATGCAATTCTGCCAAAACTCCAATAATGTATTTATGCAGTTCTGGTCTAATCTCGTTTGTAATAAATTCAATTCCATACTTGGTAGTAAAAATGATATGGACATTTACTTTGGCTAATGATTGTGGCATAATGTTGTATTTGAAAACTAATTTACATCATTTGAATGGAATAATCACCAGCACCAGGTTTTGCTTCGCTACACCCTGCGCTTTTACGAATCGGTCTTTCAGACCTTTGGTGAAATGAATTTGGAGGGGCAAAACTCCGAAATGTAACAGCATAGTCCGGAATGAAATGGAGGGCCATGAATTGGTTCAAAATGAACTTTTCGCTCCGATTCAACGTTCAAACATCGAAACAATTAAAAACAGAAGTAATGAAATTCGTTGTAACAGGTTCATTGGGAAACATCAGCAAACCACTTGCTGAAAAATTGGTTGCTGCCGGACACAGCGTGACTGTAGTAAGCAGCAAAGCTGATAAAACTGCGCAAATCGAAGCCATAGGAGCCAAAGCAGCTATCGGTTCGGTTGAAGATGTTGATTTTCTGACAAAGACTTTCCTCGGAGCAGATGCCGTTTACACCATGGTTCCGCCAAATTTTGGAGCCAGCAACTGGAAAAAATACATTGCCAATATTGGCGAAAATTATGCTGAAGCTATTCATGCTTCCGGAGTAAAAAATGTAGTTAACCTGAGCAGTATGGGCGCTCACATGCCTGAAGGTTGCGGACCGGTAAGCGGTTTATTCTTTGTTGAAAAAGCCCTGAACGCATTGGAGGTTGTGAATGTAAAACACCTTCGTCCCGGATTTTTCTACACCAACTTCCTGGCAAATATCGGAATGGTTAAACACATGAGCATTATTGGTGGAAACTACGGCGAAAATGCAACTCTGGTCATTGTTCATCCTGAAGATATTGCAGAAGTGGCCGCGGAAGAATTACTGAATCTTTCTTTTAAAGGGAAAAGCGTTCGGTACATTGTCAGCGATGAAAAAACCACTCAGGAAGTGGCCACCACTTTAGGTAAAGCCATCGGAAAGCCAGAACTTCCGTGGGTAAATTTCAAGGATGAAGAAACATTGGGTGGCATGCTACAGGCCGGAGTTCCGGAAGAAATTGCTAAAAACTATGCCGAAATGGGTGCTGCCATGCGAAGTGGCGAAATGGACTCGGACTACAAACAAAATAAACCTGCAGTTTTTGGAAAAACTAAATTCGAAGCTTTTGCTCCGGTGTTTGCTGCTGTTTATGCACAATCATAAATAACCTATTGAGGGTCCGACTCTAAGTCGGGCTGTCAATAAGCTGCTACTTTTTATTGACAGTAAAGCTTGCTGTTCCGAAGCAGATTTTACCGTTTTTACTGATACCTTCGATAAATACATCATATCTGGATAATTCGTCGGAGGTAAAAAATTCCAGATTTGCCTTGCCGTCGGTTAATTGTACTTCAGGATTCCAATACAAAGTTGGTCGGAAATCGGGTTGAGGCGAATTGATATTTTCAAGCGTATATTTTGGTGAATAAAACTTCCTGATTCGCTGATAACCATTCACCCGTTCCGATATACGACCCCACACATAGTGATCCTTATTTTCGGTATAATCGCCGGTTTTGCGGTAAATAGCAATCACTCCATCTGCGCCCTTCGATCCGAAAGCCGCCAGATTTCCTCCGCTTTTCAGAATTTCAATTTTATCAATTTCATTCATGCGCAATGCTCTTATTTCTTTCATCACATTTCCCGATCCCGGAGGAAAATCAGAAACTTCGATGCCATCGATGATAAATAAAGGAGTACCGCCTCCACGTATCGAAATTTGTTCGCCGGAAACAGTTAGCCCGGCAATTTTACCATCCAGGTAATCGAAAATATTGGTGTACTGGTAATCATTCGGGGTAATCTTGAGCGATTTGTCCGGATTTTGGTAAATCCTGAGTTGAGTCGCCTCTTTCGGAATCCGGTCTTCAATCACTTCTACTTCCGATAAAAGAATGCTGCCTTTCTCCGGATTAAATTCCACTTCTTTCATTCTTCGGTAATAATTATCCAAAGCAAACTGCCGGTGCAATTCGATGTCAAAAGTTGTGTGATTCAGAGAATCGCCATAAATAATGGAATCTTTTTTGAAAGGCGGATCGAGAAATACTCTGGTGTTTCGGCCGCCGCCGGAAGTTCGGGCATTAATCATCACATTGGTCGAATCGCGCAGGTAAATCTGTTTAAATTCAAAACGCCCGTTTTCATCCGAAGTTGTTTCCAGCATCAGAAAATTTCCACCGGCAGGCCCCAATATTACTTTCGCTTCGGGCACCGGCGATTCCCTGAATAATTTCTTTACAACACCTTTAATGTCGATTCCGGCATCGTTCCATTCGGTTAAAGGTGGAGTCGCTGCCTGTTCAACATCATCCCAAAAATAAGATTTCCACCCATGAACCATCATCAGCAAATCCAGCTTTTCTGCTGAAGACAGCACCTCATCATCCACAAAATAAGCGGCTGGCGATTCGATGGCTCCTTTCAATTCAGAGTCGAGCAACAAATAGCTTTTTATATTCTGGCTATTTCCCGAAGGTCCGAAATAATTCCGGTTCACCACGG
>JBGSUC010000066.1:0-29629 GCA_041736275.1 Prolixibacteraceae bacterium
TGCGCAATTAATTTCGTTGTATTACAATCTGGTGCCTGAAAACGAAAAAGCGGCAGCAGTCGATCGGCTTTTGCTTGAGATTTACAATAAACACAAAGGACACCTTTCAACCGGAATATTTGCCACCAAGTTTATGTTCGACTTTTTCAGGCAGGAAAACCGCAATGATGTTTCATACACCGTTGCCAACCAACGAACTTTCCCCGGTTGGGGAAACATGATTGCTAACGGAGCAACTACCTTGTACGAAAACTGGACTTATCCTGACATAGTTGATTCACAGAACCACCCTATGTTTGGCTCCATTTCTGAATGGTTTTTCAAATCATTAATGGGAATAAACTCGCTGGCGCCTGGTTTTACTCAAATCGAAATAAAACCACAGCCGGCCGGAGATTTACAATGGGCAAAAGGGCATTACGATTCTCAAATTGGAAGAATTGAAAGCAGCTGGGAAATTGAAGGAACTCTGTTTAATATGAAAGTTGAAATACCAGCAAATTCAAAAGCAAAAATCTATGTTCCTGCTCTTTCGGAAAAAGAAATTAAGGAAAATGGCAAACCTGTAAGTGAATCTTTTGGACTTAAATTCATCGGTATGAGCAACGGGTATGCCGTTTTTGAAGCAGGCTCCGGAGAATATTCATTCGAATCAAAATATCAAAAATGAGAAAGAGCTTCCGAATACAGAATCGAATTAAAAGGTGAAAGTTTAAGAAAAAAACGGTAAAATTGTCAGTCATTCAAGTTCATTGAACAATAATCCTAGTTGGGGGTCAACATCACCGGAATATTGATATTCAATATTGCGCCTGGAGTTTGGATTTAACTAGACAATAAAAATAATCAATAGACATTATGTCTATTGATTATTTTTATATTATTTTTGAATCTAGTTATATAACTAGATTCATTTTAATATTCAAATACCATGGGATTTCCGACAAAAATTCAATTGATCAAGAGAACTGCCAGCGAGCAGTGGTATGTTAATTTCCCCTCGGCCATCGCACAAGCAATGGAATTTCAGAAGGGAGAAGTTGTAGAGTGGGTTATTGAAGACAAACAGCGAATGACACTACAACGGGCAGATCAAGCTGTCGAACCGGATAAAAAAAAACTTTTAACGGATCGTTGACCGATGAGCTTGATTCCCTTTTCAACGAATGTCACTCTGCTTTTTCCGACCATGAGTCTTGGGTCAAGTGCAGGGAGTTGATGTATGGTGAACTGACATGCCTTGGTGTTTATTTCAATTTAGCGCACCTATATTAAACAGGAACGAAGATTAGAGTTGGCATTCGAGGAACACCGTTTCTGGGATTTACGCCGGTGGAAAGATGCCGAAACAGTATTAAATCAGCCGGTTAAAGGTATGCGGATTACTGAAGATGAAATAGGAAATTTTATTTATTCAGTATTTGAAGCTGACGCACGGGTTTTTGACCCAAAAATGTATTGGTATCCCATTCCTCGTAAAGAAATCCTGAAATACCGAAATGCCGGAAAAGCAATTGTTCAGAATCCGGGCTGGGAGTAAGATTTATCGAACAGTTAAATCACACATAAATATATAATTGACAGAAAAAAATAATATATATTGCCTTTTTAGCCCTTACTTTTGGAATGGTTTCATGCGAAACCTCAGATAATATCAGCAATGGGCTCGACCATGAAGTTCCGGAATATAACTCACTGACATTGTCTTCAAACGGGAAAACAAAAGTTATAGATGACAATATATCGTCTTTGCTTTTTTGGGGCATTGTTCCTCAAACAAATCTCGAAGTAATTACTCTTCCAACATTAACTTTTTCCAAGGGATCAACACTTGAAATTAGTGTTATTATCAGCGATAATGTTGCGATTAAAACTGCTGAAATCAGTTATCCAAACTGGTTATTTTCAAAGTATATCAACTTTGCAAATCCTGAAGGCGATATCCCGCTGACACCTAAAAATTATACATTTACTGCTCAGGTTGTGGTGCCTGATAATGCAATTACGGCACCCTGGCTCGAGAATTATTACTTTAACGATGGGTCATCGATGAAGATCACACAATCTTATCACAAAATAATTCTTATCGTGGTGGACATTAACATGAATGAGCGAATGATACCGGTTTTTGTGAAAGTTGAATAACTGAAAATTTTAACAGAATCAAACTCCCCTTTTTCGGTATTCAACGGGCGACATTGCCATCACTTTTCTGAATACCCGTGAGAAATAGAACTGGTCGTCGAAGCCCATTTCGCGGGCGACATCGGCAATCATCCAGCCCGAATTGTCGAGCAGGTGGCAGGCCCGCTGAATTTTAAGTTGGATGAAATAATCGATGGGTGGGTGGCCTGTCCGGTTCAGGAAAAGGCGTGAATAATGGGAGGCCGATAAACCTGTTACGTCGGCGATTTCTTCCAGCTTTAGTTTTTTTGTTAGGTGCTCGAGCATGAAGTTAATGCTTTGGGCTACCGGATCTTTTTCTCCTGATTCTTTAATTAACCGAAATTGGCTCAAATGGGTGAAGGAAGCTAATAAATGGGGCAGACAAAGGTTGATATACTCTAAGGTCTCAATACTGAAACCACGGTCGAGGTTACGGAAAATCTCGGCAAACAGATCGACACGGTCGCTGGTGCGTGAAGTTTGGCTTCGCTCGATGGGCATCGGCTTGCATGCAAACCGGGAGTAAATGCCTGATTTATTTCCTGAAAAATGAATCCAGTAAATTGACCAGGGATTTTGTTCATCGGAATGATAAGAATGTGACATCCCGGAGGGAATGATAAAAAAATGATCGGCCGAAACAAGGTGAGGCGTTTTGTTCAGTCGGATTTCTCCTGTTCCTTCAATGCAATATATAAGGATAAACTGAGTGCTTCCGGAAGGCCGTTCCCGGTAATGAAAGCGTGCTTGCGGGTAATATCCAATATCGGTAATGAATAAATCTGCGATAAGCGGATTGTTCTTAACCAGTATTAAAATCCGGTCAGGAATTACAAAACTGATCTGTCCCGGAAAACCGTCTTCTCTTTTCATAGTAAATGCCTGAATGATTAATATGTTGAAATAGCCATTAGTTTTATACACGCAATAATACCTCAATTTCAGGACTTAAAACAATATTTAATGATCTGCTTGATGTCTGATGAAAAGATAATATAATCCATAAATTCATAAAATTGTTCATTCTTATTAATTATTCGGTCTTGTATTTTTATATCATCTTAAATTTTTAAATTCTGAACTTGTGAGCAAATCAAACTTCAACCGGCAATTTATATTGGGCATCACCCTGGTATCAGCAATGGGCGGACTTTTGTTCGGTTACGATTGGGTGGTAATCGGTGGTGCCAAGCCCTTTTACGAACGATTTTTCGATATCGCCAGTTCTCCGTATTTACAAGGCTGGGCTATGAGTAGCGCATTGGTTGGCTGTCTTTTCGGCGCCATGTCTTCCGGTTGGTTCACCGATCGCTACGGGCGCAAACTTCCGTTAATTGCGGCGGCGGCCCTTTTTACAATTTCGGCTTTCGGAACTGGTGCAGCGAGCCAATTTACTCCATTCATCATTTATCGCCTTATTGGAGGTTTGGGGATCGGTTTGGCATCGGCCATTTCTCCCATGTATATTGCCGAAATTTCACCGGCACAAATGCGTGGAAGATTGGTTTCTGTCAACCAGCTAACCATTGTAATTGGTATTCTGGCTGCTCAACTGCTCAATTTTCTGATTGCAGATAAGGTTTCCGGAGATGCAACTGACTTAGAAATACTGCAATCGTGGAATGGACAAACGGGCTGGCGATGGATGTTTTGGGCGGAAACAATTCCCGCATCTGCATTTTTCATACTTGCATTTCTCATTCCTGAAAGTCCTCGTTTTCTGGCAAAATCAGGTAAATGGGACGGCTCACTGATAATTCTGGAACGGATTGGTGGTCGTGAATATGCTCTTCAGGAACAAAAAAATATTGCCGGTACTTTAAAAGAATCGAATACCAAAGTTGAATGGAAAGCATTGACCGCAAAGAAAATCCGTCCAATGCTAGTTCTCGGGATTGTTCTGGCCGTTTTCCAGCAATGGTGCGGCATCAATGTGATTTTCAATTATGCCGAAGAAATTTTTACCTCAGCGGGTTATTCCGTTGGTGATATGCTGTTTAATGTTGTGATTACCGGTACTGTTAATCTCGTTTTTACTCTTCTTGCTATGCGGATGGTTGATAGCTGGGGACGTCGAAAACTGATGTTGCTGGGCTCCATTGGTCTGGCGGTTATTTACTTCATGCTGGGCACAAGCTACTTTTTTGAACTGAAAGGGCTGGCCATTTTAGTGTTGGTAATGCTTGCCATTGCTACTTATGCCATGACTCTTGCGCCAATCACCTGGGTCGTTCTTTCCGAAATATTCCCGAATAAAATTCGTGGAGCTGCTATGGCAGTCGCGACTACAGCTTTATGGAGTGCCTGCTTTGTGTTGACTTATACTTTTCCAATCCTAAATAAAACTCTGGATGCAAGCGGAACTTTCTGGCTGTATGGTTTCATCTGCCTTTCCGGTTTTCTGTTTATCCTGAAAAATCTTCCGGAAACCAAAGGGAAATCGCTGGAAGAAATTGAACGGGAAATTGGATAGCTATTTAATTCTGAATCTGATAAATCGTATAAAAACCAATAAACAATGAAAAAATCTAAATCTTTTAAATTAATAGCCATCGTTCTGACATTTCTTGCATTTGCTTGTCAGCAAAAAGAAAAACAACAGAAAATTGACCTTGCCGGAACCTGGCAATATGCACTTGATCCCACTGATAAAGGAATTACCGAAGCCTGGTTCAGCCAGACTTTAACCGAAAGCTTGAACTTGCCCGGTTCGCTAACTTCCAACGGAATTGGCGATGATATTACTTTACAAACTCCCTGGACCGGGCAAATCGTCGACAGTTCGTTTTATAAAAATCAGGAATATGCCAAATTTCGTGAACCGGGAAACATCAAAATTCCATTCTGGCTGCAGCCGGTGAAATACTACAAAGGCGCTGCCTGGTATCAGAAAGAAGTGATCATTCCTGAAGATTGGAATAGTCAGTTTGTGGGCTTGTTTCTCGAACGCTGCCACTGGGAAAGTCGTTTGTGGATTGACAATAAAGAAATCGGGATGCAAAATTCGCTCGGAACGCCGCATCAATACGACTTGACCAATGTCCTGAGTTCCGGTAAACACCGACTGACTTTGTGCATCGACAATCGTACCAAAGATATTGATCCGGGTGTAAATTCGCACAGCATCTCAGATCATACCCAAAGCAACTGGAACGGGATGGTTGGACAATTATATCTTGAAGCCCGTTCATTGGTGAAAATCAAAAATATCCAGGTTTACCCTGATGTTCAGAATAAAAAGATTGCGGTAAAAGTAAAAGTGCTGAACTTAAGCGGTAAAGCGACTTCTGCCAAACTGAAGCTCACAGTTGCCGGAACTACGCAGGATAAATCAGACAATTTTGAACTGAAGAAAGGGGAAAATGAGCTGGAAATGAATCTCGAAATGGGTGCTGATGTGAAATTCTGGAACGAATTTCATCCGAACGTTTATTCGCTGGAAGCCAGTTTGAAAGATGAAACTTCAGGAATAACTGATTTGCGTTCAACTACTTTCGGGATGAGAGAGTTTAAAACTGAAGGGAAACAAATTCGGATTAACGGTCAGCCAACTTTTCTTCGTGGAACTTTGGAATGCGCCATTTTCCCAAAGACCGGCTATCCGGCAACTGATGTTGACGAATGGTTGCGTATTTTCGATGTTTGCCGTGCACACGGCTTGAACCACATGCGTTTTCATTCGTGGTGCCCTCCCCAGGCAGCTTTCGATGCTGCCGACCAAACTGGTTTTTACCTTCAGGTTGAAGCATCTTCATGGGCCAATCAATCAACCACTTTGGGCGATGGAAAGCCTTTCGATAAATACCTGTATGAAGAAAGCGAACGGATGATAGCCGAGTATGGTAACCATCCGTCGTTCTGTATGTTTGTTTATGGCAACGAACCGGGCGGGCCAAAACATGATGAGTTTCTGACTGAATTCGTCAACTTCTGGAAAAACAAAGACAGCCGTCGTATTTACACTTCAGGAGCTGGCTGGCCTAACCTCCCGGAAAATGATTACCTGAGTGACGCTGCACCACGTATTCAGGGATGGGGTCAGGAATTGAAAAGCATCATCAACGGTGAAGCTCCACGAACGGATTACGACTGGTCGGTGTATAATGCCAAATTTCCGCAGCCGATTGTGAGCCATGAGATTGGCCAATGGTGTGTGTATCCGAATTTCAAAGAAATAAAAAAATACGACGGTGTATTGAAAGCCCGCAACTTCGAACTTTTTCAGGAAACTTTGAAAGATCATGGTATGGCGCAACTAGCCGACAGCTTTTTGCTGGCATCCGGAAAATTACAGGCGCTTTGTTACAAAGCCGACATCGAAGCCGCTTTGCGAACCAAGGATTTTGGCGGTTTTCAACTTCTCGGTTTGTACGATTTCCCCGGACAGGGAACTGCTTTGGTGGGCGTGCTCGATCCGTTCTGGGGCGAAAAAGGATATATTTCTCCGGAAGAATACAAGCGTTTTTGCAATTCAACTGTTCCATTGGCCCGCCTGAAAAAACTCATTTTCACCAACAATGAAACTTTCTCTGCTTCTGTAGAAGTGGCGCATTATGGAGAAAAACCAATTACCGCCAGCATTCCTGAATGGAAAATTACTGATAAAACAGGGAAACTCATTCAATCGGGAAAATTTGCGCAAACAGACATTCCTTTAGGCAATGGGTTTAAATTGGGTGAAGTATCTTTCCCGCTGGCAGCGATTACAACTCCTGAAAGGCTGAAACTGGAAGTTACCGTTAACGGGCTAAGTAATGATTGGAATTTTTGGGTTTATCCTGAGAAAAAGGAAATAATTGCAGGAGCTGAAAACATACGGGTAGTTCAGAAACTGGATGTTCAAACTGCACAGTTCCTGAAAAATGGCGGTTCGGTTTTACTGAATCTGAAAAAGGGAACGCTCTTGAAGGAAATGGGTGGAGATATCAAAATAGGTTTCTCCAGCATTTTCTGGAATACGGCATGGACGCGGGGACAGGCACCGCATACACTGGGCATTCTCTGCAATCCGAATCATCCGGCTCTTGCTGATTTTCCAACAGAATACCACAGTGATTTCCAGTGGTGGGATGCCATGAGTCATTCCGGAGCAATCAACCTCACCACATTCCCCGCTGAAATTAACCCAATTGTTCGGGTGATCGATGATTGGGTGACCAACCGTCCGCTGGCCCTGATTTTCGAAGCCCAGGTTGGCAAGGGTAAAATCCTGATTTCAGGAATCGACCTGACAACAGATCTGGCAACGCGTCCCGAAGCACAGCAATTGCTTTTCAGTTTGAAGAAGTACATGGCAGGAGGAAAATTTAATCCTGAGGTGGAAATAGAAGCTGAAAACCTAAAAAAACTCTAGCTCCATCCCTACTTTCTTCCCCAAAAGGGAAGGGAGTAGGGCAATGAAGGTCCGGATGAATTCTGAGACTAAGAAAAAAATAAATGAAACCAATTTCTTTCACCCCTTTTGGGGAGGGGCTGTGGGAGGCTTTATAATAAAGACAATGACAAAATTAATTAGCGATACCCCAAACGCCTCTCCTTCGGAGGGGGCGGGGGAGGCTTCAGCCTGGTACGAAAAAGTGATCATCCCGACCTACGGAATCGGGAAGCCAGAGAAAAATCCGATGTTTCTCGAAAAACGGGTCTACCAGGGAAGCAGTGGCGTGGTTTATCCGCATCCGGTGATTGAGAAAATTCTGGATGAAAAGGTGGATAAAGAATGGAATGCTGTTTTTCTGGAAAACAAATACCTGAAAATCATGATTCTGCCGGAGTTGGGTGGTCGGGTTCAGATGGCTTATGACAAAACCAAACAGCGCCATTTTATCTATTACAATCAGGTGATCAAGCCTGCATTGGTCGGACTGACCGGCCCCTGGATTTCAGGAGGACTCGAGTTTAACTGGCCCCAGCATCACCGTCCATCCACTTACGATTCAGTTGATCATTGCATTGAAAAAAACAAGGATGGCAGCGTGACCGTTTGGTGCAGCGAGGTAGAGCGAATGTTCCGCACCCGGGGAATGGCTGGGTTCACTTTGCATCCAGATAAAGCGTATCTCGAAATCAAGATAAAGCTTTTTAACCGGACTGATCTCCCGCAAACTTTTTTGTGGTGGGCCAATCCGGCGGTTAAGGTAAACGATGATTACCAGTCGGTTTTTCCTCCGGATGTGAATGCTGTTTTTGATCATGGGAAACGTGATGTCTCGGAATTTCCAATTGCTAAAGGAACTTACTACAAGGTCGATTATTCGCCCGGAACCGACATTTCGCGGTACAAAAATATTCCGGTTCCGACTTCATACATGGCTGTCAACTCGAAATACAATTTTGTGGGTGGTTACGAAAACGACAGCAAAGGAGGTTTACTGCATGTGGCCAACCATCATGTGTCGCCCGGTAAAAAGCAGTGGACCTGGGGACATGGCGATTTTGGCCGTGCCTGGGACCGCAACCTGACTGACGAAGATGGTCCCTACATTGAACTGATGTGTGGCGTTTACACCGATAACCAGCCTGATTTTTCGTGGATTATGCCCGGCGAAGAAAAAACATTCAATCAGTATTTTATGCCTTACCGCGATTTGGGTATTGTGAAAAACGCGACCAAAGAGGCGATGGTCAACCTTGAATTTGAAGATGGAAAAGCAATTATTAAGGCTTATTCTACAGGAGTTTATCCAAATTCAACGGTTATTCTGAAAAGTGGAAGTGAAATTCTTCTCGAAGACTCGTTCGATTTTCATCCGGCTACATCTTATGAAAAAACCATTTTTCTGGATAAAACTATTGCGAATGAAAACCTGGCGGAATGCGGAGACCAAAAGCCCCCTCTTGTGGAGGGGGGTGGGGGAGGCTTTTCTATTTCCATTCTGACTTCTGATGGGAAAATCCTGGTTGACTGGAAACCTGAACCGGATGAGAAAAAAACAATTCCGGAGGCAGCCAAAGCAGCCAAACTTCCGGCAGAAATTGACAGTATTGAACAATTGTACCTGACCGGATTGCATCTGGAGCAGTACCGTCATGCGACTTACGATCCACGCGATTATTACCTCGAAGCGCTACGCCGCGATCAGAACGACAGTAGATGCAACAATGCAATGGGTTTATGGAATTTGCGTCGTGGACAGTTTGCCAAAGCTGAAACTTATTTCAGAACAGCTATCGAAACACTGACTCAGCGAAACCCGAATCCGATCGATGGTGAACCTTATTTTAACCTGGGCCTTTCCCTCGTTTATCAAGGTAAAGATGACAAGGCTTTTGATGCTTTTTACAAATCGGTTTGGAACGCTGCACTTATGGATAGTGGCTACTTTCAGCTTGCCCGCCTTGCAGCCAAAAAGCGAAACTGGGACGAAGCGCTCGAATTAATCGATCGCTCAATCATTCGCAACTGGCACAATCCCAAAGCCCGCCAACTAAAAGTAAGCATTCTCCGAAAATTGGATAAGTCGGCTGAAGCGGAGCTGTTGATCGAAGAATCGTTAAAACTGGATAAGTTTAATTTTGGGGTTTTATTTGAAAAATGCCTTCTTAGACCCGACAGCGTCGAAGCCCTGTCAGCTTTAAAACAGCTCATTCGCGGAAATATCCACACTTACAGCGAATTCGCCCTCGATTTTGCTTTTGCCGGATTGTTTAATGAAGCAATTGAGTTAATCAGTTTCGGAATTGATGAACAGAAAGATTGTCCTGTTTTTCCGATGGCCTGGTATTTCAAAGCCTGGTTTGAATTTCAGAAAGGGGATCAAACGGCTTCAGCGGAAACACTCCGGAAAGCAGGAAATGCTTGTCCGGATTATTGTTTCCCGAATCAGTCAGAAGCTGTGGTGGTTCTTGACTGGGCAAAATTACAAAATCCAATGGATGCCAAAGCTCCATATTATCTGGGTAATTTCTGGTACAATGCCCGTCAATACGATGAAGCAACGACGAATTGGGAATTGTCGGTAGGTATTGACGACGGCTTCCCGACGGTGCATCGTAATTTGGCACTAGCATACTTTAACAAGCAAAATGAACCGGGAAAAGCATTGGCCGAACTCGAAAAGGCTTTCGCCTTGGACGAGACTGATTCGCGCATCCTAATGGAGCTTGATCAATTATACAAGCGTTTGAATTTTGCTCCTGAAATTCGAATGATGAAGTTGGAGAAATATTTTGACCTTATTAATGATCGGGATGATTTATATCTTGAATACGTTACATTGTGCAATGCTATAGGCCAATATGAAAAAGCCTTTGATCTGATTATAACTCGAAAATTTCATCCATGGGAAGGTGGAGAAGGAAAAGTGACCGGACAATATATCTATAGCCTGACTGAAATGGCCAAACATGCTATTCAAGATAAAGACTATGAAAAGGCCATTGATTTTCTGAATAAAGCTCAAATCTATCCTCAGAATTTAGGCGAAGGAAAGCTGACTGGTGCCCATGAAAACGAAATTTTTTATTGGCTTGGAAATGCTTATGAAGAACTGAATAATCCAATGATTGGGAAGGAGTTCTGGAAAAAGGCTGCAACTGGTCTGGATGAACCATCGTCTGCCAATTTTTACAATGACCAAAAGCCTGAGACCATTTATTATCAAGGACTGGCCTTGATTAAACTAGGTAAAAAAGAGGAGGCTTCAACACGTTTTAAAAAACTGATCGGCTTTGGAACAGCACATCTGAACGACGAGTTTAAACTCGATTATTTTGCAGTTTCGTTGCCCGATATGCTGATTTGGGAAGACGATCTGACCAAACGGAACAAACAGAATTGCATGAACTTGATAGCATTAGGAAAACAAGGCTTAATGAATTCATAAGTTTTATGCATTAATCGGAAAAAGGAACAGGAATTTAGCTGACCGATTCTGAAACACAAGTTAACTACAAGAAAGAGATAGATAAAGTATTATTACCAGAGTGCTACCTCATTTCAATCAATAATAAAAGCACAAAAGAAGAAGTATTTGCTGCGTTGATTCATGAACTGGGGCATTTCTTTTGTTAGCATTTATCTCCGGTTAATCTAAGTTGTTGGGAATTGCGTAATCTGTATCTAAATGAAAAAGAATTTGAAGCTGAAACTGTTGCATGGTTAATTTGTGAACGGATTGATGCATCCTTGATTTCTGGAGCCTCGCATTGTTTTTCCATCAATGCTTACAACCTCACCATGAGTTCTCTGATGAATTGATTTTACCCATGATAAAAAGCAGGTTTCAAATACATTTGCATCCAATGCTGAGAAAAACCGATTGAAGGTGTCATGGGAAGGGATGCCGTTGGGGAGCTCTAAGAAGCTACTCAACCATTCTTTTTTAATGACTCCATACTCTTCCATATCTTTCCATGAATCACCTCCGCTGAGCACGGAAGCGATAGCGATAAACACTATGTCATCGAAATGATGACGTTTGGTTCTATCAATACGAGGATCTTTCATTTCTGAAAAATACGCAAAAAAATTATTTTCGCGAATCATTATTATCTATTTGATTATCAGATAGATATACATTTTTTTAACGACAAAAACAAGCTTTATTATTGATATTCAGACACTTAAAAGTATTTTTTTTAGATGCGTTTGCCCTGAAAGTGTATAACACTTTTCAAGCTGTCCGAAACTTAATGCCACTAATTGGTCGTAGGTCTTATATTTATGACACCCTTTGTCTGTTTGAAATTTACTGACTGATTTGCGAAGTATATACGCTGGGAGTAAATCTAAAATCTAACGGAGTATTGGTTTTTTGTTATTTTTGCTTCGCCTGTGTAATTTCATTATTCTTGTGTGTTTTTGTCGACTACAAAAATATGAGATTCTCAGGCACTTTTATTTTTTAAAGTTTCGGATAGTAGTGATCTTAAACCTTAAATTAGCAATATGCTATACTGTAGTTTGTGTTTCTGTTGTGATAGGAAATCGAAGTTTAACACTTTAAGTTTTCTTAAATCATTATAGATAATGTATAATTTTATAAGAATTAAATTCTAAATGGCAATAACCGAAAATCTATCCGACTCTGAATTGGTTGAAAAGCTTCAAAAGGGAGATCTTGATGCATTCGACCAAATCTTTAAAAAGTATGGAGATCGCTTGTTCGGATTTGCCTTAAAATACTTAAAATCAAAAGAAGATACTGAGGGCCTTGTTCAGGATGTCTTTCTGAAGGTATGGGAAAACCGCGAAAACTTAAAAAAAGAAACTTCACTTAAATCATATCTTTTTACAATTGCTTATCACGACATATGCCAAATCTTCCGGAAAAAGAAAATCCATGAAAAGTTTCTGGAGGAAAGCGGCTCATCAATAAAATCTTCATTCAACTTGGAAGAACAGTTTGAATATAAAGCCACACTTGAACTGGTGGACAAACTCATTGAACAATTACCGGAAAAACAAAGGAAGATTTTCATAAAAAGCCGCAAGGAAGGAAAAAGCACCAAAGAAATTGCAGATGAAATGAACCTGGCTCCCGGAACGATCGACAACCAGATTTCAGCGGCTTTGAAATTCTTACGTAAAAACATATCAAGTAAAAACTTCTCACTTTTACTATTCTTTTCTATTTTCCTACAATAATCAAACATAGTTTAATAGCTTAATAATAAGCCAGTTATTTTTCTTCATTAAAAAATTTGTAAAAAAGTTCATTTTTTTAGTGAGATTTAACTCTTCAGTTACTATTACTTATAAAGAGGCAATAAAAGTTTTTTTTCATAGAGATAGTTTAGTTTAATTAGTTTAAAAAAATCCTCCTTGAAATAGAGGAGGATTTTCAAAAAAGAAGAATGATCAATAAAACCGATATAGAAAAATTGGACCGCTTCAGCAAAGGTTTGTCCAATGCAGAGGAAGAAAAATACGTCCACTCCTTTTTCTCAGAAAATGAGGAATCCGTAGAATTCAAACAACACATTCAGAATGATTTTGATGAATACCTAAAAAAAAATCCGGACGAAAACCACAATCTTTCTTATTTGCTCGACCGTATCCACCACATTATTCATAAAAATGAAAGCCACAAAAAAGACCGGGTTGTTAAGAGGATTTACCAATGGTACTCGGCCGTTGCTGCTATTTTATTAATTCCAATTGTGATTGCAGGCGGTATTTGGTTTGCAGAACAAAAGCAGCAGGAAGCCATTGTGGTTGAAGCACCGGTAAGTTCAACACTTTTTGCACCGATGGGGTCACGCATCAGTTTTACCCTGCCCGATGGCACTCAAGGTTGGCTAAACAGTGGTTCTTCTTTGGAATATCAAATTCCTTTTAATCGTAACAGGCACATTGCTTTACTGGGCGAAGCCTGGTTCGATGTTGCCCACGATGCCGATCATCCTTTTGAAATAACTGCGGGAAATTCAAAAGTGAAAGTGTTAGGTACAAAATTTAACCTTAACGCTTATCCCGAGGATAAATACATTGAAGTTGTTCTTGAAGAAGGGAAAGTTGAATTTTCTGTATCAGGACAATCATCGGCTGTTGAGATGAAGCCGGATGAACGATTGGTTTTTAGCGAAGGTGCAATAAACATTAATAAAACCGAAGCTGCAAAATATGCTGCATGGAAAGATGGCAAATTGGTTTTTCGGGGCGATCCAATGGGTGAAGTTGCCCGAAGGATAGAACGCTGGTATAATGTAGATGTTGAATTGATCGATAAGGAATTGGAGAAATATGTTATCAGGGGAACTTTTCAGGACGATTCGCTGGAAGAAGTTTTCCGATACCTAAGTATGACTTCGCCTATCCGTTACCGGATTACAGACAGAAAAATGTTTCCCGATGGAACATGGCAAAAACAAAAAGTACTTCTCTACAAAAAATAATTAAAGATTCGATTTAAACTAAAACTTAAATAAAATGAAACTATGTAACGGACCTTAACGAAACAAAAAAAGGAAATCGCTCCAACGATTTCCTTCAAAAAAACTTTTTCAAATCTTTTTAATAATTAATAGTTCAAATTTATGAAAAAAAATAGATTTTTTTATGAATGTGATTTCCATTGTTTAATGAAAACATTCAGAATTATGCGAATTACTGTATTTTTACTACTCGCTTCAATCCTTCAAACCTTCGCAAACGATGCATATTCTCAAAAAACCAGGCTTTCGCTTGATTTTTCCAAAACAAGACTGGTAGATGTTCTTGATGAGATTGAAAATAAGACAGAGTTTTATTTTCTTTTTAACGAAAAACTTATTAATACCGACAGAATTGTAAATATGTCAGTAAAGAATGAGAAAATTGATGAAATACTTGATCAATTATTTGCAGAAACCGATGTGGTTTATACAATCGTTGACCGGAAAATTATACTTGCTCCATCGTTTTTATCAGAAACTACCCAGCAGCAAAAATCAGTCTCCGGAAAAGTTACCGACTCATCTGGCGCTTCTTTACCTGGTGTATCTGTAGTTGTAAAAGGTACTACAATTGGTTCCATAACAGATGCCAATGGAGCTTTTTCCATCTCCGATCTTCCTGCAAATGCGACATTGCTTTTCTCGTTTGTGGGAATGAAATCACAGGAAATTATGGTTTCGGGTAAAACATCTATTAATGTTACTCTTGCCGATGAAACAATTGGTATAGATGAGGTTGTTGCCATTGGTTATGGAACTGCAAAAAAGAGCGATCTTACAGGAGCTGTGGCATCAGTAAAAATGAAAGACGCGAATTTGAATGCCAACACCAATGTTATGCAAGCTTTGCAAGGCTCCGTCCCCGGTTTAAATATTGGTGCAGTTACGAGAGCAGGAGAAGATCCTTCACTGTTGATTCGTGGATATACTTCCCTTTCAGCAGGACAGTCGCCATTAATTGTTGTTGATGGGGTCATTTTTAGCGGAAGCATTTCAGACTTAAGTACTAATGACATTGATCGGGTTGATGTGTTAAAGGATGCCAGTTCAGCAGCGGTTTACGGATCAAGATCAGCGAATGGGGTAATCATCATTACAACTAAAAGAGGTACTTCTGAAAAGCCGGTTTTTAGTTTTAACACTTATCATGGTGTACAGCAAATGGCTCACAAAGTTCAAATGGCAGGTGGTGATAAATATGTTCAAAAAACGCTTGATTGGAGAACTGCCATTGGACAGGAAGCTGATCCTGCGAAAATAGAATCATATCTCCAACCATTGGAAATTGAAAATTACCGGAACAAAACCTATACCGACTGGTTTGATCTGTTGACACAAACTGCACCGATCAGTCAATATGACTTAAGTGTTTCAGGCAAGACCAATAAAACTAATTATTATTTATCTGGTTCATATACAGATCAGGAAGGTATTGTTTTAGGAGATGGTTTTACCAGAACAACCCTCAGGGCTAATTTTTCGAATGATATAACCAATTGGCTAACCATTGGAATGAACACTTTCTATAGTTATAGAGACTATTCAGGTGCTGCAGTTGACTTTGGCCGGTTTGCCACATACGCCAGTCCGCTGTCAACATTGTATGCCAATAAAGAAACCGGTGAGATAAATATGTACCCGCATACCGATCAGATTACAGTGAATCCTCTCTCGTTTGCAAAGGCACAAGATGCAGAAATACAGGACAATTTTTTTAATATTTTATATGCTGATATTAAAATACCCCAGGTTAAGGGATTAAAGTTTCATTTTGATTATAATAATGGGCTGCAGTTTTATAAACACAATCAGTTTTTTGGTACTGATACTTATGACGGGTATAATGCTCCTTTTGGTTCAGCCATAAAAGCAAACAATGAGATGCGAAACTGGGCAATCAACAATATTTTGTCGTATTCACAAAAATTCAATAAACATACGGTTGATGCAACGGTCTTGTATAGCCGTGAAGGATCAAATGGTGAATCCTCGAATTTTAATTCAAAATCATTTTCGACCTCAGTCCTTGGATGGAATGCGCTGGAACTGGGGACAACACAAACAGGCAACTCCGGTGCCTGGGACAACAGCAGTGAGGCATTTATGGCTAGGGCAAATTATAATTACAACCTTAAATATCTTTTAACTGCGACATTCCGTCGTGATGGATTCTCTGGTTTCTCCCAAGGGAATAAATTTGCCAATTTTCCTTCAGTTTCGGTCGGATGGGTGATTTCCGAAGAAAATTTTGCAAAGACACAGAAATGGCTTAGTTATTTAAAATTACGTATGTCATATGGAATAAACGGGAACCAGGCTTTGGGATCGTATGGGAGTTTATCGCAAATGTCTATGCTTAAATATGTCTATGGTGACGGAGGCGGTACCTCAGTCGGGATTTACCCGAACAGTTTGTCCAATACATCATTGACTTGGGAAAAAACAAAATCACTGAACCTAGGGTTAAACTTTGGAATACTTGAAAACAGGATTTCAGGTGATATTGACGTATACAAGGGAGCGACAAACGACCTGTTGGTTAGACGAAGCTTGCCTCCGATGACCGGCTACGGCAATGTTTGGACTAACCTTGGAGAAATCGAAAATAAAGGTGTAGAATTTAACTTAAACACAAGCAATATTTCAACACCCAGTTTTAAATGGGAATCTAAATTTTATTTCTCACTGAACCGCAATAAAATTAACAGTTTGTATGGTCAAGATACCAACAAGGACGGGAAGGAGGACGATGATCTGGGCAATAGCTGGTTCATTGGAAAACCCATTGGTGCAATCTATGATTACACCCTCGATGGTATTTATCAAACAACTGACACCAATATTCCAGCTGGCTGGAAACCAGGATATTATCGCCAGAAGGAAATTGATGGTGTAGATGGGATTTCGCCCAACGACCGATCTGTTATAGGTTATACAGTTCCCAATTACCGGTTTGGTATATTTAACGAGTTGAGATATAACGATTTTTCTGTAGCCTTTATGATCAATTCTATCCAGGGAGGTGGAAAAGATAACTACTATAGCATTAATAATACATCGTATTATATCCCCAATAAATATTTTACCGGAGCTGCGGGTAGGGTTAATATTGCAGATGTTAATTATTGGACACCAACTAATCCGAGTAATAAGTATCCAAGACTGGATTATGCCCCGAAGTATGAACATGGTGTATATGAAAACCGCAGTTTTATTAGGTTGCAGGATGTTACACTTGCATACAATTTCAATAAGGGCATTTTAGAGAAATTGGGAATGAATGCTTTAAAGGTTTATATAAGCGGTAAAAACCTATACACCTGGACCAACTTTACTGGTTGGGATCCCGAGGCTGGAACTACTATAGGCGGAGGATACCCTTTAATGCGTTCGTTTGTAGCCGGATTTAATATTAATTTTTAAACTGATGATCATGAAAAATAAAATAACTATTCTGTTAGGAAAATCAGTGTTGCTTCTTGGATTGTCATTCATTGTTTCCTCGTGTGATGAAGCATTTCTGGACGAAGTACCCAAGGATTTTTTAAGCCCTGAAAATGCATACACCGATTTGGCAGGTTTTGAAACTGCCATAACAACGCTGCATTCCAATGCAAGGGACTTCTGGATGGAAGGAGATGGCCCGAATTACTTTGTATTACCTGGATTAGGTACTGATTTCGCGAATTATGGAGAGAACTTTACAAGTGGTGCTCGTATGGATTATTCCGCTTTGTCTCCAACTGATGTTTATGCCAACGAACAATGGAACAGGGCTTATAAGTTGATCAAAAATGCGAACACCATCATTAGTCGCGCTGAATCGGATAAAGCAAAATGGAAAACTGAAACTGAAAAGGCGCAGATTGTGGCAGAAGCGCGTTTCTTTCGCGCATGGGCTTATAGGTTATTGGGCAACTTGTTTGGGGGTGTACCCATTATCGAAGAAGAAATTACAAGCCCCAAGATCGATTTTGTAAGCAGTACCCGAGACGAAGTGTATCATTTTGCCAAAGAAGATCTGGAATTTGCAGCGACCAACCTTCCAGAAACGGAAAAAGCTTCGGGCAGGATTTCCAAAGCAGCAGCCAATCACTTGCTTTCTGAAATCAATATTTGTCTAAAAGACTGGCAAGGTGCCATTGATGCAGCATCTTTGGTGATCAACAACCCGAACTTCAAATTGATGACACAACGTTTTGGTAGAAGGACAAGTGTGAATGGTGATGTTTTCTGGGACTTGTTCCAGCGAGGCAACCAAAACAGAACTTCCGGCAATAAAGAAGCTATCTGGGTTATTCAGGTGGAGTATAAAACACCTGGAGGAGGTGATAAAGATAATAATGGCTACCATTCAGAAAGGGCATGGGGTGCAAGGTATCATTCAATTAAAGATCCGGACGGGAAAAATGGATTTGTACTTTCTGATGAAATGGGACGACCAGTTGGATGGTGTCTGCTGACAAACTATTTGCAGCAAACCATCTGGCAATCAGATTGGAATGATATGAGGAATTCAACTTATAATATTAAAAGAGAATACTATTACAATGATCCGACATCGGCCTATTTTGGGAAACTGGCAACAAAGGAAGTTCTTGCTTCACAGGAACTTCGGTATTATCAGCCTTTTTTGATGAAAGTTACCACGCCCTTTGATCATCCCGATGGTATTCTAAATACCGGTAGGATTTATAGAGATATTTATGCTATGCGCCTGGCCGAAACCTATCTTCTCAGGGCCGAAGCCTATTTGGGTAAAAATGATAAAGCAAACGCTGCTGCTGATATTAATGTCGTGAGGGCTCGTGCCAACGCGATTCCTGTAAATTCAGCCGATGTAACTATTGATTACATTTTGGATGAACGGGCCAGGGAGCTGGTTACTGAAGAATTCAGAACATGTACACTTATGCGTTTGGGCTTACTGTATGATAGGGTTAAGAACTACAGCATGATCCTCAAAGGTGATGGGTCGGTTGTTCCTTCTACCCCGAGTACAACAATTCAGCCAAAAAATAATTTGTGGCCAATACCCCAAGCCGCAATCGACTTAAATGGTGGTGCAAAACTCGAGCAGAATCCAGGCTATTAGTTGATCTAATCATATAATAAAGAATTAATTAAATGGCAGACAATAAAAATGTCTGCCATTTTTAACTCACTTTGCAGCTAACCTGAATTATTTGTACAATGCAAAATAATACGATTCAAGGCTGGTTAAAGTCAAGTGTTTAATTATCATATAATGTCTTAAGCTATTAAATGAAAAATATTGCATTTCTATACAGTCTGACTCTGATGATCTCAATAAATAGCAGCTTGTTCGCGCAATCAATTCAGCAAAAGTCAATGGTAATGTGGTTTGACAAACCTGCTTACCAGCCCAAAGTATTTAGTTACGATGCACAGGAATTTACAAATTCATTCCATTTCGAAAAGAAAGGGTGGTTCGAAGCACTTCCTGTGGGCAATGGACGGTTGGGTGCCATGGTGTTTGGAGGCGTAAACCACGAAAGGATACAGCTTAACGAAGAAAGCCTGTGGGATGGATATCAAAGGGAAACAATCAACCCTTTGCAAGGAAATGGATTGTCTGAAGTACAAAGATTAATGTTTGAAGGTAAAATAGATTCGGCAGAATTGATTGGGTCTAAAAAATTAATGGGAATACCCCTCCGAATTAACCCATACCAGTCGCTTGGAGATTTATTTATCGAAAATCTTAATAGTCCAGAAGATTCTTTGTACACCGGTTACATCCGCAGACTTAGTCTTGATTCGGCATTAAACGTTACACAATATACAAAACATGGTATTAAATACCGTAGAGAGGTATTTGCATCTCATCCGGCAAATATTATTGTAGTTAAAATTAGCTGTGATAAACCCAAAGGGCTGAACCTGCGTTTCCGGCTCATGCGCGAAATAGACGCTTTTGCCGCTAAAGTAAATGAGTTTCCATCATGTATTGCATTGCGGGGACGAGTGGATACCAAAAATGACAAGGGTGAAGATGTAGGAATGTATTTTAACACCTACGTAAATGCGTTGAAGTTGCATCGCGAACTAGTCAAAAATGCCATTGATTTGCTCTATACTTCCCCAATGTTAAAAGTGAATAACCTTCCAAGTTGCGGTCGGGTAAGTTTTCTAAAACAGGAATCAAAAAACAGGTATGTTGCTCATTTACTTTATGCTGCCCCATATCAAGAGGCGATGTAATGGTTGTTGAAGATTTTTTACCGGTTCCCAATGTGGAAATCGAAGTTGATGTACCGGAAAAAGTAAAATCAGTTATACAAATTCCTGAAGGCAAAAAGTTGAAATTTGAAAGAAAAGAGAAGAGGATTATTGTAAAAGTTCCAATATTTACAGTGTATTCAGGAGTAGTAATTTCATATTAAACTTTTTTTACAATGCTTAAAATAAATTGTTTTTGCAAATCACTTTTATCATTCCTGAAGACAATCCGGTTGTCCGTTTTCGTTATGAACTCATCGAAGCAAGCAAGCACCAATTAACCATCCCATGAATAAGTCATTTATTATTTTAATAGGTTCATTTTTTTTTCTTACAAGTATTTCTTTGTTTGCCCAGGGCAGAAAAAAATTACAACAATGTATCGCCTACAGTAAGGATTTTACCAATGCAGCCAATTTCGGTTTTTCACCTGAAGCATCAGGAATTGAAAATGCAAAAGCTTTACAGTTGGCCGTAGATCAGGCTGGAACGATCGTTGTAAGTCGGACAGGCACTTACAAAATGGCCGGGACTGTTTATATTGGCAGCAACACCTCGCTGATTTTCGGGAACAATATCTACTTGAAAAAGGTGGACGAAAAAGGTCCGTTTACCCATGTTTTGCTCAATAAAGGCGCATTGACTAAAACATACGATCACAACATTGTAGTTGAAGGGTTGCATGTAATGGTCAATGGGATGGATAAGAATTTTACCGAAGTGTACGGCCTGCGCGGACAGATTGCTTTTTTTTATGTGAAAGATTTGAAGATCGAACGTTTCCGCTGTATGGACCTTTCGAAAATGCAATTTGGTATTCATGTTTGCACCTTCGAAGATTTGATCATTAATGATGTTGTCATCAAAGGCGATAAGGACGGAGTACACCTTGGGCGTGGCAAACGTTTTACGATCAGTAACGGGGTGTTCCAGACTTTTGACGATGCCATTGCGCTGAATGCCCACGATTACGCCACTTCAAATCCGGAATTGGGATGGATTGAAGATGGTGTGGTTGAGAATTGTCACGACCTGAATCAGGAAAACACAACTGGCTACTTCTGCCGGATTCTGGCCGGAGCCTGGATCGACTGGAAACCCGGAATGGAGGTGCAGCAATCGGATGCGGTAGTTTCTAACGGACGGATTTACCGTGTTCAGGCCAAACCCGACGGCACCAAATACATTTCGAATACGCGTCCAACCCACCAAAGCGGCAGCCAGATTTTGGATGGTATCAACTGGGGGGTTGTTCAAACCGATGTGACTTACACCGCCGGAGTTCGCAATGTAGTTTTCCGTGATATTTTTCTGGAAAAACCCAGGATCGCGTTTTCCGTACACTTCGATAACGACAATTACAGCAGATCATATTATCCCGAAGCTGTTGTGCCCAAACAGGAGCAGTTGTTGTTCGATAATATCCGGGTATTACATGATCAACCGAAAGATTTTCTGTCGGTAAATACGCCGATGGATGTGGTGACCATCACCAATTCGAGTTTTAGGTCAGGAGGCATCAATTTTCACGGCAATAAAGCGATGACGGATTACCAGAAAACCAAGATCAACATCGTAAGCTGCGTATTCAATCACAAAGGCGAAATGGTTTTGGTAAAAAACAGTGTAGACGACAAGCAAATCATGTTGAAAACCTCCTCCAATATCGAATACTTCGATGAGTTCTCGGCCAAAGTAGTTCCAGAAAATGGAAAAATTATCGTGGATTCAGATCTTAGAGGACTAGCAAAATAAGTCGTTTTCATATAAATTATAGAAACAAGCTCAATTCAACAGGTATTATTTTATTGAGAATATAGACATGAGAATAATTAAAGTAATTACAATGCTGACTTTAGTATTTGCTTTTACCCATGATTTAGCTAAAGCACAGATTGTGCGTAAATTAAATTGGACCGAATTTCTGGCTCGCCATAATTTGAAATGGGATAGCTTATCTACTGATTGGTATAGTGGCGCTTTTCTCGGAAATGGCCAGCTTGGTGCAATGATCTATAAAGAAAATGACACTGCACTTCGTTGGGATATTGGAAATAGCGAGGTGACTGATAATCGGGACGATATAGATGTGGAATGGGGTAAGGCACGTTTACCGATTGGTAAGTTTTTACTTAAATGCCGTGGCACTATTTTAAACTCAACCATGGAGCTTGATTTATGGAATGCCGAGGCAAAGGGCCTAATAGTTTCAGATATGGGGACGATTAGTTGGCGTTCATTTGTGGCAAGCAATCCCGATGTAATTGTTGTAGAAATTTCAGAAACAGAAAACGAAAGAGTGAATTTGGAATGGGTACCTGAGGAGGCAAAATCACCGCGCTTGCTTTGGGATAAGAAACCCAACATGTATAGTCCATGGTTAAAAGGCGAATATGTAAATAACCCCCAACCCATGCACGAAAGTAAAAAAGGAATAGAAACTTATCATCAGCCATTACTGGTAGTTGGTGGTTTTGCTACTTCATGGAAAATGATAGGGGAGAAAAGTAATAGAACGAAAACGGTTCTTATTAGTGTAGGTTATTCAAATTCTCAAAACTCTTATGCCCACCAAGCCGTAAAACAAGTTCTCGAAGCCGAAGATCTTGGCATTAAATTGTAAGAAAAAAAACATCGTTACTTGTAGCATAATTATTACCCTGCATCTTTTTTATCAATTCCCGATACTCGCCTCGAAGGTTTTTATTGGATTCAATAATATAAATTAGCTTCTGCGACACGACAAGATAAAATGGTATTGGATCTAATGGGTCCATGGTATAATAAAACTAAGCAGAATCCAGGATGGGGTGTTGGTAGTGAATTAAATTAAAATATTAAAAATTAACAAGTTTTGAATACCTGTCTTGTGGGGTGAAAAGGATCAATGCTTTAGTCAGAAAATAGCGATTCTTTAGACCCCACTTATAAGTTTACGCCAAGACTGATTTCTAATGTATTAGATGAAATTAATAATAAAATCACTTATTAAACTAATTTACAATGCCAAAAAGCAATTACTTATATCTTAAAAGGTCAAATTCAACAGTCTTCTTTATTTTTATTTTCTTTTTTTCTGCATTTTCGCAGCAGAAACCCATGGTGCTATGGTTTGAACAACCAGCCTACCAGCCAAAAGTGTTTAGCTACAAGGCACTCGAGTTTACTAATTCGTTTCATTTCGAGAAGAGAGGTTGGTTCGAAGCGCTTCCGGTGGGCAATGGCCGGATGGGGGCTATGGTTTTTGGAGGTGTTTTCAGGGAAAGGATTCAACTCAATGAAGAAAGCCTTTGGGACGGTTATCCGCGCGATGCGGCCAATCCATTGTCAGCCAAAAACCTTCCTGAAGTTCAACGCTTAATGTTTGAAGGTAAAAATGATTCAGCGGAACAGCTGGCGGCAAAAACCATGATGGGCGTGCCTTTGAGAATAAAACCCTATCAATCGTTGGGTGATCTTTTTATTGAACCAATTGAGTCATCTTCTGATACTACATTCAGCAACTATCGTCGTTGGTTAAGCCTTGACTCGGCTGTTGTGGTTACCCAATATGTGCAACATGGAATAAAGTATCGACGCGAAGTTTTTGCTTCACATCCTTCAAACATCATTGCCGTAAAACTCACTACGGATAAGCCTGAAGGACTAAATCTCCGAATAAAATTAACGCGCGAGCAGGATGCCAAAACAACAAAGTCTTTGACAGTTCCCGATTGTATTGCCATGCAAGGACGGGTAAATTGTAACGACGATCAAACCGGGAAACCTGTTGGGATGCTCTTTGCTTCGTACCTGAAAGCAATTTCGAAATCAGGAAAAATTACCATCGATCAGGATGGTGTTATGACAGTAAATGGTGCTTCGGAATTGGTGCTTCAGATTACCGGGGCAACAAGTTATCAGGGCAACGATCCGGATATTACATGTGCCAAAACAATTGCGAAATCTTCAAAATTGTCTTTCGAAAAATTGCTTCAATCACATTTGGCCGATTATCAATCGTTGTACAATCGTGTAAAAATAAATCTTTCACCAGGATTAAATCCTTATGAATTACCCCAGGATAAACGTTTGCAAAGAGTTATTAAAAGCGATTATGAAGATCCTTATTTGTCGGAATTGCTGTTTCAGTATGGCCGTTACCTGTTAATTGCTTCTTCGCGCGAAGGCGACCTTGCGGCAAACCTGCAAGGTATCTGGAACCAAAGTATGCGGCCACCCTGGAGTTCCGATTACCATTCCAACATTAACCTGCAGATGAATTACATGGCTGCCGAGGCTGTCAATTTGCCGGAATGCACACTTCCCTTGTATTCGTTAATTGATTCATTGGCTTTACATGGTCAGCATACCGCCAAAGTTATGTACGATGCACGCGGTTGGGTCGTTCACCATCTCTCTGATGTGTTTTGGCGCACAGCTCCAGCCGATGGGGTAGTGGGCGTGTGGCCCATGGGTAGTGGCTGGCTTGCACATCATCTGTTCGATCATTACCTGTTTTCGGGCGATAAAACATTTTTGAAAAACGAAGCTTTCCCTTTAATGAAAGGTGCTGCTGAGTTTTACCTTGATTTCCTGAAACCCATTCCTGCCGGTCTGCCTAATGCTGGGAAACTGGTCACCAATCCATCCCATTCTCCGGAAAACGCTTTTGAAAAGGCAGACGGCGCCCAGTATCAGTTTACTTATGGCGCAACCATGGACATGGAAATTATCCACGCATTGTTTACCAACTGTTTACAGGCCATTCAGGATTTAAGTACTCCGGAAAAGCCTTTCGAAGCTGCATTTCAGAATGAATTGGTAAAAGCGATAGCAAACCTGGCTCCTATAAAAATCAGCCCATCCACCGGCTGTATTCAGGAATGGGTGGAAGATTACAAGGAGATAGAAATCGGGCACCGCCATATTTCGCATTTGTTTGCCTTGTTCCCATCATCTCAAATCAATGTGAATACACCTGAATTGTTTGCTGCGGCCCGCAAGACACTGGAGCGAAGACTCGCTGGCAACCCCAATGCAGTTGTTGATGAGGCAAAAAATAAATATAAAAGTTATGGAAGCTACCTCGATGGTAAAAGCTTCGGAGGTTGGCAAAGTGTGTGGATCAGTATGATGTGGCTGCGCTTGGGCGAAGCACAGGAGGCTTACAAGCACCATCAGTACCAGTTGAAATATGGCATGAACCCGAACTTCTTTGGAAATGCCGCTCAACTGGATGGAACTTTTGGATCGACTGCTGTCGTTGCTGAAATGCTACTGCAAAGCCATAACGGATATCTTGATTTGATCCCAGCTTTGCCAATTGCATGGAAGAATGGAGAAGTATCCGGATTAAAAGCACGTGGTAATTTTGAGGTTAGTTTGAAATGGGCGGATAATGTTCTTGTTAGTGTTACAATTGAGGCTTTCAATGACAATGATTGTCAACTTAAATACCGTAAAAATTTTAGAAGTTATAAGCTCAAAAAAGGTCAAACAATAGAGCTTGATGGCGATTTAAACCTAATTAAATAAGTTTTGAGAAAATTATTATCCGTTTTATTATTTGCTGCTCTGTTAGCTATTTTTGGATGTACTCCAAAACCTTCAGTAAAAACCTACTCAGAGGTTCGCCTCGAATTCGTACAGCTTATCCCTCATCCTGTTATAAAGGCCGGGGATCCCGGTACAGAAGATATTAAATTTGGTTTTGAAGGCGGGACCTGCCGGAAAGTCAATGGTGTTTATTATTTATTTACAACCGAAGTATTTGATGAGCCGAAAACGGCTGCAGTTCGTCTGGCCATTTGGAAAAGCGCCGATGGTTTGAAGTTTCAAAAACACGGCGTAATTGTTTAAACCAACCGGAACTGGCAGGATACTACAAATCGGATGTCCCCCTGGGCTCCAAATGCGGTATTTGATTCTGTAAGAAATGTGTGGAGTGTTTTTCACGTTGGCTATAAAAGAAAGCTCAATTCAACCAATGTGTTTAACATGACCGGACGAATATTCCGTTACGATTCGCAGGTAGAAGGAATGGAAGGAATCGGCGGTCCTTTTAAAGAAGGAGGATGGGTTAATCTAATGGGTAAACCCGATTGGTGGGAAGGTCCCGGGGAAATTGTTTCTTTTTATCCTTACAGAGTTGGAAATGAATGGTGGGCATTTTATGGCGGAAACAGTGTTCCGGATCATGTTGAAGCCAAGGCTTTGCAGAATCCGAATGCTAAAAATATCTTTTATGCCGGGCTTGCAAAATCAGAAGGAAGTTTAACAGACAACTGGGAACGGCAGTATAACTTGAATCCGGTACAGATGGATCCGGAGTTTATCGAAAACTCCATTGTTACACGAGTCGCACCTAATCTATACATTAACCTTTATGATGGGGCTACCCGGCAGGAGATCTCCTATGCATGGTCGAAAGATGGCATACACTGGAGCAAGGAACAGTTAATCCTGTTGCCAAACGCTCCGGAATGGATAAAAAATACCCGTACTCCATTGAGTTTGATTGACGAAGGGAATGGGATTTACTCTATTTTTTTTACTGCTTTTGATGGAAACAATCCGAATAAAATAGAACCTTTGTGGCACGATGGATTTGGGAATATGGGATTGGTAAAAGTGAAATTAACAACTGATTAATAATAAATAGTTATGAAAAAATATTTTGTAATTTGCTTATTCCTCCTACCGGGTTTATTTCACCAAATAAAAGCCCAAACCTACCAACCCAACTGGGCATCACTTGACAAACGTCCTATTCCTCAATGGTTCACCGATGCAAAGTTCGGAATCTTTATTCACTGGGGCGTTTATTCGGTTCCGGCCTGGGCGCCGGCAAGTGCCGATATCGGCGTTTACGCCAAGTATGCCGAATGGTATTGGCCACGCATCAATGGGGGCAAAGATCCCAATCCGCAACAGGGCGACGTAAACAAACTGTTTACTGATTATCACAACAAAGTGTGGGGCGAAAAATTCAAGTACCAGGATTTTGCGCCCATGTTTAAAGCCGAACAATTTCAACCCGACCAATGGGCTGAAGTTTTTAAAAATGCCGGAGCCAAATATGTGATTCTGACTTCAAAACACCACGAAGGTTTTACGCTTTGGCCCAGTGAGCAAAGCTGGAACTGGAACTCGGTGGACATTGGTCCACACCGCGATTTGTGCGGCGATCTTTCAAAAGCTATTAAAGCCAAAGGACTTCACATGGGTTTCTACTATTCGTTGTACGAATGGTTCAATCCGCTTTATAAAAGCAATCCTGAAAAATACGTGAATGAACGCATGCTTCCGCAGTTAAAAGATTTGGTTACCCGTTATGAGCCAGAACTGATTTATCCCGATGGAGAATGGGATCATCCAAGTTCCATGTGGCAAAGTGAGCAGTTTCTATCATGGCTTTACAATGAATCTTCAGTAAAGGAAACTGTAGTTGTTAATGACCGTTGGGGAAGTGAAACGCGCAGCAAACACGGCGGGTATTACAGTACCGAATATGGACAGGTTCATGGTGACCAGAAAGCGGGTGACATGTCGGCTCATCCATGGGAAGAAATTCGTGGCATAGGAACTTCGTTTGGCTACAACCGGATTGAAGATTTGAGTCATTATATGTCATCAGAAGCATTGGTGCACATGCTCATTAAAATTGTTTCTGAAGGTGGTAATTTGTGCCTGAACATTGGACCAACTGCTGATGGATTAATTCCTGTAATCATGCAGCAACGCCTGCTTGATATAGGCAAATGGCTTCAGATAAACGGGGAAGCAATTTACGGAACAAAAGTTTGGCAGTCACGTCCTACAAATACTGAAAATCAGACTGTTTTTTATACTTCAAAAGGAACCGATCTGTATGTGATTTGCACCCGCTGGCCTGAGAAACAGCTTGTTGTACCCGGTTTAAAGAAAGCTGGAAAAGTGTCATTGCTGGGAAGCAATGTTTCGGTAAGTTCGAAATATTCAGGTGGAAAACTTACGATAAATCCACCAGTATTTAACCCGGGAAATAATCCTTGTGAATTTGCCTGGGTATTTAAAGTTGAAAACGTGTTCGATTAATAACTAAAGAATGAAAAGATTTATAATTTCACTGAACTCAAATCTTAAGTAAAAAGTTATGAAACATCTCCTTTATTTATCGATATATTTATTGTCGACGAATTTCCTTTCTGCTAATAATTTTATCGCCAAAAGCAATGAAAATATACTTCTAAAAGGAACGTATTTAAACATTGAAATAACGAATTCAGGGAATGTGTTATGGAAATATCAGGTTCCTGAGACAGGCAAGATATTTTCTTTTGCAGGCCCCACTTTTGAGATTGACGGCAAAATTCTGAATTGTGATCTTTCACAAATTCAACAAATTGGTGAGCCGGTAGTTTTAAAAAACGGGGTTGTTGAGTATGTGCTCCAAGCTCCTTACAAATCATATCCTGATCTTTTTTTACGCATAACTTTTCGTATTCCTGATAACAATCCGGTTATCAGGTTTCGGTATGAACTCATCGGATCAGGGAACCACAAATTAACCAAATCCGGAGGAGTTGATAATATTCAGTATTTGAAGTTACCTGTTCCGGAAATTTCAAACATAAAGGAAGTTAAGCTATCCGAATTTAACGAAATGGTGCATAGTTTCTGTCTTTCTGAACGGGAAATGGATACCCGTAATTTTAACGACCAAACCAGTTTCATGGGACCAATTGTCGTTGGCAGCGATGGTCGTAACTCTTTTCTGCTTGCATATGAACATGGTTCGCAGGCGCCGGATATGTTTTTAAAATACAACCTTTCTCCGGATAAAACCATCAATTTAACTGCTGTCAAGGGAAATTATTCCAGCGGATTTCCAATTACGCGTGAAAATTCGTATCAATCCGTTTGGTTCGAAGTAGCAGCAATAGAAGGGAATGAGGATCAACTGGCTGAAAACTACCGGGAATTTGTACTTCGATTTATGAACCTTAATTCTGAAAGCCGTAAACCCTATATTTTCTATAACACCTGGAACTTTCAGGAACGAAACAAACACTGGTATAAAAAACCTTATCTGGCAGATATGACAACGGAACGAATGCTTCAGGAAATTGAAGTAGCGCATAAGATGGGAATAGAAGTTTTTGTAATTGATGCCGGTTGGTTTGAGAAAACCGGAGACTGGCAACCCAGCAAAACCCGTTTCCCGGATGAACTAAAACAGGTGAAAGCAAAACTGGATGCTTACGATATGAAACTTGGGTTGTGGTTCAATCCAACAGTTGCTGCAAAATCGAGTACTATGCTGGCCAAAAATAAAGATTGTTTACTAACCTTCAATGGCAGAAGTGGCGAACCACGGCCAATT
>JBGSUC010000051.1:0-22503 GCA_041736275.1 Prolixibacteraceae bacterium
CTCATCTTTTGCAGTTTGGCAGGAAAACACAGCCAGAGCAAGTACTAAAATTGCGATAACATTTCTCATGATTGGATTATTTAAAGTGTGTTAAATCTTTTTTCTGATCTGGTCGTAAAGTTCGAGTAATTTTTTTGCCGCAACAAACGACGAGATTTCTTCTTTTAAAACTTTCTTTTCCGATTCTTCCATCAGTGCTTTAATTTGTTCGTTCTGGTAAAAGTTATTCCGGAGGTGTTCATTAATAGTTTCGTACATCCAAAACTTGGCTTGTTCATTTCTGCGGTGTTGAAAATAGCTGTTATTTTTAACATGGACTAAATATTCATCTATAGTATCCCAAATTTCGCTGATGCCGGTTTTCATATAGGCGGAGCAGGTGAGTACTTTTGGCTTCCACCCCGAATCGGCTGCCGGAAATAAATGCAATGCATTCATGTACTGAACGCGGGCCAGACCTGCTTTTTCGATGTTGTTTCCGTCAGCTTTGTTTATTGTAATTGCATCGGCCATTTCCATTATGCCGCGCTTAATTCCCTGCAATTCGTCGCCGGCACCGGCAAGCATTAACAAAAGGAAAAAGTCGACCATTGAATGAACAGCCGTTTCACTTTGCCCAACTCCTACAGTTTCAATAAAAATATGGTTAAATCCGGCAGCCTCACATAAAACTATAATCTCTCTGGTCTTTCGGGCAACACCCCCCAGAGAGCCGGCAGAAGGGGAGGGACGAATATAAGCATTCGGATCTATCGACAAATCTTCCATTCGGGTTTTATCTCCGAGGATGCTTCCTTTGGTTCGTTCGCTGCTGGGATCAATCGCCAGAACCGCCAGTTTTTTGCCTTGTGAGGTTATGTGCTTACCCATGGCTTCAATGAAAGTACTTTTACCTACTCCAGGGACTCCGGTAATTCCAATACGGACTGAATTTCCGCTAAAAGGCAAACATTTAACAATGATATCCTGAGCAATTTCCTGATGTTGAGGTTTTGAGCTTTCGACCAATGTTACAGCCTGGCTTAAAATAGTAATATCACCATTTAAAATGCCGTCAACATATTGTTGAACAGTTAATGAACGGTTTTTTTTATTTTTCAGGAATCGTTTGACCGAATCTTCATTTACGGAGGGTAATGGTTCAATGCCTTGATTTACATTCAATCCCAAATATTCCTTATTGTTCTCTATATGTTTGTGTTGTTGATCTCCTGTCATCTTGTTTCGTAATTTTATGCGAATGTAATGATGAACAAAGAATTATCGGTAAAGAAAGATTGAAACTTTTGAAATTATTTAAAATAAAAAAGCCGGTTCATAAAGTTGAACCGGCTTCGTTTTTATTTTTTTTGGTTACAGCGACACAATATTGCTTGAAATACGCAAAATTGTAGTTGGATTTTTAGGATCGTTTGTAATTACAGTAATAGTCTTGTTTTGACGTCCGCTTTTTCCTGTTGAATCGAATACAACTTTTAAAGGAACACTTTCACCTGCACCAATCATGTTTTTTGAAGGAGAAACGGCAGTACATCCACACGAACTTTTTACATCGCGGATAACTAAATCCATCTTTCCTGTATTTTTAAGATTGAAAGTATGTTCATTTTTAGTATTTGGCTTGATATCTCCAAAATCAAACGATTCAGAGTCATAAGAAACTACTGGAGCATTCTTTAATTCGTCCGGTGACAATTTTGAAAAATCTTCTTCCATTGTCGTACTTACAGCTATAGAATTGCGGTAATCGTCCTGACCATCAATGTTTAAATAAATCCTGTTCATGACAAAGCCATATGCTGTAAATTTCGTGGCATCAAAAGTTACAACAATGTAGCCTTTTTGCTTAGGAGCGAGCTTGGCGGGTTTGATAACAGCAGTTAAATGCTGGGGTGGAGTTTTAAAACTTAATTGTACTGCCTGCGCAGAGTTGTTAACAATTTCCACGCTATCTTTTTTTATCTGATTTTGCTTAATCGGGGTAAATGCAATATGGTTTGTTTTGGCACGTAACGGGCCAATTTCATTTGGGTAATCTTCCTCAATGGTTCTTGCCCGTGGTGTAACTTCGCCTAAGATAGTCAGCACAACATCAGCATTTTCAGCATTTGAACTTACCCTGATGGTTTTATTAAAAACACCTGGTCTGTTTCTTGGATCGTAGCTAACTTTTATAATTCCTTTTGCACCTGGAGCAACAGGTTCTCTGGTCCATTCAGGAGTAGTACATCCGCACGATGCCTGCACATTGTTTAAAATTAAAGGCACTGCTCCACTGTTTTTAAAATTGAATGATACTGTTTGTGGTCCCAGTTCTTCTTTAAACGTTCCGAAATTGTGTTGTAATTTTTCAAATGCAATACGAGATTTTGCACTTTGACCAAAGTTTACAATCGGGAAACAAATGATGATTGCTAACAGAAGTGTAATACTTTTTTTCATACCTGTATCTATTTTAAAATGTAATTTATGAATTTGACCTGTAAAGATAGGATTCAATTTTGAATATTGCTGTTATACAATAAATGCAAATCTAAAAAACCTTTCACTGAATTGCTGTTAATGCCAATAAACTTTTGTTAATGAGATGTTAATATATAAGTCGGATGTTTTTTTTTAAGTAGTTTCGTACTGTAAATCAGTTACAAATAATTGTTGATGAAAAGGAATTCGATTGGGTTTTTTATTATAATGGCTACTTTTTCGGTGGTTGGCATTTTGCTGATTCAGTTTTTCTTTTTGAAAAACTCCTATGATCAGAATGAAAAGCAGTTTCATCAATTAACTACAAGTGCACTTCGAAGCGTTGGAAGTCAGATTAGCGAGTATAACGCGAAGCTATATGGGCATCCGTCAAAATCAGTCGAGGATTATCAGGTTGAGCAGATCTCTAACAATTATTATGTGGTAAATGTAAATGATGTAATTGATGCTAATATTCTGGAACATTTTCTTGAAGTTGAATTTAAGAAGCGCAATCTGAATCTGACCTTTGAATATGCAATTTATGATTGCAACTCAAAAAAAATGGTGCACGGTAATATTCTCAATAGCGATTCCATTATATCCCGCCAGAAATCGGTAAAAACTTTGGATACGGCTTGCTGTAGTGCTGAAGAAATTTTATTCGATAAGCATTATAATAAGATAAATAAGAAGGAAGAAAAAAAGAATAAAGTATGTAATTTACCTACTTGCGAGAAGTACACTTATTATTTTGGAGTTCATTTTCCGGATCGTTCGCAGTTTTATAACTCCCGCCTGATGGCCTGGTATTTTTTAAATGGAATTCTGTTTTTTGTTATAATATTTTTCGGTTATGCGCTTTATGTCATAATCAAACAAAAGCAACTTAGCGAGATTCAGAAAAATTTTATTAATAATCTGACGCACGAATTTAAGACTCCAATTGCATCAATCGAATTGGCTTCAAAAGTTCTTTCGAATCCGCGCATTTGCGAACAACCAGAGCGATTATCCGAATATGTGCGAATTGTTGGGCAACAGAACAACCGACTTTCTGCACATGTAGAGAGACTACTGCAAATGGCTACAATCGAAAAAACTAAGTTGCAGTTAAACGTCGAACCGGTAGAATTAAATACTTTTATTACTGACTCAATTCAGGAATTCAAAAACAGTCAGAATGGTCGGGTGTACTCTGTAAAACTCGAATCTTCGGTTGAGGATGCTTTTATTAATGCAGACAAACTTCATTTTTCTAATCTGATTTTTAATATTCTTGACAATGCCATTAAGTACTGTGCAAATGATCCCGAAATTGTAATTAAAGTTGATGATTTGAAAGATGAGTATGTGATTTCTTTTGATGACAATGGAATCGGGATTTCCAAAGTCAATCGAAAAAAGATATTTAACCGGTTTTACAGAGTACCCACCGGCAATGTGCACGATGTGAAAGGATTCGGTCTGGGATTGGATTATGTGAAAAAAATTGTTCAAAGACATGGTTGGAAAATAAATGTGACTGAAAATTCACGGAAAGGAAGTACTTTTATTGTTCAAATTAAGAAATCGAAATGATGAACTATCCGGGCGAAAAAATTCTGCTGGTTGAAGACGATCAAACGCTTAACTTTATTATTAAAGATAATCTGGAGCAAAACGGATACATCGTTACTTCTGCGGAAGATGGAGAGTCAGCATTAAAGATCTTTAATGCTGAGAAATTCAGTATGTGCTTACTGGACGTTATGCTTCCAAAGAAGGATGGATTTACTCTTGCGAAAGAAATACGTTTAACTGACGACCATGTGCCGATTATTTTTTTGACGGCACGTTCGATGACAGAAGATCGGATTAACGGGCTTACTATTGGTGGCGATGATTACATTACAAAGCCGTTTAGTATGGAAGAGCTTTTGCTCAAAATCAGTATTTTTCTGAAACGAAGTTTGAATCTGGCTGAATCCTCAGCTGACCAGAATTATTACAAGGTCGGGCATTTTAACTTTTATTTTGACAGTCTGATCTTAGACTCGAATGGAGAAAGAAAGACGTTGACATATAAGGAGGCTGAATTATTACGATATTTCTGCGATAATCCTAATATGGTCTTAAGTCGCTCCGATATTTTGAAGCAAGTATGGGGTTCTGATGATTATTATTTGGGGCGAAGCCTCGATGTTTTTATTTCGAGACTACGTAAGTATTTGAGTAGCGATGAAAACATAAAAATACTGAATCTACATGGGATCGGATTTAGATTTAATGCTGCGATTTCAAAAGTTTAATTTTTTTGTTCTCATATCCTTCAGACAATCATGTTCGCAATTTATACTTCAGCAAGGGATTACCGTACAATTTAAATTTTTTGACCCGCTGAATATATAATGTACTTGTTATAAAAATCAAAAGAAGAGACCGTCCCAATTATTGTTTTGGAACGGTCTCTTTTTATAGAACCCAAAGGAAGAATAACCCAAATAGTTTAATCTTCTGAAATTGAATTAGAAGAAGAATAAGCTTCAGGGGTTAATTATTCATTAATGATCATCTTCAGGCCATCCGGTGTAACGGTATCCTTTAGCAACGTAAATTGTACCTGGATCACTTGCCCATTCAACTTCAAAGTAAATGGCATCTGTTTTTACTCCTGACGGAGATGTTGCTCCTCCTGGAATGATTTTGCCGTTTGTGATGGTTGTATTATCATCATATAATAAATCAGTTCCGTTGTCTACAGAAAAAGTAAGGTTGTTTACATCAACAGCCACTTTTACTTTATAACTCCAGAATGTTCCATTGTCAGTTAACCACATACTGTCTGCCTGGTTCGAGGCAGTATTGAATGTGCTGAGATTATAATATCCATAGCTATCTCCATCGAACCCACCAGCTCCGTCAGAGACTCCCATTTCCACCCACCAATCTCCAGCCAAGGCCTCCGTTGCAGTACCTCCAACTTCATAATCTTTCTGGCAGGCTGTAAACCCAATAATTACAGAAAGAATAAATAAGTATTTATTGATTTTTTTCATCGTATATCAATTTTAATGTTATTTACTTGTTGTAACAGCAAAAGTATCATTACCTGCATAAATTGATTCCCAATATGGTAACTCAGTTGTTGGATCATACTTACCATTTTTGAATCCCGTCAAGCCATCTCCCCAGCCAGCAACATAGCTTGAAAGTAAAGACAGTGAATTGTCGGCATTCAATGCAATATATCCAGTCATTGCATAACCAGATCCATAACCGTAAAATATAGAGTAAGTTGAACCCAATAGACAATCAACATAGAAGATGCCTTGAGCAATTTTAGTTATATTTATTTCACCAGAATAGTCTCTAGGATTTGATCCATCAGCTTCAGTCCGAACAATTTTTGTCGAATAAGTACCTGAGAAGTCTGTTTCAGGCGCTGTTGGATCATATACAATTACTGTTCTGGTTACATCTGAAGAGTATCCATCAGAATTTTCAGCAGAATAATTAATTGTATAGAGTCCTGGGCTGTTTGCATCCACCGTTCCATCAACCACGACACTTCCGGTAACATCACTTTCACCTTCCGTTGCATTAAAGCCAGGTTCAACGTAACTTTCCCCTTTTGGGATTTTCATTAGTGTTTGACCTTCCAGTTTAAACGTTACATAGTAGGTAATAATTGAGGTGTCCTCCGTTGTTATATCCTTTTTACATCCTGAAAATAAGATGCTTAATACAAAAAGGCTTGCAAATATCTTTTTCATATTTCCTTGGTTTTAAAAGTTAATTTTGATCCCACCAAACTTTATCTGTAAGAATAGGCTGTGCTGGTGTATTTACATTACTTGATACTGCAGCGTCGGGATAATAGAAGCGTGTCAGCCAGTTCCCATCACCCAAGTTATTTTCATACGGACGGATTCTGTCACCAGCAACGTATAAAGACGGATCTCCCATAATATCGCTTGCGCTTGCACTAGAGACTGAAGGATATTCAGTCCGTTTTGTTTCAAACCAAGCTTCAATGTGGTTTACCATTGCAAGACAGACCCATTTTTGCATCATGATTTGTTTTTGCGTTCCATTGAACTCGTATGGTTTCCCTGAACCGTAAAGATTGGAACCAGGGGTTTCAATGCCGTGCAAAGCAAGACTAGCATCAATTGCAGATTCATAAGCTGTTTTTGCTGCCGCATTATTATTGTTGTATCGCAATTCTGCTTCTGCAATAAATAAGTCTAATTCAGACAAGGTATACAGATAAACAGGTTGTGTTGCTGTAACAATTGGGAAACTGAAATTTTCATTTTTGATTCCTGGTATTGTTTTGCCAGCCGGATAATTTCCGTTGTATTCACCACTTTTAGTTGCCTTTTTCCAAATAACAGACATGCGTGGATCTGAATTGGCTGCCAGGAAAGAAATAATGTTTTTAGTTGCAACATGGTTTATACCACCCAGACGGTCAATTTCTGTATCGTACCATGAGTTTCGTTTATTTTGCTCATTTGAAAATGATGCAAACATGACATCCATCTTCATGAAATTATTTTCAGAAATCAGAGTTTTTATTTCTGCTTCATGCTTAGATCCGGTTTCGCTTTGGCGCATGAAAATTTTCAATTTCATAGCATTTGCAAAACCGACCCATTCACCTATATCAGCTCCCAAAAGCATGTCAGTTCCTGAAACAAGTTCTGTACCGCTAACTTTAGCCAAGGCATCGTTCAACTCAGTAATCAGTCCATCGTATACCACTTTCCCATCATCAAATGCTGGATTTAGAATGTCGGTACCATGTAAAGCTTCGGTGTAAGGAGTTTTATCGATTAAGTCAACAAGTAGTTGGAATGTATAGGCTCTCAATGTTGTTGCAACCAGATAGTTGCCCCAATCTTCTTTTTCCATTGATGTTTTACGGATATATTCGATATCATTTAATGCACCAGCATAAAGTTCAGTATAAACATTGTCCAGAAAGTCCGTTTTTACATCAAATTTATCCAAGTTGTTGTACTGGTTGGCTTCAGGCGCCTGTGACCAATATTGGGCGTAGAAACCTCCAGTGTTAAATAGCATACCTCCTACCTGCACAGCAATTGAAGCTTCTGCTGCTGGTAAAACCAAATCAGTGGAAACCGCGGTTGGTACGTTGGGATTGTCATTTACATCCAACCAACTTTCGCAGGAAACCAACATTGTACTTAGTATTGTAAGTAATATCAATATTTTTTTCATGTTCGTATTTTTAAAAGTTCAACTTAAGGTTAACGCCCAAACTGCGGGTTGATGGGTTTGCTGTAAATTCACCAAATTTGCCAGCCAAATCATTACCAAAGGTCGATACTTCCGGATCGATCAGGTTATTTGAGGCTGGAGTCCAAAGGGCGAGGTTATTTCCATATACCGTTAGAGCAGCAGCTTTAAACGGTGTTTTTCTCATCATGTTTTTCGGTAAATCGTAAGTCAGAGATACACGTCTTAGTTTTACAAAAGAGCGGGAAATCAAGTATGATTCGTCTAACAGGTCTGCACCATCGGCATAATAGTCATCCATGTCTTCTTTCGAAATCGGAGTGATATTTTCAACGTAACCATTTCCATCCGGATTTTCAATAACCGAGTTCGGAATTATAAATGTCCTTCTGTTGTTGTAAGTGGTTTGAACGATGTTACCCGTAAAGTAATTGATGTCTGCAGTACGTGAGAACATCACACCCCCTTGACGAATATCGATATCTGCACTTAATGTAAAGTCTTTGTATCTGATGGAGTTTGTAATACCCATTGAATAATCATAGTCTGATTGTCCAATAATTTCTTTTTCAGTTGCAGTTAATGGTCTGCCAGTACTTGGATTGACTATGATTTTACCATCTGGTGTTCTTTGCGGAACAGTTCCTTCATACAATCCGATTGGTTTTCCTACAACGGCAACAAAACCTACAGTGCTGAGGCCACCAATTTGAATTTTGTCTCCAAGCTCTTCAGGTAAGCTAACTAATTTGTTGGTGTTTTTAGAATAGTTCACCAAAATATCCCAACTAAAATCTCTCGTTCTAACAGGAGTAACTTCAAATAAGAATTCAATACCCTTGTTGTTGATTTCACCTAAGTTGGTGGTTTGATTTGTATAACCTGTTGAAGGTGCCAAAGCCAACCCGTAAATTTGGTCTTTTGAAGTTTTGTCGTAATAAGCAAAGTCAAATCCTAAACGGTTGCCGAAGAATTTCATTTGAGCACCTACCTCAAACTCTGTTGAAATCTCTGGTTGAAGCATTTGGTTCCCTAATGTGTTACCTACCTCAAATGCATTTTGTCCATTCAAGGGGAAATCCAAATTTCGGAATGGGTTGAAGATCGAACTTTTCACAAAGGATGGATTGATCGAATAAACATCAGCATCATTACCGGTTGTACCATAAGCCAAACGAATTTTACCCAGATCAATCACTTTTTTCATATTTTCCGGAAGTAGTTCGCTGAATACAAAGCTGGATGCAATACCGTAATAGAAAAATTGATTGTTATCTTTTGGTAGAGTAGAAGACCAGTCGTTACGGGCGTTTAAAGTCAAAAACAGCAAATCTTTATAACCAAGCTCCGCGTTAGCCAATAACCCAACTAACCGTCTTTTTGAATAGTATTCGTCTACTACGGGTGTTGATGACGAGTTACTCAAATCATAAAAGCCAGGAATATCAAGACCTGTTACCGAAGCTGAAACAGAGCTAACATTCCGTTCGTTTATATTCAGTCCTCCGATTACGTTAACAGTAAAGTCATCAAAACCTTTATCAAAGTTAAGGAGCAAGTCGTGAGTGTATTCATGACGACGTGTTGCTGCTTTGATAACTGTTCCTTCCTGATTAGTGGATGCACTTGCATTTGGAGTTCCCGGAGACGCTTTAACTTCAGGAATACCAATTTTTTGCATGTCATCGGAAGCATCAATACCTAAACGATACATGGCGGTTAAACCTTTCATGATTTCATAATCAAACTGCATTTTTCCAAAGAATTTCTTTTGTTCATATGCAGCTTCCATATTATCAATTACATAGTAAGGGTTGGCTACTCCATAAGGAGTATAGTAGTAATCAATATTATCAAAAGGGTCAGTTTTGTAGTCCGCTAAGCTAACAATACTTATATCCCTAGGGGTTTGGTACAACCCATTTATTGCTGTAAGACCTTGTCCGGTTTGGGCAAAGCTATTTTCTTGTTGAGAATAATTGATTGAAGTGGAAATACGCAATTTGCCGATTTCCTGAGTTGCTCTGAACGATGCCGTATACTTATTATACAGGTCAATGTCCGTAGGAATTAATCCGTCTTGTTTTACATATGAAAGAGAGGAGTAATATGTGGTTTTATCGTTACCTCCAGACAATGCAACTGAATTAGTATATTTTAAACCATAATCAAAGAAATCTTTCACATTGTTTTTCTGAGCAACAAATGGTTTCAGTTTTTGCGAGTTGTTGTAGATATTTCCCCATAAATGATAATTTCCATCAAAGGCTGGACCCCAGCTACCATTCTCATTGAGTGTATGATGAGCATCCCAGCCCATCCCAAATTTGTTTTGGAACTCAGGCAGACGAAGAATATCAGAGACTTCAACACTTGAGTTAAAATCGATCTTGGCTTTACCCTTCCCGTCTTTTGTTGTAATCAATATTACACCATTAGATGCCCGGCTACCATAGAGCGCAGTTGCAGATGCACCTTTTAGAATGGTAATACTTTCAACGTCATCGGGGTTTACCAGGTTAGCAGCGTTACCAAAATCATATGCTTGATCCAGACTGGAACTGCTGCTTGAGTTGTTTGTCATTGGTACACCATCAATAATATATAATGGTTGGTTACTTCCACCTAAAGATGTCACTCCACGTATAATTACTGAATTTGAGGCCCCCGGATCTGATGAGCTGGATGAAATTTGAACCCCGGCTACTTTACCTGAAACCCCGGACATAATATCGGAATTTCTTGTTTTTGTTAGTTCTTCGGAATTCACTGATGCAGCCGCATATCCAATTGCTTTTTCTGATCTTTTGATCCCGAGTGCAGTTACAATGACTTCGTCAACAGCGATGTTGTCTGATTCCAACTTGACATTAATTATGGTCTGGGAACCAATTTCAACTTCCTGAGTACTCATCCCAACAAAAGAGAATGACAGGATCTTCCCATCTTGCGGTACTTTTAATTTGAATGTACCGTTAGCATCGGTAATGGTTCCAGTGGTTGTTCCTTTTACTGAAACAGAAACACCTGGAATTACACCTCCATCATCAGCAGAGCTCACAGTACCTGAGATCTCCTTGGTTTGGGCCATTAGGACCTGCAAACCAATTGCAAAGAATGCAAGCAATAACGCGATTTTTTTCATAGAAAATTATTTTAAATTAAACTGCTTACGTTTGATCTTGATTATTTTTTGTAAAATATTAATCTAAATACAATAGAATTGACTTGAATAATGAAATCAATTAAGTGAGAACTGGTCCAGAACATTTAAATACAATATCCAATGGTGCCAAATGTAAAAAAATGTTAAAATAAATTCGATGATAAATGATAAGTTTCACTAAAAATAGTCAAAAAATTTAATTATTCCATAATATATCTTTTAACTGTCTTAATATAAGCTATTTCTATTGCTGGTGGAAATGTAGCTTGAAATCAAAATTTAAAGTGTTAATATTTAATACCTGGAATTTCAGCAGTAACTTGGTTGTTTGTGAAGACATTATTGTTATTTCTGCTCTTAATTTTTTCTTGGGTTTTTCCAACATATGCTATGAATCCCAGTTTAATATATTAAGGATAAAATATTTTGAGCAATGTATTTTTATAAGTAGATTTTTATAGTTTTAGGAACGAATTTACATCGATTTTTTTCTTGAAATCAATAATTTTTTCTCATCGGTAAATTCATGAAAAATCGAATTTTTATATGCGCATTTTTTTTATTCTTTTTTTTATTTTCTTCATCGTTAGCCCTGGAGAGGGGCAAGTTGTTAAAATTGATTCATTGCGAACAAATTTTGATAAGTTATACGGTTTAGATGTTTTGCTAAATAATGGAAAAAAATACTTCCCGGATTACAATCCGATAAAAGGATATCCTTTTTGGCGAAGTAAGGATCCGTTCATTGGAGATATAACGATATCTGGCAAGACCTTCAAAGATCAACAATTAAAGTATAATATAAATAAGCAGGAGTTTATCCTTTTTTATATCAATTTCAACAATCAAGAGGGGCAAATAATACTCAATCCATCAGTTATTGACTCTGTTAATATAGGAGTGTATCATTTTGTACCTAATAAGTTCCCGGATATAGACAATAAATTTATACAGCAAATTCATTCAGGAAATTATTCTTGTTATATAGGGTGGTCTAAAGAATTGCAAGTTAATACTGCTGGATCTATTGCTGGATATAATTTCACTAATGACTACTGTATTTATTACATTGTTCATAAAGGAATTGTACACAGGTTTTCAAATAAGTCATCTTTTCTGAAAATTTTTCCTGCAAATCAAAGAGTTATGATCAGGAGATATCTTGCATCAAATTACATTAAGTTTAAGAAAATTGATGATAATAGTTTAAGGGAGTTGGTAAACTTCTGTGAAAAAATATAATTCTGAGATGAAATTTTTTGTAGTCTATCTTCTGTTTTATTTTTTATTTCTGTTGAGCTTGGCAGGTCAGCAAAAGGATGACATTCATATTAATGGGTCATTCAAAAATTTGCCATTCAATGATTTTGTAAATAAGCTGGAGAATCAGTATCCGATTCATTTTTACTTTGATGAGAATTGGGTAAAATCTTTGATTATTAATATAGAGGTATATGATCTTTCAGTCCCTCAATTGATGGATAAAGTCTTATTGCCAACCTTGTTAGATTATGTATATCAATCACCAGCTACAATTTTCATTTTACCTGACAGGAAATTCGTTCGTCAGTTGCCTGAATATTATATGCCAAAGAATGGCTTTGACTCGTTGCAGGAGAGACAAAAGGATTTAACCGGAATGGAGGATAAATATCTTCGCGGAAGGCAACCTGACAGAATTAAAACAATTGTAATTGGAAGTCGCGATAAGGTAAAAAATGGAAAATTGGCCATAATTACCGGGAATTTGAATGATGAAGAAACGGGAGAACCTCTTGTCGGAGCCACAATATATATACCTAAAATTCAAAGAGGAGGAGCTACTGATGCCTCCGGATTTGTAACACTGGCATTAAGGCCAGGAGTTTATGCTGTTGAATTTCGTTGTATTGGGATGACCGAAGTCAAAGGTAACCTGGATGTTCGTTCTGATGGTTATTTCGCTGTGACTTTGAAAAAACAATTAGAGGTAATTGGTGAAGTATTAATTCAAGGACAAAAAGTATTAAAAAGAGGTTCGAAATTGGGTATGGAGAACGTTTCTGTTACTACAATGAAAGAACTGCCGACAATGATGGGAGAAAAGGATGTTTTGAAGATTGCACAAATGCTTCCGGGGATCGTTAGTGTTGGTGAAGGATCTGCAGGAGTAAATGTGAGGGGCGGAAATGCGGATCAAAATCTGTTCTACATCAATGAGATACCGGTTTATAACAGTTCTCACCTGTTTGGATTTTTTTCCGCCATCAATTCAGACATTATTAAGAATTTCTCAATTTACAAAGGGCAAATTCCTGCGGAGTATGGTGGCCGGTTATCATCGGTATTCAATGTCGAAACAAGAAAAGGAAATAAGAATAAAATTTTCACACAGGGAGGAGTCAGTCCGGTTGCAGCCAATGCCGAAATTGAAGTGCCCATCGTTAAAGAAAAAGTATCTCTGGTCCTGAGTGGCCGTTCTTCCTATTCCGATTGGATACTAAATCGCTTAAACGATCCGGATTTGAGAAACAGCAAGGCTTCATTTTATGACTTTGCAGGAGTTCTCGATATTGATTTGAATAAAAAAAATCAAATTGGCATAATGGCTTACAACAGTAATGATAAATTTAACCTGAATGGTTTTACTGAATATGCCTATGGAAACAAGGGGGCTTCAGTGAATTATACACACCGTTACTCGCCTGGATTGAAATCATCAGTTTCGATCATTGGTTCAAACTATAATTTTAATACCATTGAGAAAAATTCAGTTAGCGAAGCATATAGTCATACATATGAATTGAATCACTATGAATTTCGAGCTAGTATGAACTGGCTTGCTAATGAACGCCATAACTTTAAATTCGGGACCGATGTGGTTTTGTATGATTTGAATCGAGGGGCAATTAAACCCTTTGGTGTCGAATCCTTAAAGCAGCTTATTGATCTGGGCAGGGAAAAAGGTCTGGAGACTTCGTTTTTTTTGGATGATAATATCAGTCTTGGACCACGCTTAAATATTTATGCAGGACTACGTTTTAGTATGTTTACTGAACTAGGACCAAAATCGGTGAGAGATTATTATCCGGAAACACCATATGACGATAATAACGTTAGCGGCAGTAATGAATTCCTGAAAGGAGCAAAAATATCAGAATACCACAATCCGGAACTTCGGGCTGGTTTTGACTTTAAAATAAGAGAAAACAATTCTGTTAAATTTTCAGTAACGCAAATGACTCAATATGTGTTTATGTTGAGTAATTCCATTTCTATTGCTCCAAATGATCAGTGGAAGTTAGCAGACAGTCATATCAAACCACCAAAATCCATTCAGTATTCAGTAGGATATTATCAGGAATTTCCCGATTTGGGAATGACTGCATCATCTGAATTTTATTATAGGCTTTCAAAAAACATTGTAGAGTACCGTGACGGGGCCGATTTTCTGGCTTCACCTTATGTGGAAACGGCTATTTTGCAGGGCGATCAGGAAGCTTATGGAGCAGAATTTATGCTGTCGAAAGTAACAGGTCGGTTCAATGGCTGGGCCTCATATGCCTATTCACGTTCTTTGGTGACCGTAAATGGAAAGGAAGATTGGGGCGACATCAATCGGGGTAAAACATATCCGTCAAACTATGATAGACCAAATGTTTTAAATTTGGTATTAAATTATAAATTCAACCGTCGGTTCTCATTGTCATCTAATCTGGCCTATAGTTCTGGGCGCCCTGTTACGATGCCAAAAGGTGTCTATTACATTGATGAACAGCCATTCGTTGATTATTCTGACCGGAACGAATACCGGATTCCGGATTACCTGAGGATCGATATGTCTTTAAAGATTGAGGGTAACCTCCGGACGGTAAAGCCCATGCATAGTTATTGGACAATTGGCGTTTACAACCTTACTGGCAGAAGCAATGCCAATTCCATTTTCTTTTTATCGGAAAATGGAAATTTAAATGGCTATAAATATTCTGTTATTGGGGTACCGATTTTAACGATATCATGGAACTGGAAATTAGGGAACTATGAAAATAATTAAAAACATACTGTTGGTTTTGTTCATGGGCGGATTAATTTCTTCCTGTATTGAACGCTATTACTACGAAGCGGCTTCAGGATTTGTTCCTCAACTGGTAATAGATGCAAGCATCGTTCCTGATGAAGGGGAGCAGGAAATTGTCATTTCCTATTCATCAACACCTGGTAAACCTGACTTTTCCCCTGTTTCGGGGTGTGAAGTTAAGATTGAAGATAAAAACGGGCACAGCTTCCTGTTTCCTGAATCTGGAGCTGGTCGTTACAGAGGAGTGATTGATGGCAATTATGTGGTTATTGGCAATAAATACCGTTTAATTGTGCTAACGCCGGAAGGGAAGCGGTTTACAAGTAGTTATGAGGAATTGTTGCCGTGTCCGGCAGTTGATTCGGTTTATTATAAGTTGTACTCGAAACAGACTGTAAACAATGGGGTGGAAAATGGATTGCAGTTTCTGATTGATTTGAAAGCCAACGAAAATTACGGTCATTTTTTTCGATGGAAATTGATCGAGACTTATGAATATCATTCTTCTGTGCCATTGAACGATTGGCTGGATGCTGATGGTCGTCACAAGCTGCCAAAACCGGATTTTAGCCACTATATCTGCTATAAAACAGAGAATAGACCCGAGATTTTGGTGCTATCAACAGATGGATTTACCCAAAACAGCTATGAAAAGTTTAAATTGCACTTTGTGAACGATCGTTCTCAACGGCTCTTATATCAGTACAGTTTGTTGGTCAAACAATATTCTATTACTGAAAATGCATATAATTATTGGCATAACCTTAAGAAAAACAACCAGGAATCTGTCGATTTGTTTGGAAAACAGCCGGCTAATATAGCTGGTAATATTTCTAACGACAAGGATACCACCGAACGTGCGCTTGGCAATTTTATGGTTTCGTCCGTGCAGAGTAAGCGGATTATGGTGCATCGGGTCGAAGGTTTACCATTTAATCAATTGCCGAAATGTTTGGCTCAGGTCTTTGATGGGCCGTTGCCTGATGATCGTCCTTTGTATTTTACGGATTGGACCACCGAACAAGGAGATTATACACAAGGTATTATTAGCGAACAATGTGTTCTCTGCGAACTTTTTGGTGGTACAACTGAGAAGCCTTCATATTGGAACATGAAATGAAACAAACATGCCTCTGAAAATTATTTTTAAAGGTGGCAGCGTAAATGAGAATGAAAATATAGTTCAAAGTAAAAATCTCCTTTGCAAGAGAATTCAATGAGAACGCACAGATATTCAATTTGTTAATACATTTATTTTCGAGTGAAAAATACACGGATAAAATATTATTCATTGGTCTTTGTCATGATTTTTTCAGCATGGTTTAGTCAGGTTCATTCGCAAACCAAAATTAGCGCACAGCTTGCCGGGAAACTCGTTGAGAAACCTTTACTGATTACTGATCGTGAAATCTACTGCGTGGATGAAGAAATCTTATTTTCGGCATTTAATATTTCCTCTATTGCATTGAGAGATGCAGGTTGGAGTAATGTTCTCTATGTGGAGTTGGTATCACCGAATGGTGATTCCTTCGTTCGAAAGAAATATTCATATAATGAAGATGGAACAAACGGTTCTTTGAGAATTCCCACCAGTGTATTGACAGGTAATTACTACCTGCGAGCCTACACACGCTGGATGCGAGACTATTCGCCATACGATTATTTCTACAAAATGATTAGTGTGATTAATCCTTTTCGCCCTGAATTGAATGAACCGACAGGAAGCTCTGTTTTTAATGAATCCAAAGAGAAAAAGCCTATAGTAAACACAACAGATTTGCGCATAGAAACTGATAACAAAATCTATGATAAACGCGAACAGGTTAATGTCGAAATTTCAGTTGCTGAAAATGCTGGGTTCGCTGATAAATTTGTTGTTTCTGTGATCCCGAAGGGTACAGAAATACCCTTGATCCTTAAGCCGAGAGGCTTGCATGAGTATGAATTTTCTCCTGATTTTATTCCGGAAACCAGAGGCCTTTCCATTTCAGGAAAAGTAGTCAATGCTGCCGATTCGGTTCCTTTGGCATATACAATGGTCGGGTTGACTGTTTTTAAACAAAACCCTGAAATACAGAATGTGTTAACCAACGAAAAAGGACAATTCTTTTTTGATCTCTCCAAGTTAAAGGGAGAATACGAAATTTTCATCTCTGCTAAATCAAATGAAAACCAAACGCCATTGATTCTGGTAGACAATGATTTTTCAAGCCAAAAGATTGAGCTGCCCTTTGTGCCAATGGATTTTTCAGAAGAATCGAAAAAACTCTATCAATCGCTGAGTTTCAGCAGTCAGATGCAGGCTCTTTACCGGCAAAAAGAAAAAGAAAATAAAGTGAAATCTTTTTCGTCAGATTCTTCTTTTTACGGGACTCCGGATTTTGTGCTTAAAATAGGTGATTATATCACTCTCCCAAGCATAAAGGACTATATTTATGAACTTGTACCTCAAGTTGGAGTTAGACGGGATGGTAAGAAAACCACATTAAAAGTATTGGGGATATATGCAGAATTGGGCATTTATGATCCACTTGTATTGGTGGATATGGTTCCAATTTTTGATGTTGATAAAGTCTTGGCTTTGCAGCCGAATAAAATGGAAAGAATAGAAGTGATTACATTACCCTATGTGCGTGGTGGTATTATGTTTGGAGGAATTGTAAGTTTGTTTTCGAAAAATGGTGATTTGGCTGGAATTGATCTTCCTTTAGCCGGACGTTTTATCACTTATAACATGCTGAACAGTGATCAGTCGGAGTTAACTTCAAATTTGAATAATCAACGTATACCAAATCTTCGCAATTGCCTATACTGGAATCCTGATTTAAAACTGAAAGGGAAAGATACAGTGAAGATTTCGTTCAATACCGGAGACAATGCCGGCAAATTCCTAATTATTATCAGAAGCATTGATGATAACAACAGTATTGGGGAGACTATAATGGAAATTAATGTGAAATGATTATAAGTGAATCTTTTATTTATGTTAAGATGACAAATATGGGCGAAACCTCCCAAAGGACAATTTGATTGTTTTGTTTTCAGATTATTTTCACAATATTCATTCAATGAAAATTGAGGGTTTAACTCGTTCCAAACAAAACTTGTAGTTCTGAATTCGGGTCTCTGCTGACTTCGTAAATCGGTTTCAACTATTCTGTATACTTCCTTCATGTAAGTTTGTGTGTTTTATCTTGGGGTGACAATAACCCTTATTTTATTTCCAAACATTATTTACTTCCCATGGTTCTTAAGTTTTCGCAATTCGTTTTGTTTGGCAAGTTGTGGTTATGAGATGAGCCTTTTAGTGTTATATGTTCATAGAGGTTGGAACTTTGTTTAAAGCTTTCTCCATATTTGGAGTCAAGCGTATTCCCTGGTTGTTGGTACCCAAAACTATCCAATATCGGACCTGTATCGTCAAGCAGAGTGTACTGCATCAAAAAGGCCGTCCCAAAATAAATTGAGACGGCCTTCAATAATAAATAGAATAATAATACTATTTAAAGAGCCAAAGTTTGGTTAGCATATTATCTGCACCACCAAGGTTACTTACACCAGTTGCGTATCCATCAACATTCAAAAGTTGTTCAGACTGAGAGAACCCGATACGAGCAGGAATATCTGTAGCATCAACAACAAGAGGTACAAATGAATATACTATACCAGCATTTGAAGTATAGGATGTATTTGGTTTTATCAGTGTGTTTGGATAACCTGTTCTGCGGTATTCAGTCCATGCTTCATGAGGTTGCATATATAAAGCTATGTATTTCTGCGTCATAACTGTTTCTTTGCTTGCGGCAGGGAGACCTGCAACGTAGGCATCAATATCAGCAGTTGAAGCACCCCATTTTTCCATTGAGGCTCTGATTCCTTTGATATACCATGTCTGATCCCAATCGTTATATTCTGACATCAGAAAGCATACTTCAGCAAAATCCATAAATACTTCGCCATATGTAGCCTGAATTGGAGCAAATGGAAGTGATATGTTTCCAACTTTTACTCCTGCTGCGATATGGTTTTCAACACCGTAAGGTTGTCCTTCGTAGTTGTCAGCAGTTCCGACAGTGAAATTACCTGAAGCAACGTCACCTACAGCAGTACCTTTTGGAGCAGCATAGATAAATAGCCTTGGATCAACTTTTCCGAGGAATGGGCCTTTAAGACCTTTCAGTAAATCAATAAATGGCATCGCAACACCAAAATCAGTACGTGCAGAGACGATGTACGCTTGATACATTGGTGAGGCATTTGTTGCTGTAGGTTCAAATTCAACAATTGCATTGTCGTCATTGCTGGTCATTAATCCTCCGGCAATAGCTTCGGCAATATTTTGGTCTGCAAAAGCCTTATCTTTGGCACGCATGTGCATAGCCAATCGAAGTCTTAATGAGTTTCCAAATTTCTTCCATTTCAATGCATCGCCATCTAGTAATACATCACCCTGAGTGAATGCAGCACTGTTTACATCAATCTGAGCAGTAGCTTCTTTGAGCTCTTTGATCATATCTCTGTATACTTTTTCTTGTGGTGCATAAACTGGTCCGATGACACCTGATGTGGCATTTAATGCCTGAAAATCAGGATCTTCAGTTCCGACCGATTGGTAAGGAATTGGACCGTATGTATCGGTTAACAGGTTAAAAACCCATGTTTTCAGGATACGGGCAGCCGCAATTTGATTTTCATTTGATCCATAGGCAAGCATATCTCCTTTGGTTGCTTCGTCAGTATTCAATTCAACAATGCGCTGTAAATCCATCAAATCAGTGTAGATTGTTTTCCAGGCATCGTTATTTGAATTTTCGCGGTATTGATATCTGTCTTCTTCGGTATAGTTTAACTGTGCCCAGTATTGTACCCATGGCAAAACCATACGGCCAGAGAACCATTCATCACGGATATCCTGACATAGCCTGAATTGTGCATTCACCATTAATGTAGTTGAAGGTACTTTTTCCGGTGCGTTCGGGCTAGAATTCAGGGAATCAAAATCTTTGGTACAGCTTGAAAGTATAAGCGTCAGTACTAAAGTTTTCAACAATAATTTTTTATATGTCTTCATAATGTCTTAAAGTTTTAAATTAAAAGTTGAATTTTAAGTTGAAACCAAATGTTCTGGTTGAAGGAAGAGCAGCACCTTCGATACCTTGAATATTACCTGAACTGGTAACAGCAGATTCCGGATCAAAGTTTTCATTATCCAAACCCCAAATTGCTAAGTTTCTACCAAAAAGTCCAACGCGAACGTTTTTAACAACCCCAGTTAGTTTAGATGGAATTGTGTAGGAAAGAGACATTTCCCTAAATTTAATATAACTAGCATCAAATACTTCCTGAGCATCAGCTCTTGAATAGAAGTCACCACCATATCTTTCAGCAGAGATAGAAGTTTCATTCTTAACAGCAGAAGTTGTGTTTGCACCAGCTTTGTCAATGTATTGTACAGTTCCATCGGCATTAAGCTTTCCATAAACTGCATCCAAAACGATACCATTTTCGCGGATATCAACTCCATTTTGATGTACTGATGCATCAAGCATACCAGAATACATACCCCACATCTGTGATGTTGAGAAGTAACTTCCACCTTTTTGAATATCAATCAAAGCCGATAAGCTGAAATTTTTGAAGTTAAATTCATTTGAAATACCCATGTTGTAATCAGGCAATACAGTTCCCAATACTTCAACAGCTGTTGTTTTCAGGTAACGACCTGTTTTGTCAACCACTTTAGCGCCATTTTCATCAAAAACATAGTTAGTTCCCATGATAGCTCCGTAAGGTGAACCAACTGCTGCATTAATAGTTGCTTTGAACGGACCATTGGTCAAACGATAGTTTTTAACATCTTTGTACAGGGATAATACTTTATTTTTGTTCGCATTGAAGGATACAAAAATATTCCATGCAAAATCTCTTGTTTTAACAGGAGTTCCACTGATCATCAAATCGATACCTTTATTTTCCATTTCACCGGCATTCAGGGTTTTATACAAATACCCTGAAGCACCTGAAATTTCAACGTCGGTAATCAGGTCTTTTGTGTTTTTGTTATAATAAGTAACATCAACTCCTAAGCGATTTTTGAAGAATTTGAATTCTCCACCGATTTCCCATGTGGTAATGATTTCTGGTTTCAAATCATTATTTGGCATGGTATTCGGGGTGCTGTATCTCGGAACACCTGCAAAGTTTGGTGCATAATTGGTGTAAGTTTCTCTTGTTTTGTAAGGATCATTATCATTACCGATCTGAGCATAACTAGCACGGAGTTTCGCAAAGTTCATGACACTGTTATCTTTCAAAGCATCAAGTTCAGTTAAAATGAAACTTAAACCTGCAGAATAATAAAGATAGCTTCTGTTTGCTTTTGGAAGAATGGAAGACCAGTCATTTCTTACCGAAAGATCAGCATAAATCATGTTTTTGAAACCAACCGATGCATTACCAAATACACTCTGAATTTCTTTGTGACTTTCGTAGTCATCAATAACAGCAGGGTCTTGTGAGTTCGAAACGGTATAAAGATCCGGAAGAACTAGTCCTCCTGAAGTTTCCATTCCATTTCTGAAGTAATTGTTTTTCATCTTATTTGCTCCTACGTGAGCATTAACACTAATATCAGAATTAACCTGTTTCTGATAGTTAAGCATAAACTCGTAGTTTGTTTCGTCAGCAACACGAACATTATCGCTATAGAATGATGTGGCCTGTGAACCAATTGCAACGCGTTCGTTTGTACGGAAAGTATAACCGTCACGCATAATTTTTACAGAAGCTCCCAGATCTTTGGTGATTTCATAATTCAGACCGAAGTTTCCGTAATAACGGTCTCTTGTATCCTGGTTGAAGTTTTCGTAACGGGTCCAGTAGGGGTTATCTGAATACGCTGGAGTTGGGTTGTCCCAGGCGATACGGTTCCAAACACGTTGAGTTCCGTCAGGATTTTTATAATTTCTAAGAATACTCATGTCAAGCTGACGTTGACCCCATTGGGTGAACTTCTGCATAACGTTGTTATCATCATAACCAGTAACTGGACGACCTGTAGCATCTTGCCTTGTGAAGGTAATTGAAGCTTCAGCTTTTAATTTAGCTGATATCTGGCTAGAACCATTTAAAGCAATGATGTTTTTCTTCAGGTTTGATTTTGGCATATAACCATCGTTGTCTTGATTGGTGTATGACAAACGAAAAGTGCTTTTCTCATTACCACCAGAAAGAGCCACTGTTGTATTGTATAATACGCCTAAGTCAAAGAAATCTTTCACATCATGTTTTGGAGCGACCCAACTTGAAGTTGCGGGATTTCCTTGTTTTCCATTGGCTTCCCAATCAAACAAATTGTTAAAAGCAAGGTATTGCTGGCCTTCATATTTTGGTCCCCATGATTCATCTAAATCATACGCAGGTACATTATAGCAATAGTTCGTTCAAAAAACATTAAAAATTAAGCGGCCATAGTGCCGAAATACAATAGTTCATTGACATGTTGACGATTTTTGATTGAGTTCGGGTTAATAGCGAACAGGCGTAAAAATCTCGACAACAATAATGTGTT
>JBGSUC010000014.1:0-34105 GCA_041736275.1 Prolixibacteraceae bacterium
GAAAAAAAGTAACTGATTTTAGGTGGTCAGTTTGCTCCGGAAACAGTGGTCAATTTGCTCCGGAATCTGGTGGTCAGTTTGCCCCGGAAATGGTGGTCAATTTAAACTGGAAATGGGTGGTCAATTTCACCGTTTTTTCCACTGCAGCTGTAAAAAATGTTTTCTCATGATTTGGTTTTTATTGGTTATTTCAATTTCAATCTCGTTACCTGGTCCAATCCTTCCCTGATTCGGTATCGCTCTTCTTCAATGGTTTTTAATCTCGACTGGCTTACTTTATCCCGAACTTTCTGACTGACGGCCATAGGCGAAATATTACCCGGTTTAAACCTTGTTGCTTCGCTGTTTGGTACGCTCCAACCTTGCTGGCCTTTTGTAGGATTCGGAGGGCGGCATGCGGTTGCCCTTTTTGAAATTTCGGTTCTTCTCTTTTCAAGGAAGTCAGGTTCTTTGTCAATTTTAAGTTCTCTTGCTTTGCGGATCAGTGTGCGGACACTTACACCGAGTTCGATTGCCAGGTACTTATTATATTCTGTCGGAAATTTCATTTTTAGGGCAATAATCATCTCCTCAGTCCATTCAATCTTTGTTCTATTGTTGTAAATTTCTTTCATGCCTGTTTGCTATTTAACCGTTTATATTCCCATAGATCTTCCCATGCTTCAATGGGTATTTCAATCATTCTTATTTTGGTATAGTCAGCATTGAATTCAACACCTCCACCGTAGTCATAAGATCTGATGTAGAGCTTCACGGCTTCGGTAAATCGCTCCTGGTTCTCTTTTTTGCACAATTTTTCGATTGTAAACGACTTACCGGCTTCTGCCTTATCGAGAAACTCGAAAACTGATTCCGAATATTCATCTCCTGTTCTCATAATCAAAATGGTTTATCCTTTTCGTCAGGTGGTGTAAAATCAGAATCATCCGAAAGATCGAGCGGATCCAGCCAGTCAGTTTTGGTTTGCACATAAATCATATCTTCGGTAACACCGTCACACTTTTTACTGATGCGTTTCTGGCTGTTCTGGTAGGCTTTTGGGTTAAATGTGAACCCGTAGTACCGGCACCAGCTTTTCATGGCCTTGGTGAATTTATTGGTGGTCCATCCCTTGTTATTTGTTTTCAGAATAAAATCGTCCATTGCCGTTTTTTTGATAATGAGCTTATCGATGTTCGAACCTTCAGGATCAAAAAAAGCATCGGCCCAATCCTTGAATGGCTGAGTCATTTCGGCTAACATGTTCCGGAGGGTTACATTTCCCATTGGTGGGTTTATTTTACGGGGTGAGGGGACTGACAGATAAAACCGGATGCATTGTGCGAAAAAATTAAAATCGGCATTCCATTCGGCTTCGCTGTAATCGTATCCGTAAAGATCCTTTCCAAAATCGTCGCGTATTCCACGAGTTTCCAGATAATCGTTACTGTCACTCTGTTGGTGGTAATAGTCTGAAAATACATTGTAGAGCAAACGTGCCTCGAGCGATGGATCCAGATTGCGCTGCGCATGGTTGGATGTGAATACGAATTTAGGAGCTTTCTCGAATGGGATCTCGTACGACTGGTTGTTCTTTGGGTTCACAATTAGCTCGCCGGTAATGCTGTCGAAAAAGAATTTGTAGTTCAGGTATTGGTCGGCATCATCAACCAGGATGTAATCGGTGTGTTCGGTAACCCGATCGTACAAATGGGGATTGTCGGTAAGTTTTGGGTTACGTCCAGAGAGTGTTACCGATTTCATGAAAGGGCGCAGCGCTTTGTATCCTGCCGATTTTCCGGAACGGCCATTCGATTCTCCATCTTCGCCAATTACGTTGTCCATGGCAAACACGCACCAGGCTTTCGATTGTGTTTTGTGACGGTGAAGCACGTACCCGATCGAGAATATTTTATTGATCAGGTGGAGCTTTTGCTCCATGATCTCTTCAGCAGACAGCTTTGGTCCATTGATGCTGAACTTGTAGTTTTTGCGGTATTCGTCCTGTTCTTTCTCCGAAAGATCTTCCATAGTTTTTTCCAGCTCTTTGCGCCAGTGAATGCGGGATCCATTGATCAGGAAGGAGAAGTATTTTGAGTTGGTGTTGAATATCTCGATATCGTAACCCACCACCGGCTTCTCAGTAATCTTGAAAAAATCGTCAATTTTCTTTACGTTATGGGTGATTACTTCATCTTCCCAAACGTAACGGTCAATTTCGCCCGGGCGACTTTCTACTATTTCGTCGGATGTTACTTTCCATGTTTTATTCTGGAAAAACAGGTATTGCGCGTCGTGGTCGTAGTCGGTAAAGTCGATATCAATCTGTTTAAGTCCGGTGAGCGTTCCTTCTCCCAGTCGGTTGGTGTTGAGCAACAGCTCGAGGATTTCATTGCTCAGGTATTTGTCTTCACAAAAACTAATCAGGAATGCCTTTATGTCTTTTGTTTGCACTTCTCTTACAATATTCCCTTTAACCTGGACAAACATCTGCCCGGTTTTGGAGTTCTTGTTTTCGACTTGGTAGAAACCATTCGATTGCAGAAAGAACCTGGTATTCGAACTATTCAGGTTATACTTTGATCCGTTTTTTGATTTGCTGACTGTCCAGAAACGAAGCGGCTTAGCCACGTTGATCAGCTTTTTAAAATCCCAATCAGCCGGATATATTTCGATGTAGTCTAAAAAGTCTTTACGACCACGGCCACGCGGATCCTTGAATTTACGAAGCGATTCGGGCAACCATATAAAATGGATGTCCATATACTCCAGACCCAACTTAATGGCTGTACGGATGCCGGTTTCGTCAATATCGGGCAATACATACAGCTTTTCGACACAACGTATAATTGCTTTGTAGTTTTTTCCTGAAAGATTGGCCGTTTCGGAATTCATCCACAGCGGGTAATAACCATAACCGGCACAGTTTAGGGCATCACGCTCTCCGGAGCATAAGATCGCTTCGTCCAGTTTCTTAATTTCGTGATTTTTATTGTCGTCTTCGTCGTCATCAGGTTCGTTGAGCTGAGCGCTTTTAAATTTTTCGTAGGCTTTGTTGAGTTGCTCCATGCCATTGATAAAATCCTTTGGCTTAGTGCCTACATATCTGAAGCGGTATTGTTTTTCGGGATTGAGAGGCTGATAAATCTTTTTCCAGTCGCCGTAATCGAACAGGAAAATCGGATACTTGTCGTTCGAACTTGTGATAAGCGCTTCGCGGTTTTTGATGTAGCTAAACGAATTGAGCGAAAACACGTGGTAGCGGTCGCAAATGTCGCGGGTTACCTTTGGCCCCAATACCTTTAGCTCTTCGTCGGATAGTTGTTTTTTTACATCGAAGATATAAGCACCTTCAACTTCTTCCGGAGTGGCCGGTCGTTTGTCGAAACCTGCTTTATTAAGTTCAGATTTTATGCCACCAACGCCGTAACGATCGGCTAACATGACAAGCGATTCGCGGAAGGTAATCGATTCCTCCTTCATACAAATCTGGATCCCGTTACGCGGAACTTGATCCCCACCAAAATCGGTGACTACCCATACTCCATCTTTGAGTTGTTTGAGCGCGGCCGACGGGGTTTTTTCGTCGCCACGTATTTTGAAACGTTTTTCGGCAGTTTCCTGCGCTGCTTTTGCCTGAGGGTAATAATGATATAGAATATCCAAACCACCTGATGTGGCGTCTAATATCTCTTGTTGTTCGATGAATGCCATTAGTTACAGAGTTACAAGGTTACGGTTAAAAAGCATTGAAAGCGGGTTTTGATGGGTTTTGATTTGATTACATATTTTCGCGGCAAAGACCTTTACAATCATACTTGCATACTTCGTTGGTCTTATAACATATCTCTGGCTTTCCTGTAGTTGAGAGTACTTTGTATTTTACTACCCAAACCCATGGATTAATTTTCAAGCTTTCTGGGCCGTTAATTTCTGTCCATAAATCCTGAAATGCTTCAATTGGCGATCTTTTATAATCAGTTGCAATTCCTTCAGGTTTTGATTTCCTGTAAGCATAAGGCTCGGAAGTATCTTCACCCCAATATTTCACATGTATTCCTTCAGCAATCGCATCGTTCCAGCCGATATCCTGTAGCCTTTCAACCCTGACTTCTTCTACTTGCAGCCAAATGCGGGCATAGTCTTTACGCATGTGAATGGATGGCTTATACTTAAATCCTTTTAAAACACTTTCACCATCCGCTTTGTATTTAATTGCATCAAGCCAAAACGAAAAGCTTTCGCGTACCCAAAGTATGTCTCCTGGCTGGCCGTATCTGCATGTTCTATCAGCTATATAATCTGACTTAATAGATTCGAATCTGAAAAAACTATTGAGAATGCCCTTTATTTTTCCAATTAAGACAGCTGATAACTTCCAACCCGAAGGCATTTCATTTATCACTTCAAGGTCTGTCATTCTTCTAGTCATCGTTTTGCGGCCATCGAGTATGGCCTGCACCATTGAAGTGCTGAAAAGGATTGGTATTTCTTTCATGATTCAAAACATTTTAATTGTTTGTTTGCAACATTGGTTCGGCTATGCTTTACCGGGGAAAGGGAATAGATTTCAAGCTCGCAGCGGACTGATAAATTGTTACTTAAAATCAACATATACTCAACCTGACCATCGGTATATTTTAAACGGGATGCAGCGACTGGTTTGGCATTCTCGATTTGAGCATAAACAAGCGGTTCACTCATATACAAGAGCATCATAAAGTTTTCGACAGCAAGTGTAAATAAACGCATGTCTAAGTGTTTGCGCTCAATCTCGCTCAGTCTCATATTTTCGAAATCTTCCAGGTAATCGGTGATATTCGAAATCGTGCTATACTTTTGGGGAATAAGCTTCAGCGGTCGTGAATTGTGGTAAATGATCATGATAATTAAGCTATCGGTTAATTATTTAGCCAGTTTTCGGCGATGGAAGTCTGTAGGAACATACGACTTTCGTATAACTTCATGATACAACTGCCCTTCGCCCTTACAGGTTTGACAATGTGCAAACTCAATTTCATCGTTATTATCCTCCGGGAAAATCTTGACGGTTCGTGTACCTGCACAATCAGGGCAGGTAATCATGATGCCATGTGTTTTCTGAAAAATAGCCGGTCTATCTTCCCGGTTCGGATCTTCAAGCATTTGTTTTAATTGCATGACCTGGTCGCGCATTTCAATTGTTCCAACCTGATTATCGAGCATAGCTCCAAAAGCTTCGCGAATAATCATATTGGTTTGTTTATCGATCACAAGCGCCTGCTCGTAATGGTCTGTTTTGGTGAGTTTCATTATTGGTTTTTAAGTGTGATTTTGTTTTGAAATTCTATGATTTGGCTTTCCTGATCCAATTGTTCGAACCGCTTCAGTAGACATTTAAATCCTTTGTGTGTGTTGGTGGGTACCAGGTACCGAATTTGTGACCGGTGATTAATCCAAAAACCTGACATTAGTTCGTCGGTACTATACTTCCACGTTTCAATAAGATTTTTTACCTCTTTGCGGCATTCGTTAACGGTTTGCTGGTCGTCGCGCTCATAACCTTGTTTCCTGATGTGTTTCTGAATGGTGATCAGGCTTTCTATGTATTTGCGGGCTGATGCAGCAAACATGGCTCAGGGGTTTGGTTCAGTCGTTTTCGATTTAATAAGCTCGGCATCAATCTTATCATAAATCTCGATACAGCTTCGTCTCTCAAACTTGAATACCTCAGGATCCTGAAGTTTCACTTGTTTGTAGGTGATTAACGATTCCTGGAGAAGTTCCAGCTCACCAATTGTTAAGTCCTGTATTGCAAAACATCCATTACTTGTTTCTTCTACATACATATTTTCAAGGTTTTAGTGCGTGGGGACGCTGTTAATGTTTATTTCTGAATTTAGTCTGTGCTATTCTTGTATTCGATTTGGGTGCAGGAGATTCTTTTTTTTTCATACCTGATATCAGCCAGACAAAAAATCCGACATTGAATATTATAAAGCCTCCGATGCATAAAATGCCAGCTAGTTCGAGTATTATTTGTAAAAGTTCTTTCATATTATGTGCATTTAGTTGGTGATAATCGGGGCACCGATTAGGATCTACCCCGATTTTGCTTCATTCACCGTAGTCGCGAAGAAGGGATTCGAACCCATGACCTCCGGGTTATGAATCCGGCGAGCTACCAACTGCTCTACTTCGCTGTGTGCTCCGGGGAATAACCTACCCCGGAGCGGTGTTAATTGTGCGTGTTGTATTTGCAAGAACTCAGGCCGTTTTGATTCAGCAGCGGCCAGTACTGCTCACTATGAGATTCAATCAATCAAGTATCAAAAGCTTCGTACAATAATTAATCTGTAATCTGCTCTTAGGTCGTCTAATGAAAGTTCATCTCCAACATCCATTAATCTTCCATCAGGAAACCATGCTGCAGCAACTTCAGTGTTTTTGTGTACAATCGTACCTACATATTTAAGTAGGTGGCCTTTTAGCTCTAAAACTTCACTTTCGATTTTATGCGGAGCTCCGCATGCTGTTTGTGCTTTTAAAAGCAGCTCTTCAGGTGTTAATTTTTGTTTTTCCATTTTGTTAAAATTTATTGGTTTTAAAGTGATCCTGACTTATGAAATAATAGAGCAATTTCGATTCGGTTATTGATCCCAAGCTTTTCGTGTATCCGGGCAATGTGGGTGCGAAGTGTTGGTATCTTAATACCCAACTCGTTGGCAATCTCTTTATCCATCCGTCCGTTGGCAATTAATGTAGCTACCTGAAATTCGCGCCTTGCAAGGCTTCCTCCTGGTCCTTCCGGAGCCTTGCAAACAACATCGAAACCAGGACATGTTTCGGTTTCGCCACAAACCGGAATATCAGGAGTAGTTTTACCCCGATTCAGATCCGGAACATTATTAAGGGCTCCATAACGGCATGCTACATAGGCTTCTTCCATATCAGTTGCATCGGTAATACACATTTTTGTTTGCAAACATTTGCAAGCCTTATGGTTGGTAATTAATTCAGTCCTAAAAGGTTCTCTGATTGATTCTGGTAAATCGAGATAACTAATAGCAGTACCATTATAAATGGCTCGGGCAGTATTTTTATACCTGTATATTTCCAGATTCTGATCTTCGAGGCCTGAGGGGATATTAAGTGTCATAGCTCTCCGATTTTGGCTTGTTGAGTTTCGCGATGTTCTTTATAAGTCTGAGCCATGTCAATGGCCCAATCGATTACATCATCCCGGATGGCTTCGCCCCTAAAAATTTTATCGACATAAACTTTCGAAATCCCAAATGTGGTGGCTATCGTTTCGCGATACTTACGCGGCATCGATTCTTTTAGCTTTTTTAGTTCCTCTGTTGTCATATTGTTTATGTATTTATTTGTATTGTTTTTGTATTAACTTTGTATTGTAACAGTGATGTAAATGTAATGTAATATTTCATTACATGTATAAATTGTACTGTAATATTTCATTACAAATTATTATTTAGAATTATTCTAAATGGAAGAATCTATAAATCAAAGGCTTAAAAAATTCGTTGAAGAGCAGAGCATTAATGAGCCTGATACATATAAGTATCTTGGTACTAGAAGACAAGTTTGGAATGGTTGGCTAAATGCAGAAGAAGCAATTCCATTAAATAAGGTTCAGAAATTAATTGGCAGATTTTCAGATTTAAACGCCAGATGGTTACTGACCGGAGAAGGGGAGATGTTATTGAATTCTAATAAAAAAAATAAATCGTACAAGAATATTGAGAATGTAGATCCAATCCAGGAACCGCATATTACTACTTATTCATGTCCGGATTGTATTGAGAAAGAGCGGATCATACAAGCTCAGAAGAAAACGATAGAGATTCAGGAAAAATATATTTCTTCATTGGAGGTGGGGCATGAAAAAAACGGCAAAGCAGTCTAAGGGTGGTACACCGTAGGAATGGGGTAGACGTTGATCAGATAAGAATTGTATTTCAACACTAACTAATAAAAAAGAACATGCTAACCAAAGAAGAATTTTATTTTCAAGAACCGGGAAAGAGTGAAATCCCTGCAAAAGAGATTGTATTAGAGTATGTGTACACTCCAGCATTCAGATTTTGGGTTAAAGATCCTGAATTAGATACTAAGGCTGGCCCATTGATGTGTATTAAATGTTACAGAGTGGTAAGTCAAGGAAGCCTTACAGCTCACATACAAATTGCAGAATACTTTAGTGAAAATAATATGATAGAAATGTTCTGGATCCAGTGTTCTCATGATTATTTACAAGTTCATAATATTTACTACGGTGAGTTAACCAGGGAAAATCCATCGGCCTAAAACTGACATACACATTTTATAATACCTACACCTGCAAATACAATTAATCTGCACAGATACACAAAGTACTATTTTATAAATGCTGCAAATGAAAGAGTTGGAAGGGTTATGAATCTCCCGCCAGCTCCACATACATGGCTGATAATGAGAGAATTATTAAGTAAACACCCAATTTTACACCCAGTTGTGTGAGGTTGGGTGTTTTTTTGTGTAACCTTATTTGACAGCCTATTTTGACCCAACCTGCTCAATTATTATTTCATTGATTTCATCTGGTAATTGATACTTATTCTATGACACAAATTTTGGTTACGTCGCATTAATTAATCAAAAATTTAATAAATACTAGTATTACCTTTCAACCAAAACTTAGAGAAGATGTTCAAGCACCACGGATATCCGAAAGCCATAATTTTTCAAGCAGTTTATTTCAAATTAAGATTTACTTTAAGTTATAGGCATGTGGAAGACCTGCTTTCAATAAGAGGAATAAAAGTTGATCATTCTACTATTCAAAGATGGGTTTATAAATTTACTCCAATGATTGAAGCGAACATGCATCGAAGGAAACGGCAAGTCTGTAATAGTTGGAGATTGAACGAGACTTATATCAAAGTTGGAGCTAAAGATCGTTACCTATATAGAGCTGTTAACAAGCGGAATTTTAAGAATGCGCAATGGGGCGGTGCAAGTATTTGAATAACATTGTAGAGCATGACCATCGCAATGTTAAAAGGAGAATAGCAATCAACACAGGCTTTAAAGACTTTGAATCTGCACAGCGAACTCTGGCAGGAATAGAAATAGAAAATATCATTAGAACGATTCAGATTAAAGATTCAAAATCTACAACGTTTAAAACATTCAGTTCTTTGGCTGCTTAATTTTTGATAATGTGTGATTTTAAAAATCAAGTTGGATTAATGCGACAGAACCGCTTTAGTTGCCTGTAATAGCTTCTGGTTAATCTATTGAAGAAAAATGTAAAACTTTTAATGGCAAATCGAGGTGAATAAGGTAAATAATGAGATTGAATAAAATTGTTAATTTAGCCAAGCATAAAAAATCAAATCTTGCATGTCGAACAACGATAAGATTGATCTGTACCAAAATATTTGGCGAAAATTCACTGATGGTGATGACGAGGCTCTATCATCAATTTACTTTGAGTTTTTTGACATACTCCTGAATTTTGGTTTAAAATACACCTCGGATCGTTTTCTGGTGGAAGATTGTATTCAGAATTTGTTTGTCAGTTTGTTAAAGAACAGACAAACTCAAAAAAATGTTATTAATGTTAGGTTTTACCTGTCAAAAGCACTTCGGAATCTCATGCTATATGAGCAAAGGAAAACTAAAAAACTAATAACAGTTGAAGAACATAGAGAAACAGATTTTACGATAACATATTCGATAGAGAATTCTTTGATAGCTAGTGAAACAGATGAAATACGCTTCCATTTTTTAAAATTGGCAATAGAAGATCTTACTGCACATCAAAGAGAAATCTTGTACCTTAAATTCAATTGTGGATTTAATTACAACCAAATTTCAGAATTAATGCAAATCAGTGTAGAGTCAACCCGGACATTGGTTTACCGGACAATAAAATCCATCAAGGATACATTTGGTAACGAAACTCATTCAAACCTGATTTTCTTTCATGTTTTTCACTCCTTCTTAAATTTATCAAGCGATTAATAATTAGGCTTTTGCCTCTTTTGATTTTTTCTCAGTAAAATTATCTTGAAATTACTGTCTATACAATCCCATTTGGTGCTACTTAGTAATGAATGCGAATTACTATGGAAAAAGAATTTCGAAGATATACACTGGATGATTTTTTTGATGACCCCGATTTTTGTAGTTGGGCAAGATCAGAACGACCGGATTTGGATGAATACTATCATCCGTTGATAAATGAACATCCTGAGCAAAAAATACTATTTCGGAGAGCCTATAAATTAATTAGGCTTTTTGAAGACGAAAAAATCACGACTGATCTTCAGCGAAAATTACAGCTTTGGGATGTAACAAAAAGCATCTACCGTAAACAAAATACTCCCGCCAGATTGTATCGCCAGATTTTCAGGTATGCCGCTGTTTTTGTCTTTCTAACAACAATTGGTTCATTGACTTATTATTTGATTTCATCAACCTCCCAACATAACAATACCTCACTGTACAGTAAACTTGATTTTACAGAAACCAAGCTTTTGCTTGACAATGGCAAAGAGATAAACATTAAAACCAAGCAATCGGAGATCGTATACGATCAAATTGGAAATCAAATAAATATTAACAACAAGCCAGTCTCAAAAGTACAAAACACTGACGGAACTGAAATGAATCAACTTGTTGTTTCATTTGGCAGACAAGCCAGGATTATATTATCTGACCAGACGGAAGTTTGGCTCAATGCAGGTTCTCGTCTGGTTTATCCAACCATATTCGAAAAAGACAAACGCAAGGTGCAACTTCAAGGGGAGGCTTTTTTTAAGGTTAGTAAAGATAAAACAAAACCATTTATAGTTGAAACTGGAAATTCGAGGATCAAGGTTTTGGGCACCAGTTTTAATGTAAAAGCTTACCCTGATGAGAAGGTTGAAGAAACCGTTCTGGTTGAAGGTTCAGTAAGCTTAAATATAGGTAAAAGGCTATTTGGCAAGGAAGTTCTGCTAAAACCAGACCAACGTATTGTAATATCTGATATCAGTAACTCTTATACAGTTTCTAAAGTTGAAGTCGGGAATTATACCTCCTGGATTAATGGTTTGTTTGTATTTGTTGATGAGCCACTTTCCTCGGTATTAATGAGGATCTCGCGGTATTATAACATCAAGATTAAATGGACTGAGGATGCCGAGCCATTGAGGATATCAGGAAAACTGGATTTGAAAGATGATTTTCAACGCGTGTTAAATGCTCTGGCTTTGATATCAGATGGAAGTTATATTCATGAAAACAGTGTAGTAAACTTTAAATTAAATAACTAAATACATTTCAAGAAAAATTAAAAAAAAGACTGGTTAAAAGTGCCAACCATAACCAGTCTTTAGAGTTGTTAACCCGCCTTGTAAAAGGCATTTTCTTAACCTGTTAACTTTTCAAATTTATGGAAAAAAATCGAGAAAATGATGTCTCCGGTTTTAAGCGGAGCATCCAAAAATTTTTGTTTATTATGAAACTAACGATCTTGCTAACCTTGGTAATGACCCTGGCTGTTACCGCAGGGACGTATTCTCAGAATACGAAACTGGATCTTTCACTCCAAAATGTCACGATTGAGCAAGCATTGCTTCAAATCGAAAATCACAGCAGGTTCGTTTTTATTTACGAGAGTGGAACGATTGATAAATCGTTAAGGCGGAATATCTCAGTAAAAGGGGAAACTATTGATGCGATCTTAACACAGTTGCTTGATGGGACTAATGTCCATTACAGTATAGATGATCGCCAGGTATTATTGTATAAAAAAGGAGATCTTTTTAATACATTTCAATCACTTTCTTCTGCCCAGCAGCAAAAATCCGTTTCCGGTAAAGTCACTGATTCATCTGGAGTCCCGTTACCTGGAGTTTCTGTTGTTATTAAAGGGACCACAAAGGGGGTAATAACCGATACTAACGGTATTTATTCGATAACCAATTCACCTCAAGATGCAATTCTGATTTTCTCGTTTATTGGGATGAAAACCGAGGAGGTCGTTGTATCAGGAAGAACTGGCATTGACATTAATATGCAGGAAGAAACTGTTGGAATTGATGAAGTTGTAGCTATTGGGTATGGAACAATGACCAAGAAAGATCTTACAGCTTCGGTTGGTTCTATTCAAAGTACGGATTTGGTTGATAGAACTTCAGCATTTAACATTTTGGAAAGTATGGCCGGCAAGGTTGCGGGAGTGAGGAATGTGTCATTTTCAGGAAAACCTGGTGGTGCTTCTTCTTTAAGGATTCGAGGAATGGGATCAATAAATGCTAATAGTGACCCTATTTATGTTTTAGATGGAGTGGTTGGCGTTGATCCTCAGATTATCAATTCCGCTAATGTTGAGTCCATCGATATTTTGAAGGATGCAGCGGCAACGGCAATGTATGGAGCAAAAGGCTCAAATGGAGTTGTTATTATTACTACAAAAAGTGGTAAAAAAAGCGGTGGAACAATAAATTATAGCGGTAAAATTGGTGTGGGTAGTATGAACCGTAAAATTGATGTTTTAAATGCTGATGAATTTATGGAAGTTCAAAAGCGAGCCTACGGATATAGCGGAAAGGTAATGCCGCATTTAACTACCCCGATGGAAAATCTTTTCTATTATTCGAAGGATGCTTCAGGAAACTATTTAAGAGACGATAATGGTAATTTAATTGCTTCTCCTAAATATGATACAAATTGGCAGGATGAGATTACCCAAAAAGCAATTACAAATGACCATACACTTTCTTTCTCTTCCGGTAGTGAAAGAACTTCTATCTATTCAAGTATCGCTTACCAGGATTTTCAGGGACTTGTAAAATATACTTACTCGAAACGTTTTTCAGGAACTATGAATTTAAAAAGTGATATAAATAATTGGTTGAATATTCAAGCTGTAATTACCACTGGATCTCATAAAAGAAACGATATGGAAGGTGGTTTTGGACAGGGTCCAATCCGCAATATGCTTGAGATGCCCCCAATTGTTCCGTTAAAATACGAAGATGGAACCTGGGGCCGTAAAAGTGATTATCCGCTGGGCGAAACAGCTGAAAACCCAATACGGTTATTGCAGGAACAAAAAAATATTTGGGATGAAAATTTCACCGTGTTTAATTTGATTACAACTTTTAAATTAAGCAAAAATCTGCATTTTACAGCAAAAGGCGATATGCAAACTTCAAGCAAAAGAAATATGACCTATGCCAAAGCCGGCCTGTTAGATGTGAGCGAAACAAATAATGGCTACGCCGATATCTATAATGAAATTGGACGAAAATGGTCGAACGAAGATTACTTTTCTTATTCTAACAAATTTTTCAAGGAGAAATTACAGTCCGACTTTGTATTAGGTGCCAGCTGGTACTATTTTAGGTTGGAAAATTCTTCCAGTGGTTCTGAAAATTATTTTGACGATTATTTTGAATATTTTAACCTTGGTGCCGGCACAACATACCATAAGCCAGCTTCAAGTATGGCACAGAATACAATGAATTCATACTATTTTAGAATGAATCAAAATTGGAAAGATAAATATTTGTTTGGGTTTACTCTAAGAGCCGACGGAGCCTCAAATTTTGGTGCCAATAATAAGTATGGATATTTCCCTTCAGCTTCTGCAGCATGGCGTATTTCTGAGGAAGATTTTTTTATCGGCGCTAAAGATATAATTAGCAATTTGAAACTAAGATTAAGCTATGGTGCAGTAGGTAATGCTTCAATTCCCAATTACAGAACTATTTCCTCATATAATAATAACTCATTGGTATTTAACAAGGTTTTGCGACCTTATGTTGTACTTGGTAACCTTGGAAATAAGGATCTTAAGTGGGAGTCATCAAAACAACTAAATATAGGTATGGATTTTGGTTTCTTCAATAATCGGGTTGAGCTGATAATGGATTATTACAATAAGGCAACAAAAGATTTGTTGTTTTCGAAACAAGTGCCATTAACAACTGGTTATTCAAATACCTGGACAAATCTTGGTGAAATTGTGAACAAAGGGTTCGAATTTACTCTTTCTTCAAAAAACATTTCAAACCGCAATTTTAGCTGGTCATCAGACTTCATTTTTTCTACCAATAAATTAGTTGTTAAAGATATTGGAGGGGAAACAATTGATACCGGTAACGGAACCATAGCTCGGGAAGGCGAAGAATGGGCCTCGTATTTTATGTATAAAAGAATTGGAACATGGGGCCTCGGTGAGATTGCAGAAGCTTCAGTGTATGGTAAAAAACCAGGTGATCTAAAATATGAGGACGTAAATAACGATGGGGTCATTGATGACAGCGACCGGCAGATTATGGGGAACGGATTAGCTAAAGGCGATATGAATTTAGTAAATACATTCCGATACAAAGGACTATCATTGATGATTGACCTTAATTATAATTATGGAGCTAAAATTCTGGGTATTACTTCAACTATGATGGAGAACCGACAAATTTATGGCAACAATAGGATATCCGTGTTGGATGCCTGGACACCGGAAAATCAGAATTCAATGATTAGTGCACTTCGTCTTCCTTCTGACGTTTATTTCGGAGAAAATGAAAAAGATAGTCGAATGTTGTATAATGGCGATTTCCTTAGGATTAGAAATATCTCTTTATCCTATAAATTTGATCCGAAGATTTTAAGCAAACTTAAGTTGGTTCAGAATCTCAGTGTTGGGGTCAATGTTGAAAATTTGCATGTATTTACCAGTTTCCCAGGATTCGATCCTGAAATTGGAGCTTTTTCAACAGACACAGGTCAAGGAGTTGAATTCTTTTCATATCCGCGACCAACAACAATTTCTGCAAATATCAATATTACATTCTAAAATTTTCAGCTAATTATGAAAAGATATATTATAAATCTCAGCTGGGTAATAGCTTTAACCGTTTTCATTACCTCGTGTAATGCATTCCTGGAAGAAGAACCCAAAACATTTTTGTCACCGGATTTTTACTTTCAATCGGAAGCGCAGATTAATGCTGCTGTTAATGGAGTATACATTTTTCTGGGCGATCCTTTTAATGGAGACATTGGACCTGGAACTCAAAATTACCTGTTTCTTGAATATTTACCTGGTTATGGAGACAGACCATATACTTCCAGTAGTCAGGCTCTCAATCAGGCGGTTAATTTAAATGTAAAGGAAGATAACTCTTATGTGGAGAAAATCTGGCAATCGAATTATCAAACAATTGAAAACTGCAACAGTATTATTGAAAGTTTGCCAGATGTGACTCCTGAAATAATGAGTGACCAGGCAAAAAATCCTCGCTGGGGAGAAGTCTATTTCTTAAGGGCGTATAGTTATTTTAATTTAGTCAGATGTTTTGGAGAAGTGCCGTTAAAGCTGTCAAGCACAAAAAATCTGTCTGATACTCAGATCGCTTTATCTTCAATTAGTGATGTATATTCACGAATCGAAAAAGATCTTCTTTCTGCTGATTCTTTAATGGTTAATGGTGCCTGGACAAGTGTTGAAGGTAGGGTTTCAAAGGGAGCAGTTAAGTCTTTGCTTACAAAAGTTTATTTGACAATGGCTGGTTATCCACTACAAAAAGGTGCAACATATTACCAAAAAGCTTATGAAGAGGCCAAGACTATTGTAGCAAGTGGAAAATTTTATCTTTTTGACGGTTATGCTGCTCTGCGGGATGTTGCAAATGAAAATGCAGGTGAGAATATATGGATGGTTCAACGGCAGAAACAATATGCGGGATCTCCGGTACATTCTAATTTATTACCATATCCTGAACCTGAAAAACCTATTTCTGCTGCCGGTTCCTATGGGGGTGCTTTAGCCCCGGCACAGGCTTTTTATGATTCGTATACACACGGAGACAAAAGGATTGAAGAAAAAGGATACTATTATACGAAACATGAATCGCTCGATGATCCTAACCTGATTGAGGAACTCGGACGCCCTTATATTTATAAATATTGGGATAACGATGCTGCTAAGACTGGAACATCCGGCAAAAATTATTCACTGTTAAGATATGCAGACGTGTTATTAATGTTGGCCGAAGCAAAAACACAAATTGACGGCGGATCGACTAATGATATTGATGCAATCAATGCATATTTTAAAGTTAGAACCAGGGCAATGCCTGATGAGTCAAAGCCAGGACTTATATCAACTGAAGATGTTTTGAAAGAACGTTTCTGGGAAATTTGTTTTGAAGGACAAACATGGTTCGACATGGTCAGAACAAGAAAAGCCCTTAATGTAACAACGCGTAATATTGTTAATATGATTGGTTACAATGCACCATCTCATCCAGAAGGTCATCCGTTCACCGAAGAAGACTTTTTGTTCCCTTACCCTTTACGAGAACAAAGGCTAAATCCCAATCTGGTTAAGAATTAATAAAGCAAAATTTGGGCAATAGAATTGTTTCTGAAAAATCTAACATCTTTTTTATGAAAATACAAATAAAACCTATGATTCTTCTTTGCATGATAATATCCAGTCTACTGTCTTGTGGAGAAGAGAATGGTCCAGGCATAAGACCTAATCCTTTTGAGAATAACGTTTCAAATACATCATACCTGAAGGTAGACTATTCATCCAATGCTGATACCGTTTTTCTTACCTGGGACCTATTGTCAGATACTGTTAAATTCGACTATTATCAGATCGTTGATAATAAATCAGACAAGGTCATTAAAGTCGATCGGGATAAAAAAAGTTGTATTCTGACTCACATTCCTTATAACCAGTTGCTGTCTGTATCTGTGTCGCTTGTTAAAAAGGAACAGCCTTTCAGCACTGCAAAAACTGATGTGATAATTGATGGACTGGATAAAATCTTTGCCGGTACATTAATTCCAAATAAGGGAAGCGTAACTGGTGGTGACGGAACTTATTCTATTCTTTTGCCTGATGGCCGTTCCATCTTCCTGATGGGAGACTCCTTTACAGGAACTGTTACGGATGGAGCCCGTTCAACGCAGGATCACATGTTTCGTAATACATACATCTTGTACGATCAAGGTAAAGTTAGTGCTATTTACGGTGCAAATGGAGACAAGACCTCAGCCGCTGTTCCTCCGGGCGTAACTAATGAAGGCATGAAATGGTATTGGCCGGGACATGGTTTTGTAAGTGATAATAAGTTGTACATTTTTCAAACACTCATGTATCAGGGATCTGAAGGGATGTGGGGATTCGCCTACGAAAAAACCGATATTCTGGAGTATGAATTACCTCAAGTTGAACTGAAACAGACAGTCAGTATACCATTTAATGGCTCACCTGACATTCACTACGGAATGGCTTCTTTAAAAGAGGATGATTATGTTTATATATATGCTCAGGTGGATGTAGATAATAGTCTGAACACAATTTCAGATGCATTAGTCGCCAGAACAACAATGAGCAATTTGTACACTAGTTGGGAATATTTTGATGGTTTAAACTGGAGTCCCAATTCTTCCGATGCGGTGAAAATGCAAGGCTTGTCGAGTGTAGCCATTTCTTCACAGTTTAACGTGTTTAAACTGAATGGAAAATATGTTTTGCTGACCCAGAAAAAGAACTTTAACTCTGGTGAGATTTATACTTTTATTGCCGACAATCCGCAGGGACCGTGGTACAATAAAAAGTTACTCTATACTACTACTGAACAAAAAGCTCCCAATATATTGACTTATAATGCGATGGCTCATCCTCAGTTTGTTAGTGATGGAATGATACTGGTCAGTTATAATATCAATACATTGGATTTTACGCAGCAGCTTAATGATGTCACTAAATATCGTCCAAAGTTCTTTTGGGTCGGTATCGATGAGATACTAAACAAATAAAAGGGTTTATGAATTTGCATAAATTAATACAATTAAACGCACAATTATGAAAAGTAATAAATTAATTATATCGATACTTTTAATGATGGTCATTTCACTTTTCGGATGTGATGAAGAACTTTCAAACAAAATGACCAACGATTATCCTCAAAACTCGGACATCACCTATAAATTGAGGCAGGTTTTACAATACGATCCTATGAATATTAACGGGATTGATGTTTCTAAAAAACTTGATTTTTTCAGTACTGTGAGATTTACACTGCACTATAATGAAGGCAAAATAACAAAAATTACCTATACCAATGGTGATGTACCTTTTTCTCCTTTTAATTTCGAAGCAGACTCGGAATTAGAGGTTGATTGTGTTCTTAACTATGATGTAAATCCAAATGAATTGCGCATCCTCGATACAAATAAGGTGATTGCCTATTATCAAAATGGAGAATTTATTATGCCATTTCAATTGGATTGCAGTTCAATAAGTTACAAATATACTTTTGTGAACGTTGAATAGCTCAAACATTGAATAAGTTTAACTTTAATATCTGAAAAAATGAAATTCTTAAATAAATATAGATTTGTGATTCTTGTTCTCATATTTCCTGTTATTATGATGATGTGTATTACAATTGAAAAAATAACCCATCCTGATAATCCCCAGGTTAATAGTGAGATTGAAATAGGTGTTGACTTGAAATTAGTTCCTGAAAATGATGACAATACAGAGCTTGTCTTTGCTGTTTTAGCGCCAAAGAGTTGGAATATAGCCCAAAATGCCCAATTAACCTATTCCACAACTGGTTATACAAAAGGCGACATTGTAAATGAGCAAATGGAATTGATGGCTAATACAGAAACAGAACCAACCACTGCTACAAGTTGGTCAACTGCACTTCAAAGCGAAATCGGGTTAATGGGAAACCTTGGACCAGTAGAATGGGTTGTATTTAAATCCCAGACAACATTTATTATTACCGATGAAGACGAAAAGCTTATTACGGCAAATGTGAAAATAAAACTTACTACCGGCAGTCAGAATATGAAAGTATTCATGGGTTATTTCTTTTGTGGGAAACACAAAGGTTTTCATAGCGAATTCTATAAAGCCAATGCCAAATCTAAAGTTATGACAGTAACTGGTGGATCAAATCCGATGATCGATTACACTACTGTGAGCCTGGTCTCAACAATACCCGGTACTTTTGGTTGGGGTGATATTGTATCGATTAATTTCGAAACCAAAGCCGGTGCTGTAGAAACAGCGCTTAAAGATGCTGATAAGATATATCTTTACGGTAAAGCATTTTATGCCAATGGCAGCGACTCAACAGTAGTCGAAGTTATTAGTACAAAGACCCAGATGGAAAAGGTGGGCGAAACAAGCTGGCAGAAATATATTTATCCAAAAGAATTTTTTAATCTGCCCGATGGAACAGTAATAACAGAAACCCATTTTCATTTTTCTAATGAGGATCAAAGCATTATAGTTAAAGATATGTCTGGAAAAGATTTTGTAATTACCGCAACTTGTCAATAATCTACTGGGTTTATTTGTTTGATAATGTGAGTAATAATTTTAATTATGATCATAATATTTCGATAAAAATCTGTTTCTAAATATTCTATCCGTCTGTATTAAATTATTTACAAAGGTTATCATGACTATAAATAAGGTCATGATAACCACATTTTATTCATCCAAGATCCTTGGCACTATTTTTAATCCTCTGATGGTGCCCAAAACACAGTTTGCGAAAGTCAGGCAATACCATGCAAAATTTGTATTCGTTAAAGGTTTGGATTATCGCCATGCCAAATGGTTTTTATTCTATGTATGTACTGATTCTCGGGTTGCTGTTTGTGTTGAAAATAATGATTATAAAACTAATTTATGATGAATTTTAAAAAATTTCTAACAGTCTTAATTATCCTGACCTCTGTATTTTTAGTTCAGGCACAAAAAAATATTCCCACGTTTAAAAAAGGCGAACGGGTGATTTTTGTTGGAAACAGCATTACTCATGGCGGACATTACCACTCGTTTATCTGGTTGTATTACATGACCCGTTTCCCTAATATGCCTGTTACCATTATGAATGGCGGAATTGGTGGCGATTCGGCATGGGATATCAAAAAACGTCTTGATGACGATGTTTTCAGCAAAAAGCCAACCTACATGACTATGACTTTTGGAATGAACGATGTAGGATATTACGATTTTTGGAAAGATAACGCACAGGAATTGGCTGAACGACAGATTAAAAAATCATTCGAAAGTTATCTGGTTATTGAAAAACGAATGCAGGAGGCGGTTGGTGTTACCAAAGTCATGATCGGCGGATCTCCCTACGACGAAACTTCGAAAGTTGAAAACAAAGTTTTCCCGACCAAGAATGCAGCTTTATTAGAAGTAGATGAATTTCAACAGGCTTCTGCCGAAAAAAACGGATGGGGTTTTGTTGATTTTAACCGACCGATGCTGGAAATAAACAAGCGTGAGCAACAAAAAGATTCGCTTTTTGCATTGTGTGGTACTGGTCGAATTCATCCTGATAACGACGGGCATATGGTAATGGCTTACCTGTTTCTGAAAGCACAGGGATTAGCTGGCAAAAAAGTTGCCGAAGTTGTCCTTGATGTTGCAAAATTGAAAGTCGTAACTGCTGAAAATTGTGAAATTTCGGGCTTGAAGAAGAAAAATGATGATTTGGAATTTAACTACTTAGCCAAAGCTTTGCCATACCCGATTGATTCTGCTACACGTGGTTGGGAAAGTCATAAATCGCAACATGATGGACTTAAACTCATTCCTTTTATGAAAGAATTCAATCAGGAAATTTTACAGGTTAAAAATTTGGCAAGTGGTCTGTACCAACTACGAATGGATGGACAGTTCATAACAAAGGTGTCGGCTACCAATTTGCAAATGGGAATTAATCTGGCAGAATTGACCAATACACCGGAGTATCAGCAGGCAACAAAGATCATGTTATTGAACGAAGAGCGCTTCGAAATTGAAAGACGTTTCCGTGATTATGCCTGGATGGAATTTTCATTCTTTCAGGATAAAGGATTGTTGTTCGCTGATAACCAGGTTGCCATGGATACACTGAGGGCCAACATGGGAAAAAACATTTTCCTGAGAGGCAATTTCGATAACTATTCCAAAGCACAATATCCTGAAATCCGTCAAATCTGGCAAAGCCAGATGGATGAGATTGTGAAAGCAATTTATACAATTAATCAACCGGTCAATCATAAGATGGAACTTATTAAAACTAAATAATCGAAAAATTGAAGAATAATAAATCATACCAGCGATTCATTTTAATTATTTGTTTTCTGATTGGGGGACAATTGCTTCAGGCACAAACGGCCTGGTTTGCCGATGGTTATCATGGTGGCGTTTACGGTCATTATCCGCTATGGCAGGCTAAGTTTATGGTCGATAAGCTTACCGAAAATCCGACATGGAAAATTAATCTTGAAATTGAGCCTGAAACCTGGGATACCGTAAGTATAACGGATGCAGAGAACTTCCACGCGCTCCAGGATTATTATTCGAACATAGGTCGTTTTGGGCGCATTGAATTTGTAAACCCGGCTTATGCGCAACCATATTGCTACAATGTTTCGGGAGAAAGTATCATTCGGCAGTTTAGCTACGGAATGGCGAAAATCCAGCAGTATTTCCCGGATGCCACTTTTCAGACCTATTCATGTGAAGAACCTTGTTTTACCAGTTGTTTGCCTGAAATTTTAATGGGATTTGGCTATAAATTTGCGGTCCTACGTAATCCAAATACCTGTTGGGGTGGATATACGAGTAGTTTTGGAAAAGATCTGGTCAACTGGATTGGCCCGGATGGAACTTCTATTCAAGCCGTTCCACGATATGCTTGTGAGGGGCTTTCCTCGAAGTCGACCTGGCAAACCGATTCCTGGACCAATTCAAATGCATTTATCACAGCCTGTTTTGACGATGGAATAAAGTATCCTGTGGGAATGACTTTTCAGGATGCCGGATGGAAAGGAGGCCCGTGGGGAAATCAGTACCAACCAACTGTTTACACCACATGGACGGATTACATTAATATGATCAAGGACAAGGTAGAACCAACAGACTGGGAATTTTCGCAGGAAGACATCAAGCCTGGTTTGGTCTGGGGAGCGCAGGTATTGCAAAAGCTGGCGCAGGAAGTTCGTGTTTCCGAAAACCAGATGATCATGGCCGAAAAAATGGCTTCACTCGATCAATTGTTTTTTGGCAGTATCTGGCCTGAAAAAGAATTTGCAGAAGCCTGGCGAACTCTTATGTTGGCGCAACACCACGATTGTTGGATCGTTCCTTACAACGGAAAATCCGGAAATACATGGGCCGACAAAGTGACTCGCTGGACCGGTGCTTCTAACCAATTTGCGAATCAAACCATCAATCAAGTGTTTGGTCAGCTAGACTCTTCGGCTCTGACAATCAGGGTATTTAATACACTGGGCTATCAGCGAACTGATTGGGTTGCAGTACTGTTGCCTGAAGGAATGGACAGCAAAGATATCAGCATCGTCAATTCTGTAGGCAAAAGGGCCGAATCGCAAATTGCGGATGAGCCTGAAGGCAAAAAGATGCTGTATTTCGAGGCTAAGGTTCCTGCTTTGGGTTATGCTACTTATCGACTGGAAAATAAACCGATAATTGCAAAACCGGTGGAAATTGAAACATTGGCAAACGGTTTGGTAAAAGTGGAAACCAATTTCTATACTGTCATTTTTAATCCTGAAAAAGGAGGAACCATAACCAGTTTGACTGCAAAAAAACAAGGTAATATTCAATTAGTAGAAGAAGGAGGGGGATTGAATGATCTGCGCGGATTTTTCTATGATGAAGCGAAATTTCATGCCGGATCGGATTCAAAAGCAAAAATTTCGGTGGTCGAAAATGGTGAACTATTTATCCGACTGAAAATTGAAAATCAACTGGCCAGAAGTAAATACACCCAGCTGATTACTTTGGCACAAAACAATCCACGCATAGATTTTGAACTGAATATTGACTGGAACGGACAACCAGGGATTGGCGCCTATAATCAAAGTAAAAACTACCGTGCTGAGGATACTGCAAAAGCCTTTTACAACGATAATTACAAGCTGCATTTGGAATTTCCACTAAAAAATGTGGGACAAAGAATATTTAAAAATGCTCCTTTCGATGTATGCGAAAGTCAACTTCAAAACACGATTTATACCAGTTGGGACAGCATCAAACACAATGTTGTGCTGAATTGGGTGGATGTGGAAAACGCGTCTTCTGATCATGGAGTCGCATTGTTTTCCGATCACACCACCAGCTATGTCAATACCAAAGATTTGACTTTGGGCCTGACAGTTCAATACATTGGTAAAGCATTATGGGGCCGCGATTATCGGGTTGATGGACCAACTCATATCAAATACGCCTTATTGCCTCATTCCGGAAATTGGGAACTGGCAAAACTTGAAGCAGAGAGCAAATCATGGAACGAACCTTTAATTGGCCGGTTGATCGATTCGGAAGCACAAAGAGAAACGAAATCGTTGCTCGAAGTTTCAGATAAAAACCTTGAAGTTTCGTCGCTTGTCATGCAGGGAAACGATTTGTTTGTTAGGTTCTTCAATGTTTCAGCAGAAAATAAAAAGCAGGTAGTTTATTGGAATTGTTCTGCTGAAAAGATGGAAATTGTGGATTTAAACGGAAAGTTAATTTCAGCAATCACTCCTGAAAAGGACAAAGACAACCGGTTGAAAACCAGCCTGAACATGCCACAATTTGGGCTGCAAACCATCAAACTGACTCATGTAAAAGCAAACTAGTATGAACGGTAAAATTATAATCATACAACTGACAGCTCTCATTTTGCTGGCTGGATGCACCAATAGGAACCAGGATAAACCTGAAATTGATTATGCGAACTATGTTAATCCGTTCATCGGAGCCAGTACCAATGCAGGTGCAGCTGGTGTGTATCACGGTTTGGGTAAGACCTTTCCCGGTGCAGCAACTCCTTTTGGTATGGTACAGGTTAGCCCGAATACAATCACAGGAGGAGATAATGGTTCTGGCTATAGTTACGAACATACCTCCATTGAGGGATTTGCAATGACCCAAATGAGTGGAATTGGCTGGTATGGTGATCTTGGTAATTTTTTAGTAATTCCAACAACAGGAGAACTGAAAACCAACTCCGGAACTCTTGAAAATCCGGATTCAGGGTACCGATCGCGTTATTCAAAAGAAACCGAAAAAGCTTCGGCTGGCTACTATTCGGTGGTATTGGACGATTACAAAGTGAAAGCTGAATTAACCGCCACCACACATTGTGGCATGATGCGTTTTACTTTTCCTGAAAATACTGAATCGCTTATTCAGATTGATTTGGCGCGTCGGGTAGGAGGTACTTCAACTTTACAGGAAGTGACGGTAATTGATGATTACACTATTTCCGGATGGATGAAATGTCCGCCGGAAGGAGGAGGATGGGGAAATGGCGACGGAAAAGCGGATTACACAGTATATTTCTATGCGCAATTCAGCAAACCCCTGAAAGATTATGGCATTTGGTCAGCTGCCATTCCTGACGACTGGACCCGGAAACTTGAAGATGTAACTAGTTCGCGCTATCAGGAAGTGATTGCCAAATCTGCAGTTGAGAAAAATATAACGAAAAAACAGGGAAAGCACCTTGGTTTTTTCGCCAATTTTTCGACTGCAAAATATGAAACGATTCTTTTGAAAACAGGAATTTCATTCGTGAGTTTAGAAGGTGCCAAAGAAAATCTGGAAGCAGAAATCAAAGAATGGGATTTTGATAAGGTTCATGTGCAGGCTCAACAGAGCTGGAATAGAGAATTGCAAAAAATAGCTGTAAAAGGTGGTACAGTTGTCGAAAAATCGGTTTTCTACTCGGCCTTATATCACACGATGATTGATCCACGTATTTTTGAAGATGTAAATAATATGTATGTTGGTGGCGACAAAAAAGTGCATGTCTCTGAGAATTTCACCAAACGTACAATTTTTAGCGGCTGGGACGTTTTCCGGAGTCAGTTTCCATTGCAAACACTCATCAATCCTGCAGTTGTGAATGATATGATTAATTCCCTGATTACATTGGCAGATGAAAGTAAAATGGGATATTTCGAACGTTGGGAATTCTTGAACGCGTATAGCGGCTGTATGATTGGCAATCCGGCCATTTCCGTGCTGGCAGATGCGTATGACAAGGGAATCAGAGATTATGACTTCAATAAGGCATATCAAACTGCAATTACAACTTGTGAACGTAGCGGTAACGAAAAGCTCGGTTTTACAGTTCGCAGCGATCAGAAAAATTCCGGAAGCGCGGGTTATGCCATTGGAGAATTCTCCATTTCGAATACGCTGGAATTGAGTTATACCGAGTGGTGCATGGCTCAACTGGCGAAGATGGCTGATAAGCAGGACGACTATGAAAAATATTCCCGTTTGTCAAAAAGCTACAGTAATGTGTACGACCCGGAAGTGGGCTGGTTCAGGGCAAAAAATGAAGATGGAAGCTGGAAAGAATGGCCGGAAAGAAGTCGTTTTCAGGATGGGTTCGGAACCGTTGAAAGCAATCCTTACCAGCAAGGCTGGTTTGTTCCGCACGATGTGGCAGGTATGGTTGAACTAATGGGTGGACAAGAAAAAGTGTTGCCCGACCTGATTGATTTCTTCGAAAAAGTTCCGGAGAACATGATGTGGAACGAATATTACAACCACGCCAACGAACCGGTTCATCATGTTCCTTTCCTGTTTAACCGAATCGGTGCGCCGTGGCTCACTCAAAAATGGACCCGCGAAATCTGCGCCAGAGCCTATAAAAATACGGTTGAAGGTTTGGTCGGCAACGAAGACGTCGGTCAGATGTCAGCCTGGTATGTTTTGACTGCTGCCGGCTTGTATCAGGTTTGTCCAGGCGATTTGCGATACGAAATTACAAGTCCTGTTTTCAATGAAATCACCATTATACTCGATCCGGAATATACTTCAGGAAAAACATTTACCATCAAAGCGAATGGAAATTCAAGCAATAATATTTACATCCAGAGTGCAAGGCTAAATGGGAAGAGCCTATCTCGGTGCTATTTAAATTATGATGAAATTGCATCGGGAGGAACGCTGGAGCTTGAAATGGGAAATTTGCCGAATCTGAAATGGGGAATATCTGAGTTTTAAAAGTATTTTCGAAAATTAGCTATAACACTTATCTTGGTTCTGTCGCATTTATTAATCAAGAGTTTAATAATTACTAATTTCACCTTTCAACCAAAACTTAGGTTAGATGTTCAAGCACCTCTGATATCCGAAAGCCATAATTCTTCAAGCAGTTTATTTCAAATTAAGATTTACTTAAGTTATAGTGATGTTGAAGAACTGCTTTCAATAAGAGGAATAAAAGTTGATCATTCTACTATTCAAAGATGGGTTTATAAATTTACTCCAATGATTGAAGCGAACATGCATTAAAGGAAACGGCAAGTCAGTAATAGTTGGAGAATGGACGAGACTTACATCAAAGTTGGAGGTAAATATCGTTACTTATATCGGGCTATAGATAAATATGTAGATACCATCTATTTTTTGTTGACTAGGCGAAGAATGAAAGGATCGGCACCTAAGCTTTTAAATATAGCTATAGACAACAATGGTAAACCTCGGATAATAAACATCGATATGAGTAGTCCAAATAAAGAAGGAATTAAGACCTTTAACACGCTAAATTCCAAAAATATGAATGGCGGCAGTGCAAGTATTTGAATAACATTGTAGAGCAGGATCATCGCAATGTTAAAAGTAGAATAACAATCAACACAGGCTTTAAAGACTTGAAATCTGCACAGCGAACTCTGGAGGAATAGAAATAGTAAATATCATTAGAAAGAATCAGATTAAAGATTCAAAATCTACAACCTTTAAAGCATTCAGTTCTTTGGCTGCTTAATTTTTTATATTGTGTGATTTTAAAAATCAAGTTGGACTAATGCGACAGAACCAAATGTAGCCATTTTAAGTATTTTGGTATTTTTTCGTAGTTTTGGGAAGTTTTTGCGGATCAAAAAATTATTGAAAAGTTAATCAAGGCATATCAAAAAGTAATGGTAAGGGACGAAGAATTATTTGTTTTTAATAGGATGGTAGAGGGCGATAAGGAAGCTTTCAGTTTCTTTTTCAAAAAATATTATTCTGATTTATGTAACTTGGTTAATCTATATCTTCACGATCCAGTAATGTCTGAAGAAATTGTTCAGGATATTTTTATATATCTATGGGAGAAAAAAGAGAAAATAAAAATTGAATCCTCGTTAAAATCATATTTGCTTCGCGCATGCAAAAACCGTAGCCTTAATTATATCCGAAATGAAAAGACAAAGCTGGATATACACAGCAACATAGGCTATATAGATAAAGGGTCAATTGAAATGCCCGACAACGTTATGGATGCCAATCAACTTCGAGATGTAATCAATGCTGCAATTGACAGCCTTCCTAAACGATGCAGGGAAATTTATATTATGGGAAAAGAAAAGAACATGTCTTATAGAGAAATATCTGAAGAACTTGGAATTTCTGTAAAAACAGTAGAAGTTCAAATGGGCAAGGCATTAAAAAAGTTAAGGGGAGAACTGAGGCCTTATTATAATGACATTTTTATTTTGTTTTTATTCTGGATTCTTGACTAACTTGTAATAAGGTGGATGTTTGTCTAAATAATTCGGCTAAAAGAGTTTTCATTTTATCTCGAGAGTAATAGTAACTAATTGAATTTCATTATTTATGGCCATAGTAGGATACTTGTTCTTGTTTTTTTAATGGCTATGGCAGACTCATAAAATATTAGTCAGGTATTAAAAAAGTGTGATTGTGGATAAGGGTTTTCTGAAAGTTATGTGCCAGTATAGTACAACAACAATTAGAAATGGCACAAAAAGCTCCCTGGCATATTTTTTTTAAATGTTTTCAGAACCAGGCAACACCTGACGAACTCGCTAATATTAAAAATTGGTTGGAGGAAGATGATAAAAATCTGGAGATGCTTGATGAAGTGTATAATATCTATTCCATCTCAAAAGCAGTACCTCCTCCATTAAATCCTGATGTTGAGAAGGCTTGGTACATGATTGATCAAAAGATTTCGTCCAATTCCATTCCAGTTAAGACTTTCAACATTAATTACAAATATTCTGCAATTGTTGCAGCTATACTTGTAGGCGGATTTTTACTTGCCGGCTTAATTAATAATTTTATTCGTTACAATCAATTTTCAAAACAGTTTACCGAAATAGTTACACAGCCTGGTCAGAAAACGAATGTGTTACTGCCTGATGGTTCCAATGTATGGTTAAATTCTTCTTCAACATTAAAGTATAGATCTGACTTTAATCTGAATGACCGTCAGGTGATTCTCAGTGGAGAAGCATTTTTTAAGGTGCAAAAAGACATATCGAGAAGGTTTAGGGTGAAAAGTGGAACCCTCGAAATTGATGTCCATGGAACATCCTTCAACGTAAAAAATTATTCCGATGACGATTTACAGAAAGTTACTGTAACCGAAGGAATTGTTGGAATTTCAAGTAATACTAAAGAAATCAAGCGAATAACAAAAGGCGATCAAGCTATTTTGAATAAGTCGTCAGGAAAGATCACTTTTACCAAAGATGATCCATCCTTGGTAACATCCTGGACTAATAACGAGTTGATATTCCGTGATACCCCGATTGAAAAAGTAATGAAAGCACTTGAAGGCTGGTATGGAGTAGAAATTATTATTGACAAACAAATGATCGGAAGTCATAATTACACGTTCAAAATAAAGACTGAATCGTTTAAGGAAGTATTGGAAATGATGCAGGTTATGACGCCATTTAAATATACCATTAATGGCAAGGATATAGAAATAATAGCTAACTAAAATAATTTGCCTATGATATAAATATAAATTTCTGTAAAAAATACAAGCCTGTCTGAAAGGCAAGCTTGTATAAACAAATTGTATAAAAGATTTTTTAACCGTAGTTCCCAGCAAGAAATTTGGCGATTTACCTGTTCTGGAAAACTACAAAAACCAAACAAAAGTATGAAAAAAAATCATGAATCAGATGTACCTGGCTTATTAAGTCTGTCTGTTTTTAAATTATTGAGAGTCATGAAATTAATGATGGTATTCATTTGCTTTGTGGGGGTATTAAGTAGCTTTGGAAAGAGCTATTCCCAAAACACCAAGCTGTCCGTTGAATTTAAAAATTCGAGCATAGAAACTGTATTGAATTATATTGAAAGTCTCACCGACTATTCATTCATGTATGACAATAAGAAAATAGATATTTCGCATGAGATAAATATCAGTGCAAAGGATCAAACAGTTGAGGCAATTCTTGATCAGCTTTTTGAGGATGCTGTGAGTTATAAAATGATAGGGAAACATATCATTATTACTCCAAAGGGTGAGCAAAATAGTATTGCCAGTGAGCAACCACACGCCGTCTCAGGACGCGTTACCGACACTTCTGGTGCGTCGTTACCCGGAGTAAGTGTTGTAATTAAAGGTACAACTACAGGTGTCATTACAGATTCCAATGGAAATTTCAGTCTGGCGAATTTGTCTGCTGAAGTAATTATTCAATTCTCTTTCGTAGGTATGAAAACCCAGGAAATAAAGGTGGCCGGAAATACCAGTATTGATATTATATTGGTTGAAGAAGCTTTTGGAATTGATGAAGTTGTGGCTGTGGGGTATGGTACTCAGAAAAAAAGAGATCTTACAGGTTCTGTTGCAAGTATAAAGGCCAATGAACTGTCAGACATACCGGTAGGTCAGATAGGACAAAAGTTGCAGGGGCAGGTGTCGGGTGTCCAAATTAATCAATCTACAGGGATACCTGGACAAGGAATATCTTTTCGTATACGAGGGGCTATTTCTATTAACAACAGTAGCCAGCCATTGATCGTTGTCGACGGTTTTCCTATTTCAACCGGATTAAATAACATAAATCCTGATGAAATAGAGTCTTTTTCAGTGCTGAAAGATGCAGCTGCAACTGCTCTATACGGTTCTCGTGCAGGTAATGGAGTTATTCTGATTACTACTAAGAGAGGAAAAAGTGGCAAACTTAAAGTAAACATGCAAGCAAGCTCAGGGGTACAAACTATGGGAAACATGAAAGACAATGATGTCATGAATGGTTTAGAGTTTGCTCAATTCAAAAAGGAATACTTTGAGGATGCTATTAAATGGGGGTTTAGGAATCCTAGTTTGGGTGTTCCGGCCCAATATCAAAATCCGGCTCAATATGGAGAAGGAACCAATTGGTATAAGGTACTGACACAAAATGCACAAATCCAAAATTATTCATTGACACTTTCAGGTGGTAATGATGCAATTGCTTCAGCAACTACTATAGGATATTTTAAGCAAGAGGGGGTTGTCAAAAATTCAGGATTTGAACGTATAACACTTCGAAGTAACAATGATTTTCAGGTGAATGATAAAATTAAAATTGGGATAAGTGTGTCTCCAATGTATCAGATATATCACAATCAAGGAACAGATGGTAGCAGAGAGATACTTAGTGGAGCAATGTTAGCTGACCCAACAGAGAGCCCTTATGACGAAAACGGAGAACTTAGGATATCAATTAGTCCGGCAGAAGCAGGTACGGGGATGTTTCCACAAGTTAACTGGATACGTGCTATAACAGAAAGGAAAAATAACTATGATATCCTCACCCTTTTGGCGAATACTTTTGTTGATGTGGATATTTGGGGTGGAATAAAATATCGATTTCAAGGTGGCTCAGATATGGGATGGAGTAAACAAAGAACATGGACACCTAGTACTGCTGCTGGAAATTGGATATCACCGCCTCCGGGTAATGCATCGGCTAACTATAATAATGCAAACTATTATACATGGAACTTAGAGAATATGCTAACATTTGATAGAACTTTTGGAAAACATACTATAGGAGCGTTAGCAGGATATTCAACCCAAAAATATAGACGAGAGTTTGCGAACATCTCTGGCGGTGAGTTCCCGGATGATGAAATAGAATGGATAACTAGTGCAGTGGCGACAAGACAAGGCGATACTGGGATGACTGATTGGACGATTGCTTCCTGGTTGGCAAGATTAAGTTATAGTTTTAAAGACAGATACTTATTAAATGCGAATATCCGCCGTGATGGTAGTTCTCGTTTTGGAGAAGGTCATAAATGGGCAAACTTTCCTTCTTTATCAGCAGGTTGGATTGTTTCAGAAGAGCCTTTTATGAAACCCGCGGAAAAAGTAATGAACTATTTAAAATTGAGAACTAGTTATGGTGTAACAGGAAACTATAATATAGGAGATTATACTCATTTGGCAACAGTGACTTCCGCAAACTATTCTTTTGGAGGCGCGGTTAATGCAGGGAAAGCTCTTGCTAGTATAGGTAATGAAAAACTAACTTGGGAAGAAAATACACAATTCGATATTGGAGCTGATTTTGGTTTCTTTAATGATAGAATATTTTTAATATATGACTTTTATCAAAAGAAAACAAATTCATTGCTCAACGCAATAAATGTTCCTTGGACCTCAGGATTTGGAGATATCATGTCTAATATGGGCCAAATCAAAAGTTGGGGGCATGAATTTTCTATCGAATCAAGAAACATGATCGGTGAGTTTCAGTGGAAAACTAATTTAAATCTAACATTTAACCGGAATGAGGTAACAAATCTTGGAATTACCGATCACATTGGGGGAGATTCAGAATTTTATTCATGGAACAGACTTGAAGTAGGCCAACCTGTTGGAATCTTTATGGGATATGTTTTTGATGGCGTGTATATGAATCAGAAAGAGTTTGACTCTCAGCCAAAATACTATACATCTCAGGTTGGTTCTGTAAGGATGAAAGATATAAGTGGTCCTAATGGTATTCCTGATGGAATAATTGATATAAATGACAGAACCAAAATTGGAGATCCAAATCCGGATTTGATATTTGGTGTCACAAACGAATTTCGGTGGAAACAATTTGATCTAAGTGTACTGTTTACTGGGCAAATTGGAGGGGATATTTTTGCTGGTTGTTATGAGAATACACTCAACCTTGATGGAGTGTTTAATGTATTGAAAACTGTTAAAGATCGTTGGAGATCAGAAGAGAATCCGGGTAATGGACTTATGCCTAGTACAATGTCAGGAACTACGCCGCTTTATCGTTCCAATCATAGTGGATGGGTATATGATGCTACTCATTTGACTTTGAAAAATCTTACCGTTGGTTATACGATCCCATTAAGCCATAATCAGTATTTAACTAATGCCAGGGTATATTTCACAGCTCAACAGTTATTCACTATTTGTGATTATCCGGGTCCTAATCCACAGGTTGCCACCAATAATGAGCAAGGATGGGACGGTATGGGAGTTGACAGGACTACTTATCCAATCCCTCGTACATTTAGTATTGGGTGTAATATTACTTTTTAACTATTAAATAATGAAATCATGAAAAAAATTCACTGTTGTCCGGTAAAAAAAATAGAACCGGGTAGCCTATAAAGACTAACCCGGTATAGCTACCTTTGAAGTTACGAAGCAACAATTGTAACCATGGGTAAAAATATAAATTTTAGCGGACAGCCGGTATTTAATCAGCTCATAAAGTTCATTGACAAAAGTGAGGTCAGAAAAATAGCGAAGAAGCATGGTGCTGAGCGTTACGTGAAAAGATTTTCCACATACAATCACGTCGTGGTTATGCTTTTCGTTGCACTTGAAGGCTATCATTCAATCCGTGAAGTCATTCTGGGTTTATTGGCCAATGCTCACAAGCTTTCTCATTTAGGGTTAAGCTATCTGGTCAGGCGCAGCACCTTTTCTGAAGCCAATCAAAGACGTAGCAGCAAAGTTTTCGGCGACATTTACATGAGTGTTTATAGAGGCCATGTGTCAGATTTAGCGGACAGCCGGTTGACGGATTCCGACCTAAAGCGGCTTTATATCATGGATTCGACAACCATGTCCCTGTTTAAAGACATTCTCAAAGGAGTTGGCCGCAATCCGAAAGAAGGCAAAAAGAAAGGTGGAATAAAGGCGCACACGATTATCAAAGCCAGTGAAAATGTACCCTGCCTGATTCGGTACAGCGAAGCGGCAAGGCACGATCATATGTTCCTGAAGGAAGTTCTCAACCTTGCGGCAGGGTCCATCATTACATTCGACAAGGGATATGTCGATTATGCCCAATACCAAATGTTTTCGGAAAATTCTATCTGGTATGTGACAAGGTTGAAAGACAATGCCATTTATGAGGCCAGAAAAGAATTCGATATTCCGGACAATGCCGATTCGGGTGTCCTGAAAGACGAGGAGATCATCTTGTCATTTGGCGATAAAAAGGAATTAAGGCACCGTTCAAGGCGAATAGCTTATTGGGACAGCGAGAATAATCGTTTATTCGAGTTCATTACCAATAATTTTGAACTATCGGCAGAGAAAATTGCCCTGATCTATAAGAAACGCTGGCAGATAGAACTGTTGTTTAAGCAACTCAAACAGAACTTTCCGCTAAAATACTTTTTGGGAGACAATGAAAATGCCATTGAAATACAAATTTGGTCAGCCATGCTTGCCAATCTGCTGCTTACCCTGTTGCGAAGCAAAGTAAAACGCAGTTGGTCGTTCTCCAATTTGGTGTCCACTTTAAGGCAGCAATTGATGAGCTATATTAATGTCTATCGCTTTTTGGAAGACCCAGAAGGAAGTTGGCGCGAAATAGTAAAAGAAAATAAAATGGAATATCAAAACTCGCTGTTCCCCGAAATAGATGGGGCTTACTTTTGAAAATTGAACAAACGATAATTAATTATCAAGACTTTACAAACAAAAGATTAATAATCTCCGGGTTTACCGGACAACAATGCTTTTTTATTTCTAATCTGGGCATTTGCATCAGCTCAGGCTGCGGTAGTCGATACCATTCAGATTTACAGTGCGTCGATGCAAAAAAACATTAAAGCGGTAGTTGTTACTCCCGACAGTTATGCTTTAGCACAGAAATTACCGGTAGTATATTTGCTGCACGGTTACAGTGGCAATCACCTTGACTGGATTAACAAAGCCAAAGGTTTTGAGAAAGCCGCCGACTTGCACAACCTGATTATTGTTTGCCCCGATGGTGGCTTCAGCAGCTGGTACTGGGATAGTCCTGTTGATCCGAAATCGCAGTACGAAACTTTTATTTCTTCGGAACTGGTAAAGGC
>JBGSUC010000063.1:0-109332 GCA_041736275.1 Prolixibacteraceae bacterium
CTTAACAAATGGATATTTTTCAGTATGTATAGTTTTATCCTGTTCATCTCTATTTTGAAGGCATGCCTATTCTATGTTGTCATTATGCTTTTACACAAAATTGATTTGACAAAACCATTTAACAGCTATGTTGCCGGTCAGATGAAAAAAATTAGTTACTACACGCTATCCATAGGACTCATAAGTTACATTGCCCGAGAAACAGCTAATAATTTGCCGCATTATGGAATTGAAATCGACGCACTAAACCAGTTTTGGGCCGACAGTCAGGCATGGATTTTAATGGCGGCTGTAATCTATGTTATTGCGACTATTTTTTCAAGAGGAGTTGAAATCCAAAACGAAAACGATTTAACTGTATAGGCCATGCCGATAATAGTAAACTTAGATGTAATGATGGCAAAGCGGAAAATGTCGTTAAACGAACTTTCCGAAAAAGTGGAATTAACGCTTTCCAATCTTTCCATTTTAAAAACAGGTAAAGCAAAAGCAATCCGTTTTACCACGTTAGAAGCTATTTGTAATGTATTAGATTGCCAACCGGGTGACATTCTGGAATATAGAGAAGGTGAGTGAAAAACATCAAACAGATAACAGCTGTTATTGTAATCACGACACAGAATTATACAGATAAATTAGATGATAGAAACAGAACGACTTATTTTATATCCACTTACATATAACCAGCTATTGAAATATGTAATGGCAGACAATTCACTGGAGGCTGAATTGAATTTAAATGAAACATCAAGGACAATTTCGCCTGACTTGAAAGAAGCTTTAGAAAATACAATACTTCCTAATGTAGCCGACACCCAAAAAGATTATTTGTATTCGACTCTTTGGACAGTCATATCAAAAATTGACAACAAAATGGTTGGTGACATTTGCATCGTTGGAGAGCCAAATGCTGAAGGAGAAATTGAAATTGGTTACGGAACCTATGATGATTTCAGAAAGAAAGGTTTTATGACAGAAGCAGTAGGAGGAATTATAAAATGGGCAAAAGTTCAACCAAAAGTTCAATCGATATTTGCTTCGACAGAAAAAGACAACATTGCTTCTTTCTCGGTTCTAAGAAAAAATGACTTCATAAAAGTTGGCGAAACAGAGACTTTATTAAACTGGAGACTTGAATTGAAATAAAACAGAGACTTTATAACCTATTAAATAACGAAATGTCAACAGCGAATTACCCTGCGGGTTTTTGTGCGTAGTTGACAGAATTCCGATAAATATAGTTGTGACCCTTCACCCAATAAAAACGGAAGAGGCCAGCTTTTGCAAGCCAGCCTCTTTCAATTGTATTATCCTAATCGTTTAGATATTTGTCTCTTTCAATATAACATCGTGAGCACCACCTTCAATGATACTGGTCGATGAAACAAGTGTTATTTTAGCCGTTTTTTCCAGTTCAGGAATACTCAGAGCACCACAACTGCACATGGTCGAGATTATTTTCCCGAGGGTGATATCCAGGTTGTCTTTCAGCTTTCCGGCGTAAGGTACATAACTGTCGACACCTTCTTCAAATTTAAGGCCTTCACTTCCGCCTGTATCGTAACGCTGCCAGTTGCGGGCACGGTTCGAACCTTCGCCCCAATATTCTTTCACGTAATTGCTACCTACTTTAAGCTTCTTTGTCGGACTTTCATCGAATCTTGCAAAGTACCGTCCCATCATGATAAAATCGGCCCCCATAGCCAGCGCAAGTACCATATGGTAGTCCTGCACAATACCGCCATCGGAGCAAATTGGAACATATATACCTGTTTTTTCAAAGTATTCGTCGCGTGCCTGAGCCACCTCAATAATTGAAGTGGCCTGTCCGCGGCCAATTCCTTTTTGCTCGCGGGTAATACAAATTGAACCACCGCCAATTCCTACTTTTACGAAATCGGCACCAGCTTCAACGAGGTATAAGAATCCGTCTTTGTCGACTACATTACCGGCGCCAACCTTGACCTTACCATTATACTTGTTTTTGATGAATGCAATGGTCTCAGCCTGCCATTCGGAAAAGCCATCGGAAGAATCGATGCACAAAAGATCAGCACCTGCATCAACCAGCTGTGGAACACGTTCAGTATAGTCGCGGGTATTGATTCCTGCGCCTACCAATAATTTTTTATTGACATCAAGCAACTCGTTCGGATTTTCCTTATGCTCATCGTAATCTTTCCGGAATACAAAATATTGCAGATTCTGATCTTTATCGATTATAGGAAGTGTATTGAGTTTATGGTCCCATATTACATCATTGGCTTCAGTCAGAGTCAGTCCCAATTCACCGGTTACCAGCTTGGTAAATGGTGTCATGAATTCGCTTATTCTGGTTTCCGGATTGTCCTTGTTTTCACGGTAATCTCTGCTGGTAACAATACCGAGAAGTTTACCATTTGATGTTCCATCGGCTGTTATCCCGATAGTTGAGTGCCCTGTTGCTGCCTTCAGCGCCAAAACATCATCCAGGGTATGGTCGGGAGTAAGATTGGCATCGCTAACTACAAATCCGGCTTTAAATTTTTTCACTTTGCGAACCATTTCCACTTGCGTTTCAATTGATTGCGAGCCGAAGATGAAAGAAAGTCCACCATTTTTAGCCAGCGCGATCGCCATTTTATGGTCAGATACCGATTGCATGATGGCTGAAACAAACGGAATGTTTAGTTCCAACTCGGGTGTTGTACCTTTCTGGTACTTTACCAGAGGTGTTTTTAATGATACATTATGTGGATAACAATCTTTTGTTGTTAATCCGGGAATCAATAAATATTCATTAAAGGTTCTGGAAACATCGTTGGAATACCTGGCCATAATATCGTCTTTAAAATGAAAATTTGCGCAAATTTAAATAAAAATTGATTGATGTTTAAACCGCGGGCTAGAAATGCCTTCGGAATTAATATTCGCCTTTCAGGAATGCCGTACCGTTGAACAAAGCAATTTTGTTTCCTTCTTCATCAGTAATATCAACAATATATGTTGCCAGTGTTTTTCCTGAACTGTATTCTTTTGCTTTAGCAGTTAGTTTACCGGAGGATACTCCTTTGAAAAAGCTTATGGTTGCATTTGAAGCCACAGCAATTCGTCCGTGAGAATTTGATGCAGCAGCGAAAGCAAAATCAGCCAATGTAAATAATGCTCCACCCTGAATAATGTTTACACCATTCAGATGTTTTTCTCCAATTGTCATTTCTGCAGTTGCTTCGCCTTTTGCGATTGAAACAAGGTGAATGTCGTTGTGAAATGCAAAACGGTCATTCTTTAATATTTGTTCAAGCTTTTTAATTCTGCTTTCCATGTTTTGATTATTTATTATAAAAAAAAAGGCGGGTTCGTAGCCCGCCTTTTCAAAGTTATAATCTACTAATAGAATTTAGCTCGTTTATCTACAATCTCGGTAACCTTTTTAAGCGCTTCGAAAACCTGAGAGCCTGCTCTGTATCCTAATGATTGAGCCAACCGGTTTTTTTCGCCTTTTAAGTCACTGTCTGTACTGGTGCTGAATGAAGTAACTTTGGCCAGATAAACTCCGTTGTTTCCTTCTATCGGTGAAGAAATTTTACCTTCAGAAAGGCTGCAAACGGTACCAATCAAAGCAGGTTCAAATCCTACGGAAGGAACAGAGAAACTGTTGAAGTTTACTCCGTCGGCTTCTTTTACTTCAGTAGAAAGTTTAGATGCCACTGTTTGCATATCAGATGCTCCGGTAGCTGCGGTTTGCAATTTCTCTGCGAGCATTTTAGCTTTCTTCTCTTTGCGAACAGCTAATTCAACACGTAATTTTGCTTCTTCGAATGACGAAGTTCCTTCTTCGGTTGCAGCGGTCATTACTCCAATAATAAATTTATTGCCAAATTCAAATATGGTTGATCCTTCGTTGTTAACTATTACTTTGTCCTGATCGGCAGTGAATGCTGCGCGTACCAATGGACGAGATGATTCTAATCCGGGAACTTCTCTGTCTGTTTCTTTCAGTGTAGCTAATTTCTTATCCAGCTTTTGGTCTATAATCGATTTGTTGAAAGCTTCGGCAGTTTGATTTTCGCTGGCAAATTTGCTGGTTTCTGAATAAATTTTCTGGTAAGTTTCGTTGCTTGGTTCAATCTTTCTTGATATTGTGGCAATTTGAACCATATTCGTTTCTTTACCTTTTTTTGTTGGCTTAATCAGGTGAAATCCAAAACGGGTAGTTGCAATGTATAGTTTATTTACTTCGCCTGTGAAGGCAGCTTCTTCAAATTCAGGAACCATTTGTCTCCGTTTAAACCATCCAAGGTCGCCCCCATTTAGTTTTGATCCTGGATCTTCCGAATATTTCATGGCCATTTCTGCGAAACTGGTACCCGATTCAATTACTCTTTTTAAACTGTCAACTAAAGCTTTCGCCTTTTCGGCACCACCAACGGTTTGTGGATTTATTAATATATGACTAGCCTGTACCGAGTCTGGCATCATTTTGAACTGGTCGAGTTTTGACAGTTTATATTCGTTATTTTCTAAGTATGGTCCGTAAAAATCACCTGGTTGTGCACTGAAAGCCCATTCTGCGAGAACCGGAGAAAGATCTTCCTTCTTGTAGTAACCCGGGTCGAAAGGACTGTCAGAATTTACAGACACATATTGCTCATTGTCAGTAGCAGCTGCAAAATCAGTTTTGCTATCGTTTAACCATTTTTGAGTTGCGGCAATATCAGCAGCAGAAGGAAGAACCTCAAAAGTAACGTATTCAATCTTTCGGGTTTTTTCCTGTTTATATAAGTCTTTATGTTTGGAGTAATATTCCTGCAAATCACTGTCCTTTAATTTTACAGTGCTATCGGCAATCGATGCGTAGTTAAGTACTACATACTGGAAATTTGCATTCTTATTTTTAGCTTCCAAACTTTTTTTAGCTTCTTCAGAAGTAACATACAATCCTTTTGAGACCAAATTATTGTATTTTGTTTTCAGTCTGTCCTGTTTAATTTGGTCTTCGATATATAGCCAATACGATTTTTGTTGAGGGGTTGCATTGGTTTCCAGCGATTTCAGAAATTGAAGAACGGTTGATTTGTCTACAGTTCCTGTTTGTGGATTTTTGAAAAGTTGTTGAATGATTGGATGTGGGTTATTTCCCTGAACTAATTCGAATAGTTCTTCAGAACTAACACTAAGACCTAAATCAGCAGTTGCTTTACCAATAATATTTTCCTGAAGGTATCCTTGCCAAACTTGCTCGCGAATCTGCTCCCATGTATTTTCGTCAATCTGGGTTTGCTGCGTATTCATTTTGTAAATTTCGGAAAGTTCTTCAACTTTCTTTTGGAATTCAGGATATTGTACTGATTCTCCATCAATTTCCGCAATCTTCATCTGGCTGGGTCTCATTAACTTGCTTCCTGAATTAAGCATGTCACCCAGAATAAAAGCGCCTAAGGCAAGACCGATTACGATCGCTATCATCAAACTCCCGCGATTCCTTATGTTCTGTAAAGTAGCCATTTACTGTTTGTTATTTTATAATAATTATTTGTTGAATTTTTCGAGGTACGAAGATAATAATTTTCAATATTAAACCTCCGAATTCAATTTTTATTTTAGTTCTCGTCCAATATCTTAAGGTGTACCAATTCAATTTTGGTACTGGAAGCTTTCAGTATTTTGAAGCGATATTGGTCGATTGTAATTACCGTATTTATTTTGGGAATACTTTCGTGGTTGAAAAGAATATATCCGGCCAGCGTCTCGAAGTTCTCATTTTCAGGAAACTCAAGGTTAAAAGATTCATTAAGTTCATCAAGTTCAAGCCTTCCTGAGAAAACAAATTCATCCGGCGCAACTTGTTTTTTTATGAAATCGATGGTGTCGTGTTCGTCTTCAATTTCGCCAAATATCTCTTCCAGAATATCTTCACTTGTAATCATTCCCGAAGTCCCGCCAAATTCGTCAACAACGATAGCCATACTTAACCTTTGCTGGATAAACCGGCTAAGAAGTTTGCTTGCAGACATTGTTTCGGGCACAATTAGAACTTTTCGTAAATTGGGTTTAACCGAATCTGGTTTCGCAAATATAACTGACTGGTGAATGTACCCAACAATATTATCAATATTACCGGAATAGAACAGAATTCTGGAATAACCCGTTTCAATAAATTTCTGATGAAGTTCTTCAATAGTCGATTCAATATCAAGTGCAACTATTTCCGTTCGTGGCACCATTACTTCCCGAAGTTTAACTTTCGAAAAATCGAGTGCATTGCGAAAGAGTTTTACTTCATTATCAATTTCCTTATTCGACTGAGCGGACCCGTTAGATTCTTGTTCTGTAACAAAATGATGCAAATCAATTCGGCTAAAAACAATTTTTTCATCTACATTTCTCAATGGTTCGTGAAGGAAAACTTTAAGAATAAGTTTTGAAATCCCCATCGCCACTTTCGTTACCGGATAGAATAGAAAATAAAAAAATGCTATGGGCACAGTAAAAAATTTCAAAATACCATTTGGGTTTATCCTAAAAAGCATTTTAGGAAAGTATTCTGCAGTACCAAGTATGATTACTGTTGAAATAATTGTCTGCGAAAATAAAACAAGAGAATCTGAGTGAAGGTAAATCTTTAGAACAGGCTCGAGTAAATCGGCAAATGAGATACCATATATTACGAGAGCTAAATTATTGCCAACCAGCATGGTAGCAATAAATTGCGCCGGATTTTTAGTATAAAGTGAAATCAGGCTTGAGAAAACGATATTTTGTTTTTTGTCGAGTTCGAGTCGTAGTTTATTGGCTGAAATAAATGCTATTTCCATCCCTGAGAAAAAGGCAGAAAACAAAATTGTTATCAATATGACAAAAAGCAAATTCATAGCTCGTATCTGTTATTTATCCACATTGACATACATATGGCCTTTAAGATCTTTAATGTGGTAAGACGAAAAATCCTGATTTGATTCGAATCCTATTCCGGTATAAATCTGATCCTTTTGGATGATCTTAACAAATTGGTCAGAATAGATTTTCTCTTTCTGGGTATCCCATACCAGATATTCAGTTTTTAATGTATCTCCTTTAAAATTGACAGCGATCACGTTGTTTTTGGCTTCCCAGCGTTTGTCCTTGACGAAGTTTTTCGCGTATTGAGCCGTTATGCTCGATGTAACATTCATATGAGTATCATATTGAATCAGTAATACTCCTTTCGGAAATTCGGTGTAGGCCTCTTTTTCGTCATTATGACTAATAAGTTCAGGAGTTACCAGTTTAGACCTGATAACAGAAGAATCTGAAGATATTACTTCGAATCCCTCAGCGGTTAAACTTGGTAATTCTTCGGTGACCGAAAAAACTTTTATTTTCGCAATTTCATTTTCGCACGAAACAAAAAGAAGTACAGGGAAAATGTAAAGCAGCAGAAATAATATACGCTTAACCAGAGAGGAGCTTTTTATATGGGAAATACTATATGTAATTAATTTAGAACTCATTGCGTGGTTGAGTTGGAATTAGTTATGTTGATAACCTGTCCTTTAAAATTGTAATTCATTAAAGTCTAAAGCTAGAAATAATTCATGATTAAAAGAAAAGCATTGCATCTCTTTAAAAGAAATGCAATGCTTCAAAAATTTCTAAAAAACTTAGTTCATTATCTTTTTTCACGAATGGTTGTGGTCTCGCCGATCCATCCGCCAACATTGTATGATTGTCCTACAGTTAAACCGTTAAAGAATATGTCTTCTTTCGATGGGAAGTATTGTGAATATCTTCCTATCAGTTCATTTGCTTCTGCTTCAACGGAAGGGTCTACTCTTTTTGCTTTTGCATAATAGTCTACTGCGACCATAAATACAAAAGTTCTTTCAAAGTCGTTTTCGCCGAATGATTTACTGTTATAGGCATAAATATTTCCTAACAAGATATATGCACTTCCTGAATTAGGATTATATTCAATTGCCTTTTTAGCGTATCCTCTTGCTTCAGAAGGTTTCGCGAAGTTTAGTTTCGCCAGTTCAGTGTAATATTTAGAAAGGTTTAAAGGATCCTTTTCCAGGTCGATAGCCTGTTTGTAGTATGTTGATGCTTTGTCAAGTTTTTCTGCTTTTACAAAAAGCCGTGCCATATTGTATGCTGCTTCAGCCGATGGTTCCATGCTGTAAAGCTTTTCAGAAGCCTTTGCAAACAAAGGACTTGCATCACAATTTTGTCTGTCGAGCATCCGAATCATTTTCTTTAAATCTTCAATGTTCGAAGCAATCTGGTCAAATTTCGGAGTGTAAATGCTGATTAATGCATCACAGTCTGCTGCTCCACTTGTCTGGAATATTTGATCAATTATATCACGAATATTAAGGAGATCAGTTGATGTTGGTTGTTTTGCAATGTGACCAGCCAATATTTTTGAAACAATATCGTAATTTTCGATAACCTTTTCCTTGCCTAATTCGCCCAATGAATACAATCCTTTAGTCGTTTGCATCATTAATAGTAAAACAATGTCTTCTGATTCATCACCCTGAAGTTTAATTGATTGTTCTACATAATTGTATCCCTTTTTAAGGATTGGTTTTCTTTGATCGTCAGTTAGATTTTCTGCGTCAACCAATGAATATTTCAGGTAATCAGTTCCCTGTCTTCCAAGGTTAAATCCTTTTTGATCGAAATATTTAATTCTTTTATCGTATACCATCATCAGGGTATCCACATATTGTTTTTTCAGTTTTAGATCGGTGGATGCATCGATCATGGACTGATACATATTTATACCATGCAGATAGATGTTGACAGTAGATTTAGGATATTGTTTGTATAATTTTCTCCATGGTGAAAAAGATGATTTATAATCTTTTTGCTCATAAAATTGTTTTTCAAGTGTGTAAAAACTCATGAAGTCCTTATCACCTGCAGCTACCAACTCTGTTGAATTTTTCAGACTAACACCTTTTTCTTCTTCTTCAGTAGCAACTGGAATTTCACCATCGAAACTAAAATCGATCACGTTGCTTGAATTGTCTTCAATATCCAACTTTCGGGTATCGTCAATAAAGGTAAACTTAATGTACTTACATTTTTCAGGAACGGTGATCTCATAAAGACCATCGAAACTGGTTCTGTAAATACCATTTGATTTTTGGCCCTCAACGGTTACCCCAGCAGCAACTTTGCCTTCCCGATAAACGGTTCCCTTAATAACACGTTGAGCAACTGTCGTATAGACAGTGAAGGCCGCCACAATCAACGTGAGAAGAATTGGTTTGAATATAAATGCTTTCATTTTTTTTATTTTATTTGGTTTTGTCTTTTCCTAATCAAATTTCCTTTTTATGAACCAATAATCGTAAAGATTTAAGTATAAACTTACTTTTGTATAATTATCTCTTACCAGATTATCTTTTGTTGTTCCTTTTTTTCCAAGTTCGATCGCGAAATTTAGAGTTGATTTTGATTTCGGTACCGGGAACCCAGCTCCAAAACTTATGCCAAACTCTTTAATCTGGTGGTCATTTAATTTAAGGTATGAATTTTCCTGATGAAACCCTGCTCTGTAACGAACTCTCTTTAAGTAACTTCGTATTGACGATGCTTCAGGAATATACTCAAATCCAGCTGAAATCCGACTCTGATCTGTAATCAAGGGATCGCTAACGCCCATGAAGGTTGACTTGCTCCATCCGGCATAGTAATAATCGGCATTAATTTCGAGTTTATTTATTTTGCTGTAGGACAATCCAATTCCCAAGGTTGTAGGAAGTTTAATGATGTCTTTTTCTTCCGGTATTGAATCTACTGTGATTGTTAGTGCAGAAGATGATACTGATATTGACTTGTAGGAATTTAGACGATGTAGAACAGTTAAATCATTCTGTTTTTCGAAAGTTATCCCCAAAGTAAGGAATTCATCTTTCTTTATTTCGTAGTCATACTGTAGTCCATAGGTCAGCGTGAAATCCCTGAGTCGTGTTCCTTCTGACTTTGAAATGTTGAAAAGTGTAGGATTCTCAAATGCTACTCCGGTATTCTGATTTAAGCGACCAAATATATAATTAAGATTTGCTCCAATTGATAATCCTTTAAACGGCATTACTGAAGTGCCAAAGAATGCTTTGGAAGTTGTTCCTTCACCTTGGTAGTTATGATAAACAATACCAATGTCTGTTAATGATTCATCAAATGCAACTTCATAACCCATATCAGAAAATGGCTGAAGCCCCATTCCTGCACCAAGCCATTTAGTTACCGGCCAGCTAAGCGAAAAGTATCTAAAATTGATATCGTTAGCTTGCAACTTTCCTGTGCTGCTTTTGTATTTGGAGAATGTTCCGTCAATACCAAAATCAAAAATAAAGGATAAACTGTCGTTAGAATTGTAGGATGCCGGATTTGCGGAGTTTATCTGCACTGAATGCCGACTACCCAACGATGCTCCTCCCATGGCTGCAGTGCGGCCATATCCGTAATGATGCAAGTCTCCAATTCCATATCTTGAGAATGGAGATGTTGTATTGTTGTTATTTAAATCTGTTTGCGCAAAGCCTGAGTATCCGCAGATAATCAAAACCATTACGACTGATAGTGCATTAATTCTTTTTAGCATTGTGTTCCAGGATCCTGTTTAAACCAATTAGGGTTAAATTAAAGTGTACAAAGATGGAATAATTTAATTTTTTATCAAAAAAAATAGAATCACCTCCGGTCATAACGATCTGTAAATTTTGATAATTTCTGTTAAATAAGTCAATGGTTTGTTCAATCTCGTAAAGAATTCCATTCTGAACTCCGGCACGAATTGCATCGATTGTGTTTCGTCCAAAGCCTTGAATTTCATCAGCATATCCAATAAGTGGCAGCTTTCCTGTGAAATGATTAAGCGCCTTAAACCGCATTTCCATTCCCGGAGAAATATTTCCACCTAAAAACTGATTATTTTCAGAAACAAAGTCGAAAGTAATGGCACTTCCGGCGTCTATCACCAGTATATTCTGATTTGGGAAGAGTTCGTTTGCACCAATTGCTGCAGCTAAACGGTCTTTTCCCAAAGTTTCCGGCGTTTCATATAAATTTTCAATTGGAATTTCTGTTTGATGATTCAACTCGATAAAGGAATCAAAATTTCCGGATAAAAAATCTATTAATTCCTTGTCAACAGGTTTAACGCTCGAAAGAATGGCTTTGTTTAATTGCGGGTGTTCGTTCTTTAGCATTTTGACATGGTCCGTGCTTAAATGATCCATAGGAACATTAAACATCAAATCATGCTGATTGAACAAAGCTATCTTTGTGCGACTATTACCTATATCTATTACGAGGTTTATCAATGGCTAATCTTCTATACGTTGACTGATGTCCATTGCACGAACGGAGTGGGTGAGTGCACCTATCGAAATATAATCGACACCAGTTGCAGCTACTTCACGTAAGCGTTCGAGTGTAATATTTCCCGATGCTTCTGTTTTTGCTCTGCCTGCAATAAGTTGAACACTCTGGCGCATAGTTTCATTATCCATATTGTCGAGCATAATAATATCTGCTCCGGCATCAATAGCTTCCTTAACCTGAGCCAGTGTGGTAGTTTCAACTTCGATCTTAATTCCGTGGTCAATCTTGCTTCGTACTGCCTTAACTGCATTGGAAATTCCTCCGGCAACTTCAATATGATTGTCTTTGATCATGGCCATGTCATGCAGTCCAAGTCTGTGATTGCTGGCCCCTCCGAGCTTAACGGCATATTTATCGAGCTTATTAAAGCCCGGCAGAGTTTTTCTCGTGTCAAGAATAACGGTTTGAAAATCTTTAACTGCATCGGCATATATGGCTGACATGGTTGCAATACCAGACATGCGTTGCAGAAAGTTCAAAGCCGTACGTTCGCCTGTAAGCAAGGCGCGATAGGTTGCTTCAAACTGAACCAATACATCGCCTTTTTTTACTTTGTCGCCATTATGAGCTACTTCATTCCAAATCAAACTTGGATCAAGTTTTTCAAAAACCATTTTTGCAACTATTAGTCCGGCAACTACGCCATCTTCCTTTGCAATCATCTTGGCTTTCCTTCTTGTTTCTGAAGGAACTATATTGTCAGTCGTGATATCCCCATCACCTACGTCCTCTTTTAATGCCAGCCGAATGAGCTTTTTAGCTGCCTTTTGTGTTTTTTTGTTCATATTCTAATTCCTGATTTTCTGAAATTTAAATTCCTGATCTTTTTGCTGAATGAGGTGGACACATAGGTTTGGATCTTCAGTTTGATAATCTTCCCGAATATGACCTCCACGGCTTTCTGTTCGAATTAAAGCTGATTCGCAAATGAGCGTGCAAATATCAGTAATGTGTTTGATTTTTAAAAGATTGTATTCATTAATTTTTTCAGGAAGTTGTTTTTTTATTGAATTCAGTTCTTCCAGCGCTTTCTTTAGCTTTTCAGCTGACCGAACAATTCCGGCATTCTTACTCATAAGCAGGGCTATACGGTTTTTTATTTCCAGAAAAAGATTTTCGTTCGCCTGATCAACATGAATAATATTGATTTTAGGAGAAACTGATGAAATATGTTTTTTAATGGAAGCCTTTTCAGCCGCACGTTTACCGAAAACAAGACATTCGAGCAATGAGTTACTTGCCAGACGGTTTGCTCCCATTACGCCGGTAGAGGCAACTTCGCCACAGGCAAAAAGTCCGGCAATGTTTGTTTCGCCATGCAGGTCAGTCTGAATGCCACCGACCATGTAATGTGCTGCCGGAGAAATGGGCAGAAGATCGCTTGTTAAGTCGATGTTGTAGTTTAAGAGTGTATGATAAATTGTGGAAAATCTTTTTTTAATTATTTCCGGATTGAGGTGTTTTAAACTAAGGTACACAAAATCGGAATGTTGCATTTGAAGTTGGTTGTAAATCGCATAAGCAACAACGTCTCTGGGAGCAAGTTCAGCAAGCGGGTGTATCCCTTGCATGAATCGTTCCCCATTGGTGTTCAGCAGCCAGGCTCCCTCGCCACGCACTGCTTCACTAATTAAAAAGGCTTCTTCTCCCGGAAGGTACAATGCCGATGGATGGAACTGTATAAATTCAATGTCAGAAAGTTTTGCACCGGCATGCCAGGCAAGAGCAATTCCGTCTCCTGTTGCTGTATGTGGATTGGTCGACCGGTCATAAATACGTGACAGGCCTCCGGTTGCAATAATTGTTGCATTGGATTTGAAAAGAATGTTTTTAGAGGATACAAAATCGAATGCCTGAACTCCGGAACAAGTCCCGTTTTCAATAAGAAGATCTACCACTGTTGTGTATTCAAACGGTGTAATATTCGATTGTTCCTGAACTCTGTTCAGCATAAATACTGTGATGCCTTTACCTGTTGCGTCTCCACCGGCATGAAGTATCCTGCGATGGCTGTGACCACCTTCAAGTCCGAGAACAAAATTGTCATTTTCCTTGTCGAAAGGCATTCCCAGCTCAATTAGCTCCTGCACACATTTTTGTCCCTCACTTACCAGAATCTCGACTGCATCCCGATCACAAAGTTCACGTCCTGCAACAAAGGTGTCTTTCATATGCGATTCAAGTGTGTCTTCCGGATCGGTAACTGCTGCGATCCCACCCTGAGCATAATATGAATTACTAATATCAAGTTGTGATTTGGTAATGATGGCTACGCTTCCGTATTTCGCGGCGTGATATGCAGCCGTAAGACCTGCCAAACCACTTCCTATGACAATGGTATCAAATTCTTTAATTTCTATTGAACTGGAATGCGCCATTTTGCAATTTTTTTCTCAGAGAGGGCGCAAAGGTATAAATTCTGTCAAACAGGAGTGTGACAATCAGTATTTTGTTTACACTTGGTCGTAGTTTTTTAACCCAAACTGAATATTAGCGGGCAAAGTCAATAAGTTGCTTTAGAATCACTGAAAGGTATACAACTTTAATAACCTTCAATTGCTCCTTCGCATTTGTGAAACCAAAGTTCTGACGGTGGGGGTTTATCCCTTCTGAAAGACTGATTAATTTCTTATCTCAAGCATGAATCCGCTTCCATGAATATTTCGGATCTCCACGGATTGATCTTCAGTGAATAATTTGCGCAATTTGGTAAGGTAAACATCCATACTTCGGGCAGTAAAATATCCGTCGTTGCCCCATATTTCGTTGAGCGCAGTTTCGCGTGGGAGTAGTTTGTTTTGGTTGTCGCAAAGCATTTTAAGCAATTCTGCCTCTTTGGGCGATAGTTTTTGTTTCGAGCTTTCGCGTACAAGAGTGCGAAGTTTAAAATTGAACAGATAGCTGCCGATCTGGTAAAAATCCGATTCTATTACCTGGGCCCCGGAATTTCTTTTGAGGATGGCTTTAAGTTTGAAAATCAGGACCTCAGTATCGAAAGGTTTCGTTATGTAATCGTCCGCTCCGCATTTGTATCCTTTTAATACATCTTCCCTCAGATTTTTCGCCGTAAGAAACAAAATCGGAATTTCCTGATTTATCTTTCTGATTTCAGTGCCAATTGTAAATCCATCAACGTTCGGAAGCATTACATCTAAAATACAAATGTCAAAAATTCCTTTTTTGAATTGGGGAAGGGCATCTTGTCCGTCATCAACCCAAATCACATCAAAATCGTTGATTTCGAGGTAGGATTTTAGTACGGATCCAAAACTGAGATCATCTTCAACCAGAAATATATTGGGTTTTTGGTTCATTGTCAGATTTCTTTTGGTTCGTTAGTTCGATTCAAATTTGCAATGTAAATATAACTATTCCCGAATAAAGGGGATAAATACTTCGAAACGACTTCCATTTCCGGGTTCACTATGTACACTGATTGTTCCTTTGTTGGCTTCAAGTACCGCTTTTACATAGCTGAGTCCTAATCCAAAGCCTTTTACGTTATGAATATTTCCACTGGTTTGACGATAAAATCGTTCGAAAATACGACTTTGAACTGCCTTGGTCATGCCTATACCTTTGTCTTCAATCACAATCAATACTCCTTTGCCAGTGTTTCTTGTCGAAATTTTAATCTCAGCTGCATCTAATGAATATTTGTTTGCATTATCCAGAAGGTTGTAAATCAGGTTTGCGAAATGGTTTGTATCACTTGTTACTACCGGATTGGTAGCTGTTAGTTCACACGTAACCGAACCACCTTTTTTTTCTACCTGAAGCACAATGCTTTGCATCGCATTTTCAATAACTTCGTGCAGGTTGATCGCTTCCCAGTTGAATTCAAAGTCTTTTTTGTCGAGTCTGGCGATGGTTAAGATATCTTCCACCTGCCGGTTCATCCTGGTATTTTCTTTTTTGATCATTCCAATAAAATACCTTATCTGTTCCGGGTTTTCAATAATTTTCGGGTTTAAAATTGTATCTGAAGCTACAGAGATGGTTGCGATAGGAGTTTTAAATTCGTGAGTCATATTATTAATAAAATCTGACTTCATTTCAGAGATTTTCTTTTGCCTCAGGATAAAATAAATACTGACAGCAAAAGTGACAAGCACTATTACTGAAAAAATCAGCGAAATAAGCAATAACCAGTTTAGCGTTTTATAGATGAATGAATCCTTTTCTGGAAAATAAACAGAAAGCCGGATGTTTTTCTGAATGATGTTATTCGGGAACAGATTTACCTTAAAATTACTTTTAGCAAGAAGTGTTGAGTCTGCTTTTTCCGTTTTTTCTGAAATTAAGGAGTCTTTGATGATTCCAAACTCGAAGGGAATCGGAATGTCGCGGTTTTCGAGTTCCTTTTTTAATATTTCGTTGATGTGTTCAATTGGAATTTCATTTTCTTCCCAGGAGCTTATTTCCTGAACAACCTTGTTGGCAACATTTTTTAGTCGGCGGGTTTTAATTTTGAACCGGGTTTTAATTCCAGAAGAAGAGTCATTCCATTCCTTGTAAATTCCTGCTAAAGAGTCGAATTTATTTATGCGGAGCATGTAAATGGAGTCAAGATTTTTAGCCAGACTATCGGTGTTGACATAAATGAAATTTTCTTCCTGAGTATTTTCAAGACTGTCTCCTTTAGCTGAAATGTGATACTGAAATCCATTCTTATTCTTATTGGCATTAACCATCATCTTGATTCGTTGCGCCGAAGAATTTCCATGTAATTGAATTCTTCCTGATCGTGTGTTGTGGATCATTGGAGGAGGAGGTGGAAAGGGGGCCTGCACAGGAAAATCAATGCTGTCGTTAAAGGCAAAATGGTTAATCATCCTGAAATCCTGCATATTTTCAAGTTGGTTGGTAGTGTTAGTTAAAGCTTCGTTCACGCTGCGGTCGAATAATTCATTTCTAACCCTTATCGCATTGTTCATCCATACCAACTGAATAATGATAATTCCAAGAATCGAAATTCCCATCAGTGCAATAAGTCCGGTGATAATTCTCCTGTTCATGCATCAAAGATAATTATTAAAAACAGTGCTGACAGGACTTTAACTTTTTGTTAACAGAATTTAACCGGCCGTTAACTCATTGTTTAATAGAGCTTGGCGTATCTTTGACAATAGAAATCAGGAACTAAAAATCGTACAAAAATGAAACACAAATTAGCAGTATTCGGATTAGTTGGTTTAGCAACATTTGGACTCACTTCATTCACTTCAGAAATGGGTAAAGACAATCAGCAGGAACCAAAGAAAACCCGTCATGTAAAAATGACAAAAATTGAGAATGGAAAAAAAATGGAACTCGATACTATTCTTACCGATGATAAAGCATTTATCTGGAATGGAGATACAATTGGAGGGAAGGATTTTACCAGACACATGAGTCATTCGGATTTTAAGCGCATGGAACATGAGAAAATTTTTGCTGACGGAAACAAAAACGCAAATAAAGTAATGATCTATCGGAAAAGGGGAGGGGGTCCAATGTTACGGCACATGAGCCCTGGTGAAAATGTGGAGGTATTTACTGAGAGTGATGGCGATTCAATTGGTAAAAGAATCATTATTCAACAGCAAATTAATGACAGGAATGACCATCTGATGTTCATGGATGATTCAGTTGAAATGCCTTTTCCTCCATCACCTCCAATGCCTCCGGCACCACGCATGAGGATTCTTCATGCAAATCATGCGGGTACAGTTATCGATTTGAATGATCCGGATATTATTACCTACAGGAAAAAAGACTTAAAAGGTGGTCGCGAAAAGATCGAAATCATCCGGAAAAAATCAAAGGATTCTGAAAATATGAACTTCAACTTTAAAATCGGCAATGGTTTTGTAATGCCGCCAATGCCCGAAGCACCTGAATTCAATTGGCAGCCCGATTCAGCTGATGAGAATATGTCAATCATTGAAAAAGAGGAAACGATTGACGGTAAAAAGGCCAGGGAAATAAAGGTGGAAGTTCAGAATAAGGAAAATAAATAATCATTTGATGCGTTATGATTAAATAGAAAAACAGTGTGCACCCCCTGAAAACAATTTAACAGCAAACAGACAGAGCGGTTGGGATTTTATCTCAACCGTTTTTTTTTGTTTCATAAACGATGTATCATGCCAGCAACGATGATTAAGCACGACAGAAAAACATGTTTTTATTTTTTTATTAAAAATTTTCCGATCCCTATAGTTTATTGCATAAGCGTCGTTTGTACACGATTTTTGCAAACGTTTGCAGTAGTTTTTTAAATTTGGCATTATGTTGCTGAAGTGGTTGGTTGAGATAAAAATCTGATAATTAATTGCTACGTTTGATGTGCCAAACAAAAACCTAAGAATGCTACCCGTTGAAACGAATGCTGACGAAAAACTTTTATGGATTAGATTTCTGAAAGGAGACAATCAGGTTTTAAGTCTGATTTATTTACAACATTCTAATGCATTGTTTGATTATGGATGTCGTTTTACCGTTGACCGAGATCTAGTAAAAGATTGCATTCAGGAGGTGTTTTGCACTCTAATAAGAACACGGAAAAACTTATTCGAAACAGATAACATACGTCTGTACCTTCTCAAATCACTAAAAAGAAGAATAATACGTGAGCTTAGCTCAACTAAATTGCATGCGAATCTGCCTCAAAGTGATGATTATCCGTTTGACTTAAGATGGTCGGATAATCTGGATGATCAGTTGAAAGAGATAGAAGAAGAGCACCGGCAATTAATTGCCAACGCAATGCTTTCGTTGACAGAACGTCAGAAGGAAGCAATATATCTGCGCTTTAACAGGGGCCTGGAATACGAAGAAATTTCTTACCTACTCAATCTAAATTATCAGTCATCAAGAGCATTAATACATCGCGCAATCGAAAAAATCAGGAATGTTATTCACGTTCCTGAAAAAAAAATAAACCATATTCTCTTCGCTATCATAGGCAAAAACCGGAAGTGTGTTCTTTAGCATGAAAAATACTTTTGAAATAGTATCAACAAAACCCTGACATCTGCCTTCTCCCCATAGAAATTACAATAATGGAGAAATACAGGGAATATACAGCTGTTGATTTTTTAAACGATGAAAGTTTTCTGAACTGGCTAAGAAATCCGACTCAGGAAGAAAATGATTTTTGGAATGAATTCCTGAAAAGCCATCCGCAAAAGAAAAAAGAGATAAAAGAGGCAACTGTTGTTTTTCATATGTTCTATTCTGGAGAAGACAAACTTGCAATGAATGAGCAGTATGATCTTTGGAAAAGAATACAAAATGAATCTAAAACTTCGAAGAAAGATATATTTATTCGAAGTTTTAAGTACGCGGCTATTTTCTTATTGGTTTTCTTGTCAGGAGGAGTCACTTTTTATATCTATCAGCATACCGAAAATGATTTTCAGTTCCAACTGGCAGATACGCCACCGATCAATAAAAATGGGGCAATGATCGTTCTTTCTGATGGTTCTCAGGTTTCTCTTGAGAAGCAAATGTCTGAGATTTCGTACAGTAAAAATGGCGAGCAGTTAATTGTAAATAATGATACGATTAATCAAAAATCGGGCAACGAAAGGGAACTTATCAATAAAGTGATAATTCCCTATGGCAAAAAATCAATGATAATTCTTTCTGATGGAACCAGAGTTTGGTTAAATGCCGGAAGTCAGCTAATTTATCCTTCAGTCTTTTTAGGCAAAACCCGTCAGGTAATGTTGGTCGGAGAAGCTTATTTTGATGTAGTCAAAAATTCAGAAATGCCATTCATCGTGCGTACAACTGATCTTAATGTTGAGGTATTAGGTACCAGATTTGATATTTCCGCCTATCCTGAAGACAGAATTATACAAACTGTTTTGGAAGAAGGCAAAGTTAATCTGAACTATTCAGGTAAAGGAATTATTGACAGAGATTACAATGTTGAAATGAAACCAAACCAAATGGTTGCATTCAACAAGTCAACCGGAGAAATTAAAACACAAATGGTTGATGTTAGTAAATATGTTTCCTGGAAACAAGGAATGCTTGAGTTTGAAACGGTTGATTTGGTTAGAGCTTTGAAACAGATAGAACGATTCTATAACATAAGAATATTCTTAGCCGATCCTCTGATTGGTTCTTTTAAAATATCTGGGAAACTTGATTTGAAAGAGGAACCGGAAGAAGTGATGAATGTTATAAAACTTACAATTCCAATCGACTGGCAGAGAAAGAGTAATGGCGATTTTGTAATCATTAATAAGTAACCTTTAAACTAAAATATATAGAATGAAAAAAAACGATCCGAAGAACGTTCCCGCATTCTCCGGATCTAATAAAAGTGCATTTGATTAGTAATTAAAACTAAACGTCTAAAAGTATGAAAAAAAAGTTTCATGAACGAATCTTTCATGATTGTGGAAGATTTAAAAAACTGTTCCTTATTATGAGGCTGTCCTTTATTTTATTGATCTTAAGCTCATTAACCGTTGTAGGTAATAGCTATTCTCAGTCAACAAAGTTTTCTTTTCAGTTGTCGAAGGCAACTATTAAAGATGTTTTTCAGGAAATCGAACGTAACAGCGAATTTATTATCGTTTATTCTGATGATATAATCGATGTTAGCAAAGAAGTATCAGTAAAGGTAACTGATGTGAATGTTGAAAAGATTCTGGATCAGGTTCTGAAAGAATCGGCAAATAGCTATGAAATAAAAGACAGGCAAATTGTTATTACCGAAAAGAAAGGGTTACCTCTTGAAGGTTTTATGTTCCAGAAAGCAAATGAACTTAAAGGAACGGTTAAAACAGCTGATGGAAATACATTGCCTGGGGCTACTGTCTACGAAAAAGGCACCAATAATGGTACGATTACTGACTTTGATGGTAATTTCACTTTGAAAATCAGCAAGGAATCTGCTGTAATTGTATTTTCTTTTGTTGGGATGAGCACCATTGAAATGGATTACAATGGTCAGCCGAGCATAGATATTGTTATGCAGGCTGATGCTATTGGTCTTGAAGAGGTTATTGCAGTAGGTTATGGTACGCAAACCAAGCGCGAAATCTCAGGCTCGGTTGCCAACATATCAGAAAAAAACTTCAACAAAGGGGTTACACGTACTGGAGTTGACTTGTTAAAAGGGAAAGTGGCCGGGTTAACAATTACTACGGGTAGCGGTGACATAACCAAAGAACAAACGATACGCCTTAGAGGAACATCTTCTCTAAATGCTAGTAGCCAGCCATTTATCGTGATTGACGGTGTTCCGGGCATGAGTCTGAACTCTGTTGCACCTCAGGATATTGAGTCGATAAGCGTGTTGAAGGATGCTTCGGCAGCAGCAATCTATGGATCAAGATCTGCCAGTGGTGTAATCCTTATCACCACAAAAAAGGGTAGAAAACAACATTCTACTGTTGATTACGAAGGATATGTCGCTGTCGATAATGTTACAAATATCCCTGATTTAATGAGTGCCCAGGATTGGAGAGATTATACCTCAAGCCACAATATTGACACTTCAGGACTAGACAAGGGAGGAAATACGGATTGGTTTGGAGAAATTATGAGGACTGGGATTACAAACAGTCATAGTCTGTCGCTTTCTGGTGGAGGTGAAAACCATGATTACCGAGCATCAATCTCATACCTGAATCAACAAGGTGTAGTAAAAGATAATAATCTTGAACGGTACAATGTTCGCATGACCTTTACTCAGAGAGCTCTTGAAGACAGATTGAACCTTACTTTCACCGGAGTAATGACGCAGCGCGATTATTCGCCTTCAGATACCCGTAATTTCGTATTGGCTTACAACATGATTCCGGTGTATCCAGTAAGAACCGATGATGGTGAATGGTTCGATAGTCAGGAATATGATCAGGGTAACCCATTGAGAAATATCGAATATAACAAGGTTGAAAATAAAAATAGCTTGTATTTTGGAAATATTAAAGCTGATCTCGATATTTCTGCAGACTTAAAAGCTAGCATTAACGTATTGAAACAACGCGAGTCCAATGACTCTATTCAGTACCTCAATTCTCAGACAGAACGTGGCCGCAATGACCTTGGGTTTGCTAAACGTGTGGCTTGGACTGCTGACAAACAATTGCTTGAAGCAACTATTAATTACAAAAAAAATATTGGAATACACAATATGAATCTCCTTGCCGGGTATTCGTATGAAGATAACTATTTTCAAAAAATGGGTGCTCAGAATCGCCAGTTTGTAACTGATCTTTTTGAGGCAAACAATCTGAGTGCAGGCGAGAATCTTCGCTCAGGTGATGTTTGGTCAGCAAAAAATATGAATAAGCTGATCTCTTTCTTTGGTAGGGTAAATTACATGTTGATGGACAAGTATATTCTTACAGCATCAATACGACGTGATGGATCATCTAAATTTGGCGCCAACCATAAATGGGGAACTTTCCCCTCTGTTTCAGCTGCCTGGCAAATGAAAGAAGAAGCATTTCTGAAGAATGTCAATTTCGTAGATGATCTGAAATTCAGGTTGGGCTATGGAGTTTCCGGTAATCAGGATGGATTAAGTCCATATCTTTCTTTACCGCTTTATGGAAAGTCCGGTCAGTATTATGACGATGGGAAATGGTATAGTGCTTATGAGTTTGCCCAGAATCAAAACCCAAACCTGAAATGGGAACAAACTTCTATGTTCAATATTGGTTTCGATTATAGTTTTTTTAATGGACGTTTGAATGGTAGCATCGAGTACTACGATAAAAACACAAAGGATCTTTTATATACTTATACTGTTCCTCAGCCACCATACTTAAAAGCCACAATGATGGCAAACGTGGGTTCCATGTCAAATAAAGGGTTTGAACTTATGATTAGTGGTGATATTATACGTAAGAGTGATTTACGTTGGAATGCGTCCTTCAATTTCGCGCATAACAAAAACGAAATTACCAGTCTTTCTAACGATAACTTCACAACCACTTCTATTAAAACCGGTGATGCATGGATTCGTGGAGGATCAAATAATACAACACATATCGTTGAAGAAGGAAAAGAAGTTGGAACATTCTACGGATGGGTTTGTAAAGGCCTGGATAGTGAAGGAAAATATATCATGGACGACATGGTTGATGGTGTAGCGGGTTTAACCGATGAAGACCGTACCTACATTGGTTCGGCTCAACCTGCTTTTACTTATGGTATTGCCAATGTAATTACCTATAAGAACCTGGAGTTTAACTTCTTCTTCAGAGGTGTTTATGGTAATGATGTTTTGAATTTCTCTAAAATGTCATATGCTACAACGCAATGGCTTCCTGGAGCGAATGTGTTGAAAGAATCCCTTACCTTAGGATTGACCGAAAGTCCTAAATATTGCAGCCTTTATGTGGAAGATGGCTCTTTTCTTCGGTTGGATAACGCTTCTTTCGCTTATAATTTTGATACAAAGGGAATTTGGGGATTCCAAAAATTGAGAGTTTATGTAACAGGGCAGAATCTCTTCGTCATTTCAAAATACACTGGTCTCGATCCTGAAGTGGAAATGTCAGGACTTAATCCGGGTGTTGAAGGTCGTGAGTATTATCCTAAATCCAGAACATTTTCTTTAGGTGTTAACCTGAGCTTTTAATTATTTAAACTTTAAGAATCATGAAAAGAACAAAAATATATATCTTCATCGCCGTTATGATAGCATCCGTTACCTTTCAGGGATGTACTAATCTTGACGAGGAGGTTTTTGACAAGTTGCCGGTTGACCAATTTGGCTTGAACACAAAAGAAGTCAACTCATTGATCGCGCCTATTTACAGAACATTAAAAGGTGTCTATCCGTCTAATTATTTCCTGCTTAGTGAATGTTCATCAGACATGGCTATTACCCCAACACGAAAAGGTGGTGACTGGTGGGATGGCGGGCAGTTTAAAGAACTGCGTTTTCATACCTGGACTCCGGGAACAAGTTTGGTTACCGATTCATACAATAGCGCAGTGAGTAGCATTACCCTTTGCAACAAGATTTTTTCGATGATTAATGATAACGAAACAATCACTGACAAAGAAAAGATCCTTGCAGAAATCAGAGGTGTCAGGGCATTTTGGTATTATATGTTACTTGATTATTATGGAAATGTCCCGATTGTGACCGATTTCAAAGATACCAGCCTGCCTGTAACAAAAACCAGGGCAGAAGTCTATGAGTTTGTACTTAGTGAACTTAATGCGATTAAAGATATTGTAAGAAGCGATGTTTCCTCATCCAGTTATGGGAAAATGACCAAGGGAGTTGTTAATACGTTGTTGGCTAAAATGTACCTGAATGCAATGGTCTGGAATCCCACCGGAGGAGAAAAATGGCAGGAATGTATTACTGCCTGTGATGCAGTAATGGGTATGGAATATCTTATTGAACCCAATTTCAAACAGAGTTTCATCGTTAAAAACCAAAACTCGAAGGAAATTATTTTCCCGATTGTATTTAGTACCAGCGATGGTGGCAATCATATCGCTCAACGTACACTTCATTACCTTGCAGCTCCTTCACTGGGTCTTAAAATCGGAACATGGAATGGCATTTGTGCAATGCCAGATTATGTGAAAGCGTATGATCCTGAGGATAAACGTATCGCCTGGTCGTTTTTGACTGGCCCGATGAAAGATCCGGCAACTGGCCTGGTTTATATCACTGCTCACGGTCGTCCATTGATTCACACTGTTGATGTTACCATGAAATATGGTTTTGATTCCGATGGTTGGGGACAGACAGAACAGGAAGATGGCGCCCGCTGCTGGAAATGGGAATTTGAAAGTGGCCAGAACGGTGATGCCGAAAACGACATGGCAATCTTTAGATTGGCAGATGTTTACCTTATGAAGGCCGAAGCTTTGGTCCGTTCAGGTGGCGATGTTGCAGAAGCAACCCGCTTGGTCAATGTAATCAGGAAAAGAGCCTTTGATGATGCATCAAAACTGAAATCAACCGTCACGCTTGATGACGTTTATCAGGAAAGAAGATATGAATTGGCTTGGGAAATTAGTTCACGTCAGGATATGATTCGTTTCGGAACCTTCCTGAATGCCATACCTGAATGGAAGGGCGTTACACCTGCAAAATGCCTTATTTTTCCTATTCCACGTACAGCAAGGGATGCAAATCCAGGCTTAACACAAAATCCGGGATACTAATCCTGAGGTTTTTGCGAATAATCCGGCGGCTTTCTTTAGGGGAAGCCGCTTTTTTTGTCGAAATTTTAATCTTAATGGAAAATCAATCAGTCAGATATACTTCCAGATGTGTATATTTATTTCACTTAAATGTTTAATTGCTATTCTTAAGTGTCATTATTACAATTATATTTGCAGTCTGACTTTAACCTGAAAAAACAATTAAGATGAAGCTTAATTTATTTCTTGCCTGTTTGCTTTTTGCCGGATTATCGGTTTTGCAAGCGCAGCCCAAAACCTTGGTAATTAATACTAAGACTACCATTGCCCCGATACAACCAACAATGTGGGGACTTTTTTTCGAAGACATCAACTTTGCTGCTGATGGTGGAATCTATGCCGAATTGGTAAAGAATCGTTCGTTTGAATTTTATAAACCACTGATGGGCTGGAAAAAAAGCGGCGAAGAGTATGCAGGGCAATTTCAGATTGTAACTCGTTCGGATGATAGTAATCCAAGGTTTTTAAGACTCGAAACTATTCAGAATAAGGAATTAGGTTTGATTAATGAAGGGTTTCGTGGTATGGGTGTTACTTCTGGCGAAGAATACAATTTTTCAATATTTGCGAAGCAAAGCGAAGGTATTTCTGCAATGAAAGTTGAATTGCTGGATTCAACTGGTTCTGTAATAGGAAAAACAGAGTTGAATAATTTTTCCGGAGAATGGAAAAAATACGAAGCAAAACTGGCCTGTTCTGCCATTGACCCTAAGGCAAAACTTAGTCTGACCATTTCAGGAAAAGGAGTTTTGGAAATTGACATGGTTTCACTTTTCCCTGAACACACATGGAAAGGTCGGAAGAATGGATTGAGGGCTGATTTAGTGCAAAAACTTGCTGACCTGAAGCCAGGATTCCTGCGCTTCCCTGGAGGTTGTATTGTTGAAGGACATGAACTGGAAACCCGCTACCAATGGAAGAAAACGGTTGGCAATATTGAACGTCGCAAACTGATTGTTAACCGTTGGAATACTGAATTTTCATATCGGAATGCTCCTGATTATTTTCAATCTTATGGGCTTGGTTTTTATGAGTATTTTCTGTTGTCGGAAGATCTCGGTGCCGAACCTCTTCCAATTCTGAACTGTGGAATGGCCTGCGAATTTAATTCCTGCGAATTGGCTCCGCTCGATGGACTTGATCCCTATATTCAGGATATTCTTGATTTAATAGAATTTGCCAATGGTTCTGTAACCACCAAATGGGGAAAACTTCGAGCAGATATGGGGCATCCGGCTACGTTCAACTTGAAAATGATTGGCGTTGGAAACGAACAGTGGGGAACTCAATATATCGATCGTTTGAAAATTATACTGAAAGTTTTGCGGGAAAAGCATCCTGAAATAACTTATGTTGGAGGATCGGGTCCTTCTCCGGATGGAAAAGATTTTGATTATCTATGGTCACAAATGCGCGAATTAAACGTTCCAATGGTTGACGAACATTATTACCGCAGTCCGGACTGGTTCCTGAAAAATGCCTCACGTTACGATTCATACGATCGGAATGGACCAAAAGTATTTGCCGGAGAATATGCAGCACACGATAAAGAGGGGGAAGATCCTGAGTCGCGAAATACGTGGAAAAGTGCATTGGCCGAAGCAGCTTTAATGACAGGATTGGAGCGCAATGCCGATGTGGTTTATATGGCATCGTACGCACCGCTTCTCGGAAATGTAAATGCATGGCAGTGGCGTCCCGACCTGATCTGGTTCGACAACCTGAAATCAACGGCAACTCCTAATTATTACGTTCAAAAACTTTTCTCAACGAATGCAGGTACCGATCTGGTTTCGGCTTTGGTAAACGGGAAACCGCTCGTAGGTCAGGATAGTCTGTTTGCAAGTGCATGTATTGATTCTAAAACTTCTGAACTGATTGTGAAGATGGTGAATGTGTCCGGCAAACCGTCCGTATTGAACCTTTTGCTCGAAGGGAAGCAGCCTTCAGCGAAAGAAATCAGCCTGCAGGTAATTACAAACGTAAATACCGGAGCCTACAATCAGTTGGGAAAACCTGAAGAAGTAACTCCGGTTGAACGGAAACAAAAGATTGCCGGTAGAAAAATTGGTTTTAACCTTGATGCTTATTCTCTGACAGTGGTTCGAATTCCACTCAGGAAATAGAAAATCTGATATTTATATTGAAAGGGCTTTGTTGACAAAAGTGATTTTGCCAACAAAGCTCTTTCTGGTTTTTTATATATTCAATCGGCAGGAATTAAATTCAGGAACCTTTTAATCTTTGATCAATCGATTGCAGAAGTTCACAATGTTGCTAATTTTGTTGCAACCAATTTATAAACCACTAAGAAACATACAATGACAAACCACAACGAAGCTTCCCGGCGGTTGTTCCTGAAACAGGCCGCTGCATTATCATCCTTGATGGTATTCCCAACAATTCTTACAAAAGCGATGTCCGGAACTTATGTTCCTGCTGCCGGATTAGCCGGAGCAAATGAACGTGTTAATCTGGCTTGCGTGGGTATTGGGAATCAAGGAGGTTCAGATGTATTTTCCTTATACAATACTGGATTCTGTAACATCGTAGCTCTTTGCGATGTAGACATGGGGGCTCCGCAAACACAGAAGGTTCTTGAAAAATTTCCGGATGTGCCGCGCTTTCAGGATTTCAGACAGATGTTTGATAAAATGGCCAACCAAATCGATGCTGTTTTAGTTGGAGTGCCAGATCATTCGCATTTTGCAATCAGCATGTTGGCTATGTCTTTAGGTAAAGCTGTTTACGTTGAAAAACCAATGGCTCGAACGTTCAACGAAGTTGAATTAATGATGAAGGCAGCAAAAAAACACAATGTGGTAACTCAAATGGGAAATCAAGGCCACTCGGAAGCCAATTATTTTCAGTTTAAGGCTTGGACTGAGGCCGGAATAATTAAGGATGTGACAGCTATCACGGCACATATGAATTCGGCTCGTCGCTGGCACGGGTGGGATCCTAAAATAACTAAATTTCCTGATGCAGAATCAATTCCACAAACATTGGATTGGGATACCTGGCATTCAGTTGTTAAAATGCACGATTATAATCATGATTATATCAATGGCCAATGGCGTTGCTGGTACGATTTCGGTATGGGTGCTTTGGGCGATTGGGGAGCACACATTATCGATACAGCTCATCAATTCCTGAATTTGGGTCTGCCTTATGAGGTTGATCCGGTGAAACTGGAAGGTCATAATGCATTCTTTTTCCCGATGTCGTCCACCTTGTCTTTTAAATTTCCTGAAAGAGGAAATATGCCTCCGGTAGAAATTATGTGGTACGATGGGGTAAATAATGTTCCGCAGGTTCCTGAGGGTTTTGGAGTTTCAGAACTTGATCCCAACATCCCACCAACAAGTGTGGGTAAGATTCAACCCGCTAAACTGAATCCCGGCAAAGAAATATATAGCAAAGAGCTGACTTTCAAAGGCGGCTCACATGGAAGTACACTTTCTATTATTCCGGCTGAAAAAGCCAAGGAAATGGAATCAAAATTACCGAAAGTTCAGGTGAGCCCATCGAACCATTATGCGAACTTCCTGAAAGCCTGTAAAGGGGAAGAAGAAACCCGATCGCCATTTGCGATTGCCGGACCGTTGAGCCAGGTTTTCAATCTTGGCGTTTTGGCTCAGCAACTTGGTACAAAACTTGTTTTCGATCGCGAAACAAAACAGATAACCAACAGTAAACTTGCGAATGAGATGCTGGTTGGAGCTCCTCCACGAAAAGGTTGGGAACAATTTTATAAACTTTAATCAGGTATTTTAAATACAAAAAGCCCATCGCGAATTCGCGATGGGCTTTTTGCTTATCATGGTTTAATTTCAGCTACTCAAAAATATTATTGAGTAACCCACCACTGGCTTCTTTGCGGCTATTGGGTCCATGCGAACTGAGCTGAGAAATGAGTTTACGGATAGGCATAGATTGCAACCAAATTTTTCCGGTTCCACGAAGTGTTGCCAAAAATAAACCTTCGCCACCAAATACCATTGAGCGAAGTCCGCCTGCCTGCTGGATGTCAAAGTCGATTGATTCTTCGAATGCAACCACGCAGCCTGTATCAACGCGCAGAACTTCGTTATTTAGCTGTCTTTCGATTACAGTACCGCCGGCATGAATGAAAGTTCTTCCATCGCCTTGTAAGTGTTGAAGTATGAAACCTTCACCACCGAAAAAACCAGCTCCCAGTTTCCGGTTTAAACGCATCGAGATTTTAGTTCCCAACGCAGCACAAAGAAATGCATCTTTCTGTACAATAAGACTTCCCCGGTGCTCCGGTAAATTAATTGGTACTATGGTTCCCGGATAAGGAGCTGCAAATGCGACATGCTTTTTACCCCATCCCTGATTTGTAAAATGAGTAATAAATAACGATTCTCCGGTAAGTAAGCGCGACCCGGCAGCAAGCACTTTATCGAATAATCCTGCACGAGGGTTTGACCCATCGCCCATTTTAGTGTCAAAACTAATTCCGTCTTCCATGTACAGCATGGCACCTGCTTCGGCAATAACTGTTTCTCCGGGGTCGAGTTCAATTACTACCATTTGAATGTCGTTACCCATAATTTTGTAATCAATTTCGTGTGATTGCATGAATTAAATTTTTTTGATGAGTTTTTCCATTTGAACTATTCCAAACAAAGTTATGGAATGTTGCTAAAACGAGCGTTATTTTTCGACGAGTAAGTTTGTTTTACCGGTAAGTTTTAATAAAGTGCTTCTCAGTAAAAATTTTCATGTTCCCAAAACGAGAATATTACGGCAATCTAAATTTCAATGATATTTCCGGATTTGACAGGTAAAAACCGGTAACTTTTAAATATGGCTGATTGAGCCGCAAAACTGGTGCAATGTGACGGAACGACTTGTTCAACGTTCATCGACTTCATCCAGTCGATGGTTAATTGAGTGACAGAATCATCATTTTGAAGATGGAATCCGCCGAGTACCATATGCACTTTATCAACTCCTGTTACTTTAATGGCATGTGCGGTCATGTTACAAATCCCGGAATGAGCACATCCCGAAATGACAACCAAACCTTTGGACGTTACGATAGCCAGACCGGAGTCGTCCATTACAAAATCTTCGCTTCCATTTTCTTTTTGAAACGCGGTTTTTTGACTTTCAAAGTCGGTGATTCGAGGTATTTCACCTAAAAACCAGATTTGATCCGAAAGTTGTACCGGTTTTCGGCTGGTAATTAAGTTGAACCGTGATCTGACTTCCTGTTCTGACCATTTCATCCCTAATTCAGAATGATTCGATTTCCGGTATCTTTTCAGAAAAGCGTCCGGATGACAAATTAGCTTACAGTCATTGAAAAGCATTAGTCCTCCGGAGTGGTCATCATGTCCATGGCTCAAAACGATGGTCTTAATTTTATCAAGATCGATGTTTAGGATTGATGCGTTATAAGCGATCAGATCGGTAGATCCGGTGTCGAATAAAACCTGAATGTCTGCTTCAATCAGGAAAGATAGTCCATGTTCGGCCCTGCACCACCGACCCGCAATGTTATCATTAAGAATGGTTATTTTCAGTTTTTTGAGTTGCGCCATAAAGAGGAATTTCTACATAAAATGATGTTCCGGATGTTTCTGATGTTTCGTACCAGATTTTGCCTTTGAAATTATTAATGATGTTTCTTACAATGGATAACCCAAGACCCATTCCGCTTGTTTTAGTTGTAAAGTTTGGTTCAAAGAGATGTTCCTGCGCATTTTTACTTATACCAGCTCCGTTATCGCTGATTTTGGTCAGGACAAACAGTTCTGATTTCTGAATATCAATGCGAATTTCGCCCTTTTGATCTGTTGGAATCGATTGAATAGCATTTTTAATTAAATTCAGAAATGCTCTTGAAAGTTGCTCTTTATCTGCAAACACAAGAATGTTATTTAATTTATTTAGTTCGAGCGAAAAATGAAGATTTTGATTTGGTTCAAACAAAGAACATAAATTTTGCAATACTTCAATCAGGTTGAAAACCTCATTTCGGGCTTTTGGTATTTGGGCAAAATTAGAGAACTCAGTTGCAATCCCCGAAAGTGTGTCGATTTGCTCAATCAGGTTTTTGGTTACACGTTCAAAAAAATCATCATAGTGTTCGTTCCCTTCCTCTTTAGCCCGCTGTAAATACTGAATATTGAGCTTCATCGGGGTAAGCGGATTTTTAATTTCATGTGCAATTTGTTTGGCCATTTCACGCCATGCCGATTCGCGTTCCGATCGGGCAAGTAATTCAGCACTTTCCGCTAACTCATCAACCTTGTGATTGTATTCGCGAACCAACGCGCCTATTTCATCTTCTGCCTGATAATTTATTTGTTCGTTCTTTTTTCCTAACTGAATGCCGCGCAGTTTTTCGCGGATTAAACTCAATGGCTGAGTTATTCTGTTTGACAGGAATACGGCTACGATCACACTTGCCAGAAAAAGAATCAGGTAAAGGTTAATAAATGCTACAATGAATGTTGAAATACTCTGTTTCAGTTCATCTTCTCTTGTGAAATAAGGAAGATTAAGATATCCCAGATAATCGCCGCGATTATTAATTATTGGTTCGTAAGCCGAAAGATAGGAGAGTTTTCCTATTTTTTCCGGCTGGAAATAATTAAGTTGATATCGTTCAGAAAGTTCATAGAATGCCTTTGAATTCATTCGTTCAGTTGTAATGCCACGGGCGAAAATTTCCGGACGCGAAGTCGCGATTAACTCTCCGTTAACGTCATAAATATTGATGTCCGTTCTGAAAATATTGGATAATTTGTACAATTCATTTAAAAGCCATTCTTGCAATTCAGGATTAATTGAATTCACATACACGAGCCTGTTTTTAATTTCTTCGGAGATCGATTTTATTTTTTCCTGCAGATCGATCTGATGCCGGCCACGATATTCAAGAATATTGTAGTAAATCGTTCCAGTGGCCACTAAAAGCAGCGAGATAAGAACAATAGAGATAATTGAAGCCTGAATGCGAAAACGGAGATCGAGTGGAATAATGAGTTTTCGGAAATTGGAATTGCCCAGCAAAGAGACTGTTAGAACAAATACAAAGTAAAAAACGAAGATGTATGGGAATGAGATCAGGTAATCGATAACAGTAAGTGTTCGGTTACTGACAATAATTTGGTTTTTATCATCAAGAGAGTAAATGAGGTGGTCATATCCATCCCATTTTTCTAGCTGAAATTCTGTGTTGGTATTCCTGATATCGTATGACTGAAGATAATAATTGTAAGTGTAATCTCCTGAACGGTTTACCAGTTCCTCTTCAAAATATTTGGCGTATGAAAGGTATTTGTATCTGAACGGTTTGACCAGAGAACGATCCATGAGTAATTCCGGAAATCCAATTCCTTCAGAAATGACTTTTGAATTAATTGTGATAAATACAGATATGCCGCTCAATATATCCGCTTTCTGATAATGAAATCTTCCAAGGTACGAAACGCGCCCATTCATGTTATTCATAAAATAAAAACTACTTCCGGGAATCCTGATTCCCGACTTTTCAATCATTTTATCGAAATACGGGAAACATGGTTCGGAGATATTTTCCGGTTGTATCAAAACACTATCGGCTCCGTCACAAAAGGTGTATTGCGTATCGTATTTTCTGAAATATCCGCTAAAATAGGTTCGGGTAAGGTAGTTTTCAAGTTCGTAATATGGAGGATTCAGTAATGAGGGAATCACAGAATCGGTACTAAACTGATTTTGCATTCGGGATAAATACACCTCGGCCCCGGGGTCTTGTTCGGAACTTAAATTAATAGCCAAAAGTTTTTGTACGTCGAGATCCCTCTTTTTTATGGTGTTATAAACTACAAGCAGGCTGGCAACCGAAAAAAGTGAAATGAAAAGGATAACATAAGAAATCGAATAGAGCGAGATGTGCATTTTCTTAATCTGACTCTGCAGTACATTGACTGCAAAAAACAGAGTCAAAAAATAGGACCATCCGGAAGGAAAAAGTAAGCACAAAACGAAACTCAACATTAATGCAGTCAGGTTAATTCTGAAGAAGAAACTTTTTCGGTTGAGGTATTCCGTTTTCTCTATAACCTTGAGCTGAATAATAAATACGGAGAACAGCATCATGGCAATTGCCAGATAACTGCTTATACTGTATTGGTCGATATCAGTAATGCGGTTTAATTTGTAGGTGATGTTACTGTTTTGGATCAGGTTGCCGATTGTAAAACCTACCAGTTGATATAGAGAACCTGCAAAAATATAGGCAGGAATTATGAATCGCCTTTCCAGCTGTTTCTCAGATGAAAACTCCTGAACAAATATCAAACTCCAGAAAAAGAACAGTACGGTAATCAGGAAAAAATCGCCCAAAGAAGGAAGCCATGTTGAAACAGCATAAAACTGGGCGCTAAAAATTTCGAAGTGCTTAAGAATTACAGGTATTCCGATAATAATATGAATCCAGTAGATGACAAATAAGGCCAACAATAACAGTATCATTTTTACTATGAAATTTTCTTCTTTGTAATCCTTAATCCGATGGTAAATTGCAAATAGCAAAAGCAAAAATCCAATCAAATATAAAATGGCTGGAAAGTAAAGTTGAGATTCGCTGAAGAAATTAAGTCCTGTTGGCAAAATTGAAAACAAATACTGATTTGATTGATCTTTTATTTCATATGAATTTCTTTCCTGAGTCGTAATAATATTAAATCTGGCAGGAAGCTTAAACGGTGGAACATATGTGTTTTCGAGAAACTGATTCTCATACGAATAATTGTTCTTAATAAGTATCAATCCAATCAGCTCGAAAGGTCCAACATTCCTTTTTTGAGTGAGGAAAATACCATTAGGTAAAGTCAGGAGTCTATTCTGATCGGATATTTTGTTTTGTATGTTTGGAAAAGTAAAATGGTTGTTGGACCAGTAAACCATTTTTTCAGCTTTGAAAATGATGAACCCGATAGATTGATCTTCAAATAAAGGATTTAATTCAGAAAAGGCAGTGGCATAGTCATCTGACAATAATTTGTCGGATAGTTTTTTCTCTGTGTTATTCAGGTAATCGGATAGTTTTGATTCCTGATTTAGGAGCGTTTTATTAAATTTTTTTATGAGTTTTGCCTCCGGATAATTATTCAGGGTTTGGTTTTCCTGAATGGCAGCCAATATAAAGAACAGGAAGGGAAGAGCGTAAATTATATACTTTCTGAATTTCTTCATGATGCAAAATAATCATTTTTACTGTTCAATGCCGAATACCAGTAGAATTTTTGTTCACTAAGTCTTGAATAATTCAAACAGCCGTTCCCTATTGATGATGATAAGGTTCTCCTTTCAAAATTGTCATTGCCCGGTATAGTTGTTCAACAAAAATTAATCTGACCATCTGGTGAGAAAAAGTCATTCGCGAAAGACTTACCTTACCATTTGCCCGTGAATATACATTTCCTGAAAATCCATAAGGGCCACCAATTACAAAAACCTGCCGTTTTATTCCGGAAAGCATTTTTTTCTCCATAAAGCGTGCCAATTCAACCGATGAAAATTCCAGTCCCTGTTCGTCAAGCAAAAACAACTCGTCAGACGAGATGATTTGCTGGAGAATCAGCTCTCCCTCTTTCTCTTTTTGCTGTTCTTCACTTAAGCTTTTGGAATTTTTAATGTCAGGAATCACCTTCATTTCAAACGAAATGTAATGCGGTATTCTTTTCAGAAAGATCTCGATTCCCTTTTGCAAATAGGCTTCATCGGTTTTCCCGATTACAAGTAAACAAATCTTCATTTTACTCTTTTGGGTTTAACATTTTACTAATTTTTCAGACCAGATCTATTCAAAATGCATCACTCATTTGTGATAAAGTATATCCGAACCGGTTTCATTTTTCAGGTATATGAAATTTGTTACCTTTACAAAGGTATTTGATTAAATAAAAAATTGCACGGTTTTTGGTGAATGATTCATCACGAAATTTTTTATACGAAAATTGGTTAAAATGAAAAATACAAAATTGAAACTTATTACCTTGTTGTTTGGCATCTTTGTTTTGTCAACTGTTTCTTTTGCTCAGATTCCTGACGAGATTGTAATTAGCATTCAAAGTGGAAATGATGCAAAGCTGGCCGAATTTTTTAACGAAAATGTTGAATTAGTAGTGCAAACCCACGATGACGTATACAGCAAATCACAGGCACAGCAAATTGTAGCCGAATTTTTTAAATCGAACAAACCCAAACAGTTTAGTATTATTCATCAGGGGGGTAAGGAAGGAGCTCGTTATGCAATTGGAAACCTGACTACAAATACGGGTACATTCAGAGTGTATTTTCTCTTGAAGAATAAAAATAACAATGCCTATATTCATCAGTTAAGAATTGAAAAACAGGGTTAATGCCTGGTAGACTAGTAAAACAATGGTTTTTGTTATGGGAAAGGATTCTGGCCAAAGCTAAAAAGGTTACTTTCCCTGGTTTTGACGGAATGGCTCTCTACGATGTGATGGTGTTTTTTTGGCGGAGCATAGTCGACGGAGCATTATCTACACGGGCCTCAGCCATTGCTTTTAGTTTTTTTATGGGATTATTTCCGGCTATCATTTTCCTTTTTACCCTCATCCCTTACATTCCAATTGATAACTTCCAGAATGAGTTGTTTTTACTGATAAAGGATATTCTACCGGCAAACGCTTTTATGGCAATTGAGGAAACAGTTATGGATATCCTGACTCAACAACGTGGAGACTTGCTTTCTTTGGGTTTTTTTATGGCACTTATCTTTTCTACAAATGGATTTGCTTCGATGATGGTCGCTTTTGATGCTTCGCTGCATAGTTTCGAGCGACGCACATGGTTTGGTCAGCGTCTGATTGCTCTATTGCTTCTGGTAATACTTTCTGTGCTGATAACAGCAGCGATTGCACTGATTACTTCTGGTCAGCATTTAATAAATTTTTTGGCTGCAAATGGTTTTCTAAAAGATCATTTCACCTTTTATGTGCTTTCTGTTGGTAAATGGATTATAATTCTGATTCTGTTTTTCATGGCCAATTCCTTTTTATATTATCTGGCACCGGCAAAAAAAACCAAATGGCGTTTTATCTCCGCCGGAGGAACACTTTCTACTGTATTGTGTATCATAACTTTTATTGGTTTTTCGTATTACATCAACAATTTTGGGCAGTATAACAAACTGTATGGATCCATCGGAACTCTTTTGGTTATTATGCTTTTGATGTATCTTCTTTCTATGATTCTTTTGATTGGGTTTGAATTAAACGCAAGCATTAAGGAAGCGGTAAAATATTCCAGGAAAGAGATTAATAAAAACAAGAAATAAAATTTTATTTTAGTGAGTATCTGGAAGGTTTACCTTTCAGGTAAAGCGTCATTAAGTATTCAGTAATAAATAGGTTGTAGAAGGTAACGAATGACAATCAAGTGACTGATAATGATGAGGTTTTACTGAACCATAGCACCGTTCGGTAATAGGCTGGATATTCAAGTTATTTATTTCCCCATCCTGAACAAAATCTCTTTTTCTTCTTTAGAAAGTGAGTCGTAACCTGATTTACTGATTTTTTCCAGTATTTCGTTCATTTGTTTTCTGTCCTGATTTTTTAGTTTGTTATATTCAATCTCATCAACAGGTTTTTTGTAAGTCATCTTTACATTTTTTTTTGGTGCAAAGGCCTTTTTTGAAACCGAAATTATACGATTTATTCCTTTGCCCGGATCAATCCCTCTGCGCAATTGAAGAACATAGATTACCCCCCAGAATGCTCCTCCTAAATGAGCCAGATTGCCTCCGGCATTTGTTGATGAAATGCCTAGTACATAAAGCAGTACAGAAAACAGTGCAATGTATTTCATTTTCACCGGCCCGATAAACATAAGGTGAATGGTGTGGTTTGGAGCATACACAGCCAGCGCGGTTACAATGGCTATTACAGATGCTGATGCTCCTAAGAGTCTCGATTCGGAAACGATTTCTGAAAATACCGGGAAGAAATTGTACCCTGCCACATAAAACAGACCTCCTGCAATTCCACCCAAAAGGTAAAGTGATACTAATTTTGCCTGATCGAAATAGCCAAGGAAAATCTGACCCATCCAATAAAGCCACAGAAGATTAAAAAGAATATGCAGAAATTCAAAATGCAAAAACATGTAGGTAAGTAAAGTCCATGGACGACTTGCCAGCATACCAAAATCTGCAGGTAAAGCGAACCAGGCCATTACCCATTCTTGAAAAGCGTCTCCATTACCTGCCAGGAAAAAAAATACGCGCACAATTCCAACCAGCAGAAACACACCCAGATTAATATAAATCAGACGGGTTAAGGCTGATCCTTCTTTAAATGATTCTTTTATTTCTTCCCAAAGGCTCATCGGTTGCTTTTATTATTGGGTTATGACATTGCAGGGTTAGTACATGTCCAGACTATTCTAATACGATTAAAATCTTCTGATTAATAAAAATTATTGGTGTTTCTGTTCCAGTATTTGATCATGATGAATCCGAAAAGCATACCCCCAAGATGTGCAAAATGAGCAACATTACTTCCAGTGTTGGCAATTCCGCTGAATAACTCAATGGCACCGTAACCTAATACAAAATATTTGGCTTTTATCGGAATTGGAGGAAATAATAACATCAATTGGGTATTGGGGAATAGCATTCCGAAACCAAGTAAAATTCCAAAAACGGCTCCTGAAGCTCCAACTGTTGGGACGTTGAGCAAAAGATTAAGTTTACCGGCCGAAGCGTCTGAAAAGTTTTTTCCCTGGTTAAATAATTCTGTACCCTGATTCATGACCATTTGTACCGTTTCTGGCAGCATTTTAGAAGCGATATAATGAAATTCAACAAAGTTGACAAAGCTGTAAAATACCGCAGCACCAAGTCCGGTTACAAAGTAAAAGATAAAAAAGCGCTTGGGTCCCCATACACTTTCCAGTACCCGGCCAAACATCCAAAGTGCGAACATATTAAATACAAGGTGCATAAGCCCTCCATGCATAAACATATGGGTAACCAGCTGATAGGGCCTGAAATCCGGAGATTGGATGTAATGCAATCCTAATATTTTGGTAAGGTCAATTCCCTTCATCTCAAGAATGTAGGTGGCAAACAACATGATTGCGTTTATAATAATCAGGTTCTTTACTACCGGAGGGATCGTATTCGTACTGGGTCTGAAATTCTGCATATGATCTGTTTTTTTTGTTTTAATTATTTGGATTCGAAACTCAGGTTTCAAGAATCACACCAATTCGAAACTTCATTTGCCAAAGTAACAATTTTCTTATTTGGTAATGCTTTTCAGGTCAAATTGTCACTTCAATAGTTTTTCAAAGTCATCCAAAGGCATTATCGAGAGTATTTTTTTTCCTGTAGGCGAAAAATTTGGTGTCTGGCAAGCAAACAAGTTGTCTATTAGTTCATTTATCTCGTCAGGTTTTAAATTTTGACCGTATGGAATTGCTGATGCCTGTGCCAAAGAAATAGCTACTGCCTCACGTGCCTTATCTTTTAGGTTGACTGGCGAATTTTTAAATTCTTCCAGCAAAATCTCAATAATTTCAATTGGCGAAGAGGTATTCAAAACGCCGGGTGTTCCGTTAATGATAAAACTGTTTTTTCCAAAATCGCGAATATCGAATCCAAGTGCCCTCAAATCAGGAAGAATACTTGTAAGTAAAGTCGCATCCGAAGCATTTAATTCAAATGTTTCAGGAAAAAGTTGTTGCTGACTGGCTACTTCGTTGTTTTCTAAAACCTGAAGCAAACGTTCATACAAAATTCGCTCATGAGCACGCTTTTGATCAATCACCATTAAACCTGATTTAACAGGTGTAAGGATGTATTTGTTTTTAAACTGAACGGAACTTTTGGCAGTCTGTTGTTCATTTATCCTGAATTGAACCGGTTCGTCAGGTTGACTTTTTGTGGGCTGGTCCATTTGTGGCTCCAGTCCTTTGTAGAGCGATTGCCAGTTAGTTTGATTCGATTGCTGAACGGGTTTTGACGAAAAATTACTTCCGGCTCCGGAAAAATTCTTTGCAGGCGTTTGAGTCTCGAATGGATTGTATGTTGGGTTTATTTTTATTTCAGGAACACTGACATCGCCAAAATCGCGCAAAGGCATTGGAATATCAACACTTCCGGCCTGATCAAAGTCGATGGATGGAACAATGTTGAATTTTCCGAGTGCTTCGCGTACCGAGGCTTGCAGTATTTGCCAAATAGCTGATTCGTTTTCGAATTTAATTTCTGTTTTGGTCGGATGAATGTTCACATCAATATCCGACGGATCAATATCAAATGAGATAAAGTAAGACGGAATGGCATCAGGAGGTAATATTTTTTCGTAGGCCTGCATAATTGCCCGGTGAAAATACGGATGCTTCATATACCGTTTATTCACGAATAAGAATTGTTCGCCAAATGTTTTCCTGGCATGTTTTGGTTGTCCGATGAAGCCTGTAATTTTAACCAGTGAAGTTTCGGTGTCGATTGGAATGAGATTCTGATTAATATTCTTTCCAAATATGGATACGATACGAACCCTTTTGTTGGAGCCTGACAGCTCGTAAATTGCTGAACCATTATGGTATAACGAAACTGAAATTTCGGGATTCGCAAGGGCGATGCGCTGTATTTCGTTAATAATGTGTTTAAGTTCTGCCGGATTTGATTTTAAGAATTTACGACGGGCCGGCACATTGAAAAACAGATTCTTAATCTGAAAATTTGTTCCACTGTCGCAGCTTACCGGTTCCTGTGTGATGATGTTTGAACCCGAAATATGAATAAAGGTTCCAAGATCCTTATCATGCTCTTTGGTTCTCAGTTCAACTTCTGCAATCGCAGCAATTGAGGCAAGTGCTTCACCTCTGAATCCCATCGTGCGAATGGCAAAAATATCGTTAGCCGATTTTATTTTAGATGTTGCATGACGTTCGAAAGCCATTCGGGCATCGGTATCCGACATCCCACTGCCATTGTCAATGATCTGTATCAGTGTTCGTCCGGCATCTTTGATGTTTATCTTGATTTGACTTGCCCCGGCGTCAATGGCATTCTCAACCAACTCCTTCACCACAGAGGCTGGCCGTTGTATAACCTCTCCTGCTGCAATCTGGTTGGCAACCGAGTCTGGAAGTAATTGAATAATATCTGCCACAATAATTTTAGGCTATTTCAGTAAAAGGTAGAATAAAATAGAAAGAATAATCACAATATAAAACAATCGCATGTTCGATTTTCTACGGGCTTCTGCTACTGTTTTGCTTTGCGTATGTTTATTCGCATTTCTGAACTGACCTTTAATTCCACCCCTGTATGAGGAAATTACTTCTTCCCCATTATTCTGTGCCATTTCACGTCTAATCCGTTCTTCACGCTCCTTCATGGCCTCTTTTTGAGGGTCATAAAATCGTGGCGCGATGCTAAACTGCTTTGCTCTTGGTAGATGCAAGAATTTCATTCCCATAGTATCTCAATTTATTATTGCAAAAATAACAATTCTGAATGACTTTCATGCAATCTGCTGAGGTAGAATGCGGTTTGACGGTAGTTCCAAATTCCGGAGAGGTATTCGTTTTTGTACCTAATTTACAAAGAAGTATTGATCTGAAACGAGCAATGAGGAAATATTCCTGACACACGAGGATGACTATTTTGGAGAGATTCATCTGACAATTAAAACAAATTATAGTTGAATGCTTGCAACTATTGCAATTTTTTCCCAAAGACCCGGAAGCGTTTGTATACGACACCTCCCATTTTTTCCATTTCAGCGCGAACCTTCAAGTTATTCTCAAGTTCAAGATGTGAATCGATGACGGTTTTCCCCAGTGCAGTGGCTGATTCCAACATTTTAACTCCCATAAGTACGTCAAGTCCTTTTCCGCGATAGGCCGGATCTACGCCTCCTAATAAAAGATTCAGCTGTTTTGACTTTCTTGCAGCCGAAAAAATTTGAAGAATTCCGAAAGGGAAAAGATATCCTTTTGATTTGCGAATTCCATCTCCGATGTGCGACATCCCAATTACAAAAGCAACTACTTCATTCTGATTATTAACAACTACTTTTATAAAACTGGGATTGATCAGGAATAGGTAGCGGTTTGCAAAGTCGTCCATTTCTGCTTCGGAAAATGGAATAAAACCAAAAATCTCTGTGAATGTCAGATTAAGGAGTTGCAAAACAGGGTGGATGTATGGTTTCACTTTTCTTCTGGATGTGAATTCCAGTAGATGTAATCCGTGATTAAGCCGAAGGGCCCGATCATATATTTTCAGGTAAAATTCAGGTATAGGATTTGGAATTTTAATTTGATAAACAACAAGGTCAACTTCTTTTTCGAAATTGTTCTTTTCGAGTAAATCCACCTGATATGGGAAATTGCAGTTTGAGGCAATTACCGCAGGTTCATCAAATCCTTCAATCAGAAATCCCTGGGGATCTTTATCCGAAAAAGCAAGAGGTCCGATCAATCGCACCATTCCTTTTTCGTGTGCCCAGTTTTCAATTTGCCGAATTAACAATGTGGCTACTTCATCATCATTCCATGTTTCGAAAAATGAAAACCGGGCATGTTTCTCCTGATGTTTTTCGTTGTATTTCCGGTGAATTATTCCCATGATTCGGCCAACCACTTCGTTGGAACGATAGGCCAGTAATAAAATGGTGTCGCATGAATCGAACGACTTATTCTTTTTTGAATTGAAGAATTCCATTTCGTCCATATAGATCGGAGGAACCCAGTTGGAGTGATTTGAATGAATTTTGGCTGGTAGATGAATAAATTTATGAAGCTCTCTTTTTGACTTAACTTCCTGAATAACTATGTGTTTTGTTTTTTCTTTCAGAACATTATTCATATTCATTTGCCAGTTAGAGGTTTCGAATAGCAGCAGCTGGTTATGGGCTCCAAGGTATTTTATTTTTTCGACAGATTGTAATAGATTCTTAATTGATTTTTAATACTGAACCTTCATTGGAAGTTCGATAAATTGACCGATGAAACAAGAAAATGCATTTGTTCTTATGTTTATATCTTCTTTCTAAATTACCTCAAACATTTTATTTACGGTTTTTTATCCATTTCTTTAAAATGTATCTTTGTGAACCATCAAAAATTTGATCATTGAGCACGACTTCCAAATATGTTGAAACACCTTTGATGAAGCAGTATAATGCAGTCAAAGCAAAACATCCTGATGCCGTTTTGTTGTTCAGGGTAGGCGATTTTTATGAAACTTTTGGCGAGGACGCCATCAGGGCCGCTGGTATTCTGGGCATTACACTTACCCGCAGAGCAAATGGTTCTGCCAGCTATGTTGAGTTAGCAGGTTTCCCTTATCATGCGCTGGATACTTATCTGCCGAAACTTGTTCGTTCCGGTGCGCGTGTTGCTATATGCGAGCAGCTTGAAGATCCGAAGATGACCAAAAATATTGTCAAACGCGGCATTACTGAACTGGTTACTCCCGGAGTTTCGTTCAACGATAATATTCTGGAACACCGCGAAAATAATTTTCTGGCATCAGTTCATTTCGATAAGAAACTTGCTGGTATAGCTTTCCTGGATATTTCAACCGGTGAATTTCTCACAGCTGAGGGGTCGTTTGAATACATTGATAAGTTATTGAACTCGTTTCAGCCTAAAGAAGTTTTGTTTCAGAAAGGGAGGGGTGCTGACTTTACTGCATTATTTGGTGGTAAATTTTATACTTTTTCTCAGGATGACTGGGTATATACCGAAGATGCCGCCAAAGACCGGCTGATGAGGCATTTTGAAACCAAATCGCTTAAAGGGTTTGGTGTTCATGAACTGAATTATGGTATTATTGCTTCAGGAGCAATTTTGCACTACCTGGACTTGACACACCATCATCAAACCAAACACATTGTTAGTCTTTCCAGGGTTGAAGAAGACAAGTATGTTTGGCTCGACCGTTTTACTATTCGTAATCTGGAACTTTTTTCGTCGATTAACGAAGGTGCAAAAACACTTGTTCAGGTGATTGATAAAACCATTTCGCCGATGGGCGCCCGTTTGCTTAAACGTTGGATTGCACTTCCGCTGAAAGAGATTGCCGCCATAAACAATCGTCAGAATGTAGTGGCGTGTTTGGTGAAAGGAGAAGAATTAAAAGAAAATCTGGAAGAACATATTCGTCAGGTGGGAGACATTGAGCGTATTATTTCAAAAGTTGCCGTCGGACGGATTAATCCGCGTGAAGTTGTGCAGTTGAGAAATGCACTTCAAGCGATTGCACCTATAAAGGAAATATGCAGCAAAACAGATAATACAAATCTTAAACGTTTTGCAGAACAACTTAATCCATGCGAATCGATACGGACACGTATTGAAAACGAAATTCATCCTGATCCACCTGCTATTGTTAATAAAGGAAACGTGATTGCTGCCGGAGTTTCTGAAGAATTGGATGAATTGCGTACGCTGGCATTCAATGGAAAGGATTATCTGGCCAAAATGCAGGAACGCGAAGCCGAGAGAACAGGAATTACGAGCTTGAAAATAGCCTTTAATAACGTGTTTGGCTATTATATTGAGGTAAGGAACACACATAAAGATAAAGTTCCGCCTGAGTGGATTCGTAAACAAACCCTGGTTGGTGCCGAACGCTATATTACAGAAGAGCTTAAGGAATACGAATCGAAAATTCTTGGTGCGGAAGAAAAAATACTGGCAATCGAGCTTCGTTTGTTTGACGAGTTAGTGATTGCTCTGGGAGAATACATTCAGGCAGTTCAATTGAATGCTGCTATTATCGGTCAGCTCGACTGTCTGTTGTCTTTTGCAACAACAGCTATTGAATACAATTATTCTTGCCCTGAAATTAACGAATCGAAAGAAATCAGCATCAAAGGTGGTCGTCATCCTGTAATCGAACATCAATTGCCGCTAGGTGAATCATATATTTCGAATGATGTGTTACTGAATAATGACGAGCAACAAGTAATTATCATTACAGGTCCGAATATGGCTGGTAAATCGGCCTTGTTGAGACAAACAGCCCTGATTGTGCTTATGGCGCAAATAGGAAGTTTTGTTCCGGCAGAAGGTGCCAGAATAGGTTATGTCGATAAAATATTCACTCGGGTAGGGGCGTCGGATAACATTTCACTGGGCGAATCAACGTTTATGGTTGAGATGAATGAGGCAGCGAGTATTCTGAACAACATTTCGGATCGAAGCCTGATTTTGCTTGATGAGTTGGGGCGCGGAACTTCTACTTATGATGGTATTTCGATAGCCTGGTCGATAGTGGAATACATTCACGAACACCCAAAGGCCAAAGCAAAAACGATGTTTGCAACACATTATCACGAATTGAATGAGATGGAAAAATCATTCGGACGCGTGAAAAATTATAATGTGACGGTAAAAGAAGTGGGCAATAAGGTGATTTTTCTTCGAAAGCTGATGCCGGGAGGAAGCAACCATAGTTTTGGTATTCATGTGGCACGAATGGCCGGAATGCCGCCTTCTGTGGTTCATCGTGCCGATGAAATACTGCTTCAATTGGAAGATACTCACCGAAAAGAAGGACTTTCGAAGCCATTGGCAGGTATGGCAGAGAAAAGAGAAGGCTTTCAGATGAGTATTTTTCAGCTCGACGATCCGGTGTTGAAACAAATCCGGGATGAGATCAAGAATCTGGACATCAATACACTGACGCCACTCGAAGCGCTGAATAAGTTGAATGAGATTAAAAAAATAACCGGACTCGATCGGCCGTTTAAAAAATAATACGTCGAAAATTGCTTAAAGTGCATGTCCTTTTTTGGAGAAAGAAAAAATAGGTATATATTTGCATCGCTGTTTTCAAAAGCACTAAACAGTACGTTCAAACCAGATAAACGTTGCAGTTACCACCAGATTGCAGGGTTATATTGAAAATGGCATCTTGTGTTTTGAGTGAAAATTCAGAACAACAAAATCTGCGAGAATAGCTCAGTTGGTAGAGCACGACCTTGCCAAGGTCGGGGTCGCGAGTTCGAGTCTCGTTTCTCGCTCTTTTTAAGGAGGCCCGGATGGTGGAATTGGTAGACACGCAGGACTTAAAATCCTGTGGCCATTGGCTGTGCGGGTTCAATTCCCGCTCCGGGTACTTTTTTTAAAATCTGGTTCATGAATTTATTGCGAGAATAGCTCAGTTGGTAGAGCACGACCTTGCCAAGGTCGGGGTCGCGAGTTCGAGTCTCGTTTCTCGCTCAAAAAAAGCACTTCGGATAACCGAGGTGCTTTTTTCATTTAGAGTATGCCGAAGCTTTTAACTTACCAGGACTGAAATTCAATGAATACGATTTTTAATCGCATCATCCGGCTCTGGATGTTTATAATGTCGGTTCTTTGGTTTAGCCTAACAACCGATTTTATGGGTTCATAAAATAACGTTAAGATTTCTGTGAGTTTTTTTGAAAGTTAATCAAAGAAGAACCTTATACTAAATTATTCTTTCTGTAAATCCTTCAGGATTTTATACGAATTTAAACGAGCATTGTGATCGTAGATATGAGAAACAACCATGAGTTCATCAATTTGAGTATCCTCAACAAACTTTGTCAAATCATCTTTTATTTCAGTAGGATTACCTACGAACGAATAAGTTAAAAATTGCTGCATAAGAGGTTGAAACCTGGGATCCAACTTGAATGTGTCATCCGGTTCCTGCAATGGGCGTCTGTTGTTTGTAAAAATACCTAAAAAAACCTTTCCCATAGATGTTGCAATAAGTTTTGCTTCGGCGGTGGTTTCTGCTGCAATAACGTTAACACATGCGATTGTATATGGCTCTTTCAACTGATTTGAAGGCACAAAACCAGATCGGTATATTCGGAGTGCCTGATGCAGCTCCTGTGGAGCAAAATGGCTGGCAAAAGCATATGGCAATCCGAATGAAGCTGCCAGCTTTGCACTGGCGGTGCTCGATCCTAAAATCCAGATAGGGATGTCCAGACCTTCCCCCGGAATGGCTCTGACTTCACTGTTTTTATTGTTTGCTGAAATGTAGTTTTGTAACTCCCTGACTGTATTGGGAAATTGAAACGCCGCCCGGTCATCTCTTTGTAATGCCTTGGCTGTGGGTTGATCTGTTCCCGGAGCACGACCAAGTCCCAAATCAATCCGGTGCGGATACAAGGAAGCGAGTGTGCCGAACTGTTCGGCGATTACGAGGGGAGAGTGATTGGGTAACATTATTCCTCCGGAACCAACGCGAATTGTTGATGTGCCTCCAGCCACGTATCCAATCAGGACTGATGTGGCAGAACTGGCGATACTGGCCATGTTATGATGCTCTGCCAGCCAAAATCGTTTATATCCGATTTTTTCAACGGTTTGTGCCAGGTTGAGGCTGTTTTGGAATGATTCGGATATGGTTTTTCCTTCCAGTATTAGCGCTAAATCTAAAACGGATAAGGGTATTTTATTAAAGTCTTTTTTCATGTTCAGCTTTTCCTTCTTTTCTATTTGTGCCAGCATTTGTGTTTTACGCGATGGCTATTCTCATTCTTATTAAATAAGAAACGTTTACCTGAAAGAAAGGTTGTTTATGGAAGTGAACTAATATTCAACAAACTGACAGGCATATTTTAAAGCTAATTAAGAACTGCCTGTTGCTGATGTTTCAGAACTAAATATTTAAATGCTTTGTAAACTGAAAAAGGAATCTCGTCATTTTCATTATTCTTTTATCCACTATTTTCGAAACACAGGGCAAAAGAATATATAGGATTCAGTGCTTTGAATGGTGATAAAATTGAATTGACGATTAGAAAGTATAATCGAAAAGATGATCACTAAACTTTTATAGTGATTACGGATAAAATCAGAGCAGAAACCACCACCAAAACAAAACACTTTCGAATAATAAGTGCTGTATTAAGCCGAATATCAGGCGTTTTCAAATTCGAGTATCTTCTCCAAATCTGATTCTGCTTCTTTTAATTTTTGTTCATACATCGAGTAAGTTTTTCTTGACATTGCTATCACCAGGATGCAAATTGCAAAGGAAAACAAACAAAAGATTGCCAGATATTTTGGATTGGAATAAATGGAGAAATTATGAACCAACCTCAAATACAAAGGTGTGCCGGTTACCAGCCAAATTAAAACAATAGCTATATCATATTTAGCAGTTGAAGAGGTATGTATTCTGAAATTAAAGATTGATTTTTGTAATTCAACCATTGAGATTCGAGAATAATCTGGTTTTGTAATAACCAAATGGTCAATGAACGACCAAAGCATAGCAAAACTGCCCAGGATGGCAGGAATGCTGTATGCAAATTCTTCAATAACCATTGAAGACATGATTAAAGTTATTAAACAATACACCAGAGCCATATTCCTTCCCAGAATTGATTTTGATATGAGTTTGTCGAATTCTCCAATGTTCTTTTTCATATCTAAATTTTGAAGTCGTTTTTCATTAATTATAATTCGATTTTCCAGCTTCTGGTTATCTTCTTTCCAGATAATTTTTAGATCTTCAAGTTCCATAGAGGCTAATTATTAAGTTGTAAAAACCATTCTTTAAGCTGCTTCTTTGTCCTGTTTATTTTGGTGCCAACGTTTGTTTCGGTTATTCCAATTATTTCCGAAATATCCTTGTAGCTATTATCGTCTAAATAGAGAATCATAATCGCTTTACAGAGTGGATCTAATTGATTGATGAATCGATAAAGTAACTCAGATTGGCTTCTTTGTTTCTCAGTAAAATCTTCTTCTTCAATTTGAAATATGGCCTCATCCAATGTTGTGTTATTCGTCTTTCGTTTCAAATCCTTACGGTAATGAGATATGGCCACATTCATTGCAATTTTATAAATCCATGTCGATAATTTATACTTCTCATCGTACGATTTCAAAGATTTCCATAGTTGAATAATTATTTCCTGTTCTAGATCCTTTCTGTCTTCGGAATCTTTGCAATAGGAGTAAATTACCTTATAAATGATTCTCTTATTCTCTTTTATTATTCGTATAAATTTTTCTTTTTCTGAGATTGTATTCACAAGTCTTGTTTGTTTTATTTGTTATTCGGAAAAGTTTGTGAAAAATCACAAGTTTGATCACTTATTATTAAATAGTTTATTAAACAGAATAGTAAACATGATCTCTCAAACCTGATCTGTCAAATTAAATCTCTTTAAAGATGTGTTTTAGTGAAGTTTTTGATGTAAACAGAGAGCCGTGTCTTCAATGCATTTATAGTATGGATCTGTAGAATGAATTTTGTTTAAAATATATCAAAATTACTTATCCTTTCTTTTGCCATTTTATTTATTATTTCGGATACTTCGGGCTTTGCTCCTGTTAATAAATAAACCGATGTGCCTTTTTCGCGTGCAAATTCATTTTCAACAACTCCAACCAATCTGATTTCGTCAAATAAGTCAATTATTTTCTGGCTGGGTTTCTCTCCAACCAACAAAATGTTCTGAATCTGATTTTGATCAGGCATCCAGTAAATGTAATCGGTATTGAAGGAATAGGCTTCCGGCATTTTGCCCCGGTTGTAATAGTTTAATGCCCCGGTTTGTTCATAATTATCACAAAAGATAAGCGTGTTTTTCAATTCATTTGCCGGAATTGTATTGTAGGCCACCAATGCTTTATCTGCCATTTCCTTCCATCCAATCATGTCCGCAAAATCTTGTGGTAAATGATGATTCTTTCCATCTTCCCAGCGAAGCAGTCCTATTTTTTCGTAAGTATCATGATTTGCACTAATTTCTGCCGGACTTTGGACAGGCATCAGGTATTTCGCGATCACGATGAAGGTAATGATCTGGATTAAAGCCAACAGAGGTATAAAAACAACTTTCCACTTTTTAAGCACAACTTCCAGATAAACACTTCCGACAGAAAATAATACAGGATACAATCCGATTGCATAATAGCTTTTGGCATGTGAAAGAGTATACAGCAGGATGACAGTAATGTATGTCAATCCAATAAACCGGTAAGTCTTGAAAGGTTGATAAAATACAAATGCCCAGAAAGCAGCTAGTGTCACTATTCCTACCAGGCCAAACTTAAGCTGATCAAGCAGAAAATCAATTTGGTTTACATTTACGAGCTGGCTTTTGTTTAAAGCTTCCATGTGATGAATTACCGGGAAATGCATTTTTATCTGCCAGATTATATTTGGAAGGAAGAGAATTAGACCGAATACAATGGCTATGTAGAAAGCTTTTTTTGTGAAAATGTTTCTTTGGGTTGTCAGTAAAAGTCCTGCAAAAAGTCCTGCAAGAAGAAATAGTATGTTGTATTTGTTATATAATCCGAGCGCAGTGATTACAGCCAAAAGCAGAAGCCATTTTACCTGTTTTGTATTGACGTATTTTATTAGCAGGTAAAAAATAATTGTCCAGGTCAGAATGTCAAATGAATTGGGTTGAAACAGAACGTTTAATCTGGCAAGGATAGAAAATATCAAAAGTATGGAAACCAGCATTTTTGCAGGCAAACGTCCACCAAGCTCTTCTGCTATGAGCCATGCAAAAACGATAGTGAGTGCGCCAAAAAAGGCCGGAAAGAAACGAATCCAGAATAATCCGCCTCCGAATAAATAAATGATGCTTGCTATCCAGGAAGAAAAAGGAGGCACAGAAATATAACCAGCTGACGGATGGAAGGCCTGATCAAGATGAAGAAATTCATCGCGGTGCAATTCATAAGCCGGATTTATCAGTACATATTGCAGGATTAGTTTGAATGCAACCAGTATCAGGAGAATCCAGTAGTGATTCCAAAAGCTTCTAAGTTTTGTTGAATACTTGCTCATTGTTCCGGAAACCTCTAAATGTATGATTTTACTGTTTCCTGAATTCCTTCTTCAACAGGTGTTGGCTTAAAGTCAAATATTTTTTCGAATTTACTGCTATCGAAATAATAATCACGGTTATTCTGATAGGCCATTTCTTTTAATTCTTTCATGATTGGAATAAAAATCCCTAGGATGCCCATCATCCAGATTGGCAGAACCTGATATTTTGGAGGCACATTCATGGCTTTTGCGAAAGCCTCAATCCATTGTTTTCCCGTCATTTTGTCGTGAGTCGAAGGTAAATGCCAGACCTGATTGTATGCATCCGGTGTGTTCCCGAGAATCGCGGTTGCTTTGCCTGCATCCGGCGTATAGGTAAAGTTATGAAGCTTATTTGCATCTGCTAACCACATGCCCTTTTTCCCTTTTATGAAATTGTCAATAATGATTTGTGTTACGCTGTTTTTGCAATTTGGTCCGTAAAAATCAGCAGAACGGGCAATTAATGCGGTAAGTGTTCCTTTTTCAACTTCAGTCATCAGCATTTTAGCAATTTCAGCACGTATTTTTCCTTTTTTGCTTGAAGGATTGATAATCGAATTTTCTGTCATATGCGGAATCTCCGATTGGGCGTACATATACACATTGTCGAAAAAAACCAACTTTGCATTGTGCTTTTTACACGATTCAATTACAGCCTTCATGAATTTGGGCCAGTTAGTCTGCCATGTTTTTATTTTGTATTCAAAACCAATGGTTACGTATACAATTTCAGAACCTTCAATGGCTTTGTCGATTTGCACATTATCAGTTAAATCAGTTGGAAAAAGTTCGTCTGAATCGTTTGTTTTTTTTGGATTTCTACTGACAATCCGAATTTCATCGGTGTATGTTTTTAAAGCTTTTGCCAGTTCGATGCCAATTGTCCCGCTTGCTCCGAGTATTGTTTGCATGGCGTTAATTTTATTAATTTGTTTTAGAAGAGTAACCACTTACCTAATACGTTTCCTGTTAGTCAGATTTACTGCAGCTAAATTACAAACCTGGATTTTTCGCTCGTCTGGCTAAATGCCCTTTTCGGTATAAAAGCGCACCATTGGTCTGTTTTTAGACGTCTGGTCAACAATTTCAAATCCCGCATGTTCAAACGATTTGTATAGGCCAATCCATGCGAAAGAATCAGCAAGCTTTTCCTGAGTGGGAATTGTTGGATATGCTTCAATTATCCCGATATTATTCTCTTGGGCATACTGAACTATTCCTTTGATTAGTTCAACGGAAACACCTAGTCTACGAAAGTTTTTATCGATGAAAAAACAGGGGATCGACCAAACCGCTTTGTCGTCAATTCGTTTGTGAACGCGCGATTTTTCTAGTTTTAAAAAATCTTCACGTGGAGCAAAGGCGCACCAGCCTATTGGCAAATCTTCATAAAAACAGAGAATGCCGGTTGGCTTGCCAGCCCATACAAGCTCTTTCATCGACAACTTGTTTCCGTCGTTTTCTTTGCCTTCCTTAAAATCCTGCCTTTTGAGCCGTGGCCACATACACCAGCAATTCCCACATGCACCGCGTTCTCCAAAAAGCTGGACAAACTTTCCCCAGTTTTTTGGAGATAAGGGTTCGAATGTAAGTTGGCTCAAAAATTCCAGGTCTTTTATTCGCTTCATTCGGTGATTTGTATTACTGTTTTTCAGAATCAACCTTTGTTATGCAGATGAACATCCATTTGTGGAAAGGGAATATTCAGACCTTCCTTATTGAACGTTTTATAAATATTTTCGTTCATATCAAAAAATACGCCCCAGTAGTCTGGTGCATTTACCCACGCCCTAACTACAAAGTTTACCGAACTGTCTCCTAATTCTGAGACTGCAACAAACAGTTCCGGATCATTTAGGATTCGCAGGTCTTCATCAGCCAAACGTTTAATAACTGCTTTGGCCTTATCCACATCGTCACCGTATGCAATTCCGAATGTCCAGTCAACTCTTCTCTTTTCTTCAGTTGAATAATTGGTCATTGAAGAATTTGATAGAGCTCCGTTTGGAATGATGATTGTTTTATTATCGAATGTTTTCAGGATGGTGTTAAAAATCTGGATTTCGCTTACAATTCCCAGATGCCCTTGTGCATCAATTACATCGCCAACTTTAAATGGTTTGAAGATTAGAATTATCACCCCTCCAGCAAAATTTTGCATTGTACCCGAAAGAGCAAGGCCAACGGCCAGACCTGCAGCTCCTAAAATGGCAATAAACGAAGTCATTTCAACGCCAACCATACTTAGTACGCTAATGACAAGCAATACTCTCAGCAGGATATTTACAAGGCTTTTCAAGAATGGTTTTAACGATTCATCCATTTTTCGTTTATCCATCATCGATCCAAATCCACGTGTAAGTCCTTTTATAATCCACCCTCCAATAAGGAAAACAACAATAGCACCAATTAATTTAGGGCCATATTGAACAATCATCTCAGTTGCCTGAGTCATAATCTGGTCAGTGTTCATTATTTTATATTTTAGTTTTTAATAGATGATGATTTCTGAAAAAAAATCTGGAAATTAAAGCTTAAGTATTGAAAATGTGGTCAGTTTATATTAATTTTCTATTCGTCTCAACTAACCTTATGCCGAAAAGCACCTTTAAATTTACTGATTTTATAGCATACCTTTATTATTACAAGGCATCCTAACTTTCTGGATTTTGACATTTATTTCAGAATAATAAAGGTTAATATTTTGTTTGTTAGATAGATGTATGAAATGAAGATGTGTCGGAAAAAATAAAAAATAATTTTCATTTCAGAACATCTCTTTTACATTATATACTTTTTAGTGGCCCTGAGTTTAAGCTTTATCAAATAAGTTAATCCGGAGATATTGTTGTATTTTAGTTAAAATATTATTCATGATATTATGAGACGAGTAATTTATATTTACTTTTTAATGGTGCTTGTACTAACGGCCTGTAATCATTCTGGTTCGAAAAAAACTACATCAGATAAAGCAATCGAACTTGCATCCAATGTGCCTATAGCCGAAATGCCTTTGAATACAGTAGGTCCATCAGAAATAACCGGAAGTATTGATCGGATTAGTTCGAAACTGGATTCAATTATTCCTGAAGGAGCCAAATTGGAAATTATCGCTGAAGGATTTGTCTGGTGTGAAGGGCCGGTATGGCTTCCGGACCAAAACAAGCTTTTATTTTGTGACATTCCTCGTAACAGTATATTTCAATGGAGCGATAACGATGGTTTGTCGCTATACCTCGATTCAGCGGGTTACGCAGGGCCATCAACAGGTAATAACGAACTTTACGGATCGAATGGCTTAATTCTGGATAACTCCGGAAATTTGGTGCTTTGCCAGCATGGAAACCGAATGGTTTCCAGAATGAATGCACCACTCGATAGTCCTGAAGCAAAGTTTGTTTCTCTTGCCGGCAAATACCAGGGTAAACGATTGAACAGCCCGAATGATCTTGTCTATAACAGGAAGGGCGATTTGTATTTTACTGACCCGCCATACGGACTTCCGGGACAAGGAGATGGACCGACGAAAGAATTGAATTTTCAGGGAGTTTATAAATTGTCTGCATCAGGCGAACTGACTTTATTAACCGATAAGTTATATCGTCCGAATGGCATTGGTTTTTCTCCTGATGAGAAAACGTTATATGTTTCCAATTCGGATCCTAAAAATCCTGTATGGATGGCTTACTCGTTGGACGATAATGGAATTCCGAAAAGCGAGCTGGTGTTTTTCGATGCTGCAGAATTTGTGAAAAATCGTCCGGATATCGGTTTGCCCGATGGATTAACCGTTGATCGAAAGGGAAACATATTTGGTACTGGTCCTGGGGGAGTTTATATTTTCAACCCTTCCGGAGAACTTTTGGGTATAATTAACACCGGACACGCTAATGGCAACTGCACTTTTAATGCCGACGAAAGCACACTTTATATTACTGCCGATATGTATCTGATGAGGATTAATCTAAAATAGCACTAGAAAAATAAATGGGATAACCCTTTTTGTGCGCTTCATGTAGTCGATGTGCTTTTTGCCGACGTATTCTATACAATCTTTTTCGTCAATCCAGCCAGAGACAAACAAAAAACGTCCGGAAAAATTTTCCGGACGCTAATCTTATTATATCTATGTCCTGTTAAGTCAATTATTCGGCTTCCACATTTACTGTTTGTTTTACTTTGCTTCCCGGATAAACTTTCAAAGCTTCTTCCAGAATCTTAAGCGCGGTGCCCAGATCTTCTTTCTTTAATACATATGCAATACGTACTTCATCTTTGCCATATCCCGGAGTTGTGTAAAACCCTGTTGCAGGAGCCATGAAAATTGTTTGATTTTCATATTCAAAATCGCTGAGTAGCCATGCACAGAATTTGTCAGAATCATCAATCGGAAGTCGTGCAACAGTATAAAAGGCCCCCATCGGTATCGGAGAATAAACGCCGTTAATACGGTTCAGTCCATCAACAAGAAATTTGCGTCGTTCAACGTATTCGTCATATACATCGTGCATGTATTCTTTGTTGTTGTCAAGCGAAGCTTCGGCTGCAATCTGCCCAATCAATGGTGGACTTAGTCTGGCCTGACAGAATTTCATCACATTTTTCTTCAGTTCCTTGTTTTTTGTAATCAATGCGCCAATCCTGATTCCGCATTCGCTGTATCGTTTCGAAACCGAGTCGATTAAAACAACATTTTGCTCGATTCCTTCCAGGTGGAATGCTGAAATATATGGAGCTCCGGTATAACAAAATTCCCGGTAAACTTCATCCGAGAACAAGTATAAATCATATTTTTTGACCAAATCGCGAATCTGGTTCATTTCGCTTCGGTTATACAAATAACCGGTTGGGTTATTTGGATTGCAGATCATGATTCCTTTCGTTCGCGGAGTAATCAGCTTTTCGAATTCGGCAATCGGCGGAAGTGCAAAACCTTCTTCGATTTTTGAGGGTATTGATTTAATTACTGCTCCTGCAAGAATAGCAAAAGCCGTGTAGTTGGCATATGCCGGCTCAGGAACAATAATTTCGTCACCCGGATCCAGACAAGCCAGAAAGGCAAAGGTAACCGCTTCCGAACCTCCAGTAGTAATGATAATATCGTCGGCAGTAACATCAATTTTGAAGGTATGATAGTACGCCGCGAGCTTTTCCCGGAATGATTTGATTCCTTCACTTGGAGAATACTCCAGAATTTTACGGTCGATGTTCCGAATTGCGTCAATGGCGTTTTGTGGTGTTGGTAAATCTGGTTGTCCAATGTTCAAATGGAACACTTTCCTCCCTTTCTCCTTAGCTTTGTCAGCCAAAGGAACCAACTTCCGGATAGGTGAATCCGGCATCAAATTACCTCGTTCCGATGTAATGGGCATGTTGTAGAAAATATTATCAGTAAAGGCGGCAAATATACGATTATCAATTCTAAATTAAAATTTTAGGTTTTTATTTAATGTGAAATATTAACAGGATAATAACTTTCATTTTTATAGAATTGGAGCTGTATTTGTATTAATTCAATTCAGATTTGTATGACAGCTTTTTGATTTTCGAAAATATGATGTTTTTTATCATGGTTTCAAGATGCAAATAATCTAAATTTGAGCCGTCAAAAACAACAAATACAACAGCGATGATTATAGGGGTTCCAAAGGAAATTAAGAACAACGAAAACCGTGTTGCTTTAACTCCAGCTGGTGCAGCTGAGATGGTAAAAAGTGGTCATACCGTATATGTGCAGGCAACTGCCGGTATGGGAAGTGGATTTAGTGATGAAGATTACATTCATGCAGGTGCGGCTTTACTTTCTACCATTGAGGAAGTATATGCCATTGCAGAAATGATCATCAAAGTAAAAGAACCGATAGAATCGGAATACAAACTGATAAAAGAAGGTCAGATTTTATTTACCTACTTCCATTTTGCTTCAGGAGAAGCATTGACGATGGCCATGATCGAAAATAAATCGATTTGTCTGGCTTACGAAACAGTTGAAATGCCCGACCGTTCATTGCCATTGCTTATTCCTATGTCGGAAGTTGCAGGGCGGATGTCTGTTCAGGAAGGTGCAAAATATCTGGAAAAAACTTTTGGCGGATATGGTGTATTGCTGGGAGGGGTTCCCGGAGTGCCACCTGCGAAGGTTCTGATTATTGGTGGTGGTATTGTAGGAACAGAAGCTGCTAAAATGGCCGGTGGTTTGGGCGCAGATGTTACGGTTATCGACATGAGCCTGAAACGTCTTCGGTACCTTGATGATATTATGCCTGCCAACGTAAAAACACTGATGAGCAACGAATATAACATCCGTGAGATGGTTCGTAATTCTGATGTAATTATTGGTGCAGTGCTTATTCCGGGAGCTAAGGCTCCTAAACTGGTTACCCGCGATATGCTTGAAACCATGCGTCCCGGAACCGTGTTGGTTGATGTTGCTGTTGATCAGGGTGGTTGTTTCGAAACAACTGTACCTACAACACACGATCATCCAACTTTTGTAATTGATCATGTTATTCACTATTGTGTAGCTAATATGCCGGGAGCCGTGCCACGTACATCAACTCTGGCCTTAACAAACGCTACACTGCCATATGCTTTACAGATTGCTAACAAGGGGTGGAAGAAAGCCTGTACAGACAGTGAACCATTGAGAAAAGGGTTGAATGTTGTAAATGGGAAAGTCGTTTACGAAGGAGTTGCTGAAGCCTTCGGACTTCCATATCAAGATGTTCAAACAGTACTTTAAATCCTGAAAAATCCCGGTTTGAATTCATTCAAATCGGGATTTTGCTTTTAAATGATTAGCAAATCCTGAAAAGGAGATTAAATACCAGAGGTCGGAACAATCAATTCCGGCCTTTTTTATTTTTAGCCTGAAGGTTTTATTCCTCCAACGAACTTATTTTTCTATTTTTGCACCTTCGTTGAAAACCCTGATTGGGTTGAAAAATATTGATTGAAAATAAATTCGCATTCTATAAAATTGTAAATCATGGAAATTCCCAGCAAGTATAACCCGGCCGAAGTCGAAGATAAATGGTATCAATACTGGATGGAAAACAAGTTTTTTCATTCTGAACCCGACGAGCGTGAACCTTACACCATCGTCATTCCACCGCCAAATGTCACCGGTGTGCTTCACATGGGACATATGCTCAATAATACCATTCAGGATATTCTAACCCGCCGTGCCCGAATGCTGGGCAAAAATGCCTGTTGGGTGCCGGGAACCGACCATGCTTCGATTGCTACTGAAGCCCGCGTGGTAAACAAGCTGAAAAATGAAGGTATTTCGAAGTTCGACCTGAGTCGGGAGGAGTTTCTGAGTCATGCCTGGGAATGGACTAACAAACACGGTGGAATCATTCTCGAACAGTTGAAAAAACTTGGCGCTTCGTGTGATTGGGACCGCACTGCTTTTACAATGGATGAAGTACGTAGCGAATCTGTCATTAAGACCTTCGTCGATTTGCATAACAAAGGACTGATTTACCGCGGTGTCAGGATGGTGAACTGGGATCCGGCGGCAAAAACAGCTTTGTCTGACGAAGAAGTGATTTTTAAAGAAGTACAATCAAAGCTATATTATTTAAAATATCAGATTGAAGGTGAACCTGAATTTGTAACCATCGCAACAACTCGTCCTGAAACAATTCTGGGTGATACTGCGGTTTGCGTTAATCCAAACGATGAGCGTTTTCACCACCTTAAAGGCAAACGTGTTTTGGTTCCTCTGGTTGGCCGTTCAATTCCTATTATTGAAGATGAATATGTGGACATAGAATTTGGTACCGGCTGCCTGAAAATTACGCCTTCGCATGATGTGAATGACTATGAAATTGGAATGCGCTTCAACTTGCCAAGTATCGACATTTTCAATGAAGACGGCACATTGAGCGAAGAAGCCGGAATGTTTATTGGTGAAGATCGTTTTGTTGTCCGCGAAAAGATTATGGTAGAACTGGAAGCCGCCGGAAACGTGGCCAAAGTTGATGACTATACCAATAAAGTGGGCTTCTCGGAGCGTACACATGTGCCGATTGAACCCAAATTGTCGGCACAGTGGTTTCTGAAAATGGAATCTTTGATTCAACCGGCCATTGAAAATGTACTGAACGATACCATTCAATTTTATCCGCCAAAATTTAAAAATACTTACCGTCACTGGATGGAAAACATCAAGGACTGGTGTATAAGCCGTCAGTTATGGTGGGGGCATCGTATTCCGGTTTATTACCTGGCCGATGGTGGTTTTGTGGTTGCAGAAAGTGATGAAAGAGCATTGGCTTTGGCCATCGAAAAAACCGGTAATACCAATCTTAGGATGGCCGATTTAAATCAGGATGAAGATGTACTCGATACCTGGTTTTCGAGCTGGTTGTGGCCGATCTCGGTATTCGATGGAATCAGCAATCCTGATAATAACGAAATCAACTATTATTATCCAACCAACGATTTGGTGACTGGTCCGGATATTATTTTCTTTTGGGTAGCCCGCATGATTATTTCCGGATATGAATATCGCGGGAAGTTCCCGTTCAAAAATGTGTATTACACCGGAATGGTGCGCGACAAACAGCGTCGCAAGATGTCGAAATCGCTGGGCAATTCACCCGATCCGCTCGACTTAATTGATACTTACGGAGCGGATGGTGTTCGTGTAGGAATGTTGCTATGTTCACCGGCCGGTGGCGATTTGATGTTCGACGAAAGTCTGCCACAGCAAGGTGCAGGTTTTGTAACTAAAATCTGGAATTCATTCCGATTGGTTAACGGCTGGGAAGTAGATGTAAAACTGCCACAACCTGAACATTCGAAATTGGCCATTAGCTGGTTCCACGAAAAATTCAGCGAAATTGTTGAGCAAACCGACGATCATTTCGATAAATTCCGAATTTCGGATGCTTTAATGAATGTTTACACGACTGTTCGCGATGAATTCTCCGGATGGTTGCTCGAAATGGTTAAACCTGCCTACCAACAGCCAATTGACGGCAAAACATATGAGGAATTAATCGATATTTTTGACGAAGTTCTTCGTTTCCTGCATCCGTTTATGCCTTTTGTAAGCGAAGAGATATGGCAATTGTTAAAAGAACGTCAAAAGGGCGACAGCATCACAATCAGTTCATGGCCAAAATCAACTGGCTATGACGAGACCATAATTGCCCAATTTGAAGATGTGAAAGAAGCTATCTCCGGATTAAGGACTATCCGCACCAAAAATAATATTCCGAATAAGGATCAACTAGAACTGGCTATAATGGTCGGCGATAAAGGTTTTGCTCCTGAATTTAACAGCGTTTTGGTGAAAATGGGTAATCTATCAGCCCTAAATGTGGTTACAGAAGAAGTGAAGGCATCTGCTTCATTCCTGGTTAAATCGACTACTTTCTTTGTGCCGATGGGCGGAACAATTGATGTTGAAGAAGAACTGAAAAAACTGCTGACCGAATTGGATTATACTAAAGGATTCCTGAATTCAGTAATGAAAAAGCTGAGTAATGAACGCTTTGTAGGTAGCGCTCCTGAAGCAGTTGTTGCTATCGAACGAGCCAAACAGGCTGATGCCGAAGCAAAAATTAAAGTTCTGGAAGAACAGATTGCCGGATTGAAATAAAATATTAGAATCTAGTGATGGCCTGATTTCAAGTCAGGCCATCACTAAAAATTAATCATCATCATCATCTTTCGGGGTAAAGAAAGCAGCATGAACCGGTGCCGGACATTTGCTGTTTAAGCCATGAATGGCAGCCCATATGACTTCATTAAACTGTGCATCCGGAATTCGGTCTTCCTTGCTGAAGTCAAATTTTTCGCTTAACCTCGACATGGCAGTTTCTTCAGTATTTTTCAGATTTAAATCCAACAGATTGGCGGTTGACTGAAAAGGTGGATGAGTTGCTGTTTTGTTAAAACACCGCCACATGGGTTCGGCGGCTGCATCGTACTGGCTCATTGGTGGTAATCCCAGAATTAATTCTATCGTTCGTAATGCAGATGAAGTAGAATACATGGTATGATCCACAAATCCCTGCTTTACAAATCCGCCTGCGATATACATGGTTGATCGATGAGCATCAACATGATCGGGTCCATTTTGAGCGTCATCTTCTAAGATTATTACCACACTTTCGTTCCAAATGGACGAATGACTGAGATGTTCGACAAAAAGGCCACAAGCCAGATCATTATCGGCAGCATGGGCTTTTGGAGTTGGCTTACCGAGTCGTAATCCTTCAGTATGGTCATTTCCAAAACGCACTGTATTTAGTTGGGGAACATTCCCTTTTGCGAGCATTTTGTCAAAATCTCGTTTCCACTGATAAAACCTGACAGTATCGCGAATGCTCATATCGAAACCAACATAGCCAGGTAAAAAATGATCTTCCAATGAAGGAATATTCGCTTTGTAAGGATCAGAAATAAATTCGCCGTAACTTCGGTATGACACGCCAAACTGTTTACATAAATCCCATAAAAACACTTTGCTGTTGGCTATTTCCCGCTCTGCCTCGCCCGGATATCCTCCGCCTCTTCCACCGTAGCTTGTTGGCCAGTTCTTTTCCAGATAATCGGTTGCATAAGCGCCCATGGTCCAGTTGTGACCGTCGGCACTCACTTCACCATCAACGTAGAAGTTATCAAGCAAAACAAATTGTTTGGCAAGTGCATGCAGGTTAGGAGTTACGTTTTCACCGAAAAGAACCAGGCCCGGATCACCGTTTCCTTCAGGAATATCGCCTAAAACCTGGTCGTAGGTGCGATTTTCTTTAATGATGTAGAAGACGTATTTTATTGGAGAAGGCTCGCCTACAGTTGTCGGAATTGGATTTCCATCTTCTCCTTTTGAGACCATTTCGTCTTCTTTATGATAGGGCGTGTTGTCGTATACTGCTTTTGAATATACTCCCATCTGGGCTTCGTCAGGAGTAGGAACAGCCTGTAATGTGCCACGGAAAAGGCCACCAATGTATTGTAATTTGACGTTTTTATTCGACATTTCCTTGTGGTGTTCAACCTGCTCTTTTTTACTAAGCGGACTTGGACCGTATGGATTGGCTTTTGAAGTCAACCCTTTTCCGTTAGTAACGAAAATGGTATTTTTAATTACCCTCACACAGGTAGGATACCATGCAGTCGGAATAAATCCCTTACTGAAACTTTTGCCGGGATTACTCACATCAAAAACGGCCAGACAATTGTTGTCGGCGTTGGCAATATAAAGTGTTTTTTCATCATTGCTCAGGGCAACACTATTCGTAGTTGAGCCAGAAGGCGAATCAGAATAAAGGGCAGTATTTAATATTTCGATTACTCTTTTTTGCTCCGTTGAAATGATTGAAACCGAGTTGTCGTTCGCATTGGCGACAAAGAGATATTTTCCGTTTTGCGTCAGGCACATGTCATTTGGGTTGTCACCTACCGGAATCCAACCATCCATTTGCTGTTTCCTGGTGTCAAACGAAATTACCTTATCGCATCCCCAACAAGTGATGAATAATGTTTTCCCATCATCAGACAAAAGACAAGTGTATCCTTCACCACCTAATGGAAACTGACTTTTTACTTTTCGTTCTTTTAAGTCGTAGACATAAAGTGAATTATTTTCTTTAGTAACAGCATACAGCATTTGCTGTTTGTCATCTACAGCAATGCCCGCGATTGAAATTTTTTCGGGCCATGGTTTCCCAATTACAAGTGTATCGAAGGGAACCAACTTTTGATTTTTAACCTGGTAACGCATAATCCAGTTATCGTTTCCGCCCGAAGCATAAAGGTATTTCCCATCTTTTGAGAAAGTCAGTCCCAACCATCCTTTAGCAATTATTACAGAATCAAGAACCTGCATTTTTTCAGCATCAATCAGGTGGATGCTTTGATCGCTTTGCCCATTGTTGGTTACGGCCAGCATTTTTCCTGAAGGCGAAACTGCAATATTCAAAGGTAAATCGCCAACGGGCAACATTTCCCCGACCGGAGAAAGTTTCCAGCCGTTTGGTAAAGAAACGCGCCCTGACTCAATTTCTTTTAAACTCTGTCCTTTTAGTTGTATTTCAGGAACCAGGGTTAGAGCCAGGAAAATTAGTATAATGGAAGTTTTTGTACTGATAGAAAACATAGATATCCTCCTTGTGGTTTTAGTTAAAGTCTTTCTCGTTAAATTTCGACAATAGTTTGCTTAATTCAAGTTTTAACGAATAAATTTCGATTAAGTTTTAAGACATTTTCATCGGCACAGAAATGCATACAGGCTTATCTTATAATTTCTTTTTGCAATGCTTCCAGAGATTTGCCCTTGGTCTCGACGTACATAAACTTCACTACAAAAAACTGAACCAGCATCATAACTGCAAAAAACAGGAACGGGTATCCTCCGGATTTTTCTGCCATTACCGGAAAAACCCAGGAAACAACAGCCGCCATGGTCCAATGAGTAAAACTACCAAGAGCCTGACCTTTTGATCGTACAGAATTTGGGAATACTTCGCTGATATACACCCAGATAACTGCTCCCTGCGAAAAACCAAAAAATGCGATGTAGATAATCAGCAGCCAAACCAGTAATTCCTGATGGCTGTTGGTGAAAAATATGTATGCCACGCCTGTAAGAGAAATGGCTGTGCCAATCGAACCAATAAGTAATAATATCTTTCGTCCTACTTTATCGATAATCGACATCGCAAGCATGGTAAACAGAAGGTTGGTTGCACCAATTGCCACACTTTGCAAATCGCCTGATACTTTACTGAATCCAGCCTGTGCAAAAATGTCATTTAGGTAATACAGTAATCCGTTTATTCCTGTAAGTTGATTAAACATGGCGATCGAAACAGCCAGAAATATAGGATATTTGAATTTTTTCGCGAATAATTTTTCCTTTCCGTTCTTTTTCTCCGATTCAATCGATTCCAATATTTCATCAATTTCTTTTTCGACAAATTCTTCTCCGGTTAAGTTCAGAACGCTGCGGGCTTCGGTTATGAATCCCATTTTTACCAGCCAGCGGGGACTGCGGGGAATAAAGAAGAGGGTTATAAAGAAGAGAATAGAAGGAACCGCCATTATACCCAGCTTCCAGCGCCATTCCACTTCACCAAAGCCGACCAATCCAACCAGGTAATTGGAGAAATACGCCATCAGAATTCCAAGAACTACATTAAACTGAAACATGCCAACCAATCGTCCACGATATTTGGCCGGAGCAATTTCTGCAATGTACATTGGGCCAACCACTGAAACTGCTCCAACAGCAATTCCCCCCAGAAAACGAAAAAAGAGCAGCGAAATCCAGCTGAAAGAAAAAGCACAACCCAATGCTGATATAGCGTAAAATATCGCAAGATAGAATAGGATTCGTCGACGTCCATAGAGGTCGGCAGGCTTTCCAACCACCATTGTTCCAACGATTGTACCAATCAATGCAATGGAAACGGTGAATCCAAGCCAGAATTTATCGAGGTTGAAAAGTTTTTCCAATGCAGAGGTTGCTCCGGCGATAACGGCGGTATCGAAGCCGAAAAGAAAACCGCCAAGCGCAGCGGTAAGAGTGATAAAAATCAGGCGTTTGTTTAGTTTCATATTTCGAGACTTAGTTGTGGTTAATGTGTTCCTCAAATTTATATAAATAATGATGGGTCTTGCCATCTCAATGTTTGTTTTCAGGATGGTTTGATAGTCAAATAGTCTTGTTTTTGTTAAAATATGTTAAAAATGTTTTCCGTTTCGCGAAAAGCTGAAATTCATTTAGGGGTATTTAGTTTGTGAACTGTTATGTAATCGTATTGCGGAATTTTTTTTCATAAGTTTGTTTTGGTTTTTGATTTAGACTTTAAGTCTGACTTAGAAAACTTCAAAGGGCATGGGGTGAGATCCGATGCCCTTTTTGAATTCTGAAAATCCAGGAAAAGAATTTTTCCACATAATCTTTTCAATTTACAAATACGTTTACAAGCACGATCTCCTTATCTTTGCATTGCCGGCAATTTTTTGCGGTAATGGCAATCATTAATCAAAAATTATAAATCATCAATTTTACGATATGACCTTAATTAAATCAATATCAGGAATTCGCGGAACAATTGGCGGAAAACCCGGCGAAGGTTTGAGTCCTCTGGATGTAGTAAAATATACCGCCGCTTATGCCGAATGGGCAAAACAACAACATCCCGGACAATATACCACTATTGTTGTAGGCCGTGATGCCCGCATTTCGGGTCCAATGGTTCAGTCGCTGGTTGTGGCAACACTTTCAGGTATGGGGTGTATGGTGGTCGATTTGGGAATGGCTACTACGCCAACTACTGAAATTGCAGTAAAGGAAGAACAGGCTCAGGGTGGAATAATCCTGACTGCAAGCCATAATCCCAAACAGTGGAATGCGTTAAAGCTGCTAAATCAGGATGGTGAATTTCTGAATGCTGCTGAAGGTGCTTTGGTACTTGAAATAGCTGAAAGCGAAGCATACCAGTTTGCCGAAGTCGATGATTTGGGTGAAGTTTTCTCTAAAGATTATACAGACATTCATATTCAACAGGTTCTTAAGCTGAAACTGGTAGATGTTGACGCAATTCGTAATGCCAATTTTAAGGTTGCCATAGATGCTGTAAATTCGGTAGGTGGAATTGTGATTCCGGCATTGCTTAAAGCATTGGGTGTAAAGGGAATTGTTGAGATTAACTGCGAAGCAACCGGACATTTTGCGCACACGCCGGAGCCGATTCCTGAAAACCTGATCGAAACATCAGCAATCATTCGTGAATCTGGAGTTGATGTAGGTTTTGTAGTCGATCCGGATGTGGATAGGCTTGCTATTATTAGCGAAGATGGCTCAATGTTTAACGAGGAATATTCATTGGTTTCGATTGCTGATTATGTACTGGGTCAAACTCCCGGGAACACCGTGTCTAACCTGTCGTCGTCGCGTGCTTTGCGCGATATAACCGAAAAGCATCGTGGAACTTATTCTGCTTCTGCTGTTGGCGAAGTAAATGTGGTTGCAAAAATGAAAGCGACAAATGCTGTGATTGGCGGTGAAGGAAACGGAGGCATAATCTATCCTGAATCGCATTATGGCCGCGATTCGTTGGTTGGAGTAGCGCTTTTTTTAAGTCATTTGGCCAAATCCGGCATGAAATGTTCAGAACTGCGCCGAACCTATCCTGATTATTTTATTTCAAAAAATAAGATTGAACTCACTCCCGGAATTGATGTGGATGGAATTCTGGTGAAAATGAAAGCAAAATACGGGCACGAACAAGTTACAGATATCGATGGGGTAAAGATTGATTTTGCTGACCGTTGGGTGCATTTACGTAAATCGAACACCGAACCCATTATTCGGATATACGCAGAAGCGCCTTCGATGCATTTAGCGGATCAGTTGGCGAATTCAATTATTCAGGATATCAGGTCTTTGATCTAACAAATAAAAAAGCGTCCGGAATTTTCTTTTGGACGCTTTTTTTATGCAGAATCCTAGCTTCTCTATTCAATCCGACAATCGCTTATTCAGGAAAATGGCTGATAATAAGAACTTTACTAACAGCCATTTCGTATATATTGGATTTATTTAATACAGTTAACTTACCTTTTTACGAGCTTAAAATTCTTGTCGTTTAACCTCACAATATAAACGCCGGGTACTAACCCTCTGGCATCCACATAATCCACACCTGTAACTTTTTGAGTGAGTACTTTCCGACCATTTAAATCACAAATAGTAAGCAAGGTTTCCCTGGCTCCGGAAATTATCGTAAAACCAGTTGTTGTCGGGTTTGGATAAAGTTTCAACGTTTCCTCTTCCAATGTTACTACTTCGGTAGGAAATTCCCATTTGGCATAAAGTGTTAACCGGTTTAATGGCATTGGTGAAGGCACATACACCTGTGTCAACTCCATATCAGTATACCAATTTTCAAGAACATAACCTGATTTTACGGGTTGAGGCAGATTAAAACTGCTTCCATACAACTTCATCAGATCTAATACTTCTGAACCTCCGTTTTCCTCAAAAATAACCGGAACTAAAACAGCTCCGGAAATAGTTCCGTGATTAATAATTGTTCCGTAATTTTTGATTGTATCAGCCACATTCAAGATCTTATCCGCAGCAATTGTTAAAATCGAATTCGACAAATGATTAATCTTATTAACCGAAGTACTTGTTGTTAACGTAACTTCTCCATCAATCGTTATAATTGTCTCGGGGCTTGGGATGCCATTGTCCCACTTCGAAGTCTCATCCCAATTGCCAATGCCTTTCCATAACGATGTCCCGGCGTAAGAATTAAACGGTTCTGATGCCGTTGAGTACTCACCTGTTCCAAAGGCATTGGTTGCGGCTACTGAAAAAGTGTAAGATGTTCCATTGGTTAAGCCTGACACTATTATCGGGCTTGAAGTTCCAGTAAATGTTATGCCCTCTGGGTTAGATTTTACAATGTATCCGGTAATAACACTGCCACCATCCAATGCCGGACTTGTAAAACGAACCATTAATTCTCCATTAATCATATTGGCAATTACTTCTGAAGGAGCACCTGGAACTGTTGCCGGAGTAACAGCCTGTGAAGGTAATGATATATCACCGCTTCCTCTTGAATTAATCGCCGCAACAGTGAAAGTATAAGAAACACCGTTGGTCAGACCTGTTACAATTAAAGGACTTGAAGCTCCATACTTAATAACGGCGCCGGGATTTGACTTTACAATGTAACTATTAATTGAACTTCCACCATCAAAAGATGGAGCATCAAAACTTACAGTTGCCTGGCTGTTGCCTGCTATGGCAGTGACATTTGTCGGCTTGTCTGGTGTTGTTGTAATTGTTACCGAATTTGAAACAGAAGATGGTAAACTTGTTCCGATAGAATTAGTGGCGGTAACGGTAAATGTGTAATTTTCGCCAATGCTTAAACCTGTAACGTTTATAGGGCTTGTGGTTCCTGTTGCTGTTTTTCCTCCAGGATTGGACGTTACTGTATAAACCGTAACAGGACTTCCACCATCATATGTGGGAGCGGTAAAGTAAATTATTGCATATCCATTTCCTGTAGAAGCTGATACACCAGTTGGGGGCTCTGGAATTGTTATTGTGGTAGTGGTGAAACTTACTTCACTGCCATAAGCAGTACCCGTTGCATTGGTAGCATAAGCCCTTACATAATATGTCGTTCCCATAGCAAGAGAAGTCATGTTGGCGGTAAATGCACCGGTTGAACTGGCTGAGCCCTTATCAGTATTATTGTCTGTAATTGTCGGAGATACTGATGTATTCCAGCATACTCCGTAAGCTGTCGGATTTGGTATGCCTAAACTGGTGATATTACCGTTTCCGGTGGCGGTAGTCGTTCCAATGGCGGTGACAGCTTGCGTTGTAACAGTCGGGGCGATTGCAATTTCAATATTCTTTTGCCCACCCAATGAATTTGCTCCTCCTACCGTTGGAAGTGTAATTATGGCATTATTGCCAACTGCATCTTTAATTGTACCTCCGTTCAAACTTAACGAAGTGGTGGTTGAGTAATCGAGGTCAGTACTGCTTTGCCCGATTCCAACTGTGTAATTAAAAGTTAAGGTAGAAGTTCCACTTCCTGAATTGTATGATACAGTTCCTCCGCTATTTAAATCCAACGTTGGTGTTCCGGTAACAGTAACAGCTTCGCTGAAATTAATCTGAATAGAAATAGCATCGCCTGTCTTATAAGTACCGTTAGCTGTGCTTGAGTTGACACTGCTAATTATTGGGGCTATGCCATCAATAACAATGGCTTTATTAGCTCCAAGGGAGTTCACTGCCCCCGGTGTAGCCAATATTAAGATGGCGTTGTTGCCTGCAGCGTCTTTTATGGTTCCACTATTCAAAGATAATGCACTTGTGCTCTGGTAATCTAAATCGGCACTTACATCACCCATCTGGATGGTATAGTTGAATGTCAAGGTACTGGTTCCAGATCCGCTTGCATAGTTGATCACCTGATCGGTAGTTCCGGTTTCAAGGGTTAATTGTGTAGTTCCGGTAACCGTAACAGCTTCGCTGAAATTAACCTGAATGGATATTACATCTCCTGCCATGTATGAACCGTTGGTCGTAGTTGAGTTAACACTGATTACGGTTGGGGCTATGCCATCAATAACAATGGCTTTGTTGTTTCCCAATGAGTTTGCCGCTCCAGTTGCTGCCAATGTTAATGTTGCACTGTTACCTGCCGCATCTTTTATTGTTCCTCCGTTAAGAGCAAGGGCTGATATACTTTGATAATCCAGATCGGTGCTTTCATCTCCAGCCTGAACGGTATAGGTAAACGTCAAGGTGCTAGTTCCTGATCCACTTGCGTAGTCAATAACCTGATCAGTCGTTCCGGTTTCAAGGGTTAATTGTGGAGTTCCGGTAACCGTAACAGCTTCGCTTAAATTAACCTGAATAGAAATAGCATCGCCTGTCTTATAAGTACCATTAGCTGTAACAGAGTTCACATTACTAATTGTTGGGGCTATGCCATCAACGACAATGTCTTTATTACTTCCCAATGAATTTGCTGCTCCGGGCACAGCCAATGTTAATGTAGCATTGTTTCCAGCCGCATCCTTTATTGTTCCTCCATTTTGAGCAAGTGCTGTTGTACTCTGACAATCCAGATCTGCACTTACGTCACCTGCCTGGATGGTATAGGTGAACCTCAAGGTACTGGTTCCAGATCCACTTGCATAGTTAGTAACCTGATCAGTCGTTCCGGTTTCAAGTGTTAATTGTGGTGTTCCTGTAACAGTAACAGCTTCGCTGAAATTAACCTGAATAGAAATAGCATCGCCTGCCTTATAAGTGCCATTTGCTATACTTGAGGTGACACTACTAACTGTTGGAGCGATACCATCAATCACAATGGCCTTATTTGCTCCAAGTGAGTTTGCAGCTCCTGGTGCAGCTAAAGTTAATGTGGCAGTATTGCCTGCCGCGTCTTTTATGGTTCCACCATTCAATGCCAGTGCACTTGTGCTCTGGTAATCTAAATCGGCGTTTACATCACCCGTCTGAATGGTATAGGTGAATGTCAGTATGCTGGTCCCAGATCCACTTGCATAGTTGACAACCTGATCGGTAGTTCCGGTTTCGATTGTTAATTGTGGCGTTCCGGTTACAGTAACCGCTTTGCTGAAGTTTACCTGAACAGATATAATATCGCTGGTCTTGTAACTTCCGTTGGCTGTACTTGAATTGACTCCACTTACTATTGGAACAATGCCATCGACTAAAACTCCTGTAGTGGGGCCTACGCCATTTAAAGTCAGATTAGCATCTACACTTGAATCATTCTGAATGGTTGCTCCGTTAAGAGCTATAGATGAACTCACTAAGACACCATCATTGTCAGAATTTCCAGACACAATTGTATATCTGAATACAAGTGCTGTTGACCCATTACCACTTATATAGCTCGCATTTACGGTTCCTCCTGTATTCAATGTTATGAGCATATATGGAGTTCCACCAACTACGTTTACTGTTTCACTATAGTTAACTGTGAAATCCAGATTTTGACCCACCCCATAAGTTGCGTTTGATGGTACTGAAACCGTTGTAATGGTAGGAGCAATACCGAATCCTTGAATACTAAAATTATACGGATTTTCATCGCTGTCATCGTTAATAATCGAAATATCAGATGTTCGGGTTCCCCCTGCTGAAGGATCAAATGTAATTTGAAAAGTTATAGATCCGCTTAATGCCGCAACGGGCGAAGTGGGCTGAGCCGTTACGGAGAAATCAGCTGCATTTGTTCCTGATACTGCAACTTTTGGGGTTCCTGACAGGTTTAAATCTGCATATCCAGTATTTTGAATTGTGAATGTGCGAACAATAGTTCCACTTGAAACGGAAACAGAACCAAAATCAGTGTGATCAGTAGCTGATGGTGTGGCATCTCCATCTGCAATTGAATTACCATTACCCTGAACATTCATTTCAGGACCAGCATACACAATGGTTGGATTACCAGTAATTCCTGTATTTTCTGTCCACAATGTTAATCCAACAGGTGTATAAACTTCGGTAGATTTATAATACAAGTAATCATTATCGGAATCTACCTGATTTACATCGATATTCCAAAACCGACCACCTTCATCATCATTATAAATATAATAGTTTTGTGTAGCATGCTTCCAATACTGAAAATCGCTAAAAGTTCCCTGATGGATGTATATTCCATTTGCCGCAGCAGGACTTGTAATCCCTGACACTAACAGATTTTTTATGCCGTAGCCAGATCCTTTGATGTCGAAATTATAAATTGCTTCATCCGCATCATCACTATTAATTGTTAACGTTGCTGTTTCATCACCTTCTGCTGAAGGATTGAAGGTAATAACAAATGTAGTACTACCGTAAGCAGCAATTGTTGATGTTGGAGGTGTTGTAACCGAGAAATCTATTGCGTTTGTTCCACTTATTGTAACATAAGGTGTAGTACCAGAAAGTGTCAGTAATGCTCCACCTGTATTTTCAATTGTGAAAGTACGGGTAATTGTTGCAGATGTTAATTCTACTGCACCAAAATCAGTCTGATCGGTTAAACTTGGGGTAGCATCGCCGTCGGTTATAGAAAGACCATTACCCTTCACGTTGATATCAGCAATTGCACTTGCATAAGCTAAAACTGGTGTTCCTGTACCATTTTCTGTTGTCCATGTACTTACATTTAGTGGAACAGGATCGCTTGAGTGATCGTTAGAGTAGAACAAGGTAGTTGCAGGTAATTGATTATCATCAATTAACCAATTGGAGCCATCGTTATAGATGTAATAGTTTAAAGTATTGTGTTTCCAATATTCAAAATTATTACTTACCCCTTGATGAATATATGTACCATTTGCCGCAGGACTCGCAATACCTGAAACCGTCAGATCTTTGGGTGCATATCCCCAACCTTGAATATTAAAATTATATGGATCTTCATCAGAATCGTTATTCCCGATTGATAATGATGCGCTACGTATTCCTTCGGCTGAAGGATTAAACGTAATTTGAAATGTTGTATTACTTGATGCAGCTATTGTACTGGAAGGAATTGCCGTAACAGAAAAATCAGCGGCATCTGTTCCACTAATAGTTACATAAGGAGAAGACCCAGTGAGCAATAAATTTGCGGAACCATCATTATAGATTGTGAAAGTTCGTACAATAGTTCCCGTTGCCACATCCGAAGAACCAAAGTTTGTGAGGTTATTGATTTGGGGGGAGGTACTTCCATCAACAATTCCTAGAGCATTACCAGTGATTCTGATTTCTGGAACTGCACTCAATGAAACTAAAGGAGAACCGGTACCCCCAGGAATTCCAGGACTCCATGATGTAACAAATGTTGGTAATGACGCAGAAGAATTATCATTAGAAGCAAACAATACATCATTCCCATTTTGATCCAACAGATCCACATCAATATTCCAATATGGCTCATCTGGATTGCCCGATTGATAAATGTCGTTATATATATAATATCCGCCGGATTGGTGAACCCAAACATCTTTGCCATTTATTGTCGGAGTTGTAGTATATGGAATATATACTCCATTTGCTGCACTTGGGCTAGTTATTCCACTGATAACAAGATTTGCAGAAAACCCAGTTTGTGAGAAACCAAAGGTAATTATCAATAACAATAGTTTAACCCAATTATAGAGGAAGAAATTTCTCATAGTATTGTATTTAATATTAAATGCATAAATAGGGATTTTTAAATCCTGAAATACTTTCGTTATGTATATCTGAAAATGAATTATGGTTGAAATGCATAGCATTGTATTGTTCTACTACTATTTTTTGAGGTTCAAACCCTTGAATTGTAATTTTCTCGATTTGAATTGGTGGAATCTCAGTGCAATTATCCAAATGTAAATTTCTATCTCCCCTTGCACTTTTAATGGTTGTTTGTTTAATAACACTAATTGCCCGATCGATATCGCCATTCTCTAATTCTGGTAATGCTTGAAGGAGAGTAAGTCCAACTTCGTAACCAAGCAATGCAAACAGATTAGCTTTTCTGCTTGAATATGTTTCGTAAGCCCTTTTGAAATTTTGATTGAAGTGTTCTTCGCTCGCATAATTCCACTCGGTAGCCGAGTAACATGGAATGTTTAAATTGTTTATTTGCGACAGAATATGGTCGGTTAGCATGGGTGCCGAAACAATTAATGATACTTTGCCAAAAAGCGTCGATTTTTTAAAGGCAGTAAAAAACTCAACGGCTTCATTTCCACAAAATATGGCATGCACGAATTCCACCTTACTCTTTTCAATTTTATCAAAATATGCAGGCAATAAATGCAAAATCGAGCTTTGATCAGGCTGATAAGGTAAAACATGCAAATCGATTTCTTCAGCACCTGCATCAATTGCACCTTGCCAAAACGAACTGTGCATTTGGTAACCCGCATCGTATGAACCAATAACGATTGCTCCCTTGCTGTTAAATTTTTGTTGCGCCCAAAAACCCATCGCATATTCTTTTTGCCAAAGCATATAGCTGTTGAAAAAAAGATTAATAGGAAGTGATTCGAGTGGCGGTAGGTTTTCGCCTAAATCGAAGAATATTCCAATCTTTTTTCGCCATTGCATGATTTGAACGATATCTGGAATTAATTTGTAACTAATTACACCAGATATAATATCCACATCATGAAATGAGATTAATTTTCTGAATGCGGCATCAACCAAGGATGACTCACCCAGATTGATGTATTCAGGAAAAAACTGAAAACTTCGTCTGTGAATTTCAGGTATTGCTGAATTTATTCCATCAACGATATCCTGCGATATTTGAGGAAATATGGATGAATACGGATAAAGAAAACCTATTTTAATAACTTTTTTCATCTTAAACTTAATCGATCCCGAAATAATATTTTCAATCCGGAATTTTGTTTTCTTTTAATTTCTTGAAGGAAAAATCCCCTGAATTGCGATACAATAGTTAACTGCGAGGTATGGTTGAATAATTGAAAAAGGTTGATTTCCACCAGTTAAAGCGTTGGTAACAGTCAATGGAGTTTGTGTCCCAACATTTAAGGTCGTATCAGGAGCTGTTGACCCATAAATATTTCCACTATCTGATGCTGACAATACATTATTTCTTCCGGCAGGTACTTTAGCAACACCAGTAGTCGAACTTGCTTTGAGTGTAGCGGATCCCGACACACTTGCAACATGTGAATGTGAGGGCATATTTTGCGAAATTAAAGTTACATTTTCAGTTCCACCCATTTGTCCCCAAACATAATTTTGAAGACTTGGTCCTTGACCTTGACCTATCATTACTCTACCTCTTAGGTCAGGCAACCCAAAAGTTTGAGTTCCATTACCACCATAAGTAGTGCCTAATAACGAAAAAAGAGCGGTATTTTGAGCAATACTCATAATCTGTCCTTGGCACAAAGCCCAACTGCGTGGATTAAAGTTAAATCCAAAAGCCGTAATCATTCCAATAAAAGGATCCATTGTATTTATTTAAAGTGAAACTTAATCTTTAAAAATGATATGCTGTTCTTGCTTAATTTCTTGAAGGGAAGATACCTTCTAAGGCAATTGAGATATTAACTGCTAAATATGGCTGAATAATTGAAAACGCTTGATTTCCACCAGTAACAGCATTGGTCACAGTAATTGCTGATCCGTTCCCTGTATTTAAATTTGTATCTGGAGCGGTTGCACCATAAATGTTACTGCCATCTGAAGCCGACAACACATTATTTCTTCCAGCAGGTACTCTGGCAACACCAGTTGAAGAACTCGCTTTTAGCGTAGCGGAACCCGACACTGTTGCAGCATGCGTATGTGAGGGCATATTTTGGACTATTAGAGTGGCATTTTCAGTTCCGGACATTTGGCCTTGTACATAATAAGATAGTCCAGGACCTTGTCCCATACCGATCATAACTCGACCGCGCAAATCGGGCAGTCCAAATGTTACTTGTCCATCACCACCATATGTAGTTCCCAACAACGCAAAAAGCGCAGAATTTTGAGAAATCGACATGATTTGACCGAAACAAGTGGCCCACCCACGAGGTGCAAAATTAAATCCAAAAGCTTGAATCATTCCAAAAAAAGGGTCCATAATAGTTATTTTTAAGTAAAAAATTTATATTTCAATACTACATTTCTTTAACGAAGTGCAACGCTCAACGGTAAAATGGATTGATACAATTTTGACTAGATTAGTTTATCTAATCGATTTATTAATTCATATTTTACTAACTCATTTTTGGAAATGTTCTTTTTCTCAATTGTTCCGAATTATCATATTCTTTCTGAATCGTTTCCATATATTCCGGAGTTGGTGGAGCAAAAGGTCCTCCAAAGAAAACCCGATCTTTTAACTTTTCAGCCTTCATCCACTGCTGCAATTGTACTTTCGGCATTTGGAAAGTAGTACCATAATGATGAGGCAAAGCATACATACCATAAACAATTACAAAGCGTGTTCCAGTGACAACTCTCGAAATTCCACGGTGCCAGGCACGTTGATCGAGCAGCAAGGCATCTTCCATATTTAAACATATTGACACAACAGGGGCATCGCCGTTCGGATATAAATTAACATCGCGATGCGATCCGGGAATAATCTGGGTTGGACCATGTTCTTCGTCAATATCTTCAAAATAAAAACCTAGAAAAACATCCGAAGGATAATGGTATTCTTTACCTGGCATGCCATCTGGTTGTCTATCCTTATGCCAATCAGGAGCATAACCTCGATTTTTGTCAGTTTCAATAACAATAATTGTAGTATGCAAAACGGGCATTGCTTTAGCAATGGAATGTGACAATGCAAACGGTAAAACCTGCCTTCCGCGTGGAGCCAATGCGCCTGCAATGTAATGAGGAAGGTCCTCTGGGATTGTATAACTTAGCCCATCAAAAACCATCACTTCCTCCAGTTCTTTCTTAAACAACTTTACCGATTCGCGTTCAAAAACCTTTGGTAATACGGCATAACCCTTGTCCTGAAATTCCAGAATAATTTTTTCAACATCACTCTCAGAAAATGGAACAGAATTATATTTCAATGAAGTTTTATTCATATTTCGTAACTAGGTTAATCTTTGTAAATGGGATTTATCATTGAAAAATAATCTTATACCGACAAGTTAAATGTTACTTCTGAATGATTCGAAAAGGTTTCTTTTTTTGGAAATAATTTGTCATTTAACTGTTGGTTCAACTCCCAGTGTTGTCCAGTAATATAAGCTCCAAAATCATTTACAATTAATTCTGTCGAATAAGCATTCTGCTCGTATGATACATTAAATTTCACCCGAGGAGATTTTCCGGGTACTCTTTCCGGAAAATCTAGTATAAACATGTACTCCCCTTTTTCGTTGGTGGTAATCTTTCTTGATTTGCTTGATTGGAACAAACTGGTTGAAGGGAGCAAAATCTCTATTGTAGCATAAGACCGTGCTACTAATCCACTGCGATCATAAATCATTCCTTTAACTGTGATGTGTTTATTTGTTAAACCCGAAGTCCTTAAGTCAACTTGATGAGCCGTTTTAAAAAGCCCTTTATTTTCAGAAATTGTATGGGCCTGACTTTTATTCGCAAACACACCTGGAATTAATAATGCTCCTGTGGAAGCAATGGCTGCACTCCTTAAAAAAGATCTTCTATTATTCATAGGTTGAAATCAATTAACATTCAATGATTAAAGATATGGCTTTTTAGAATATATATTCGTAACTAAAATGAATCGTATTCCTAAAATGCGGTTCCTCATTTGCTGGGGAACCGCATTTATCAACATTTAAGCAAACACAAATATAGAAACTCTGCTATATTCAGGCTTATCAATTCGTACAAATAGCCTATGCAAATTGATAAATACATTCAACAAATTAGGTTTTTGAGTTTATTTGCCGGAATATTGTTGTCGCCATTTGGAAGGAGATTCCAAAGTAATTAATTTAAACTGACGACTAAAGTTTGACTGTTCGGTGTAACCATGCAACTCTGCGACTTCCATTAATGTAATCTCCGGATTGTCGATCAGGAAATTCTTTGCATCTTCAACACGTAGCAAGTTAATCCAACTGTTAAAATTCATCGCTTCTTCGGTATTGATCAACATTGACAACCGGGTTCTTCCAATATTTAGATAGTGCGCCATATCTTCGATATTTACACCAGCTTTCAGGTAATATTTGTCTGCAATAATTCTCGATTTCAGCTCATCCCAATCAACTTGTTTTGTGCCTTTTATCATTTCATCAATACCATTGCTTTGAGGATTAAAAGCAGGTTCGATTTGAATAAATGTACTTGGATATTGAATGTAAAACATTCCAAATCCCATGTAAAAAATCGCAAATACACTCGTAAATACAAGAAGCCACAACTCTGAAAATACAAAACATGATAAAAGCGCCACAATTCCAATGGTAAGTGAAGCAAAGTAGTTGAATTTTACACAAGGAAGATGCAAGCGAATATTGTCAGCAAAATAATTATCAACCTCGGATTCATGTATTCTTGACTGACGAAGAAACAGGCGGGTAAAGTGTACAAGTTGCCAAACATAAAAGATTACAAATATTTCCCTGATCCATATTGCCGGATTCCAGGCAGAATGAATAAGTTGATTCATGTTAGCTATAATTGGATTTCCCCAAATTGATGCAATAGCCTGATATGCGATATTGAGCGTAATAACTGGAATTAAATGAATGCTCAGGAATCGCCTGAATAAGAACTTGGGATTTAACAATGTAATCAAGGCGATGGTAAATAATATCGCCTGAAGTGAAGCTATCGTTAATCTGTCAATTGATATCAAATTAACTTCTGATATTCTAAATATCATCAATATAATTTGCAGGAAAGCCAGCAAAAGATAAGTAGCAGCCAGAAACCAAAGGGAAATTCGATATTTCTTTAATCCTGCATTCGACGGCAAAGGCAAGACCATGAAAACAACTGCCATTGCAATACAGACAACTACAAAAGCTGTATTAACATATATAAAGGCATTTGAGCTAACATCTGGCATTTCGAATAAAGGCATTTGTTTGTTTTTGCAGCTATTCAATTATGTAATATGCCATAAAATTAAAATAATTAAGTTTGGTATCAATGCTAATGTATGAAACTCTATAAAAATGAATTTTCAGTTTTATTTACCCCATTCATGAAGAGATAAAACTGAAAAATCAAGGATTCACTGTAGTGATTTTGGTTAATAAGCCTGGTTTTTCTGCAAAAAGGCTATTTTACACTACGGGTCGTTACAATTATTTTATCCATTTCTGAAATTTCCGCACCGATATTTTAGTAATAGACACTTGAAAAGAATAAAGGCGACTTATCTTTAAATATTGATAAGTCGCCTTTATTCTTTTTTGGAAATACTTTGGTTATTCAATCTGTTCTTTTTTCTTTTCAAGTTGTTCTACGAACGCATCTTTTTCATCAATAACCAATTGCTGTCTGGCCAACTTCGAATCATTTTTAGCTATATCTCCTTTCGCAGATTTGATGTCCATTTCTTTTGATTTGATTTTACCATTAAGTGATTTTATTTTACGAAAACTTTTCGATTTCTCTTTGGCAAGCATCTTCAATTCAGCTTTACTTAAATCATAGTCAGGATCTTCTTTCCTGAGTTGTGTAAATGCAAGTTTTTTAGTTGCAATCTTTTCGTCCACCATTTTAATGTCGTTTTGTATTCCAACTATTTCCGCATTATATTCCTGAATGTCAACTTCATATCTGGATATTGCTTTTTCTTCTTTTCTGGTGTCCGATTCAATGTCTTTCAATACTCCTTCCTCATTTGAAACTTCTTTTTTTGCTTCTTTGATCTGATCGTCAACAACACTGCGATAGGCTAATACTCCAAATTCCCGGATGTAAGATTTCATGCTTTCAATCCGTTCCTGGTCTGCATTAGATTCGTTGATAAAAGCAGAATCAGTATATTGAAAAAATGTACTGAATTGACAACCCTCAGGTAATTGTGTGCTGCGGGCATAAATATCCATTGAATGACTGGTTATTGAGGCTTGTTCGATGGACCTAATGTACATCTCATCACCTTTTTTTTCTACCTTTAGTTTATCCCGGTTCGTCTGGTTTTCTTCACTCTTGAAGATATTTCCAAACTGAGTGGCCAGATTACCAACCCGTTCGCCAAACCCGCGATTATTAACATACTTCTTCCATATTGGCTCAATATCTTTGGTTTTCGCTTCAGGAATTAAAACGGTGATCGCCATTTGCTGGCCTTTTGACATCGTTTTTTCACCAACGACCACCTCAAGTTTTTGTTGTGAGCTGGCAAGTATGCTGATCGATAGAAATGCGGAAAATAAAACTAATCGTTTCATACTGATATTTTATTTTCAATAACGATTAATATTCATGTTTTGTTTATGAGTTTAGGCTTTAAAAGTACTCATTAGAAGATTGTTGAGGCGTATTTGTCTGAATTATTGGGGTAGTTCTTCTTTCTGGTCCTTCTTTTTTACCAGATGGTAATGTGAGGTTAATTTCTTTAGCTTTCTTTTGTTACTTATTTTCGAAATTACTGTTGCAATCTGTCCGGTTGAGACACCAACCGTCGGTCCAAAAAACTGAATATATGCTTTATCATGAGAACCATGTTCTGCGACGAAATTTTTCATCGATACTTTCGGATCATAACCTTCATTTTTCTTCAGAGGTGCTATTCGTTTAATATCATTTTCAACCTGATTAATTTTTTTTTGTTCCTGTTCTTTATTATCCAGAATATCGACCTGCATTATTTCCTGAACTTCAGGTTCAAGAACGATCGATTTCCCATTATCATTTATATTTATGAATCGTTTTTTGTAGGCGATGTGGTAGGCAAGCAATGAATCGTTTTCTGCAATTTCTATTTGGAAGAACCCATTTGAATTTGTCCGGACTGTTTTTCCTGTGCGTACATCGATTACTGCCACATCTGGTATAGCAACTGAATCAGGATTTGATATTATGCATGAAATCAGTATCCTCCCTGTTGTTTGTGCGGCAGATTCGAGAGTGAAACTTACAAGAAAGAAGAGTAAAAATCTACGCATAATGTTCTTTTTGCATTTCAGGATCGGAATTTATTTCTTTTAAATTTTTGTTCTACCCAAAATTACAACCCTTTTTATCTAATAAATCATAAAAATCTTTAATGATACTTTATTTGCAGGCATTGAAATCGATTTTTCCTAAGAAAAATGACACATTGATGATTTTTATGTAATAAAACATATAGTTTAACTACATATTTGGCATAAATGTTGAACACGAAAACACTTCTAAATTGATTTTGTCAATTATTGATTGGAGTGAGATTTTGTTAAATGAAGGGAAAGATTTGATTGATAATTTCTTCAGGAGTTCAGCACGATTAGTTCGAAAAAGAAAAAATTTCAAAATCTAATACAGAACCATGAATATCAAAAAGATTCTCCCGGTCGCAATTATTGCCGTTGTTTGCATTCTTATGTTCTTTTTATTCCGAAAAGGCGAAACTGACTTTAATCGGGTCACAGTAAGTGTAAAACGCGGTCCTTTTTCTTCCTTGGTTTTTTCCTCCGGTCAGTTGGAGTCTGAAAAATCCGAAAGTATTAATATTCCTGATAAACTTAATGATCGTAATTTGAGGATATGGGAATTGACCATTACCCACATGGTTGACGAAGGGTCGCTGGTTGATTCGGGCGATTATGTTGCAACATTGGATCATAAAGCCGTTGAAGAACAGATCAAGTTGGCACAGGACGATATGGATAAAATGATTTCGGAATACGAAGACAGTAAAATCGACTCGAACCTGAATCTTAGTAACCAGAGAGATGTAATTGTCAATGCGGGTCTTGATATGGAAGCGACAAAAATAATCATGGACGAATCGATTTACGAATCTCCTTCGATCCAGAAAAAGGCCGCGATGGATCTGGATAAAGCAAGCCGTAAACTTGAACAGGAAAAAAAAGCTTATGGACTTAAGAAAAAGCAGGAAGAAAATAAAGTAGATAGAAAATATATCAATTACCGTCAAATATCAGAACGGCTTGGCGAATTACAGAAATTATTCGAGGCGCTCGAAATTACTGCGCCAAAAGCCGGAATCATTACCTATTTCAAACAACCGTGGGGCGAAATTACCAAAACGGGTTCTAAGGTTGGAATGTACAACTCGGTTATTGCCACTATTCCTGAAATGACAAACCTGATATCAAGAACGTATATCAACGAGATTGATATTTCAAAAGTCAAAGCAGAACAGAATGTGCAGATAGGCATAGATGCTTTTCCGGAAAAAAAATTATCCGGGCAGGTGATTTCGGTGGCAAATATCGGGCAGGCCATGCCAAACAGCGATGCTAAAGTTTTTGAAGTTAAAATAAAAATATTCGGAAAAGATAATGATCTGAAACCGGCAATGACTACAAGTAATGCTATTGAAGCCGGTTTATTTACCGATACATTAATGGTCGCCACTGATGCTGTATTTGAAAATGATAGTTTGAAATTTGTTTACCTGGGAAAAGAAAATCCGGTTAAACAGATTGTATGGCTCGGCGACGAAAATGAAAATTATGTGCTCATAAAAAAGGGTTTGAAGGAAAATGATGAAGTATGGCTTTCGGAACCTGCGGATGCGGATGAGCTTAAGTTTGAAGGATTGGATATTTATGCTGAAATTCTAACTGAGAAGGAGAATTCGATAATTCAGGCAGAAAAGGAACGGCAGGAAATACTGAAGAAAAAAACCTTGCCAACACCACCTTCAGGAGGAAATCCGATGGCAGCAAAAGTAAATCGAGTCAAATAGTCCAGCTTAACCTAAAACAAAGAGCGATGATTTTTAAAAAATATTTTCACGATATAGTTATTGGTTTTGAAGCTATTATCGATAATAAACTCAAGTCGGTTTTGACTGCATTGGGTATTATTTTTGGGGTCGCAGCCGTAATAAGCATGATGGCGATCGGGAATGGAGCCGAACAGGAGATTCTGGAGCAGATAAAGATGGTTGGTGTCAATAATATAATAATAACTCCAATCGAAACTTCAGGAAACGAAGCCGGTTCAAATAGTCAGGATGAGAAGGCAGGCGCCAAAAAATTCTCAAAAGGGTTGACTGTATTAGATTTGGAAGCAATCGAAGAAATTGTCCCAACGGTAAAAATGGCTAGTCCGGTTATTTCATACAATTATTCGGCCATTATCGATGGTAAAAGTAAACCGGTAGTACTTGAAGGAGTTTATGCAAGTTATTTCGAGGTGTTTAATATTAGTTTGCAAAAGGGCGTTATTTTTAATCGTTTGCAGGCAGAAGCTGGTCAGCCGGTTTGTATAATCGGCGATAACATTAAAACTGTGTTTTTTAATCAGAAAGATCCAATTGGTGAATACATCAAATGCGGTCAGATTTGGTTGAAAATTATTGGAGTGATTGAACGACGGGATTTTACCGCCTCTGCTTCTGATGAAATGGGCATTAGCAGTTCGGATAACAAGATTTTTGTTCCGGCTCAGACCATTCTTTTGCGCTTTAAAAACCGTGCTTTGGTTCGTGCCGATGAGGTTGAAAAAGCAAATGCGCGTCGAAGGATTGTAATTACTGATGCCAATGCCGCTACAGAAGTTGAAGATAAAAATCCGAATCAGCTTGGAAAGATCATTTTGCAGGTAAAAGAAACCGAACAGCTAAGTGCGACCGCAGGCATCATTAAACGGTTACTGCTTCGTCGTCATTCAGGGCTTTACGATTTTGAAGTTACTATTCCTGAACTTTTACTCAAACAGCAACAACGCACCAAAAAGATATTCAATATTGTACTTGGAGCAATTGCCGGTATTTCGCTTATCGTAGGTGGAATTGGGATTATGAATATTATGCTTGCATCTGTTATGGAACGCATTCGCGAAATAGGTACACGGCAAGCCATCGGTGCTTCCCGAAAAGATATTGTAGCACAGTTTCTGGCTGAATCAACGCTCATTAGTATTACTGGAGGAATAATCGGAATTATACTTGGGGTAATCCTTTCGAAAATTATAACAGCCATGTTTGATATCAAAACAATCGTTTCTTTCTTCAGCATTTTTATTGCTTTTGGTGTTTCGGCTCTAGTTGGAATTATGTTTGGCTATATGCCGGCAAAACGGGCAGCCGAAAAAGATCCGGTTGAATCATTACGTGCCTAAATCTCCACCATGAAAAACAATACAAAGAGTCCAATTCAGCAACGAACGAATTCCGCATCAACAATAATTCAGTTTCAACTAAATCAAATTTCAATGAAAAAATATATTCTGTTCCTGATTATTTTATGTACAGTTTTCATCCGGAATACTGCAGCTCAAACAGATAAATACAATCTGAGTTTGGACGAAGTGGTAAAAATTGCCTCGCAGAGTTCACTCGATGCATTCAGATATAAAAACATGTATTTGGCAAGTTATTGGGAATACAGGTATTACAAAGCAGATAAGCTTCCAAGTTTGAATCTGAATACAACACCTCTGGATTACAATCACTACAGAAAACGCGAATACAATTTTCAGACAAATGAAGAAGAATACGTTTTACGCGATTATTTTAATTCAGACGTGTCTGTTGAGTTGAGTCAGAAAATCGGGTTGACAGGTGGAAGTCTGTTCTTAAATTCTGCGCTGGGGATGGTTAAGAATCTGGGAGGCGATCAGAAAACTTCTTACCAGGCTACCCCGATAAGTATTGGTTATTCTCAATCGTTAAATGGGTTTAACGAATTGAAATGGCAGTCGAAAATTGAACCGGTTAAATACGACAAGGCAAAGAAAGAATTTATCCAGTCGCAGGAAAGCCTGGCAATGAAGAGCACAACGATGTTTTTTGCTTTGGCTGATGCACAGATTCAGTTGAAAATTGCTCAGAACAACATGGCGAATTCCGACACACTATATAAAATTGGGAAAGGTCGTTTTCAGGTTGGAACAGTGACTCAGGACGAGCTTCTGAACCTGGAGCTGAATCAGTTAAATTCGCAACAGGCTTTAAACAGCGCTAAACTTGAAGTTTCGCGATCTCAGTCTGGCTTGAATTCGTATTTGATGCTGGATGAAAAAACTCAAATCACTTGTGACGTTCCATCCGAAATTCCTACCTTACAAATAGATGTTGATAACGCGCTTGATCTTGCACTTAAAAATAATCCGGATATTCTGGATCAGTCGCAACAAATACTGGAACAAAACAGGGAAGTAGCAAGAGCTAAGTCGGAGGCAGGTATTAATACCAGCCTGTTTGCTGTGTATGGACTGAATCAATCTTCGGAGAATTTCGATATGGTGTATGATCAGCCCGATCAAAGTCAGCGGTTACAGATTGGATTAAGCGTTCCTTTGGTTGACTGGGGTCGTAGGAAAGGTCGTTTAATGATGGCCGAATCGACCCGGGAGGTAGCGAATGCACGTATCAGGCAGGAACGGATCGACTTTGAGCAAAATATCTTTCAGTCGGTCATGGAATTTAATCTTCAGGCAGAACAGGTTAAAAATGCGGCAAAAGCTGATACGGTTGCACAAAAAGGGTATGAAGTTACTTTTCAGCGCTTTTTAATTGGGAAAGTTGATGTCATAAAGCTTAATATTGCGCGCAACGATTTGGATTCGGCCCGAAAAGCATACATTAATGCCGTTAAGACTTATTGGAGTTATTATTATCGTTTACGGATGCTAACACTTTACGATTTTGTGAAAGACGAAGCACTAACTGCGGTGTATGATAAAATTATTAAAAACTAAATGATCATGCCAAAGAAAAAAAAATATCTGATTCTTGTTGCAGCAGTGGTGTTAATCGGAGTAGCTGTTTTAATATCGTTTCAGATTAAACCTGCCCAGGGGAAAATTTATAAAGTTAAAAAAGGTGATCTGGAAGTGATTGTTAACAGTAAGGGCGAAGTTAAAGGTGAAAAATTCACTGAAATAAATCTTCCGGATGCTGTTTGTAATCAGGAGTTACGCGTATATCAACTCAAAATTGTTGATATTATCCTTGAAGGTAAAGCCGTAAAAAAAGGTGATTATATAGCAAAGCTCGACGAAGGACAATTTGTTACAATGATGCGTGACAACATGCAGCAAAAGGAAAAGATGGATGCCGATTTGAGAAATTCGGTATTAGATAGTACCGTTACATTGTCTGCAAAAAGAGAATCGATCAGCAATGCAAAACTTGATCTGGAATATCTGCAGATTGATCTTGATCAATCAAAATATGAGTCTGAAGCCTATCAGCGTAAAAAACAAATGGAGTATCAGAAAGCGGTAAATGAGATACAAAAACTTCGGAGAGATTATCTTCTAGAAAAGAATAAACTTAAAATTCAGGTTGGACGATCGGTGTCAAAGGTAGGTGAGTTTAAGGATAAAATTGGAAAATATCAGGAAGCGTTGGTCTCAACGACCATTAAAGCTCCGGATGACGGGATTGTGATGTTTGCCAAAGACTGGTCGGGTAAAACTTATGGCAAAGATTCCGAAATAAACATCTGGAGACCTTTGATTGCTACTTTGCCCGATATGTCAGTGGTGATAACCGAAACCTATATCAGGGAGATCGATATTTCAAAAGTTAATTTGAATGATAGTGTGCGGATTGTAATTGATGCATTGCCGGATAAGGTTTTTTGGGGAAAAGTAATCAAAATTGCAACCATTGGCGAAGATCATAAAGATTTTGATATGAAGGCTTTTAAAGTGATTATCCGGTTCGAAAAGTCGGACAAGGGAATGAAACCGGGGATGACAGCAAACAATGATATCATTACTGATTCATACAGAGGAAAATTGCTGGTACCACTGAAATCAGTATTCTCGAAAGACGGCAAACAAATTGTTTACCTGAAACAGGGTGGTGAAATTACAGAACAGGAAATTGTAATTGTTGCTGAAAACGATGAGTTTGGGGTTGTGGAGGATTCTCTTAAAGAAGGCGATACCGTTTTGCTTTATCAGCCGGAAGAATTTAAGCCTGTGATTGAAAAGATTGCAAGCAGTAAATAGATTAATTGGTTGTTCTGATTAATAGTTCAGTAGCAAAAGTGGAAATAAATTTCACATTAACAAATATTTTGAATTTGTTGGTGTTACTGAGTTAAGTGTTTTTGTACATTTGACAGACTTAAAATGTACCTAAACCTAAATCTGCTTTATGAAATTGTGCTTTCTTGGCCTGTTCATATTACTGAACTCATTTTCGTATTCTTCAACAAAACACTTTCCCGGCATTAAAAGATTAGAAGTTGATTCCATCGTCCATAAAAAAAATGATAATTTCATTCTTCATGTAAAAAAGGCTACCTCACCAATAAAAATTGATGGTTTGATTAGTGAACCAGATTGGGAAACAGCTGAAAAGGCGAAAGATTTTCAGCTTGTACTTCCGGTTGATTCCGGCCTTGCAAAATCTCCTTCGGAAGTTGTGATGACCTATGACAACAAAGCGTTTTATCTGGGTATTACTTTTTTTGATACCATTCCAGGGAAGCGAATTATGGAATCTTTCAGACGTGATTTTGTATTTGGAAACAACGATAATGTGCTGGTATTTTTCGATACATTTCTCGATCAGACAAATGGGTTTTCTTTCGGTGCCTCAGCTTCCGGAGCGAAATGGGACGGAACCCAATCGAATGGCGGAGCAGTTAATCTGAACTGGGATTGCAAATGGGATTCGAAAACTACTCAATATAAAGATCGTTGGGTAACTGAAATGAGGATTCCTTTTCGCTCTGTCAGGTTTAAATCCGGTACTGACAAATGGTATGTAAATTTCAGTCGTCTCGACCTGAAAACGAATGAAAAATCTGCGTGGGCACCAGTTCCGAGACAATTTGCGACTGCCAGTCTGGCCTATACAGGTGTTTTGCAATGGGATAAACCGCTTCCTAAATCACCTATGATGTTTTCAGTAATTCCTTATTTTTTTGGAAGTTCTGTAAGGGATTTTGAAGCTGGGGAAAAATCTGTCTACCGAAAGGATTTTGGATTTGATGCCAAGTTTGGAATAACGACCTCGATGAACCTTGATGTAACTTATAATCCTGATTTTTCGCAGGCAGAAGTAGACCAGCAGGTTACAAATCTTGACCGTTTTGAATTGTTTTTTCCTGAAAAGAGACAATTTTTTCTGGAAAACAGTGATCTTTTTTCAAATTACGGGTTTGGAAATGTAACTCCTTTTTTTTCCCGGCGCATCGGGCTGGATGCTCCCGTTTTGGCTGGTATTCGGTTGAGTGGCAAACTGGACAACAACTGGCGTTTGGGTTTACTCGACATGCAGACCGAAAAAACCAGTGATCAGCTTTCCCGAAATTTTTTGGTTGCGTCGTTGCAGCGAAAACTTTTTTCGCGTTCAAGTATCGGAATGATCCTGGTCAATAAAGAATATTCTGATGAACCATTGGTTCGCAATTTCAACCGGGTGTTTGGAGTCGATTATAATTTGGCAAGTAGCAATAATGCATGGAGCGGGAAATTGTTTTATCACAGGTCTTTCAGTCCCGAAAATCCGGGTAAACAATATGCACAAGGTTCATCGTTGACTTACAATACCCGCCGGATTCATGCTTCGATGGCACAAGCCAGTGTTGGTCAAAATTACATCGCTGAAACCGGATATGTTCCGCGTACGGGTTATAATTTATTAAATCCTGAATTTAGCTTATTATGGGTTCCGAACAAGAAGGTTGTAAGCCATGGAATTGTAACAAGTGCTGATTATTATTTTAATTCATCCTATAGCCAAATGGATCATGAGATTGACCTGAAATATAAATTGGAATTCAGTAACCGTTCAATTTTGGATGCTGGTGTTAAAGATTTTTATACCCGGCTTGATCGGGATTTTGATCCGACGCATATAAGTGAAACCACTCTTAAAAAAGGAACTGAATATTCTAATCAGAGAGTATATGTCGATTTTTTTTCGGATACACGACCATTGTTTAATTATACGGCATCAATGGCCAGAGGAGGATTTTATAGTGGGAATATTGGTCTTTTTGAGGGGCAAATGTCGTACAGGTTTCCACCTTACCTGAGAATGTCAGTTGTCGTGAATTATACAGCAATCGATCTCCCTGCTCCATTCGAAAAGGCCAGATTCTGGCTGCTGGGACCTAAACTTGATCTGACATTAAGCGATAAGGTTTTCTTTTCTTCCTTTGTTCAGTATAATGAGCAAATCGACAATATGAACATCAATTTGCGTTTCCAGTGGCGTTACAAACCTGTTTCCGATTTATTTGTGGTTTATACCGGCAATTATTTTACGGGTGATTGGGCTGCACGAAACAGGGCGTTGGTTGTGAAATTGTCGTATTGGTTTAATTAAAAGACGGTGATTTTTAAGACCGTATAATTTATAATGGAATCTAAAAACTTCCACTCTCATCAGGTTTAAAATTTTTCAAATACTCCGAGCCCAAACAAGGCAAAGTCGTATTTAATTGGATCGGTTGCATCGTACTCGCGAAGCTTGGCTGAAATTTCTTCTACCGCTTTCCAATCGTTTTGCGTGCGGGTGAGTAATCCTAGTTTTCGGGCAACATTACCGGTATGAACATCGAGCGGAAGCATTAATGCCGAGGTCGGAATATGTTTCCAGAGTCCGAAATCAACCCCCGAATTGTCTTTCCGAATCATCCATCTCAGGTACATGTGTAATCGTTTTGCAGCTGCTCCTTTTTCAACGTTCGAAACATGTTTTTCTGTTCGGTGTTCATGTTCGAGTTCAAAAAAAACTTCGCGAAAATGGACTATGGCACTGAAAATGGTTCGATCTTTCTGATATCCAAGGGTGAAAACCTGTTCTAATCCTTCATGATTCAAATAAATATTACGGAGTGCTTTCAGAAAATAAATACAATCAATACCATTGAAAGTCCGATGTTTAAAATTCTGAAATACGTCCCATTCCTCTTCCGGAGTATGAAGAAGAAAATCGAGCGGATCGTTTTTCATTAGATGGATTAATTGTAGGGCATTGCGGATGATCGTAGGTCGTTGACCCCAGGCAATTGTGGCTGCCAGGAAACCGGCAATTTCGATGTTTTCTTTGGTATTAAAAAGTGCGGGAATCTGAACCGGATCAGTTTTAATAAATGTTGAATGGTTAAATTCAATGACTTTCTGATCGAGAAATAATTTGATCTCATCGGTTGAATCACTCATCTCAGGATTCAATTAATCCATCTTTCATCCGAATAATGGCGTCGCTCTGCGCTGCGAAACTCTCATCATGTGTAACAATTACAAGGGTTTGCTTAAACTTGTCGCGCAGTGTAAAAAAAAGCTCATGTAAGTCTTCCCTGTTTTTGGTGTCCAGATTTCCGGATGGTTCATCGGCCAGGATAACCGATGGATTATTTATTAATGCACGGGCAACCGCAACACGTTGACGTTCGCCTCCGGAAAGTTCTCCAGGTTTATGATTTAAACGATGCGATAATCCTAAAAAATCGAGGTATTCGCGTGCTTTTTGCTCAGCTTCTTTTTTTGATGTTTTTGCGATGAAAGCTGGGATGCAGACATTTTCGAGTGCCGAAAATTCAGGTAGCAAATAATGAAACTGGAAAACAAAGCCGATCTGTTTGTTTCTAAAATCGGCCAGTTGACGCTCATTCATGACCGAAATATTCCGGCCATTAATAAAGACTTTCCCTGAGGCCGGTTGACTTAATGAACCAATGATTTGCAGAAGAGTTGTTTTTCCGGCTCCACTTGGGCCAACAATCGAATAGAGTTTCCCAGCCGGAACTTCGAGGTCAATTCCTTTCAGAACCTGAAGATCTCCATATGACTTTGTTATTTTTTCGACTCTTATCAATCGTGTATTTTTAGGATGATTGGCTTATATCAACGAATAGATGTATTTCGAGCTGAAATATTTATTGCCAACAGAAAGTATTATTTGTCTGCAAACATTTAATCCATTTTTGCTTCGTTGCTGATAGTATTGGCAATGTTTTCGGATCCTTTGGAAACATCGCTCTTAATTTCCTTTAAATCCTTATCAATTTCATCGGTGTGCGTTTTGAAGTCTTCAGTAATTTCGTTTTTAATTTCCTTAATTTCATCGGTCTCTTTTTTGAGATCTTTTTCAATATCGCTCTTGATTTCCTTGATTTCGCTGGTGTGTTTTTTTATGCCTTCCTGAATATCACTTTTCGCGCTCTGAATAGTTGATTTTATCTCGCTCATCTCGCTACCTGCCTCGTTGATTTCACGTTTGATTTCGTTGGTTGCTTTTTGAAATTCGCGCATGGCTTTACCTAAAGTTTTTGCAACATCTGGAATAGCTTTTGAACCAAAGAGTAATAAAGCTACAAAAATGATTAGAACAATCTCTCCTCCGCCCATAAACAATAAATTAAATTGTTGGTTTTTAAAAATTCTCAGCAAATATACAAACTAGTTCACTACTACTGCAACAGATGCCAAATAATGATTTGACAGAATAAGAATTTTATTCCTAAAAATGACATTTAGGGCTTATTTTTCGTTATTGGATGTCTTCCAGATGAACTTATTAAGATCGATTTTTCTGATAGAAAAAAGAAGCAGAAATTTTAACAACCGGGGCTGCTGAAATTCCTGCTTCAGTGAGTCTTTTTAAAAAATTAATTGCTCGACTTAGTCTATGCGTTTTTTAATTTTTTAAGCGTATCATAAACTACCGGAGTAGCTACAAATATTGACGAATATGTTCCAATTCCAATACCAACAAGCAGTGCAAATGTAAAGCCCTGAATAGAAGTTCCGCCGAATAGGAAAATGGCAAACAAAACTACCAGCGTACTTAACGATGTACTGAATGTACGACGCAAGGTTGAATTCATCGCATGATCCATATTATCATCCAGTTTACGTTTTGGATACAGGTGCATGTATTCGCGAACACGGTCATATACAATTACGGTATCGTTTATCGAATAACCAATCACCGTAAGTATCGCAGCAATAAATGCCTGGTCAATTTCCAGAGAGAATGGAAGAATTCCGTAAAACAGCGAGAAAACTCCAAGGGTAATAATAGTGTCATGGGCAAGAGCAACCACCCCTCCCAATCCAAACTGCCAGTTTCGGAAACGAATAAGAATATAAAGGAAGATGATTATAAGCGCAAAGGTTATGGAGATTAATGCATCTTTCATGATGTCGTCAGAAATGGTGGGCCCTACTTTCTGAGAACTCATTCGGTGTTCTTTAATAAATTTATCCAGAGATATATCTCCAATAAAACCTGCGTCCTTGAGTCCTTTGTACATCAATTCTTCTATTTCATTGTCGGCATTTTCGCTTAAATCGGCAATTTTATAAGAAGTAGTAATACGAACCTGATTGGCATTCCCAAACGATTTTACTTCCGGAGCATAGTTGTTAAATGCACCTGTTAAAGCATTTTGAACTTCAGCAACTTTTACATCTTTATCAAAACGTACTACATAAGTACGACCTCCTTTAAAGTCGATACCTGCATGGAATCCGCGGGTTACAAACGAAATAAGAGAAATAACGATCAAAGTTCCTGAAATGTAATAGAACAATTTACGTTTCGAAAGGAATGGAATTTTAGTGTCTCTCAACCAGTGAGAAGTAACCTTTGCAGTAAAGGTGATGTTTTTATTTTTGCTTAACTGCCTTTCGAAAATCAATCTTGTAATAAAGATAGCAGTAAACATCGATGTGAGGATACCGATAATAAGAGTAGTCGCAAAACCTTTAATTGGGCCGGAACCAAACAAATAAAGTACAATACCGGTTAAAAGTGTGGTTACCTGACCATCGATAATTGCGGAATAAGCTGCCTTATAACCATCTGTAATCGCAAGGCGTAATCCTTTTCCTCCGATAATTTCTTCCTGAATACGTTCGTAAATCAGCACGTTGGCATCTACTGCCATACCTAAAGTTAAAACGATACCGGCGATACCAGGCAAAGTTAAAACTGCACCAATTGAAGCAAGAACTCCAATCAGGAAGAAAACGTTTACAATTAAAGCTATGTTGGCCGCTAATCCGGCTTTCTTACTGTAGAAGTATAGCATATAAGCCAGAACAAGCATGAATGCAATCGCGAACGACCACATGCCGCTGTTGATGGCTTCACGACCCAGAGAAGGCCCAACAACATCTTCTGCAATAATTACCGCAGGGGCAGGCATTTTCCCGGATTTCAGAATATTCGCTAAATCCTTTGCTTCTTCTACGCTCTCTAAACCAGTAATAGAAGAACGACCTCCTGTGATTTCTCCGTTTACATTTGGAAAAGAACGTACATAACCATCAAGAACAATCGCGATAGATTTTCCAACATTTTCTTTGGTTAAGCGGGCCCATACTTTTGCACCTTCACTATTCATTGTCATGCTCACTTCCGGACGACTGCCCATGTCGGCATAGTCCTGACGTGCATCAGTTATAACATCACCTTCAAGTGGTGCGCGACCATCGCGGCCAGTTACTTTAATCGCAATTAACCGGAAGAATTTTTCGTCTTTATCAATGGCTTTTGCAGTCCATTTAAACGCCAGGTTGCGTGGAAATAAGGCTTTCACCTGAGCCATCTTCAAATAACTGTCTACTGTTGCGGTGTCTTTAAAATGTGCGGTACCAACAGCTGCTCCCGGGTATAATTCTCCATTGGCTGTTACACTTGGTGATAAAATAGAGAACAGTGGATATTGTTTCTTTGCATCTGCATTCGTATCAAGTGATGTCGAATCAGCGTTGGCTTTTTTATCCAATTCGCTCAGTAAACTGTTTGTTTCTTCTTTTGCAACTGCTTTTACCGTGGTATCAGGCAAGTTTGTTGGAGCCTGAGACTGCAGTGAAAGAATTTCGACCAGTTTCTGATTTGCCTGAGCAAGGAATGGGTAAACCTCTGTGTTGTCATAAGTTTCCCAGAATTCGAGATTGGCAGTACCCTGTAATAATTTACGTACACGTTTTGGATCATCAACACCTGGAAGTTCAACCAGAATTCGTCCTGCAGTTTGCAAAGGCTGAATGTTTGGTTGAGCTACACCAAACCTGTCGATCCTGGTGCGGATAATATTAAATGAGTTGTCGATGGCGACTTTTGTTTCCTTACGCAATACATTTAATACTTCAGCATTGGTCGAATTGTATTTTATTTGGTCTTTCAACTCAAGTGTGTTGAAAACAGATGCCAGTTTTCCGTTAGGAGCAATTTGCTCAAAAGCTTGTCCGAAAAGTGTCACGAAATCATCCTGACTGTTTTCCTGCTTTTCAGTTGCTAACCTGAGTGCGGCATTAAATGTAGAATCTTTGCTGTAATTTGACAAAGATTTGATCAGGTCAACTACTTTAACTTCAAGTGTAACGTTCATACCACCTTTCAAGTCAAGACCAAGACCTAATTCCAGTTCTTTTACTTCTTTGAACGTGTATTTACGAAGACCCAGCAAGTTATATACAACTTCGCTAGACATGGAATCCAGATACGTTTGTTCCTTTTGTTTGTCTCCTTTTGCATACTCTTTGGCTGCTTTCTCAACTGTACTTGCCTTAAAGGTAAACATCAGCTGATATACACAAATCAAACCAAGGAGAATGGCAAACATTCTAACTGCACCTTTGTTTTGCATTTGTAAAATTTTAAATTGTTTATTATTAATTATTTAGATTGAATTGTATTTTCGAGAATGTTAATTCGATATACACCTGAATGTACACCAAACTACCTCAGTTTAAGAGAAATGTTCTTTTGACTTTAAGTCAAAACTTAAGAAAGGGGTGGCGTGTCATCGGGACTGGAATACAGTACCCTGTTATAGGGGAGTGAATGTGAAGAACATACTGAAGGAAAGAAAGAAAGCAAAGTTTCTGCTTTCGTCAGTTGGAATGTTCTTAAATTATAATATTTCTGTAAAAATTTATCCTGAGAATAGGCAAAACGGAACCGAATGGAAAAGTCTGTTCCTGAAGTCTTTAAGCTAGTTCCTGAAGTCTGGTTATAAAAGAATATTTTATTGGTTCCGGGTACATCCGGTGATGGAATATTCCTGACACAATCAGCAATCTTCTGGTTCGAGGTATGGTACATGTCAAATACAGCAGCTGAGCCAACTAATGCGAGTAGCAGGCAAAGTCGCATGATAAAATATTTGGATATGTATCTTTTCAGTTTCATTAAATTCTTTTCAGCCGCCAAATATATTTATTTTTTTTGAATATAGATGTTCCAATTTGCTGCTGTCTGGCAGTTAAGTTTTGTGAAACTGAATGATTCTATTCGAGTAATCGATTATACATCTATGTTCCATCAGTATATCACCTCCAAGAAGCCCGGCAATTCGGAATGAAGTGTATTTCCCATAAATTTCGTTCACATGGCTCAAATCAATCAAAGCAACTTTATGACCGGTAATTTCCATGTCGCCAAAACGAAGTTGGGTCATTTTTCCGACTGATGTTTCCATCATTCCCTGATTTATGCCAGCACTTTGATAGTCGTCTATATTGTCAGAATCAATAATTTCATAGAACGAACTCAAATTTATATCAAGAACAGTTTTTGAAGCTCCTGTATCAACGATCCAGCACGAAGGTGCTTCTTCTTCAAATTGGCCTTCAATCAGTATGTGGTAATTGTTTTCTTCGAGTTCTATAATCTGAAGGGGAAATTCGTACATAAATAGTTTTGATATTAGAAATTCAGTATCTATTCGTCAGCACTTTGAAAATTGTTACACAATGCTTGGTTAAAATACTTTTTATCCTGACAAATCCTAAAATTTGTCTTTTCTTCTGATTTTAATGTCTGACGGTTATTGGTTACAATATAAAAAAGCTCCGGTAATTTTACCGGAGCTTCAAATATATATTTTATTGTTTGTTTTAAGCTCAGAAAAATTATAGAATGTTCATGCCGTCCACAACATCCATGATTTCTTTTACCGACTTGGCTGATTCAACAAGTAAGGCTTGTTCGTCGCTTGAGAGCTTAACTTCAATGATTTTTTCCACACCGTTTTTTCCTAATTTAACCGGTACACCTACAAAAACGTCATTTAGACCAAACTCGCCTTCCATTTTCACACAGCATGGGAAAATGCGTTTCTGATCCATTACAATCGCTTCAACCATTTGAGCTGCTGCAGATCCTGGAGCATACCATGCTGAGGTTCCCATCAGGTTAACCAATTCGCCACCACCTTTTTTGGTGCGGTCGATAATTTTGTCAAGAGTTTCTTTGTCAAGTAATTCAGTAATAGGAATTCCTGCAACGGTTGTATAACGGGGTAGCGGAACCATGGAATCACCATGTCCACCCATCAATAAGGCCTGAATATCACGTGGAGAGACGTCCAATGCCTCAGCAAGGAATGCACGGTAACGAGCTGTATCAAGAATACCAGCCATACCCAACACTTTATTTTTACTTGTTTTTGAAACTGCATAAGCAACGTAAGTCATTACGTCAAGCGGATTCGAAACAATGATGATGATTGCATTTGGAGAATATTTGATCACATTTTCAGTAACACTTTTTACAATACCTGCATTGATTGAAATCAAATCATCGCGACTCATTCCTGGTTTACGCGGAACGCCTGAAGTGATTACAACAACATCAGAATCTGCTGATTTTGAATAGTCGTTTGTTGCACCAACCAAACGGGTGTCATAATAATTAATTGGAGCAGTTTGCCACAAGTCTAATGATTTTCCTTCTGATAATCCTTCTTTAATGTCAAGTAGAACTACTTCGCTTACAATGTTTTTTTCGGCTACTATCTGAGCGCAGGTTGCTCCAACATTACCAGCACCAACAACTGTTACTTTCATAATTTTATGTTTTTTTTGATTATATTTTATTTAAACCTTCGCAAAGATAAAAGGTATTTTGAATTGAGTGCTTAATTTGTAACTGGTTTAACAATTTGGTAAAAAATCAATCAATCAGTTTGTTATAGTTTCAGAACTCGATTGATTATAAGTGATTTTTATCACTAAATTACATTTCTCATGAATTCGATTCTAAACGATAGATACATTTTATGTTCTCGTATTTTATATACAAAAGGCAAATATGGTATGTGCCAGTTGAGTTGAAAACCATATCATTAGTCTTCAGTTAAACCGCAAGATAAGAAAATTGGATAAAAAGCAGAAGTAATAATGCTGGTTTCAGAGCAGTAATGCTTTATTTTGCCAACGATTTTCAATTCATATTTATTGTATAAACTTTTCACAGAGATAAAGGTTTATATCAACAAAAACTAAAATTTAATTTATGGCAGACAGATTATCAGATCCAATAGGCAGATTGATGGGGCTTCGTTACAAATCTCATCCCTGGCATGGAATTTTTATTGGTAAGGATGCTCCGGATAATGTTGTTTCATTTATAGAAGTTGTTCCGACTGATACGGTAAAATATGAAATTGATAAGGAAAGTGGTTACCTAAAACTCGACAGACCGCAGAAATATTCCAATGTTGTTCCTGCACTTTATGGTTTTATACCTCAAACATTTTGTGGCGATCAGGTGGGTAAATTTTGTATGGAGAAGACGGGCAAGACTGGAATTAAAGGCGATGGTGATCCGATAGATATTTGTGTTCTGACAGAAAAGACCATTGCTCATGGAGATATTTTAGTCGATTCAAGGCCAATTGGCGGTTTTCGGATGATTGACGGGAATGAAGCAGATGATAAAATTATTGCGGTATTGTCTAATGATGTGGTTTACAGTGAATATAAAGATTTGTCAGATCTTCCGGATATTGTTGTTGAAAGACTGAAGCATTATTTTCTAACCTATAAGGATATGCCGGGCAAAGCGAGTAATACTGAAATTACTCATATTTATGGAGTTGAAGAGGCATTGGAGGTTATACGATGTTCAATTTCAGATTACCATCAGCGGTTCGATAATATCGGCAAATTGCTGTAGCTAAAAGAAATATACGACTTAGTATTTTTTACTCCTGCTTTTTCTGAAAAGTGGGAGTTTTATTTTCGCTCCAGATCCAGATAAGAATAATTAAAACCGTTTTTTTCATCAAAATGATCTTCCCTAGCAAGTTCATTCCATTGTGAAAAATCTATTTCAGGGAAATAAATATCGGCATCAAAGTCCTGATGAACCAAAGTCAGGTATAATTTACCCGCGATTGGATAAAACTGGCGGTAAATCATTCCTCCGCCAATAATAAATGCTTCCTGTTCTGTCTTGACCGCATCTGCTGCTTCCTCAATAGAAAATACCATTTCGCAGCGTTCAAATTTTTCTTCCGGATTGTCGGTTATTACAATATTCCTTCGGTTTGGTAATGCCCCGTTTGGTAGCGAAAGTAAGGTGTTACGGCCCATTATAACCGGATGCCCGGTGGTAATTTGCTTAAAACGTTTTAAGTCGTTGGGTAGATGAAAAAGTAAATCGTTGTTTTTACCGATAGCAAAGTTTTGAGCGATGGCAACAATTATCGAGATGTTTTTTTGTATCATAAATTCAGTTAATTAACTGTTGTTCTTATAGTTATTGTAGTGTGACAATTATACTGCAACGGCGCCTGGGATATGCGGATGCGCCTGATAATCTGTTAACTCAAAATCTTCAAACCTGAAATCAAAAATACTTTTAATGTCCGGATTGATTTTCATTTGTGGAAGTGGAAAAGGTTCACGGGTGAGTTGCAATTTTACTTGTTCCATATGATTCAGATAAATGTGCGCATCACCAAGTGTATGGACGAATTCACCTGGCTGCAACCCGCAAACCTGCGCCATCATCAGGGTTAAAAGGGCATAAGATGCAATATTGAATGGAACTCCAAGAAAAATGTCGGCACTGCGCTGATAGAGTTGACAGCTCAATTTGCCGTCAGCAACATAAAACTGAATCAGGAGATGACAAGGCGGAAGCTTCATCTGATCGATTTGTCCGACATTCCAGGCACTGACCAAATGTCTTCTGGAGTCAGGATTGTTTTTTAAACTGTTTACAACCTGGGAGATCTGATCGATATGTTTTCCGTCAGGTGTTGGCCACGAACGCCATTGGTATCCGTAAACCGGGCCAAGATCTCCATTCTCGTCAGCCCAATCGTTCCAAATTCGTACTCCATTTTCCTGAAGGTATCTTACATTAGTGTCACCAGTTAAAAACCAAAGTAATTCATGGATGATCGACTTTAGATGTAATTTTTTAGTTGTCAGTGCCGGAAACCCTTCAGCAAGATCATATCTCGACTGGTAACCAAAAACGCTGATGGTTCCGGTTCCGGTTCTGTCGTTCTTGTTAACGCCATTGTCAATTACATGTTTCAGTAAATCAATATATTGCTTCATTTTTAGTTTCTTTTAATCAAAGATTTTAACCGGCCACAAGGTAAAGAGTTTTCAGGAGAATTGCCAAATACAAAATGAAAAGAAAGCTGATAGTTTTTGGCTCAAGCCTCCAAACTATCAGCTTTTATTATGTTTTGTTAAAATTTAAAATAAGAATAATCAAATTGCGACTGCCGGTTTCGTCTGGTGTTTGTATTTGAAAACGAATGGAAATATTAATCCAAGAATTAGTGCGTATGAAGCAAAACAAATCCAGATTGTTGGCCAGTCGCGCACACCTCCTTCGGTGAAAAAATCAACAACCAGGCCACTTCCATAACCGCCAAGTGTAGCGCCAACGCCATTGGTAACCAACATGAAAATTCCCTGAGCACTGGCACGGTATGAGGATGGAACTTCCTTTTCGACAAACAGAGATCCGGAGATGTTGAAAAAATCAAAGGCCATACCGTAAACAATCATGGATAAAATGAGCAGATACAGGCCGTCTCCCGGATTTCCGATACTAAATAATCCGAATCGTAATACCCAGGCAAACATACTGATGATCATTACTTTTTTTATTCCAAACCTTCGAAGGAAAAATGGAATAGTTAAAATGAAGAGTGTTTCTGACATTTGCGAAATCGAAAGCAACACAATCGGATGTTTTACGCCAAATGTATCCGGATAAGTAAGGTTGAAACTTTCAAGAAAAGAACCGCCAAATGCATTGGTTATTTGAAGAGCTGCCCCTAAAAACATGGCAAAGAGAAAAAACACAGCCATTCTTCCCTGCTTGAAAAGAACGAGTGCATCGAGCCCAAGCCTTGATGCAAGAGTTTTTTTCTGGTACGATTTAACCGGCCTGCATGCAGGAAGCGAAAAGGCATATAATCCCAGTGCAAGCGATGATACTGCGCTAAAGACTAGCTGCATGTGGCTCGATTTCCATCCAAAAAGATCTACAACCCACATAGCGGCAATAAAACCAATAGTACCCCAAACCCGTATTGGAGGAAAATCTTTGACGACATCAAAACCCTTTTGCTCAAGTATGATATAGGAAACTGTGCTGTTTAGTGCAATAGTTGGCATATAAAACATCGAATTAAGCAGCATGACGTAAAAAAACACATTTGGATTGGTTACTGTTGAAGCCCAAATAAGTATTACCGCCCCAAAAATATGACAGATGCCTAAAAGTCTTTCTGCATTGATCCATTTATCGGCAATGATGCCCATGACAGCCGGCATAAGTAACGAGGCGATCCCAAGGGTCGAAAATACTGCTCCGATTTCTGAACCCGTAAATCCTAATGTCCCACCTAAATAGCCACCGATAGATATCAACCAGGCACCCCAGATGAAGAACTGGAGAAAATTCATCAGTATCAGACGATTCTTTATTCCCATAATTTGGTTCTTTGATTTGAATAGTTTTTTGCGGCATTAAAACTACTAAAATCTGGATATTCAAAAAGCAATTGCTCGTTTAAAACAATGCATTTTTGAAATTGCAGGTGAATTTAGAATTTATAAAGGTGCGGTTGCTTAATATATACGCGGGAGTAATTCAATATAAAAAATGTGGAGGTGAGAAGATTATTCTTTCTTTCTGCGGTTTATTTCATCACGGATTGCAGATGCCTTTTCGTAATCTTCATCATGTACCGCACCTTCCAGCATTTGGGAAAGTTCAGCAGATGTGTATTTTTCATATTCGTATTTCCCTCTCGCCGGTTCATCAGAAATGGGTTGGTGCCACTCTTCCTGACCTTGCTCATTTTCAAATTCAATAACAATTCCGGCACGTTCAAGAATTTCTTCTGTAGTATAAATTGGGCAGTCGAATCGAAGAGCTAAGGCAACAGCATCCGAAGTCCGTGAATCGATGGTGATTTGCTTATCTTCGCGAATGCAAACTAATTCTGAATAAAAAATGCCTTCTTCAAGCTTATAAATAATGACTTCCAGGACCATAATATCAAAAGACGAAGCCATATATTTAAAAAGATCATGAGTCAATGGTCTGGGTGGTTTTAATCCTTCCAGTTGTATGGCGATCGATTGGGCTTCGATGGGTCCTATTATAATAGGTATTCTCCGGTCGCCATTTTCTTCTGCCAGCACCAAAGCATATGCTCCCGATTGTGATTGACTAACTGAAAGTCCTAAAATATTGAGTTTAATTTTCTGCATTTATATCTAACTAGCATAACTGAGGGTAACAAATATAACAATTGTTTGCATTCTGCTAAAATTTCACGGCATATAGATTTGCCTTTATTTGCTTTAATTTTGAGGTGTCTGAATTAATCTGCCGATTTCTGGCAGAAATAATTCTTAAAAATTAATGTAAACCTTTGGTGGTCACTTAAAATTGTATACTTTTGCAATCCGAAAGTTTTCGAGCAGGCTTGATAAGTGGTAATCTGATTGATTCCCGCCTGCCGGAAGGAATATTTAAATACATTGAAATGTACGCAATTGTAGAGATTGCCGGTCAGCAGATGAAAGTTGAAAAGGGCCGGAAAGTTTATGTACACCGTTTGGAAAATGCCGAAGGCGAAACTGTTGTTTTTGACAAAGTTCTTTTGGTAGATGATGAAGGTGCTGTGAAAGTTGGAACTCCTCAGGTTGAAGGCGCAAGTGTAACTGCAACAGTAGTTGAGCACCTTAAAGGAGATAAAGTATTGGTCTTCAAGAAAAAAAGAAGAAAAGGGTACCAGAAAATGAATGGTCACCGTCAATATTTTACCAAAATTCAAATTGAAGAAGTAATCGGATAACATTAAAAAAAATTTACCATGGCTCATAAAAAAGGTGCGGGTAGTTCGAAGAACGGACGCGAATCAGAAAGTAAACGACTTGGTGTTAAAATTTTTGGTGGCCAGACTGCTACAGCTGGAAACATCATAATTCGCCAGAGAGGTACTGTGCACCACCCAGGATTAAACGTTGGTATGGGAAGAGATCATACTTTGTTTGCTTTGGTGGACGGAACTGTTGTTTTCAAAAAAAGAAGAGACAACAAATCGTTTGTTGCGGTTGAACCGATAGTTGCTGTACAAGCAAACTAGAACGATAAAAGATATTCATTTGAATAATCTCCTGCTTTTCCGAAGGCAGGAGATTTTTTTGTTTTAAATTTGTCGTTCAAAAAATAAAAATGTACCCGAAATGCTTAATCTGAAATTTATACAGGAAAATCAGGAATTGGTGATTGCCAAACTGAAAAAGAAAAATTTTGATGCTTCAGTTATTGTTCAGCAAATTACCGGATTATCGGTAAAAAAGAATGAAATTCAAGCCAGTGCTGATCAGAGTAAAGCTGAAATGAATAAGATATCCAAAGAAGTTGGATTATTAATGCGTGCAGGGAAAAATGATGAGGCTCAGATTGCCAAAAACCGCACTGCTGAATTGAAAGACAGCATCAAACAAATGGACGAAGATTTTGCCCGGATTGATCAGGAAGTTTTCAATTTGCAGGTGCTGCTTCCTAATCTTCCTGCAGATATCGTTCCTGAAGGTAAAACTCCGGAAGATAATCTGGAAGTTAAAAGTTACGGAGAAATTCCAAAATTGCCTGAAAATAGTATTCCTCACTGGGAATTGGCGCGTAAATACGATATCATTGATTTCGAACTTGGTGTGAAAATTACCGGAGCAGGTTTCCCTGTTTATAAAGGAAAAGGTGCTCGGATTCAACGTGCCTTGATTAACTTTTTTCTTGACGAAGCCCGTGCTTCGGGGTATTTGGAAATTCAGCCCCCATTGCTGGTGAATGAAGATTCTGGTTTCGGAACCGGGCAATTACCCGACAAAGAAGGTCAGATGTATCATGCTACAGAAGATAATCTTTATTTGATTCCTACTGCCGAAGTTCCGGTGACCAACCTTTACCGTGATTTGATTCTTGAAGCAAAAGATTTGCCGGTAAAAAATACCGCATACAGCGCGTGCTTCCGCCGCGAAGCTGGTTCTTACGGGAAAGATGTTCGTGGACTAAATCGTCTGCATCAGTTTGATAAGGTCGAAATCGTTCAAATTGCGCATCCTGATAATTCATATGAATTGCTTGATCAGATGGTTTCCCATGTTGAAGGGCTGGTTAAAAAACTTGAATTGCCATACCGTATTCTTCGCCTTTGTGGTGGCGATATGAGTTTCACCTCAGCATTAACTTACGATTTTGAAGTTTTCTCAGCGGCTCAGGAAAAATGGCTTGAAGTGAGTTCTGTTTCTAATTTCGAAAGTTTTCAGGCAAACCGTTTGAAGTTACGATATCGCGACGAAACAACTAAAAAACCTGTTATCGCCCATACGCTAAACGGAAGTGCCCTGGCATTGCCAAGAATATTGGCAGCAATTCTTGAAAATTATCAAACTCCTGAAGGAATAAGGATTCCAAAAGTACTTATACCATATTGCGGATTTGAGATGATTGATTAAATCCTGTAATAAATTAAATAATTTAGAGAGGCTGTTTTGGTTTTATTACTGAAGCAGCCTCTTTTTTTATAAATTTGGAGAAACTACTGAACCAATATTCTGAACTATGAATAAACTTTTGCAAAAATCTCTTTTGTTTGGATTAGCCGCTTCTCCCTTCTTTTCTTTAGGCTCCACTACTGAAAAACCAAAAAATCCAAACATCGTACTGATTTTTATGGACGATTTGGGGTATGGTGATTTGAGCTGTTATGGTGCATCACAGTACAAAACGCCCAACCTTGACCGTATGGCAGCTCAAGGGATTCGATTTACCAGTTTTCTCTCGGCCCAGGCAGTGTGCAGCGCTTCACGTGCTGGAATTTTGACCGGTTGTTATCCGAACCGGGTTGGGATTTCAGGAGCATTGATGCCGGATGCAAAAATTGGATTAAATCCTTCAGAAGAAACCATAGCTGAAGTTTTGAAGAAAAGAAATTATAAAACCTGTGCAATCGGGAAATGGCATTTGGGATATCAGCGTGAATTTTTGCCTTTACAGCAAGGTTTCGATGAATATCTTGGTCTGCCTTATTCAAACGACATGTGGCCCGTAAATTTTGATGGGAAACCTGCTGCTGAAGATACAAACAAAGCACGGTATCCAATACTTCCAATGATTAACGACAACGAAAAAATCAGGGAAATAAAAACATTGGATGATCAGGCTGAACTCACCACTCTTTATACAGAAAAGGCGGTGAGGTTTATTAATGAGAATAAGGAAAATTCATTTTTTATTTACCTGGCACATTCCATGACACATATTCCGTTGGCCGTTTCTGACAAATTTAAAGGAAAAAGCGAACAGGGAATGTTTGGTGATGTAATGATGGAAATCGATTGGTCAGTGGGTGAAATCATGAAAGCGTTAGAAAAGAATGATCTGGATGAAAATACTCTGGTGATTTTTACTTCGGATAACGGACCGTGGCTGAACTTTGGCAACCATGCAGGCTCTACCGGTGGTTTGCGTGAAGGCAAGGGCAACAGTTTCGAAGGCGGGCAACGCGAACCGTGTCTGATGTGGTGGCCAGGACACATTGCCTCCGGAACAATCTGCAATAAACTAGCCTCAACCATTGATATTTTGCCAACTCTGGCCGCCATTACCAATTCTCCGCTTCCGAAGGAAAAAATTGATGGTGTAAATATTTTACCTCTTTTAAATGGTGATGAAAATGCAAATCCCAGAGAGACTTTTCTGTATTATTATCGGAAAAACAGTCTGGAAGCCATCAGGAAAGGGAGCTGGAAACTGGTTTTTGCACATCCCGGACGTACATACATCGGATTCAAACCCGGAGTTGATGGATTCCCGGGAGATACCAATGAGAATTTTCAATTTGAAGAAGGATTATATGATCTGCGACGCGATCCCGGCGAGCGATATGATGTGAAACTGTATTATCCTGAAGTGGTTGCCGAATTAAAAAAACTGGCTGATGAAGCGAGAATTGATTTGGGAGATGATATTCAAAAGATTGCAGGGATGAACAGGAGAGAGCCCGGGAAAGTGGAATAAGGCTGAAGTCTGAGAACAGAAGACTGGAATGTCGCTCCCTGAGCCGCAGACAAGCGAGTCCATGGGAGTATTCTTAAAGAACCTACCTAAATTTGATACATATGAATAAAACTAACCTAATCAGCATTCTTGGACTATGTGCTACCGGATTGATGCCTTCGTGCAAAGAACAGGCTGCGAAATCAACACGTCCAAACATTATTTTTATCATGAGCGATGATCATGCTTATCAGGCAATTAGTGCCTACGGCTATGGTCTAAACGAGACGCCAAATATCGATCGGATTGCCAGGGAAGGTGCAATATTCAAAAAAGGATTTGTAACCAATTCAATTTGTGCACCAAGCCGTGCGGTAATGCTAACGGGCAAGTTCAGTCATTTGAATGGCAAGATTGACAACATGAAACCATTCAACTGGGATCAGCAGAATTTTGCCAAAATACTTCAACAGAATGGTTATCAGACTGCCATGATTGGAAAGATTCATTTGGATGGATTACCGCAGGGTTTTGATTATTCAAATGTATTGCCTGGACAAGGAAACTATTACAATCCGGATTTCATTGAAAACGGTGTAAAGAAGCGTTTCCCAGGATATGTTACTAAACTTACTACTGAATTTGCACTGAACTGGCTGGATAAAAGTCGCGATAAAACGAAGCCGTTTTGTTTGCTGTATCACCAAAAGGCACCTCACCGGAACTGGCTTCCGGAGGAAAAATACCTGAACTTATATGATGATCGCGAATTCCAGATGCCTGAGAACTTTTTTGACGATTATGCGGGGCGTGGGACAGCGGCTCATACTCAGGAGATGAGTGTGGTGAAGGATATGATGTGGGGGCACGATATGAAATTTGAAAATGATCCGTATACTGGTGAACCCACTAATTTCATGCCTGATATCAAACGAATGGATGACCGGCAGCGGGAAGCATGGAGAAAAGCATACAATCCTAAAAACGATGAATTTATACGAAACAAACCCGAAGGGAAGGAGCTTGCCAACTGGAAATATCAGAGGTATATGCACGATTATCTAAGTTGCATCAAATCGGTGGACGATGGAGTGGGTGAGCTACTCGATTATCTGGATGAAAACGGGTTGACTGAAAATACAATTGTGATTTATACTTCGGATCAGGGGTTTTATTTGGGTGAACACGGCTGGTTCGATAAGCGGTTTATGTATGAAGAATCATTCCGGACCCCTATCTTGATGCGGTATCCCAAAGAAATTAAAGCAGGAACGGTTGTCGATCAATTGGTTCAGAACCTGGATTTTGCGCCTACCTTTCTGGATTATGCCGAAGTGAAGGTTCCGGATGATATGCAGGGTGTATCGTTTCGGCAAATAGTTAAGGGAGATAAAAGTGGGTGGCGTGATGCTATTTATTACCAATATTATGAATATCCGTCAGTTCATATGGTGAAGCGCCATTATGGGGTTCGAACAGATCGGTATAAGCTAATTCATTTTTATTACGATGTGGACGAATGGGAAATGTATGATTTGGAAAAAGATCCTCATGAAATGAAGAGTGTATACGACGATCCGGCTTATTCTGATATTCAAATGGATTTGCATAAACGATTAACAGAACTAAGGGCTCAATACGGCGATTCTGATGAATTGGATCAGAAATTTATTCAGGAGGCAATAAAGAAATAAACGAATATGGAGATTCTTAGGCTAAATGAGAATCTCCGTATTACTTCGAATTGATTTTGTTAATTGGGTTTAACTTCTAAACAATTGCGTTAGATTTAACATGTAAATACTCAAATAATTTAAATTCAAAATTCGTTTGTCTGATGTATTCTACTTCATGTTTTTCTTATCTTTAAGCAAACAGAAAGCATTATGAAACTACCCAATTTAGTAAAAAACGATAGCTATCTTGAGCCATTTGCAAAAACCGTTATTTCAAGGCTTAAAATTGCAGAGGAGAAAGAACGTGAAATACTGCAGGGACGCAGTCTTTCTGAATTTGCTCAGGGGCATAAATGGTACGGTTTGCATCGCGAAAAAAAACAATGGATTATTCGTGATAAGGCACCAAATGCCACAGCCATTTACCTCATTGGAGAATTCAACGGTTGGCAGGAACTTCCGGAATATGCTTTTCATTCAGTGGGTTCTGGCGACTGGGAACTTATTCTTCCTTTAGAGAAAATGAACCACGGTGATTTATTTGCGTTTTCAATGTTTTGGGAAGGAGGTCAGGGTAAACGTATTCCGGCGTGGAGTTATCGCTCGGTACAGGATGATCACACTAAAATATTCAATGCCCAGGTTTGGGCTCCTGAGAAGTCCTTTCGATGGAAGTATCCTAAGTTTCAACGTTCTGCTGAAGCGCCCTTGATTTACGAAGCACACATTGGAATGGCCGGAGAAGATCAGCGTGTTCACACATATAACGAATTCCGGACCAATATCTTACCTCGAATTCAAAAAGCGGGTTATAATACTATTCAGTTTATGGCTATTCCGGAGCATCCCTATTATGGAAGTTTTGGGTACCATGTTTCCAGCTTTTTCGCTCCATCGTCACGGTTTGGCACTCCTGAAGAATTAAAACAACTGGTGGACGAAGCTCATGGAATGGGCATTTCAGTGATAATGGATCTGGTTCATTCGCATGCAGTTAAAAATGAAATAGAGGGATTGGGAAAATACGACGGAACCCGTTGGCAATTTTTTCATGATGGTCCGAAGGGAGAGCATCCAGCCTGGGATTCTTATTGTTTCGATTACGGAAAACCTGAAGTCATTCATTTTTTACTTTCAAATATTCGATTTTGGCTCGAAGAATTTAAGTTTGATGGTTTTCGTTTCGATGGTGTAACCAGTATGTTGTATTTTGATCATGGATTAGGAAAAGCATTTACCTGCTACGATGATTATTTTAACGATGGACTCGATCAGGAGGCTATCACTTACTTTATAATGGCAAACCGGTTAATCCACGAGATTAATCCGAATGCACTTTCGATCGCCGAAGAAATGAGCGGATTGCCAGGTTTGGCAACGCCACATAAGGACGGTGGACTCGGTTTTGATTACCGCATGGCTATGGGAGTTCCCGATTTTTGGATACGGACAATAAAAGAACTCCCGGACGAACGTTGGGATGTTGGAACGATATTCCACGAATTGACTTCGAAACGCTTGGACGAAAAAGTAGTGAGTTATGCCGAATCTCATGATCAGGCATTGGTTGGAGACAAAACCATTATCTTCCGGTTGATTGATAAGGAAATGTATTTTAGTATGCGGAAAGAACAGTCAAATATGGCCGTTGACCGTGGTATTGCTCTTCATAAAATGATACGGCTGGCAACTTTGTCGTGTGCAGGTGGTGCATATTTAAACTTTATGGGAAATGAATTTGGCCATCCTGAATGGATTGATTTTCCACGCGAAGGAAATGGGTGGTCTTATTCTCATGCCCGTAGATTATGGAGTTTGGAGGATAATAAAGACCTGAAATATTGTTGGCTGTCAGAATTTGACAGAGAGATGATTAATCTGGTTAATAAATCGAAGTTGATAGGTATTCCAGAAGTTAATTGGATATATGACCATAAGGATAACGAAATCCTGGTTTATTCGAGAGGCAAATATCTGTTTGTTCATAATTTTAATCCAACGCAATCATTTGCTGATTATGGAATACCTCTTGCCAAGGCAGAGTATAATATTGTATTGAATACTGATGAGATTCGTTTTGGAGGTCAAAATCGTATTGATATGCAAATTCCGTATTCTTCAGTTCCTGAAGCAGGAATAACAGGTCAGCACTATTTAAGACTTTATCTGCCTGCCCGAACAGCATTGGTTCTGGAGAAACAAGAAGTAAAAAAATCCAGGTGAAAAATGAGTTTGGATTTTCTTAATATTTAGTTGTGTAATTGTCAAACTATTAAATCGCCTGATATGTCTTTTATTACAGAAATTCAAATTCCTGATTTTTCATCGAAAATAGATTATACAAAAAGTACCATGCTTTTTGGTTCCTGTTTTTCGGAGAACATTGGACAAAAGTTATTCGATCTGAAATTTAATGTGGATATAAATCCTTTCGGTATTCTGTACAATCCGGAATCTATAGCAAATAGTCTGAAAATATTAATTGAAAATCGTTTTTTTACCGAAAATGATCTGTTTCAGGATCAGGGTTTATGGAATAGTTTTTATCATCACAGTCGTTTTTCGGGTACTGATCCTTTAACTGTTCTTGAAAAGATAAATAATCGCATCGTCTCGTCGCACGAATTTTTGAAAAGTGCAGATTTTTTGGTTATTACTTTTGGTACAGCCTGGGTGTACGAATTATTATATACGGGTCAGATCGTATCAAACTGCCATAAGGTACCGGCAGCTCAGTTTAAACGATTTCGTCTTGGAGTGCATGAGATTGCTGAGGCATACCGGAATCTACTTGAAGAACTTTGGACTTTCAATCCAAAGCTGAAGATCGTTTTTACTGTCAGCCCTATTCGACACTGGAAAGATGGTGCAGTAGAAAATCAGGTAAGCAAGTCGACTCTTCTGCTTGCCATAGATCGGGTGATTTCTGGATTTAGTAATGAGCAATGTAGTTATTTCCCTTCGTATGAAATTATGATGGATGAACTCCGGGATTACAGATATTATGCTGAAGATATGCTGCATCCAAGCCAGGTTGCCACCGATTATATTTTCGACCGGTTTTGTAAGGTCATGGTCGCTAAAGAGAGTATCGATTTGTCAAAAAGTATTGTTAAAATAAGGAAAGCAGTTTTGCATCGGCCAGTAAACACTAAATCAGCCGAATATGAAAGTTTTCTTCGTGTAAATATCGGGGAAATCAATAAATTAAAGAATAGTTTCCCTTTTCTGAATTTTAATGAGGAGGAGATTTATTTTGAAAAACAGCTTTCTTCGTTAAATGATTCAGCTGTTTAGCAGATATATGATTTTAAAATATCCTTTCCTGTTTCGGTTCTGTGAGACTCTTTGGGTAAACCGAATCTTTAGGTTTGAAACTCGAAATTTTCAACAATGAAGATATTAATGTTTGGATGGGAATTCCCTCCACATATATCAGGAGGTTTAGGAACTGCCTGTCTGGGTCTTACAAAAGGTTTGGCCGGATTGAATGATGTGGAGTTAACATTGGTGGTACCTAAAATCTGGGGCGATGAGGATCTGACCGGTATTCGTTTGCTAGGAGCCGGGGAGGTTCCTGTTTTTCAAAAGCAAATTAAATTTGAAAATTCAGAGTCGAAAGTGCAATATTATGAGGTTCAATCAGGGTTAATTCCTTATCTCGGTACCAGTGAATTTTCCGAATTGAAATCAAGCGTTTCTTCGGGAGAAAAAAGACTTATAGAAACCACTGTTGATGGAAAATTCATATTTAAAGGTTTTTACGGTCAAACTCTTTTTCAGGAAATAGAAAATTATGCGCTTGTAGCAGAAACTATTGGACGCGAGTTGGAGTTTGATGTGATTCATGTTCACGATTGGATGACATTTCCTGCGGGGATTGCTGCAAAACGTATTTCGGGAAAACCTCTGGTTGTGCATATTCATTCGACTGAATTCGATCGTTGTGGAAAAAATGTAAATCCTGCGATTTGTAGCATAGAAAAAGAAGGACTGGTTGCGGCTGATAAAATTATTGCTGTTAGTAACTTAACCCGAAATATATTAGTATCGAATTACAATATCGATACTAAAAAGATAGTCACTGTTTATAATGCAGTTAAACCAATAGAAACGAAAAAAGCTCCAGGAAAGAAGAAGGCAAAAAAGAATAAAATCATAAGCTTTGTTGGGCGCATTACTATGCAAAAAGGACCGGCTTATTTTATTGACGCTGCTTGTTTGGTGATTCAGAAGCAAAAAAATGTACAGTTTGTTTTGGCAGGAAATGGTGACCTGTTGAATGAGATGATAGACAGGGTTGCCAGTTTAAACATTTCCAAATCTTTTCGTTTCCCCGGTTTCCTTAATGAGTCTGAAGTAAATGAACTATTTCAAATTAGCGATGTTTTTGTTATGCCATCTGTTTCTGAGCCTTTTGGAATAGTGTCTCTGGAAGCTATGCAGGCGGGAATTCCGGTTATCATTTCCGAACAATCTGGCGCAGCTGAAATTCTGCAAAATGTTGTTAAAGTTGATTACTGGGATGTTGAGTCTATGGCAGATGCTATTGATGTTATTTTAAAAGATGATGAATATCGTAACAAGCTTGCGCTTTTGGGGAAAGAAGAAGCAGAGAAGTTGCGTTGGGAAAATGTTGCATTGAATGTTCGTGAAATATACTTTGAAATAATTAGTTGAAAATTTCGCCTAACATAATAAGAATCATGTTGGCAATTATTTACCAAAGATTTAACGTCGTTTTTACATTACAATAGTTCGTTCAAAAAACATTAAAAATTAAGCGGCCATAGTGCCGAAATACAATAGTTCATTGACATGTTGACGATTTTTGATTGAGTTCGGGTTAATAGCGAACAGGCGTAAAAATCTCGACAACAATAATGTG
>JBGSUC010000040.1:0-79067 GCA_041736275.1 Prolixibacteraceae bacterium
CACATTATTGTTGTCGAGATTTTTACGCCTGTTCGCTATTAACCCGAACTCAATCAAAAATCGTCAACATGTCAATGAACTATTGTATTTCGGCACTATGGCCGCTTAATTTTTAATGTTTTTTGAACGAACTATTGTTAATATAGAAACCTCAAATATAAAACAAAATAAAAATCAATTCATGTCCATCCATATTTTTAAGGTTAGGGTTATTAATTAGGTTTGTATATTTGGCCAAAATTATTCTATAGTGGGCGCATTAAAAAAACTTGCGGGCGAAACTGCCATTTATGGCATGAGTAGTATTGTTGGTCGTTTTCTTAATTGGTGGCTGGTGCCATATTATTCCCGTATTTTTCTTCCTGAAGAGTATGGTGTGGTAACTAATTTATATTCATACGTTGCGTTTTTGCTTGTTATATTAACCTTTGGCATGGAAACAGGTTTTTTCAGGTATGCCAATAAAACTAAACAAAACGATAAAATATACTCAACGAGCGCATTTGCTTTGTTTGGTAGTTCATTACTTTTTGTTCTGATAACATTTGTTTTTTCCGGAAATATGGCTGGATTTTTTGATTACCAGAACAGTGAAAAGTATATCAAATTACTTGCAGTAATTGTTGCTCTCGACGCTGGAACAGCTATACCATTTGCAAATTTACGACTGGAAGGAAAAGCGGTCAGGTTTGCCACTTTAAAATTTGTAAACATCTTCTTTAATATCTTCTTCAATATCTTTTTTCTTACTGTTTGCCCATACATATTGAAATCTAATCCTGATAGTTTTATTCGTTTTATTTATAATTCCGAATTTGGTGTTGGCTATGTATTTCTCTCAAATCTAATAGCTTCAGTAGTAACCCTTATCATGCTCATTCCTGAAATACGCAAGATAAAACTAGCTTTTGACTGGAGTCTGTTCATGGAAATGTTTTGGTACTCCTTCCCTATCCTATTGGTGGGAATAGCTGGAATGGTAAATCAGAATATTGATAAAATTTTAATTCCGAAGTTGATACCTGAAGTTCAAAAACCAATGGAACAGCTCGGTATTTATGGCGCAAATTATAAACTTGCTGTTTTAATGAATATGTTTATTCAGGCATTCAGGTATTCGTTCGAACCGTTCTTTTTCAATCATCAGAAAAATAGCGATTCGCGCCTTATTTACGCTCATGTTATGAAATATTTTGTCATTTTCGGCTTGTTTATTTTTCTGGGTATAACCTTATTCATTGATGTTTTTAAAATCATCATTGGATCAGAATATCATTCTGGATTAAAAGTAGTACCGGCTGTTTTACTGGCAAACCTGTTTATGGGGATTTACTTTAATCTCTCGCTCTGGTACAAACTGACGGATAAAACATGGATTGGTGCTTACATTGCCGGAATTGGAGCAGTTTTAACGATTGTCACCAATATTATGCTCATTCCTACCATGGGTTATATGGGATCAGCATACGCTGTATTAGTATGCTTTGTGATTATGACCGTTATCTCTTATGTAATTGGCCAGAAATATTATCGTGTTGAATATGATTTAAAGCGTATTCTGATGTATATTGCTGTAGCGATAGGACTTTATTATATTTCTGATTATCTTCATTTTACGGCCACAATATTACAGTACGCACTCAATATCACACTTTTTACTGCATTTTTGGTTCTTGTATTTTTTGCTGAAAAAAAGGATATTAGAAGTTTATTGAAGCTTTAGGCCAATAAAATACTTTTAAGTATTATTTTTGATTTTTATTTTTACAAATATGGAAAAGTTGAAAATTGCTGTTGCCAGCGATCATGCGGGTTATGAAAGAAAACAAACAGTTCTAAAATTTCTTCAGGAACAGGGAATTGAATACAAGGATTTTGGAGCTTATTCTTCAGAAAGCAGCGATTATCCTGATTTTGCACATCCTATGGCAGAGGCCGTCAGTAAAGGTGAATTCGAAAAAGGAATTACTCTTTGTGGTAGCGGAAATGGTATTAATATGACGGCAAACAAACACCAGGGGATTAGGTCAGCTATTTGTTGGATGCCCGAAATTGCCAAATTAGCGCGTTTGCATAACGATGCCAATGTTTGCGCGCTTCCGGCCCGTTACATTACCGATGAAGCAGCAGTTGAAATAGTAAGTGTTTTCCTGTCAACCGAGTTTGAAGGTGGACGGCACATAAACAGAATAAACAAGATACCGGTTTAAAATGTCGGAGCAGAAGGATTTATTTTTAAAGAAATCGAAGGAGATTGCTTCCGACCTGAAACATCGGGCAACCATCAAATTCAACATCTCTAAATACGATGTTGCAGTTGATCGTGGGCGAAAGCGTTATTCAAATCTTGATCTGGCAAAAACCCGTGCTTCGTATATTAAATCACAGGCAATTAATAATTTACACGATTACCTGATACAGTTTGAAAAAAACATAACGGCAAATGGTGCTTCTGTAATTTGGGCAGAGAATACCAGCGAAGCTATTGAAGCTGTCAAGCGAATACTGATTGAAAACAACTCAAAAACGGTAGTCAAAAGTAAATCGATGACTACTGAAGAAATTGATTTGAACGAGCATCTGGAAGAAATTGGTGTTGAATCTCTTGAAACCGATTTGGGTGAATACATTGTGCAACTTGCCGGCGAAAAACCTTATCATATTGTGACTCCGTGTATGCACAAATCGCGTCAGGATATAGCTGAACTTTTTACTGAAAAATTTAATACTCCGGAAGGTAGTCCTCCTGAATATTTAACTGCATATGTACGTAAAAAATTACGCGCTAAATTTACAACTGCCGATGTTGGCATCACCGGAGCTAATTTTCTGGTTGCTGATGCAGGAGGTATTGCATTGACTGAAAATGAAGGTAATGCGCTGATGTCGGTTTCATTTCCAAAAATTCATATCGTAATTGCTGGAATTGAAAAAGTTATTCCACACTTGCAGGATTTGGGACTAATGTGGCCTATTTTGGCAGCGCATGGAACCGGACAACAAATTTCGGTTTATAATTCGCTCATAACAGGTCCCAAAAAGTCTGGAGAAGCAGATGGTCCGGAAAAAATGTTTGTTATATTGCTGGATAATAAACGATCTGAACTTTATGGAAACGATGACCAGTTTGGAGTTCTTAAATGCATTCGTTGCGGGGCTTGCCTGAATGCTTGTCCTATTTACAGAAACATTGGCGGTTACACTTATGATGCAACTTATAGCGGGCCAATAGGCTCGGTAATTACACCTTTTTTTAAAGGTTTGAAAGAATACAATCATCTGAGTTCAGCTTGTTCTGTATGCGGAAAATGCACTGAAGTTTGTCCGGTAAAGATTCCTCTTCATCACATGTTACTCATAAACAGACGTGACGCTGTTAGGGCTGGAGCTGGTGGATTTGTATGGAACCAGGGAATGAAAGCCTATGAATTTGCTTTATCAAAGCGCAGCAGGCTCGATTTGATGGGGGGAAAAACAAAAAATACTTTTGCTTTGTTAGGAGCAAACGTTTTGGGCGAAAACAAACAAATACCCAGACTGGCCGATCAATCATTTAGCAAACAATGGACCAATAAAAAATAAAAACTATGCTATCCAATACGTGTAAATATGCAGTAAGAGCGCTCATTTATTTGGGAAAACATTCTTCAGACGGAGCAAAAATCGGTATAAAAAAAATCTCTGCTGATTTAATAATTCCTACTCCATTTCTTGGAAAAATACTTCAAAATCTGGTAAAACAGAAGATTTTAGTTTCTACAAAAGGTCCTAACGGAGGATTTGGACTTGGAAAAAGAACAGACGAAATTTCGCTTTATGATATTGTACGGATTGTTGATGGTGATGACTTTTTCAGAAATTGCCTGATAGGACTTCAACCTTGTGCAACACACGAAAGTAACGAAAAACCCTGTCCTGTCCATAGCCGTTTTGGACCGATTCGTTCACAGTTATTGCTGTTTTATCAGGAAACAACTATTGCCGGAATTTTGGGCGATATGTCTGGTTTCGAGGATATAATCAGGCTTTAGAACAACTTTTTTCTATTAAACAAAGTGTCGTTCAGAGTCAATGACACTTGATTTATTTTTTAATCCTGATCATTTAAATGGCCGGAATTTACATTCATATTCCTTTTTGCCGAAAGCGTTGTCATTACTGCGATTTCTTTAAATCGACCGATTTTAGCCAAAAAAGCAAATTACTGGAAGGCCTGAATAAGGAATTGGTAAACCGGGCTTCAGAGTTTGCTTCCGAAGAAATTAACACCATTTACCTGGGTGGAGGAACTCCTTCTGTTTTACTGGTTGATGAACTTAAGGAGCTTCTGAAAACAATTTATCAAAACTTCCAGGTTTCTCCTGAAGCTGAAATAACGATGGAAGCCAATCCGGATGATTTAAGCCAGGCCATATTGTCGATGTTAAGAGAAATTGGTTTTAACCGGCTTAGTATGGGTGTTCAGTCCTTTTCTGAAACGGATCTGAAACTGATGAATCGACGCCATGGCGTAATGCAGGCAATTCAGTCGGTAAAATGGGCCAAAAAGGCTGGATTTTCAAACATCAGCATCGATCTGATTTATGGGCTGCCCGATCAAACTCTCGAAGAATGGGAGCGAAATGTGAGAATTGCTGTTGAACTGGATGTTCAGCATGTTTCGGCTTATAATCTCACCTACCACGAAGGCACTGTTTTTTACGACCAGCTTAAAAAAGGAGTATTGAAAGAATTACCCGATGAGCTTAGCCTTCAGCAATTTGAAATACTTATCAGAATATTGAAAGAAGCAGGATTTGAGCATTACGAAATTTCTAATTTTTGTAAACCGGGGCTTTATTCACAGCACAATTCATCCTATTGGAAAAGCAAAAAATACCTGGGAATCGGACCTTCTGCGCATTCTTATGATTTTAAAAGCAGGCGTTGGAATGTGTCTTCAATTACTAAATATCTTCACGGTATAGAAAACAATCAATCATACAGCGAATCAGAAATACTAACAGAGCAAGACCGCTATAATGATTATATCATCACGGGTTTGCGAACAATTTGGGGTATTTCCGAAGAATTTATTCAGACTGAATTTTCTGATGTTTATTTCATTCATTTCCAGAAAATAAAGAATAAGTATTTGCAATCAGAACACATCGCTTTAGAGTCCTCAACAGTAAGCATAAATAAGCAAGGTTTGTTTATTTCTGACAAGATTATGGCTGATTTTATGGTAGTTGATTGATGCTAAATATTGTTAATGTACAAGTCTGAAGTGATTCATTCCAGCTATAAATCCATATCTTAGCAGCTTCAAATTAATTTTCAGATTTATTGAACGTGAAAAAGAGTATTTTATGATCGTAAAAATTGTCAATCAATCCAATAATCCGTTACCTGAATATAGTACCGCATTTTCTGCCGGTATGGATCTACGTGCCAATCTTGTTGAATCTATAGCATTAAAACCACTCGAGAGGGTACTTGTTCCAACCGGATTATTTATCGAATTACCGGTTGGTTTTGAAGCACAAATTCGCCCAAGAAGTGGATTAGCTTTAAAAAAAGGAATTACTGTTCTCAACAGTCCGGGAACGATAGACGCAGATTACAGAGGAGAAATAGGTATTATCCTGATTAATTTATCGAGCGAAGAGTTTAAAATTGAGCATGGTGAGCGTATTTGCCAGATGGTTATTGCCAAACATGAACATATTGGATGGGAATCGGTTGAAGTGTTGGAAGAAACAATCCGTGGCGTTGGTGGATTTGGACATACCGGTAAAAATTAAAGAAAATGAAGAAAAGTTATTTGGCATACTTTGCCGCAATTTTATTACTCCTTTCGTCTTGTGGAACGACGCAGAAACAAGTAAAATCAACCGTTCAGACAAAAACAGATACCGTAGAAGATTCACTTTCAGAGGATGATAAAAATGAATTTGAATATACTTTTATTGAAGGGCTTAAACAGAAAATGATTGGAAATCAACAAGCTGCGATTACACTTTTTTCGAAGTGCCTTCAAATTAATCCCAATTCAAGTTCGGCTATGTTTGAACTGGCCAAAATTCATAGTAGTAATGGTGATCAAACCAGCTCGTCGCTTTTACTCGAAAAGGCCATCTCAATAGATCCGTCAAACAAGTGGTACAAAGTTTTACTGGCTCAGATTTACCAACAGGGCAAACAATATGAAAAAGCAGCCGACCTGTATCGGCAACTTTATAATCTTGATACTGAAAATCTGGAATACTTATACATGAATGCTGCATTGCTTTCATCAGCCGAAAAATATGATCAGGCAATTGCAGTGTATGACGAACTGGAAAAGAAAGTTGGTATTAATGATCAGATCTCGGTTGAAAAACAACAGATTTATCAGGCAGCCGGGAAGAAAAAGGAGGCCCTGGCCGAACTTCAGAAGCTTATTGATTCGAACCCGAAAGAACCAAGATATTATGGCTTGCTGGCCGATTATTACCTTTCGGAAAAAGATGATGCAAATGCGCTGAAAAATTACATGAAAATTCTGGAGATTGATCCGGAGAACGGGTTCGTTCTTTTTTCGCTTACATCATATTACAGGGAAAAGGAAGATAAAGAAAAGGCATGGGAATATATACGTAAGGCATTTCAGAATAAATCGGTTGAAGTGGAAACGAAAATTCAGTATTATCTGATGATTACTTCCGATCAGGATAAACCTTTTTTTACTGATGAACAAGTTGGTGAATTGGTTGATATCCTGGTAAAAACAAATTCTGATGATTACCGTGTTTATACCGTTTATGCTGAATACCTGATAAGTAAAGGAAAATTGGTTGAAGCTCGCGAGCAGCTCCGGAAGGTACTTCAAACCGAAAAGGATAATTATCCGATATGGGAACGTATGCTTTTGATTAGTAATGATTTGTTGGATTTTAAAAGTATTTATACTGATGCAGAGAAGGCACTCGAATTGTTTCCAAATCAACCCAATCTATATGGTCTCAGAGCTGTTGCATGTCTGCAATTGGAAAAATATACCGAAGCCCTTGAAATATTGAAAGAAGGTGAACCTTATTTGCTGGATAATAAAGTAATGAAAATACAGTTTGATTTATACAAGGCAGAAGCCAATTATAAATTGAATAAGGTAGAGGAAGCTTTTAAGGCTTATGATGATGTTATTAGCCTTGATCCTGAAAACTGGCTGGCAATGAATAATTACGCTTATTACCTTTCGGTTCGAAATGAGAATCTTGAAAAAGCAGAACTGTTAAGCGGAAAAGCAGTTCGGGCAAATCCGGAAAATTCGACCTATCTTGACACTTATGCCTGGGTTTTATTTATGCGTAAAGATTATTCGCTGGCTAAATTTTACATCGAAACAGCTATAAAAAACGGTGGTGATAAAAATGGCGTAATTGTAGAGCACTACGGCGATATTTTATATATGGCAGGTGACAAGGAAAACGCCGTAGTACAATGGAAAAAAGCTTTGGAAACAGGCGATTATTCTGAATTTTTAAATGAAAAAATAAAGCAGCAACGCTACCTCGATAAATAATGGTGAAGAAAATTACCCAAGGGAAAAATTTAGTATTTGTATTTGTTTGTGTCGTTTTGCTTGGTCTTTCATCGTGCAAAACAACGCGTAAGGTTACAACTTCTGTTGCCAAACCAATCAGTACAAATAAGCTAATCAGAAATATCGAAAACAATGCATTCGATTACAGGCATTTAGCGATAAAAAGAATTACCTGTCAATTCGATAATGGAAAAACCAAAACATCTTTTAAGGCCAGCATTTGGGCTGATAAAGACAAATCGATTACGGTGATGTTGAGTAAATTAAATATCCCCGTTGGAAGACTTTGGTTAACTCCAGACAGTGTAAAGTTTATTAACTACTTCGAGAAAAATTATTTTTTGGACGACTACAGCTACCTGAGTTCTGTTTTGGATATGGATCTTGATTTTAGAACAATTCATGCGATTATCTCAAACAATGTTTTTGCATTGGGAGAGGAAAAAAGTGAAAAGGAAATTCGTGATTATGAATCCAGAATCGATTCCGGAATGTATGTGCTTGAGTCTGTAAAAAAGTTGAATTCCAGGAAAGACAATCAGAAAATTAACGTAAGGAAACAAGCAAGAAAAGCACAAAAGATTATTACAAATAGTGTTGTTCATCAAACCATTTATATCGATCCGGAAACCTATAAACTCCGGAAAATAAAGATTGAAGATGCAGAGAATTCTCGAAAACTAAACATCGACTTTTCTGACTTTGTCGCAGTTGAAAAACAACTATATCCGGGTGAAATATTTATTCATTTTGCTAGTCCGGATAGCTTTATGCTACTGAAAATTAAGCTTAATGGTTTTTCCATGGAAAAGGAAAAAGATGTTCGGTTTAGAGTTCCTGATAAATATACCCGGATAAATCGTTAACAGCATGAGAGGTCTGATTTTTCTTAGTTTTTTTTTATTGCTAACGGCTCTGGCTAACGGACAGTCGCTGGATGATTTGCGCAAAAAAAAGGAAAAAACGAATGAACAGATCAAATACACAACCCGTCTGTTAGATGAAGCAAAAAAAGATGAGAAGAAAACGCTGAATAAATTCAATATTCTAAATAAACAAATTGAGTTGCGTACCAATTTAATATCCGGAATTAACTCTGAAGTTGGTGTATTGGGTGATTTTATTGACCAGAATGCCTGGCTGGTTAATTCACTGAATTCAGATTTGGATGAGCTAAAAAAGGAATATGCCAACATGATTCTTTTTGCCCAAAAAAACCAAACCAATTATAGCAAGGTTCTTTTTATGCTTTCGGCTAACAGCTTTAATCAGGCATACAAAAGATTTATGTATTTGAGGCAGTATACAGAATACCGTAAAAGACAAGCCGAACTTATTCAATGGATTCGCGACCTTGTTCAGGTTAAAGTCAAAAACCTTGTAAAACAAAGATCAGAAAAGGAAACTCTTCTTCAGTCTAAAAAACAGGAAGCAGAGCGGTTAGACAAGGAGAAAAAACAACAGGGAGTTTACCTGACTACCCTGCAGAAAAAGCAAAAAGATATTGAAAGGAAGCTACGTGAACAACAAAAGATAGAATCGCAATTAAGCCGCGAAATACAGCGTATTATCGATGAAGAAGTAAAAAAGGCCAGAGATAACGGTAAGGCTGGTTTTGAAATGACACCGGAACAAAAACTGGTTTCAGGTCAGTTTGAACAGAATAAACGGCGCATACCATGGCCTGTTGAGCGCGGTGTAATTACTGATCACTTTGGAGTTCACGAACATTCAGTATTGAAAAACATTCAGGTAAAAAACAACGGAGTTGACATTTCTACTGATCAGGGAGCTAAGGCCCGATCAGTATTCGACGGCGAGGTGAGTAGGGTATTTGTTGTTTCAGGAGGTAACAATGCGGTGATTATCAGACATGGTAAATACCTTACCGTATATTCCAACCTGGTAAATGTACTGGTAAATTCGGGTGATAAAGTTTCAGTAAAACAAACAATCGGAACCATTGGTACCGATAATGATGACCAATCCAAAACTGTACTCAAGTTCCAGATTTGGCGCGAAAACGAAAAGCTTAATCCGGAAGACTGGATTGCCAAATAAGTTTAACCACTGTGCTTTTATAAAATAAAAAGAGGTCGCTTCTTCATAGAAACGACCTCTTTTGACCTAAAAGCTTTTTAAAGCAGATTAGCTACCTTAGTTAATCCGGGAACATTAATGAATTTTATTTTACGTCCTTGTAAATCAATAAGTTGATCTTGCTTGAATTCTGAAAGCAACCTGATAACACTTTCGGTAGCAGTACCAACCATATTGGCCAGTTCTTCCCTGGTAAGCGAAATTTGAAGGGTATTTGCATTGTCCAGTTCAAAGTTTTCCTTCAGTAATAACAGAACTTCAGCAAGTCTCTCCCGAACCGTTTTTTGCGCAATATCGGTTATGTAGTCGTTTGCTTCGCGTAATTCTTTACATACAATTTGAAGCATATGATGGGAGAATTGCCAGTTATTTTGAATTAAATACAAAAGGGTTTGATATGGAATGTGACTAAGGACCGTTTCCTCAATAACTTTAGCAGTTGTGCAAGCCAATTCCTGACTTAAAAGTGACCGATAGGCAATAATATCACCTTTTTTTGCAAAGCGTATAATCTGTTCCTTGCCATCGATGCCAGTCTTGAATATTTTTAAAATACCGCGGGTTACGCAGTAAAAGCCTGTGAGCCGACTTCCTTCTCTGTAAATTATACTTCCCTTTTTATATAAAGAACAAGTTTTGTCGTAATTCAATTGGGCAATTTCCTGTTCTGTTAATTTCTTAAACAATTGGAATCCGTCAAGATCGCATTCGTCATCTGTTGGCCGTTTAATTGAACTTCTCATCGAGTTGTTTTGTTTTGTTAATAGAATAAACAACAATCAGGACAAAATATAGATTTCAGTTTTTATATAATAAAACTTAATTGGATATTTCTGTCTTAAAATTTCAACGTAAAATTAGAACTATTATTCGATTTGCAACAATTATAAGTGGTTGATATGAAACATGTACTTGACTTGGCCTGGAAACAAAATTTGGCTTTTGAATGTGATATGGATGGGCATCACGTGGTTATTGACGCATCTAAAGAGGGTGGTGGAGATGATTTGGGACCACGGCCGAAAAAGCTAATGCTAACAGCTTTAGCCGGATGTACAGGTATCGATGTGATAATGATTCTCAAAAAGATGAAGGTTGAACCCGAAGCGTTCAATGTTATTGTTGAAGGGGATTTAACTGAAGAACATCCGATACGTTACAACAAAATGAAAGTAATTTACCAGTTTAAAGGCAAAGATTTGCCGATGGATAAGCTTGAAAAGGCAGTTAAACTTTCGGAAGAAAAATATTGTGGTGTGTCTGCTGCCTATCGCATGGCAATGGATCTTTCATTGGAAATCAGGTTGGTAGAATAATAATCAGGCAGAATAATTTAACGATTGCTAATAGTTGAAAACAATTGTTTAAATTACTTTCATTTATTTTTATTCGCGAAAAGTAATAGATAATACCTTGAAGAACTCCCGATTATTTGACGAAGGAAATGAGAAGATCTTTACCATCCGGAAGATCAGCGATTTTAATGAAGATGAAATTGAGCACAATCTCATGCCTCATCTTCATGATTTTTATTCTATTTTCTGGATAGAATCGGGAGAGGCCATACATGCCACTGAATTTGTGGAATACAGTCTTAAATCGGATACAATCCTGTTTGTTCCGCCAGGCTTGAAACACCGGATGTATATTGACAAGTCGGTTGGCGGAATCTACATCCTTTTTAACGAGGAATTTATTCAATATAACAGAAAAACGTACGTTCCGCTAAAGGATTATCGCCTGTTCAATAATCCTGACTTTAAAAGCCTGATAAAGGTCTTTCCGGAGACGCGCGATAAATTGGGCAATATAACCGGGTTGATTTTTGATGAACTCCGCAATCCCGATAATTACAGTGAGGATATTGTATTGAATTTATTACATTTTTTTCTGCTCGAATCACGCAGGATATTTGATCAGCAAAATCTGGTTCTCAAAGAGGATGCAGATTCTGCTCCTGATACCACAATCATTAAATTCAAGCAGTTGATAGAAGAAAATTACACTACACAAAAACAAGTTTCTCCTTATGCCGAGATGCTGAATATAAATCCGTCGTGTTTAAATGAACTGACAAAACGTACTACCGGAATTACTGCAGGAGAACTTATTCGTAACCGTATAATCGATGAAATTAAAAAGTTGCTTTACTCAAGCAGTATGTCCGGGAAAGAGATTGCTTTTCAGCTTGGATTCGACGATCCGGCCTATTTCAGTCGCTTTTTCAGGAAGTATACAGGTATAACCCTTAAGGACTTTCGGGAGCAAAGCAGAAAAAAGTACCATTAAATCCTCTTTTAGTCCATTTTTTCACGTCGGTCTTCAGGCTATTTTTGTAACTGTATAAAACAATTAAAAAATAAACAGTTATGAAAACAATTAAATCACTAGCCATATTTGTACTGGCACTTTCGTTAACAACTGCAGTTTATGCAGGAACACAAAAAGTTGATGCATCAAAAAGTTCTGTAAAGTGGCTGGGCAAAAAAGTTGGCGGCGAACATTCAGGAACTATCGCTGTAAAAGAAGGTAATCTGGTCGTTGAAAATGGAAAAATTTCCGGAGGAAAAGTGGTAATCGATATGACATCTATTGTTAATACAGATCTTACAGATGCGGGATATAATGCCAAACTGGTGGGTCATCTAAAATCTGACGATTTTTTTGGAGTCGAATCATTTCCAACTGCAGAACTTGTTATTACCAAAGATGAAAACAGTGGTAGCACTCACGTGTTAAGCGGAAATCTGACCATTAAAGGTATTACCAATCCGGTAAGTTTTACTGCAATTTCAACAAAAGACGGAATGAATACAGTTTACAAAGGAGCACTTACAGTCGATCGTAGTAAATACAATGTAAAATATGGTTCAAAATCGTTTTTTGACAATTTGGGCGACAAGGTTATTTATGACGAATTTACACTTGACTTCAACCTGGTAGCAGCTGAATAAGTATTGGTATAAAATATTTGGAATTTGAAATGCCTAAAGTTGACCTGCCGAAGGCACTTTAGGCATTTCGATTTTTATGTGACCAATAATTTTAAAACATGACACTATGAAACTGACAATACATAGGGCAGGATGCAGAGGACACGCAGACCATGGATGGTTGCAAACCTGGCATTCGTTCAGTTTTGCAAGCTATTATAATCCCGACAGGATGCATTTTGGAGCGTTACGGGTACTTAATGACGATTCCGTTCAGGCAGGTATGGGATTCGGAACACATCTGCATGATAACATGGAAATCATTACCATTGTGCTTGATGGTGAACTCGAACACCGTGATAGCATGGGAAACGGATCGGTAATTTATCCGGGCGAAGTGCAGGTAATGTCGACCGGAACAGGGATTCAGCATTCTGAATTTAACCATTCCAAAGAAAAACCGGTTAGTTTGCTTCAGATTTGGGTTTTTCCGGATAAAAAAGACGTTGAACCAAGGTATGATCAGGCTAAATTCGGTGATGAAGAAATGAGCGGGAAATGGCTTACAGTTGTTTCTCCTGATGGAAATGCAAATTCTCTTTGGATACACCAGCAAGCCTGGTTTTCTCTTGGAGTTTTTGATGCCGGGCAAACAATAAGCTATGAATTGAAAAAAGCAGATAGCGTTGTATATTTATTTCTGATTTCAGGTGAACTTAATATCGAATTGGAAACGTTAAATCAGCGTGATGGTTTGTGTCTGGAGGAGATAGAAACCGGAATAAACCTGAAGATGAATCAGAAATCTAAAATACTGCTCATGGAAATTCCGGCATAAAACGATTAAAAACCATAAAGGAGAAGGCAAAAGTTGACGATCGCGTTTACTTTTGTCTTTTTATTTTTGGCCTGATCAGGGCCAGATTTCAGATATATTTTCTTTAATCGGATCGGTACGAATTAAATCTACTTTAAAATCAGTCAGATCTTGTCCCTTCACTTCGAAAACGGCTTTGAAGTTTTGTTTATATCCTTTCCCGGGGAAATCCGCATTTCGATCATCGGTTAAATATTTCATGGCGGCAATGTTTCCGACATCTGCATCCGAAAGTAAGAAGAGTACTTTTCTTCCATCGTTTGTGCAGAAATGAATCAGACTTGAATATTCATGATTAAGGTTATTCTCCGTCCGGTTGTCGAAAAATAGGGTGCTGTCCGGTGTTTGGTAGGTGAATGAAGACTGTTCCAGATTATATTTTAAGCCAACCCGTTCGAGTGTTTGCTTCATAATTTGAAGAGTCTTAATGGATCCGATAAAAATCAGGTGTTTATTTCGGGTGTCTTCCCATTGCAGCTGAGATGAATATTTCATTTCAACTTCAGCAATTCCTCCGCCAAACATTTTCATAATACTGAATAATCCCAGTGGTGCCTGGTTGTTTATGTATGTTGTTTTACTTTTCCTGATTTTGTCGATTAGTTCAGGATGCATTTTCAAATAGGCATCCAAATCTTCATCCGAATTTATCCGGGTATCACGAGACGAACCCATTCTTCCGGTTGCAACCGAATCGTTGAAAAAATAGTGATCTCCCAGTACAATCAGGATTGGGTAATCCGGATTTAAAAAGCCTTTCCAAATGGTTTGTTTGGGTTGTCTGAATTTATCCGAATTCAGGATAAAGATGATTGAAATTACAATCAATAGTATGCTGGAAAAAAACAATTTCAAACTATACTTTTCAATCGACCGTTTAAGTGATTTATAATGCAGAATTTTGAATTCAACCTGATATTTTCCTTTTGGAATCTGTAGGATTACGGTATCATCCTTTCCCTCATTTTGGTAATATTCTTTCAGCTTATTTCTGAGATTCAGAATATAAACCCGAACATTCAACTCTTTTTCCTGATCAGCTTTCTTCCCGAAAACATCAAAGGCGATTTGTTGTTCTTTGGGCGTTTCTCCTTTCAGAGAACAATTAACCAGGTAGTTTAACAAGTCTCTGTAGATGCCCGGCTTCGAGAAAGTTTTGCTATTCAGCAATTTCTCTATTGTTTGGGATATTTTACGATGATCGGTCATTAAAACATTCTGAATGAGTACCGTTAATTCTTTTCTTAACGTCAATATTACGCAATTAAGTTCAAAATATTTCTAATTTTATAAATCGGTTAGTACATTGATAAAAAATATATCAAACCATTAATACGAAATAAATGAAGACATTTTGGATTACAGCCATCGCACTGGTATTGGCTACTTCTGTTACTCAGGCCTCGAAGAAGGAAAAGGTTGAGTTTAAAAACGATGAAGCCAACAAAAAAGTAGAAGTTTATATGGGCGGAAAGCTTTTCACTGCTTACATTTATCCCGATAACATGGAGAAGCAATCACTTTACCCCATCATGAGTGCTTCCGGGAAATTTATTACCCGTGGTTTCCCATTAGATCCTCGTCCGTTCGAACGCACCGATCATCCACACCACGTGGGTCTGTGGTTCAATTTTGGCAGTGTAAACGGACTTGATTTCTGGAATAACTCTTACGCCATTAAACCGGAAGATAAACAGAAATATGGCACCATCAAGTTTAATAAAATTGTACGCGAAAATCCTGCAAAAGGAGAGTTGGTTACCAATGCAGATTGGGTTGACTCGAATAATAATGTACTATTGAACGAAGAAGCAACTTATATTTTTGAAGGCGACGGAAGCACCCGAACCATTGAAAGAATCACAAAGCTAACGGCAAAACAAACTATCACTTTTGAAGAAAATAAGGAAGGCCTCATTGGAATCCGTCTCGACCGTGCTTTTGAAGAACCATCGAATAAAGCAGAAAAATTTCTGGATGCAAACGGAGTTGAAACCGAAGTTCCGATTATGAATAATGATGGAGTGAATGGTGTTTACCGTAATGCCGAAGGCGTTAAAGGAGGCGATGTCTGGAGTAAACGCTCTCCCTGGGTTGCTCTTCGTGCAGTTAAAGATGGGGAAGTAATGACAATTGCCATTCTCGACAATAAAAATAACGCCAATTATCCGGCATGGTCTCATGCACGCGGGTATGGCCTTTTTGCAACCAATAACCTTGGAGGTCGTGCTTTCGACAAAAATGCCACGCCGGTAAAAATTGTTTTGAACCCAGGTGAGAGTATCGTTTTTAAACACAAAATTGCAATTGGTGGAGATCTGAGCGATTCAACACTGAATGAAATGTCCGGCAAATTCAAATAACTAACATAAACTAATTATTCATGGAAAAAGAAGAAAAAAATTCGAGGAGAACATTTCTTAGAACTGCAGCTACCGGAGCCATGCTGGCTGCCGTAACTCCTGCAGCTTTTGCGAGTGAATCAGTCAAAAAGCCTGTTATCGTTCCTGCAAGTGCTAAAGGTGCCAACGATCGTATCCGTGTGGCAGTGCTCGGTATTAATGGCAGAGGAAAATCGCATATCGAGGAAATTATGGGATTAGCGGAGAAATCGAATGTGGAATTAGCTTATCTGTGCGATCCGGATATGAATATCCTGCAGGATCGTGCTAGCGAGTTCGAAAAGAAATATGGCAAAAAGATTGCTATCGAGCAGGATTTCCGGAGGATTTATGACGATAAGACAATTGATGCCGTTACACTGGCTACCCCAAACCACTGGCATGCTTTACAGGCAATCTGGGCTTGTCAGGCCGGAAAAGATGTGTATGTGGAGAAACCAGCCACTCACAACATTTACGAAGGCAAAAAGCTGATTGAAGCTGCTTATAAATACAATCGAATTGTGCAGCATGGTGTTCAGTTGCGAAGTTCGGAAGCTATTCGCGAAGGTGTAAAACACCTGGAAGAAGGGCTTATCGGTCGTGTTTATATGTCTCGTGGTTTAGTTTACCGCTGGAGACCTGATATTGGCGACAAGGGAATTTCTCAGGTTCCAAACGGCCTGGATTACGATTTGTGGTGCGGACCAGCTCCGATGCGACCATTCTCCAAAAACCTGGTTCATTACAACTGGCACTGGCATTGGAATTATGGCAATGGCGACGTTGGTAACCAGGGAATTCACGAAACCGACCTTTGTATGTGGGGTCTTGGCGTAAATAGTTTGCCTGAAAGGATCACTTCAATGGGCGGCAAATTTCTTTGGGATGATTGCAAGGAAGTTCCTGAAATTCAAACATCGATTTATCACTATCCGAAGGAAAAGAAAATCATTCAGTTTGAAGTTCGCAACTGGTGCACTAACCTTGAAGATGGTGCTGGTGTTGGTAACATTTTTTATGGAGATAAAGGCTACATGGTTGTTAAAGGCTATGGAACTTACGAAACTTATCTGGGTGAAAAAAGAGAAAAAGGGCCAAGCAGAACATCAGAAGGTGAACTTACTCTCCATTTTCAAAACTGGTTTGATGCTATTCGTGCCCGCGACATGAGTATTCAGCATGGTCCGGTTCAAACCGGAGCTTTGTCTTCATCATTGGCTCATCTGGGCAATATTTCTTATCGATTGGGTAAACAGCTCGATTTTGATCCGGTGGCTGAACGCTTTATTGGCAATGATATTGATGATGCCAATGCAATGCTTACCCGCGACTATCGTGCGCCTTATATTTTACCTGAAATCATTTAGTGAAAATTGAAAAGCGAGTCAGCTTTTCTTTAGTCAGGGTTTCACTTCAAGTGAAACCCTGACTTTTCTTTTAGCGGTTCTCATTTGTCCTCAGCGTAGTTTTTAAGAATTCCGCTAATGAACTGATTCAATATCTGTTTTAGTTCCTGGGGTTCTTCAACCTTAGCATACGAACCGGAACTTATGATCCAGATCGCAAAACCTCTCAAGTCATTGTTCGAAAACTGAACCCGGATTATTTGGTTTTCAATTGTTTCTTCCCCAATATATCCGTACCAATATTTCGATTCAGAAATCAGTTTCAAACGGTTGGCTGGCACAAGTAAAGTGATGTTGGCTTTATCGGAGATCAGGTTATTTTGCCGGAGAAATTCATCCGTAGAGATATGCTGTTTACCTTTAAATTTTTCGTTATTTACTCTCAGATCCTGAATGCGGTCGAGCCTGAAATCACGGTATTCCCTGCGCAAACGACACCAGGCAAATAAATGCCAGCGAGAACTGTAATTGCACAGTCCGATAGGTTCAACAAAACGTTTAGTTGCTTCAGCACCATATCCTGCCTGATAGTCTATTTCGAGTACCTGTTTCGAAACCAATGCCTGCTGAATTTCGCTCAGATAAAGGCGGTTAAAGTTTTCGCTTGATGATTTATAATTGAGAACCGAAATTTGGTTATGAAGTTTTTCGAGCCTGTCTTTTTCTTCCGGATTCAGGATGGCTTTTATTTTATAAAGTGCCGAACAAAAATCAGATTTCATTTGGTAGTCAGACATTTTCTCAACCAGTTTTTCACCAAAAAGTAAAGCAGATGCTTCTTCTTTGGTAAACATCACAGGGGGTAATTTGTAATTTTCCATCAGGAAATAACCAACACCCGCTTCGGCACCAATCGGCACACCCGAAGCTTCAAGTGCCCGAATGTCGCGATAAACAGTTCGTAAACTGATTTCGAAACGTTCGGCTATTTCAGAAGCTTTTACTATTCGCTTACTCTGCAGGTGAATCAAAATGGCATTTAGTCGTTCGATGTGATTCATGGTGACAAGTTAAAAGAAAAAGTGATCAGTCTCAGTTGACAGTAATCCCAAAAAACCATTGCGATCTATTTTCTGTCAACTGCGACTGTCAACTGCGACTATCTATTTACCTTTTAGCGATTGTTGCCGGGTTTCAGCCATATGTGCGGCATACCAGACTGTTCCGTTTTCACGAATAGTAAGGATACATTTTTCGCGGTTTGACCCGAAAATGAATGTAAAAACCTTCGAGATCGGGTTGTTGAATTTTTTGCACGCATTTGGCGTTTCGAGTGTACAGTCTGCACAGTTTGTAAATTGTTGATCGATATTGCATGTCCGGATTTTGCACCAATGAGGTGAAGCCAGATTTTTACAACTCGGGCATTTTCCTGAAAGAAATTTATTGCAGGCTCCGCAATAGAGCCCGCAATATGAAATCAGTGCAGGATCATTTTTTACTTCCTGAATCATTTTACTTCGATTTGAATTTCAGTGATGCAATTTTCCTGATTTTCGAAATCACAAACATGATACACTTCTCTCGAAATCCCGGTGTAGGAGAGACCTTGCTGCATGATGGCAGGCATCAGTTTATGATAGGTGTCGCCTAATTTAGCCCATGGCCCATTATGAATTTCGCTGATGCAGTTGATTTCCGGAAATTCTGCAAACCTAAATTTCCCGGGTTCTCCGGCTGTTTTGGTTACGGGAAGGGCAATGGTCAATTCGAAAGGTGTGTTTAGGCTTCCGTCAGCACCATCGTACACCCATATTTGCGGACCGTCAATTTCGAGTTGAAGTTCCAGGGCTTTTTCAACCAATTCATTAGGTAGATTTCCGGTGTCGGTCAGCATTGTTTTCAGCGTGGTATCGAGGCTGATACAAAGTACGGTCGTTTTTTGTACGGTTTTCTTTTCCATGGCAATTGTGTTTTAGATGAATAAAATTACGATTAAAAATTTTTCTGAAAAATGTTTCCTTGTTTTCATGACTTCAAGGTTTTTGTATTTCCTGAGACAAAGAAAATACAGGGCAGTGACAACGGTATGTCAGCAGGGTCGAAGAGAGTTAATTTTTTTTCAGCCCGTAAAGTGCTACTTTTGGTAAAAAGAGATATACCATGCAATCCATCAATCCATTTACAGGACAAATAATTGCGGATTACCGTGAATATTCATCTGCCGAATTTGAGGAAATAATCGCTAATGTTGATGAAGCTTTTCTTTTGTGGAAACTAACGAGCTTTGAACAGAGGGCAGTTTCCATGAAAAATCTTCAGGTACAGCTACTTGTTAAGAAGGAATATCTGGCCGAAATTATTTCTTCAGAAATGGGAAAAGTGAAGCGCGAAGCTTTGAGTGAGATCGAGAAATGTGCCTTTGTTTGTGGCTATTATGCTGAAAATGCCAAAGCTTTTCTTGAAAATGAATCAATCAAGACAGAAGCATCTGAATCGTATATTACTTATCAGCCAATTGGAACAGTTTTGACTGTTATGCCCTGGAATTTTCCTTTCTGGCAGGTTTTTCGTTTTTTAGCTCCGGCTCTTATGGCGGGTAATACCGGCGTTTTGAAACATGCCTCCAATGTTTCTGGTTGTGCATTGGCTATTGAGCAACTGGTGAGCGATGCCGGTTTTCCGGAGAATGTTTTTCGTACGCTGCTTATTGGTTCTTCGGGAGTAAAAGCAGTAATTGAAAATCCTTTGATCAAAGCGGTTACGCTTACCGGAAGCACTCTGGCAGGTAAGTCGGTTGCTTCGGTTGCCGGATCGATGCTAAAAAAATCGGTTTTGGAATTGGGTGGGAGTGACCCATATTTAATTCTGGAAGATGCAGATGTGAAAACAGCGGCCCAATTGTGTGTAACAAGCCGTTTGCTTAATGCCGGGCAAAGTTGTATTGGAGCCAAAAGATTTATTGTGGCTGATAAGATATATGATTCATTCAAATCTGAATTTGTAAGGCTGATGAGTGAGGCAAAATATGGAGATCCGCTTGATCCGCAGTCTGCCATTGGACCTCTGGCTCGAGTCGATTTGCGTGACGAACTTCACCAACAAGTTGAGAAAAGCCGCGAAATGGGTGCAAAAGTATTGTTGGGAGGATATATTCCGGGAGTAAACGCAGTCTTTTATCCCCCCACTGTTTTGGAAAATGTGGTTCCTGGAATGCCTGCGTATCACGAAGAATTGTTTGGGCCTGTAGCTGTTTTATATCGTTTCCAGACAGAAGAAGAAGCTGTCAGGATCGCTAATGATACTGTTTTTGGCCTGGGAGCGGGAGTTTTTACTGCCGATGTTTTGAAAGCAAAATTACTTGCCGAAGCTGGTCTTGATGCGGGTTGTGTTTTTATCAACGATTTTGTAAAGTCTGATCCCCGCTTACCATTCGGTGGAGTTAAGGAAAGTGGTTACGGTCGCGAATTGTCGGCTTTGGGTATCCGTGAGTTTATGAATGTGAAGACAGTGGTTGTGAAGTAGTTTTTTTAACTAATTTTTACTTTACCAAAAGTTTCTTATACACCAATGTAAATTGGTTCAAAGTTTCCTTTACATTTATGCAGACTGAATGAAACTTAAGAACCAAAAACATAACTAACTTCTAATTAAAAGAATGCAAAGTTTTTTGTCTGAAAAATTCGTAAATCGGATAAGGTGGATTATTTTGTTCGTCTTATTTTTAGCTTTCTATATCTATTTTTTCTCGTTTAACAAATTTCACCTGTTTTACCTCGAACAAACTCAGCTTTTTCGCTTTTCCTCTGATTATTTCCGGCCATTTATTGAAAAACCGGGTGAGTTTATTTTTTACCTCGGTCAATTTTTTACCCAGTTTTTTGTTTATCCATTCTCGGGAGCAGCTATTTTAACTTTATTTGCAGCTACAGTATTCTTTCTCTTCCATTCTATTTTAAAAAAATTAGGAATAAATGCATTGATATGGAATGTTATACCTATATTTTTTATCGCTGCTCTCCAAAGTGACCATCAGTTTAATGTTGGACTGATTATTGGACTGATTATAGCCTTATCGTTTGCCTATTTCTATTTGCTGATTAACAGTAATATACAAAGGTATGTTTTTGGTGGTGTGAGTTGGCTTTTACTTTACCATATTTCTGGAGGTTTTGTATTATTTGCCTCAGCAATGGCAATACTTTTCGAGCTGTTTTATTTCAATTCAAAAGCAAAATGGGCTATTATTTCGGGTATAGTACTTATTTCTGCAGGCTTTCCGTATTTAGCGCGAAAGTTTTTTTACCTGATAACCATTCGTGACTCCTGGTTTTATCCGTTCCCGTTTTGGGGTGTTTCACGGATGCCTTTATTCGCAGCATTACTTGCCTATTTTCTGGTTATTATTTTAATTATTTTGGTTTACAGGCAGATCAGGAAGCAGGAAGCATTGGTTGTTCCGTGGAATTACAAAACAATTTTTGCAGGAAGCCTGGTTGTAGTTGTCGGGTTTTTATTTGTTAAGACCAAGGCTTATGATCCAAAAATAGAGATTTTCCTGGGTATGGATCACTACGTTCAAACCGAGGACTGGAATAAGGTGATCTCGCTTTCAAAAACATATCCGGGGTCCAATCAGTTGGTTATCTATTATACCAACCTGGCCTTATACAAAACCGGACAGTTAAGTGAGCGGATGTTTGATTTTCCGCAGTTTGGAATTAATGGTTTGCGATTGGAATGGAAGCGTGATGAAGTAACTCCTTTTTTTGGAGGTGAAATATTTTATCACCTGAATTACATAAACGAAGCATACAGATGGGCATTCGAATCGATGATTGCAAAAGGCTTAAACCCCCGATCATTAAAAAGGCTGGTTCTTACCAGTTTAATTAATGGCCATTACGAAATTACTACCAAGTACCTGAATATATTGGATGAGACTGTATTATACAAAGACTGGGCAGATAAATACAGAAGTTATGTTTCGGATACCACTAAAATCAGTCAAAATAAGGAATTCACAGAAAAGCGGCAATTTTTGGTAACAGATGATTTTATTAGCGTTAATCTGGGATTAACTGAATTGTTAAAGGAACATCCTGAGAATAGGATGGCTTTCGAGTATCAAATGGCTGGTTTTCTTCTGAACAAGGATATTGCTGGTTTTGCATCCAATATTTATCGTTTAAAGGAGTTGGGATATCGCAAAATACCTGTCAATTACGAAGAAGCACTTTTGTTTAGCATGACGTTTTTCAAAAAGAATCTTGTTCCTGAAGGATACTCGATTAGACCGGAAACAATTCAACGTAAGAACGACTACATTGCCCAAATCTCAAGATGCGGTGGTGATCGTGACATGGCAGCAAGGGAATTACGCAAACAATTTGGCCATACATGTTGGTATTATTTACATTTTTCAGAACAAACGAATTAATAGCTATGAGCCTGTTATCTAATTTAATACGGAATAAATCAGTAAGTTTCATTTTCTCAATTGTTTGTATTTTATTTGTTTCGTGTTCGAATGATACTTCTGAATATAAGCAAACAGATAGAAACGCACTTATTTACCCCGACTATTCAGAAATTACGATTCCCTGCAATATTGCCCCGTTAAATTTTGCTGTTCAAGAGTCTGCGGATAAATATGTTGCTGTTTATAAATCGAATGAGCAGGAGATATTTCGGGTCAATTCGAGTGACGGGATTATTTCTGTTCCTTCCAATAAATGGAGTAAACTTTTAAAAGAAGTAAAAGGACAAAAATTCACAATCGATATTTATCTAAAAAACAATAGTAATTGGATTAAATTCAAACCGATTACGAACAATGTGTCTTCTGATTCGATAGATAATTACCTGGTATATCGTTTAATTGAACCCGGTTTCGAAACATGGAATAAAATGGGTATTTATCAACGTTGTTTAAATACGTTCGATGAAAGTCCAATTATGGAGAATACGTTGAGTGATGGTAATTGCATGAACTGTCATTCCTTTTGTATGAACAATAGCAACGCAATGCTTCTTCACATGCGAGCAAAACATGCCGGCACCTATATTTTCAAAGATGGAGAAATTGAAAAACTGGAAACAAAGACTGACAGCACTTTAGGGGCCGGGGTATATCCGTCATGGCATCCGGATGGAAATTTCATTGCTTTTTCGACCAACCGAATTGTTCAAACATTTCACGCCATTCCGGATAAAAAAATTGAAGTCCTTGATACTTTGTCGGATGTTATCATTTATAATCTTCAGACGCACTGTATTTCTACGGTTTCTTCCATCGCATCAAAAGGCAGGCTTGAAACATTTCCGTCCTGGGCACCAGATGGAAAATCGCTTTATTTTTGCAGTGCAAAATCGATTTCTCCTGAAGACTATAAAAACATAAAGTACGATTTACTCCGTATTTCCTTCAATCCGGATAATGGCAGCTTTGGTTCGGTTGATACTGTTTATAAAGCAACAGAAATAGGAAAAAGCATATCATTTCCCCGTATTTCGCCTGATGGTAAATATGTTATGTTCTGCATGTCAGACTATGGAAATTTCAGTATATGGCATCCGGAGAGCGATTTGTACCTTTTAAACCTGTCCGAAAAAGAAATATCAAAACCTGAAATCAACAGCGAACAGAGTGAAAGTTATCATACATGGTCTTTCAATGGAAGGTGGCTTGTGTTCAGTAGTCGTCGACTGAATGGGCTCTACACCAGGCCCTATTTTTCGCACTTTGACGACAAAGGAATTTTTTCCAAACCTTTTATATTACCTCAAAAAGATCCTTTTTTCTACGACAAGTCTTTAAAATCATTCAATATTCCTGAACTTGTAAGATCAAAAGTTAATCTTGATCCACGCATTATCTCCGCAGAACTTGAGAAAGAACCAACCAAAGTTAAATTTATTTCAAAATTTTAGAACCTCAAAATTTTTATTCGGAGCAAAAAAAAGTGTTGATTTTACATTTAGCTCGTTTGAAATTTGTTCCAGTTACTTGGATCAAAGTCAAGATTTTGATGTTCTGTATATACTTCTGGAAGAAAAATGATACACTAATAGCTATTTGCAAATGCAAGGTTGATTTTAGGAGAAAATCTGATTTATATTTTTAGCGCTATAATCCTCTTGTACTTTTCCATTCGGCCCACGCGATCGATGAAAAATAGCCTCGCAGCATTCCATCAAACAAACGTACTGCCTGAAGGCGGGTATGTATGGAGTTTATTTTCTGAACTTCGTCCGGAACCTGTTCAATCCGTTTATCCAGAAATGCGTTTAAATCGCTAATGGTTTGTGAATAATTGGTTATTGATTTTTCTGCGTTTGAATTATGGAGATTACCTGAAAGCTTGATGTTTCCCACTTTTAAATCCGGCATATAATTTATCAGGACTTTAAAGGCGTTTTCCGGCAATTTATCGAACCAGTGATCGTATAAACTTATAATTTTAATCAACTCGGCTTTGCTTTTGCTCGTTGGGTTTTCCGGGAGTTTATCAACTTGCTGTTTCAGATCATTCACCAATGATTCCTGAGAATCCCAACTATTTTTAATGTTTGTTAATACTTCAATATCCTGAAAAGGATTGTCGCTCGGAAGACCTAGAAATGTCACTTTTATCTGATAGGATGGATTATTTGTCTTTACTTCATCAATAGCAGATTTGAGTTCGTTTACAGACGTTTGCAGGTTTCTTATTGCTTGCTGAACGGCAGCAAAATTCAATTTATAAATCTTGCTTTCGATACTGTCGCAGGCATATTGAACCAAGTTAATTTTTGAAAAAATCGTCTCGTTTTTTATACCGCTTGCCTGAATATTTTGAGAGATAAACCATAGATCGGATTCTCCTGCTACTTTAATATAAATCGTTCCTTCTGCATTATTTTCTTCCAGACTGGTTTTGCCTTCCTCGATAAATTGCCAGGCCGATTTGATGTTTACCTTTACAAATGATTGTGCGAATTTATTGTTGGAAATGCTTATTTCGGCTACCGAATTATCTGAAGTTGGATTTGCTTTTACAAAATCACCTGTTGTAAAACGGATTTCTTCTTTTAGAATTTTCCATTCAGATTTGATATCATTTAATTGATAAGTCAGTCCATCCTTACCTCTTGACAGAATTTGTGCAGTACCGGTTATATCAGCATAAGTATCAGGAAACTTGCAGAAATCTCTTCTTCCTCCTTCCATTTCAACAGCAATCGTAATTTTCTGACCGGGAGTTACGGTTAGAATATCACTGTTTTTGAATAATTTTCCATCAACTTTTATTTGAATAAATGGTTTTCGGACGGGTTGAACTGCACTTATCGCATTTGCAAAGAAAACCATAACCAGAATTAAGAAAAATGTTTTCATATTTCCAGGTTTTTGTAAATGAAGCGATCTAAAGTTAATTAAAATTCCAAACAAAAATATTGCTTATAGAATTGTATTAACGATGAACTTTATCGGAAGAACAGTACAGCAGCCAAAATTTAAAAGAACAACCCTTTTTAGTTCTTTACAACCTTTTCAGTAAAAATCCGATCCTTAATTTGTATCCGTAAAATATATATTCCTGGTTTTAGACCATACAAACCGATAGTTGTACTATTGCTCTCAGGCTTTAATTGCGTAACAATTTTCCCGGTAATAGAATAAAGTCCGACAGATTGTATATTTTCTGTTGCATCCAGATTTAGTAAGTTTTTTGCCGGATTTGGGTAAACACGAAATAGGGTATTCTTTATTATTTCTGACATGTTTGTCGCCAGATCTTTGAATGCGGGTAATTTATTGTCGCTATATAAACGATATTCGCCCGGGTTCAGTGGAATTGAAGTATTGACATCTGTAACTGAAATTTCATTTCCGGAAAAGAATTCGTACCAGGTTCCGGTATGTTGAAAGCCTGAAACAACAGCTTGTTCTGTCAATCCGAAATTACCAATCAGTGTTATGTTGTGATCATTCAGGTTGAGTTGTATTTTTTTTATTGCTCCGTTAACCGAGAGTGTTTCTGTTCCTGAAGTAAATACATCGAACTGTGCACGTAATCGCAACATTGCCGAATACACATCCAGTAACTTTTGCCGGTTCGGATCATCGAGGTATTGCCATAGAATTGGCTTTTTACCAACGCGTCCATTCTGATCGATAGAGATATCGTAACCCAATTCACCAAATTGCCAGATCATTTTGGGGCCTGCAAGCGACATAAAAAAGGTGGTTGCAAGCTGGCTTCTCTTTAATGCTGTATTGAGATCTTTGGTGTTGTATGTTCCAAGTGAATTGCCATAAGTTTCTGTCTTAAACATTTGTCGTTCTTCGTCATGGCTTTCCATATAAGCAACTAGTCCGGGCTTGGAGAATCCTCTTTTTTGGTAGGATGCCCAGTTGAAATCCGACTTATTCGATTCATTATATCCCATGGTGGCTTCAGAAAATGCAGCGTTTGAGTTTCCCCAAACTAACATCCCGTTTCCGTAAGCAACAAGTTCTCTTTCTTCGGTATTGGCAGCAAAATGTTCCAGGATTACTACTGCTTTTGGATTTACTTCCCAGATTTTTACGGCCATTCGCTCCAGAATTGCAATTCTGGATGCGTCGTACGCGCTTCCATCACCTGGAGTATTGGTAAAACCTTTGGTGAAATCGAACCGGAAGCCGTCAACTTTGTATTCAGTCATCCAGTATTTGGTAACAAGGTCAACAAAATCTTTGGTCGCCTGGCTTTCGTGATTAAAATCGCTTCCCCAGCTGTAGGCCGTATTGGGTGATGTTTGGTTAAACCATGGATTATTTGCGGCAGGCTGGTTCAAAGCATCATTCCAGTACATTTTAACCATCGGATTCGAGTTGTACGAATGGTTTAAAACCATATCCTGAATAACAATAAAACCTTGCTTGTGGCATTCGTCAATCAAAGCTTTCAAATCATTTTTTGTTCCATAAGCTTTATCTGGTGCGAAATAAAAATTCGGGTTGTATCCCCAGCTGTCATTGCCTTCAAACTCGCTGAAAGGCATGAGCTCAATGGTGTTGATGCCCAGCCGTTTCAGGTAGTCGAGTTTTTCCTGAACTGCCTTGTAAGAACTTTCAACAGTGAAATCCCGGATCAGCAGTTCATAAATCGAAAGCTTGCTTGTTTGTGGTATGTTGTATGATGTGGTATTCCAGGTATAAGAAGTTTGAGCGGTTTGAATAACCGAAGCACGGTCAATTGCTTTTCCTTCAGGATATGCAATTAAGTCGGGATAGGTGGTTGACGGGATGTATTTGTCATCCGGATCAGAAACTTTATCAGTGTATGGATCGGCGACATTCAGGGTTCCATCAATCAGGTATTGAAAAACGTATTCTTTTTTCGGAACCAGGTCCTGAATTTTGAGCCAGAAATAATCGCCGTCTTTTTTCATCTGAAAGTTGTTTTCAGGATACCAGTTGTTAAAGTCTCCGGTAACAAATACGTAATTTTTGAAAGGTGCATAAAGAATAAGTGTTGCCGACTGATCGTCGTTATAATTGATACCGGTTTGTAATCCGGTTGGCCTGGCTTCTGTTGAGGCGACTTCGCGTATGCAGACATAAGCAGAGTCGAGTTTGGATCCGGATGGCAGCGTGGCTTTAACTTTTAACCAATAATTTCCTGCATCCGGAATTGTAATGTTTTTTGTGATTGTTGCTGCATTCGCAGAAGCTATTTCCTGATTATTCAGAAATAGTTGCAGATCGGCAGTAGCAGATGTTGAAGCAGTAAGCTGAAAGGCTTCATTTTTTTCGAATACATTAATTTGTGAAGGAGACGAGATGCTGACATTTAGACCTTCAGCATAAACGGTTACAAGAATATCTTCTCCACCGGTGGCTTTACCTTCTTTCGTTCCGTCGGCACTCCTGAAAACAAATGCCATTTGTTTAATGGTTTCGCCAAAAGGTACTCCATAAAAACTCCTGATATCGGGAGTTAATTCCAATGTATAAGTATTTGCAGTTACACGCGTCAGTTTGGCCTTCGGAATGTTTGAAGTCCAGGGAGCAATAACGTATTTCCAATCTGATGATGAGGTACTTTTATCGGTAATAACGCCTGTATGAGCATAAATATCTCCGGTAAAATCTTTCAATCCGGCGGTTCCCTGGCTTGCATCAAATGTTATTGTTACAGACTTGTTCTCATTGGGCAGTGCCGGATTCGTGGAAACCTGTCCAAAGCCTAACAGTGAAAATGTTAGCAGCCAGAAAATAAGTTGGATTCGTCGGATCATTATGCTTAAATATTAGTTTAGAACGCATTATTAAAAAAAGCCTATCCACCCGAAATGAGCAGATAGGCTTAAAAATATTCAGTAATTAATTTTTTGTAACAGTTGCCTTAAGTGTCCATGGATTGAAGGTAATGGTATAATTACCAGCTGCAACAATTGCAATATTTGCCCCTCCTTTGGCTAAAGCATTGATATCACCACCGTAATCCAAATCCCAGGCGTCGTTTGCCCTAAATTTGAAACTGGCAGCAGTTAAGTCAAGAGTAACTTTAAACACATTATTTGTTGCGTCCCAGATCATGTTTGTATCTGTATCCCAACCTCCCGGAGTAGCATCACCGATAACACCCCATCTATTTGCTGAGTACGTATAGGCGTTTGGATGGCTTAAGTCAAGAGTGATCGCATAGTCTGCTTCAAGATCTACCGGAATATTATCTCCGCCAGCAACCAGGGTTGAAATTCCGGCTTTAATGCCATAATTTATTCCCCAATCAGAGGTACCTCTGAATTTGAACATACCACCTCCGGAAGTTAAATGGGCAGCCAATTGGTAAGTTAGACTGGCAGGACTATAAACCATATTAGTTTGATCTCCCCAGCCACCAACTGTAGCATCGCCAATTATTCCCCATGTAGTTTGTGTTAAGGAGTAAGTCATGGTTAGCGGATTAGCTTTTATCAAATAATATCCGGCTGATGGTACACTGATGTTTTGACCTCCGCCAACATTTGATAATTTACCAGTATTGGTGCCATCATCTCCAAATGTATGAGCATCGTCCCAGTTATGGCCTGTTGTAAGTTTAAAATCTCCTGATTCAGCAAAATTTATATAACCTTCGGCATTTGCTCCGGTTTCAGGAGTATTCATAATGAATAATGCGTTATCGCTGTTATCCCAACCATTATATGCACCAACTAACCAGAATTTAACAACATCTAAATAAGTAGTTACTTTTAAAGTGGCAACGTTTGAGTAAACAGGATTTGCAAAATCAGAACCCTGATAAGCAATTACCCTGATAGCCAGGTCACCGGTTGTATTTGCAGCAATATCGGCACTAATTGCGGCCCTGTTCAGATCAGTAACAGTTATTTCACCTGTCAAAGCAGTTCCATAAGCTATTACCAGCGGAGTTTCAAAAGTACCGGTGGCTTTATCTATTTGAATTGCATAATTGAGGGGTAAATTCCCAAATTCTGTTGCACTCCAATTGAACGTTACTGCCTTGTTTGCAGAGGTTTCAAAAGATAAAGTCAATGGCCCTGTTGGATTAAGAGATAATGTTACCGGAATTATATACGGAGTAACAACAACACTAACAGAGTTGGATATGTACTGCTCGTTGTTGTTGGCATAGGATGAAATAATCCGTGTTTCCAAAGAAAAAGGACCACTAATATTTCCAAAACCAAAAACAATCGTATTTAGTTCTTTAGCTGTAAAAGAAGTGCTTTGAACTCCCTTTAAAACCTTAGTAACAGGTTTCTCGAAATTCGTACCTGCCGGAGCTATTTGAACAATAAATTTTTGATTAATTGAATCCGTGGCATAATTTGGCCATGTCCAGTTCAACGTAAGCACTGTGTTGTTTGCATCAGCAATCACGGCCGTAACTGTAGTTGCGCTGCTGGTCAATGCCACAGACCCATTTCCTTCTTTATAAAAGGGTAAATCCCCCTCTTTGTGGCACGCAGAGAAAATCAGTGCGATTCCAACCGTTGCTATAATAGTTTTTATGATGTTTTTCATAATTAACCGTTTAAAATATTGAGATTAGTTTACTGTGCTACCAAAGTATATTTACCACGCTGGAAATCTATCGTGATCTTATAAGTGCCGGAAGCAGCAGGTGCCGGGAATTGAGGATCTGAGTTCTTCATTTCAAAGTCCCCTCCTGTAAATACAGAATAATCCAGGGCATGATATTGCGTATCCCAATTGCCTTGCGTCTGGATTAATTTATATCCATTACTAGCACCTGCAATCATTGGAACCACTAATTCGTATAGTGTCTCCGAAATCCTTGTAAATTTCTGCGTTACATCGTAAGGAGCAGGAATTGGATTGTCCCATCCTCCGGCTACTGCACTACCAATAATCCATAAAGTACCATCTGTTGGAGGAGTAACTTTTGGAGGAATGGCATAAGGAGTAACTGCAAAATTCAGAACATTGGAATATAACGGAACTGAATTGTTTACCAGAGTCGATTTAATTCTTACATCCAGATTATGAGACTTGCCCGGTGCCAGTACTAGTTGGTTCAACAAATAATCGTTGAACGTAGCAACAGAAATTGTTTGGCTTAATTCCTGGCTGATTGCAATGGCTTTCTTGTTTGGATTCGTAAAATTAGCGCCGGTAGTATCAATCTCTAACACGTAACTTACGTTTTGAGAACTGATGCCCGTTGTAAACTGGTAATCTGGATTGTTCCAGGTGAAGGTAACAGCCTCCCCGGCCGAATTAGCAAAAGACAAAGCGATTGCTGTTTTGTTGGCAGCCAATACCGGAGCGGTTCCTCCTTCAAAATAGATCTTATTCTCATCTTTACTGCACGACCATACTAAAGTGGTGAGCAAGAATAATAAGAACACGAGCTTAGATATTTTTTTCATGTGAATTCTTTTTTAGAAGTTTAAAATTAATATCCGGTATTCTGCTTTAAGTTAGGATTTGCCGATATATTGGCAGCAGGAATAGCGAATAAATTGTATTTGCTATCAACTGCTGTACCGGAAGCAATTCCACCTTTCCAGGGCCACAAATAGGTTGATGTTGTTAGTTGATCGTAGCGGATCAAGTCCGTGCGACGGTGTCCTTCCCAAAAAAGTTCTCTTGCCCTCTCATCAAGTATATTCGGTAAAGTAATATCAGATGAGTTGTATGCTGTTGCACCTGCTCGTGACCGGATAAGATTCACATAACTAAGTGCAGTTGCTAAATCACCAGTTGTTCCGCCGCGAAGAACAGCTTCTGTATAGATCAGGTACATCTCTGATAAACGGAATACCGGGAAATCAATATCAGAATAGGTTTTGGTCGGATCACTAACGGCAGCGCCATCAGATCGAATATTCACATATTTCTTTATATGATATCCAGTTGCAAAATTACTGACATCATCAAGAGTACTTATTAATGCCTGAGTTGGTGTTCCGCTGAATTTGGAGGTATAAAAGGCATTGCCCCTTAGATCTGCCGTTACATCAATATTTCCGGATCCATCTTTAGGAAACTTATCGCCAAACGACTTAGTTGCCCTGTAACCATTCCATCCTCCTGAAACTCCATAATCAGCAGCATCATCGCCCGCAGCAGCATGGATCATGAAAGTTGTATTGCCATATGCCTGACCTTTTAATCCATCACAATTAATTGCCCAAATAATTTCATTGGTATATTTGTCGTTATCGGCCATGAATAATTTGAAATACCCTTGTTGTAAGCTATAACCTGCATCGATTACTTTTTTTGCATAGGTAATTGCATCATTATTTCGGGCAGTCCCGGTATAAACGGAAGCGTTCAAATAAATACGAGCAAGTAGTGCCCAGTCAGCAGCCTGATCCACACGGCCATATTCTGCTGTTTTTGCAGGAGGCAGATCAGCATCAATCGCTTTGAGTTCAGTTTCAATGTAATTGAATAATTCTTCGCGAGAAATTTCCGGAGGTAAAAATGTTCCTATTCCATCATCTTCAGTAATAAATGTTGATTTACCAAATAGATCCATCATGACCCAATAGTTGAAAGCACGCAGGAAACGAACTTCGGCCCTTGATGATTTAATATCAGCTGCTGCAGTTCCTGTAATTCCTCTGCCAGCAACCTTTTCGTCGGTCGATTCACGCAAATATTCATTAATAAGCGTAATGTTATAAATAGGGCGGGCATATATTCCTTTCAGGAAAGGATCGCTGCTTGTCCATTTAAGATCGTGAAAATCGTGAATAGTTTGGTCATTCCAGGCAACAATTGCTTCATCAGTAGGAAGTTCCTGACAATTGAAAAACATGCGGATAAATGCTATTTGTGAACCTTCATCCAATCCTTGTATATCAGGAAGGTCAGAAGGCCCTTTGTTACCGGTTACTGATAATCCTCCATATGCTTTAGCGAGAACGCTTTTGTATCCCTCAGGTGTAGCATATGCCTTAGTGGCAGTAAGATCATTTTGAGGGAACAAATCCAGTTTATCTGCACAGGATGTTGCAACTAAAATGGCAACACATGCAAAAATTATATTTGTTATTGTTCTACGTTTCATATAATTCGCTTGTTAAAATTAAAAGTCAAGGTTAAATCCAATAGAGAATATCCTTGGTCTAGGATAGATGACATTATCAATACCCACCTTGGTGTTATCAGAGGTGGCATACTCAGGATCCAATCCGGAGTACTTCGTAATGACAAAAACATTTTGAACATTTGCTGTTATGCGTAATTGAGATGTTCTGTTTTTGAAGATTTTGCCAGCATCATACCCAAAATTGATATTGTCGATGCGGAAGAAAGATGCATTCTCAATATAGTAATCAGAGGTATATTGCATGTTGGTGAAGTTGGTCTTCAGATAACTTGTAGAAACATTGTCCAGGAAAAGAAGTGGATCTTTCATGGCTCTTAATGTTCCTTTGTTTGAATTAAAATTATTGTACAAATAATTGCCAACCATTGCATGACCAACTATTCCCATTGTCCATTTCTGATAGGTGAATTGAGTATTAACTCCAAACATGAAATCGGGTGCAGGCTTTTTATAATAGTACCTGTCGGCATCAGTAATCTGGCCGTCTCTGTTGATGTCCTCATATAATCCTTCAATGGGAGCACCGGTAGTTTTATCATACACTTGTTTGAATACATAAAAAGTATTCGGGGCATAGCCAACAGCGTGTTTTCCAATTTTATTACCAGTTCCACCACTGACGTTTCCAACATCAATTCCTGTATAACCAGGAATATTGTTTTTCAGCAGTTTAGTAATTTCAGTTTCATTATAGGTTACATTAAATCCAAAATTCCATGAAAAGTCTTTTGTTTGAACAGGAATAGTGTTTATTGTAAATTCAACACCCTTGTTTTTCATATTGCCCACATTGGTCAATAATTCAATATCAAAATTAGCGCCCGGAGCAATTGGAACAACACTTAAGAGGTCTTTGGTTTTCTTCTCATAAACGTCAACACTTCCAGAGATTCTACCTTTGAAAAAACCAAAATCTAACCCAATATTATTGGTAGTGGTGGTTTCCCATTTAATATTAGCATCATAGGCAGCAGGACGTAGAAAGCTATAGAAAGTATCGCCAAACTGGTATTGCGCTGTACTTTGGCTTTGAGTGTAACGAGGCATATAAGGATAATAATTACCAATATCCTGCTGGCCGGTAATACCCCAACCTAAACGAAGTTTTAAATCAGATACTACTTTGCTGTTTTTGAAAAAATCTTCATTCATTTTCCAGGCCAATGCTACAGCCGGGAAATAACCAACACGTGTATCAGGTGAAAATTTAGAACTTGCGTCCCTACGAACGGAGGCTGTTAACAGGTATTTTTCGTTATACGTGTAATTCAACCTGCCTAAATAAGACTCCAGACGATATTCTGGTTTATCTGTTGCAAAGGTTGGAACTGTAGCTGCATCAACTACTCCATCCTGGCTGTAAGAAGCAAAATTGTAAGTGTCAGTATAAAAATCCTGATAACTATGCCCGACAAGGACATCGAATTTACTTTTAGCTTCAGCTAATTCTTTGGAATAGAACAATGAAACATCAGCCAATGTGTTGCTTTTTCCTTCTTTGTAATGGCTGAAAATTCCATTCTTATATGCAACACTTGCCATAGTTGCAGGCCTGTTATCGTCACCGCTTCCGGTAGCCTTGTCAAGACCGAAGTTCAGCAACACATGTAAATCTGGCAGGAAATGCAGTTTGTAATCCAACTGTATATTCCCGATTATTCTGTTCACCTGTGAAGTATTGTCTCTCTGCATAAGTAAACCAACCGGATTAGGAGCAACTGCCCCTCCATTTGTATTAATTGGAGTTCCATCAGCCCCAAGCCACTCATAATATCCACCGTATTTACTTCCATCCATCATTACCGGTTGAGTAGGGTCAAAACCAACTGCTCCGCCAATTGCACCGCCTTCATCAGCAAAACGGTTCTGCGTATTACTGTATTTCGCATTCAGGTTAACTGATAAGTGATCAGTAAAGAATTTTGGTGAAAGATTCAATCCCGCGGTAAAACGCTTGAAGTTGTTAGTTTTAAGAATACCATCCTGAGTTAAATATCCGGTCGAAATACGGAAGGGAATGTTTTTAATACTACCGCTGGCGCTCAGGTTATTATCCGAAGTTAAGGCAGTTTGATAAATTTGTTTTTGCCAATCGGTATTTGCCGTACCCAAAAGATTTTTATAAGTATTATTACCTGTAGCCATTGCATCGGCAGTAACAATACTTCTAATCTGATCAGCATTAAGTACATCTACATATTTAGCAACCAATCCCACTGATTCCTGCGTATTAAAGTTGAATTTAACTGCTCCTGAAGCCCCTTTTTTGGTGGTGATAATAAGAACACCGTTTGAAGCCCTTGACCCATAAAGAGCAGTAGCCGAAGCATCTTTTAATACACTTATTGACTCAATGTCATTAGGATTAATCGTATTTAATAAGTTGGCTGATCCGGAAAGCCCATTGCCTTCCACAGGTACTCCATCAATAACAATTAATGGATCGTTGCTTGCATTTAAGGAAGCACCTCCTCGAATACGAATTGTACTTCCGGCACCGGCAGCACCGCCGCTTGATGTAATCTGCAATCCGGGTACTTTACCTGTCAGCAATTGTTCGGAGGAAGCGATGTTCCCCTTTTGAAATTCTTTGGCAGTTACTGATGTTACAGCACCTGTAAGGTCCGATTTTTTCTTGGTACCATAGGCGACCACAACTACTTCATCCAGTTGTTCATTGTCAACAACGAGAGCGATAGCCAGGTTTTTTTGATCCTGCACTACAACTTCCTGCAGTTTATAACCGACAAATGAAAATTGAACAATATCACCCTTGTTTACACCAAGAGTAAAATTACCATCCATACTTGAGATGGTGCCATTGGTAGTCCCTTTCACTACAATAGAAACACCCGGTAAGGCTTCTCCAGATGAACTGTCGGTTACCTTACCTGAAAATACTGTCTGTTGAGCCATTGCGAAATTTCCAAGCAAGAGCGACAGAAGCAATATTAATACATTTAGGTTTTTGCGAATAATCCTCATGTTTTAATTAATTATTGGTTCAAAGACTCATTTTACAAGATTAATTCATGCTTTTTTTAGTTAATTTTTGTTTGTGTTTTCCGTTAAATACTTCAAAAAAATTAATTCCGGGACCAAAGTAAAGGTTCTGTTAAGTATTTGTTAAAAAATGTTACAATCCATTTACTGCAATCGTTTGCGGTGTCGTTTGCATTCTTAATGTTATAGAACAGGTAGTTACTGGTAGGTGGTTTTTTCGGGATCTAAAGGCAATTTTACTTTTCTTTGAGCACGAAAATTATTGCTATCTTTAGTGTTGTATTTTATAAAAAGACCGAAAAACCGAATCTTGCTATGCGAAGTAATCAGATTACGATAAAAGATATTGCTCGTATATTAGGTATCTCACCATCAACAGTTTCCAGAGCACTGAAAGATCATCCTGACATCAATTCTGATACTAAAAAAGCAGTAAACGAACTGGCCCACAAGCTTAAATATCAGCCAAATGCGGTGGCACTTAGTCTAAAAAATAGTCGCAGCAATACAATTGGTATTATTATTCCTGAAATAGTTCATCACTTTTTCTCCTCTGTTATTAGCGGAATTGAAGATGTCGCCTCTCAAAAAGGATTTACTGTAATTATTTGCCAGTCAAACGAAAGCTATGATCGTGAGGTTGCCAATGCCCGGACGTTGCTTTCTCACCGGGTTGATGGAATTTTGGTGTCTATTTCCAAGGAAACGCATTCATTTGATCATCTGATTGATATACAGGAAGGAGGAATTCCATTGGTGTTTTTCGATCGTATAGCTCCGGGTATTAATGTCGATCAGGTTATTATTAACGACATGGAAGCATCCTACAAAGCTACCCGCCATCTGATTGAAACAGGAAAAAAACGAATTGCTCATTTTGCCGGTCCGCAGAGACTGATTATTGGCAGAGACCGACTTCAGGGATATCTGAATGCCCTTGCTGAGGCTGGTCTTCCGGTAGACAACCGCCTCATTATAGAAGCTGACACTTTCGAAAAAGCCCGCAACGCAGCTGTAGAATTGCTTGATGCCGGAATTGTACCGGATGGTATTTTTGCCGTAAACGATCTGACAGCTATTGGTGCGATGCAAGCTATTCAGAAAAGAGGATATAAAATTCCGGAAGAAATTTCAATCGTTGGATTTTCTGATGGGCGGCTATCTGGTATCACCGATCCGAATCTGTCTTCGGTCGATCAGCATGGCTACGAGATGGGAACCACAGCGGCAGAAATTCTTTTCAGCCGGATTATGGCTGTTAATAAAGAATTTATTCCGGAGATAAAAGTACTAAAGGCAGATTTGATTGTGAGAGGCAGTTCAGTAAAAGAATAAAATGGGTTCTCAAAACATCCCAATAAACATGCAAGGTTTATATTCGAACTATAAGTAAAAGACTGCAAGTCTTTTACTTATCTATTACTGTAGTCATAATTTCTTAAAGTGTCAATCAAACAATCTCTTTGGCTGTTAATTACAAATTTAAACACATCTATAAACACTAAAAATATCCTCAAGTTACTTAAAAATAAATTCCTGAGAATACGGGATTAAATTATAAAGTGCATGAAGCAGAGCAATTATAAAAAATGCATTTTCCTTTCTCTTCTGGACGATTATATAAGCAAATGCATATATAAAGCCTGACAAAGTTGCAATAATGAAATATTTCAGATCGAAAAAGTGGACAATGCCAAATAGAAATGCTGAAATAATAACTGGATAAATATAATGTTGAAGTTTTACTGCTTGGAAGATTGATTTTGATATAAATATAACTACCATTTGGAAGATAGTCGTTTCAAATAAAGGAGCAATAATTATAGCAAGAAAAAAAATATCTAATGGAGTTGCCCCATCAAATAACATCATATTTTCCGCTCCATCAGTGCTTTCAGGGAAGAGTAAGCTCATAAGTGTTAAATTCAGAACTACTAGAATTAGAAGGACAATTGGTATAAATACCAAGATATTTGATTTTAGCAAGAATATGTAAAAAGTTTTCATTAGTTCGAAGTATTATAATGGTTTATTATACTAAAGCCCAATTTTATTGGGGTGATTGGAGACAAGGGTAGCCATATAAGTCTCTTAGCGTAAATAAACCTAAATATACACTGATGCCCTAATCGAAAATAGTAATCCAAAATATAGTATCAATCCTCTGTAAGTTAATATTGAGATAAACCTAGGAATGATTCGCAATATAAAAAATGGCATAATGATACAAATTTCTCTTGCTTTCATTGAAATTTAAATTAATGGGCAATTTTGCCCATTAATTTAAATTATACTAAGTTATTACCTTGCGGCATTTGCACCTGCGGCCCATCCACCGGCAATTTCGTCGTGGTTTTCTGCTAAGTACCAAGCAACTCCTGCCAATACAGCCAACCAAAAGCCACCATCAATATTTACCATTTCATCTTTGGTTAATACTGTTAAATGATTTATCTTTTCCATAATGATCTTTGTTTTATCGTTCAACTTTTTTGCGTATCTAACAATTGGCAATTAATTCGCCGTTTCAGAATGGGATAGTTCCCATTCCACAATCTTGTGCTTTTATCATCCAGTATGATATAGCATATGAAATGTGGTACATTAGTGATTTGCCACCTGCAATTTCCAGCAGTTCTTTTTTGCTTAACTCTTTCATAATATAAAAAGTATTAAAAATGTTCCTACTCTGTTATCTAGGCTTTTCGGATTCGGCCTGAGTTTTTGTGCACGAAACTTAAGGCTAAGATATTTATACACAGTGCATAAAAAAAGCACTGTGTATATTAAATCGGGAATAACCACCAAAAATTTCTTTTGTTTTTTCTATGGAGATTATTTTTAGTGAATAATTGAGCTCAAGTTCATGCCCGTTCGAAAAATAATATGTATTGCGCTGTTTCGAATAATCTATTTGTACTCCCATTTCTCTGAAATCATCTAAATGTTCGTATAGTCGCCTTTTGCCTATATGCAAGTGGTTTGCAAACTCTTCCGGAGTTCCGGTTTTCTCATGCTTTATCATTTTAATGATTTGCTGAAACCTTTCCAATTGTTCGATTGCTTTCATTTTTTTATCGATTTTATGATGTTATTTATCGGAATCATTGGCCTGACAGGGTTTCAAACCCGATCAGAACTGAGAGCAAGTAATGGCATTTGCCTTTGCCACATGCGGTAATAGTAGCCTTTTTGCGTGTACAATTCCGTGTGGGTTCCTTGCTCGGTAATCTGGCCCTCTTTGAGTACTATAATCTCGTGGGCATCAATTACAGTACTTAAACGGTGGGCTATCAGGATCACTGTTTTACCATTTGCCACTTGTTGTCTTATAGTTGTTTGTACAGCCTGTTCCGATTCCGAATCGAGGTTCGAGGTGGCTTCGTCCATAATCAGGATTTCGGGTTGGCGGTACAAAGCACGGGCAATGGCAAGCCGTTGCCGTTGTCCACCCGATAAAGTGGCTCCATGTTCGCCAATATAGGTGGCAAAACCATTGGGTAGTTTTTCAATAAACTCAATCAGGTCCAATTGTTTGCAAACCGCAAATAGCAGTTCCATGTTGGGTGCCATTTCGCCCACGGCTATGTTTTCGATCACACTTCCGGCAAACAGTTCGAGGTTTTGCGGCACAATACCCACCAGGCGGCGAAGGCTTTCGGGACTGGCATAACGGATGTTGACATCACCAATTAAAATCTGTCCTTTGTTTAATGGATAAATGCCCTGAATAAGCGCGGCAATGGTGCTTTTGCCCGATCCGCTTTCCCCAATAATTGCAGTTAACTGGCCTTGTTTCAGTACCAGGTTAAAATCTTCGAAAACATCGGTGCGTGTGCCGTAACTAAACGATACATTCCGGAAAGCGATGTTTCCCAACAATTTTTTATTGAGTTCAACGGTATGTTCAATATCATCATCGCGCTCCAAATCCATGATTTCGAACAGGCGGTCAGCTGCAATCGTGGCATTTTGGATGGTTTTGTTCATGCCGATTAACGAGCTTACTGGTCCGGTAAAATACCCGATAAGAGCATAAAACGACATCAATTCTCCGGGAGTAATTGCTTGGGCTATTACCAGATAACTTCCAGCCCACAACAACACGATTGTAAAGGCCCGGGTAATGAGTTGCGAAGCATTTCCTGTAAAGATACCGTTCAGTCCCGATTTGTATGTACTGTCGAGCAAACGCATAAAACGGGTTTCAGTTTTCAGGTTGTTAAACTCTTCAAGGTTCAATTGTTTGATGGTTTTGATGGCGTTGAGCGACTCAACCAGTTGTGTTTCAAGCTCGGCTGCATTTTCCATGATCTTGCGTTCCCTTTTTTTATTGAGTTGATTGGTAATCCAATAAAGCAGGGCATAAAGTGGGATCACAATTGTCATGATCAGGGCCAGTTTCATACTGTAAATAAACATCAGGACAAAAGAGGAAACGATTATAAAGAGGTTGACCAGGATGTTAATCATGGTATCGTTGATAAACGCTCTGATTTTTACAGCATCGTTGATCCGCGAAATGATTTCACCGGTGCGCATGGTATCAAAAAAGCGTTGTGGTAATTGAAGTAAATGTTTGTAATAGCCCAATATCAAGCGGGCATCTATCAACTGTCCGGTTTTCAGGATAAAGACGGTTTGAAGCGAACCAATTACGATTTGAAGTGCCAAAATAATCACCATGCCTATACTGAGCAGGTTGAGTAGATTTCGGTTTCCATCAGGCAATACAAAGTCTGTAATTTTCTGGATGTAGATGGATGTTGACAAGCCTAATACCGTATATACAATGGCTCCAACCAATGCCTGAACCAGTATTTTACGGTGCGGGAAAAGGAGATACCGAAAACGTGCCAGTACCGGTACTTTTTCGTTGCGGGCTATAAACTCCTGATTTGGTGATAACAGAATGAGTACACCCGTCCACTCTTCGGTAAACTCAACATGGGTTTTCCGGTGCATAAGTCCATCTCCGGGATCCATAATTTCGAGATACTCTTTCGTGAATTTGTAAATGACTACATAATGTTGCAGGGTCTTTTTTACGATAACATGGGCAATGGCCGGAAGAGGAACTTCGTTCATTGCCTCCAGTTCGCCTTTCACCCCTTTGGCCGAGAAACCTAATTTTTCGGCAGCTTTTATGAGTCCCCAGGCATTTGTTCCTTTTTTATCGGTTCCGGCCCATTGTCTGATGCGGGCAATCGGAATCTTCAGGTCATAATGTGCCGAAACCGAAGCCAGACAGGCAGCGCCGCAATCGGTAATATCGTGTTGTTTTATTTTTACGCTCATAAAAAGGGTTGTGTTAATTATTTGCAGGCAGAATTTTAGGATTTAGCCAATCATCGGCTTTGTCGAATAAAAGCTCGTACAAACTGCGACGATTAACTAAAAAACGGGACGTAAGAGTAAGTCCGTTCTTTAGTTTTCCCTGATAGCCTGATTTCAGCGAAAGGAAATCCTGGTTCAATTTGCATTTTACTTTAAAATAGACGGTTTCCTTTTCCTGGTAGGGTTGGTTTGAAATGTCGAAAATCTCGCCGTCAGCCAACCCCCATTGGTTATAATTGTAGGCATCAACCTGAAATGAAACCGATTTGCCTGTTCGCAAATAACCGATATCGTTTGGGCTCACAAAACATTCAACAATCAGGCTATCGGAAGGAGTTATGGTTGCGATGGTCTGATTTGGAAAAATGAAACTTCCGGTCTGTAGCCCTGTAAAATTTGTAATATATCCATTTGCAGGGGACAGCACGACATAAAAACGTTGCTCAAACCTGAGTTGATCGCGGCTATCTTTCAGTGATTGGAGTTCAGTCTTATATTGAAAGATTTGCTGGTGCCAGCCTGATTTTTTCTGACTAACGTAAAAGTCGCGTTCTTTGATGAGTTGATTCAATTCCATCTCCTTTTTCTCAAAGTCGGCAGCTGCGATCACCTCTTTTTCGAACAGGGTTTTTGTGCGTTGGAAATCCTTCCCAGTGGTTTCAATTTGTAACTGGTACTCCATCAGTTTTTGATTATATTCAGAATAACTGCTTTTCAGTAAGCTGCTCTGAATCGCTTTGTTTTGACCAATTACCAGCTTATCTAAATCGTGTAGGTAACCTGAATACAGGTCAATCTTGTCATCAAGCATCTGTAGTTGATCATCGATCTTTTGGGGTGTAAGACAAATTAATGTGTCGCCAACCGTCACCCTCAGGTTTTCATGGATACAGATTTTTTCTACTTGCCCTGTAACCGGAACCTGAATACCGGTTGGTTCAGACAGAGAGCGGATTATTCCGCGTGATTGTATCGTTATATCAACCTTTAAAAATGGCAAGGAAATCAAGAATGTGATAACCATTCCGAGAATAAGTAAATAAATAACCAGTGAGTGCCTGGAAAATCGCCAATAGTGGTTCTCTAATGAAAACCGGATGATCTCTTTGGGAAAGATTCTTGGTTTCATGGGATGGTTTTTTAATACTGGGTATTACTTTTGATCCTGATTTTAGATAAAAGGTTCCTTGTTTTTTATCATTATTTTTGAAATGGCCGTTTTTTGATTCGAATGGTCTATTTTCACAAATGAACCGAACATATCGGAGGAGTTAATTTTCAACTTGAAGAAATAAAACGTTCTAAGTTTGGGAACAAGCAGGAGCGTTTCGTTGTTTTGGTCAGGAAAATCACATTTTTTTAATTATTTCACTCTTTTCTGCAAACGTTTGCAATAGGGTATTATCTATAAAATACCTCTGTAATGCTCATCAATCAAGGAGTTTGTGAGATTTCAAATTTGGATTTATCAAAAAACCTTCGTTATATTTGTGCAGTTAATTTCGTTTTCTGTTAATTCCACATATACTTCATTTGGCTTCCTGAAAATTGTTTCAGGTTCGCTGTAATTTATTCCAAACATTTAGTGATGTCTTTTGGTCTGGTTATTTAATCATAGTCCAAATTCAAGATATAGTTTGCTTAGTCTGACAAATCTTAATAAATCGAGAGGTTTCTTTCTGGCGTCTGTTATCTTGCATCATAAATCTAAATTTAAACCAAATGAAGAAGAAACCTGCTTTAAGTTTTTGGCAAATATGGAACATGAGTTTTGGCTTTCTGGGTATTCAGTTTGGCTTTGCATTGCAAAATGCCAATGTGAGCCGGATATTCGAATCTCTTGGCGCCAAAGTTGACGATATCCCGATTTTGTGGATTGCAGCCCCTGTCACCGGTTTAATCATACAGCCAATTATTGGCCATATGAGCGACAAAACCTGGGGCCGTTTCGGTCGCCGCCGGCCATATTTTATGGTTGGGGCCATCCTGGCTTCTTTTGCACTATTGTTTATGCCCAATTCACCAACATTATGGATTGCTGCCGGATTGCTTTGGATGATGGATGCTTCCATCAACATTTCTATGGAGCCATTCCGTGCTTTTGTTGGAGACATGCTTCCAAGTGAACAGCGTACGGCTGGTTTTGCCATGCAAAGTTTCTTTATAGGAACAGGGGCCGTTGTTGCTTCGGCGCTTCCCTGGGTTTTAACCAACTGGTTTAATGTTTCGAACGAGGTTATGGCAGGAGAGAAAATTCCGCAATCGGTAAAACTTTCGTTTTATCTGGGTGGGGCCGTTTTTCTTTCGGCTGTGCTTTGGACTGTTTTTTCTACCAAAGAATATTCGCCGGAAGAACTCACGGATTTTGAAGCTGAAAAAAAGCAATCGTCAGATTCTGTTGAACCTTCTTTTTCTTCATCACTAAGTTTGCTGCCTGATTTTATCCGTAACGGATTTATTTGGTTGACAGCCGGTGTTTTGGGAAGTATTCTGATTTATTACATGGGTTGGGAGAAAGAGTTATATGTTCTTTCTGTTGGTCTTGGAGCATTTGGCTTGATATTACTGTCTTCGGCCTGGTACACCCGTCAGGGTTTGGTGCATAACGGTTTTGTTGAAGTAATTACCGACCTGATGAATATGCCCAAAACGATGAAACAGCTGGCTGTTACTCAGTTTTTTTCGTGGTTTGCACTTTTTGCCATGTGGATTTATTCTACTTCGGCAGTTACAAGTCACATTTACGGAACAAACGATACCGCTTCGGCTTTATACAATGAAGGAGCCAACTGGGTTGGAATCTTATTTGCAACCTACAATGGTTTTGCTGCTTTAGTAGCATTCCTGCTTCCGGTACTGGCCAAATGGACTTCACGCAAAATGGCTCATGCCATTGCACTTCTTTGCGGAGGTATCGGTCTGGCATCGTTTTATGTTGTGAAAGATCCGCATATGCTGGTCGTTTCCATGTTGGGAGTTGGTATTGCCTGGGCAAGTATATTATCGATGCCATATGCCATTCTTACAGGTTCACTTCCTGCAAATAAAATGGGAACATACATGGGAATTTTTAATTTTTTCATCGTGATTCCACAAATTCTGGCAGCAAGTATTCTTGGCTTTTTTACAAAAGTTTTATTTCAGGGGCATGCTATTTATGCCCTGATTCTGGGAGGTGCATCTTTACTGATTGCCGCCCTTAGCGTTCTTTTTGTTGATGATGTTGATCAAAAATAAATTTACATATGATTGAAGCGTGCCTGTTTGACCTCGATGGGGTTGTGGTTGACACAGCCAAATACCATTATATTGCCTGGAAGGCTTTGTCCGAAGAATTGGGTTTTAATTTTACGCTCGAAGACAATGAACGATTAAAAGGTGTGAGCCGAATGCAGTCGCTCGAGATATTGCTCGAAATTGGAGGGAAACAATTTTCGGAACAGGAGAAACTTGCCATGGCGGAGAAAAAAAATACACTTTACGTAAGTTTCATCGAAAAAATGACTCCCGAAGAAACTCTGCCGGGAGTGGAAAAGTTTCTTCAGGAATTACGAAGTAAGGGAATCAAAATTGCGCTCGGATCGGCCAGTAAAAATGCACCTATGATTTTAGACCGCATCCAACTCACCGGAATGTTTGATGCCGTTGTGGATGGAAATTCTATTTCGGAAGCCAAGCCAAATCCGGAAGTTTTTTTACAGGGAGCTGAAAAACTTGGTGTTAAGCCTGAAAATTGTGTGGTGTTTGAAGATGCCATTGCTGGGGTTGAGGCTGCCCGAAATGCAAATATGCACTGTATCGGGATTGGCGAACCAGAGAACCTTGGATTAGCCGATCTGGTTATTGCGGGCTTCGATGGATTTACAATTGAAAAATTAAAGGAAGCAATCCGATAAAATTGAAGGAAGTTGCGCCAAGTGCTTGTCCCATTTTCAAATGGAATTAAGCGGAGAACAGAAATTTTAGAAAAGAAAACAAATTGAAATTTTCACCTGATTTTTTCAGGAATAAATAATATACAATCGTATGAAAAATTACATCATACACGACGAGTGGAAAATTATTGAAGAAGGGTTTCATCCCGAAGAAAACCGGATTACTGAAAGTTTACTCAGTATAGGTAACGGGAGATGCGGACAAAGGGCAAACTTCGAAGAAAAATACAGCGGCGACAGCCTTAGGGGCAGCTATGTTGCAGGAGTTTATTATCCCGACAAAACCCGAGTTGGCTGGTGGAAAAACGGCTATCCGGAATATTTCGCTAAAATCCTGAACGCAGCCAACTGGATTGGTATCAATGTTTGGGTTGATGGTGAAGAACTTGATTTGGCTAAGGCCAAAATTCTGTCGTTTTACCGCGACCTTGATATGAAATCTGGTTTGTTAACCCGACGATTTGTGGCTCAGATGTCATCTGGGAAACAGGTTGAAATTCATGCCCGACGATTTTTAAGCATTGCTGATCAGGAAATCGGCGCCATTCGGTATTCTGTTAAAGGACTTAATTTTTCAGGAGAAATCAAATTTCTTCCCTACGTTAATGGCGATGTGGTAAATGAGGATTCCAATTACGACGAAAATTTCTGGATTGGCATCGCGCAACGTATTGATTGTTGTTCAGGATATGTTTGCATGGAAACCAAAAAAACAGCATTTCAGGTTTGTACCGGTATGCAATTTCAGGTTAAGCTGAACCAGGAGTTACTTACTCCTGAAACTTCGGTTGTTGAAAAGGAAAAATATGTTGGTTCCGGATTTAAAGTTCAGGTAAAACAAGGCGATGAGGTTTGCATTGAAAAATATGCTGCCATTATTTCAACACTTTACCACGATAAAAATAAGCTTCAGGAAATTACTGAAAAAACATTGAAAAGAACAGCAGAGAAAGGTTTTGACACTCTTTTTGCCGAACAGAAAACTGCCTGGGCAGAACGATGGGAAACCAGTGATATTATAATCGAAGGCGATGTGGCTGCTCAGCAAGGTATCCGCTTTAATATATTCCAGCTAAATCAGACATACATGGGCGACGACGAGCGTCTAAATATCGGACCAAAAGGATTTACCGGCGAAAAATACGGTGGTGTAACTTACTGGGATACTGAAGCATATTGTTTGCCTTTTACTTTAGGAACAGCACCACAAATGGTGTCGAAAAAGCTGCTGCTTTATCGGTTTAAACATTTGCAAAAAGCCATCGAAAATGCAAAAAAACTTGGTTTTACTGACGGTGCTGCTTTGTATCCGATGGTCACGATCAATGGAGAGGAATGCCACAACGAATGGGAGATTACTTTCGAGGAAATTCACCGGAATGGTGCAATCGCATATGGTATTTATAATTACATCAACTATACCGGAGATAAGGAATATCTCGCTCCTTATGGATTTGAGGTTTTGCTTGCTTTATCACGGTTCTGGAGTCAGCGCATAAACTGGTCGGAAGAGAAAAAGAAATTTGTACTGCTTGGTGTAACTGGCCCGAACGAATACGAAAACAATGTAAACAACAATTTCCATACAAGCTACATGGCCGTGTGGACCTTAAAATATACGCTCGAAGCTATTGACTATTTAAAGAAAGATCATCCTATATTATATGAAGTTCTGGTGAAAAAGCTCAAGCTAAAAGAACTGAATGAAACATCGCGCTGGAAGAAGATCATAAAGGACATGTATTTCCCTTACGATTATACACGCAAAATTTATCTGCAGCAAGACGGTTTTCTCGATAAGGAATTAATTCCGGTGAGTGAACTTAAACCTGAAGACCGACCAATTAATCAAAAATGGTCGTGGGACCGTATTTTGCGCTCTCCTTATATCAAGCAGGCTGATACGCTACAAAGTATATTCTGGTTCGAAGAAGAATTTGATCAGCAAAGTATCGCACGGCACTTTGATTTCTATGAACCGCTAACCGTACACGAATCATCACTTTCCAGTTGTATTCACTCCATACTGGCTGCAACGATCGGTCGTCAGGAAAAAGCATACGAAATGTATTTGCGTACTGCCCGTCTGGATTTGGACGATTACAACAACGATACCTCCGATGGCTTGCACATTACAAGCATGGGTGGAACCTGGATGGCTTTTGTTCAGGGTTTTGGCGGCATGCGTGTTCGAAAAGAACAATTGCATTTTAATCCATTTATTCCTGAAGGTTGGAATTCGTATTCATTTAGCCTGAATTTTCGTGGAGCTCATCTGGAGTTTAAAATGGATAAAAAACATTTCCGTTTGATCAATCATTCCAATGTCAATATTGATTTGGCTGTACACGGAAAAGCATATTCGGTTTCTGCAAAAAATGAATTAACCCTCGAAAACTAAATGAAAATGAGAAGATTAAGTACAATATTGTTATTCATTGTATTCAGCATTTCAACATTTGCGCTGAATGTAGATCGCGTTGAACCGCTGTTTTGGTGGGTAGGTATGAAAAATCCAGAGGTTCAGCTGATGGTACACGGAAAAGATATTGCCAACTCAGATATTAGCCTCAATTATCCGGGAGTAAAAATCACCTCGGTTTCAAGACAGGAAAACCCGAATTATGTTTTTATCGATTTAAGTATTTCGCCGGAAGCCAAAGCCGGAACTTTCCCAATTCAGTTTTGGAAAAGTAAAAAAGATTTGACCAGTATTTCGTATGAACTAAAAAACCGTGAACCCAGATCGGCAGATCGCAACGGCTTTGATGGTTCGGATGTAATTTACCTGATTACTCCGGATCGTTTCGTAAACGGAAATCCGGATAACGACGCAGTAGTTGGAATGAAGGAATTACCAAAGCGGACAGACAAAAATGGCAGGCATGGGGGTGATATTCAGGGAATAAAAAACAGTCTCGATTACATTTCTAAAATGGGCTTTACCTCCGTTTGGCTCAATCCAGTACTCGAAAATAATATGACTCAGGTTTCATATCATGGCTATTCAACTACCGACTTTTACAAAGTCGATCCACGCTACGGAAGCAACGAAGAATACCGCGAACTTGGTGCGGCCATTCATCAAAAGGGGATGAAACTGATGATGGATATGATTTTTAACCACATCGGTTCCGAACATTGGTGGATGAACGATATGCCATCTCCTGATTGGCTGAATTATTATCCTGATTACAAAATCACTTCGCATCGTCGTACCGTAAATCAGGATCCGCACGCTACTGAAGCCGATAAAAAAAGAATGTCGGATGGTTGGTTTGTTCCAAGCATGCCCGACTTGAATCAGCGAAATCCGTTTATGGAGAACTACCTGATTCAGAATAGTATTTGGTGGACCGAATATGTTGGTCTGGACGGAATTCGAATGGATACCTATCCGTATCCGGACAAATACGCGATGGCTGAATGGACAAAACGAATGTTGGAAGAATACCCCGATTTTTACATGGTAGGTGAGGAGTGGTCAATGAATCCTGCAATAGTAGCCTATTGGCAAAAGGGAAAAGTAAACCAGGATGGATTCGTTTCGGATCTTCCCGGATTAATGGATTTTCCATTGAATAATGCAGTGGTTCATGCGCTTAAAGATCCTGAAACATGGGGTGGAGGACTGATCACTTTATACGAAGAACTTGCAAACGACTTTCAATTTGCTCATCCTGAAAAACTCGTAATTTTTCCGGACAACCACGATATGTCGCGTTTTTATACCCAATTGGGAGAGAATGCTGATCTGCTGAAAATGGGGATTGCCTATTATGCCACAACCCGCGGAATTCCGCAGTTATTCTACGGAACAGAGATATTAATGTCTAATCCGGGAACTGAAGAACATGGTGTAATTCGTTCCGATTTTCCTGGTGGATGGGCTGGTGATCAGGTGAATGCTTTTACCGGAGCAGGTCTTTCGGAACAGCAAAAACAAGTTCAGGAATACATCAGGAAAGTATTAACCTGGCGGAAAACCAACGAAGCAGTTCATTCAGGAACATTAAAACATTTTGCTCCGGAAGAAGGCGTTTATGTGTATTTCCGTTACAATAAGAACCAGAAAGTAATGGTTGTTCTGAATAAAAATGCACAGGAAAAAACGATTGATACCAGTCGTTTCAAAGAAATTATGGCGAATTGTACTTCAGGAAAAGAAGTGATTTCAGGGATGAATATCGTGGATATGAAGAACCTGAAGGCACCAGCCATGTCGGCCATGATCATTGAATTGAAATAATTAAGCAGGTATTTCAATCATTTTGAAAAAGATGAAAACCTTATTTAAGGTGTATCAAATATTAAAAAATAATACCAATGAAAAAGATAAATCAATTGTTCATTCTCCCGTTGCTTGCGTTTGCTTTGTATTCGTGCCAGCCAGCGGCAAAAGCGCCCGTAATAGCAACTCATGTTCCTGAGTGGACAAAAAATGCGGTACTTTATGAAGTTAACATTCGCCAGTATACTCCTGAAGGAACATTTGATGCTTTTGCCCAACAATTGCCACGACTAAAAGAACTTGGGGTTGATATTCTTTGGATTATGCCCATTAATCCGATATCTGAAAAAAACCGAAAGGGAAGTTTAGGCTCCTATTATTCGGTAAAAGATTATAAAGCTGTTAATCCTGAATTTGGGACGTTGGAGGATTTTAAAAACCTCGTGAATAAAGCTCATTCCATGGGCTTCAAGGTGATTATCGACTGGGCTGCAAATCATACTGGCTGGGATAACCAATGGATTAACGATCATCCGGATTGGTACACCCACGATTCAACAGGAGCAATTATTCCGCCAAATCCCGACTGGTCAGACATTGCCGATTTGAATTTCGATTCGAAACCTATGCGTAGTGCCATGATTGATGCCATGGATTATTGGGTTAAAAGTACTGATATTGATGGTTTTAGGTGCGATGTTGCATGGGGTGTTCCACAGGATTTCTGGGAAGCTGTTACCGCCTCGCTTGATTCGATTAAACCGGTTTATATGTTAGCTGAAGATGAGGATCATCCAGACTTCCTTAAAAAGGCTTTTGAATCGGATTATGCCTGGAAATTGCATCACATCATGAACGATGTGGCACAGGGCAAAAAAACAGCGGCTGACATCAGGGCTTATTTTTCTGAAACTGAAAATAAATACGCTCCCGGATCATTCCCGATGCAGTTTATTACCAACCACGACGAAAACAGCTGGAATGGAACAGCGTATGAACGAATGGGTGAAGCGGTTAAAACATTTACAACTTTATCATTTACTGTTCCGGGAATTCCTCTCATTTATTCCGGACAGGAAGCCGGGTTAAATAAGCGACTGTTATTCTTCGAAAAAGATACAATCAACTGGAGCAATCTGGAAATGCAGCAGTTTTATCACAAACTGATTCAATTAAAAAAGGATGATGTTGCGCTTTGGAACGGGACCTTCGGAGGACCAATTTCGTTTGTTGAAACTTCTGATTCAGCCAAAGTATTGGCATTCACGCGTGAGAAGGATAACAATCAGGTTCTGGCAATCTTCAATTTGTCGGCAGAACCCGTTGAAACAACGCTTGATCTTCCTGAAGCTGGTGATTTTCAGGAATATTTTTCAGGCGATTTAAAAACATTTGAAAAAGACAGTTCCATAAAACTTGATAAATGGGGTTATCAGGTTTTTGTTAGAAAATAGGCTTAAGGGGTTTAGGTTGGTTAATGAAGAAGCTTGTCCACATAGGGCAGGCTTTTTTTATTGTATTTAACGGATTCAATATCCTGAAGAGATGAATGAAGGTTGCAAAACCGAAAATATATAAATAAATGGTTGTTCGTTTGTTTACATAATTGCTTTTTACGGAAGTCAATTATTGTCATTCATAGTCATTCTGTTGTCATTTACCGTTTCATAATAACTTTTTTGACTATCAAATGACCATTAAAAGACTTCTTGGTATGACCTTAGGTAAATTTGTGGATATACATATAAAAATATGGCATGTTTTAGTAACCTTAACTTGTATTTTTCGAATTAGGAATTGAAAGATAAACCTTAATTCTGGATGTTATGGAAGATAATCTGATCACCCTCGCTTCTTTACCTTATTCAAAAGCTGAGATTTTGCGTTCTTTACTTGAAACTGAAGGAATAGAATGTTTTCTTGAGAATGTAGATTTTCTTCAGGATGCTATGGATACCGGTGTTCGGATACGCATTCTGGAAAATGATGCCCGGCAGGCTTTTCCAATACTTGAGAGAATGCTTGGAAACACATCCAGTTACAACTCGAAACGTGAAAACTATGTTTTGGTTCCCATCGATTTTTCTGAATATTCGATAAAAGCAGCTTTAGTCGGGTTCGATATTGCTGAAAAGCTTGGATCGAAAATGGTGTTGTATCATTCGAGTCCTCGTCCTGAATTTTTAACCATTCCTTATTCGGATGTTATTGTGTACGATTCGGCTCTGTTTCTGAATTATGAAATGACGGAAAAGCGTACGAATCAGAAATTTGAAGAATTTTTAGTGACGCTGAATAAATTAATCGATAAAACCCGGTGGAAAAAAGCTAAACCGGAATACATTGTAAAGGTTGGCGAAGCCGATGATGATATTCTTTCCTATATCCAGATTCATCCTCCGAAAATGGTGGTTATGGGTATTCGTGGTGGTGATGCTCAAATAGATGACCTTATTGGATCGACAACCGCAGGCGTAATTTTTAATACTAAAGTACCGGTATTGGCTATTCCGGATAGTACACCCAAAAACTGGCTTGATAATTTCAAAACGGTTGTATATGCCACAAATTTCGAAGAACATGATTTTATTGCATTGGATAAGTTGCTCAAACTCGTGAAACCATTCGAGTGCAAAGTAATCTGTTTACATATAAATCAGGGAAACGATGCTAAACTTGATGATGCTATGCTAGAAGGAATGCGTGAAGCATTGTGCGAAAAGTATCCTTACGCAGCTTTCGATTGCCGCCTGATCCATAATAAGGATTTACCTGTGGCAATTGATCGTTTTATTCAGGAAAACCAAATTGATGTATTGGCACTGACTACCCACCGGAGAAATTTACTTACCCGGTTTTTCAATCCGAGTATTGCGCGCAAACTGGTATTGCATTCACAAACGCCTATTCTGGTTTTCCATGCGTAACCAATAAAAGGCTGTTTCGAAGGATTGGTTGATTAGTTTGTTTTTAGCTTATTATCGCTGATTGCAACACCAACAAACGAATCGGCGGTGCCATAATACAAGTACCATTTCTTTTTGAAATACACCAAACCCTCGCTAAAAACGGTTCCGGCTTTATATTGACCTGTTAATTCGTGAGGCAGATCTGGTTTTAAAATGCAGGTATCCGATCGTTGTAAAACTTTCTGTGGATTGTTGGTATCGAGTAAAACCTGACCTACAGAATAGGTACCTTTCGGTAATTTGGGATCAGCATTTTCTCCGTCGGAGTTTTTCCCGTTGTACATCAGCAGAATTCCTTCGTCGGTTACTATTGCCGGTGGCCCGCATTCGGTGAGTGCACTGTCGAAAAAACCATCGCGTGGAACAATTACTTCCTTCAGGTTCCCTTTTTCATCAATTGTCGGGTACCAGTCTGTCAGGTTATCTGAAATAGCCAGGTTAACCCTGTTTTCACCCCAGTACATGTAGTATTTCCCTTTGAATTTTGCCACAACCGGAAGGCCACTTTTCATTTGGGTAACAATAGATCCCGATTTCGTTGCTACGTTCAGAAATTTTCCGTCATAGGCTTTTGCAAATGCAGGACCTTTCTTTTGCCATTTTTTTAAATCTGTTGATGTTGCTACTGAAAGTCTTGGTGTATCATAGTTCCAGCTGGTATAAAGCATCACAAAAAGTCCTTCTGCAGACTGAACGACACGCGGATCTTCGCATCCTCCCATATGATCGTATTTTGCAAACTCATCGGTATCCGGATACAATACCGGTTTGTCATCGTATTCAAAATGAATTCCATCGGTGCTTGATGCCAGGCCAATACGCGAGGTACGGCCACCTAAAATGGCCTTAGGATTATCTTCGCAACGGGTTAGTAGGTAAACTTTATCCTGAAAAACAATTGCACCGGGATTAAATACATCCGCACGCTGCCATTTGATTTCTTTTTGCTTTACCGGACAGAAAAATGTTTTGGTGGTGTCGGCTCCTAGAATTGGATTTTCAGCCGGTTTAATAAATTCGGAAAAACCCCATGCTGAATTTGAAATTGATTGAGCCATCAGGTTTTGGCTTTGGCCAAAATTTCCGGCAATTAGCAACACAAGCAAAATGTACCTAATGGAACTTATGGAATTTATTTTCATCCTTTATGGTTTTATATCTTCAGGTTTCAATATTTCTGAAATGTAAAGGTCACAAAATAAGGTTGTGATGAAAACAGTACTGAAGTTTATTTTAAACTATTTCCAATAACTTTCATTTAGCATCCAGGCTTCAATTTTTGATTTTGGATCTTTATTCAAGTTATTTGCATCCCATGTTGTGTCATTAATCATCCAACTTTCAAGTTCCAATTCAGTTTCCTGAACCAATTCTGTAAACATTTCAGAATTTGTATTCCAGAATGTTGCATCTGTCATCCATTTTTCCAAATGAAGTGTAGTCTCGATACTTTCGCTGACTGGGATTTTCGTTTCTGTTCCCTCTGCGTTAACATTTACGACTAATAATAAAAGTGCTAAAAATGTTCCTGTTGCTAATTGTTTCACTGTTGTTTTCATGTTTTGAAATTTTAATTTGATTCAAAGCTAAATACAACACATCATATCCTAATTATAAAATAGAGGAACTGTCAGTTTTTATCGACTAAAGGGTGAATTGTCCCGCAGGAGAAATGAGACAAACAACTAAAAATAAAAAATCCCGGTCCTTCAAAAGGCCGGGATTCTGTATCCGTGATTGGTGTAATTTCTTAATTTGCTGATTCAAATTGTTTCAGGAACCGCACATCGTTTTCGAAGAAATGACGAATGTCTTTGATTCCGTATTTCAGCATGGTGATGCGTTCAATTCCCATTCCGAAAGCAAAACCAGTGTATTTTTTACTGTCGATGTTGCAAGCCTCCAGAACATTCGGATCAACCATTCCGCAACCCAGAATTTCGAGCCAGCCGGTGTATTTACACACGTTACAGCCTTCGCCTCCACAGATAGAACAGCTTACATCCATTTCGGCCGAAGGTTCGGTAAATGGAAAGTAAGAAGGACGCAAACGTATCTGCGATTTTTCGCCGAAAAGTTCACGCGCAAAATACAGCAGAGTTTGTTTCAGGTCAGCAAACGATACGTTTTCGTCAACATACAATCCTTCAATCTGGTGGAAAATACAATGTGAACGCGCTGAAATGGCTTCGTTCCGGAATACACGCCCTGGAAAAATAGCGCGGATTGGCGGTTGGGTTTTTTCCATTACGCGGATTTGTACACTGGAAGTATGTGTCCGTAGCAATACATCAGGATCTTTTTCGATGAAGAAGGTATCCTGCATATCGCGGGCAGGATGTTCCGGCGGAAAATTCAGAGCCGAAAATACATGCCAGTCGTCTTCAATTTCGGGTCCTTCAGCAATGGTAAAACCAAGACGGGTAAAAATCTCGATCATTTCATTTTTAACGATCGATAACGGATGCCTGCTTCCCAGCCGCATTGGTTCTCCCGGCATAGTCATATCGAGTCCTGAAGCGCCTTGATCGGCAGACTCAAAGTTATCTTTTAGTTCATTGATTTTATTGGCAGCAAACTCTTTCAGCTCGTTAATTGCCTGTCCAACTTCCTTCTTAATTTCAGCAGGAACATCCTTGAACTCATTAAAAAGCTGTCCGACCAGTCCTTTTTTACTGATATATTTAATACGTAGCTCTTCTACTTCCTCTTTAGCCGAAACCGAAGCCTGTTCAATTTCAGCTTTTAGTGCCTTTATTTTTTCTAACATTTCATTCATGTTATTGAATTGATCGGCAAAGATAATGATTCAGTTAGTAATTCTACTTTGACCCTTTTGAAAATTCAAGGTTTTTAATCTTTCCTGCATTTTAAGAACAATCAAATTGCTGTTTTTCGATTTTTCCTTCCTGATTTCTTCTGTATTTTAAATTGTAAAAAGCTTCCTGAATATTAATTTATTATTGCAATTCAGCCTTTTACCAAAGGTGGTTGGCTCATTGAAATTCCATTCCCAATTTTTCCTATATTTGTACCTTTTAAAAATCAGGGCTATAATATAGGTTTCGATGAGTAATAAATTTCAGGTATACAAGCAATTAGACCTCTCTCAAATCAATAAGGATGTATTGAAAAGATGGGAAGAGGATGATACATTTCATAAAAGTATTTCGACCCGCGAAGGTCAGCCAACCTTTGTTTTTTATGAAGGACCACCTTCGGCTAACGGAATGCCGGGAATTCACCATGTAATGGCCCGTGCCATTAAAGACACTTTCTGCCGCTATAAAACAATGAAAGGATTTCGCGTTCATCGTAAAGCTGGCTGGGATACACATGGTTTGCCCGTAGAATTAGGCGTTGAAAAATCGCTTGGAATCACAAAAGACGATATCGGTAAAAAGATAAGTGTTGCCGAATACAATGCTGCCTGTCGTACCGAGGTAATGAAATATACCCGCGAATGGGAAGAGTTAACACGTCAGATGGGTTACTGGGTGAATATGGACGATCCTTATATCACCTACGACAACCGCTACATCGAGACTGTATGGTGGTTGCTGAAACAACTTTTCGAAAAGAATTTACTTTATAAAGGATATACCATTCAGCCATTTTCGCCTGCTGCCGGAACAGGACTTAGCTCACACGAACTAAATCAACCCGGTTGTTACCGCGATGTGAAAGACACAACCGCAGTTGCTCAGTTTAAAGCGATTCAAAATGCAAAATCGGCATTTCTATTCGAAAATGTTGAAACCGACTTGTATTTTCTGGCCTGGACAACTACACCCTGGACATTGCCATCAAACACGGCATTATGCGTAGGTCCGAAAATAACCTATGTAAAAGTAAGATCGTTTAATCCATATACCGGAGAGCCTGTTACTTTAATTCTGGCGAAAAATCTGCTTGCCGCTCATTTTGATCCGAAAAATGCGGAACTTCTGATGGAGGATTATCAGACAGGCGACAAAAAAATCCCTTACCGCGTTTTGGCCGAATATGCCGGAACAGAACTGGAAGGAATAAACTACGAGCAGCTTATCAACTGGGTAAAACCGAAAGGTGATGCTTTTCGTGTGATTACCGGCGATTTTGTGACTACCGAAGATGGAACCGGGATTGTACATATCGCGCCTACATTTGGTGCCGATGATGACCGGGTTGCCAAACAGCACGGAATTGCGCCATTGATTGTAGACGATAAAGAAGTTAAACGCCAGCCACTTGTAGACCGTAACGGACGTTTTTTCCTGATCGAAAATATGGATCCGGCTTTTGTTGCAGAATACGTAAATCTGGAAAAATATACTGAATTTGCTGGCAGATATGTTAAGAACGAATACGATGAAAAGCTAACCGAAGATGATTCAACGGTAGACATTGATATCTGCGTGATGTTGAAAAAGGAAAACAAAGCTTTTAAGGTGGAAAAACACGTCCACTCTTATCCGCATTGCTGGCGAACAGATAAGCCAATCCTTTATTATCCGCTCGATTCATGGTTTATCAAAACAACGGCGGTAAAAGATAAAATGATCGCCCTTAATAATACCATTAACTGGAAACCGGCATCAACCGGAACCGGACGTTTTGGCAACTGGCTCGAAAATCTGGTTGACTGGAATTTAAGCCGTTCTCGTTTCTGGGGAACTCCGCTTCCTATCTGGAGAACAGAAGATGGTACTGAAATTAAATGCGTTGGATCAACCGAAGAGCTGATGAATGAAATTGATGCGGCAGTTGCTGCCGGTTTCATGGAAAAAAATATCTACAGCGGTTTTGAAACAGGAAATAATTCGAAGGAAAACTACGATAAGATTGATCTGCACAGACCGTTTGTTGATGATATTTTCCTTGTTTCAGCCAGTGGAAATAAGATGTTCCGGGAAGCTGACCTGATTGATGTTTGGTTCGACTCCGGTGCCATGCCTTTTGCTCAACGACATTTTCCTTTCGAAAATAAAGAAAAGTTTAACGAGGTTTTTCCAGCTGATTTTATTGCTGAAGGTGTTGATCAGACCCGTGGCTGGTTCTTTACACTGCACGCCATTTCAACCATGATTAACGAATCGGTGGCTTTTAAGAATATCATTTCAAACGGGCTGGTACTCGATAAAAGCGGCAACAAAATGTCGAAACGTCTCGGTAATGCTGTTGAGCCGTTTGCAGCCATCGACGAAAATGGTTCCGATCCGTTGCGCTGGTACATGTTAACCAACTCGCAGCCCTGGGATAATCTGAAATTTGATATTGCCGGAGTTGATGAAGTAAAACGCAAGTTTTTCGGTACACTATACAATACGTACAATTTCTTTGCGATGTATGCCAACATCGATAAATTTACCTATGCTGAGGATGAAATTCCGGTTTCTGAACGACCAGAACTCGATCGTTGGATAATTTCGTTACTCAATACATTGGTTAAAGAAGTGGGAGAGAGTCTCGAAAATTACGAGCCAACCCGCGCCGGACGTGCTATTTCCGAATTTGTTTCAGAAAACCTGAGCAACTGGTTTGTTCGTTTGAGCCGCAGACGTTACTGGGGTGGTACATACGATAAAGAAAAGATCTCGGCATACCAGACTCTTTATACCTGTCTGAATACCATAGCTAAGCTTTCGGCACCACTTGCACCTTTTTATGCTGACTTATTGTATACAGATCTGAATAAAATTACCGGAAAAGAAACCGATCAAAGCGTTCATCTGGCAGATTTTCCTGTTTGTGATGATTCAATGATCAACGGAGATCTGGAATTTAAAATGTCTTTGGCTCAAAAAGCTTCGTCAATGATTTTAGGACTTCGCCGGAAAGAAAAATTAAAAGTTCGCCAACCTCTGGCTAAAATCATGGTTCCTGTTCTGAACAAGGAATTTCAGGAACAATTCGATGCGGTTAAAAATATCATTCTTTCTGAAGTTAACGTAAAAGAGGTTGAATACCTGACTGATGCTGCCGGAATCATCAGTAAAAAGATAAAAGCGAACTTTAAAACCCTGGGGCCAAAATTTGGCAAACTGATGAAACAAATTGCTGGTGAAATCGTTGGTTTTAGCCAGGAAGATATCAGTAAGCTGGAAAAAACCGGTGCTTATGATTTAAATATCAATGGAGAACTGATTTCGATAAGTCTTGAGGATGTTGAAATTCAGACCGAAGATATACCGGGATGGCTGGTTGCAAGCGAAGGTGGTTTGACCATTGCTCTTGATATTAATTTGACAGAAGAACTGAAACAGGAAGGAATTGCCCGTGAATTCATTAATAAGATTCAGAATATCAGAAAAGACAGTGATTTTGAAGTAACGGACCGAATTGTTCTGAAAATTCAAAAGCATGAATTTTATAATGATGCTGTAGAGAATTTCAAGGAATATATAAGTAATCAAACTCTTGCTTCTGAATTGGTTATGGTTGATCAGCTTGAAAATGAAAATTCGCAGTTGGTTGATATTGATACCGATGTTGAGGCAAGGCTTCTGGTACTTCGAAAATCATAATGCAGTACTATTCGGGAATGCTTAACAGCGTGTTTGAAATCGAAATATTTTTATACTTTTAGACTCTGGGACAGGTGTTAAAAACCAGAAAAAGGCAAGCAACTAAAGCTTTAAAGTTATGAGTGAAAAAAACAGATATTCGGATGAAGAGTTACAGGAATTTAAAGCAATAATTCTTGAAAAACTCGAAAAAGCTCAAAAGGACTTTGTGATGTACAAGAGCTCCATAACTCAGAGCGATGGTAATGATACTCAGGATACTTCACCAACATTTAAAGTGTTGGAAGAAGGGGCTGCCACACTCTCGAAAGAAGAAGCAGGCAAACTGGCTCAGCGTCAGCAAAAATTTATTCAGTATTTGCATGCTGCTTTGGTGCGTATTGAGAATAAAACATACGGTATTTGCCGTGAAACAGGTAAGCTGATTTCGAAGGAACGTCTGCGTGCAGTACCTCATGCTACGCTCAGCATTGATGCTAAAAATAATCAAAAATAAAACGCATTAGATATCGCATTTCATGATTGGAGGAGTTATTCTTCCAATCATTTTTTTTATAATAAACGAAGATGTCAAAATTAAAAAAATCAATACTCATTGTTGTCCTGGTTTTGCTTATCGACCAGATTCTTAAGGTCTGGATTAAAACAAACATGACTCTGGGTGAAGAATTCTCTGTTCTTGGAAATTGGTTTATGATCCATTTTGTTGAAAACAATGGGATGGCCTTTGGATTTGAGTTTGGAGGCGATTATGGGAAGATTTTCCTAAGTCTGTTTAGAGTAATTGCAGTAGTTGGAATTGGTTGGTATATCCTTAAAATGGTTAAGAAAGACATCCCTATGGGGTTCATTGCCTGTGTTTCCTTAATCTTTGCCGGTGCGGTTGGTAATATCATCGACAGTGCTTTTTACGGTCTTATTTTCAGCGACAGTTACGGACAGGTTTCAGCTTTATTTCCCAAAGGTGGCGGTTATGCTACATTTCTCCATGGCCGGGTTGTGGACATGTTTTACTTCCCACTGTTTTCAGGTGTTTATCCTGACTGGTTGCCCTATTTCGGAGGAAGTGATTTCCAGTTTTTCCGTCCGGTTTTTAATGTGGCCGATTCATCCATTTCAATTGGTATTTTTTCTATCATACTCTTTTACCGCAAACAATTTAATAGTCTTGAGGTTAAAGGAAATGAAGATTCAACGGAAGAACCCGGAACTGATGTGGAGCCAATTATTGATGCTGAAAATGAATCACAATAAATTTGATTATTTCTCTTGTGAAATATCAATGAATTCTGTAAACTTGCACTCCGAAAAAACAAGTTCTTTTTTCCTGAAAATGCAAAATTAGATCAGGGGAAAAATACAATATTTTAGGGCCTATAGCTCAGTTGGTTAGAGCACCTGACTCATAATCAGGTGGTCCCTGGTTCAAGCCCAGGTGGGCCCACCCTTTAAAAACAAGCCTTTCAGAAATGAAAGGCTTGTTTTTTTTTATGTGGGTACAACATAGGTACAACAATCAAAGTTTCTAAATGAAAATAAAAGTGGATAAAAAAGAATAATTATACCTTATTTTTCTCTTGATAATCCTAGGCGTCGGATTTTGATGCTGTTTATTTTAATTCTGATGCCATCTGCCAGATCTTCTTCATATTATTATTGATATGTAAATTACAGGCTTCGGATTTTCAAATCAGTTTTTCTGTCACAGGATCTCGTACCACAGTTGAAACGGTTACCGTTGAGAATATAACACAAGGAAAAGTATAACATTTTTAGGCCTGAAGTACTTCATCTTTTATTAACTGCCACTAAAACGCGCCTTTGATGGAGTACATTGATTACCAATTGATTGTATATCCCAATCACCTACTGTTGACTTGACTATTTATTTTGAACTTTCCCGCTTCGTTAATCATTGTAAGGCACGACTAATTTTTGATCTGATTCAAGTATGAAAGCTGGTCATCTTCTAACATCCTCAAAGGTAGCTTAACTCTCAAAAGTTTTACACACCACAAAAATCCATCTGTTAGTGGCAATTCTAAGTAGGTCCAGGATTTACATGCATACCCATTTCGCTCGTAGTTTTCTACTGCTAACCGAATTCTGAACTGTTAGTCAAAAATTATCTGCAAAGATGTATTCTTAAATAGAAGGAATCCTGGCATTGAATTTTCCCGGCATATACTCTGAAGATTACCCGGGATTCGTTATTCAGTTGCTTCTTTATCTCCTAAATTCAAGTTTATTCCAATCTTAAAACCGAAAGAAAATTGCTTTACGTTCTTTGTCAAATCGGAAGAAAATATGCCATTGTAAACTCCATCTTCCTGATACAGGGATTTGTTTTGTGCATCAATCATATTAGACAGGCCATAGTCTATATACACTCCGGCATAAAGATCCATACTATTATTTAATTTATACAAACCGCCTAAATTGCTATAGGCCGATACAACAGGATTCAGACTCGTGTCATTTTTTGGAAAACTGGTCAACGTAGTAAAGTTGTGCTGAGGTAAATCAGACAAAACTACATTGTATTGAGGATAATATCCTATAGTTTCAATCGTACCTCCTGCTGTTTTATAATTGGACTGAACAGCAAACGATACTTTTGGCCCGATCGAAAATTGAAATTGAAATTGTTCATTTATTTGTTTTTGGTAAATAAAACTAAGAGGAATGTCGAGTAATAAAATACTTTGTTTTTCCTGCCAATCAGTGTATTGTGTGCGGAATTCAAACGATTCACCATCGGTATCTGCTGAAGACTTACTTGTTTGATAATTGAGCGTGGCTTTCGAGTTAAAGGACTCAAGCCCTAGTCCGGCTCCAAATCCCCAATTCTTTGAAAAAAAATAATTATACCCGAGATTGAAAGTGTAACCCATGCTGCTTTCGTGCGTTCCGTTTTGAAGGTCGTATTTGAGATTATGAAAACCACTTCCTATATTGAAGTATAATGACTGAGACTTTTCCTGTGCCTGTAATGCCCCTATTCCCAAAATAAGTAAACTTATGAATAGTAATTTTTTCATTTTTCTTTTTATTGAGCCGTCATCAGGATTTTAGATTTTAAATCACTGATGACGGTTTTTTGTTTTTAAAAATTTATAATTGTGATTTTGTATGTGAACCTCTTTTGGTCAGATGTAATTACCGTTCCAATGTATTCCCCAAATGGCAGCTTGACCGAATTTACCTGTCTTACCTCATTAATGGTTTGAACCAGTGATCCCTGAAGATTATAAATTCTCATAACAGCTCCTCTTAAATCCTGATCGTTGAGGTTAGTTACTTTTACAGTAAAAGGTTCAGAACTTCTTGCCGGATTTGGATAAGCACTAATCGTTGCGTTTTTGTTTTTTGGAGTATGATATTCCTGCTCGCAAGAAAACAATATTGCGCCTTCTTTGGTACCCACCTGAATGGAATATACACCATCCAAACCAGATAATTCATTATAGAACTGACCAGTTGCACCCGGAATTGGCTGACCATCTTTATACCATTGATACTCCGTGAATTGATTTGAACTGTTGTCACACAGGATAACATCATCAAATTTTTTCACGATGTAATTTTTGGAAAGTTTAATCGTGAATTCAAGGTGATAAACAGGACTTTCATTATTCAATTCATTTCGGAATTGCAAATTAGCGGTATAAACTCCCTCAACCATATTTGCAGGAACGGGGATATAAAGCTTGTCCTGATTTAGTGATGAAGGCAGTGGTAAATAGCCGGTGTTTATGAAACCGGCAGCCAAAGCCGCAGCATCATAAGTAATCTGGTAATCTGTAGGGGTACCTTTAAGAATTTGGTATCCTATAAATAAATCTTCTCCCTGACATTCACCCATTACCGGAACTTCTAAAGCCTCAGATAAACTTACTTTGTCCGAAATTTTTGCATTTGTAATGATTAAATCGGATGGTTTGATATAATTACTGGCTGCACTTCCGCTAATCGTGAAAACGGTCGTAATTACGATGTCCTTGCCAACTGCTGCATCATCGTAATTTGCAATGGCTGAAACATCCACAGAACTTGCATCCGCAGTTTCAAGGCCTTGCAGGACTCCTGCATTTTCTACAATGGCAGTTGTCGCATTATCAAACATCTTGTTTGTTACAACTGAAGTGTTTGTGATTGTCAACTGCTTTGGGGTAATGTCTGCTTTGAGGCCGGAAACTTCTTTTAGTGTGTAATTTTCGGTGCCAGCTCCTGAAATTGATGAACCAGTAACGGTTACACCTTTGTCATTTCCTGCATTCTTGTTCTCGAAATAAGCTGAACCTAAGCTAAGAGAAACAATATCACCATTTAGTACCCCGACTAGTTCCCCTGTAACAGTTGCATTATTGGTACCGTCGTAAACTTTATTTTGTGCCTCTGCACCAATTGTTAAAAGTGCTTTTGTTACTTCAAAATCAGCTGGCACATAAGTAAAGTTGTAATTTCTATCTAGACCGCCGGAAACAGTAATTACATTTGTGTAGGTTCCGACAGAAGTTAACACATCAACTGTTGTTTCTGAAGTGGGTTTGGTATCCAATGTGGCTTCACTGTCGGTGTTTTTCCATCCGCTGTAACTAAATGTTAAGGTTGGATTGGCGCTACCGTATACCTTAGTCTGTGAATCTGCTTCAACAGTAAGCATGGCTTTTGTTACTTCAAAACCACCAGACACAAAACTGAACGAATAATTATTGTCTGATCCTCCTGAAAGCGTTATTATTCCGGTGTATGTGCCAACTTCAGTTGTTGAAGTAACCGTTGTAGAGATAGCCGGCGGAGTATCTATTGTTTCCACTCCCTTCACCCAACCATTGTAATGGAAAATCAATGATGGGTTTGCTTCGCCGTAAACTTTGGACTGAGCATTAGCGGTAACGGTCAGTATGGCTTTTGTGATTGTTAGGCCAGCAAATTCATAGTCGAAGTCGTAGTTTTCATCCACTCCGCCGGCAACGGTGATTGCATCGGTATGGAGGCCGGCACCAGTTGTTTCATCCAGTATTGTACTGGCAGTTGGAACTGATGACAGGTCGGTGGCGTCATCTAAGTTCTGCCATCCGCTGTATTGGAAAGTCAATGATGGGTTTGCTTCACCATAAACTTTGGTCTTGGCTTCAGCGGTAACGGTCAGCATGGCTTTTGTGATCGTTAGGTCAGCAAATTCATAGGTGAAATCATAGTTTTCATCCACTCCACCGTCAACGGTGATTGCATCGGTATGAATACCAACACCAGTCGTTTCGTCCAGTAATGTATTTGCCGTTGGAGCAGTTGTCAGGTCTGCAACACCGTCTGTGTTTTGCCATCCGCTGTATTCGAAAGTCAATGATGGGTTTGCTTCGCCGTAAACTTTGGTCTGAGCATACGCGGTAACGGTCAGCATTGCCTTTGAGACCGTCACACTGATGTTGAAATCAATGCTGTTGTAATTGGTCGTATTGTCTGGTGTAAAAGTGACAGTCGCTGTTGTAAAGGTACCGGCTAAAGTCGGTTGTGTCGCTGAAGTTTTCCATACATAACCTCCTGTAATTGATCCGCCAACCCCGTTTACTACCGCGCTGCTTGTGGTTAGAGTCGAATTTTCAAGCGTCTGACCGTAGGTAATCGCGTCCGCAGTGGGGTAAACGCTGACAGTCGGCGTGGCTTTGGTGCTGATAGTCGCGTTATTGCCTGGGATCACATCGCTTAAAGATGTAACAGACAAATCATATCTGTCTGTTAAGCTTGTCAGATTTACACCTGACACGTTAATCGTTCCTGTGCCAACATTCACGCTTGTCCAAACTATTGTAGAATTATAGGTCAGGTTTTCGCTGTTCACCATGCCAGAAAATGAAATAGTACCACCAGTGGTGGCTGTCGTTCCGTCGTATGTTTTGCTGTTTACAGCCGAAACAGTTGCCGTTAGTGTGATTTTCGCCACAGTTCCTGATGCTGTAGCATTTAGCGTTCCTGACTCTACATCGCTTGTAATATCGCAAGAAATGGGTTTGCCAACTTCGTTTGCTGTAAGTGTATAAGTGTTACCTGTTGCACCACTTATATTGATGCCGTTTGCTTTCCATTGAAAGGAAAGTGTGCCTGTGTTGTTGGTGATGTTAGGCGTAACTGTCAGTATTTGCCCGTATTTCATTGTACCACTAATATCTGGCATGCCGTCAAGAGGGGGGACCGGAAGATAATCGAATGTTGCAGATGAAGGAACCGTAGATGTAATACTTCCTCCAGTCGCGTAGCTAAGTGTAACAGAGTATTCCCCTACTGCGGATGTTTTCGGAAAAGTACAATATAATTTTCCGTTGCCATCAACTGATGTTGTTATGGTCGTTTTCGTACCACTTGGGTCTGTCAATGTGTATGTTGGGGTCAGCACGGTGGGCACGGTGGCGTTTACGCTGTTATCAGGATTAAGATAAATGTCTATACTGGTACCGCTAACCAGCCAGGATCTGATCTCGTTGACCTGATTAGCGCCTGTCCAGACTTCATCTGTTCCCGGGCCATCCATGAGGTAGAGCGACGCAACAGCTGTAGTAACAGGTACTTCAATGGTTCCGTACGCTCCAAGAGTGGTATTTAAAATCAGATATGCCACCTTTGCCGCAAGTTGTTGCGCTGAAGTTAAACCACTAAGGTCGGATAAGCTTAATGCTGCAGCAACAATGGCGTCCGTAGGTTCATCCATAGTATTTTTTATATTCTCATTGAGGGTGCCAGGAAGATAAGTGCCTGTGCTTTCGTCTGTAATCAATATGGCACCGTCCTCTTTCATTCGGGTGAGATACGCATTGTCCACATCATTGGAAGAACTTTCATAATTAGTTGCAGAGGTATTCGTAAGGTTGACAAAAAAGCGATTTGTACTGTTGTCGAGATATTCGGCATATTGGTACGACTCAAGCGAAGAATTGCCGGAAAGCACACCACCAAATGCCATTTCGATATTGGAATAGCGAAATGCAGTACCGCTAGTGCAACCATGACCTGAATATAACACAAATGGACCGAACCCACCGAAACCGGTGTTGGTAAGAGTTTGCGAGTTAAACATAGTACTCGGTGATCCTGTAAGATTTCCGCTTCCGTCCAGCTGCTGTATAGTTGCTGTTACAGACGTACTTGTTATATTCAGCTCAATATGGCTTTTTGAGGGAAGGGGAGAATTATATGTTGCAACTAATGTGCCAAGTGCACCGGCTCCAGAAAGATGAAGAGCATCAACATTCACATTGTTAAGCTTATAGATGTTGACACTGGTTAGACTAGCATTCATAAGCAGCAGGTGTCCACTGATAGTTTTTGAAGCGCCAGTGCCGCTAGTGCCTCCATTGATCAGAAAGCCGGCTGCTATCAGTGTATGGGTAGAAATTAATTGTGCATCAACATCAAATTTAACAGTTTTTGTAGAGGCAACATCTGCAGGATAATACAAGAAGTCGGCAGCCCCAATGGCGCTGTAGCCATAAAATTGCATGGAGGGTTTACCGTTTTCTACGTATGGGTAGATATGAGATTGAAGCCTACCGGTTTGCCCCCAGGTTCCATTTCCATCGAGCAGCTCCTTAATGGTTATTTTACTATTTAATCCTCCATATGCATCACTAACACCATAATAATACCAATTTCCCGGAATGTTACCGTTATTAAAACCACCGGGCGAAGCTGACCACGCAGCCTGATTGGCATACCACTGAGTGTCGTAATGGTCATAAACGTCCCATTTGGCAACATCGGTGGGGTCAAGAGTCACTGCCGAGGTATTGAGCCGATACGAGCCTGAGGCTGCACCCATAACATCAAGGTAGCCCGATACGTCGGTTGCAAAGTTGGTTGGATCGATGCCTTGTGTCGGATCAAGGTTCATAAAGACATCGTAAGTTGCCGAATTTGTGACCACCGGGGCCTGAGCCTGAGCGGGCAAAGTAAACAGTGTCAGCAAATAAAAAAACAACGCCAAAGCCACTGGCTTCCGGACACGAAAAAAAGTTGATTTTTTCAAGGTAAAATTATTCGTCATAATTTTGCATTTTGGTTATTTATAAATTTTATAATAATGCTTTAAATAATATCTTCAGCCGAAGTACCGCCTGGATACCGGGCAAACGTTTCTCAAATAAGTGCTGTTAAGCCGTTGCCCATGGAATGTTCTTCCGATCAATTTTCATCATTTGTTTTTCATTAATTCTTCTACTGTCGTTTCAATTTTTTCATAATCATCTGCCTTCGAAAAAAAATAATCAGCTCCCGCTTCAATAGCCAACTGTCTGTAAAAATCGGTTGCATGAAAAGTAAGGATGATAAATTGGAGCGTTTTATTCTCTTTGCGGATTTCATTTAATACTTCCAGCCCGCTCAATCCGGGCATTTTTATATCAATGATTGCCAGATCAGGTTTCAGCGTTTGTAAAGCCTTAAGGGTATCAGTTCCATTATCGAATGTTCCCACAACCTCTACATGGCTTAAAGCACACAACATATTCTGCAATCTGTCGCGAATTAAAGTTGAATCATCTGCTATTACTATTCTCACAATGAAACAGGTTTTATTGATTCAACGAAAATATTAAACCTATACCAGCTGGATTGTAGGATAATGACGAAATTCATGTAGGAAAATTCCTACATGGAATGACGTTAACAAGGAATAAAAGATTGGGAAGTAATTTGTAGTTAATCAATCCGGGAGATTCCGGAAAGAGGTAATCGAAATCTATATCAGCTTATTTTCAATACAGTACCTGGTGAGTTCTGTATTTCTGCACAGTTCCATTTTCTCCATAATCCGGCTTCTGTATGTACTTACTGTTTTAACTGAGATAAAGAGTTCATTTCCGATTTCCTGAAGAGATTTTCCATTTGCAATTTTGATCATAATCTCGAATTCACGGGATGACAGAATATCGTGTTTTTGATGGTAGTCATCTTTGTCAAGATTAATCGCCAGACTTTCAGCGAGTGATTGTGAAATGTATTTTCCACCCTCCGACACTTTTTTTACGGCCAGCAGCAATTCTTCCGAAGCAGTATTTTTAGTCAGATAACCCGAAGCTTTAAATTTAAGTGCACGTATGGCGTATTGTTCCTGGGGTAGCATGCTAAGCATCAGGACATTTACTGACGGCCACCTTTTTTTGACCAGTTGAAGAACCTCCAGGCCACTTATATCAGGCAATGATATGTCAAGTAACAGAATATCAAAAACATCTCTTTTTAAAAGTTCAAGCGCTTCGTTGCCATCACCAGCTTCGCTGATTAAAGTTACTCCATGAAGTTGTTGAAGTATCTGCCTGAGACCATCCCGAACGATTTTGTGATCATCACAAATTAATACCTTCATGCCTCCATTTTATTTAATGGAAAGATAAGGTTTATTATAGTTCCATTGCCATTTTCGCTGTAAATATCACAAGTGCCGGCTAACGAAGAGGCTCTTTCCTTCATACCAATAATACCAAATGATTTTTTCGAATTTATTTCGTTTTCAGTGATTCCTACTCCATCATCAGAAATCCTGAAATTGACCATACCATCTTCTTCAATTAGCTTGATATCAATGTGATTAGCTCCTGAATGTCTGGAGATATTTGTAAGTGATTCCTGCATAATCCGGAAGAGTATAAGAGAATCATCCGGAGAAGTGGGTATCCCGGAATCCATATCGAGATCAATTTCGATTCCGTTTCGTTGTGCAAATTCTTTGGTGTACCATTTTATCGCTGCATGAAGACCAAGATCATCGATAATCTCAGGTCTTAACTGGGAGGTAAGCCGCTGAACAGTCTTAATTGTTTCGCCAACAAGAGTTGATACCGCATTGATTTTTTGAATTACCTCGTTGCCGGAAACATTTTGTTTGATTATTCCCAAATCAATTTTCACCGCAGTAAGTGCCTGCCCCAGGTCATCATGTAAATCTCTTGCAATGTTTAATCTTTCACTCTCTCTGGCTTGTTCGATGTGTTTGGACAATTGATGCAGTTGCTCCAAAGACTTTTGGAGTTCCTCTTCGGTGTTTTTTCTTTGGGTAATATCATGTACCGTTCCAATCCATTTAACTGGCAAACCGTCTGAGTCAAAAGTGATTTCTGCCTGTTCATGTATAAATCTTTGCACTCCGTTGGAATAGAGTATTCTCAGGTCAATACTTAAGGGGATCTTTAACTTTCTTACATCTTCAATTTTATCCATTAATAGTTGAAAATCGGCCCGATGAACCATATTATAAAACAAACCAAGAGTTGGCTCTACCTCTCCCGGTTCAAATCCGAAGATCCGAAATGTTTCATCCGAACACTTCATTCGGTCGCTTTTGTAATCGTACTCCCAACTGCCCACATGAGCTATTTGTTGTGCTTTGGTCAGGATCGTTTTACTGACGCGCAACTCCACCTCTGCTTGTTTTTGCTCGCTTATATCGGTGCCAACACCAATCAAATAATTTTGTCCCTGGCTCTCGAATTTAACTGCTGTAAGTAGGAATGGGATTGAATGTCCATCTTTTGCCAACAGGTTTGCTTCAATCCCAGCCTGGCCCATATCCATAAAACCGTCCAGTGAATTTAAAACTTCATCATGGTTTTCCGGCAAATGCCATTCGAGTACATGGCGTCCTTCCATCTCTTCAGACTCAAAGCCAAAAAGAGTTTCATGTTGTTTGTTCCATGTTACCATCCTTAATTCCGGATAAGTATAAAGGTAAAATATGCCTGGGATGCTGTCCAGCAAGGCTTTGTTGAACAATTGCTGCGCCTGAAGTTTTTCTTCCCGCTTCCTGAGGGCCTCATTGGTCCGGATCAACTCATCGGTGGATTTTTTCAGCAGTTCCACATTCGTGACTATTATCTGCTTCTGATTAAAAAGGTCAAGAAAAACGTTGATTTTACTTAGCAATATCGGAGCGTGCATCGGTTTGTAGATATAATCAACTGCCCCGGAATCATATCCTTCAGTAGCACTATGGTCATAGTTTGCGGTGAGAAAGATAATAGGTACCTTCGAATCTGGCCGGATTTCATTTAATTTTCTGGCTAATTCAAAACCATCCATCTGGGGCATTCTGACATCGATTATTGCAAGTGCAAGTTCAACTCCGAGGGTTTTTTCCAGCGCCTCCGGGCCGCTGGTTGCCTTAATCAAATTGACCCTGACTTTTCTTACAACGACCTCAAGTAAAGCTAAATTTTGCTCAGTATCGTCAACGATTAAAAGGTTTGGTAGTTGATTCATTGGTTCTGGTGAAAATCTATTTGAAACTATAATTCACACGCAAAGATTTAATAAGCTTGTGTATTGAACATATTTTTAGTTCGAAGTAAAATTCGCCAGATTTATACTTGTCCTTAGTGTTAATTTGTCCTGTGCTCTTTGCATAATAAATACTTATCCCAAAGCTAACCATTTTAAAATTTTAAACACCTCGTTGTGCGATTGAAAATTATAAATATAATAGGGTTAAAAAAGTGATTTATTGTATTTGTATTCAACATATTAGTGAAAAACAATCGGGAATTCATTATTCTACTTGCACTTCCGGAAGGTAAATTTCGACAAGTTTATTGGTTAACTAAATCGTTTTTTCTGATCGAATCAATGACTTTGATAACTTTTAAAGCTACCCGGGAATTCCGAAAATGTCGGATAATTGCATTAGCTATGACTGGAAGTAGAACTTGGCGAATTTTTAAAGGACGAAACTAACCGGCTTTTTTTTCTCGTAGGTTATAATTTGGAAAATTACCCGAACTATTGCTGTCTGTGACCAAATCAGGTATTTGCCGTTTTGCAAAAATTCATTTTAAGTGGTAAATTAGTCTAAGGAATACATAAGAAAACAGAAGAAGGAATGTCGCTGAATTACATGATACATTCATGAAAAATCAAAATGCACTAAACTACTACTAAGGTTTAAAAACCTTATTTTTTTAAGCAAACCTTAGTAGAAATATTAGGTACATGTCTAAACAACCTTATTATCGTGAGATTGCCGCGTTCCCTTCGGTCACTCGCAATGACGCGCAAATGGGCGATGTCACTCGCAATGACGGGTTGAGGTTGGGCTGATGTAAAAAACGGGTAATTCTTTTCCTTAATTCAGGCGGTTCATGCAACATTTTTGGAATTTCTTTCCGCTTCCGCATGGGCAGGGATCGTCGCGTCCAATGTTCGGGTAAACTTCCTTCTCCAGTCCTTCAGGAAATATGGGGGAGTTTCTTAAGAGTTCACTGGCCGAGAAATAGTTGTCGGAAAGAAAAGTATCCAGAACACTCTGGTAGCGTTTGAAAATATCGAGCAGTTCTCGTTTGTTTTCGTAAATATTTCCGGTTTTGTTTATTTCGGTTTTGAATGCCTGAATATCATCGCAAATGCCTTCGCTCACCTTGTTTCGGTTAAAAAGTTTCGAGATTTTGGGTAACAGCCGGTTCTCTTTAATTTCCATAATGTCCGAAATCAAAAAGGCTAGAACAACACTGTCGGTGATTCGTTTGTTCTCCGCATTTTTAACGAAGAAATCAATAACATCTTCATACCATCCAACGACTTCGTTAACCCGGTGCGGCTGATACAAATACACTTGCTGAACAGCAGTAAGCAATGAGGTTTTAACGTAAGTATCGATATCGGGCTTAAACATGAATTTTTTTAATTTTTCAAGCTGCGATTCACCCGTATAGTATAGCGGTTCAAACATCGACTCCGTTTTATGATCGCCTAACCAAAACAGGAGAAAGTCACTGTCGAGGGATAAAAAATGAAGAATTTTAGGCAGACTTTCTTTTGCTCTTAATTCGCCAAGCAGGAAAATGGCATGGAGCGGAAATGTCAGGTTCGCATCGCTAATGCTTTTCTTTTCGTCCAGTTCCTCAAAATAGCGGTACCTCGAAATGCTGTCGTTCAAGACCAATTCCAAATCGGCAATTAATGATTTCCGTGGTAAAGCCAGGATGTTTTCAAGAAATACTTTTGGAATACTCAGATCAAATTCGTACAAACAATAGATTTCGTGATGCTTAAATACCGGATTTTCCCTGGATTGTGGTTCCGAAAACGTACTGGCAGCCGGATCGGCTTCAATCGTTTCTTCGTCATCAAATATTTTTAATCCTTTTTCGGCGAGTCTTGAATTGTACCATTCCTGAATAATCTGGGTATCCTGGTGATCCGGGAATAAATCGAGCATCAGGTCCAACCTTGATCTGGCCGCATCCAAATTACCTGTTTCGAAATAGTACTGAATGGCAAACTTGGTAAAACTGGTAAACTCGCCAAGATGAAAGACCTTACGGTCGGGATATAATTCCTTCAATTCCATGTTTTTCCCAAGGAGATCAGGAATTCTGTAGTATTCTTCCCTGTAAAAATATTCAGCAGCTTTGTTTAACTTCCCAAATAAATAATCGGGGTGTTCCTTTAAAATCCAGTTGTTTACTTCTTCGCTTTTTTCGATGTTACCCAGGTTATTGTAAGCTACACTCAGGTAGTTTTTCAATTGCGGATTTTGGGGAAATCGTTCGATCAACGCGAGAATTTCGGATATGACTGGCCCATTTCCTTTTTGGAGATCAAAATATAATTCCTGAATTCTTTCCTTTAGGTATGGCGACATGTGATTTTGCCGATCCATAAATGCAGAATCTTCCGTCAGATTATACCCAACTATTTTGATACTACTATCCATAATCACAGTTAAAAATTTGATTCCCAATGATCCCGACAAAGATTATGCTTAAACTTCTTATTTACAAGAGAATTATGAATTCTTTTGTACTCAGGCATAAACAATGACATGGGGAAAAGGTTTTCGATTATGAATCTACTGAAATTCTGAGCAAAAATGTTATTGAATCCGATTATTCTGCAAATATTTTCTTTAACTTTCTGTTCAATTATCTAAAAGAAAACCAATTAGCAGTTATAATGATGCATTTTCCACCCTTAAATTACCTGGCAGAATTGCTTTTTCCAAAACTTTGCGTGGTTTGCGGCGATAAACTTATTGAACAGGAACAGTGGATTTGTCTGCACTGCCTGCATCATATCCCGCGGACCAATTACCATTTAACGCCTGATAACCGCGTTGCACAGCTTTTCTACGGAAGGGTGCAGCTCGAATTTGCCACCTCGTTTTTCTATTTCGGTAAAGGAAGTAAATACCAGACTTTACTGCATAACCTGAAATACAAAGGGATGAAGGAACTTGGTGAAGAAATCGGGAAACATTTTGGAATTGATTTAATGCAGTCGCCCGACTTTTCGACCGTAGATGTGATTTGTCCGGTTCCGCTGCATCCGCAAAAGGAAAAGAAACGCGGCTACAACCAAAGCTGGTGGATTGCTTCGGGAATGGCCCGACAAATGCAAAAGGAGTTATCGTCCGATAACCTTAAACGAGTTACAGATACCGAAACACAAACCCGTAAGTCGCGATTCGCACGCTGGCAAAACGTTGAAGGTATTTTTGAGCTGTCAAATCCTGAAGCTTTTTCGGGAAAACATGTTCTTGTTGTCGACGATGTGATAACGACAGGTTCTACGCTGGAGGCCTGTGCCCAGACTATCATTTCCCAATCGGGTGCACGGGTAAGTATCGCAACTTTGGCTACTGCGTAATATGATGGGATTGCACACCTTTCTTACGTCATTGCGCTTTCATACGTCATTGCGAACGAAGTGAAGCAATCGCATGTTATTAACCTGATTTCGTTAAGCAAAGCGATATTGCTTTATAAATAAGGTAATAAGGTTGTTTCTCCGTGTAAATGAATCACTGCTAAGGTTTAAAAGTGGATGATAAGGTTTTGAAACCTTATTTTTTTAAGCAAACCTTAGTAGAAATATTAGGTGCATGATTAAATAACCTTATTATCATGGGATTGCCACACTCCCTGCGGTCACTCGCAATGACGGGTTGAGGTTGGGATTGCAATGCGTCTCTTTCTTCGTCATTGCGAGCGCAGCGTGGCAATCTGTTTTTTTCTTACGTCATTGCGAACGAAGTGAAGCAATCTCATGTTATGATGGGATTGCCGCGTTCCTTTCAGTCACTCGCAATGACGCGGGAATGGGCGATATCGTTTGCAATGACAGGCTAATGTTGGGATTGCCCTTCGACAAGCCTTCGGCGTGAGCTCAGTCGAACGCTCAGGGGCCTCCGCGTTCCCTTCGGTCACTTGTAATGACGGGTTGATGATGGGATTGCAATGCGTCTCTTTCTTCGTCATTGCGAGCGAAGCGTGGCAATCTGTTGTTATTATTGCTTTATAAATAAGGTAATAAGGTTGTTTCTCCGGGTAAATGAATCACTACTAAGGTTTAAAAGTGGATGATAAGGTTTTAAAACCTTATTTTTCTAAGCAAACCTTAGTAGAAATATTAGGTGCATGTAAAATAACCTTATTCACATGGGATTGCCACACTCCCTGCGGTCGTTCGCAATGACGGGTTGAGGTTGGGATTGCCGGACTGAACCGGGATTAATTTTTACTTACATCGTTTTTATTCAACTGTTTCATGCAGTTCATGAGCGAACGCGAAGTGTGGTAATTGCCTTTCCAGATTTGTGCTTTCATGGCCTGCCTGGCTTCAGGTTTTTTGTCAGTTCCTTCTTCGTACCAACCACCATGGTCATGATCAATCAGGTAGTTTTGAATGTAGTCCAGTTCTTTCAGGAACAATGATTTGTAGTTGAGCGGATCATCCGGAAAAAGTCCGGACATCAACAGCAGCGAGTTTAGTCCTTCGGCCTGTGCCCACCAGTTTTTGGTATCTTTAATAATGGTAACGGTATCCTGTCCCCTGAAATAATAGCCGGCCTCGTAAAATCCGCCAACCGATTTATCCCAGCCGTTTCGGATGGCATGACCGACCATTTTTTTTGCAATTCTCAGCGTTAATGTATCATTTTGCAATCCTGCAATTTCTGAAGCTTCGAGCATCAGATAGGCCGTCTCAACATCGTGACCAAACGAAATATGATCCATCTGCCAGTTTCTTTTTCGTACTTCTTCTGCCGAATCGCGGTAAGATACCGGGCTTAAATCCTGATTGAGGTACAACTGCAAATAAGCTTTTGGCTGAACAATCCGGTCGCGAACGATATTCAGCATCATCGTCAAACGTTCTTTAACCAGTGAATCGGGCCACACCCGGTACAGTTCGGTCAGCGCTTCGAGCAAATGGATGGAGCTGTTCTGATCTTTGGGCGGAATTCCGTTAAACCCATCTTTCAAGGGTGTTCCATCGGCTTCCATAAACTGGAAATAACCACCATACTGAGCATCGTAACTATGTTCGTCGAGCCAGAAAAAAGCCTTTTTAGCCAGATTTAGTGCTGAGCTGTCGTTGGACTGACGTGCATAGGCTGCCAGACCATACATGGCGAATGCGTTTCCGTAAGCTTCTTTTGTAAGCTGTCCCGGTTTTCCTGATTTCAGCGCATTTCCTTCACGGTCGACCAGGGTGTAAAAACCTCCCAGTTTCGAATCCCACATTTTATCTTTCAGGAATAGTGCGCCATGACGGGCAATATCCAGGTAATATTCTTTTTTTTCGGGATAAAATCCGGCAACAGTTGCACAAGTCCAAACATGCCGCGATTGGGTAACAATCATTTTATTCTGATCGCCTTTCATGGTCCACCGGTAATCGAAATCGCTCAGAAAACCTCCGTAAATACTGTCGATTGTGCGTGGATACCAACAATTTACCAGTTCATTGTTCAGCTCTTCGGATAATTCAGTGTATATTTTTTCATTATCCGGTCCTGAATTTTTATGCTCGGCACTGCACGAAAAAATGGCTGGAATACATACTAATACGGCAATTAATGATTTGAAGGTCATAGGTCGGTGTTCGGTTTAATTTTTAGATATCGAGCCGGTAAACAAGGGTAGTGCTTAACAAATTACTAAACTGGTTACTTTTCCAATACCAAAGTGCATCGCCGGGCTGCTTGCGAATGGGAATAAGCGAGTAGGCTCCACGTAAATCGAGGCATAAGCGATCGGTCACCTGAAACCGGAATCCCAGCATTCCCTGAATATCCATTTCATTAAACGGATGCTGATCTTCAACAACAAATTTTCCGTAGTTATCGAATTCGGTTCCTTTAATCAGGTAACCGGCCGACAAACCTGCCAGAATTGAAATGCGATCGTTGGTGCGTATGCCCAGGTAAACCGGCATTTCGGCATAATTCAGACGCATGATGTATTTTGACTGATCATCCGTTGCTTTTGGATCAGGATTTTTGCGGCTTCCTTTTTGGGTAAATTTTAGTTCGAACCCGGCGAAAAGTGTATGCGACAGATTTGTTTGTACATATCCGCCGGCCACAATACCGGGTTTATGGTACCCGCTGAATGTATCACCATCAACCTGGGACGCATTTAATCCGGCAAGTATTCCACCCTCAAAACGCTGAGAATAGGAATTAAAACCGGTTAATCCCAGCAAAAGCAAACCAAACAGAAACTTTTTCATGTCAATTCTTTTAATTTTAGTTTCAATATTTCGACTCCTTTTCCTGCCTTCTCCGGAATGTAGTTTACGTTGCGGATATAAACCGAAGGTTGTTCCGGGTCGATAACATAAATGGGAGTTCCTTTTTTGGTATAGTTGATCAGGCCGGCAGCCGGATATACATTAAGCGAAGTGCCAATAACAACCAGTATGTCTGCAAGTTCAACAAGAGGAATGGCTTCATCCATTGCCGGAACTGCCTCGCCAAACCAAACAATGTGTGGCCGAAGCTGACTTCCTTTTGCGCAAAGTTCACCAAACTTCAGCTTCCAGCCATTGATATCATAAATCAGTGATTCATCGACTGAACTTCGGGATTTTTTTAGTTCACCGTGCAGATGCAAAACGTTCGAACTTCCTGCGCGCTCGTGAAGATCATCTACATTCTGAGTGATAATGTGAACTTCGAATTCCTGCTCCAGATCTACTAATCCGCGATGTCCGGCATTGGGTTCGGATTCGTATAATTGTTTCCGGCGGTCGTTGTAAAAATTCATTACCAGTTCCGGATTCCGTTCCCAGGCTTCAGGAGTTGCAACATCCATCACATCATATTCTTCCCACAATCCGCCCATGTCGCGAAAAGTCCGGATGCCACTTTCCTGACTCATTCCTGCTCCTGAAAGGATAACCAAATTTTTTTTCATGTTCTTTCTATCATTTATCTATTTCACGATCAGAAGCTCGGCGGAATCCATCGATTAACAGGCTACCGTTTTTATTTAGTTCCACAATCATGTATGCATTGTTTTCTATACCATTACCGTCCACGACCGCATTCACCGAATAATAATGGATTCCGTTAATCAGATTGTATCTTTCCTCATGGACATGTCCCTGAAAGACACAAAGTACATTTCCGGCCTGTTCCAGGATCTGCCTCACTTCTGCCGCATTTTGTACCGCTTGTTTTACTTCTTTCGAGTCGTCGAGCATCTGGTGAATAAATACAATGACAGGCCACTTATTCTTATTCAGATCATCCTTGAGCCATTTGATTTCTTTCTCCGGAATGATTGTATCTTCCCAGTGAAAATTGCCATGATTGTAATCTTTTCCATCCCGGGTAAAATTTCCGTCGAGAATAACAAAGTGAATTTTATTCTGATTGAACGAATAAAAGCTAAGACCCGGCTGAATATCGGTATTTTCTATCCGCTTTAAGAATTGTGTTTTTGAGATTCCATCCATGTCGTGGTTTCCGAGCACATGGTAGATGGGACCTTTAAATTTCCGAAATTCGGACTCTATATCAGCAAGGTAATGAAGCGTTTTTTCTTCATTGGGCACTTCATCCTGATCTTTAAAATCGCCAAGTTCAATTATGAAATCAAGTTTTTCCTGATTCATGCGCTCAACAGCTTCCTGAACTTTGGCGAGCGACTGGCGGTAAAAGCGATTTCCTGCCGGTTCACGATCGGCATAATGTACATCCGAAATCATTCCAAACCTGATAACCGGACCTTCTCCGCTTTTTGCCAGCAGGTCTGTGGATATGAATAATCCTGCTGCAGTTGTTCCGGCAATCCCAATAAACTTCCGTCTCGAAATGGTAATTTTTGTATTCATTGTCAGATTATCGTTTCGTTTTACCAAATATAGGAATTAAACATTTGCCCCGGAATTCAAATACTGTCTAATTCCGGTATTTAAAATTTATGAATATCCGGTTCTATGCCAGTCCTCAAAAATCAGCTTCTTGCATTTTAGCGTTAAGAACGGATATTCATATTAAAATTTAATGAAATTGTTTTAAAAAAACCGAAAAACTGCCGGACCGATCTTTATCTTTGGAAATCGTTTCGCCTTTTGGTGGTCTGACGAAAAATGAACTATTAATCCATTGAAATTGAGGAATAATGATTAATTCGAACATACGGACGCTTACATTTATTTTTGATAATAAAACCGACCATATTCTTATGCATCAGATTAACGAAGAAGGTCCGCTGAAAAGAAAACATTCGGGAATAAAAGGGATTGTTGGTTTATCTGAAGACATGAATGCAGCCGCGATAAGAAGTGTTCAGGAAGCCAGCGGACTGGAAGTTGCGAGTGCAGTTTTGCGTGGTGTGGTTAAAACCATTCAGGAAGAAAGCCAGACTTCTGTCGTTTATTTCATTTACGAATCGGCAAAATATTCGGGCGAACCGGATAATAAAGTTTCAGGCCGGCTAAAATGGGTCGATATTCTGAACATCTTTAACCTGCAAATGGAAAGTCTTGTTCAGGAACTGATGCCCAACCTGCTTGATGGCGAAAGCTTTTTCGAAGGAAGTATTTATCTGAATAATAACGATGAGGTAATAAGTTCCGACATCAGGATTTGCAATACCATTTAATTTGATAATTCTCCCCACAGGGGTTTATCCCGTGTGTTGTAATATTAAAAATCACAGGGTTTCGCCCTGTGTTGCAACATTAAAAATCACAGGGTTTCGCCCTGTGCTGTTACAGGTCGTCCTTTCAGGACTCTGAAAAAACATGCAAATAATTCCAAAGGTGCAAAGCCCCCCGTAATGTTAAAGCATAGTCCGAAATGGATTGGAGGGCTATGAGATCAACATAATATCCAAATTATATATTGACCGTATTTCATCCTGTGTTGCAACATTAAAAATCACAGGGTTTCGCCCTGTGCTGTTACAGGTCGTCCTTTCAGGACTCTGAAAAAACATGCAAATAATTCCAAAGGTGCAAAGCCCCGTAATGTTACAGCATGGTCCGAAATGAAATGGAGGGCTATGA
>JBGSUC010000050.1:0-26805 GCA_041736275.1 Prolixibacteraceae bacterium
CTTTATTACAAGTTTTCAGTCTAACCCTTTTTGAAAAAACAACTATAAATGAACTATTTACAAACTCTATTTACAAAACAATCCGTTCGGATAATACTAACCAGCTGTCAATCTGGGACTTTTAACCGGACACTAGTGATCCGATATGTATCATCATTTGGGTCAGGTCTATGGCAATAATCGTGAGTTCGAAAAGTCTATTACAGCCATGCAAAAGGCTTATGAACTAAACAATGAAAAGGTGGAAGTTTTGTATGAGATAGCAACCACGTATGAGGAATTCAATTTCAATAAAACTCTGGCTCTCAATTATTATAACATTTATCTAAAAACAGCAGGAGAGAAGGCACAAAATGCCGATTATGCTCTTGGACGTATCAGAAAGATTAAGGAAGAATTGTTTTTTGAGAACAAATAAATTTCTTATTCAAATTAATTATGAAGTCATCTCAATTGAAAGTTGGGATGACTTTTTTGTTGGGAACATATCCTCTTTAAGCTATTAGAAATGTTAATAATTGTAAAATATTTCAATTCAATTTTAAATAGTTTAGGTGACGTTATTTATTTTAAGTGATTGCAAATAAGCATTTTATTTGAATAGTATTACGTTTTTTAGGTGATTGTTTTAAAAATATTGTTTAACTAATTGCTTAAAATATTAAACAATATTTGATTTGCTGTTGTTTTTGAGTTGAACTCTTAAAACAATAAGCTATGGCAAATTTTACCAAAACATTTAAAAAATTCCTGAGAAGTTCTCAGAAAATGCGAACAGCGGTCCTTTGTTTTTTCATTCTTTCTGTAATCTCGGTTTCAGGAAAAACTACTGTTGTTGATGTGATTGCTAGCAGTGAGAATCACACGACTCTTGAAGCAGCGATAACGGCAGCAGGTTTGGTTGATGCTTTGTCAGGCGATGGACCATTTACTGTTTTTGCACCAACCGATGCTGCATTTTCAGCATTACCAGCGGGCACACTCGATGCACTGCTTGCAGATCCGGGAGGTCAGTTAACAGACATATTAAAATACCATGTAGTTTCGGGCAAAGTCCTATCTACCGATTTGTCGGATGGAATGATGGCCGGAACCTTATTTGGTAAAGATGTAAAAGTTACGATTAATGCTGATGGTGTATTTATAAACGATGCCAAGGTAACCGTCGCCGATATCATGGCCGACAATGGAGTGGTTCATGTGATCGATGCTGTCCTTATTCCCAAAACCACTGTTGTTGATGTGATTGCAAAGAGTGAGAGTCACACGACTCTTGAAGCAGCGATAACGGCATCAGGTTTGGTTGATGCTTTGTCAGGCGATGGACCTTTTACCATTTTTGCACCAACTGATGCTGCATTTTCAGCATTACCAGCGGGCACGCTCGATGCACTGCTTGCAGATCCGGGAGGTCAGTTAACAGACATATTAAAATACCATGTAGTTTCGGGCAAAGTCCTATCTACCGATTTGTCGGATGGAATGATGGCCGGCACCTTATTTGGTAAAGACGTAAAAGTTACGATTAATGCTGATGGTGTATTTATAAACGATGCCAGGGTAACGGTAGCGGATATCATGGCCGACAATGGAGTGGTTCATGTGATCGATGCTGTTCTTATTCCTCAAACAACTACGAGTAATACTGATAAAATTAATGGTGAAAAAAAGTTCAGGATTTATCCGAATCCAGCTTCAGAAAATCTGACAATTGATATAGGGCCTAACATTGATTTAAATTCTGGCACGATTATCCGAATTGCAAGGATTGATGGAAGAATTTTGAAGGAATTATCGGTTGCTAAATCCAATATATCAATTGATCTTAGCAATTTATCAGCAGGAATGTATCTTGTAATTATGAAACAAAACAATCAGGTACAAACAGAAAAACTGATCGTTCAATAAATTTGGAGTATAACGTTTGATATATTTAAATTCTGTCAGGGATAGAGATAGTAAATAATTAGTCCTGAGCTTTAGCAAATTTTGCTAAAACTCAGGACTTGTTCTTTATTAGATACTGATTCTATTTCTCCGAATTCGAAAATTTCAATTTTCCTCCTTGCCGGATGTCTTCATGTTTCAGCACAAATGGAATGGTATTTCCATTTAATTCCACGTGATTGAATGTCTGATAGGTTGCCGTATCATTTAAACTGATTGTGAATTTTCCTCCGGGATAATATTTCGTATTCAGGTTTAACTCCACTTCAGTGAAAACAGGAGAAGAAAGCTGATATTCGCCTGATCCGGGTGATACCGGATAAAATCCCATGGCAGAAAATGCATACCAGGCTGACATTTGTCCTGAATCATCGTTCCCCGGAATTCCTCCGTCGAAATTATTGTATTCGGAACTCATGATGCCTTTTACCGTTTTCTGGGTTTTGGCGTAATCGCCTAAATAATTATATAAATAAGGTATGTGATGACAAGGTTCGTTGGCATGCCAGTATTCTCCGGTGTCGAATAGCTCATCCAATTTATCATGGACCAGTTTTTTGTCACCAATCAGATCGAATAACCCTGGAATATCCTGAGGCACAAACCACATGTGTTGCATTGGTGTTCCTTCAGTAAGATAAGATGCACGACCAAGTGGATTATAATCTTTGCTCCATGTGCCATCAATATGTCGTCCGCGCATGCTTTTGGTTTCGTCGTCAAAAACCAGCTGGTAGTTTTTACCGCGTTTAGCTAAAATTCCGGCGTCATCGGCTTTTCCGTATTTTGCTGCTACTTTCGAAAGCACATCGTCTACCATAGAATATTCCAGTGTTCTTGAAGTTTGTTCGTTTTTGTGAAACGCTTCTTTAACACTGTCTTCAAGCGGTATGTAACCATATTCAAGATATGATTTCATGGCGCGTCTTCCTTTGCCGTTAATATAATCATCTCCTTCAGAAATTTCGAACGCATTTTTACGCATGTAGGGGTAAGCTTTATCGATATTTATATCAAAACCTTTGATGTAAGCATCGCCAAGGGCAGTGTTTGCGTGGTCGCCAACCATTGCCGAAGTGTAGCTGTTCCACATTGGGAATATAGGCAGCCAACCACCTTGTTCTGCCTTCAATACGAGCGATTTCATCATATCTTCATATTTATCCGGGGCGATTATACTAACAAGTGGAAGTTGAGCTCTAAAAGTATCCCATAACGAAAAGTCGTCGTAATAAACATGTCCTTTTTCTACTTTCTGAATCGATTTATTCCCATCAAAAGAAGGGTAGGAGCCGTCAACATCACTAAAGGTCCGCGGATAAAGCATGGAGTGGTAAAGTGCCGTATAGAATGTGGTGTAATCTTCTGTTTTTCCTCCTTTTAGCTGGACTGTAGAAAACGCTTCGTTCCAGATTTGTTCTGTTTCCGCTTTCGTCTTTTTAAAGTCCCAATGAGGTATTTCTGCGTCCAGATTAGCACGGGCTTCCTCAATACTGGTAAACGATGTTCCAACTTTGGCCATAATTACATCATCTTTGTTGACATTAAATGCCGCATATGCACCAATATCAGGTTTTCCTGAGATTTCGGCTTGCTCTTTTAAATCTTCCATCTGGAAATAGCAACCATAACTATCCAACGGTTTATTAAACCTGACGACAAAATAGCCACTAAATCCGGCAGGCTGTCCCCAGCCCTGATAAATACGATGTACAGGATTGTATCCGTAGATTTCCTGTTTCTCCGGATCTACTTTTATATATCCCTGACCTTCATCACTATTTGGTGTTATAAGAATTTTTACATCCGTTTTATCAATGTATGAGAATTTAAAGAATCCGGAGCGGGCAGTTCCTGTCATTTCTACATAAGTCAGATGGTCCTGAAGTAACAAACATGAATAATAAGCAGGAGTAGAAATCTCATTTTCATGGCTATATGCACAAGAACGTTCGTCGGCAAATGTTTTTAAGTAACCCGTTATTGGCATAATGGTGAAACTTCCGTAATCCTGCGTACAAGAACCACCAAGCCAGTGGGTGCCTCTGAATCCCTGGATCTTCTTACCTCCATAATAATATGGCGAAACGCACTTGCTTTCGGTATCGCGCGTTTGAGGAGTCCATTGTGTCATTCCGAATGGAGTTGAAACAGCGGGAATATCCTGACTCCATCCTTCAGAACCTTGGTTGTGTTTGATCCCATTTGGTCCACTTGAAAGTCCTGTGCCGATAAGAGGATTGGCGAATTGAATGAGGTTGACCGTTTTTTCCTTACAGCTGGTCATAAAAAGAATCGCTGTCAGCATGATTGACAGGCTAAGCTTGTTTATAGTCATTGTTAGTCGTTTTTTTGAGACAACTTTCATTGAAATTAACATTTCAAGAATTGTCCTTGTTTGCGTGGCTTAAAAATAGTGCATTTCTTTAATTCAGGATAAAAGATCGGGTTTTTTAACGCTTTCTGTTCATATTTTTTTCATCCTGTCTTATTCTGACTAAACAGACTTTTCGTTACGTTCCTAATAATGCTTGTTGGGTCTGAAGTATTGGTTTTTTTAATATCGAACTAATATTCTGGTTTAAAGAGCTTTATGTTGCTAATTCTTAGATGTGTTTTTTAGAGGTTCGAACAAAATTTATTTATTCTTTCCGAACTTGTTTTGTACGACCATTTGTTTTTTTATTAGTGGAATTATTTCTCTTATTTTCCGGAAAGGAAGAAAATATAGGATTTCTCTGTGAGAAGAAAATGAATATATTATTTATGTAATACCAATCTGTTTATTACGGTAGCAGATTGCTTCTGACAAGGCAAATGCAAAATAATTTCGATCTTTGTTTTATTTGTATTGTGCTTTAAATGAGTGTATTCTGCTCCAGATGAACGACATTTTGTTACACAATCAGCGAAAGTGAATATTACCAATTGGTTTTACCTTATTTAACTGATAAGTATAAAAAAAGTAGTAGTTTTATGTCATAATTCAGATCTGTTTTGGCTAAAGAAATAAACAACGACGAACTATTCATTATTAAGAAGATGATTGAGGGGGATATCGATTCCTTTAAATACTTCTTCGACAGGTATTATGATGATCTTTGTAATTTTGTTCATATTTATCTTCATAATCAGGTTTTATCTGAAGAAATCGTTCAGGATATTTTTGTTTATTTCTGGGAAAACAGGGAAAAACTGCAAATCAATACTTCTGTAAAGGCCTATTTATTTTCGGCATCCAAATTCAAAAGCCTTAACCTGATTCGTGATACAAAAACGCACAAAGGGATTGTCGATCAAATTGGAAGAATGGAGGAGGTTTGTACTTCGGAACAGGAGGATTCATTAATTGATGCCGATGAATTTAGAAAGATTCTTGATTCTGCGATCAGTCATCTTGCCCCAAAATGCAGGGAGATTTTTATTCTAAGTAAAAAGAAAGAATTAAGTAACAGGGAGATTGCAGAACATTTGGGGATTTCAGTTAAAACTGTAGAAAATCAAATGACCATTGCGCTGAAAAAACTTCGCGAACAGTTATTGCCCTTTCGTGGAAAAATATTCATTCTTTTCCTGCTTCACTTTTTATCGTAACCCCACTTTTGCAGATTAAATGCTGTAACTTTAATATGATTTCCATCAATTATCACTATTTCTTGTAGTAATCCGAAATCACCTCATATTCTAAAAGACAAATTCAATCATGAAAAATCTTTTCTTCTTTTGGGGGTACATCGCTGGTTAAGTTACATAGTAACGAAAAGCAAATAAAAAAGATGAATCAAATACCCTGGGAACATATTCAAAACAAACTTCGGAATCCGGATCAACCCGATAATGATGAACTGACCGAATGGCTTGCTGAAGAATCAGCGAATAAGACGGTTTTAGATGACCTTAAAGTAATATATTCCATTACTGGAAATATTCATGAATCCTTTATTCCGCGAAAAGATCTTGCATGGCAAAAAATAACAAAACGAATATCAAATAAAAATTTTCAGGTCGGATTTACTCAAATTATGCTGGGGATTGCTGCCTCTGTTTTATTAATTGCTCTCGGTGTAGGTGGGGGTATGTTTTTTCAGAATAAACAGGTGAATAAATCCTTTACCGAAGTTTACTCACCATATGGACATAAAACAATGGTATTATTGCCTGATAGCTCAAAGGTTTGGTTGAACGGAAACTCCAGCATTAAGTATAAAACAGATTTTACTGATGTACGAAATGTACAGCTTACCGGAGAAGCTCTTTTTAAGGTGACAAAAAATCCACGAAAGTTATTCACCGTAAAAACTAAGAATCTTCAATTAGAGGTTTACGGAACGACTTTTAATATAAAGTCTTATCCTGAAGATATTAATTCAGAAGTTGCACTGGCTGAAGGCAGTATTGGCCTTTTTTACAATAGACAATTACTTAAAAAAATGATTCCGGGTGAGGTGATAATATACAATGCTCAAAAAAACAAATTTAGCAGCCATCAGGGAAACATAGAGCAGATTACATCTTGGAGAGCAGATGAACTGATTATTGAAAACGAAACTTTTGAGGAGGTAACGAAATACCTTGAAAGATGGTACGGGGTAGAAATTACGTTGGATGAATCGTTAAGTCGTGATTTGCGATTAAGTTTCAAAGTGAAATCAGAAAGTCTGATTGAACTGTTATCGATAATTAATCATATAACACCTGTGGACTATACGATAAATGGCAAGCAGGTTAATATATCCAAGAGAACAGCCAATATAAAAAGTCACAGGTATTAATTTTTAAATAAAATATGTTTTACCTGAAAGTGATTACCCGAAAAGACTTTACTTTAATATTTAAAAGTGTTCATTGAAATTAAAAAACAAAAAGGTTTGCCGATGATGACAAACCTTCTTTATTCGAATCAAATTTATTAATCGCAGATTTCACAAAGCTAAAAGTGCCAACTCCATGTCGATGTGAAAAATGCAAAAAACGTAGGTCAAATTTATGAAAAAAAAATTAAAAGCAGGAAGAGAGCCTTTAAGGTATTCTCCCTGGTTAAAACGACTGTTGATTATGAAAATGATTGCAATTCTGCTTCTTATCGCAGGTTTAACTACTAGTTATGCTAAATCAGATGCTCAGACAACTCAGGTAAGCCTGAAGTTAAGAAGTGCTACTGTTAAAGATGTTATCGAAGAAATTGAACGACAAACAGACTTGTCTTTTATGTACGATAACAATGTTTTGAAAGTTGATCGCAAAATATCGATTGATGTTGAGAATCAAAGTGTGAAAACAGTTGTAGAACAAATGATTTCGGGTGAAAACCTGAAATATGAAATGGTGAACCGCTACATTGTAATCACATCGAATGATTCACCGTCAGAAGTTCAGCAACAAAAAGATGTTTCCGGAAAAGTTACTGATACGGATGGACTCCCTATGCCTGGCGTTTCAGTAATTCTGAAAGGGACTACCAACGGAACAATTACCGATACGAACGGAAACTTTTCTCTTTCAAACATTTCGGGAAATCAGGTCTTGCAATTTTCATTTATTGGAATGAAAACTCAGGAAGTAAATGTTGGATCAAAAACCAGCTTTGCGATTGTAATGGAAGTTGAAACCTTTGGTGTTGACGAAGTGGTTGTTACTGCGCTTGGTATTAAAAGAGCCGAGAAAGCTCTTGGTTATTCTGTTCAAAAAGTTTCAGGAGAGAGCTTGCAAAAAGTTTCGGGCGTTGATCTGGCTACATCGCTTACGGGTAAAGTTGCCGGACTTTTGGTTAAAAACTCGACTGATTTTGCTGTTGCTCCGGAGCTTACCATCCGTGGTGAAAATCCTTTGTTGGTTATTGATGGAATAGCATATGCCAATAAGACACTTAGCGATATATCTTCAGAAGATATAGAATCAATGAGTGTATTAAAAGGAGCCACGGCATCTGCTCTTTATGGTTTTCGTGGAGCAAGTGGGGCCATCTTGATTACGACAAAAAACGGTAGTACGAATAAAGTCGGTTTAACTGTGGATGTTGCAACGAACACGATGTTTACTGCAGGTTTTTTAGCTATTCCTGAAAAGCAAAGTATGTATGGGCGTGGCAGCAATAATACGTACGATAAAAATTCTACAAATTCGTGGGGAACATTAATGGACGGTTCAATCCAAAATCAATGGGATCCCTTTTTAATGGAATACCGGGATTACGAATACCTGCCTGTTGGGAAAAATAACTTTGCTAATTTTTTGGAGCAAGGTTATGTAACCAATAATAATGTTAATGTTGCATTTAAAGGTGATGTTGTCTCTCTTAGAAGTTCGGTTAACTGGACTCAGAACAAAGGACAATATCCTAATTCTAAATTGGATAAATATACTTATACCTTTGGAGGAGATATCAACCTGGATAAATTAAAATTGAGTTCAAATATTTCTTATGCACGAAAAAAATCTCCCAACTTAGGTTCTAATGGCTATACCTCATACGATCCGATGTATTCGTTACTTATTTGGTCGGCCGCTGATTATAATATTTTGGATTACAAGGATAATTATTGGCTTAAAAAGGACGAAGTACAAAATTTCACTTATTTGTCAAGTACTAATAATCCTTATTTCGACAGATACGAAAAAACGAATGAGATTTCCCGTGATATTTTCAATGCTGATATATCCATAAGTTATGACCTCACTAATTGGTTAAAAGCTACTGTTCGTTCAGGTCTTGATTTTTATACTGATCGCGGTGATCAACGAATTTCATGGGGTTCTTATTTATCTACCGGAAATTCAGGTGTACCCGGAAATCCATATCCATGGAATGGGACAAAGACCGGTGGTTATGTTACTGGCCAAACTCAAGGATTTAGTATAAATAATGATTTATTATTAACAGGTGATAAGTCATTTGATAAAATTGGTTTAGAATATCTCGCTGGGGGAACCGTCTACTACAAGCGAGATGATAATATAAACGCAAACACGGTTGGCGGCATTTCTGTTCCTGCTTTTTTCTCACTAAAAGCATCAATAAATCCGGCCAGTGTTGGACAAAGCACTTATGCACAACAAGTAAATTCAGTTTTTGGCCGGGTAGCTGTTTCCTGGGATAAACTGATCTATTTGGAGGCTACCGGACGTAACGACTGGAGTTCGACATTACCGGAAACTACACGTTCTTACTTTTATCCATCTATCGCAACTAGTTTTGTAATTTCAGAACTGTTACCCGGAACAACCAATTGGCTCGATTTGCTGAAACTAAGAAGTTCATGGACTATGTCGAAAACGCCGGCTGCGATTTATGCTATAAACAGTGCATTTACAATCAATAGCGGTACCTGGGGAACCATGAATGGTGCAACTGCTCCTTCAAGTATTTATGGCAATGACATCCTTCCTGAAAGTGCTAATACATTTGAAATAGGTTTGCAGGGAATGGTATTTAAAAACCGATTGATGGTGGATGCTTCCTACTATGACAAAAAAATGTACGACTTTTTGAAAGCTGCACCTCTGACTTCGGCTTCAGGATACACCGGTAACTACATCAATATTGATGAAGAAATCTCTCGTCGTGGTTGGGAAATCACTATGAATTCCACACCTGTTAAAACTCAGGACTGGCAATGGGATTTAGGTATGAACTGGTCGACTTACAAACGTGTTTATACTCAATTGGATTCTACATACTCTTCAGTAAAACCATGGATTGCAGTAGGAGAACGTGTTGATGCACTTCCAAGCCGAGAATTTTTAAGAGATCCGGCAACCGGACAATTAATCTACAATAACGGCAGACTTCAGATGAGTCAATATGATTCAAATTTTGGCTGGACCGATCCGGATTGGATGTGGGGTGTCAACTCAACAGTAAGATATAAAAATTTCGCTTTATTCGTTTCGTTAGACGGTGTTGTTGGTGGTATCATGAATACACGAACTGAAAGTTATATGTGGCAATCGGGAGGACATCCAAATTCGCTCACTCCTGAAAGAGCTTTAGATGTTGCCACTCCAGGTTCAAAAAACTATATTGGACAAGGCGTGAAAATTGTTTCAGGAACAGTAACATATGATCCGGTTGGAAATATTACCAGTGATACCCGTGTTTTTGCTCCGAACGATATTGCAACAACCTACAAACAGGCTGTAATTGATATGCACAACAGTAGCGCATGGGGTGGAAATGGAAGTCCTTTGGATACATATTCCAAAACCTTCTTAAAACTTCGCGAAATATCGTTGACTTACAATGTTCCGAATAAATACCTGAAAGGTTGGGCAAAAGCAGCTTCAGTAAGTTTTGTTGGACAGAATGTATTTTTGTGGGCAAAAGATTTCAAATATTCTGACCCTGACGGAGGAACGGAGGATTTTTCGGATCCATCAGTAAGGTACCTTGGAGGTAATATTAAATTCACATTTTAAATCAGCTTAACATGAAAAATATAATATATATATTTTTGGTACTGCTTGCGCTTACGATTGCAAGCTCGTGCAGCAACTTTGATGAAATAAACACAAATCCTGATGCTGCAATAACAGTTTCGCCAGATATGATTGCCACACAGGTACTAAAAGATTCCTATCGGTTCTGGAATCCTAATCCGACTGATTTCTCGACCGGAAACCTCTGGTGCAAGCATACCGCAAAACTTGAAACGAACCCAAACCCTTATCAGTATTACTATTCCTATTACCCTTTCGGAAGTTTCGGATCCTATAAAAGGTTAACCGATCTCAAACGGATGGTCGAATTTTCAGCAGGAACTCCCTACGAATCCTCGTTTAAAGGTTTAGCATTATTTATGAAAGCATCTTTTGGTCTTTCATCAACATTAGATATGGGCGATGTTCCTTATTCTGAAGCAGGAATGGCTGAAGAAGGGATCACTCAACCAAAATATGACAAGCAAGCAGATGTTTTCGTGTCTATCTTAAATGATTTGAAAGCCGCCGAAGAAGCGTTTGCCGCTGGAAAAGATTTTGGTGGTGATATCATGTTTGGTGGAAAAGTTGCTAAATGGCGCAAACTCTGTAATGCCATGCAATTAAAAGTTTTGCAAACAATCAGTAAAAAAATTACTGCTGAACAAAAAACGCGTTTCGCAGCTATTGTAGCTGCTAACAACTTAATGGTCGATAATACCGACAATTTTCAATTAAACTATTCTGACAACCCAAATTCATCGCACCCTTTCTGGAATGGCGAAAATATCCGGATAAATACTGGTGTTTCTGATTTAGTGGTTAATGAATTAAGAAAATTGAATGATCGTAGATTGTTCTACTTTGCTGAGCCTGCAAAATACCTCATTGATGGTGGTAAACTGGAAAATGATTTTACAGCTTATGAAGGTGCTCCTACCGAATTATCTGCTGATAAGTTAGCCCTGAATAATCAGGCCGGAAAGTATTCTTTGGTAAATAAACGCTATGTTGAAGCCAAGGCTGGTGATCCGATGTTTATTTTTACCTATGCAGAACAGTGTTTTATTATTGCTGAAGCAATTGAAGAAGGTTGGATTTCAGGATCTGCAGAGACATATTACGAAAGCGGTGTAAAATCAATGTTGAAAACTTTCATGAGTTTTCCTTCGGTCGGGACGCACGGTATGGCTATTGACCAGGCTTATATTGATGGTTATTTTACCGGTGATGCAGTTTATGCTACTGCTGGTATCAAAGCAGATCGTTTGAACCAAATTTGGAAACAAAGGTGGCTTATCGATTTCTTTCAGGGAAATGGTCTGAATTATCCTCAATTTCTTCGTACAGGATATCCCGAATTTCCTCTGGATCCAGCAACCAGCATGAATCCTGATGACCCGAATGTATTTCCTAAACGCTGGAAGTACCCAACAGATGAACAAGTGAAAAACCCTGTAAACTACCAAAAGGCAATTGATGATCAGTTTGGCGGATATGATGGGATTAACGAAGTTCCATGGTGGTTGCAATAAATTTAGTTAGTTTTATATAAATTTTGAATTACTTAGGTGGGCTGTTGTGGATGATTAAAACACGCAACAGTCCACTTTTTTTGTCCTGAAATTTTAAAATTTAAAAAGAAAAAAGATGCAAAAAATAGTCTCTAAAAATTTTTCAGTTATTTTTCTCCTGAATATTGTTTTGTCATTAAATGCGCAAACAAGTAATTCTGTTAATTTGGCGGATAGCTTCTTAACAAATGGAGTTATTGCTCACCGTGGTGCCTGGAAAAAAGAAAATCTCCCTCAGAATTCCATAGCTTCGTTAAAACAGGCAATTAATCTGGGGGTTGCCGGTTCAGAATTCGATGTTCAACTGACTGCTGATGAAATTCTTGTTGTCAATCACGATTCGGATTATGAAGGAATGAAAATCGAAAAAACAAATTTCGCGAGTCTCGAAAAAGTTCCATTGAAAAACGGCGAAACACTGCCGACTCTCGAAAACTATTTAAAAACCGGAATGACACAGCAAAAAACCAGGCTCATACTTGAACTCAAATCATCAACTGAAGGCAAGGAACGATCCTTACTTTTGGCGCAAAAAGTAGTTGAAAAAGTGAATCAGATGCATGCACAGGACTGGATTATTTACATCAGTTTTAATTACGATATCCTAAAAAAAATACTTGAGCTTGATACTTCTGCAAAGACAATGTATTTGGGTGGAAATATGAGTCCTGTCGAATTAAAAACCGATGGAATCTGGGGTGTTGACTATAACCAGAAAGTTTTCGAAAAGGAACCAAATTGGATCGGTGAAGCACGTCAGAATCAAATTGCAACCAATGTATGGACCGTCAACGATTTTGAAAAAATGGACTATTTTCTGGCTCAGGGAATCGATTACATGACCACCGACGAACCGGAAGTTCTCCTTAGTAAAATTTCAGGAAAAAAGGATCAGGTCTGGAAAATGGTTTGGTCCGACGAATTTAATTACATCGGTTTGCCCGACTCTGCCAAATGGAATTACGACACGCGCGGAAACAGCTACGGATGGGGTAACAATGAAGCTGAATGGTACACGGTTGCAAGAAAGGAAAATACCTGGGTGAGTGATGGAACCTTGAAAATCATCGCGAGGAATGAACCCACTTCAGACAAAAATTATTCTTCAGGAAGAATTACAACCAAAGGGAAAGGCGATTGGAAATACTGTAAAGTAGAGGTTCGGGCGAAACTACCTTCAGGAAACGGAACCTGGCCGGCCATTTGGATGTTGTCGTCGGATAACAAATACGACGGATGGCCAAAAAGTGGTGAGATCGACATTATGGAACAGGTTGGCTCAAATCCCGATACGGTTTTGTCGACTGTTCACACCGAAAAATACAATCACATTAAAAAAACACAGCGCGGTAAACGAATGGGATTGCCAACGGCAACGACCGATTTCCATGTTTATACATTGGAATGGGAAGAAAATGAACTGCGTAGCTTTGTTGACGGGAAGCTTTATTTTACTTTTGACAATGAAAAAAACGGATTCGAAGCCTGGCCTTTTGACCAGCCTTTTCACCTCATTCTGAATCTGGCTATTGGCGGCGGATTGGGCGGACAGCATGGGATTGATAACAGTAAGTTTCCACATACACTTGAAATAGACTACGTACGTGTCTTTCAGTAATCGGAAGCATGTATGTGACTGGATTACTGGCGAATAAATTTGAAAGTAGCACATAAATCCACTTAATTGGTTTCGTGTTAATAGCCAAACAGATTATAGTGAAATTTTCATAGTTTTGTGTACCAATAAACCAATAAATATTAATATACCATGATGAAAAAAATGTTTGTAATCCTGTTGCTTATTTTTGCGGCAGGAGTAAGTTCAAAAGCTCAGGAAGAGCAACGTCCCGGGCAACAACCTGCGCCCGAAACCGGCGAAAAATTCAGACTTGGGATGGCTGGCTATACCTTTCTTAATTTTGATCTGGATAAAACACTGGCTACGATGCAACGTGCTGATGTTCATTACCTCTGCATCAAAGATTTTCATTTGCCTTTTAATAGCACCGATGAAGAGATTGCCGCTTTTCACGCTAAGTTAAAGGATAAAGGGGTGACCGGTTATGCCGTTGGACCAATTTATATGAAAACGGAAAAAGATATCGACAATGCGTTTGAGTATGCCAGAAGGGTGGGGGTAAAACTTATTGTTGGAGTGCCAAATTATGAACTTCTACCATATGTGGATAAGAAAGTAAAAGAATATGGTTTTAATTTTGCCATTCATTTACATGGTCCGGATATTAAAATTTATCCGGATGCAGAAGACGTTTGGAATCATGTAAAAGATCTTGATCCACGAATTGGCATGTGTCTAGATATTGGGCATGATACCAGAAATGGTAAAGATCCGGTTGCCGACCTAAAAAAATATAAATCGCGCGTTTTTGATATTCATCTTAAAGATGTGACCGGAAAAACAAGACTTGGTTATTCTCTTGAAGTGGGACGTGGAGTAATTGATTTTCCGGCATTCATAAAAATGGTGCGAAAGGTTGGTTATTCAGGAGTGATAAGCCTTGAACATGAAAAAGACATGAAGGATCCTTTCATGGGAATTGCAGAGTCTATCGGTTACATAAGGGGTGTTATTGCAACTACAAAATAGGATTAATGCCTCGATTTATATATTTCAGAAGGCCATAAAACAAACTGTTTTATGGCCTTCTGCTTTTTAGGTAATGCTTTTTCCGACTTGAATGTCAAAGTTATTACCTAATAATCTTTTCCATTTAGTTTTGGGTTAATCGGTTCCCGAGTGGGTCTAAATTTACCGCTTTCATCTTTACATTTATTTTGTTCATCTTAACTTTAGCGGGTTTTTGTTGAAGAATATCTTGATTATTAATATCAAAATAAAATTTAGTACCCTTACCCGGAGTTGATGTGAATTGCAATTCGCCACCGAGAAGTTTTGCCAATCCTTTACTAATCGCTAAGCCAAGTCCAAAACCTTTACTGCCAACAACCATATTTTTCCCTTTGAAAAACGGTTTAAAAATAAGATCTCTGCTTGATTCGTCGATTCCGCAACCCGAATCTTCAACAAAAAGTTGAATGCCTGATTCTGTCAGCTGATATCCAAAATGAATAAAACCTTCGGTGGTGAAGAAGAAAGAGTTGTTCAGTAAGCTTTTAAAAATATGCATTAACCTTACAGGATCAGAAAATAATTCAATTTCAATATCATTGGCTGGTTTTAATAACTTAAAGCAAATACGTTTTCGCATTGCTTTCAAATCTGATTGCTGATACTCAAAGTAAATGACATTAAGTAGATTGTTGAGGTTAAACTTTTTCTTTGATATATCCAGCTGGTTTTCCTGAATTTTGGAAATATCCATAATATCGTTAATCAACTTCAGTAAGTCATTCCCGTTTTTGGTTAAATTGGTTGCAAAAACCTTCTTGTCATCGCGGCTAAATGAATCATCGAGTAACAATTCACAAAAACCCAGAATTCCATTCAGAGGCGTCCTGATTTCGTGCGACATATTTGATAAAAATGCTGATTTTAATAAATCGGATTCTTCGGCTTTCGTTTTTGCCTTAATAAGATCAGCTTCAACCTTATTTTTTTTAGTTATTTCATTACGGATAAGTATAAAAAGCAAAATCGAAGTAATAAATATGAAAAACCATCCTTTGTAAGTTTGTAAAATAGTAATTGCATCAACTGATCCTTCAAGAGAAAGGATAAATTGATCGGAAAAAAGGATCCATAGAAAACCTATGATAAAATAAATTAGTGTTATTTTTAACGCAATTCTATTTTTCATTATCTAATTTAGAATCATAACAATTGGTAACAAAATATGTTTGCTTATTATGTTGTTAAATTTAGGCTGATTATTTTTTTAGCAGAACGAGTTAATTAATTTTTCTACGGTAATGTATGAATTTTGTTGTTACAAATCAAGGTATAATTTCTGAGTCAGAGCATTCGCTTTTACATCTGAATTCGGATCATGCTGTTTATGAAGTGATCCGAATAATCGAAGGTATTGGACTTTTTCTTGAAAACCATTTTTCCAGACTGCTGCAGTCTGTGGAAATCAAGGGGATGAAATTTGACATGAGTTTTCCTGAGTTCAAACATAGAATTGATGAGCTTATAAGTATTAATTTGAAGCCGGTGGGAAATATCAAATTTGTTTATTCTGTTTCCGGAGAAAATATGAGTTGGGCATTTGCCTTCATCCGGCACAGTTACCCAACGCTGCAAGATTATATGAATGGCGTTCCAGTCGATTTGTTATTTGCTGAACGTGAGAATCCGAATGCAAAAATAATTCAGAATAGTATTCGGGAAAAAGCAAACCGGATGATTGAGAATCTGAAGCTTTATGAAATCTTATTGGTTGATAAAGACGGTTTAATTACCGAGGGTAGCCGATCTAATGTATTTTTTGTAAAAGGAGAGGTATTTTATACCGCACCTGCTTCAAAAGTACTTGTCGGAGTAACAAGGCAAAAAGTGTTTGACTGCCTTAGTAAATTGAATTTTAAAATCATAGAACAAGCGTTGAATAAAGATGAAATCGGTAGTTTTGATGCCGTTTTTATTACCGGAACTTCACCCGGAATATTACCGGTAAGATCTGTCGGGATTCATTTATTTGGCGCCCAAAATGCAGCGGTAAGTCTGTTGATGGATGAATACAATCAAATGATTCAGGACTATGTTCATAAGAAAAAAGGCTCGTCACCCGAGCCTTTTTAAATTATTTTCAGTTACAATCTTCTTCTTTAAACTATTGGGAAAATCTTGTGGTCAGCAAGGTATTCCAGAATAGTTTTTGCGTTATGTGCCCGGTTGTCAGGATGCAATACTATATCCGGATTTTCAGGAGCAGTAAATTGAAGGTCGGCTCCTGGAAGGTTTGCTATTAATCCTTCATCAAATTTTTCGTAAAGTTCAGGCTTGTTTTTTCTGCAAAATTCCAGGTCTGCATCCATATGAATGAGTTTGAAACGATCTTCACCAATAATCTGAACAACTTGTTTGCGTATATTTTCATCCGGAGAAATGAACGAACAAATGGTAATTATTCCCTGATCATTCAGTATTTTACTGATATGAGCAACTCTGCGAAGGTGTTCGGCACGATCTGCGGGTGAAAAATCCAGTTCATTCGAAAGGCCTGAACGGATAGAACTTCCATCGAGTAATACAACAGTTGCTCCCAGCTCAAAAAGTTCTTTTTCGAGGGTAAAAGCCAACTCATTTTTGCCTGAACCATGTAAGCCGGTTATCCAAAGTGTGGTCCCTGTCTGGTTGTATCTTTTTTCCCGCTGTGTATCAGAAATAAGGCATTCGCCTTTAGCTATTCTGCTTTTATTTGCCTCAAGCGTTTTTTCATCGACTATTTTAGACGGCAGGTCTTCAGCGTTCAGTTTATCGATGATCATCCCCACTGCTACCGTATTGTGAGTCATTGGGTCAATAAGGATAAATGAACCAGTACTGCGGTTCTTTTTATAAGGATCGAAGAAAATGGCCTTGTTTGTTGTTAAAATAACCCGCCCAATTTCATTCAGTTCGAAATGATCGACAGATGATTTTTGAAGTGAGTTGACATCAACTTTGTATTGAATTTTATCAAATTTGACCCGTGTTGTGCTGTTCGCATGTTTCAGAAATAACTGAACGTTAGGATCCATTGGTTTTTCGTCCATCCAAGCCAGCATTGCTTCAAAATGTCGTTCAATACGCGGCAGATTATCCGGATAAACAATCATATCTCCACGCGAAATGTCAATTTCGTCTTCGAGCGTTATTGTAACCGATTGTGGAGGAAAAGCCTCTTCAAGGTTGCCATCGTAAGTAATAATTTCTTTTATTCTTGATGTTTTACGCGATGGCAAAACCATAATTTCTTCGCCTCTTCGGATAATTCCTGAAGCTACACGTGCCGAGAAACCACGGAAATCGAGATCGGGACGGAGTACATACTGAACAGGGAAGCGCATGTCGTCGAAATTACGGTCACTGCTAATGTGAACCGATTCCAGAAATTCCAACATACTTTTGCCATGATACCACGGCATTAGAGTTGTTGGTACCACTACGTTTTCGCCCTTCAAGGCCGAAAGTGGAATGAAATTTACATCAGGAACATCAAGCTGTGTGATAAAAGCTTTGTATTCAGCACAAATTGAGTTAAAAACAGATTCGTCGTAATTAACTAAATCCATCTTGTTTACGGCCAAAACCACATGTTTAATTCCAAGTAAAGAAACCAGAAATGTGTGTCTGCGTGTTTGCGTAATTACACCTTTAGTTGCATCAATCAGGATAATAGCCAGATTGGCCGTTGATGCACCGGTTACCATGTTTCGGGTATATTGCGTATGTCCGGGAGTATCGGCAATAATAAATTTGCGTTTGTTGGTCGAGAAATACCGGTACGCCACATCAATCGTGATTCCCTGTTCGCGTTCAGCCTTTAAACCATCGAGAAGCAGTGCATAGTCGATTTCTTCACCGGCATGTCCAACCCTTTTACTGTCGCGTTCGAGCGCCGAAAGCTGATCTTCGTATATTTTCTTGCTGTCGAAGAGTAATCGACCAATAAGTGTCGATTTTCCGTCATCAACCGATCCGGCAGTTAGCAGGCGCAAAAGATCTTTCTTTTCGTCCTGATCTAAATAAGTATTGATATCGAGTGTTCCCCGCGATTCACCAAAAGGTGAATGATCAGTCGAACTATTTTGATTATTTTTCATTTGTAAGCAGCTTTTTAAAATTACTTTTTTGTAAAGATGAATCGGAGCAATTAAAAATATCCCTCACGTTTTTTCTGTTCCATTGAGCCGTCCTGATCAAAGTCGATTACACGGGTGGTTCGTTCCGAAACAGTTACGGTCATCATTTCCTCTACAATTTTTTCAATGGTATCAGCTTCCGATTCAACAGCTCCGGTTAATGGATAACAGCCCAAAGTACGGAACCGAACCATTTTCATTTCAGCCTTTTCTGCAATTTCTTTTGGCATCCGTTCGTCGTCAACCATGATGAGGTTACCATCCTGATTTACAACTGGCCGTTCTTTTGCAAAATAAAGCGGTACAATCGGAATTTTTTCGAGCCGGATGTATTGCCAAATATCAAGTTCAGTCCAGTTTGAAATTGGGAAAACACGGATTGATTCGCCTTTATGTACACGGGCATTGTAAATGTCCCACAATTCGGGACGTTGATTTTTAGGATCCCACTGATGAAATTTATCGCGAAATGAGAAAATACGTTCTTTGGCTCTGGATTTTTCTTCATCGCGGCGAGCGCCACCAAAAGCTGCATCGAATTTATATTTGTTCAATCCTTCAAGCAAAGCCTGAGTTTTCATTACATCGGTGTGTACTTTACTTCCGTGAGTAAATGGCCCAACACCAGCTTCGAAAGCTGCTTTATTGTAATGAACGATCAAATCCCAGCCATTTTCCCTGGCGTAGTTATCACGAAACTCAATCATTTCCTTGAATTTCCATTTCGAATCGATGTGCATCAATGGGAATGGAACTTTTCCTGGATAAAACGCTTTCTCGGCAAGGCGAACCATTACCGAAGAATCTTTTCCGATGGAATAAAGCATAACCGGGTTTTCAAATTCGGCGGCAACTTCACGTATGATGTGAATTGCTTCTGCCTCCAATTCTTTTAAGTGCGAAAGACTATATTCTGTCATATATTTTATTTTCTATTATTTTCAGGATGGCAAAAATAATACTATTAACTCTTTTATTGAGTAGTATTAATACGAAATTTGACTTTTACTGCAATTTCGTGTTGTTTTTTTAAGTTTGATTAATCAAAAATTCCAGAAAAGGGGAATCAGAAAAACTGAAATCAGAAACATCATGATATTTAACGGTAGTCCTACTTTTACAAAATCCTTGAATTTATAATTTCCTATACCCTGAACAATTAAGTTAGTCTGATACCCGATTGGTGTAGCAAAACTTGCAGATGCTGCAATGCAAATGGCAACGAAGAATGGTTTTGGATCTACACCCATTTGGTTGGCCGCTGCCATTGCAATTGGAAAGGCGATAGCCGCTGCAGCATTGTTGGTGATTAATTCAGTAAAAATTGTAGTAATTAAATAGATTGTTGCCAGAACGCCTACCGGACCCCAGCTTTTCGCAAAGTTTATGGCGGTGTGTGCAATGCCGTCGGCTGCTCCCGAGTTTTGTAATGCTTTACTTATTCCAAATGAGCAGGCTATTGTTATCAGAATGTCCCAGCTAATGGCCTTGGTGTATTTCTGATGCGGAACAATTTTCAGCCAGATCATAAGCATAGCGGCAATCGCAGAAAAGAAAAACATATCGGTATTTAAATTCCCGAATTTCGGAAGGTAATCCGCTGCTGTTGCTCCTACAATCATTAATCCAAGAATGCCGAGTGCCATCCATTTTTTTGCCTTTCCTATGGTTTGGTCGTGGTCGCCAATGTATGTGGTGAGGTAGAAGATTTTAGATTCGCCCCAGTTTTTAATAAACCTGTCGGAAGTTAACAAAACCAGATTATCTCCTTCTTTTAATTTCAAACTTCTCAGATTTGAGGTTATCCGTTCACCATTTCGGTGTACTGCTACAATTACAGCCTGATAATGGTCGAAAAAGTTGAACTCTACTATAGTTCTTCCAATGCCCGGGAAACGAGGGGCCAGTACAGCTTCATATTGTTTTAATTCGCTTGTTTTTACATGTCCCTCAAGTAATTCGAGACCTCTAATCTGGACTGTTCTTAAATCTTTAATAATATCTAATCCATTTGATTTTCCTGCAACTAAAAGGCGATCGTTGGCTTCAATTGTAATTCCCGGAGTTTTTCCTTCCAGTTTTGCGCCATCCCGTTCTATCTGAACAATGTCGAATCCTTTCAAATCCTTTGAGCGTCCGTTTTTTAGATGCTGCCCAACTAAGGTGCTTTCTTCCGGAATAATAAGTTCGTAATAATAATCTTTTTGGTCGTATCGTGGTCTTCTTATGAAGTTTTTCTCACCCGGAAGCAAATGTACCCCGATGTAGCTCATGTAAAAATAGCCGACAAAAGCCAATGGTACACCTACAAGTCCCAACTCAAACATGGTAAATCCTGAATACCCGTTTTCGAGCATTAAGCCATGTACTACCAGATTTGTTGAAGTTCCAATCAGTGTACAAACTCCACCAAGAATGGTTGCGTATGATAACGGGATCAGAAATTTCTGGGATGAAAGGTTCAGGTTTTCAGCCCATCTTTTTACGATCGGCGCAAAAATAATTACGATGGGAGTGTTGTTCAGAAATGCAGACATGAATGAAATTGGAAACATCAGTCGGAAAAACAAAAGTCTGATATTTCCTCTTCGTTTTGGCAGAAAAGTAGTTGCCAGTTTATTTAATGCTCCGGATTGTTTTATTCCTTCGCTAACCACAAATAGAATTCCAACAGTTATCATTCCTTTGTTCGAAAAACCAGCCAGAACTTCTTTCGAATTGACAGTTCCAAAAATCATCAGGATAATAAGTGTTGAAAACAATACAAGTCCCGGCCGCATTACTTCCTTGGCCAGAGCAATTATCATCAGCACAATGGCTGCAAGTACAAAAAATCCCTGTGTTGTCATAGTACAATAAAATGTGGATTAAATAAACTCTCTTTATTGTAACTCAATTCAGTTTTCAGGTCAGGAAGGTAAATGTTTTTCCCCGCCGCTTTAGCAATAGCATGTCCGGCAGCAGTATCCCATTCCATTGTTTTTCCCAGTTTCGGATAAATATTGGCAGAACCTTCAGCAACCATGCATATTTTTAGTGAGCTTCCTTTTTTCACTAACTTGATTATTTTATGTTTTTTACTGAGGTTTTCAATGTAATTTTCAGTCTCATAATTCATATGCGAGCGACTCACTGTAATAATATATTCAGCTGATTTTTTCTGAAGTGGAAGTTTCTCTCCTGAAAGTTGCATCGATTGAAAGGTACAGTTTTCTGAAGGATTTAATAGCTTCCATGCTCCTGTTTCAGTTATTCCGACATAAAGTTCGCCTGTAACCGGAGCATAAATAACACCTGCAACAGGTTTGTTTTCGAGAATAAGAGCAATATTTACAGTAAATTCATCATTGCGTTTAATAAATTCCTTGGTTCCATCCAGTGGATCAACTAACCAATATAATTCCCATTTCTTTCTTTCAGAGAAAATTGCCGGGGTATTTTCCTCGCTTATTACCGGAAGGTTTGTACTTTCCAGAATTTCTAAAATGATTTTGTTCGCATTGAAGTCTGCCAGGGTAACCGGCGTATTGTCATCTTTTAACTGCACTTTAAAATCAATCAAAGAATAAATATTCCTGATTTCTGTACCGGCCTGAATGGCTGCGTTTATTGCTGTGTTGATAAGTTGGGTTATTGCCATTTATTTTTTGTAATAACTCATTGTTTGTTCAACCGACTTACGATTAATGCGATAGAATAAATAGACTGATTTTAAAGTTCGTGCTGATAAGTATTTGTGTTTTGAAAAAATAAAAATCAAAGGTAAGTAACTCCGGAGTGAAGGCTTTAGGCTTTTATACTTATTATCGCCAATTTATTTTATTGTGCAGCCGCTTGTTTCAATAATCACTTTCATTCGGCAGCTTCCGGGTTAAATAATCTTTTATACTTTTCGGATATGCTCTGCTGAAATTTCAACTAAAACAGAGTACCCAAGATGCTCAAGTTCAATGGCTACCTTATTTTTGCTATTTATTCTGATCAGTTTCCCATGAAGTCCGATAAGCGTACCTGAAATTACATCTACCATTTGTCCGGGCTCAAGTTTTTCCTGAGTAATTTCAATTTCATGCAAAGTTTGTTTGAGCATGAGCTTTAGATAGTCGATCTGGTTTTCAGGAATTACAGCAGCAGTGCCTTCAAATCTAACGAAATTGACAATATTGTTCGATTGTAATACCTTGTCGTATTCGAGACGGCAAATACGCACAAATAAATATCCCGGAATAAGCGGTATTTCTACCCATTTCTTCCTGTCGCTCCATTGTCTTAGTTTTCGCTGAAGCGGTAGAAATGTTTCAATATCTTTGAGTTCAAGATCTTGTTGTGTTTTTTTTTCTGCCCGGGATTTAACGTAAACCGCATACCAGTTGTATTGAAGTCCCGGAGTTATTTTTTCCATACCAGATCTCTTTGAGCGTAGATTCGATCAATAATATCTACAACTTTTAATCCTTCGAGTGCATTCGTACTGATAGGGGTTTGGTTGGTAAGCGATTCAACTACATTTTGAATAACCAGATGATGGTTTTGTGCCGAACCTTTATAAAGGCCGTAATCATTTGGCGGAGCACTGGCTTCAAGTTCAGGCATTTTGTAGTCTTTAATGTTGCAATAAACCACTTCGTTCATATACTGTCCCGCAACTTTTATGGTACCTTTTTCGCTTATAATTGTCATGCTGCTTTCCAGATTCTCATTATAAATGGCAGTTGAATAATTTAAAGTTCCAATTCCTTCCTTTACAAATTCAAAATTGACCAGTCCGGTATCTTCAAAATCGGTAAGTGTTTTATGAGTGAAATCCCTGAATTGTCCACTAATATTTTTGATGTCGCCAAACAGCCAATACATGATATCGATGAAATGAGAGAATTGAGTGAATAATGTTCCACCATCTAAATGAGCATCGCCATGCCAGTTTTTGCGGGTATAATAACGTTCATCGCGGTTCCAGTAGCAATTGATCTGAACCTGAAATAAGCGACCTAACAAGTTTTGATCCATCACACTTTTTAGCCAAACCGATGGGGGTGAGTAACGGTTTTGCATGACACAGAAAACATTTTTATGCTTTTCCAACGATTTGAAAACGACCTTTTCAGCATCGGATTTTGTTAAAGCCATTGGTTTTTCTATGACTACATGTAATCCCTTGTCAAGTGCTTTTAAGGCCATCTCGGCGTGTAATCCGTTTGGAGTACAGATGTTCAAGACGTCAAGCTCGGTTTCTTTTTCCAGTAATTCGTCGATGGAACTGTAAAATGGAAATTTGTCTGCTGGAACGTTACACATTTCGGGAGTGCGGATATCGCATACAGCAACCAATTCCGATTGATTATTCCGCTCAATCATTTCCGCATGGCGTTTGCCGATATGTCCTTGTCCGACAACAGCAAAACGTATTTTTTTTTCAGAAAACATATTCTCTATATCTTGTTAAATTTTTGACACTTTACTGTTTTCAAGCTTGTACTGTTGTTTGCTTTCAGGACAAATGGCCAATCCATCAGCATTGAATTTTAATTTATGCCCGTATTCGCTCATCCAACCCGATTGCTTTCCCGGATTTCCTACGACCAGCGCATAATCAGGAATATTCTTTGTAACAACAGCTCCTGCTCCAACAAAGGCATATTTGCCAATTGTAATTCCGCAAATGATTGTTGCGTTGGCGCCAATCGTAGCACCCTTTTGCACCAGGGTTTGTTTGTATTCATTTTTCCGGATTATAGCACTTCTGGGATTAGTCACATTCGTAAATACTGCTGATGGTCCCAGAAAAACATCATCTTCGCAAATGACTCCGGTGTATACCGATACATTATTCTGGATTTTAACCCGGTTTCCAAGAATAACTTCAGGAGAAATAACCACATTCTGACCAATAGAACATTGTTGACCAATGTGACAATTAGTCATAATGTGAGAAAAGTGCCAGATTTTAGTTCCTTCTCCAATGTGACTATTCGAATCAATCACTGCTGTTTCGTGTGCGAAATATGATGTCTCCATTAGCTGAAAAATTCCCGGATAGCCATGACAATGTATTTTAACTGATCAATGGTCAATTCGGTGTGCATTGGCAAAGATAACACTTGTTGCGAAAGTTTTTCGGCATTTGGAAAATCACCTCTTTGGTACCCAAGATATTTGTAGGCTTCCTGCAGGTGGAGTGGTTGAGGATAATATATCATACTGGGAATCCCTTTGACTTCAAGAAATTTTTGAAGTTCGTCGCGTTTATCCGGAACCTGAATGGTATATTGATGAAAACTATGCGAACTGTAGGTGACTCTTTCAGGAATTATTAAACCACTTATTGCAGATAATTCCTGATCGTAAAATGCAGCAGCAGTCTGCCGGGCATGAACATACTCGTCGAGGTACTTCAGTTTAACGTCAAGAATACCAGCTTGTAAGGCATCTAGCCTTGAATTCATCCCAATTTGCTGATAATAATATCGTTTGCTCATTCCATGGTTTGCAATCGAACGCATGGTTTGTGCAAGTTGGTCGTTGTTTGTAAACAATGCTCCACCATCGCCAAAAGCACCCAGATTTTTAGTTGGGAAGAAAGAATTGCAGGCAATATCTCCTATCGTTCCAGCTTTAGCCATATATCCATTTCGGAAATAATATTCGGTTCCCAAAGCCTGACAGGCATCTTCAATAAGAAATAAATTGTGTTTTTTTGAGATGTCGAGGAGGGATTCCATATCCGCACACTGTCCGTATAAATGAACAGGTATAATAACTTTCGACTTTTTGGTGATGGAATTAGATACTAATTCTGTATCAATATTGAACGTCAATGGATCAACATCAGCCAAAACAGGTTTGAGTTTCATCAAGGCCAACACCTCGAGTGTCGAAACAAACGTGAATGGTGTAGTGATTATCTCATCTCCTTCTTCAAGATTTAAAGCCATTAGAGCAATCTGAAGCGCATCAGTACCGTTTCCACAAGTAATAACATGGTTGATATTCAGGTATTTTCTAAGGTTTTCTTCAAATTCAATTACTTTACCACCTTTGACAAATATGGAAGATCGAATCACATCCTCAATTTGAAAATCGATTTCATTCTTTATTTTTTCATACTGAGTAAATAGATCAACCATTTGTATATTCATAGCCGGAGTTTTCATTAGATAGGGTGTCTTCCTGAATCGATGTAACTTTTGTTATTCGATATTTATTTTGACAAATTATAATCGTCAAAAATAAGAATTTGTAATACAGTGAAATTACTTTCCGACTATTTTTTTAGCGCTTAAATCCGAATATATTCCTTGTCTATTTGTAAATGACTTGGTATTTATTCTGAATAACAAGTTGTTACGAAATGTTTCTAAATTTTATCATTATTTAGTTGATATTTTAATTTTAAAAGCATATTTTTGCAACCGCTTTTGAAAAACAAAGGCACATAAGGATGACTCAGTAGCTCAGCTGGTAGAGCACATCCCTTTTAAGGATGGGGTCCTGGGTTCGAGCCCCAGCTGGGTCACTTAAAGAGAAGCCGGAAGGCGACAAAGAACAGTCAAAGTCTCACAATATCAATATTGTGGGACTTTTTTATTTGATTTCTGTCTGCTCTAAAAAGTCAAAAAATAGACCCAAAATGACACCGTTCAGTGTCCAGATCGTACCCCCGTTTTGAGAATTAAAGAAGGGGTACGAATTGTCCAAAGTTGACTACTTTATGTCGCATATTGTCGTGCCTGCAATTATCTCACTATCAATTACTAAAATTAGTTTTGAAACGTAAAAAAGTGAGATTATGAAACAAGAAAAAAGTACTTTGAATGTGTTGTTTTTCCTCAAATTGGATAAGGTTAAAAAGAATGGTTTAGTACCAATCCATGCTCGAATTACTATCGATGGTAAACTTACCCAGTTTTATACCAAGTTGGATATTGAGGAAAAGAAGTGGAAATCAGGCCGACCAATCGGAAAATCAGCAGAAGCTAATGGTATTAATTCTACATTGAATGAGATTCGGGCCAGAATTCATACCCTTTATCATGAAATGCAACAACGCGATGGTTATGTAACTGCCGAAAAGGTAAAAAATGCGTTTTTTGGTAAAGGCGAG
>JBGSUC010000057.1:0-45206 GCA_041736275.1 Prolixibacteraceae bacterium
CAAAATTTGTTATGTTTTCGCTAATGTTAAATGTCAGGTTTAATGTACCATCGTTTGAAGTCGCACCATCGCTAACTTCTGCGGCTGTAATGGTGATTGCTGGATTCGTGCTATCGAACGTCCAATTAAATTCATTAGCTACTGTATTGTCATTTCCAACGGCATCGGTAAATTTACCTGCAGACACATTGATGGTTGTAGTACCATCAGCTGCCGGGGTGAATGTGGCATAATAAAGTTTTCCAGTTCCGGACAATGTGCCCAAAGTTCCATTGGCCATACTAATGTCACTTTCTATAAAATTTGTTGTGATTTCGCTAATGGTAAATATCAGGTTTAGTATGGTATTGTTTGAAGCTGTACCATCATTTACTTCTTCTGCTGTAATGGTTATTGTAGGTTTTGTCCCATCAACAACAATGGCTTGGTTGTTGCTCAAAGAACCTGTTGCTCCTGGACTTGCAAGAGTCAAAACAGCATTATTTCCGACGCTATCTTGAATTGTACCTCCATTTAAGGCCAAAGCAGTTGATAAAGTATAATCCAGGTCAGGAGAATTTTGTCCTTCAAGGATGGTGTAATTGAATGCCAACTTACTCGTTCCGCTTCCGGAAGTGTAATTTACAACGGCATCAGAGTTTCCTGTCTCAAGCGTAATTTGTGGTGTTCCGGTAACAGTAACAGATTCAGAAAAGTTGACAGAAATAGGAATAACGTCACCTATTTTATAGCTACCGTTAGCAATAGATGAGGAAAGATTGTTTATTGTAGGTATTGTCCCATCAACCACAAGGGCCTTGCTGCTGCTCAAAGAACCTGCTAATCCTGGACTTGCAAGAGTCAAAACAGCATTATTTCCGACGCCATCTTTGATTGTACCTCCATTTAAGGACAAAGCAGTCGCTGAAGTATAATCAAGGGTTGAAGAGTTTTGTCCTTCTGCAATAATATAATTAAATATTAATGTACTTGTTCCGCTTCCAGAAGTGTAATTTACAACGGCATCAGTAATGCCGGTTTCCAGAGTAAGTTGTGGAGTACCTCCTGTAGTATTTACAGTTACTGCTTCATTAAAAGTTATCGTGATATTTATTTCATCTCCTATTTTATAGGCACCATCCGTAGTCGTTGAACTTACAGAAGATACGGTTGGGGCAGCTATATCAAATGCAGCTGTAAATTTGCCAAAAGTATTGATACCAGTAAGCAAAAGTGTGTTTGCTGTGGCATCAACACTTCCTCCTTCATTAATCCAACTACTTCCACCATCTTTAAATAATTTTAAACTACTTTCAGTTAAACCGTTCAATTCGCTATCTGCATAATTAAATGTAAGGCTTGCGTTCAATCCTGTTTTTGTTCCATCGGGCTTAATGTCAAAATAGCGGGCAATACTGCTATTAACTCCAGTTGTTTGAACTGTATGTCCGCGTGTAATAATAGTGCTTCCCATATTGGCAGTAGTGGAAATTACAGCACCCATATTGGCCACATTTAATCCGGAGATATTATTTATAACCCTGGTTGTCGTAATATCACCTGAAGTTCCAAAAAGTTCACTTCCTGCTTTCTCTAAAAGATAAGCAGTGGGACCTAATGTAATTGTTTGACTATTAAGATTTACTGCTTTGTTTGTAATTAAATTTCCATTTACGGTTAACCCTGAACTTAAGGTAGGTGCCGAAGTTGACGAAATCATTAGGTTGTTTAATACTGGGGAACCAGTAATTGTGGCTTCCTTTCCTAAACTTGTTTTGTAAATTCCAACATTGTCGGTTGAAGCAGGAACACCATCAGACCAGTTGTTGGCATTGTTCCAGTCTGAAGATTCTACTCCAAGCCATGTATTAAAGGTGTTCGATACGGTCCATTCAGTCTCATCCATGTGGGTTAAGGTGCCATCATTGCCATTCCTGGTAATATCCTTTAATGTAGGACCTGTCGTCTGATCAAAGCGGTAATAAGCAACTAGCCCACTTTCATTTCCTAAAAGTGTTTTCATCATCGTTTCACGGATTTCTGATGCTGTACGTACAATATTCCAAATCCGTACTTCGTCCATCTGTCCATCAAATGGGAAGACTGCTGTTCCATCTGCATGAGTGGTCTCTGATCCAATAAACAATGGGGAGGTGGTACTTCCTGTGGGTGTGGCAGTATAAGATTTAATACTTCCAAGTTGCATTCCGTCAACATAGAATGTAATTTTTCTTGTTGAACCAACTCTTACTAACGCAAAATGATGCCAAGTGTTTGGTGTTATTTGTGCAGGTTGAGAGGATGTGACAGGAGTATTGGTACCGACTTCGTATATATTGCTTCCAACATTTCGTTCCATAAAACATTCAAGGTGCAGGTTATTTTTAATTCCCAACGAATAGATTATATTGTTAGCTTCGTTTTCACCTGAGGATTCTCCGATACCACCTTGAATGATCAATTGATTTTTTGTACCTAATCCCAGATTATCATATTTGGCCCATGTTTCAATAGTCAAATCATCGTAAATTTTCAACTTTAAGTTTGATGGTACTGTTACATAATCGTCGATGCCATCAAAATTAAGTGCATTCCGTGATCCGGCAAAAGCACCGGATGTTTTCCATGTTGGTAAATTTACTAAAGTTCCTGTATTGGAATTTCCACTGTTATCGGTTAGTGAGGCACCACTTCCATCGTTAAAATTATAATAAGCCTTAAGTCCTGTTTCGGTTCCCGTCAGCTCTTTAAACATAGTTGCTTTAATTTCATCTTGGGTACGCATCGTATTCCATACGCGTACTTCATCTATTTGACCACTAAAAAAGTCGGTTGCGTCAGTTACATCCCAATCTTGCCCAATAGTAAATTTTCCATCTAATATTGGCCTATTAGCTATAATGGCAGTAATATCAACCTGACCATTTAAATAAACCGTTGCATTATTTAGTGCATCAATAGTAAGGGCAATATGTGACCACTGGTTTAAAGGTAAAGCTGATCCTGTCGCTTCTGGACCAGCTTGAGATAATTGCAAAAATCCATTATTGGTGCCAAACAATATTAAGTTGTTGTTTGTAGGAGAAACCCCATGAAAATTTAAAATAAAACGCTGGCCTGTCGATGCTGTAGGGTATACCCAAGTTTCCATACTCAAGGATTGTTTAGCAGCCCATCCTGCACTAACCCCATCTGCAGTAACATACTGTGAACTGCCATTAAACTGCAGTGCATTGTTTTGTGCCTGGATGTTTATGCTTATTCCAAAGACAAGTAGCATTGAAAGACAAAACAGTTTGAAATTGTTTTGCCTTGATTTTGAAAATTTAAAATTCGGGTAGAAGTTTTCCATTCGTGGTTTATTTAGTTAGTTTTTTGGGTTTTTTAAATTCTGATGCGGATGATTTTACAAAATAGAGTGTTTAAATGATGTGCATATTTATTTAATGAAGAGTCTGTTTGTAAGTATTCTGTTTTTATTTTATTTACTCTATTATAATATTGCTAATATAATTACCACGGAAATGAATCTGTGTTTTCTATGGGTACATATTAGGGTACAGCCAGTTGACTTAATAAATGAGATTTTAAACGGATACAGGATTTTTTTTATCTGTTTTTTTTCGTTTACTTGGGTACAAATAGGGTACAGAATGAAATAATCTTTATGAAGGATTTATTGGTTGAGGATTTGATTTTTCGGATTGAGGAAAATAAAAGGGAGGCCGTATTTTTAATTAATACAAATGGACTTGTTTTATCTTGCAATAGAATTGCAGCATATCTGTTTGGGTATTGTAATTCAGGTGAAGTAGTTAATCTATCTGTAAAACAATTAGTTCCTGACGACTTTGCTGAACTCTTTCCTGAGGAAATATCTCAGGAACACCTTACCTTGGGTAACTTTGAGCCCCGGATAAACCGAAAAAAGAGTGGCCAATTATTTACAAGTCTGGTAAAAACACAATTTGTCTTTGCAGGCAAAATTAAATTTATTGAAACTACGGTAAAAATTGATGGTGAAAGAAATATTGATCAGGAACTAATAAAAAGGAGACGTCTTGAACAAAATATTGATATTTTAAAATGCGAATTAAAAAAAGAGAAGAATAAAAATTTCCGAAACAGATATACTTTTATCAAAGAATCAGAAATTACTGATGTCCATATTGATCATCAATTCAGAAACTGCCTCTCTAAAATTCATCATGGATTAACTTTTAATGACTTAAGGCTTGCTTCTATGATAGTTGTAAACACAAACTCACACGAAATGGCTAAAATATTGAATATTAGTCTCAATTCTGTTTATGTGGCACGAAAACGATTTAGGAAGAAGCTGGGGATAGATCAATCAATAAATCTTACAGAATATTTAATAAGGATAATTGAATAGAAATAATATTCGGGCAATAAATGGAACTGAATTTTTCCATATTCAGTTTTCGAGCAACTTATCGCTCTACTAAATGTACTATAGAGTATTATTTTTCTTGAATTTCTCTAAAAAAGTGAATCAGAAAATTGTAATCTGGAACTAAAATTTTAAAAAAAAAGAAGGCAGAGTTAAAAAATCTGCCTTCTTTTTTTTTAAAATTGATATTGTTCAGTGATATATTTGATCAAAGAAGTCGTATTTGATTTTTTTGCGGCACAATTTTTATGTTGATTCATAATAAGATATGCAACCGATTAACGAAAAAGGTATGGGAAACAAGGTGTGAGATAATGGAATTGTAGCGAAAGTATTCTGATTTTTATTCTTGGTTGAATGAAGATTATGGAAAGAAAAAGGCCTGAATCTCATTGAAATTCAGGCCTTTAAACTTGGCGGAGAGAGAGGGATTCGAACCCCCGGACCGCTCACACGGTCAACGGTTTTCAAGACCGCCGCGTTCGACCACTCTGCCATCTCTCCTTAGGCGGTTGCAAAAGTAGAATAATTATTTAGACTTCAAAAACATTTGATTAAAATTGTGCTGAAATTATTTTTTAAAAAAACTTTAGATAAGGGTTGTTTTTTTGATTCAGATTTAGGAATTTAGTAACAGATTAAAATTAACTATTTGAAAGTATTGATTTTATTAAGGTTTCCCGCTTTTTAGTTTTTTTTATTCATAAATTCGAATGATTTTTAATTCAGATATTTTTAACCTTAAACAAGTTTTCTTATGAACAAAGCACAATTAATTGATGCAATTGCTGAAAAAGCTAATTTAACTAAAGCTGATGCTAAAAAAGCGTTAGATGCTTTTGTTGATGCCACCTCTGATGCCTTGAAAAATGGCGATCGTGTAGCCCTTATTGGATTTGGCTCTTTCTCAGTTGCTTCACGCAGCGCAAGAACCGGCAGAAACCCACAATCTGGTGCAACTATTGAAATTCCAGAAAAGAAAGTTGTTAAATTTAAACCAGGTGCTGAATTAGCTGATACGATCTAGTCTTTTTCCTGAAAAAAATTACAAAGGGGCGCATAAAGTATATGCGTCCCTTTTTTTTATCTTTGCTCAACCAAAAAATTGACATGGATATTAAATTGATTCAGTTTCTCTCCGAATTTGTAACTCCGGAAAGACTTGACTTGTTTGAACGAATTCTCTCATTTCGGACCAATTACCTTACTGTTGTACTTGAAGATATTTTCCAAACACAGAATGCCAGTGCGGTATTGCGGTCTGCTGATTGTTTCGGAATTCAGAATGTTCATGTAATCGAAAATAGAAATGTTTTTCAGGTTAATCCTGATGTTGTAAGGGGAGCGTCCAATTGGGTAACCATCAATCAGTACAATAAGTCAGAAATGAATACGATCGATGCTATTCGCAAACTAAAACGGGATGGATACCGGATTATCGCAACAAGTCCGCACGAGCATGATGTTGATCTTGAAAGTTTTGATCTTGAAAAGGGCAAGGCTGCATTCCTGTTTGGCAATGAACGACCTGGATTAACTGATATGGCCAAACATGAAGCTGATGAATTTATGAAAATCCCCATGGTTGGATTCACCGAAAGTCTTAACGTTTCAGTTTCTGCAGCCGTAATTATGCATCATCTAATGTATAAGCTTCGTAATTCTTCCATTGAATGGCGTCTTACCGAATCCGAAAAACAGGAATTATTACTTAATTGGCTTCGCACATCGATCAAACGTGTTGATTTGCTTGAGACAAAATTTAACGAACTATATAAATAATATACATATGAATGTTTTTGCAGAAAAATTTGCTGATTTGAAGATTCTACGTTTTGCTGTTCCCGGATTTGAAAATCTCGATTTGCGAAAAAAACTGTACATCTATCATCTGTCGCAGGCTGCACTTTGCGGACGGGATATATTGTGGGATCAGAATAACCGTTATAATTTGAGTGTTCGTTTTGTTCTCGAAATAATCTTTAAAACATACAAAGGAAACAGGGAAACAGATGAATTTAGTCAATTCTTAATTTACCTGAAAAGGGTCTGGTTTTCAAATGGAATTCATCACCATTATTCAACAGAAAAGATTCCGGCTTTTTTTTCCGAAAACTATTTTGCCGAACTGGTTTCGCAATCAGATTGGAAAAGCATTCAATTACCCAAAGAAGTAAATTTTGATGATTTTATTTCTGAAATAAAAGAAGTTATATATAGTTCTGAACGTGAATTGAAACGAGTTAATCTTGATTCCGTAAAAGATCTGATTCAATCTTCATCAAATAACTTTTACCGGAATGTAAATCAGAATGAAGTCGAGCTTTTTTATGACGAAATGAAAAATTCTGCAGGATCGGAACCTATATCTTTTGGATTGAATTCGACCTTGCTTAAGGACAACGGCCAAATATATGAATCAGTTTGGAAGCTGGGTGGCAAATATGGTGCTGCAATTGAGCAAATTATTTTCTGGCTTAATAAAGCTTCTGAATTTACTGAGAATAATCTTCAACAAAAGTGTATTGAAGATCTGATTCAGTATTACACAACCGGAGATTTGTCCTGTTTTGATCAATACAGTATCAATTGGGTTCATGAACTGGAAGGTGAAGTCGATTTTGTAAATGGGTTTATTGAAGTTTATGGCGATCCGATGGGGATTAAGGGTAGTTGGGAGTCGATTGTAAATTATAAGGATACTGAAGCCACGAAAAGAGCACTTGTTTTAAGTGAAAATGCTCAATGGTTTGAAGACCATTCACCTGTTGATGCTGAATATAAAAAGACAGAAGTTAAAGGAGTGAGTGCAAAGGTGATTAATGTTGCAATTCTGGGTGGCGATTGTTATCCTGCCACTCCGATTGGAATTAATTTACCAAATGCCGAGTGGATTCGCGAAAAACATGGTTCAAAATCGGTAACCATCGAAAATATCACTTATGCGTATTTTCTTGATTCGTTGGGTAACGGAATGATTGAGGAATTTGCCTGTACAAGCGAAGAAATTGAAATAGCCCGGCAATTTGGCTATCTGGCTGGTAATCTTCATACTGATTTGCACGAATGCCTGGGGCATGGTTCCGGAAAAGTGAAGGAAGGAGTAAGTACGGATAGTCTGAAGAATTATTATTCTACGATAGAAGAAACGAGAGCTGATCTTTTTGCCCTTTATTATATCATGGATTCAAAACTGGTGGAATTGGGGCTTGTGCCTTCAGTCGATGCTGCAAAAGCCGAATTTGATGCTTATTTGCGGAATGGATTGCTAACTCAGTTAGTGCGCATTGAAGCGGGAAAAGACATCGAAGAGTCTCATATGCGTAACCGGCAATTAATTGCATGTTGGGTCTATAAATCCGGAAAGGCTGATAATGTCGTAGAATTTGTAAAACGTGAAGGCAAAACCTTTGTACGAATAAATGATTATCAAAAACTGCGAAGTTTGTTTGGTGAATTACTGAAAGAAATTCAGCGAATTAAGTCGGAAGGCGATTTGGAAGCTGCCAGATATTTGGTCGAAAACTATGGTGTAAAAGTTGACAGAGATCTTCATTATGAGGTTTTGGAACGTTTTAAAAAGCTTGATCTGGCTCCGTACTCAGGATTTTTAAATCCTGTATATGAACTTAAAACATGGCCATGTGGTACACCAAACGATGTATTGATTAGGTACAGCGAGGATTATACTGCACAAATGCTGAGATACAGCAGTGAATACGGGTTTTTACCGATGATTAGTGAATAAAAAAGGATTTGTAAGGCAGGATATTTCCTGTCCTTACCGAAGTTCTTATATCACAAACCAATCTTTTACAGTATTGGCATATTGATTTTCGTTTTTATGTCTGAAGATATTTTCTTTTGGAAAATAGGAATAATCAGCTGAATAAGTTTCGTAATTCTCAACAATGTCTTTGAGGGCAACAATAAATAATTCAATCTCCTGATTGGTTGTAGTTGGATGCAGGGACCAGCGAACCCATCCTGGTTTTAATGATAAGTCACCCTGATTTATCCGGTTGGTTATTTCTTCCGATAATTCATGGCTCACTTCAAGCAAAATGTGCCCGTAGGTGCCTGCACAGGCACAGCCACCGCGAACCTGGATGCCATAGATATCGTTCAACAATTTAACCAGCAAATTGTAATGAATCTTTACGACATAAAATGAAATTACACTTAAACGATCCCGGTGTTTGTCATCCATTATCATCACCTCAGGAATGGTATCGAGTCCGGCAAAAGCCAGATTTAGTAGTTCATTTTCGCGATCGTGTATCTTTTTTATATCCATTTTTTCTTTAAGCCTGATGCAGAGTGCAGTACGGATTGTTTGCAGAAATCCGGGTGTTCCGCCATCTTCACGCAATTCAATATTGTCAACATATTTGTATTCGCCCCAGGGATTTGTCCAGTCAACAGTTCCTCCGCCTGGCTGATCGGGAACCGAATTGTGATACATTGATTGATCGAAAACCAGTACTCCGGAAGATCCGGGACCTCCCAGAAATTTATGTGGTGAGAACATGATCGCATCCAGTTTCTGTAATGGATCTTCAGGATGCATATTCATCTCATCGTACGGAGCTGATGCGGCAAAATCAATAAAAACAACGCCTCCAAATTCGTGCATAATTTCTGCCAGTTGGCTATAAGGTGTGCGTATTCCGGTTACGTTTGAACATGCAGTAAACGAACCTATTTTGAATGGCCTGTTTTTGTATTCTTCTAATTTCCTGCGAAGATTCTCTGGTGAAACCTGTAATTTTTCATCTGGCTCAATAATGACGACATCAGCATTCGTTTCGTACCAGCTGGTGTGGTTCGAATGGTGCTCCATGTGTGTGATAAAAACCACTGGCCGCTCTCTTTTTGCAATACATTCGGTATGGCTTACTTTACCACAGTATTTCAAGCCCAACATGCGCTGAAACTTATTAATCACGGCAGTCATTCCTGAACCGGCAGTTATAATGATGTCATTTGGTCCTGCATTTACATGAGCTTTTATGATTTGCTGTGCCTGATGATAAGCATGAGTCATCAGTGCTCCCGTTTCACTGGTTTCAGAGTGGGTGTTTCCGACATAGACCCCGAAAATCTCACTGATTTGTTTTTCTATTGGTTGATAAAGCCTTCCGCTTGCAATCCAGTCAGCATAAATCATTTTCTTTTCGCCGTATGGCGATTTAAAATGTTGGTCGATGCCAATAATTTCTTTTCTAAACTGTTCAAAGTGTGATTCGAGTCTGGTCATGTTATTTGTGGGATTCAAAATGCATTGCAAAATAAGCGCTTTCCGTCACATAAAAGCAGAATAATATCAGTTTTTGTCACGTAAAATTTGAAGTGTCTGTCAAGTTCGGTGACAAAAAGTCATTTTTTAGCCATGGTATAGTCTTTGAAAAAATTGAAGCCTGAAATTGAAGTTTAACTAAAAAAATAAGAACGATGCAAAAAGGAAAAATTGGTGTAAGCAGTGACAATTTATTTCCAATCATTAAAAAGTTTCTGTATTCCGATCACGATATCTTCCTTCGTGAAATCGTGTCGAATGCAGTAGATGCAACTCAGAAGTTACGCACACTTGCCAATCGTGGCGAATATTCGGGCGATATGTCGAATTCCAAAGTGGCTGTTAAAATCGACAAGGAAGCTAAAACCATTACCATTTCGGATAACGGTATTGGGATGACTGCAGATGAGGTTGAAAAATTCATTAACCAGATTGCTTTCTCCGGAGCTGAAGAATTTCTGGATAAGTACAAGGACGACGCAAATGCTATTATTGGCCATTTCGGGTTAGGATTTTATTCTTCATTCATGGTTTCAAGCCAGGTCGATATTATTTCCAAATCATATAAAGAAGGTTCAACCGCAATTCGATGGGAGTGCGATGGTAGTCCGGAGTATATACTGGAAGAAACCGAAAGAGCGGAAGTCGGTACTGATATTGTGATGCATATTAATGCCGATTCGGAAGAGTTTCTCGAAAAAGCCAGAATTTCAGAAATCCTGAACAAATACTGTAAGTTCTTACAGGTTCCGGTTGTTTTCGGAAAAAAGACAACATGGAAAGATGGGGCAGAAGTTGAAACAGAAGAAGATAACCAAATCAACGATGTTGCTCCGGCCTGGACAAAAAGACCAGCAGATCTGAAAGATGAAGATTATTCCAATTTTTATCACCAGTTATATCCAATGGCTGAGGAGCCACTTTTCAATATTCACCTTAATGTTGATTACCCCTTTAACCTGACTGGTATTTTATATTTTCCGAAATTAAAAAACACCATCGAAGTTCAGAAAAACAAGATTCAGTTGTACTCAAACCAGGTTTTTGTAACCGATTCGGTTGAAGGTATTGTTCCTGAATTCCTGACCTTGTTGCACGGTGTTCTTGATTCACCAGATATTCCACTGAATGTTTCACGTTCATATCTTCAGAGCGATTCGAATGTGAAGAAAATCAGCAGCCACATTACAAAAAAAGTGGGCGACCGTTTGGCCCAGTTGTTTGCAGAAAAACGTGAAGATTTTGAGGCAAAATGGGATGATTTGCGCCTGTTTATTGAGTACGGTATGTTGACTGATGAAAAGTTCTACGAAAAAGCGGTGAATTTTTTACTGTTGAAAAATGTTGATGGTAAGTATTTTACCATGGACGAATATGAAACTCTGATAAAAGGAGAACAGACTGATAAGGAAAATAACCTGATTTATTTGTATACCAGTAATATGGAAGAACAGTATTCATTTGTACAGGCAGCTAAAAACAAAGGCTATGATGTGCTGATAATGAATAATGTATTGACGACTCCGCTTATTAACCAGCTGGAGCAAAAATTCAGTAACAAGCGTTTTGTACGTGTTGACTCGGATGTTGCTGAACATCTCATTGCAAAAGATGAAATAGTTAAAGAACTAAGTTGGGAGGAGAAAGAAGAATTAAGTCCGATTTTCAAAGCTGTATGCCCTGAAAATAAAGGTTATGGATTTATCGTCGATTTCAAAGATTTGGGTGAAACGAGTAATCCAATGGTTATTACCCGCAATGAATTTATGCGAAGGATGAAAGACATGAGTCAGATGCAGGGCGGAATGAGTTTCTATGGCGATCTTCCTGAAAATATGAACCTGGTTGTAAATACTTCTCATCCTTTGGTTAAAAAAGTTTTTGAAGAGCGCGATGCAAAACTTGGTAAAGATCTTGCCAAGTTAAAGAAAGATCTTCAGGCTAAGAAAACAGAAAAAGAAGAAGTCGATTTATCGAAAAAAGATAAAAAAGACGAGGAAATTCCTACTGAAGTAAAAGAAAAATCGGAAGAACTTGAAAAGGCGATCACAGATTTAAAAGCTAAGCAAAAAGACGAACTGAGTTCATTTGGTAAGGAAAATAAATTGGCTAAGCAGTTGGTCGATTTGGCTTTGCTTGCAAATGGAATGTTGAAAGGTGAAGACCTTGATAAATTTGTAAAGCGCAGTTTTGAACTAATCAAATAGCGATTTGCGACGATACTAAAATGGCAGACCTCCCTTTGGAGATCTGCCATTTTTTTTTGTATTAATTGTGGCCTGAAGGAACTCAAAAGGTTTCTTGAATTCTTATCCGGATCATTTATTTATCAGGTAATCTTTGGGCAAGGTAAAGAAGAACGTTGACCCTTCATTTAGTTCGGATTGAAGGCTGATTTTTCCTCCAAGCAGTTCTGCAAGGTTCTTCGTAATAGCCAGTCCCAAACCATTTCCACCGTACTTTCTGGTTTGAGCGGCTTCAACCTGCCTGAACCGATCGAAAATTTTATCATGAAAATCTTCGGCGATTCCTATTCCGGTATCCTTAACATGAAATTGGATTTTATTATTTGCCAGTTTTACACCAATCTCAATGTATCCTGAATCCGTAAATTTCAGCGCATTTCCTACAAAATTGATTAATACCTGTTTAATTCTTGACTCATCACTAAGAATAATTAATTCATGATCAGGTTGGTGGTTAGCCAGTCTTAATTCAATTCCTTTTGAACTGGCCTTAAATGAATACTCTTTCTGGATTTTTAAAATCAGATTCTGTGCTGAGAATTCATTTTTCATTAACGAGACCTGGCCGGCCTCTATTTTAGAAATGTCCAAAATATCGTTGATGATAGATAGTAGATTATTTCCACTAGAATTAATGAGGCTTACAAACTCTATTCTTGATTCGTGATCTAAGTCAGGAGCATTTAGCAAATCAGAAAACCCAAGTATGCTGTTAAGAGGTGTGCGAATTTCGTGAGACATATTTGCCAAAAAGGCAGATTTTAAACGATCACTTTCTTCTGCCTTCTCTTTAGCAGCAATCAGATCCTTTTCCATTTTTTTCCGATCACTAATGTTTTCGCTTAATACAATAAAGTTGGTTATTTTGCCTTCCTGATTTTTAATTGGCGAAATTATAACTGATTCCCAGTATAATTCATTCTTTTTTGTTCGATTTTGGTGTTCACCTTTCCATACTTTTCCTGCAAAAAGTTTATTCCAAATCTCCACATATGTTTCGTCAGAAGTATGACCAGGCTTTAAAATCCTAAGAATTTTTCCGACTAATGAGTGCTTGGTATATCCTGAAACGGAAACGAATTTTTTGTTCACATATTCAATAACTCCCTCTGTGTCTGTGATAACAACTGACGCCGGATTCTGCTCAATGGCAACTGAAAGCTTGAGTATCTCAAGATCTGTTTTTTTTCTGTTTGTAATATCTTCTTTTATTGCCATGTAATTAATAATCGTCCCATTTTCGTCACGGATCGGAGATATTAATACTGATTCCCAATGAAGTTCTCCATTTTTTTTTCTGTTTTGAATCTCGGTGTGATATTCGTTATTCGAAGTAATCGAGTTCCAAAGTCTGTAATACTCTTCTTTTGGCGTGTAACCTGATTGCAGAATATTTGGATTTTTACCCTTCACTTCTTCAAAACTGTATCCGGATATTTCAGTGAATTTTGAATTCACATATTCTATATTCCCTGAAGTATCAGTTATTATTATACTTGCAGGACTTTGTTCTATTCCTTTAGATAACTGAATGATTTTTTGTTCTCTTTGTTTTTGAATAGTGATATCGTGCCCTACACCAACCAGACCAATAATTTCGCCTGAGTCGTTTGTAAGAGGAATTTTGGTTGTTGAGATACATTGTATTCCACCATTTCTATTTGAAATATATTCAACTTTATTTAGAATTGATTCTCCATTTTGAATCACTGATAAGTCATCCTTGTATGATTGTTCTGCAAATTCAGCATAAATCAGTTCCAAATCGGTTTTCCCGATGGCATCTTTTTCATCTTTCAGACCAAGTAACTCGAGATCGGCTTTATTCGAGATGATTTTACGGCAGGAAGTATCTTTTACATATATAAAATCCGGTATGTTATCGATCAGGGTTTTTAGCAGGATGCGTTCATCAGCGATGGCTTTTTCCGTTTTGCGACGTTCGGTAATATCAGATAAAACGCAATGTGTTTGTTTGAAAGTACCATCAGCTGCATGTCCAACGCGACCTTCGAGCTGAATGATTATAATAGAACCGTTCTTCTTTACCATTTCAAATTCAGTCTGAACAGTTCCTGAATCTTTAAATTTAGGAAATTGGGTTTCGAAATTATTTATATTCTCGGGTGTTAAAAAATTCCCAAACCAAGATCCGATAACCTCATCTTTTTCATAGCCCATAAGTTCGAGCCAGGTTTCGTTTACATCTATAATGTTGCCGTTTTTGTCGAGCGACTGGTACCCAATTGGGGCTTTTTCATAAAGCATTTTAAAGCGCTCTTCGCTTTCCATTAATGCGTCTTCGGTTAATTTTCGTACAGTCACATCGCGCATAATACCTTCATGAAACAGAACTTCTCCATTTTCGTCGAGCGTATACCAACCATGGTCCTCAACCCATATTTCAGAACCATCTTTCTTTTTGAGTCTGAAAATACCCATTTCTTCAAACCTCTCCTTCAAGATTATGCTTTCCCGATCTTCAGGCTCAAAATACAGTTCTTCTTTTATATTAATACTGAGTAGTTCTTCCTTGGAATGATAACCAAGCATTGTATACATTGCCTGGTTGACGTCTATAAATTTCCCTTCATGCGTGCTTTTGTACATTCCGTCGGGCAAACGTTCAACTAAATTCTGATATATCTTCTCACTTTCATGTAATTCATCTTCCACTTTTTCACGCTCAGTCAAATCGCGTACAATATTCATTATTGCAACCTGATTGTTGTATCGTATGGGAACAATCGTGACATGAACATTAATTAGTTTACCTGTTTTGTGTTTTAGTTTTGTTTTTAGATTGATATGTTGACCTTTCTCAAGGCTTTCATTTATTTTTTCATGGCGATTATTGAGGTTGTCAGCTTCAAGATCTAATACATTAAGAAGTGAGAATTCTTCTTTAGTGTAACCTACCATTTCATAGGCAGCTTTATTGGCTTCAACAAAATTACCAGGAGTTTGATCAGGATTGATCAGAAAAATCGAAATGCCATCGTTATTTGCATCAAAAATTCCGTGGTATTTTGATTCACTGTTTTTAAGGGCTTCTTCAAATAGCTTACGATTTGTAATATCGCGACATAAGCTTACAATGAAAAAATCGTTATTGGCTTCAATTGGAAAGATAGTCGTTTCAATGATCCGGATCATCCCATCTTTTTTTCTGATCTTTCGTTCCGTAAGTTTTCCAAAAGATTCAGACTGTTTGTTTTCAAGTAATTGGCTTAAAAATCCTTTTAGTAAGGTATAATTGCGATGATTTTTTTCTTCAGGTATTGCAATTTCATATTGAAAATCCCAAATGGGAGTTCCAAGAAAGTCTTTTCTTGAATTTCCAGTTATACCCTCCAGACTTTGGTTCATTTCAATAATAATCCCCTTGTTGTTGATTATTAATATTCCGTCTGTCGAATTTTCAATAACAGCTTTAAACTTTAAGTCACTAATTGATACATTCGGGTTTTTTTTTCCGGATAAATGGTCTGTTTCTGTATGTTCCTGAAAAATTGAGTTGTCACTTAATGATTGACTGGTTCTTAGTATAGTGCGCAACTGAAGTTGAAAGGCTAATTCGTCAATAGGAATTGAAAGGAAAGCCCACGCTCCAGACTCAATAATTTCATTAGCCAGATTTTGTTCATCTGGTTGATTCCCATATAGAATTACAGGTATTGAACAGACCAGTTTATTTATTGAAAGGTTTTTACATACTTCAGTCCCGGTGTGATTTTGCAAATTAATGTTTACAAATATTATATCTGGTTTTTCCGAATAAATAAATGTGTCTGATGCGTTACTTAATGTTGCAGAAAGAACTATCGATTTCAGATCTGATTTTTTAATCTGTGATTCTACAACAGTGGCATCTTCATTACCATTATCAATGATTAAATATTTACTCATAAAGAAAAAGTTCTGAAATTCTATACTTGTTTTAAAGGTAAACTAAAGGTGAAAGTACTTCCTTTACCCGGAATACTCTTGACCCATATATCGCCTTTGTGTCTGTTTACAAATTCTTTACACAATATTAGTCCTAATCCGGTTCCCTGTTCATTTTCTGTTCCCAGCGTATTGGTTCGTTTATCTATTTTGAATATTGCAGATATTCTGTCAGGGGTAATTCCTATTCCGTTATCTGTAACAGAAATATGCATGTGATTTCCAATTTCAGTTGCGGAGATATTTATTTTTCCTTCAGGGTAAGAAAATTTTATGGCGTTTGAAATGAGATTTCGTAAAATGGAATCGATCATGTTTTTATCTGCATAAATATTTTTCGATTTTTCGATTTTGATTATTATTTTAATTCGTTTGTTTATAGCAGTATTTTCAACCGTACTTAGCAATTCGTTCAGTTGTGTTTTTAAATTAAGCATTTCAGGATTAAACTTCATAAGGCCAGTCTGATTTTGTGACCAGATTAGTAAGTTCTCCAGTAATTTGTAGGCATGGCTTGATGCGCTCTCAATTGTTCTTAATCCTTTAAGTAAGGTTTCGTCGTCGAGTTGATGAAACTGGCTAAGCATTAAATCGGAAAATCCGAGAATAGCATTGAATGGATTTTTTAGGTCATGCGCAATTATTGACATAAATTTGTCTTTGGTACTGTTCAGCTCCTTTAATTTGTCAGCTTGTTCTTTAAGCAATAGTTCAACTTTTTTGCGCTCGGTAATATCCCGAATGATGGTCTGATAAGTTTTGTCAGGCATCATCTTGGTACGCATTTCAACAGTTATTTCAGATCCGTCCGGCCGTAAAATATTACGTTCGCTTATTACTATATCGCCTTTTAAAAGCTGATCAAAACGAAAAGGTGTTTTTTTTATACTTTCAGGAGAAAAAATGGAATTACTAATCTGCAGACCAATTAGTTCTTCTCTGCTTCTTCCTGACATGGCACAAATACATGAATTTGCATCAATAATAACACCTTCTTCTGTTCCAATAAGGATACCATCCACTGCCAGTTCTGTTAAATCCTTATAACGTTCACGACTTTCTTTTAATGCATTTTCTGCTCGTTTGCGATCGGTGATGTCTTTAGAAACGCAGGTCACATACAGAACCTGACCGGAATCGTTCATGATTGGATCTGCCATAGTCAGGTAGTACCTGACTTCTCCTGATTTGGTATCAACTTTAACTTCGATTTCGCTCTTCTTTTTTGTTTTAAATACCTCGCGGACAGTCGCAAGCCGTTTAGTCGCTTCGTCATGTGAAAAAATATCGTATGGTGTCTTTCCAATAATATCTTCCGGCTTCATTGCAAAAGGTTTGGAAAATGCTTCATTTATAAACCGGTATGTTTCATCAGGATTAAAGCTGAAGATTGGGTCGCTTGAATATTGTATTAAACTGCGGTATTTATTCTCGCTTTCGATCAATATTTGTTCGGTACGTTTATGTTCGGTAATATCTCTTCCAACAACTAAAATTCGTCCGCTACCTCCGATATCCATTTTTGTTAAAGTCATTTCAATCCAAAAACCACAACCATCTACTCTGGTGGCGAGCCATTCAACGGATTGTGGACCTGTATTTCTGGTATTTTGAATTAGTTTTTCAGCTGTTAACCGATCGTATGGTTTAATGTTTGCGATCAAATCTCCAAAATCTTTGCCTGTAATTGCTTCTTTTGATTTGAGCCCAAACATTTCTACCATTGCATTATTTACATCATCTATTTTCTTATCAGAAATATCGAGTATGCAAATTGCATCGGAAATAAAGTCGAATATGGAGCGGTAATTTATTCCTTTTACGTTGTGTATTTCTGCTGATTGGCTGGGCTTTGGCAGTTCAAAAATAGTTGAAATATAGCCCTTGATTTCTTCATTAGTAAAAGCCGGAGTAATAATATATTGCAGAATGGAAGTTCCACTTCGGGTTGATGTGCGTAATTCCCTGCTTTTCGCCAGATCGAAGTCGAATTCAAATTCAAGTCTGACAGTTTTCCCGCTACGAATATCCGTTTTAGATTGATCTGTTATATTAGGGTTTTCAAATAAATTTAAATCTTCAATATCTTTAATACTGCCGATTCCGAATAAGTTAAGACTAGCCTGGTTAGCTTCCAATAATTTTCCATCAGTGTTATAAAGCTCAATAGCAATTGGCGATTGACCGAAAACATTAATAAGTGAGGGTTCCTCTCCCGGATGATTAACCTTTTTTGTTCTTCCGGTAACTTTCATGATAACAGATAATAAATTTCAAAATACTTCATCATATTTTTACCCATCAACGCTGACTTAAAAAGAAGCCACAATATATAAAAAATAATGTTGATTCTTTGTCGATATTTATATGGTTGGTAGAATCTTAAATATCCATTTTTCTAAATTTAATCGATACAATTCCCCATTTTTCTGCCGATCTAAAATAGTACCCTATAGTACAGGAAGCTTTTGACAGATAGTAATGGTATATTTGATGGTCAATGGATCTATTTGTTTACTCCCGAAGGGGATAAATTCAGAGCAGAGAAACTGGTAAACATGAAACATCACCAATACAAACTGGAACCAAATGTACATTTTAGTCCGGATGACAAATGGATCATTTTCAGGGCTAACTTCGAAGGTGAATCGAATGTTTATGCCGTTGAGACCAAGAAATCGGACAATTAAAGTTAAATAAACTAAAATACGGTTTTAACATTATTCCATATTCCCATTTAAATTTATCTTGTATTCAGATTGAGAAACTGTTTAAATTTTTACCAATGAAATCCAACACATATCGCAGATCAGGCTTTTTATTTTTGTCGACATTACTGATCGTTTTCACTTTCACTTTTTTAAGCGCATCAGGTCAAAAAATGGACAAAACTCCCGGCTGGCCAAAAATCACCAACGAAGCTAAACCATGGAGCCGTTGGTGGTGGATGGGTAGCAGCGTAAATCCATCGGATCTGAAAGTTGCCATGGAAGCCTACTCCAAAGCCGGATTAGGTGGATTGGAAATTACCCCGATTTATGGTGTCCATGGTTACGAAGATCGTTTCATCAAATTTCTTTCTCCTGAATGGATCGAAAACCTGAAATATACACTTGAGGAAGGAAAAAAGCTGGACATGGGAATTGATATGGCAATGGCCTCGGGCTGGCCTTTTGGTGGATTATGGGTAACACCCGACGATGCCTGCAAATACATGAGTGTGCAATCGTATGCACTGAATGTAGGGGAGCAACTTCAGGAAAAAGTTACCATGACTCAGGAATCTATGCTTCGTACGATAAGTCGTCCGAATCTTAAAATTTCAGAATTAAAATACCCGGTTAGCGCAAATGAAGACAGCTTGCAAAGCTGGGCAATCGATCAGGTTCGCTATCCGATATCCATGCCTTTACAGACACTAATGGCGTATTCGGATAAAGGAGAAATACTGAATCTGACTGATAAAGTGGATTCTGCCGGAAAACTCACATGGAAAGCCACTGCGGGGAAGTGGATTTTATATGCCGTATTTGAAGGCTGGCACGGCAAAATGGTTGAGCGTGCCGGACCTGGCGGTGAAGGTGATGTGATCGATCATTTTTCGGCCAAAGCCATTGATAATTATCTCGGACATTTTACGACTGCGTTCAAAGATCAGGATCTGAGCGGACTTCGTGCTTATTTCAATGACTCTTACGAGGTTGATGATGCCCGCGGAGAAGCTAATTTTACACCGTTGTTGTTCGATGAATTTCAGAAACGTCGGGGTTACGATCTTCGCGAATACCTTCCGGCACTGATAGGCCGCGATGAATCTGAATACAATCAGCGCGTTTTATGCGATTACAGGGAAACTGTTTCAGACCTGATTCTTGAAAAGTATACGCAGCGCTGGCAAGATTGGGCTGCTGCCGATGGAAAAATCATCCGGAATCAGGCACACGGAGCACCGGCTAATATACTTGATTTATATGCAGCCGCAGATATTCCTGAAACCGAAGGCGAAGATATTGTGAAAGTTAAAACAGCTTCTTCTGTGGCGCATGTGATGGGTAAAAAGCTGGCTTCATCCGAATCGGCAACCTGGCTGAAGGATCATTTCGAAGCTTCTCTGTCAGATGTGAAACACGCCATTGATTTGTTTCTTCTGGCTGGTATTAACCACGTATTTTATCATGGAACTACATTCTCTCCACAGGATGCAAAATGGCCGGGCTGGATGTTTTATGCAGCAGTTAATTTTGCACCATCTAATACTTTTTGGGGCGATTTTGGAACGCTGAATACATACATAACGCGCTCACAATCTTTTTTACAAGCAGGAAAACCGGATAACGATATTTTGTTGTATTACCCGATTTCAGATGAATATGCTGTTCGTGGGAAATCGCTGCTGCTGCATTTTGATGGTGCAGCAAAAGGTTCGGTTGTTCGCGAAACTGCTGATATGCTTTTCAGGAAAGGTTATGCGTTCGACTATATTTCAGATCGCCAGATTGCTAATCTTGAAACCAATTCAGGAAAAATTCTTACCGGAGGAACAAGTTATCAGACAATCTTAATGCCTCCGGCGAAATTGATGCCGGTTGAAACATTTGAAAAAGTTATAGAGATGGCGAATGCCGGAGCAACGGTTTTGATGGAACAATTACCATTGGACGTGCCCGGATTAGGAAATCTGGACGAACGTTCTGCACGGTTTCAGAAACTTAAAAAATCATTAAAGTTCGAAACTGTCTCAGTCACCGTTCAGAAAGCGAAAGTGGGGAAGGGACAAATTCTGATGGGTAATCTTTCTGATATACTTGCAAAAGCAAAAATCCGTCGCGAATCCATGTTTGATCAGGGCTTGCAGTGCATCCGGCGTGTCGATGGCAACACGGTTACCTATTTTATCGCTAATCGCGGTGGTGAAAACATCAATCAAATGGTGAAACTCGAATCTAAAATAGGTTCTGCTGTTCTTTACAATCCGATGAACGGCAACTATGGAAAAGCTGAAACCAAAAGTTCCGGAGAAGCAGGCGAGGTTTATATGCAACTTCGTCCGGGCGAAAGTCGTTTGGTTCAGATTTTTTCTGAAAAGATGAATATTCCGGAATATGCTATGCTGAAGGTTTCAGGAGAAAAAAACGAATTAAATGCTGAATGGACGCTCACTTTCACTACTGGTGGACCAAAACTTCCAGAACCTGTGAAACTTTCGAAATTAGGATCGTGGACAGAAATTGCTGGTGACAATTATACCGCATTCTCCGGAACCGCTGTTTACAAAACTACTTTTGAAAAACCTTCAGAAGAGACCGGATTTTATCGTCTCGATTTGGGTAAAGTGGCTCACAGTGCGCGAATCAGCCTGAATGGTGAAGAATTGATAACTCTTATTAGCTCACCGTTTACTATTGATATTCCGGCCTCGGAATTGAGGTCTGAAAACACGCTTGAAATTTCGGTGACCAACCTGATGGGAAATCGCATAGCTGATATGGAACGAAAAGGTGAACCATATAAGATTTTTTATAATGTGAATTTCCCTGCCTACAAAGCTTCCAATCGGGGAGAAGATGGTTTGTTTACAACTCTCGGGTGGAAACCTCAGGAATCGGGATTAATCGGACCGGTAACTCTGAGTCCATTGCAACCAGTGAAATTTTAAAGAATACTGTTCTCCCTACTCTCTGTGTATATATAAAGACTAAATCTATGTTCCCTATGTGTTTTTTTGGTTCAAAAACGAAACTATTACTTATTGCTTTGGCTTTTGCAAGTTGCCAACCGATCCAGAAACAATCAAAAATAGATCGGAAAACTTTGGTCGGCCGTCATGATATTTTGGTTGAACAAGCTGATACGCTGGCCAGCTTGTCTGTTGGAAACGGCGACTTTGCTTTTACGACCGACATTACCGGTTTGCAGACGTTTTATAAAGAATACGAAAATGGTGTAACACTCGGAACTCAATCGAACTGGGGCTGGCACACTTTCCCGAATACAGAAAATTATCAGGTGATGGAAAGCGCTAAATATTCAGATTACCGTGGAAGGAAAGTGCCCTATCTGGTACAATTCTCCGGTGAAGGTCGGGATGCTGCTGCCGCCAATTATTTTCGCGAAAACCCGCAACGTTTGCAGTTGGGAGTCATTCGGCTGCTTCTGAAAAAAGCAGATGGTTCGGAAATAAAAATTACCGACATTGAAAATCCAAAGCACAAGCTCAATCTATGGGAAGGACGCATCAGCAGCGTTTTTTCGGTAGAAGGGGAACCCGTGCATGTTGAGGTTTTCTGCCATCAGCAATCTGATCTGATTTCAGCAAAAATAAGTTCACCGCTCATTGAAAAAGGGCAATTAAAAGTAGAATGGATTTTCCCTTATGCTGTGGCACAAAATACACATTCAGGATACGATTTTTCTTCTCCGGAAAAACACCAGTCTCTACTTAATAAAGTAAATGATCGATCCGTGAAAATTCTCCGGAAATTGGACGACGATCATTATCAGGTGAAACTTCAGTGGGAAGAAGATGCTAGTTTTGAAGAAACAGAAAAGCATCATTTTGTGCTTTCAGCGAATTCCGGCAGCTCCATTTCATTCAGTTGTTTGTTTTCTCCGGAAGAAAAAGCTGTGTCGTTGCCAACGTTTGCCGAAACAGAAACCAACAATTTGGAAAGCTGGAAAAACTTTTGGGAAACCAGTGGAATGGTCGATTTTTCTGAATGCACCGATTTGCGTGCTCCTGAACTCGAACGTCGGTTCGTGTTGTCGCAGTATCTGACTAAAATTCAGAGTTCCGGTTCGCTTCCACCGCAGGAAACCGGATTGGTTTTTAACAGTTGGTATGGCAAATTTCACCTCGAAATGCACTGGTGGCACACGGCTCATTTTGCCAACTGGAATCATCCGGAGATTTTGGATAAACAGCTGGAATGGTATCAAACCATTTATCAGAAAGCGCGTGAAACTGCCGAAATTCAAGGTTTTAAAGGTGTGCGCTGGCCGAAAATGGTTGGTCCTGAAGGTCAGAACAGTCCATCGGGTGTGGGCAGTTACCTCATCTGGCAGCAGCCGCACATTATTTACATGGCCGAGCAATTGTACCGCAGCGATCCATCTCCTGAAACATTGAATAAGTACAAAGACCTGATTTTTGGTACTGCTGATTTTATGGCCGATTTTGCTGTTCCTGATTCCTCCGGAACGATATACAACTTATTGCCGCCACTTATTCCTGCACAGGAACACTGGAAACGGGAAACTACGATGAATCCGCCTTTCGAATTGGCATACTGGCACTGGGCTTTGACTATTGCACAGGAGTGGCGCAATCGATTGAACATGCCAGCCGATTCTGTTTGGGAAGAGGTTCGGACAAAACTTGCTGTGCCTGTTCAGGAAAATGGCGTTTATCTGGGAATAGCCAATGCACCCGGTTCATACACAAATCCAAAAAATATGACGGATCACCCGATGGTTACCGGAGCAGTTGGGATGCTTCCAATCTGGGCCAAAATTGATCCGGAAGTGATGCGTAACACGCTGAAAGTGGTGATGCAAAAGTGGGACTGGCCTTCAACCTGGGGCTGGGACTACCCAATGGTTGCCATGTGCGCCACCCGACTGAATGAACCTGAATTTGCGCTGGAAGCTTTGCTGAAAGATGTGCAGAAAAATACCTACCTGAAAAACGGACACAATTATCAAAGTGAACGTTTGCGTATTTATTTGCCCGGGAACGGCGGTTTCCTGAAAGCCGTTTCGCTGATGTGCGCCGGATGGGAAGGTTGTACGACCGAAAATCCCGGTTTTCCGAAAGACGGCAAATGGAATGTGAAGTGGGAAGGTTTGATGAAAGATTTTTAATTTCTAATAGCCATGACAGGGTTGTACCCTCTGTCATGGCTGACAAATTACAATATGCTATGAAACTCGATAAACTGATTTTTGCATTTTTATTTTTCTTGTCAGGATTCATTACTCTGGCTGCTCCTGCACAAAAGGAAACTCTCTTTCTCTCCGGAACTGACAATACCAACACCAAAACCTGGGATTTTTTCTGCACTTCCGGAAGAAACAGTGGTGTCTGGACCAACATTGAAGTGCCTTCGCACTGGGAACAGCAGGGATTTGGCGAATACGATTATGGCCGCGATTACAGGACTTATGGCAAAAAATTCAAATTTGCAGACGAAAAGGGCATGTACAAATATGCTTTTCAGGTGCCGAATGATTGGAAAAACCGGAAAGTATTCATCGTATTCGAAGGTTCGATGACCGATACCGAGGTGAAAATCAACGGAGAATCAGCCGGTGATATTCACCAGGGTGCGTTTTATCAGTTTAAATACGATATTACCGATAAACTCAAATTTGGTCAGGACAATTTACTGGAAGCAACGGTTAGTAAAATGTCAGCAGATCAATCGGTAAACAATGCCGAACGTTATGCCGATTACTGGGTATTTGGCGGTATTTTTCGTCCGGTTTATCTCGAATCTTTTCCTGAAGAATATATCAAACATGTTGCTATTGATGCCAAAGCTGACGGTTCGTTTGCAATGAATGTATTCCCGAAGAACCTGAAAGGTAAACGAACGATAACTGCTGAACTTTTGGATGCGAAGAATACGGTGGTTGGTACTTGTACTTCGGTTGCGACCAGCAGCGATTCACTGGTTACTTTAAACTGCAAAGTAGCCGATCCGGATTGCTGGACTGCCGAAACACCGAACCGTTATTCAGTCAGGACTTCAATAAAAGAAGGCAAAAATGAATTGTACAGTACAACAGAAAAATTTGGTTTCCGCACGATCGAAATACGACAGGGTGACGGTATTTACCTGAACGGAACCAAAATCAAGATGAAAGGCATTAATCGCCATGCTTTCTGGCCTGAAACAGGTCGCTGCCTGAATAATCAGATCAACCTCGACGATGTGGAACTGATCAAATCGATGAACATGAACGCCGTACGTTGTTCGCATTATCCTCCCGATCAGGTTTTTCTGGATTATTGCGATTCGCTGGGCTTGTATGTACTCGATGAACTGGCAGGCTGGCAAAATGCTTATGCCACGGCTCCCGGCGAAAAACTGGTGAAAGAGATGGTCATTCGTGATTTGAATCACCCGTCAATTATTTTTTGGAGCAATGGCAACGAAGGCGGTACAAATAAGGAACTGGACGATGATTTTGCCCGTTATGACAAATCTGCACGTCCGGTTATTCATGCACATCACAAACCTGGAAATGATTACAATGGTATCGACTGCAACCACTACGAGAACTATTACAGCTCGAAAAAGATATTCACGGAAGGGAAGATTTACATGCCAACCGAGTTTTTGCATTCTCAGGACGATGGTGGTGGCGGTGCTGCTTTGGCCGATTTTTGGGAATTGTTCTGGAAAACTCCGAATGCAGGTGGTGGTTTTCTCTGGGTTTTGGCCGATGAAGGAATTGTACGTACCGACCTCAATGGTTTTATTGATGCCAACCGCGTGAATGCTCCGGATGGTGTGGTTGGTCCGCACCGTGAAAAGGAAGGCAGTTATTATGCCATCCGCGAAATATACTGCCCGGTGAAAATCAGTCCGACAAAACTTCCGGAGCAGTTTGATGGAAATATTCCTGTTGAAAATCGCTACCATTTTACCAACCTGAAAGATTGCCGTTTCAAATGGCAACTTGTAAATTTCAATAATGTAACCGATCGTCAGGCCGGACATCGCGTCATGAAAAGTGGAATAGTCACCAGTCCTGATGTTAAACCTGTAGCTTTTGGAAATCTGAAACTTGATCTTCCGGCTGATTATAAAAGATATGATGCGCTATACCTCAAGGCCTTCGATCCTTCCGGAGATGAAATATATTGTTGGAGTTGGAAGATTGATGGCAACAACAATGCAGTCGAACAAATTGTGACAATGGATTTGAGCGAAAAAGAAGTGCAAAGACGTGCAACGATGAAAGCTGCGGGAGTCGAAGAAGACAATATTCTTCCCATTGAACAACAATCGGCTGATCAGGAGAAAGAAAAAGGAGTTGCTGAACTGATTGAAAATGATAGCCTTTATGTTTTGAAAGCTTCCGGTATTTCTGTGACTTTCAGTAGAGAATATGGAACGATCAGAAAAGTGGCCAATGACCTTGGCTTACCGATTCCATTCGGAAACGGGCCTGTTCTGGTGAGTGGAAAGACACAACTTGAAAGTATTAACCCAATTAAGGGTGATAAAAGTTATTCGCTCGAAATGACTTATTCCGGTGACCTGAAAAAAGTAATCTGGACGATGTTCAGCACCGGCTGGCTGTCGATGGATTACGAATACCAGGTTGCAGGCGAACAAATGTTTACCGGCATCAGTTTTGATTTTCCGGAGTCTGATGTGATTGGTGCCAAATGGCAGGGCAAAGGTCCCTCAAATGTCTGGAAAAATCGGTTGCAGGGTGGCCTGATTGACGTGTACCAACGAATGTACAACAATGTACTTCCGGGGGATAATTCATGGGAATATCCGCAATTTAAAGGGTATTATCCTGAAATTTCATGGATGGAATTCAATACTGTAGACGGCAAGTTTACCGTTGTTGCTCAGGAAGATGACCTGTTTGTTCGCCTGTTCAGCTTCTATGGAATATCGGGACCGAAAAACTACCCGGTTTTGCCCACAGGTGATATTTCGTTCCTGGATGGTATTCCACCGGTTGGAACCAAGCTGGCGATGGGAATAAGCAATGATACCTGGAACCTTGGCCCGGCCGGTGAACTAAATAAAATGGATAAGCCGGTGAAACGAACGCTGTATTTTTATTTCGGCTTGCTGAATTAATATACAATCGGATGGAGAATATTCACCGGGTGACTCAAAGTCAACCAGAGAGAAAAAAATAAAACATGACAACACGACGAAGATTTATCCAGCAAAGCATCTTAACCGGAAGTGCAATTTTTGCTTCAGGTATAAGCAGCTTTGCCTCTTTTCAGGATCAGAAATATAATCAAAATGATATTTCCGATTTCGCGAAACGTTTGAACCCCTTAGGTCGGATTTTGGAACTGGAAGGCTATTACGTTTGGGGATGCAGTCCGATTGTAGCTCCGGACGGGAAGATTCATGTGTTTTTTTCTCAATGGGATGCTAAAAAGGGAATGGGTGGATGGATAAACAGTTCTGAAATTGCCCATGCGGTAGCTGATAGGCCGGAAGGTCCATATTCCAACATTGAAACGATTCTGGCTTCGCGTGGCGAAGGTTTTTTTGACGGAACGACCTGCCATAATCCGCACATTCAATTGGTCGATGGCAAATGCTGCTTGTTTTATATGGGAAATTCGAATGGAAAGACAAATACCAAACGAATAGGTTTGGCAACTTCAGATTCATTGAACGGGCCATGGATACGTCCGGAGAAATGTTTGCTCGAAGCTGGCGAAACGGGAGCGTGGGATGATCATTGTACCTCGAATCCCTCTTTTCTGAAACATCCCAACGGCCAATATTGGTTGTATTACAAATCGTGGAATACTGATGAATACGAACATCCGGTAAATCCTGCCATTCGCGGGAATCGAAAATACGGACTGGCTATTGCAGATAAGCTGGAAGGTCCGTATGTGAAATACTCCGAAAATCCGATCATTGACTATTCCAAATCAGGCAATAATCGTCAATTGGAAGATGGCAATGTGTTTATGGAAAATGGACGATTTTTCATGCTGGCCCGCGATATGGGTCGGTTTGATCACGAAGTCGGAATCATTCTTGAATCGGAAGATGGCATTCACTGGTCGGAACCTAAAATCAGTTATTTTGGTTACAGTCATTATTTGCGGCAACCACCAGCTCCATCGAATCTGAAGAAATACGGTCGTTTCGAACGTCCACAAATCCTGATGCAAAATGGAAAGCCGACGCATTTATTTGTTGCCTCACAGGGTGGAAAATACGTGACGTCATCTGCATTAGTATTTGAAGTGGAATGATGATGATATTTGAAAAGTAAAAATTAACCACAGAGAGAACAGAGTTTGCACAAAGTCCACAGAGTGAAAATTTCTCTGTATTTCTCCGTATTCTCGGTGGTAAAGAAATAGAAAAATGAAAAAAACAACACTTTTAATTCTATTGTTTGGTCTGTATTTTCAAACCGAAGCCAGGCAAAAACCAACCGTTTTTATAATTGGCGACTCCACCGTTAAAAACGGACAGGGCAATGGTGCCGGTGGTCTTTGGGGCTGGGGCGATCCGATTGCACAGTATTTTGACACGGCCAAAGTCAATGTTGAAAATCATGCCCTTGGCGGCACCAGTAGCCGGACTTTCCAATCTAAAGGTTTATGGAAAGCGGTTCTGGATCAGGTTAAAAAAGGAGACTTTGTACTGATGCAGTTTGGTCATAACGACAGCAGTCCGGTGAATGACGACAGCCGTGCCCGCGGAACGATTAAAGGAGTTGGAGAGGAGACCGAAGAAATTGATAATATGCTTACCAAAGAACATGAAATAGTGCATAGTTACGGTTGGTATCTCCGGAAAATGGTTCGCGAAACCAAAGCCAAAGGGGCGACTCCGGTAATTATTACTCCAATTCCACGCAACGACTGGGAAAACGGATTGATTAAACGAACTCCTGAAAGTTATCCGGATTGGGCCATGGAAGTTGCCCGTCAGGAGAAGATTAAATTTGTTGATCTGAATAAAAGCATGTCTGACAAACTCGACACTTTTGGAGAAGATCGGGTGACCGGGAAATACTATTATAAACGCGACCACACCCATACTTCGGCTGAAGGCGCTAAAATGAGCGCTTCGCTTGTGATTGAAGGTATCAGATCAATGCCGGATTGTAAACTTAACAGCTATTTGCTGAAGAGTCCCAAAATTGTATTTCCGGTAAAATTAAGAGTGTTTATTATTGGTGATTCAACGGTTGCCATTGGAAATGATACAATCGTAGGCTGGGGCCGCGAATTGCCTGCATTTTTTGATACGAGCCGTGCTGTCTTTCTAAACAAAGCACGCGGAGGAAGCAGTAGCCGAACTTTCAGGAACGAAGGCCTTTGGGATGAAATACTTCCACAGCTTCAGAAAGGTGATTATGTGCTGATGCAGTTTGGCCACAATGATGGAGCAAAACCGGATGAGGGAAAATTTCGCGGCTCACTTCGTGGAACCGGCGACGAAACTCAGGAGGTAACCAAACCCGATGGAACCAAAGAAATTGTTCACTCCTACGGATGGTACATGAAAAAATACATTGAAGAAACAAAGGCTAGAGGTGCCGCACCAATTGTTCTTTCGATGATTCCCAGAAATGAATGGAAAGATGGAAAAGTGGAACGTGCATCCGAAACATATGGGAAATGGGCGAAAGAAGAAGCTGAACAAAACAAAGCATTTTTTATCGATCTGAACGAATTGATAGCTCAAAAATATGAAAGTCTGGGAGCTGATAAAGTAAAATCCTTTTTTCCGGGAGACCACACGCATACGAATGAGGATGGGGCAAAACTAAATGCTGAAATCCTTTTTCAGGCCATCAGTAATTTGAAGGAACTAGGCTTAGGTGCATATAGCTCAGGAGATTAAAAAGTCAATATCAACAGAATTATAAATTTAAAAATCAAACATATGAAATCAAAAATTTCCCTGTTATTAATAGCTGTTCTGGTTACAGCAAACTTTGTTCAGGCACAAAAACTTCCGGCGAAAAAGGAAGTAATGGATAAAATGGTTCTCACCAATGCCTATTTTATGAATAAATGGCCCGACACCGGCAAAAGTATTATTACTAATCGTGAACGTCCCAGCAACATCTGGACACGTGCGGTTTATTATGAAGGGTTAATGGCCTTGTACAGTGTAAATCCTGATAAAGTTTATTACGATTATGCGAGTTCATGGGGCAAAGCACACAAATGGGGACTTCGCGACGGAGTCAAAACCCGGAATGCCGATAACCAATGCTGCGGGCAAACTTATCTTGATTTATATGAGATAGATAAAAAACCTGAGCAAATTAAGGATATTCAGGCTTCGGTAGACCTAATGCTTCAAACCGATAAAACGGATGACTGGAACTGGATTGACGCTTTACAAATGGCGATGCCTGTATTTGCCAAACTTAGTGTGATAACAGGCGATAAAAAATACTCCGAACGTATGTACGAAATGTATATGGATTCGAAGGTTAAACAGGGTTTTTACAACCCGAAAGATAAACTTTGGTGGCGCGACAAGGATTTTTTGCCTCCCTATAAAGAACCGAATGGCGAAGATTGTTACTGGTCTCGTGGAAACGGTTGGGTTGTTGCCGCTTTGGTTCGGGTGATGGAAATTTCTCCAAAAGATGCGCACTATAAAGAATATAAGAAGACATATATGGAAATGATTAAGGCACTTTTGCCGATTCAGCGCACTGATGGTTTCTGGAATGCCAGCTTGCATGACCCAACTAACTTTGGAGGAAAAGAAACTTCAGGAACTGCCTTGTTTGTGTATGGAATGGCCTGGGGTATAAACAATGGCTTGCTGAATGCGAAAAAATATATGCCGGCGATTACCAAAGCCTGGAATGCAATGGCTACAGAAGCGGTTCATAATGATGGATTTTTAGGATTCGTGCAGGGTACAGGGAAACAACCTTCAGATGGTCAGCCGGTAACATACACCAGCAAACCTGATTTTGAAGATTATGGTTTGGGTTGTTTCCTTTTGGCCGGAAGTGAAGTGTATAAACTTTGTAAATAGAAGTAAAAAATAACCACAGAGTACACAGATTAACACAGCGTAAAAACTCTGCGTTCTCATTTATTCTCAATTTTCTCTGTGGTTTAAATAAAAAAAGATGAAACGTATTTTTAAAAAGATATTAACTGGATTTGTACTTTTAGTCGGATTTTCTGCACTTCAGGCTAAAGTTATTCCTGCCAGTCCGTTTCAGGACCATATGGTGTTGCAGCAAGGGAGGCAGGTTCCGGTTTGGGGAACTGCTAATCCTGAAGAAAAAGTTACCGTTTTATTTGGCAATCAGGAACAATCGGTTGTCGCCGGGAGCGATGGCAGATGGAGAATTAATCTTAATGAATTAGCTATTGGCGGACCATTTAAAATGACGATTAAGGGGAAAAATACAATTGACCTGAATGATGTTTATGTTGGGGAAGTCTGGCTTTGTTCCGGGCAATCTAATATGGATATGACTGTTGCCCGTGAAGATCGTTATTGGGCTGGTGTAATCAACGAAAAGGAAGAAGTGGCTTCGGCCAATTATCCGCAAATCCGGGTTTTTGATATTGAATTTACTCCTGTAGATGAACCTCAAACTTCAGTAAATGGAAAATGGGAGGTGGTTTCTCCGGAAACGGTTGGCCATCTTTCAGCTGCAGCCTATTTCTTTGCCCGCGAATTGTATAACAAATACAAAGTTCCGGTAGGATTGATAACCACAGCATATGGTGCCAGTACTGCTGAAGCATGGATTAGTGAGCAAGCATTGGATGCACAACCTGAACTGGCTTTTCTGACAGATAATTACATCAAAAAGAAAGCGGCCTACAATCCAACTTTGGAAGATTTGAAGAAATTTGGGGAAGCAATGGAAAAATGGAAAGTGGATGCTACTAGAGCTAAAACCGAAGGAAAAGATGAAGTTCGCACACCAAAAAATCCCGATCCACGTGTCGATCAGCATAATCCGGGCGTGTTGTACAATGGCATGGTCGCACCTTTGGTTCCTTTTGCTATTCGTGGTGCGATCTGGTATCAGGGTGAATCGAATGGCAATTCGGCCAGTGTTTACGGAAAAATCATGGAAACTTTAATTCTGGACTGGCGGAATCGCTGGGGACAGGGCGAATTTCCATTTCTATATGTTCAGCTGGCCAATCATCAGCAACTTATTACGGAACCGGTGAAAGACGATCCGATGGTGACTGTGCGAGATGAACAACTGAAAAATTTGTCGATACCAAATACGGGAATGGTTGTGGCTATCGATAACGCCGATCCGGATAATCCTGGAAATATTCACCCGAAAAATAAACAGGAAATAGGGAAGAGGCTTGCACTTATTGCCAGAGCCAAAGTTTATGGCGAACCGATTTCATATTCAGGACCGATATACGATTACATGTTAATCGATGGAAATAAGGTAAAAATTGCTTTCTCGCATACCGATGGTGGATTGACTGTCAAAGGAGATAAACTCAATGGATTTGCAATCGCTGGAGCAGATCAGGAATTTGTTCATGCAGATGTTCGAATCGATGGAAATCAGTTAATAGTGACCAGTCGGGAAATTGAAAATCCAGTGGCGGTGCGATACGGATGGGCTAAAAATCCACCTGTAAATTTGTATAACAAAGCTGGTTTGCCTGCATCTCCTTTCCGAACGGATACCTGGTAATTGATCTGAAAAGATTAAAAGGCTGACTCAAATTTGTTTTTGAGTCAGCCTTTTTGTTTCATTAAGTATATTCCATTTGGTAGTTATATCGAACGGACATTCAGAATAAAAAATAATAATGTGTATTTTGAAAAACTTAATATCTTTATTCACACATTTAAGTTCGTATTGATCGGTTATCCAAAAAGATTAATTTATGATTTATAATCATGTCTCTGAAAAGATTAATATTTCTTCTTCTGAGTATAATAAAGTTCTTCAGAAAAGGAAAATACTAAGTCTGCTTCATACCGATGGAAATACCTCGGCACCTGACTTAAGTAAGAAACTTAAGATAAGTTTGCCAACATGTCTGGTTATTTTAAACGATTTAATTTCGCAGGGATTTGTGAATAATATTGGTGTTGGTGAGTCCAGTGGTGGTCGGAAACCTACCATGTATGCCTTGCCAGAAAACGGCTGCTATGTGATTTCATGCGACTTTGGCCGTTATTCCGCAAGTATGGCTATTATTAACTGTAACAATAAACTGGTAACTCCAATAGTGCATATTGATACGCATATTGATGACAATGGGCTTGTTTCAAAATTGTACGAAACTGCCATGAACTTATTAACTGAACATCAGATCCCGGTTGAAAAAGTATTTGCAGTTGGTGTAGATATGCCTGGACTAATTGATTCAAAAACCGGGATTAATTATACAATTAAGGCCGAAAAGTATCAGCATGTTGGTGCTGATCTGAAAAAGCGTTTTAAAAGGATGGTGTACGTAGATAATGATGCCCGGATGCATGCTTATGGCGAATATTTTTTTGGTGTTGCAAAAGAATACAAGGATGCTGTAATTATTCATTGGAGTTGGGGTCTTGGGTTGGGGTTATTTTTGAATGGAAAGCTTTATAGCGGGAACAATGGTTTTGCCGGCGAATTTTCGCATATTCCGATGGTTGAAAATGGTGATGTTTGTGTTTGTGGGAAAAGAGGATGTCTGGAAACAATTGCGTCATCGAATACAATTTTAAAACGATTAAAGGACGGAATTGACAGTAAGCAAATATCTTCACTCATCGATCAGTTTAAGGATCAGCCTGATAAAGTTACCCCTGAAGATGTTATTAAAGCTGCCCGGCTGGGTGACGAATTTTCTGTTTCGATCTTAAATGAAATAGGAAAGGCTATGGGTAGAGGACTTTCTTATATCATTCAGTTGTTAAATCCGGAGGTAATTGTCCTAAGTGGTCCGATTTCGAAAGGCAATCAATATGTTTTGTCACCTATTCAGCAATCACTGAACCGACTTTGCCTTGATAAGATCTCAAGTAATACATCAATTCTTGTATCAGATATGGGTGACATGTCGGCTTTATTAGGTACTTCAGAAATGGTATTGCAGAAAGTTTTTGCTGAATTGACGTTTGATGAACTTACTAATTCGAATTAATAAGAACTCATTTTGCTTTTCGTCGGATAATAATCAGCAATATCTCAGTTTCCTTCTTCAATCATGCTTGTTTACTTTCCTTTTATACTGACTGTAACTATTTGTTAATAAAACTTATATGTTTTGTTAGTCCGGTATTAAAATGGAATTATTCTTTCAGTACAAATAGTTAATTAATTGTTTTCAGGCTAATTTTTTTGCCGTCTTTCCGGCATAACAATCATTACAACATTACTAAATGTTAAAATGTGTTATAAAGTATAACAAAGTGTGAAAATATTTTATATACTTTATAAAATTATTTAATAACTTTGTTTTAGTTATTTATACATTTAACATTGTTGTGTCTGGAAATAGAAAGTTATGTCACGAACCAGCTTAATTCCTGCTCCTTGTTTTTCTGCAACTAATTTGAATAAAATTAAACAGAAGAAAGAAATCCTGAATTTACTTCATGCTTCCGGAAATATCTCTGCTCCGGAACTTAGTAAATTGCTTAAAATAAGTTTACCAACCTGTATTGTTTTGCTTAATGATTTGATATCTCTTGGTTATGTGAAAAATATTGGAGTAGGCGAGTCCAGTGGTGGAAGGAAACCAACTCTTTACGGATTACCAGAGGATAGATTTTATGTTTTTTCATGCGATTTTGGTCGCTTTTCGGCAAATATGGCAATTATTGATTGCTTCAATAAGTTTGCTACTCCAATTATTGAGATTGATACGAATATTGACGATTCCAGTCTTGTAGATAAAATATATCAGACCGCATTGAAACTGATGTCTGATAATCAAATTACTGAAGATAAAATATATGGTTTAGGTGTTGATATGCCTGGACTGATTGATTCTGATTTAGGAATCAATTACACAATTAAAGATAAAAAACGACAGAACATTCAACGCCAGCTTCAGCAAAAATTTAACAAGTTAGTTTATGTTGATAATGATGCCCGCATGCACGCTTATGGTGAATTCCATTTTGGTGTGGCCAAAGATTATAAGGACGCTATTATTATTCACTGGAGTTGGGGACTTGGATTGGGGATTTTTGTAAATGGTCAGCTTTTTAGCGGAAACAATGGTTTTGCAGGTGAGTTTTCTCACATTCCGATTGTCGAAAATGGTGATTTATGCATTTGTGGCAAACGCGGATGTTTAGAGACTATTGCATCATCGAATACCGTGATGAAGAAGATACATCAGGGATTTGCGGATAAAGAAATTTCAACGCTTCTAAATCATTTTAAAAATAACCCTGAAAAAGTAACTCCAGAAGATGTAATTAATTATGCCCGTCTGGGTGATGAGTTTTGTATCTCGATTCTGAATGAGATAGGAAAAGCCATGGGGAAAGGTCTTTCGTACATTATTCAGTTGCTGAATCCCGAGGTTATAGTATTAAGCGGGCCGTTGTCGAAAGCTAATCAGTATGTTTTATCGCCTATTCAACAATCATTAAACAGACTTTGTCTGGAGCGAATATCACGGAATACCGAGATTCTGGTTTCTGACATGGGTGATCAGACGGCATTGCTTGGAACGTCGGAAATGGTTTTTCAAAAGGTTTTTACTGAAATGAATTTTGCAGGATTAACAATAGAATAAATAGATGTGTGCTTATTACTTATTAATTATTTAAAATTAAAACTTATGCGAAAGGTTTTATTATTGACCGTAATGTGTCTTGCACTTTTAGGAAGTGCGATGGCACAGCAATCGGTATCAGGAACCATTGTTTCCGAAGCTGACGGACTAGCCTTGCCAGGTGTTACCGTATCAGAAAAAGGAACCACGAATGGGGCTCTTACTGATTCTGATGGGAAATTCTCGATTAAAGTAACATCAGGGAAAAGTGTATTGATGTTTTCATTTATTGGTATGAAAACAGTTGAAGAACCTGTTAACAACCGTTCAGAAGTGAATGTGAAAATGAAACAGGAAGACATTGGTCTCGACGAAGTTGTCGTGACTGCTCTGGGAATCAAACGTGAAGCCAAAAAGCTGGGTTACGGTGTAACCGAAGTAAAAGGAGAAGAATTGGCTTTGGCTAATACAACCAATCCGATTCAGGCTCTTCAGGGTAAATCAACTGGTTTGAGTATCGGTGCTTCCGATGGTGGTTTGTTTGGTAACTCTAAAATTCAAATTCGCGGTATTTCTGTATTGAATTCAAACAGTAACCAGCCGATTTTTGTTATCGACGGCGTTATTCTTGAAAACGGTATTTCAAATGCCAGCGCCGATTGGGATGCCAGTGCAAACGACTTTGGTAATCAACTTAAGAATCTTAATCCTGATGATTTCGAGTCTGTTTCAGTTCTAAAAGGTGCTGCCTCAACAGCGCTTTATGGCTCACGTGGGATGAATGGTGCTATTGTGATTAAAACCAAAGATGGCGCCGGATCAAGAGGCATCGGTGTTCAGGTTACACAAAGTGTGGGTATCGATGATGTTTACAGGCAGCCTGATATTCAGTACGAATACGGAACCGGTGCTTTAGCTGGATATGTTGATTATGGTGAACAGGATGCAAATGGCCGATATTACCAGTATGCTCCAATGACTCAGTATTATAAAAATGACGCTGGGATGATGACTAAAATTAATCATCCATGGCAAGGAATGGCTTTCGGACCTAAGTTTGATGGCCGCGAAATCGAAGATTACGATGGAACAACAACCAAATACCTTCCTGCAAAAAACAACATGCGCGATGCGTACGATACCGGATTCAACACCAATACTTCGGTTGCATTGAGCGGTGGTAATGATAAAGGAACTTTCTTCCTTTCTGATTCATACAACATGAGGAAAGGAACTTCACCATCAAACGAATTTTCCAGAAATTCCTTGTTATTTTCCGGTTCATACAAACTGGCCAGCTGGTTAAAAGCTGATGCTTCTATTTCTCATACTATATCACAGCCTAAAAATCCGGGGAACGACCTTTCTGAAAATTTCCTGAATGGAAATTTTGAAAACTGGTATGACACAAAAAAATGGAACAGACCTGAAGTCTATCAGGCAGCTCATGGTGGTGTTCCTTCATCGGCATATGGTGATAAATATGCCAATGTACCGAATAACTCACTTTGGTTCAATTATAACCTGAATGAGGATGTCAGGAATGAACAGGTTGTTCGGCCTGTAGTTCGTTTAACTGCTACTTTGGCACCATGGATTACTGTAACTGCTGAAGGTAATATGAATTCTTATACCGTATCTTCTGAAAAGAAAGAGCTCGGTACTGGCTATGCCAATGAGGGAGGCTATTACTCTCTTGGACATAGCAGCGATGTTAGTCATACTGCAAAATTGACTGCAAATCTGAATAAAGATTTTGGAGATTTTACAACTAACCTTATTGTTGGTGGTGAACTTTGGGATCAAAGAAAAGAAAATACACGGATTTGGACAGATGGTGGACTTATTGTGCCAGGACGTTTTTTTCTTGGTAACTCAAAAAAGACATTATTATCTGAAGGTAGTGTAAGCGCTACAAAACAAATTAATTCAATTTATGCCTTATTTAATGTAGGTTGGAAAAATCAGTTGTTTTTGGATATTACAGGTCGTAATGACTGGTCTTCGGCGTTGGTTTATACCGAGGGTACCGGAAATTATTCCTATTTCTATCCATCAGTAAGTACTTCGTGGATATTTACAGAAACTTTTGATTTGCCTGATTGGTTTAGTATGGGTAAAACACGTTTGTCGTGGGCACAGGTAGGAAACGACACGAATCCTTACTACATCAATAATGGTTACGAAATAGGTAACATTGAAATGGATGGTGGCTCGTTTGTTTATACCAATACCAAATCAACGACACTGGTTGATCCAGGAATCAAACCTGAAAAGAAAAATTCTTTTGAGGCTGGATTGGATTTAAGATTCTTTAGAAACCGTGCTGGAATTGATTTCACTGTTTATGATGAAACTATCAATAATCAAATTGGTGCTATTCCCGTTCCTTCAGAATCAGGATATTCATCAATGATTTCGAATATTGGTTCTCTTACCAACAGGGGTGTTGAACTTTCTGTACGGGTAGTTCCGGTTAAAACCCGCAGTTTCGAATGGGAAACGACTTTTAATTACTGGAATAACAAAACCATGATTTCAAATCTTCGTCCTGAAGTTGGCGAATACAAAACGCTTGGTGGTGATATCGCATACGGAAACTTCCGCGTTGGATCAGTTGCTTTTGAAAATGGAGAATATGGTGTGTTAATGTCGGATACCAAACCACTGGAGTGGAATAATGAATCTGATCCCAATGATCCAAGAAACGGTATGAAGGTTCTTACCTGGGTTGATTCAAGACGTGGTGCATATTATACCCGTAGCAATGTGGCCGAAAAAGTTGGTAAAATGCAGCCAGACTTTGAAGGATCATGGAATAATGAGATTAAATATAAAAACCTGTCCATGACCATTTTACTTGATGCCAGATTTGGTGGAAATATTGCTTCTTACTCCAATAAATACGGAACTGCTTATGGCTACATGGAAACATCATTATATGCAAGAGATGCAGAACATGGTGGTGTTGAATGGACTACCGGATACGATGATTCAAAAGGACAAAAATTTGTAGATGGTGTTATTCCTGACGGAGTTTTTAAAAACGGACAGACTGTTATCACACCTGCAGGAGTAACTCAGGATGTTAGTGGTTTAACTTATCGTGAAGCTTTTGAAAAAGGTTATGTTGAGCCAACCCATGCCAGTTATTTTACTTACAGAAATAATTCATGGAGTACAGGTGTTATTAACGACGACTGGTTCAGCGAAGTTAACTACATCGCATTGCGTAATATTTCGGTAAGTTACAATCTACCTGCTACACTGGCCCGTAAAATGAAGGCTAGTTCGATGTCGGTTGCTTTGAATGCAAGAAACCTGGGTTATTTGTATAATTCACTGCCAAATCACCTGAATCCGGAAAGCTTCAGGGGTACATCAAGTTCTGATTCATTCCGCGAGCGTTCGTTCACTCCGTATACTGCTTCTTATACATTGACTCTGTCAGTAGGATTTTAACATTTTAAAATAAGCAAAGATGAAAAATACACATAAAATATTATTTGCATTCATTTTCCTGTTGGTTTGGGGCTGCGATAAAGAAAAGTTTGCAGAACTAAATTCGGATCCATCAACTATTTCTACTCCGGATTTAAGGTTCTCTGTAACCAAGTCGATAGAACAAATGTACTCAAACGATTATACTACATGGTTTTATAATAATTTTCAGTACATATATCCATGGACACAGGTGACTTCGAAACAAGGTGGAAATACTTCCGATTTTGTGGACATGGGACCTTCTGCAAGTTTTGACCTTTATAAAAGTTTATTTGCTCAGACACTTGATGTAAGAGCCAATATTGATAAAATGGCAGAGCCGGAAAGATCATCTTTTCAGGCACTGAGAGCAGTAACATATGTAACTCAGATATTACCTGCATTGCATAATACCGATAATTTTGGATCATTGGTTTATACAGAGGCTGGTCTGGCTCCTTATACCAATCCACCTTTATTAACTCCTGTTCTTGATAGTCAGAATACACTTTTTACTACCTGGCTCAAAGAACTTGATGATGCAATTTCAGTACTTTCTACAGCCGAGAATCAGGTTACTTTAGGTAGTCAGGATATCATTTATGGTGGCGATTATACCAAATGGGCTAAATTCTGTAATTTATTAAAGTTGAAAATTGCTGCCCGTTTAATCAATCAGGATCGTGCGCTGGCTTTAAAAGTTGCTGCTGAAGTAGGGGCTTCTTCTGCTGGAATTATGGATGATTTAGGTGATGATTTTGTTTATCAAAAAGGTCCAAAATACTACGGAACCGGTAATGGTTTATGGATTGGTTATGCAAGTAAAAATCTGGTTGACTTTATGGTTGGGAATAAAGACCCACGCCTTCGTTTTTTATTCGAAAAGAATGAATTCAACGGAGAAGTAGTTCAGGCCTTCCTTGATGCAGGAAAAGCTTTGCCTCCATATGTGGCACAATATGTCAATGTCGATGCAGCAAATAAATTTACTGGCTGGAAAAGTCCGGGTGAACCTTGGGTTCGTTATCAGGGAGCACCGTTATCTCCTGATGCTAAACAGGATCCTGCGAACAACATTTATTTCAATCAGGCTGAATTGAATAAACTCTCAGTCGATGGCGTTCAGAAAATATATGCTTCTACATCGCTTTTTTCTGAAAAATTGGTTCGTACAAGCTACGATTTCACTTATCCAACAAAACCTGGTGGCAGGGTTATCGAGCTTAAAGACAATGATCCGGGATTGAATGTAGTACTTGGAACTTCTGCTGAAACAAATTTGTTTTTGGCCGAGTTTAAGCTTTTAGGTGCAAGTCTTCCAAAAAGTGCACAGGAATATTTTAATAAGGGAGTTCAATTATCGGTTTCAAGAATGGATGCACTGGCTAAGAATAATCAAATGCCATATTACAACAGCGATCCTGTTTATACCAATGCAAATGATGCTGAAGCTGCTGCAACAAAATTACGGGCTTCTGAAATTACTGATTTGCTGGCAAAACCAATTTGTGATTTGGGAACTGATGGACTTGAAAAAGTATATATTCAGCAGTATATCAATTATATGAATACTCCAGGTGATGTATGGGCAACTGTTCGTCGCTCAGGTATCCCAAAGAAAGAAAGTGCATATCTTGCATGGGAGAAATTCACTTCTGGTGGCACCGAAATGACAATTCCACGTCGTTTTGTAATTGCTACTCCAGGAAAGGATGATATCAATTACGCCAACAAAATGGCTGCAATTCAGGAGCAGGGTATAACTACTGCTGTATTGGATGCGATGACCCTAAATACAGAAAGATTCTGGTTTGATAAGCAGAATCCTCAGTATGGAATGGGACCAAAATAGTTAAGATAATTTGTTTTATCAGCAATTCTGAAACCGTCTCACCCCCAATGAGACGGTTTCTTTCTTTACTGTTTTTGATACTTGTTTGGATCTGAATTGCCAGCAAATAAGTCGGTCTGAAGATTGACCGAACCGATACGATTGAATAGTTGACTAAATAGAATATAATTGAGAACTTACAACTGAAAAAACTTTAACAATCATGCGAAAAATACTTTTATTATTTATCCTGAATGTATTTGCGCTCCATGGCTTTAGCATGGCGAAAAAATTACCTGAAGTTGCCGAAATCAGCTATCAGATGCTGGTGAATGGAAAACCCAGAGCCGATGGGCCGGCAACAAAGCTTTTATGTTCTTCATCCGCTTCAAAATCACGATCAGAGAATACTTCTGCGAAACTAATTTCAGGTGTTGCCAAAGAAGCAAGCTACATCGATTTTGCCTCTCAAAAAACCTATCAGGTAGCCAGTTTCTCTGATGGTAAAACAATCCATACATCGATGGCTTTTTCTGAATATCCGGTTCTGGAAGAAACCAATGAATCTGAAGTCATTCTGGGGTACAATTGCATCCATGTTAAAACATCACTTCGGTCGAATTCAATCGACATCTGGTATACCAAAGAATTAGGAGTGAAAGGTTCTCCGTCAATGGCTTACGGAATTCCTGACGGTTTGGTCCTGAAAATTGTTAGAAATGGAAATTACGAAATAGTTGCTACCGAAATTAAACTGAAGAAGGAAAAAGATGTAATTCAAATCATTCCTGAAGAAATGGGTGAGGCTTTGTATTTGGCTCAATATAAATACCGTATAACCGAAAACCTGATCACCAGCGTCAATATTTTTACAAATGAACAAATCAGTTTTGGAAACGAAATCATTAATCCTTCCGATTCAGATACTGAAAAAACATTCAAATACTCTTCAGGAACAGTAATTCTTAAAAAAGTAAAATTACCGGTTGTGCCTGATGATACACAACTGTTTGTTGAATTGTATCAGCATTCGAACGGAGATGCATACGATCGGACCGGAACCGTTTTTCTGATTCCTCAGGATAAAGAAAAGTCGTTTTTAGATGGATTGAGAAATGGTGTCAGTAACTTACCTGTAATTCATGCTAAAAACGGGAAATTGTACCAGGGAGTAGTTGCTACTGTTGATTATTCACCGCTGGTAGAAATCATGCGTTTCTTTACATCTTTCGGAATAGGGCAATTCAATGATAAAGTAAAAGTTTACGGGCAACAATGGGAAGATTCCACTTTATATAAACAGGAAGTCACTGAATTGCTTCCATTGCTTCAGGGCGAACGCTGGATTGGCGTCTTTATTGGCAATTACGATAAGGGTGGTCATCGTGTAAGTCTTAAGCTAAAGTATTATCCCGGAAGTATGGAGATAACAGAAAAACCTGCAAAAAGATACTGGTCCATGCCGCTTTTCAATACATTAAATGTAATGGAAATGTCGGGTCAGGAATACGGAACAATGTTCGAAAATGATTCGTTGAATGTTGAATTTGAAGTTCCGGAAGGAGTTAAAAATGTACAGATGCGATACATCACAACTGGTCATGGAGGCTGGGGCGGAGGCGACGAATTTAATCGGAAAATGAATACCGTTTTACTTGATGGAAAAGTACTGTTTCAGTTCACACCGTGGAGAAGCGATTGTGCTACGTTTCGTCAATATAATCCTGCGTCAGGTAATTTTTGGAATGGTGTAACTTCAAGCGACTACAGCCGGTCAGGCTGGTGTCCGGGTACAGCTACCAATCCTGTATTTTATCCGGTATCTAAGCTTACTCCGGGAAGACATCAGATGAAAGTAGCAATTCCATTGGGAAAAAATGAAGGTGGAAGTTTTAGTGCGTGGAATGTTTCAGGCATTTTGTATGGAGAATTTGAATAGGGAAGAGGTAAAAATAGTTTATGTGCTGAACAATTACTATTTCTTAGTCCTTCGCTTATAGTTCTTTGACTACTGTTGTAAATTAAAGGAATTAAAATTCAGGAAGTAGCCGAAAATGTTGTATTTTTGTAGCCCTTAATACCGGGGCTGACTGGTTTTGACAGCGGGTAGAAGAGGTATGTAAGCATGTAGGGCCTTGATCGCACAGCCCGTAAAACTCGGCGTTCAAAATTCAATTGGCGAAAACAACTACGCTCTTGCTGCGTAATCGAAATTAAGTAGATTACACTTTATTCCGGTATTAGATACTGGAACGGGACATCACCCGGGTGCCACTCCCTGAAGCGGCCCGATCAGGTGGTGCAAATAAATCGGGGATAGCGGAAGTTTTGCCTTGGGATTTCTGCAAAAATTAAGAGGCTAAGATAAAGGTCGGTGGCCCTGATCCAGCTTTTATTCGAAAATTAAGTCTGGGGATAAACATGTAGAAAGCATATTGCTTCCTCGTTTGGACGCGGGTTCGATTCCCGCCAGCTCCACTTCGTTTTATAACTTACTGACATTCAACAACTTACAATTATTATTTGTATGTTAGTTTTCGAAAAGTGTATGTCGATGTGTATTTGAAGGTTTTTGTGTGCGTGGGGACGCTACTTAACTGACAATATGAAACGACAGAAATTGTTCCGGTCACCCCGGCTTTACGATGCCGGCGGTGACCTTCAAAAACCATGGTGGATCGAACTTGGTTATCGGGATCCGCTTGATGGAAAAATGAAGCGTAAGCGTTACCAGGAAGGTTTCGCAGAATTACGGACTAAGAGGGCAAGGCATGAATTTGCAGAGTTGCAAATCAAAAACTTTTCGGCAAAGCTCCTGAAAGGTTGGATTCCAACGGATGACAATAAAAATCAGGTGGTGTATGTCGATGATCTGGAGTATCATCAGGCTGCTCAGGTCTATGGCCGTAAAAGGCAGGCAAATAAGAACATCAGGTTCTATGCTTCTGAATATACAACCCTTCAGAAAAATACGAAATCAAAAAAAACATATGAAAGTTATCGCGGAAAACTCCGTGCTTTTGTGTTGTGGCTCGAAAAGGAAAAATTAGTCGATAATGATCTTACAACCTATAACCACACACTGATCCTTCGGTATTTCGATCATTTGATCATTGATACAAAGCTGGCCGGACCAACTATTGAAAAATACAAAATTACTCTGGATAACTTTTTTAAGTATCTAATCTCCCGGGAAGTCATTAGTGAGAGTCCGATCGGAAAAATTGAGTTGCCTGAGACAGGAGAAGATTTCTCCGCCATCCCGTTTCTCGATGAAGACCTAAAACGGATTCTTCCAATCATACGGGCAGAGGATCCTCAGCTATTTCTCGGAGCTATGCTTCAGTATTTCTGTTTTATCCGCCCTGGAGACGAATTGCTCCAGCTGAAACTTAACCAGGTAAACTTATCTGCTCGGACCATCCATATTCCTAAAAACGTGGCCAAAAAACGGAAAGATAGAACGATTGATATTCCAGAGCAGATGTATGCGATTCTTGTGGAGCATGGATCACATAATTATGGCAAGGATATGTTTTTGATTTCAAAGTGGGGGAGACCTGGAATCACGGCAATAGGGTACAACACTCTCCGGAACAGGTTTAATAAGTATCGCGACCGGCTTGGATTGACAGACCTTTACAAGTGGTATTCCTTCAAGCATACAGGTGCCGGGAAGTTACTGGAGAGCGGTGCAACAATCATTGAAATAATGAATCAGTTGGGACATACTGATATCGCATCAACTTATCGATATATCCGCAGGCATTTTGGAGACCGGTCAGAGCATGTACGGACTAAGTTTCCGGATCCTGCAGGTTTCGGAACAACAGAAAGCACCCCTGAAGAATTTGAGTTTTGTATTTAATAAAAAATCCCCTGCTTGACACACAAACAGGGGGAAACCACTAAATTTAATTAAACCTAAATCGATAAAAAAACCAATGATCAAATTTTCTGAAAATTACCTGCACCAGAAAGGACATATTTATCTCATGCCCTCAAGCTGTTTTTGTTTTGCTGCACTCCCGGCACTGGATCCAAAGTAATAACTGTAAATCTGGGTAAGAACAGCCGACAGAACTCCGAGGATGTACATGATAACATCTTTGCTTTCGCTCTTGATTGTTGATGGAGAAAAAATTAGAACATAGAATAATGACAGAATGATGAGAATTGTTCCAAGTGCCATGAAAGGCATCAGGTTTTTATTTAACCTGGTATTGTTTTCACTATTCATCATCTGAACTTCCCGACTTCGGGCATTGCTCATATCGCCCATTATCAATTGTTGCTCTTCAATTGATAACTTCTTTAGATCGATCTGGAATTGCATTTCCGACTTCCGGATCTCATTTTCGAGCTCCAGTTTTTCACCTTTGGTAGTGATGACATTATCGAGTACTTTACCAACTGAATCAACAAGCGAATTGGCTCCTCCGGCAAATAAATTAGTTATAAATCCCATGGCTATGTTTTTAATTTTCGCCCAATGCTCTGCAAGTCCAACCGTAGAAGTATTTGCGACTGGTAGGCCGTTTCTTTACAATGGTGATGTAGCGTGCAAT
>JBGSUC010000071.1:0-42091 GCA_041736275.1 Prolixibacteraceae bacterium
CATTATTGTTGTCGAGATTTTTACGCCTGTTCGCTATTAACCCGAACTCAATCAAAAATCGTCAACATGTCAATGAACTATTGTATTTCGGCACTATGGCCGCTTAATTTTTAATGTTTTTTGAACGAACTATTGTAATAAAGAAAAAATGAAAGATTACTTTCTGGCTAACAACAAATAAACTCATTAATGTTTATATAATTTGCTGAAATCAGGAAAAAATGAAATGATTTCGATTCAGGAATTATAAAGCAGCTGATACAGTTCCTTCATATCGAAAAAAACTATTGCTTCAAGTTCCTTCATCGTATTTTTATTTCTCTCGTTTGCAAATGCAAATACATCAAATCCACCAGCTTTTGCTGCTTTTACTCCTGCTAAACTGTCTTCTATTACAGCACATTCATCTGGCTCATATCCCATTTCTTTTGCAGCATATAGAAATATTTCAGGATTTGGTTTCCAGCTCCCGATATCGTACGAACTGTAAATTCTGTTTTCAAATTTTTGTATCAGATTGGTAGTCGTTAAGCTTAATTGTAATTTTTCCAATGGTCCACTCGATGCTACACAATAAGGCACATTAATTCTGTTTAATAGTTCGGCAACGCCCTTAACAGGCTTCAAGTCTGTTTTAAACAATTCAAATGTCCTCCTGCGGAATTCTTTTTCAAAATTCTCGGGAAGTTCCTTTCCAGCTTTATTGGCTATGTATTCAAGTGTGGTTTTTATTGAAACCCCTGAAAAATTTTCGATGGCAAATTCCAAGTTGATGTTAACTCCTAACGATTTGGCCATTTCAATAAAAACTTTGCTCGAGATGGCTTCGCTGTCAACCAGAATTCCGTCACAATCAAAAATTATGCATTTGTATTTCATACGAAAATATTCGGATTAAATAATTTAATTACAATACGTTACCATAAAAACCACATATCTAAAAGCGTTCACTTTGAACATTAATTTTCTTTTAGTGCTAATACCTTTGATCTGATTTACAGCGGCATGTTTGTTCCATCATGTCAAAATTCAGTGCAGAATATTAAAATCAGTCCTTTCAAATTTAATTGGTTTTTTGTTCTAACCCAGATTATTATTGAAACGAAAAAAGCGGCTCCCTTTCGAAAGTCGCTTCTTCTTCAATCCACCAATCAAAAAGCCTATTTTTTTATCCAGCTAACAATCTGGTCGTCGTCGGGTAAGGTTTTCGAATAATATACATTCACCAGTTTGCCGTTCTCATCAATCAGATATTTCTGGAAGTTCCATTTCACGTCTGAATCCATCACCCCGTTTTCACTTTTACTGGTAAGCCATTTATACAATGGATCCATATCGTCGCCTTTAACTGATATTTTCGACATCATCTGAAACGTAACTCCGTAATTTTTTTCGCAGAACTCAGCTATTTCTTCGTTTGTTCCGGGTTCCTGTTTCATGAAGTTGTTGGCAGGAAATCCGATTATCGTAAATTTATCGCCACCATATTTTTTAAATACTTCTTCCAATTGTTTGTATTGTGGAGTAAATCCACATTTGGAGGCTGTGTTTACAACAAGTACTTTTTTGCCCTTCAGGCTCGATAAATCAAAATCTTTACCGTCAATATCCTTCACCTTAAAATCGTAAAACGATTTTTGACCAAAAGTAACAGTAGAAAATATGATCAGACTAAATATTAATGAAAATGTTTTCATATCAAATAATTTATAGATGAACTGAGTATGAAACAATTCAGGATGCCAAAAGTTTTACAGATTAAAAGGAAGTTATAGCGGTAATAGATGAATTCGCTTAATTTATGATCCTGTTGATAAGTTTCACTCTTGCCATTAGGTCAGAATTTGTATATTTGGTCCTTCAATTCAGCATGTTTTATGGAGAATTTTATTGTTTCAGCACGAAAATACAGACCCGATACATTTCAGACAGTTGTAGGGCAGGCATCAATTACTTCAACCCTGAAGAATGCAATTAAAAACAGTCAGCTTGCGCATGCCTATCTGTTTTGCGGCCCGCGTGGAGTTGGGAAAACAACCTGCGCCCGTATTTTTGCCAAAACGATCAATTGCCAGAACCTTACTGCTGAAATTGAACCGTGTAATGAGTGCGAATCGTGCCTTGCGTTCAATGGCAGTCGCTCTTATAACATTCATGAATTGGATGCCGCATCAAACAATTCGGTGGATGATATTCGTAATCTGACTGATCAGGTTCGGATTCCGCCGCAGATCGGACAATACAGTATTTATATTATCGATGAGGTTCACATGTTGTCGCAAGCTGCTTTTAATGCTTTTCTGAAGACGCTCGAAGAACCGCCTCGTCACGCTATTTTTATTCTGGCGACAACTGAAAAGCATAAAATTATTCCAACGATATTATCGCGATGTCAGATTTTCGATTTTAACCGGATCAAAATTGGTGATATTTCCGGGCATTTGGCGTATGTCGCTAAAAGCGAAACCGTCACGATAGAAAGTGAAGCCCTGAATGTTATTGCACAAAAGGCGGACGGCGCTATGCGTGATGCCTTATCCATTTTTGATCAGATTGTAAGTTTTTCAGGAAAAAGTATTACATATAAAGATGTGATCTCTAACCTGAATGTGCTTGATTACGATTATTATTTCCGAATAGTGGATTTATTTCTGAAAAACGATATCTCCGGAAGTTTGCTGCTTTTCAACGAGATTCTGGATCATGGATTTGATGGTCACCATTTTATCACCGGGCTAAGTTCTCATTTTCGCGATGTAATGGTTTGCAAGGATCAGGTAACCATTCAGTTGCTTGAAGTTGGAGGCGAAATAAAGGAAAAGTATAAAGTTCAGGCAACACAATGCGAAAGTGATTTTTTGATTGGCGCTTTACAGATAGCCAACGAATGCGATCTGCAGTACAAAGCCAGTCAAAATAAACGGCTTTTGGTTGAACTTGCTGTTATTAAAATTGCTCAACTTACCTTAAAAAAAAAATAGTTGACGGTAATGAGGACGAATCACTTCTTCCATTCTTTAATGGGATCGAAGATTCGGCTCAATCATCTGTAGTTGCTCCTGTTCAATCGACAAATGGTGGAAAAACCGGTTCTCTGATCAACACTGAGCCGGTTGAAAAAGCTTCCAGTGTGAAAGTGATTAGAAAAGTGGGCAACTTATTTTCACCCTCGATTAAAGATGCTCTTGCCGGCAATATTCCCGATAAAAACATAGTATCTGAAGCAGATAAAGCGAATTACAACGAGTATGGGAATTTCGCGGAGCCATTTACCGCAGAGCAGCTAAGTGTTAAATGGAAGGAATTTTTAACTCAGATTTCTGATCGTCCAAATCTTGTTTCTTCCCTGTCAATTGTACCTGAAATAACTGACGGCAATAAGCTGTTCCTAAAAATTGGGAATTCGGCTCAGGAAGAAGAAGTCAGGCTTATTAAGCCCGATCTGATGGCATGGTTAAGGAAAGAACTCAGGAATTCAGGAATTGAACTCAATACGAGTATTGAAAAGACTGAATCGGAACGTGTATTTTATTCTGACGCAGAAAAATTACAATTAATGATCCAGAAAAATCCGGAGTTGTTTGAACTGAAAATAAAATTCAACCTCGATTTTAAAGATTGATTATTAACCTATTCTGAATTCTCTGGTCTTTTCGATCATTCATCGGTAAAAAATCTTTTTATGGAGAATAAAATTTTGTACTTTTATTAAAAATTGAAAAACAACAGCTATGATCAAGAAAGAAGTATTGGATGCGCTGAATAATCAGATTAATGCTGAATCATATTCTGCATATATGTATTTGTCGATGGCGGCTTATTTTGAAAATATGGGACTTTCTGGTTTTGCAAACTGGATGAAAGTACAGTATCAGGAAGAAGCAGCTCACTCATTAAAATTCTTCAATTACGTTATTGACCGGGGAGGAAAGGTAGTTTTGAAAGCAATCGATCAAGTGCCTGTTGAATTTAGCGGAATTGTAGATGTATATGAAAAAACACTGGCTCATGAAAATCATGTAACTGAACTGATAAATAATCTTATGAATGTAGCTGTTTCGGCCAGCGATCATGCTTCACAAAGTTTTTTGAAATGGTTTATCGACGAGCAGGTGGAGGAAGAAGCCAATGTCGAAAAAATTCTGGCAACACTGAAGTTAATCGACGGACAGGGAAATGGTATTTTTATGATTGATCGTGAATTAAGTCAGCGAGTCTTTGTTGATCCAAATGTGGCAGTATAACCTTTCTGGTAAATATAATATTTAAAAAAGGCTGCCTGTTGGTAGCCTTTTTTTGATATCAGAAAGTTCATGTTTTTTATTTTTTTTAGTAGATCAATAAATAATCTTCAAAAATGAAGAAATTAATAGAGAAAGCTTTTTCAGAGCTATTGGAGATTTGTAAATTAAACATTCCAGAAAAGGAACATCCCAAAATAAGGGACGCATACTCTATGGTTTGTGATGTTTTTGGTGAACAGAATTGGGAGTCGGGTGAAAATATTGTGATACATTCCATCGATGTAGCCAAAATTGTGGTAAAGGAAGTCGGTCTGGGCGTTGACACGACGGTTGCTGCGTTATTGCATAACGTATATTATCAGGATCATAATTCAAAAGTATTGGAGGCAAGGTTTGGTGGATCGGTCGCTACAATCCTTGAAGGAATGGCTAAGATTAATGCCATGGGTACTGATACAGTCGAACTGCATTCGGAGAATTACCGTAAGCTTATGCTTGCCCTGGCTGGCGACGTTCGGGTTATTCTCCTTAAAATTGCAGACCGTCTTCAGGTAATGAGAAATCTTGATTCCCAAAAGGAAGCGGTACAACACAAAATATCGATTGAAACCTCTTTTTTGTACGCGCCGCTGGCTCACCGGCTTGGGTTGTATTATATCAATTCAGAATTGTTGGATTATTGCTTGAAGTTTCAAAATCCTGAGGCTTACAATACCGTTTCAACCCGATTGATGGAAACCGACAGGGAGCGGACAAATTTCGTCGCCGAATTTGTGAAGCCAATTGAAAACGAACTGAATTCCAGAGGTTATTCTTTTGACATGAAGGCCCGTACCAAATCGATTAATTCGATCTGGAGAAAGATGCAAACCCAAAAAGTTGAATTTGATGAAGTAATGGATTTGTTTGCCATTCGTATTATCCTGAATTCAGAACTTGCCCACGAAAAATCAGATTGCTGGCAGGTTTATTCTGTTGTTACTGAAGAGTATCAATCGAATCCTAAGCGTATGCGCGACTGGATTACCATTCCGAAAACAAACGGTTACGAATCGCTGCATGCGACAGTTTTGGGGCCACAGGGGAAATGGGTCGAAATTCAGATCAGAACCAAACGGATGGATGAGATTGCAGAAAAAGGTCTGGCGGCTCACTGGAAATACAAAGGAGGTTCAGGAACATCTGAAATGGAGAGTTGGCTGGCCAACGTCCGCGAGATACTGGAAAATCCGGAATTAAACATGGTAGATTTCATTGACGATTTCAAGATGAATGTTTATGCGGATGAAATCTTTGTTTTTACACCAAAAGGCGATTTAAGAAAGTTATCGGCAGATGCAACTCTACTCGATTTTGCCTACGAAATTCATTCCGGAGTAGGAGATCGTTGTGTCGGAGGGAAGGTGAACGGGAGGAATGTTACCATTAGGCATAAGCTTCATAATGGTGATCAGATTTCTGTTGATACTGCAAACCATCAGCGACCTAAAATCGACTGGCTCGATTTTGTCGTCACAACCAAGGCCAAAAACCGTATCAAGGCTAGTTTGAATGAAGATGTAAAGAGGGAAGCTGAGAATGGAAAAGAGATTTTGCTTCGGAAAATGAAGAACTGGAAAATCGAATATAACGATGACAGTATCCGTACTCTTCTGAAACATTATAAGCTGAAGCTGGCTCAGGAAATGTATTACAATATTTCTGTGGGAAAAATTGATACACTTGAAATTAAAGAGGTATTGGTCGGCAAAAAGGAGGATTCGGTTAAACAACTGATGACAGAGATGTTGTCTAAAGAGAAGGTCCAGGATCTGGAATTTGCTGCCGGCGACGATTATCTGGTGATTGATAACAACATTAAAAATGTAATTTATAAATTGGCTCCTTGCTGTAATCCTATTTTTGGCGACGATATTTTTGGTTTTGTTACCATAAATGAAGGTATAAAAATACACCGCGTTAATTGCCCAAATGCCAAACAGATGGTTGAACGCTACCCTTACCGCGTGATTAAAACCAGATGGCAGGATACAAAAAAGAAGTCTTCGTTTCAGGCAACTATCCGTATTGCAGGTACCGATGAAATTGGAATTGTTGGGCAGATCTCTCATGTTATTTCAAAAGATATTGGAGTTCAGATGAGATCAATTAATATCGAAAACAATAACGGAGATTTCGACGGAACCTTACGTGTGTTCGTAAATGGCCTGGATCATCTTGATTTTTTAATGAATAAACTTAGAGGTATAAATGGGGTGTTTTCAGTATCAAGAGCTGATTAATATGCATTGCAAAAAACCGATTAAATTCAGGATGAAAAGATTATGAAATATTTGGAAGCTCAAAAATTATATCAGAAGAATAAATTGCCGGAAGCCCTAAATTTGCTGAATCAACATATTTCAGACAATACTATTGATACACAGGCAATTATTCTTCGTGGTCGAATATATTTCCGGATGCAAAACTGGGGAGCCGCAATGAATGATTATGCATCAGTATTAGAACTTGATCCCGAAAATTCAGAAGCAAAAACAGGGTTGGAGATGGCTGGAAATATACTTGGATACTTCACTCCAGACATGTTTAATCCGTAAAAAAACACCTTGTTTGATTATCTAAATACTTGTTAAAAAACATGAATTGTGTTAACTATTTCTTAGTTTGTTTGTTCTAAATTATTATTTTTGAGGATCTGAAAGAAAATTCAGGTATAAAACCGATATTAAAAAACTAATAAAATTGGAGATTGTTATGAAAAGATTCTTTTTAGCTATTGCATTTTGTTTTGGAATAATTGTTGGATTTGCACAGGATGAAAAAACTGCAGCTGAATTCACAAATGAAGGTAATGAAGCCTTAAGGACCGATGATTATTCCACAGCACTTAAGCTTTACGAACAAGCATTAAGTAAATGGGGTGATGCTCCAAAAGATACTGCTATGGTTTATCACATGGCATATTGTGCATATAAGACAAAAAGCTATGATAAAGCTGTCGCACTTTTTGATGAAGCTATTAAGCTGAATTACAAAAAGGAAACTGCCTATTTATATAAGGCAAATTCGTACAAAATCTTAAAAAAAGATGATGAGTATGTTAAAACTTTAGAAGAAGCTTTGGCTGAGTCACCGGATGATACCAAGGTTAAGGGTATGCTGGCAATTGTATATTTGAAAGAGGCCAACGTTTTTTACACAAACGGAGCTAAAATTTTGAAAGGTGCTGCTGCTGATGTTGCTGCTGCAAAATATAAAACAACAGATGAGCCTTACAAACAGGCTGAAGAAAAGGCAAAGGATGAGTTTAAAAAAGCTTTACCTGTAATTGAAAAGGCTTTGGAATATGATCCTGAAAATGCAACAGCCAAACAATTAAAAGCTGCCTGCGAACAAACAATTAAAGGATAATATATCCTGAATATGTTTTTCAAAGTGAGGCTGCCTGTTTAAGGTGGCCTCACTTTGTTTTTAGTCACGTTGTTACAACTTTAAGGTTTGATTTTCTGTCATACAAAACAGAAAACAAAACAGTTTACTTTTATAAATTTGAGATCGAAATTTAATTTCTTTCAATATGATTCGGAACCTATTTTTGTTTGTTCTGCTTTTAGGTATTTTTTCGTGTAAAAAAGCTGAAGTAAATCCTGAACCGGAAACTCCCGTAATAACCTATTTTCCACCCTCAACCGGAGACGATTGGGAAATGGAAACACCGGAATCGCTTGGGTGGAATACAACTGCGATTCCTGATTTTTTAAATCTTTTGGAAGATAATGGAACCAGAGCTTTTATTTTGATGAAGGATGGTAAGATAGTACTGGAAGAATATTTTGGCAAAACTATTATCGGTAATGCAAATTTCGATAAAACAAGCAACTGGTATTGGGCGTCGGCCGGAAAGACTTTAACTGCGTTTACTGTCGGAAAAGCTCAGGAAGATGGTCTTTTGAAAATTCAGGATAAAACTTCTGATTATTTGGGCGTTGGCTGGACATCACTAACTGCACAACAGGAATCGCAGATTACAATCAGGCATCAATTAACAATGACAACCGGGCTCGACGATGGAGTGCCCGACAATCATGGTTTAGAACCGAAAGATTTGGTATACAAATCCGCTCCGGAAACCCGTTGGGCATACCATAACGGTCCTTATACTTTACTCGAAAATGTGGTTTCAAAAGCAACCGGTCAGAATTTTGACAGCTATTTTAAATCGAAATTGGCTGATAAAATTGGGATGGATGGCTTTTGGCAATGGATTGATAATGACCATGTATATTTTAGTACGGCACGTTCGATGGCCAGATTCGGATTATTAATTCTGAATAAAGGCACCTGGAACGGAGAAAAGATAATGACAGACAAGGCCTATTTTAATGAAATGGTTAACACTTCGCAACAATTGAATAAAAGCTATGGTTATTTATGGTGGCTCAATGGGAAAGAATCTTTTCGAATTCCGGAGTCACAGATCGAATTTACAGGAAGCGTTTCACCAAATGGTCCGGCAGATATGATTTCAGGAATGGGTAAAAACGGACAATATGTGAGTATAATACCTTCAGAGAATATCGTTCTGGTACGAATGGGAGAAGATCCTGAAAGCGTTCAGGTACCATTTTTATTCCTGAACGACATATGGAGAAAATTGAATCAGATTATCAAATAGCCATAAACCCCTGCAAACTCACTACGAAGAGTTGCATTTCAAAATTTCAATTTCCTGCCAATGAAGCAACCAAACCCGGCTTGAGAGTAGTTTGCTGTTATTGGCAGTATTCTTTTCAGCAATTTCGTTACCAAAAGCTACTTTCTAAAAATCATGCAATCGTTAAATCCAATTCAGCCAGAAATGCCCGATACCACTCGCCCCGCTGAGTTTTTCGCCGTCCCGCTGAAGATTTTGCTTCCCAGCTGATGGAAATCACCGTCCCGCTGAAAATATGGGCGTCCCGCCGGTTGGGAAACCGTCCCGCTGGTAGGTGACATGTCCCGCTGCGGGTTTCAGCGTTTTCTTTAAATTTGTCGAACCCTGACACCGTTTCAAAGAGCTATTTTTCCGTCTGCCTGTCAAGTACCGAAACTTTGTCAAACCCCGATGCCGTCTCAGAAAGCGACATTTTCAATCCTGTAAAGTAACGAATCTGATTCAATTCTAGAAACTGTTTCAGTTAACGAAAACCAATGATTGGTTAAAACCCGATTCCTTTTCAAGCTGCAACTAATATTGCCAATAACATGCATATATCAACAAATACATGGTACTTTCATCAAACATCATTTAAGTGCTTTTCGGTAAGTTTCAATCGCCCTGTTTCGGGCAAAAGCATGGTCAACAATTGGTTGCGGATAGGCTGCTGTTCCGTATTCCGGAACCCATTTCCGAATGTATTCAAATTCAGAATCGAACTTCTTCATTTGTAATTCGGGATTAAAAACCCGAAAATACGGAGCTGCGTCGCAACCCGAACCACTCGCCCACTGCCAGCCACCGTTATTGGATGCCAACTCAAAATCGAGCAGCTTTTCCGCAAAATATGCTTCACCCCAGCGCCAGTCGATCAGCAAGTGTTTGGTCAGGAAACTGGCAACAACCATCCGTACACGATTGTGCATAAACCCGGTTTCGTTTAGTTCGCGCATTCCGGCATCAACCAAAGGATATCCTGTCTGTCCGGAACACCAGCATTCGAATTCAGTTTCATCGTTTCGCCAGGGAATAAAATCGTATGCGGGTTTAAACGACCGGTCTACTACGTATGGAAAATGCCAGATTATATCCATATAAAAATTCCGCCAGATAAGCTCATTCAAAAAAACACCGGAATGAGTTCGGGCAAATTGGGTTAGTTTTCGAATAGAAATGGTTCCGAAACGCAGGTGAATTCCAATTCGGCTTGTGCCATTCATCGCCGGAAAATCGCGTGTCTGCGCATATTTTTCGACAATAACCTTATCCGCTTTTTTTTCAGGGAAATCGACATTCTGAGTCGTGTAACCAATTTCACTTAATTCAGGAAAATAATCGGATGACAGTTGTTTCAGATTCGAAAGCAGTTTTTCACTTTCGAAAAACCGGATTGGCTGGCTGCCCAGTTTCTCTTTCCATTTACGGCTATACGGAGTAAAAACGGTGTATGGCGATCCATTGGTTTTAACTATTTCATTTTGATGAAAAATGACCTGATCTTTCAAACTCACAAATTCAATTCCTTTATCCTGAAGAATTCGCTCAACTTTCAAATCCCGAACAATGGCTGATGGTTCGTAATCGGTATTGGTAAATACAGTATGTATCGAATATTTAATTGCCAGCTGTGCAAAAACGACTTCAGGAGAAGAAATATAAACCTGCAGGTTGCTGTTGTATTTTTTGAATTCGTGGTTAAGTTCTCTAAGGCAGCTATGGATGAAAGTTAACCGTACATCATTTGGATTTGGGAACCGCGAAAGAATTAAAGGATCAAAAATAAAAACGGGTATAACCGGTAATCCCGAATTCAGGGCTTCAAAAAACCCATGATTATCGTCAATCCGCAAATCGCGCCGAAACCAAAAAACAGTTACTTTTTCCATGCCTGAAGTGCATTTAAAGATTATATATTACATCCATTTTACCAGATCGCCTGTATCGACCAGAACATTAACTTGTAGCTACAAAAACCGCAGTACGTGTCATTTCAATCGCTTCCTGAACCGCTTTTGAAACAGCAGTTTCAGGCAATTTTTTCAGGTATCTCGAAGCTTCTTTCCGCCGGGTTCGATCGGGGAAAACGCGTGGCAACAAGTTGGTTTTGGAAACCAAAACTGATAAAATAACCAACTCATCAGTTGAAAAGCCGATGCCAAGTGATGCTTTTTCAACTTCATTACGAATGGATTCGACCAATTCGCGATCCATCAGGTAAACTTTTTCATAGGGAATAAACAAAATGCGTTTTTCTTCGGTTCGAAGTACATTTTTACGAACCAGACTTCGGATAAACAACTTTTGAATTTTTCGTCCGCGAATATTAAAGTACGAAATCCAGTTCCTCATTTTCCGATCTTTACTGCGAAGTCTTATTCTGTTCAGGAAAAATTCGTGAATTTCGTCGTTCTGGATTGTGGGATTTACCACATGGACGATTCCCTTTTCAATCGAAATCAGTTCTTTATTCAGCAACTCAACAAAAACTGAACCTGTGAGAGTCATTCCCAAAGCAGAAGAAGCATTTAGCAAAATCCCACCATTTTTCGGATTTACTGCCAAACAAAATAGTTTTTCGCTCAGTTTTAAAGATCTGTCCATTTTGGTCGATTTGATTTTTTTGAGTTCATTTATACCGGCAAACAATCTATGCTAAATTTACAATAAATCATTTATGAAACGAGGTTTTGCAAGCGATAATAATTCAGGAATCCATCCTGAGGTTTTAACTGCTCTTTCTGCAGCAAACGAAGAACACGCAGTTGGTTACGGAGGCGATGAACTCACAAAAAAAGCCATCAACCGGTTCAGACAGGAATTCGGAGAACAAACTGATGTGTATTTTGTATTTAACGGAACTGGTGCTAATGTTCTGAGTCTTTCAACGTTAACACATTCTTTTCACTCGGTAATATGTGCTGAAACGGCCCATATTCAGGTAGACGAATGTGGTGCTCCGGAAAAATTTACTGGCTGTAAATTGCTTCCGGCAGAAACGATTAAAGGTAAAATTACTCCTGAAGGCATTGCGAAATACCTGCATGGGTTTGATTTTGAGCATCACTCGCAGCCCAAAGTGGTTTCCATTTCTCAAGTGACAGAACTCGGCACAGTCTATTCAGTTGAAGAAATAAAGGCAATCACCGCACTGGCGCATCAATACGGACTTTTTGTACATATGGATGGTGCAAGGCTGGCCAATGCTGCCGTAGCACTCGACTTGCCATTCCGTGCTTTTACTGTTGATGCCGGAGTTGATGTACTTTCATTCGGTGGCACAAAAAATGGGATGATGATGGGTGAAGCTGTGTTGTTTTTTAATCCGGAATTATCAAAAAATGCCAAATACATTCGGAAACAAAGCATGCAGCTATTCTCAAAAATGCGCTTTGTCAGTGCTCAGTTTCTGGCCTATTTTAACGATGAACTCTGGAAACGGAATGCCACACATTCGAATAAAATGGCCCGACTGCTTGAACAGGAAATCATGAAGATACCTGCCATCCGGTTAACACAGAATGTGGAAGCCAATGGAGTATTTGCAATTGTTCCGGGTGAAATAATACCCAAATTACAAGAGAAATATTTCTTTTACATGTGGGACGAACAGCGTTCGGAAGTTCGCTGGATGACTTCGTTTGACACAGAAGAAGAAGACATTACCAATTTTGCAGCATTGATAAAATCATTGACATAAATGCCCTTATTCGACTATTACCCCAGAAAACAAGTACCTTTTGACAAGGAGACGGAAAAGAAGATTTTCAAATACAGTCTTTTGATTCCGCTTGCCATTGTAGTTGTTTTCTGGCTGGTAAAACTGGTCGAAAATTTATACGATCTTGACTTTACCACATTTGGAATTCTGCCACTTCAAATTGAAGGATTACCAGGCATTCTCCTTTCGCCCTTTATTCATGCCAGCTACGACCATTTGTTATCCAACTCCATACCGTTTCTGATACTCATGTTTTCTTTGCTGTATTTTTACCGGCAACTTGCCTACCGGATTTTTTTTCTCATTTATATTCTTTCAGGAATATGCGTCTGGCTTGGTGGCCGTGATTCCTGGCATATTGGCGCAAGTGGAATTTTATATGGATTAGCCGCTTTCCTTTTTTTTAGCGGGGTATTCCGTAAAGATGCCAATCTTCTTACTATCGGAATTATAGTTGTTTTTTTATACGGAAGTATGTTCTGGGGGATTTTCCCAATCAAACCTGAAATTTCGTGGGAAAGCCATTTATGGGGCTCAGCGAGTGGGCTGATGCTTGCCTTTTACTATCGCCACCAGGGTCCGGCACGGCCGGTCTCCAGCTGGGAGAACGAACCGGAAGATGACGATGATGATGAATCGTATCGCGAAGAATTAGACGAAGAAATAACTGCGGAAGACAATCAGGAGAAAGATATAATATCTGTTGATAAAAAGGAAGAAAACAACCAGTATACAACAACGAAAACAGAAGCTCCTGACTTTTCATCTTTTTGACCTATGTGTCTAAGTAGTTAAGAGTATCCTGCTATGCCGAAAATTTGTTCCTTCAATCAATTGATATGAGAAAAAATTCTAACTTTGTCACCCCATATTTAAACTGGTTCTAAGACAATGATTAGCAGAAGAATAATTCGAATCAAGGTATTGCAAATATTGTACGCGTTCTTTACATCACCTGAAACATCGATAAACGCAACCGAAAAGGAACTCTTTTTTAGTTTGCAAAAAACATACGATCTGTACCACTATCTCATGGCTCTGGTTGTTGAAATACAAAAATTTGCAGAGGAACGAATCGAAATCGGCCGAAAAAAACATCGGCCTTCAAGCGCCGAACTTTTACCAAACACCCGTTTCATAAACAATCTCCTGATATACCAGATAAAAACCAACATCCCTCTTAACAAATACATCGAAGCTCAGAAATTAAGCTGGGCCGAAAACGATGACCTGGTTCGCAAGCTTTATCTGTCTTTGATTGATCAGGATTTTTACAAAGAATACATGACTGCCGAAGAAAACGGCTATGCTGACGATCGTAAACTGGTTGAAGATATCTTCAAATATTTGATTCTGGATAATGAAGATATCGAATCGCTTCTCGAAGAACAAAGTATATACTGGAACGACGACCTGGATTTTGTAGTAAGTATGATCCTGAAAACCTTCAAGAAGTTTAAAGAATTCAGCGACGAACGTCAGTCTTTATTGCCTATGTATAAAGACGATGAAGATCGTCAGTTTGCCAAAGATCTTTACCGCAAGGTGGTGCTGAACCACATTGAAAACGTGGTATTAATTAAACAGCATACAGTAAACTGGGACATAGAGCGTATTGCATTTATCGACAACCTTATTTTGGAATTGGCACTAAGCGAATTTCTTTATTTCCCATCAATTCCGACAAAAGTTTCGATGAACGAATACATCGAGCTTTCGAAATATTACAGTACCGAAAAAAGTCGTAATTTCATCAATGGTATTCTTGATAAAGCTCTGAAAGACCTGAAAAAGGAAAATAAAATTTTAAAGGCAGGAAGAGGATTAATTGGAGAAGAAGAAGAATGAGCAAAAAGCAAAAGGCAAAAGACAATGAGCGCAGAGCTTGGAGCTTGGAGCTTGGAGCATGGAGCTTAGTACTATTTTTGCTGATGCTTGTTTCATGTAATTCAGGAACAAAAAAAACAACACCCTTTGGGAAATCAGATGAATCAGGAGTTGCTAAATTTGTCTTTTCCGAAGAAATCCATAATTTTGGTTCGCTTAAAGCGGGAGAAATTGTTTCCTTCACTTTTATATTCAAAAATGAAGGAACAAAAACATTGAAAATTTCAGGATTTGACGTAGATTGCGGCTGTACCGAAGTTCGTATTGCTAACAAAAACATCGAACCCGGGCAGGAAGGACAAATAGAAGTAATTTATGACTCGTCAGGTGACGTTGGGAAACAATTGAAGTCAGTTACTCTTTTTTCGAATGCAGAACAAAACAAAAAGCAACTCTTTATAAGAGCAAACGTAACAAATGAAGCTATTGAATTATACAGTTAAATTAAATAAAGACTAAAATGAATTATCTATTAATGGCTCAACCGGCACAAGGTGCCGAATCAAATCCGATTATGACTTTTCTTCCCCTTGTTCTGATCATCGTAGTGTTCTACTTTTTCATGATCAGACCTCAGATGAAAAAACAGAAAGAAGTAACCGCTTTCCGTAACAGCCTTGCAAAAGGAGATAAAGTAGTAACAACTGGTGGTATCTACGGAAAAATTCTTGAATTAAAAGACAATTACGTTCTTCTTCAGATTGACGACAATGTGAAAATAAGAGTAGATAAATCAGCTCTTGTAAGAGACATGTCTGACGTACAGACTCAAAAATAATTGAATCACTTCTGAAATAGGAAAGGGTCGGCTATATGTCGACCCTTTTTATTTATATTTGACATCGTGAAAACAAACTGGGTATATAAAATCGCCAAATACCTGAAAAAGGTACATTTCAAAAACGACAAACGGGTAGTAGCCTATTTCGTATGTGTTGCTATTGCTACGGTCTTCTGGTTTTTAAATGCCCTAAGTAAAACCTATACCGTTGATATTTTTGCCCCGGTAAAATACGTCAATTTACCTGCCAACAAAACACTGGCCAGCGATTTGCCTGAACAGGTTGAACTAACAGTCAAAGCGCATGGATTTACAATTCTTCGCCGTAAAATCAGTTTTTTGATTTCACCTTTGGAATTTAATGTAAATGAATTGACCAATAACCGGATGATTGATAACCGTCGAAGTAACTTTATTTTTCCGACCCGGCAATTCCTTACCGAATTATCATATGAGTTGTCTAACGATTTGGAGATACTCAGCATGAGTCCCGATACCATGTATTTCAACTTTGATAAGATGAGTCAAAAAAAGGTAAAAGTGAAACCCATTGTTCGTATCGATTTAAAAAAACAATACCAGATATCAGGAGATATCGTTTCAATACCCGATTCCGTAATTGTAAGCGGACCAAAATCAATACTGGATTCGCTTTATTTTGTATCCACTGAAAACAAGCAATTTCTTTCGGTAAAAGAACCAATTAAAGCCGAAGTGAATATAAAGCCGGTAAAAGAATTATTTTTTGAACCACAAGCTGTGAAAATGGTTATTCCTGTTGAAGAATATACCGAGGCACAACAATCAGTGCCTGTAGTATTTGAGAATCTTCCTGAGAACCTGAAAATTAAACTGTTTCCGTCAAAGGTAAAGGCCTCTTTTCAGGTCGGGCTAAGTCGGTTTTCCGGAATACATCCTGAAGATTTTAAATTGGTTGTAGATTATTCTGATATTCTGAAAGGTAAACAGCAATTAAAAATTACAGTCAAGTCAAATCCGGCTTTTATATACGATCTGAAAATTACCCCCGAAGAAATTGAATATCTGATTGAAAATTAAAAGTATGATCAAAGTAGGAATTACCGGAGGAATAGGAAGTGGGAAAAGTACAACTTGCCGGGTATTCTCAACACTTGGCATACCCGTTTTTGAGGCAGACGTCGTTGCCAAACAGCTGATGGATTCGGATCTGATAATTCGGAAAGAACTAATACGCTTGTTCGGGAAAGACGTTTACCTTCCAAATCAGACTATTGACCGAAAATACCTGGCCGGAATTGTTTTTAACAACCCATCTTTGCTTGCTCAATTAAATGAAGTTATTCATCCTGCAGTACAAAGAGCTTTTGAGGCATGGTGTTTAAAACAGAAATCACCTTACATTTTGCATGAAGCTGCAATTTTATTCGAAAGTGGTTTTTACAAAATAATGGATAAGACTATTGCAGTAGTTGCTGATGAAAAAGAACGAATAGATCGTGTTATAAAAAGAGACAAAATATCTGCAGAAATGGTCATACAACGAATTAATAATCAATGGAATGATGAACAGCGAGTTTCATTGGCTGATTTTATAATCAGCAACAATGATAACGAACTAATTATCCCGCAAATTATAGAAATAGACAAAAAAATACGAGCAAATGGCTAAAGTAGGAAAATGGATTACAGGTGGTCTTGGATGGGCATTCTTCGGACCAATAGGAGGTATTTTAGGTTTTGTGGTTGGATCAATGTTCGACAATACAGAACAATTACAGATTAATAATATAAATAAACCGACACAAACAACGCAAGGCGGCTACATCATGAGTTTGCTCGTACTTGTTGCTGCTGTGATGAAAGCTGATGGCAAAATTCTGAAATCGGAACTGGATTATACCAAGCAGTTTTTTGTTCGGTCTTTTGGTGCAGAAGCGGCAGGTGAAGCAATAAAAATACTGCGTGATTTACTAAATCAGAACATACCAGTTACAGAGGTTTCGCAGCAGATCCGCAAAAACATGGATCATCCTTCGCGCTTACAATTATTGCATTTCCTTTTTGGAATAGCGGCTTCCGATGGTCAGGTTCATGAGTCGGAACACCAGCTAATTGCTCATATTGCACAACAAATGGGTATCAGCAAAAAAGATTATCAATCAATAGAATCAATGTTTGTTGCCAATACAGATGCAGCCTATAAAATTCTGGAAGTTGAACCAACAGCAACAGAAGAAGAACTAAAAAAAGCATACCGTAAAATGGCAGTTAAATATCATCCTGATAAAGTGCATTACCTTGGAGAAGATGTTCAGAACGCAGCCAATGAAAAATTCCAGAAAGTAAACGAAGCCTGGAATACAATCAAAAAACAACGAAAAATAGCTTAATACTTTGGGTTAGTATCAGCCAAAACAAAAAAGACTTGCAGAATAATTCTGCAAGTCTTTTTTGTTTTAAACATATGTTTGTTGTAGAAACAAACAGTAAAGTATAACAAATCAATCAATTATATCAAATTTTTGATTGATTTCCTTCCTGCATCCTCCAATTTATTGTGCGAAATCTGATCTAAAGAGACTTGAAAAGCAAATAAATTACTAAATACTATTTAGTCTAAGTATAAACTACGAGGCAAAAAAAATAAAACATGCTTTATTAAAAGTTGTATTTGACTTATATTTAAATACATATATAGATATCTATATATCAAATTAATATGTCAACCAATTTCTAGGCAGACTGATCCATATCAAAGTGACATCAGATTAAAGAAATTAAAGTTACTTTTCATTCATAGTTGCTTATTATCAATAACATACAAGCAATAAGAAATAGAGTTATTTACTTTAAATTTAAGAATATGAAAAAGATTAATTCAGGATGGAAAGTCGTAGTGCTTGTTTCTTTGATAATCTGGGGATGTTCGAAGGAAAGGGATGAGGAACAACGTAGATTAACAGACAAACCTGCAACTGGAACAACAAATACCAGTAATGTGGTTTTGGGTGGAACCAGCACCTATGTTGTTTTTGCATGGAATGATCTGGGAATGCATTGTTTGAATCCTACTTATGACCAGTTGGTGATTCTTCCCCCTTACAACAACCTTATAGTACAGGTAGTTAAACGGGGCAAGGTTCCAACAGTTGTAACTTCAGGATTAACTGTTTCATATTCAATAGACAATAACACTTATTCTGATGGAAAAGGAAATTATGGACAGTTCTGGACTTATGCTCAAAGTCTTTTTGGTGTAACACTAACCCCAAATATCGGATTGACCGGAAATGGTCTGTCAGGAAAAATGAAAGCAGAAACCGGATTCTTTAGTGCTGATGGGATACCTGTGGTTCCAGTTTATGATTCTGGTGTGAAAGATCCTTATCAACAGGCAACTATCACAGTAAAAGATGCATCAGGGAAGATTGTGGCAACGACAAAGACGGTTATACCAACCTCTGATGAGATTAATTGTGCCAAATGCCATGGATCCAATACTTCCACTGCATTCGACGACATTCTGACCAAACATGATAAGGCTCACGGGACAAAACTGATGACCAGCAAACCTGTTCTATGCGCAGGATGCCATGGTTCACCAGCACTGGGATCAACATATCCCGGCAGTTCAGGTAAATTCCTGTCACAGGCAATACATGGTTTCCATGCATCAAAAGGCGCCAACTGTTACGACTGTCACCCGGGTGCAACAACGAAATGTAGCCGCAGTGCCCGCCATACTTCAGCAAATGGCAATTGTACCACTTGTCATGGAAGCATGGCAAATGTGGCTTCAACAATTACAAATGGAAGAATACCTTGGGTCGATGAACCAAAATGTGTAAGTTGTCATAAGAATGTAGCAGGTGTTGATACCGGAAGCGAACTTTTCAGAAACGGACATGGTCACGGAAACTTATTCTGCTCGGCATGTCACGGTAGTCCACATGCAATGATTCCTTCACTAAATGTTAAAGATAACTACCAGGCCATGCAATACCAGGGATCAAACAATCCGGTAAAATCTATTGGTAGCTGCGGTGTTTGTCATAAAAGCTCCCGCGGTGGTGATGCATCCATTAAAGACTTTACTGAAAAACACGCTGGACCCTCTCCCCGAAACAAAACATCATGTAACACCTGTCACACTGAAATTTCTCCTCAGACTACCAAATGGCCTCATTCTTTCCAGTGGAAAAACTCAGGCGGTAATAATAAGGGAGTATAAGATTGATTAAATTATAATACCTATAGAAAAGAGGCCTTCTCGAAATAAAATCGAGAAGGCCTCTTTCGTTACAAATCATTGACTGTCGCTATTTCATACTTTCAACCAAATCACAGTACGCAGTTTCCATCAACAAATAAAAAGCCTGGCCTTCAGGAGCAAAATAGGGGCGATCGAAACTGGGAACTCCGCAAACATCGTGCACATATCCAAGTTTATCAACTTTATCATTGGCAGCTTTCCTCATAATTTCTGTCGGGTTCAAATAAGAAGAATCTAAATAACCGGCAGCAACACCTCTGAAAATAGAATAGCATAACATCTGGCTTAAATTCACCTCAACAAAAGTTTCAGGTTTATTAACCACATCATGAAATAACCCATCCTGACGAAGGTATTTCAGACAACCATCAATTACATCCTGAATATATCCGATTAATAATTTCTTTTCAGCTTGCATTGAATCCGGTAACGTTTTTAGCACACGTGTCATTCCGGCAGCAGACCAACCATTTCCAACACCCCAGTAATCAGCGCGATTCAGCCACTTTTTTTCTTCGTCCCACATGTGCGAATAAAGCTGATCCTTTTCGTTGTACAGGTATTTACGGTAACCAATAATCTGTTTCATCGCTTCCTGAAAATCTCCCGCAGCAGCCAGAAAAGGTGGTAACATGTACGTGGCATCCGACCAGATGCCTTTTTGAGGTTCCTGTGTATGGTAAATAATTCCGTCGGAAGATTTATGGTTGGTGGTTTTTATCACCTCCAACATTTCGTCTGCTCCTTTACGGAAGATTGGATCGCCGGTGTGTTTGGCTGCAAAAAGAACCGCCTCTCCAACACTCGAACAATCGTTTATTGGCCCATTGCCTTTTAGCACCGAAAATCTTCCTTTTTCCTGACGAAGAATCGCACCACGAGCGAACGAAACAGCAAGATCCAACTCACCCATTTCGAGAAAAGCCTGGGCCACAGTTCCCTGTTCCCAATCATAGCGCTGCATTCCGAGTGTCGCCACTTTTACCCTTTCAATCCGGTCTTTTACTCCGGAAATTTCAGAAATAAATAGATTTCCCGATTGTTTCTGATCTTTGATTTCAGGAGATGAATTTCCGGCAATAGCAGTTAGTCCAGCCATTCCAATAGTTGCGCCACCAGCTTTTTTAAGAAAATTACGTCGTGAGTTTGATTCTTTTAGGTTCATAATTTTTAGGTTTCGCTTAGTTCAGCCATTCAAAAATAATCAATTCTTCTTTGGTTAAATCATTAAAGATTATTTTTCAGCAATTGGTTGCATATTCAAAAATAATCGCTTTTCTTTGTTCGTAATTTAACGAACAGCAATGAACCAAAACGAAATTATAACTGAAGAGCATAAGAAACTGGCCCGTTATGCCAAGGCAATGGGACATCCAATTCGGATTTATATTCTGGAATTGCTCTCGAAACAATCGTGTTGTTACAGTGGCGATTTAACTGATGATTTACCGATTGTAAAATCAACACTGTCACAACATCTGAAAGAACTCAAGGATGCCGGACTGATTCAGGGTGAAATTGAAGCTCCACGAATTAAATACTGCATCAACAAGGAAAACTGGGCTGAGGCGCAGGAGGGTTTTAAACGTATCCTGAAAATGTAAAAAAAATTTACTCGAATTGTTCGTTGTTTTGCGAACTATGAACAGTGATATAAAGAATCTAAAAAAAATCAAAATGGAAATTAAAGTATTGGGAACTGGTTGTGCCAAGTGCAAATCACTCGAAAAGGCAACCATGCAAGCTGTTGAAGAATCAGGAATTGATGCCACAGTAACTAAAGTGGAAGATTTTCTGGAAATAATGAAATTAGGAGTTATGACCACTCCTGCCCTTGTTGTTGATGGGAAAGTGCTGGTTAAAGGTCGGGTTCCTTCGGTTTCCGAGATCAAGGAAATGATCGTAAAATAAAGTCAAAAGCCGAAGAACTGAATAAGTAGAAAAACCATTAAATCACTAATTATGAAACTCTTTAAGATTATTGCAGTGACAATGCTCCTGTTTGCCGGATTTAGCAACTTAGGTGCCCAAACACCACAAAATGCTGCACCGGTTGAAGTTTACTATTTCCACGCTACAAACCGCTGTGTTACCTGCCAGGCAGTTGAATCGGTCACCAAAGAAACATTGAAACAGTTTTATGGTGATCAGATCGTATTAAAATCAATCAATCAGGATGAGGATAAAACCAATCCACTCATCAAAAAACACAAAATTGCCGGTCAAACTCTGCTCGTTCTGAAAGGTGACAAAGCTGTTAACCTGACCAATTACGCTTTTATGAATGCCAGAAACAATCCGGACAAACTGAAGGAAAAGATAAAAGAAACAATTGATAAAATGTAAAAATTTGAAGATGATTCAATTTGAAGATTTGAAAATAATTAGATTCTTCGCGAAGACTTCTCATTTCCAATTCTTCAAATTTTCAAACTAAAATAGAAAAATGAACTTCCTTCAAAGTCTTTTTGAGAACTCTCAGTTTCCGTTGTTGTCGGCCTTTTTGTTAGGTTTGATGACTGCCATCAGTCCATGTCCGTTGGCGACTAATATCACAGCAATTGGATACATCAGCAAGGATTTGGAGAACCGACGGACGGTTTTTATCAACGGGCTGATTTACACGCTTGGACGCGCAGTGAGTTACACCGCCATCGGATTGCTTTTCTGGTTTGGCGCCAGTCAGTTCAAACTATCAGGCTTTGTTCAGGAATGGGGCGAAAGAGTACTCGGTCCGTTGTTAATCGTCATTGGATTATTTATGCTTGGCATTTTTACCCTGAAGATTCCGGGAATAAGCTGGCTGACTGAGAAGATGGAAAACCGCAAAAACAAAGGATTATGGGACGTTTTACTGCTCGGGATGGTGTTCGCGCTTGCTTTTTGTCCGTACAGTGGTGTACTGTATTTCGGCATGCTTATTCCAATGACAATCAGCAGTGTTTCCGGATTGTACCTGCCCGTCATTTTTGCATTAGGAACTGGCATTCCCGTGATTCTGTTTGCCTGGCTCATCGCATTTTCACTCGGCTCAATCGGAGGATTCTACAACAAGTTAAAAGCTTTTGAATACTGGTTCCGGAGAATTATTGCCGTATTGTTTATTGCAGTTGGTATCTATTACCTGAATATCTTTTTTATCTAAAAAATTTGAATTTACTGTTCGCCAAACGACGAACTGAATACATAAAAAATGAAACAAAAATTACTTGAACTGAACAGGCAAACAAACGGCATCCTCTTCCCTACCCTACTGCTTCCGTTGTGGATTTTACTCTACCTCAACCTTCAAAACCTGACCAATTTCGTGATCGACGATCTGGCCGGAATGACCAAAGGATTACACCTGACAGAAACCTTGCGGTTCTTCATCTTCGAAGTACCAAAAGTAATCCTGCTTTTAGTTCTGATCATTTTTGGAGTTGGCATTCTCCGCAGTTATTTCACAACCGAAAAAACACGTAAAATACTCGAAGGGAAGTCACTTTTTACCGGGAATGCATTGGCAGCACTGCTCGGAATAGTGACCCCATTCTGCTCATGTTCGGCCATTCCGCTTTTTTTGGGATTTGTCGAAGCCGGTGTTCCCTTGGGTGTCACGTTTTCATTCCTGATTGCCGCCCCAATGATCAATGAGGTTGCAGTGGTTTTATTATTGGGATTGTTTGGCTGGAAAGTGATGCTGATTTACATCGTTACTGGTTTATTTATAGCTATTCTCTCCGGATGGATAATTGGCAAATTAAAACTCGAAAAATATGTCGCTGATTGGGTTTTTCAGGTTAAAACGAATCAGGAAACCGGAGAAGACGGAAAATTGCTGTTCACTGCCAGAATAAAATACGCTTTCGATTCGGTGAAAGAAATTGTGGGTAAAATATGGATTTACATTGTAATCGGAATTGCTGTTGGTGCCGGCGCACATGGCTATGTTCCCGGAGATTTTCTGGGTTCGTTGCTTGGCAAGCAAAACTGGTATGGTGTACCGGTTGCCATTTTGATCGGCGTTCCGATGTACTCCAATGCAGCCGGAATTATCCCGATAGTTAGCGTACTGATCGAAAAAGGAGTTTCGCTTGGAACTGCATTGGCATTTATGATGTCAGTAATCGCACTTTCACTTCCTGAAATCATTATTCTGAAAAAAGTGCTGAAATGGCAACTTATAGCCGCCTTTGTAGGAATCGTTACCTTCGGAATAATTTGTGTCGGATATCTTTTTAATTATGTCATGTAATTCTTAACTTTAAGTAATTAAAAATCAACCATCATGAAGACAAAAGCACTCGGTTTTATTGGCGGAGGCCGGATTACCCGGATTTTTCTGCAAGCCTTTGTGAATAAAAAAGCCATTTTTGATTCCATCTCCGTTTTCGATACCAATCCGGAAACACTTCAGGAGCTGAAACAAAAATTTCCATTCATTGAAATCCTTGATTATGCATCGGAAGCAGCAAAAAAGGACATCGTTTTTCTGGCACTTCATCCACCGGTAATCATGGAAACTCTACAAAAAATTACCGGCGCTGTAAGCGAACAAACAATTTTTGTCTCTCTGGCACCCAAAATCACCATCGAAAAGATTGCGTCGGTATTAAAACCTGTACAGCAAATAGTTCGGTTAATTCCGAATGCTACTTCAATTATTAATCACGGTTATAATCCGGTAAGTTTCTCTTCCGGAATGTCTGAAATTCATAAATGGTACATTCTGGAAATGCTTAATTTGCTGGGCCAAACGTTCGAAACTTCTGAAGAAAAACTGGAAGGTTATGCCCTGCTTTCGGCCATGTTGCCTACTTATTTCTGGTTTCAGTGGAATAAACTAGAATCGCTTGGGATAAAAATGGGATTAACAGAAACTGAATGTCGCGAAAGCATTTACGAAACCATGAATGCCGCACTAAACACCATGTACCACTCCGGAATGAAAAAAGAAGAAGTATTGGATCTGATTCCGGTAAAACCAATCGGCGACAGCGAAGAGCAAATTAAAGCCATTTATCAGGAAAAACTAATGGGATTATTTGAGAAGATAAAGCCTTAAAAAACTGTAGTTAAGGATTCCATTCTAGGGAGATGGATGGAATCCTTGACTACCTATTTTATTTTATATGCCATCAGCGCATTTCCATGCCGAACATACAACACTCCATTGGCAATAACCGGATGTGAAAAATGTTCTTTGGTTCCTTTTTCAATCTTGAACTTGCTCACCACTTCCATTTTAGGTTCTGAAAGTTTAATCAGGTTCACCCGACCATTGTCAGCATAACAATAAAGGTGATTATCAGCCGAAATAACACTGCCTTTCATGCCGGATGTCGAATCAACCACCAGGCCAGTATTCAAATCCAAAGCTTTCAACTTGTTGTCTTTGGCAGCGCAAAAAAGACGATCATTTATCACAACAAAACCTCCGAACGAATTTTGCACATCGGCATTTCGCCAAATCTCTTTAATGCTTTTTCCATCAGCCGACAATTGAAGTTTATATGTACCAGTCCCTTTATCGACACCAGATACACCATATAAAAATCCATCTTTAAAAACAGGAGTGTTACAATAGGTTCCTTCCATTTTTACTGAATCTTCTTTAAACGACCACAATAATTCACCATTTTTGGCATCAAGTCCCATCAGGTATTCACGCGAGATTGTTACCAAAACGTTTCGCTCCGGAAGGTTAATCATCAACGGCGAGCAATACGAAACTCCATCGCTTAAAGCTTTTGATGTCCAAACGACTTTGCCCGTGAATTTATCCAATGCTGCCATATTGTTTTCGGTTCCTCCAGGGAAACAATACAAAAACTTTTCGTCAACCAGAGGCGACTCTGAATAGCCAAAATAACCAGTCTTTCCATTTAAGTCGACAACCATGTCTACAGTCCATTTTTCATTTCCGGTTGCAACCTCGAAACAGGTAATTCGTCCCATCCCAGACTCTGCATAAACCAGATCCTTGTCAACTGTTGGAGTTGTCCGGGCACCGGGAAAGTTAGCGGAATACTCGCTACCTGAAAATTCGGAACCATTGGGCGATTTCCAAATTAGCTTTCCGTCAAGCCCGAAAGCAAACAAATAACTGACTTTATTGATTTCGCCATTAACAAACAGCTTGTTGCCCGAAATTACCGGGGAACCGTATCCATCGCCAATGGTTTCATTCAGCCAGAGTAATTCAGGTCCAGCTTCCGGCCAGGATTTTAACAGGTTTTTTTCAGAATAATTTCCATCGCGATTGATTCCGCGCCATTGCGAAATTGTTTGGCTTTCACCATTAAGCGCAGCTAACATCGAGCAGATGAAAAGGGTAATTAAGTGATTGTTTTTCATTAATTGGGTTTTTGGGTTGTCTAGTTGAGTGAATCAATAATTTTAAAGCAGAAAATTCATTAAATAGCCAACAAGAATAATTCCTGTCGCAATAATACCAACAAAAGTGAGGATAAAAGGCAGTTTAAGCACCTTCTTCAGGATGATCAGTTCGGGAAGCGAGATGGCAATAACCGACATCATAAATGCCAGCGCTGTACCCACAGGCACACCTTTTTCGATCAATGCGCTGGCAATTGGCACAGCTCCGGCAGAACAGGCATACAACGGAACGCCAATTACTACAGAGAATGGCACAGAATACCAATTCGATTTATTCATCAAACTAGCCAGATAATCTTCAGGAACATAGCCATGAACAACTGCACCAACAGCAATGCCAACTATCAGATACAACCATATTTTCGAAAAAACATCTTTAACAGCTTCTTTTCCTACCTGTATCCGGTCATCAAAAGTCAGGTTGGTGCTTTCGGGTTCCGCGATTTCAAAACGGGCATTCACCACCCAATCCTGAAGCCAGCGTTCTAGTTTCAATTTACCGATAATCCAACCCGAAAAAATAGCGATAACCAATCCGGATAAAATGTAAATGGCTCCAACTTTCCAGCTAAAAAGACTAAAAAGCATGATTACAGCGACTTCGTTGATCATTGGCGCGGCAATCAGGAACGAAAAAACTATGCCCAAAGGAATGCCCGCTTCGACAAAAGCCAGAAAAAGCGGAATGGCTGAGCAGGAGCAGAAAGGAGTGACAATTCCAAGTATACCGGCAAGTACATTTCCGGCAAACAGTGATTTTCCTTCGAGTTTCTTCCTGGTTTTTTCAGGAGAAAAATACGAACGCACTACTCCGGCAAGAAAAATAACAAGCAAAAGCAGTAAGGCAATTTTCAGGAAAACTCCAATAAAAAACCAAAGTGTGTCGGCAAACCGGGAGATTTCCGGAAGAGCGAACATATAATATACGATAAATGTAGAAATGCCGTCCCTGAAGTAGAACAGAGCGATCCACAAAACGGCAAGGACACTATATCGAAATGCCTTATTCTGCATTGCTCATTCGATGAGTTGGATTTGGAAACCCAGGTTTAAACGCTGAAGTATTTAGTTCCAGAATGGTGACCTTACTTTCGAATCTGACTTTCTGAACCACTTCAGCAACCATTTCTTTCAATGCTTCAGGATCTGTCTCAATACGGGCATTGATTATCATTCTGGCTTCGGAAGCTTCCGGTAAAGAAAGTCCTTCCAGATCGTACCGATTAATATTTGTTGTGAAACTAATTTTTTCAGTTTGTCCGCAGGATTCGATTATGAATTTCAGATGACCAATGGTCCAATGCCTGTTTTCGGTTTCAATGAGAATCTGCCCAATGATTTGTTTACCTATTTCAATAGCGTCAACGTTTACTGAACGGATTTCAATTTCCTGATCAAACCAGGCCAGATCTGCTTCTCCCGATCCATAAAGTTGATAGTCTATGTTAAGTGATTTCCTTCCTGCAATATGTTTTGCTGAAACATGATTTAAAGTTTCTATCCATTTTAGAATACTTTCCTGATCCAACGAATTTTGGAATAAAACAGTTTTCTCCGTAAATTTTCCAGCAAGCAAAGTTTTCAATTCTTCTAAAACATCAGCTTTCAGTAAATCTGTTTTGTTGACCACCAGTATTTCTGCTTCTTCGATTTGCTTTGAATATATGTAAGCGATGTTCGTACTAAAAGGCGAATGAATGTTTTTCAGAAAGTCGAACAGCAAAGCGGCTTCCGCAAAAATACTCAGACTCAGTCTTTCAACTTCGCCTTTTTTAAATATTGAAAGTGGTTTAATAACTGTAGCCACTAAATCGGTACACGAACCAACTGACTCAGCAAAAATAAGCTGAATACCCTGCTGTTCCTGAAGCTGATTTATTTGTTCGTCGAGTTGATTGTAGTTGCAGCAAAAACAACCGTTGGTAACCTGGCCAAAAGGAATTTGTTTTGATGAAATAAACCGGCTGTCAACCAGATACTTTCCCTGGTCGTTGGTTACTACACCCACACTAACACCATGGTCCTGAATCAGTTTCGAGGCGGCAGCAATTGCAGTCGTTTTGCCACTTCCCAAAAATCCCCCAACGATATGCAAATCCATGGATAAAGGTTTAAGTATATAAATCAATTTAAAACAATCGATTAAATCTGATAATCTAAAATGTTCAGAATCAAAAGTAATCAGATTGAGGTATGGTGCAAACAGCATTAACGATCGTTAAGAAAAATAATGGAAGAAACGAAACACCGGAGATGAAGAAACAATTTTCTGAAAGTGTAATCAAAAATTAATAACGTAAACATACGTCGTATTGAATTAAGACGTATATTTACGTCATAAATAAAACATGAAATCATGGTTATTGCAAAAACAGAACTGTTTGAAGAAAGTCTTCAGGAACAAGCCAATTTATTTAAAGCTCTTGCACACCCGGCACGACTGCAAATTTTGCATTTTTTGGCACAGACAAAAACCTGCATTTCAGGTGATATTTCGAATGAACTTCCTTTAAGTCGCACCACCGTGAATCAGCATTTGAAAGAATTAAAAGATGTCGGGCTAATAAAAGGCCATGTTGAAGGTACAAAAATGAACTACTGCCTCGATGGTGAAAAAGTGAAAGAAATGAAAGCTCTTTTAACCGGTTTTCTGGATGAGATTCATGTTCCAGATGATTTTATCTGTAAATAAAAATAATGTGAAAATGAGTTGATTTGAAAATTTGAAAATGAAATTGTTATGAGAAATGATAAGGATAATTTGATTGTAAAACTCACTCTCGAGTTTGCCTTGGATATCATTGAATATTCTGAATCGCTGGAAGAAAAAAGAAAGTACGTAATTGCCAGACAATTACTAAAATCAGGAACTTCAATTGGTGCAAATGTTCGTGAGGCTCAAAACGCAGAAAGTAAAGCCGACTTCATTCATAAATTGAAAATCGCGGCAAAAGAAGCTGATGAGACTGAATATTGGTTAATTCTTTGCCAATTGTCAAAAAACTATCCAAAGAATGAAATATTACACGAAAAAATTAAGTCGATTCTCAACATCCTTTCAAAAATAATCAGCACATCAAAATCTCATTGACTCATTTTCAAATCTTCAAATAACTAAAATTTTAAATCTTCAAATTAAAATAAATATGAAAGTATTAATTCTTTGTACCGGGAACAGTTGTCGTAGCCAGATGGCTCATGGCTTTTTACAATCATTCGACCCGAACATCACGGTATGCTCTGCCGGAACTGAAGCATCCGGAAAGCTGAACCATAAAGCAGTAGCTGCCATGAAGGAAGCCGGAATCGACATTAGCAACCACACTTCGGATTCGGTTGAAAAATACCTGAATGACGAATGGGATTACGTGATTACCGTGTGTGGCGGAGCCAACGAAAGCTGTCCGGCATTTATCGGGAAAGTGAAACATCGTCTTCACATGGGTTACGACGATCCTTCGCACGCTGTTGGAACCGACGAGTTTATCTGGAGCGAATTTATTCGGGTGAGGGATGAAATTAAGGAAGGTTTTTACCAATTCTACCTGAATAATTTGAAAACAAACTAAAAATTATACGACTAAATTTTATTGCCACTAAGGTCACACAAAGCGAAAATAATGCTTTGAGACACTTGAAGTCTTTGCGACTTTGTGGCAAAAACAACAATATAAATAACAAAACGATGAAAGCAGAAGACTTAAAGCTGGTTGTTCAGGAAAAATATGGCGAAATAGCCAAACAAAGTTTATTACTCAATAAAACATCATGCTGCGGAAGTACAGAAAGTTGTTGCGATATGGATTATACCATCTTCAGTGACGATTATTCCGGTCAGGCAGGTTATAATCCGGATGCTGATTTAGGTTTGGGTTGCGGTTTACCCACCGAATTTGCCGGAATTGAAAAAGGCGACCATGTTCTCGATCTGGGTAGCGGCGCCGGAAACGATTGTTTTGTTGCCCGCGCTTTAACCAGCGATGAAGGTCGCGTTACCGGGCTGGATTTCACGGATGCCATGCTCGAAAAGGCCCGGGAAAACACAGAAAAACTTGGATACACTAACGTCGAATTTATAAAAGGCGATATCGAAGATATGCCTTTACCAGCCAACATATATGATGTTGTAATCAGTAATTGTGTATTAAATCTTGTTCCTGATAAAGTAAAAGCCTTTGCACAAATCCATCGGGTTTTGAAAGCGGGTGGTCATTTTTGTATTTCGGATGTAGTATTAAACGGCACACTTCCTGAAAACCTGAAAGAAGCTGCTGAAATGTATGCCGGATGTGTTTCAGGAGCCATTCAAAAACCTGATTATCTTCAGATTATTGCCGATCACGGATTCACTAAGATTAAAGTCTGTAAGGAAAAACAAATTGTCATTCCGGATGAAATACTAGCTAATTATCTTTCAATTCAGGAATTGCATGATTTTAAAAATTCAGGAACAGGAATATTTAGCATTACAGTTACAGCATCAAAATTTTAAAATGCTATCATTTGAAGATTTTTATCAATTATAAGGCACTTTTCAAATTAACTCATTTTTAAATCCTCAAATTAATCTAGTGAAAACAAGGCTCAAATTTCTCGACAGATACCTTACGCTATGGATTTTTCTTGCCATGTTTATTGGTGTTTTTGCAGGTTGGTTAAGTCCAAATGTGGCTGAATTTTGGAACAGCATGTCATCAGGAACTACTAATATTCCGATTGCCATTGGACTGATTGTGATGATGTACCCTCCACTCGCCAAAGTGAAATACGAGGAATTAGGTGATGTATTCAAAAACACGAAAATCCTCGGACTTTCCTTGTTTCAAAATTGGGTTGTAGGTCCGGCATTGATGTTTGCATTGGCGATTACCTTTTTCAAGCTTTTCCCCGGCGACAACAATGCGAATCTGCCCTACATGTATGGGATTATCCTGATTGGTCTGGCACGCTGCATCGCTATGGTCATTGTTTGGAACGACCTGGCCAAAGGTGACACCCAATACGCCGCCGGATTGGTGGCTTTTAACTCTGTTTTTCAGGTTCTGCTGTTTTCAGTATATGCCTATGTTTTTATCGCCGTTCTTCCCGGATGGTTCGGCGTTCCGGTCAACGAAACGGTCTCGCAGATTACGATGGGAGCAATCGCCAAAAGCGTGTTCGTTTATCTCGGAATCCCAATGATTGCAGGCTTTTTAACACGGTTTATCCTGATTCGTGTCAAAAGTAAAGAATGGTATCAGACGAAATTTGTACCGAAAATCAGTCCGCTAACACTCATCGCTTTGCTTTTTACCATTGTGGTGATGTTCTCGCTAAAAGGTGAATACATTGTGAAGATTCCAATGGATGTTGTGTTAATAGCCATTCCATTGCTTATCTACTTCGTGGTCATGTTCTTCAGCTCATTCTATATGAGTAAAAAGATTGGTGCCAATTACGAGCAATCTACTACTTTGGCATTTACCGGAGCCAGTAACAATTTTGAGTTGGCTATTGCAGTAGCTATCGCCATTTTCGGAATTAATTCAGGAGAAGCTTTTGCCGGAGTAATTGGGCCACTGGTTGAAGTTCCGGTGATGATCGGTTTGGTAAATGTGGCTTTTTGGTTCAGGAAAAAATATTTCACCACAGATTAAATTGCAGGATTTTAATTGGATATTTATATAAAAGGAAATATAGCATTACACTTCATCTCAGGTGGAGTTCCCATTCCGGGGAGGATTAAAATTTTGGCAATTTTCATTCTTTTTACCAATTGATAATAATTACTTTTACCCTTCATAATGGATACACTTCGAACAGTAACAGTCACCCGGTACATGCTACCCCTGAGGGAAGGTGGTTCTCTACCTGCATTGGCCGAAGCCGATGATGACTTCAAGTATGTGATAAAGTTCAAAGGCGGAGGACATGGGGTAAAAACTCTTATTGCTGAATTAATAGGAGGCGAGCTTGCCAGAGCACTGGGTTTAAAAGTGCCTGAGCTTGTTTTTGCGGAGTTGGACGAATGCTTTGGTCGTTCCGAGGGAGATGAGGAGATTCAGGATCTTTTAAAGGCAAGTCAAGGCTTAAACCTGGGATTGCATTTTTTATCAGGTGCTTTCACCTACGATCCGGTAGCAAATAAAACAGACCTGCTTCTAGCCTCCAAAATTGTATGGTTGGATAGTTTGATTACCAATGTAGACCGATCGTTCCGCAATACAAATATGCTCATCTGGCACAAAGAATTATGGCTGATCGATCATGGGTCGTGCCTTTATTTTCAATATAACTGGGAGGGTTGGGAAAAGAAAGCGACAAGTCCGTTTCTGTATATAAAAGATCATGTTTTGCTTCCACAGGCAACACAAATGGAAGAGGCAGACCGGATTTGCAAGGAACTGATTACTGAAAACAAAATTAGGGAAATCGTTCAATTGATCCCCGATGAATGGCTTCAATGGGAATTACAGGACGAAACGCCGGAGCAATTAAGAAACGTTTATTTCACTTTTTTAAGTACCCGTCTAAATTATTCAAAACAGTTTATTCAAACCGCCCAGGATGCAGCAGAAACATCAATATGAATATGCCATAGTACGGGTTGTTCCGGTTGTCGAACGTGAAGAGTTCGTCAATGCCGGGGTGATCTTATTCTGTAAAAAGGAAAAATTCATTCGGATGAAGTACCACCTTTCTCAAGATAAGATACTGATAATGAAACCTGATGCTGAAATTGAGGAAATCCGCAAAAACCTGGAGGCTTTCCGTATCATCGCTGAGGGAGAAAAAGAGGGCGGACCGATTGCATCTCTGGATCCAGCCGAACGTTTTCGATGGCTCAGCGCGGTGCGTAGTGCATCTATACAAACCTCAATACCCCACACTGGCCTTAGCGCCAACTTGGAAAAAACATTCAATACCTTGTTTGATGAAATGGTAGTGTAACTTTCTTCTCATTCTCAGCAGTTGACTCTAAGAATCCTGAGGAGTAACTTCCAGTTTATATGCACATGAGGAAGAGCGGAGTAATTGATCCGCTAGTCGAAGTTCCGGTAATGATTGGATTGGTGAATCTAGCTTTCTGGTTCAGGAAAAAATATTATTCAGCTACTGTTTTACACAAGGTATAGCAAATCTCCATAATTCTGCACTTAAAAATTCGGGATGAAATTTTGTCATACACTGCCACTTTATAGAATTAAACATATTTAATCTTCACCTTCATAAATAGACAATCTTAATGCATTTTTTTGCCAAGTCACTTAAACCAATCAGATTTTACATTTATTAACAATTCATAATCAACATGTTGTGTTAACTAAGTTTAATGTTTTCTAAATAGTTTAAAATAGATGTCAAATTGAATTTTGTGGCACATTTTATGAAAAAGTGATGCTAAATTCAAAATTTAGTATTATGAAAACAATTAAAAAATTTACATCCGTATTTATTATCGCTTTCGCAGCAGCTGCGTTGGCCATTTTTTTGAATAACAAGTTTATAGATGCTTCCGGCTATCAAATAGCAAGTAACGAAAAGACACCTGTACATCTTGCCTCAAATGTTATGAATAACAACTCTGTGGCGCAATTACCTGATTTAACTCTCGCCGCTCAAAGTACTGTTCCTGCAGTTGTTCATATAGAAGTAAAAATGCATGAACAGATGAGTGACGCTGCAGATAACCCGTTTTATAATTTCTTTTTCGGACCAAACGGGCCACAACAAGGCAATGTGCCACGAGGATTCAAACAATCACCACAATTTGCCATGGCTTCAGGGTCAGGAGTAATTATCAGTCCTGATGGCTACATCGTTACAAATAATCATGTTGTTGATGGTGCCTCTGATGTTCAGGTTATTTTAAACGACAACCGTAAATTCACAGCCAAAGTGATCGGTCGTGATCCGAATACTGACATCGCTTTGGTAAAGATCGATGTAACCGATTTACCATACCTTACCTGGGGCAATTCTGAGGCACTAAAACTAGGCGAATGGGTGCTGGCTGTTGGAAATCCATTCAACCTAAACTCAACAGTTACTGCAGGTATTATCAGTGCAAAATCAAGAAGCATTGGAATTATTGGTGGGCAAATGCCATTGGAATCTTTCATTCAAACTGATGCGGCAGTCAATCCCGGAAACAGTGGCGGTGCGTTGGTTAATACAAATGGTGATTTAGTAGGAATTAATTCAGCAATTGCGTCTCAAACAGGCTCCTATTCGGGTTATTCATTTGCCATTCCCGCCACTATTGTTCAAAAGGTGGTTGTCGATCTAAAGAAATATGGCGAAGTACAACGTGCTGTACTGGGCGTAACCATGCAATCAGTTAACGACAGTATTGCAAAGGCGAATAAAATTGAGAAAGTTGAAGGCGCATACGTGAGGAATACAACAGCTGATGGTGCAGCCCGGGATGCAGGAATCAAAGAAGGTGATATTATTGTTTCAATTAATGGGAACGGTGTAAAAACAGGTTCGCAATTGCAGGAACAAATTGGCGAATACAGCCCCGGGGATAAGGTTTCTGTAGGTTATATCAGGAATGGCGAACTAAAAGATGTGGATGTCGTTCTGCGTAACATGAAAGGCGATACCTCTATCATGAAAGAACCGATGTCGGTGCTTGGTGCTGAATTTGGACCGATTCCTGAAAAAGAGAAAACAAAGCTTCAAATCGATGAAGGCGTGCAGGTTACCAAACTGAGTAAAGGCAAACTTAAAGATGCCGGAATAAAAGATGGTTTCATTATTACCGATATTAATAAAGTTGCCGTTGCGAGCAAAGATGATATTGAAAGTGTCTTCATGCACACAAACAGCAAGGAGCCGATACTCATTGAAGGCGAATATCCAGATGGAAAATATGCCTATTATATCCTGAAACCACAGGGTTAATCAGAAGCGATAAAACAAAGGCAAAAAGACGCAACTCCAAATATTGGAATTGCGTCTTTTTTATTGAATGTGAATTGATTAACTTAGTAGAAAAAGAAAATGAAACCAATTATCCTTTTAATATTTCTCCTGATATTTCTTTCTATTTCTTCGTGTGAAAAAAAAGACGAAATAACAATTTCTGAAGAATTGCCTGGTTGGGTAAAATACAAAGTGGAAGATTTAACTGCCAATGGCGAATCCTGTAAGTTTGTTGATGTGATGCAGCTTGAAATCGATGGAAAAATATACTATAACATTGACTTTGGCTACTCTTCATGCAGATTATGCAATACATTCGATGAAAAAGGAATTCCGGTAAGCCAAACAGAACAGGCAAACTGGAAAGAAGTCAAATTCATTGAGATGTACCCGGGTTGTAAATAATCGTACCACAACCCGAAATACGCAACCATCCATTACTCAACATACAATACCAATCCCTTCAGATATTCACCTTCAGGATGATACATATCCACCGGATGATCGGCCGGTTGAACAAGCTGACTCAGGATTCGCACCTTACGACCGGAAATGGCAGCAGCCGAAAAAACAGCTTCACGAAACTTATCTTTTGTCACTACCTGCGAACAGCTGAATGTGAAAAGGATTCCTCCCGGAGCAATCTGCTGAAAAGCTTTCAGGTTAAGTCGTTTGTATCCTTTTAATGCCTGAGGTAATGCACCCCGGTGTTTGGCAAACGCAGGGGGATCAAGAATAATCAGATCGTATTTGTCTTTATTCTTATCCATGTAATCGAAACAATCGGCAACAAATGCTTCATGGCGGGTATCTTCCGAAAAATTAAGCTTTACATTTTCGTTGGTCAGGTCGATTGCTTTAGCCGACGAGTCTACTGAATGAACCAGTTTCGCACCACCACGCATAGCATAAAACGAAAAGCCACCCGAATAACAAAACATATTCAGTACACTCCGGCCTTTCGAATATTCCTGAACAAGACGTCGGTTTTCCCTTTGATCGACAAAAAAGCCAGTTTTCTGGCCTTCCACCCAATCTACATTAAACCGGTTTCCGTATTCCTGAACTTCAAAAACTTCAGATTTTCCTAAAAGATATTCATCTTTAGCTTCCAGATCAGCTTTAAAAGGAACGGTTTTTTCACTTTTATCATAAACGGCAACCAAGCGGTCGCCCATCACTTCTTTCAATGCCTTTGCAATGGTATCGCGAATCAAAAACATGCCAGCCGAATGAGCCTGCATAACTGCCGTTCCATTATAAAAATCAACAATTAAACCAGGCAATCCATCACCTTCACCATGCACCAAACGGTAAACATTGGTCTGCGAATTATCCACCAGACCGAGTTTTTTCCTGACATCCAATGCACGGTCAAGTTTCCCTTTCCAAAAATCAAAATCGGGATCTATTTTTTCAAACGAAAAGATTCGAACCGCAATCGAACCAATCTGAACATGACCAATAGCCAAAAATTCATTTTTATTCGAGAAAACTTCAACTACATCGCCTTCTTCAACTTTGCCAATAATTTCATGTATGGCGCCTGAAAAAATCCAGGGATGAAACCGTTGTAATGATTGTTCCTTTCCGGATTTAAGTATAACCCGGCTATATTTATTTGTCATGATTATTGTTGATTAAGGGATTCGTAAATCCGGTGAGAAATCCAGGCGTCGGTTGCGGCATAAATTTGCTGAGCTTCGGATAGTTCAAAAGCCTCCCAGTTTGTAACCTGCTGAGATTTTGAAATACGGTAACCCAATACAATAGCAGATAACTTTTTCAGACTAAAATCCAAAATACCAAATTCTTTAACGTGTTCCTGAAGCTCAACAAAACCACCAGGAATAAAATCATTGAGCTTTTGAAGTCCCTTGATATCATCACGAATAGCAACACCAACTTTTTGAATTTCGGGATTTTCAAGGATGTTTTTCAACCCATTTGGAAAGCCAATTTTATTAAGCCGGAATAAAAACGCATGATCCCTGGTTGAGAGCTGCAATAAAGCAACTTCGTTTATAACCCCTTTTTTAAACGCTGGTTTGGTTTCTGTATCAAAACCAAGCATGGTCTGTTTTGATAGATATTCAATCGATTCCTGGTAGTCATCTTTCGATTCAACTAATCTGATTTTTCCTTCAAACTGAACCAGTGGCAATTCTGCTAATTCCTCCTTATCAATGCTTTCCCTGTACATCTTTTTACTCTCCCTCCTGATAAGAAAACCGGTCAGTTAACCAATCGGGTTTCTTGTTTGTATTCTTTGATTCCTTGTTTTGTTTTTGTCCTGAATCAGATTCATCATCGATACTGATTTCGCCATAAATAATGTTATGGATTGCCCGTAAGCAATTCACAAGCTTTTGCCCCCAGAATTGCGAGAAATTATTCTGAACCTCAGCTAACGAAAGCTCCATAACTTCCTCATTTAATGTCCTGAATGACATAACCATGTCTTTTATATCCTGATAAATATCCGATATATTTTCGGCAATACTAGCTGTAAGAGCCGATTCGCTGAATTGCATTCCTGAGAGAAAAACTTCCTGATAATCGTCATTCGCTCCGGTATGCTTAAGTATTTTCTGTTGAATCAGATTGTATTCCACTTCAGACACATATTTTTCAAGATCGTCCTCTGCCTCTGACGTAACAACTGGTAACAAACTGGTTTTTAGATATAAAAGCGGAAGTAGTTTTTGTAAGTGACTAATAAAATCAGATGATTCCATTTCGTCCGACCGTTCAAGAAAACTACAAAACTCGTTAGCTACGGTAACAAATTCAATTACATTCTTTGAATAAACAATACTGTTCAATCCTTCTTCACTCATAAAAGGTATTCTATAAAAATATGATGCAAAAGTATAAAGAATTTTTATTCAGAAGATTTAAGCTGGGATATAATGGTAAAGAATGAGATAAATCAGGTCATTAATATCAATTAATTGTCATTGGGAGTCATTTTGTTGATGAGCGTTCTCCCTTCTGTTTTTCCTGTTTTTCGGATCTGCAGCCTATCCTTTCCTCCATTCCATTCGGTTATCCACCCTGTAAACAATTTTTTCGTTTTCGAGCAGCCATCTAACTATTTTTATTGCATTTTCAGGATTTCCTTCAATTTTGGTCAGAAGCTCTTCATAAAAACAAGGCTCAAATAAGGCCCTTTTAATTTGTTCACTGACGTTATCAAACTCATATTTGCTCACATTCAACTCATTTCGCGCCAGACAAACATCACATTTTCCGCATCGAACCGACTCTCCTTCTCCAAAATACTGAAGCAAAAGCTGGCTACGGCATTTATGTCCTGATGAGGCGTAATGAATTACAGCATCAATTCGTTTTATATAATCTATTTTTCTGTCTTCATAATTCTCTTTACTCATTTTTAAACGGTCGACATCGATTCGTTCCCGGGTAAAAATAAGATAAGGTGTTTTCTTTTGCGGTATGTAGTCAATTATTTTCAGAGACCTTAACTTGATTAAAAACTGATAAACCAAATCTGGAGAAACGCTGGCTCTTTGAGCCATTAACGGTTCGTCGATAGCAACATAGTTGGTAAATAGTCCGGTATAAGAGCGCAGCAGTAGCTTAACAAAACCATCGAACTCAGCATTGGCCACCTGAAATTTGTACAAATCATCGCGGTCGACCTGAAAATATACTTTGGAAGGATTGTCCAGTTCGTCCGTCAGTTCCAAATAACCTTCGCGTTGCAAAATTTTTAGGCTGTTAAAAACAGCTGTTATCTGGAATGAAAATTTGGAGGCAAAAGTGCCCATATTGAATTCAAAAATCTGATTCTTTCCAAAACCAACAGCCAGTTGATTAAAATTACAGATTGCTTCATAAATTCGTTTGATGATATCAGGTTCAGGAAAAGCTTTAATTACATTCTTCTGCAATTTTACCTTATCGCTGTTATTGTACAACAAAACTGCCCAGGCGGTTTTTCCGTCGCGCCCTGCCCTGCCAGCTTCCTGAAAATAGGCCTCAACAGAATCCGGAGCTTCCAGATGGATTACAAACCTGACATCAGCTTTGTCAATACCCATCCCGAAAGCATTAGTAGACACAATAACACGGCATTTGCCACTTTTCCAGGCTTCCTGTTTGGCCGATCTGATTTTGGAAGGAAGTCCTGCATGGTAATAATCGGCTGAAACCTGATTTTTACGCAACAAATCACTGACTTCCCTTGTTAGTTTCCGGCTCTTCACATATACAATTCCTGATCCTTTTGCCTTCAGCACAGCCTTTACCAGGTAATTCATCTTATCTTCCTCGTCGCGAACCAAATAAACCAGATTACTTCGGTAATAACTTGTCCGAAGTACATTTTTCTTTTTGAATTTAAGTTGATCCTGAATATCGTCGACCACCTGTGCAGTAGCTGTTGCAGTTACAGCAAGAACCGGAATATCAGGCAAAAATTCACGTAATTCAGCAATTCGCAAGTATGAAGGTCTAAAATCATACCCCCATTGCGAAATACAGTGCGCTTCATCCACCGCAATCAGGTTTACATCAAGCTGACCGATTCGTTCCCGGAAACGCTCGGTTGCAGTTCTTTCCGGAGATAAATAAAGAAATTTGTAATTACCCCAGGCGGCATTATCCATCGCAATTTTTATTTCCTGACCTGTCATTCCGGAATAAATAGCCAATGCCTTAATTCCACGTTGATTAAGATTTTCAACCTGATCTTTCATTAAAGCAATCAGTGGAGTAATAACCAGGCAAATTCCAGGTCTCGAGAGCGAATAAACCTGATAAGTAACCGATTTACCGCCACCGGTAGGCATCAACCCAAGCGTGTCCTTTCCCGAAGCGACCGACTGAATGATCTCTTCCTGTAAAGGGCGAAATGCCGCATAGCCCCAGTATTTGGTTAATATTTGTGTAAATTCACTCAACGAATCACTTGCTTTTAATAATGCCGAAATTAACCGATTTTTGGTTGTTGATCAAACAAACAACTATGGTTTATGTAAATGTAAAAAATAAACGGATAAAATCAGGAATACCGTTAAAAACTGCAAAGGCTAAGGTTTCACATTTGATATTGTCGATTCATAATTTTCATCATTCGGTTTAATCGGTACAACCCGAAATAAATAAAAAAAATCTTCTGTTTTTTATATTCAAATCGATAGTATTTAAACATTTCAAAACTGCAATTCTCAAAACCCTTTAGTTGAATATTATTCGTTAATTTGCAAACCTTTACCGCATATTTCAGGTATGTCTTATATTTAAAGAATAAATTGCATCGATGAACTATTCAAGAAAAGGTGAGTTTTATGGGGAAACAAACAAGACTATTCATCTGAATGGAATGACTCTGACAGACACGGAATACACGAAACCAAAAGTCGATTGGCACTACCATGAAAATGCTTACTTCACATTTATACTTCAGGGCAATGTAATCGAGGGCAATAAAAAAGAAATCTACAAATGCAGCCCTGGCAGCCTCTTATTTCACAATTGGCAAGAACCACACTATAACATTAAGCCCAATGGGTTCACCAGAGGTTTTCACCTCGAAATTGAGCCTCAGTGGTTTGCTGATTTGCCCTTAAATATTACCAATTTACAGGGAAGTATAAATATTTCCCATCCCGATATCAAACTCCTGATGTATAAAATTTTCAGGGAGACCAAAATGAATGATACTGTTACTGGTCTTTCTGTTCAGGTTTTACTAATAGAAGTGTTATCGTAATTAAATCAAATTCAACAAACAAAAACAACGAATAAACCAAATTGGGTTGCACGAATTAGTGAAATTCTTCATGACCAATTTTCGAATACACTAACATTAGATTATTTATCTTCAATGGTCAATGTGCACCCAGTAACCATTTCCAGAGATTTTTCCAGGTATTTCAACTGTAATTTAGGGGAATATATCAGAAAAATAAGGATTGAGAGAGCACTTGCTTTGATGTCTCAACAAAAAATACCTTTTACTGAAATAGCATATCAATGTGGTTTTTTTGATCAAAGTCACTTTACCCGCTGCTTCAAAGAAATTATTGGAATAAATCCTTCTGTACACAGAAAATTATTTCTGCAACAATAATGCTAACGCTAATCCTGTCCTATTTTTAATGTTTACAGCACTGTAGTTTTGTGCTTTAATACTTAAAGAATCAGAAAAATGAAAAGAATTTTATTGTTGCTTTTAATTAATCTGTTTGTCCTTACATCTTATTCCCAAATTAGTGATCTGTTTAAAACGGAGGGAATTACTAGCGAATTACATAAAGCTAATATAGGCAAGGTTACTTTTATGAATGGGAATATACCATTAGGTCAATATAAAGAATCTGATTTCCTCAAATCCTTCAATTTAACACATAAATCAGACTTGAATATCAGGGTTTTTATGGATAATTCCGTAGCCAATTACCTTCACCAATTAGCTCCTGATTTGCCATCCGAAAAGCTTTTAAAAAAAGGTAATCTTCAATTTGTATTTTATATTGACAACAAGTTTATATATCAAGAGAATATTCATTACGGATGCAACTTTGGGTCAGGCGGAAGCAAAAACACTTCTACCACATTTAGAGTTCCATTAACCAGTTCTAAAGGCGAAGACTGGTGGGCAATGTATTTGTGGGACAGATTTAAACTTAATGGCGGAGAAAAAGTATTGACTGATGGCAAGCATAAACTCAAAATCGAAATCAGGCCTTACATAAAAACAGATGAGAATAGCGATTTAAAGGTTGGAAATTTAATAGCTGAAGGCCAAATCCAACTCGTAATAAAAACGCCTAAAATTACAGCTAAGCAAATTGTAATCCAACCAATCCAGGCAAACAGTGGTTGGGCGATTTCGAATTTACCCTTTGATAAAAAGAAAATCAAAATGCTTAATACTGATATTGTAAGTTACAGTTTGAAGGAAATCACAAGCATTGTTGTTATTCGTGAGGGGAAGCTTATGCTTGAAGAGTATTTTAATGACGCTGACAGGAATACTTTACACGACACCCGTTCAGCTGGAAAATCCTTTACATCAACACTTATGGGAATCGCAATAAATGATGGTTATTTCTACTTTCCTAAATTGATTTTTACTTGTAATATCTATCTATATCTGCCTGTCGCTGTCGGTGTCTTATTCGAATGTGCTCCAGACAAAGATCAACCTCTTTCTGTGTAGCAAATGCTGTGGCAATAACTAATAATC
>JBGSUC010000073.1:0-124763 GCA_041736275.1 Prolixibacteraceae bacterium
AATAATTTTTACAATTTTGAACATCAATTACGGCATGAAAAAAGGTAGTTTTTAGAGGGCTCTTTTATGTGGTCAATTTAAATCGGCAACGCATGGTCAATTTGAATCGGCACAGGGTGGTCACTTTGACCGGAATTTACAGTGATATCGAGAACCTCACAAATTTTATTTCGGAGCTCAACATGCAGGTTTTTTAAAGAATTGTAGTAATTCTTAAAGCTCATATTTTCCTGATTTGTGTTCATTTTCTTGCTTTGTTTGATTTTCTATTGTAATATTTACACTACGAATGTAAATATTAAATACACTCAAGTCAATATATTCACAACTAAAGTTCATTTTTTATAGATATTTAGAATGATTCTAAACAGCGAAGATGTATACGACAACATAGAAAGCTATCGAAACAAGCAAGGATACTCACAGGATAAAATGGCTGAAATAATTGGTATGAGCGGAAAATCAGCTTATAGCGCAATGATCAAGAATAGAAGAATGAAGTTCGAGTATCTTATCAATCTGCTTAATAATTCAACGATGACGGTTGATCAACTATTTAGAGGGTCAACAAAATACGAACATCAACAATCGAAAAAAGGCGATGTCGAAGAGATAGATACAGAAATAAAGGCATTTAGCTGTACGGATTGCGTCTCTAAGCAAAAGGAAATTGAACTTTTAAAATTATTGCTAGATACGAAGGATGAACTATTGAATAAATATAAGGAAGAAGCTAAAAAAGAGACATCAGCTACGCGTGGCGCACAGGCAGGCTAAATTGCAAAAATATCAATTAGAGCATCCATCAATCTTTTGGAATGATAATAATATTTGTGTTGTTAAAAATAGATAACAAGCCTTTTAACCAGGCTTTTTATTATGCCGTGGAGCTGTAGAGCGAAAATTAACTGCGCCACCATTGCGCCCGTTCTGAGCCATAATATACCCAATACAGTCCGTTACGAACCATTTAAGTATCTAATAATGAGTATAGAAAATTTTACATATAAAGTCCGGCTCCCGCTACTTAGAAGCTCTGGTTTTTACCAGGGCTTTTTTTATGCTCGAAACTCAACGCCCAACAAAAAGCGATGAGAGGAATTCTCCAAACCAGCTTTTGAAATCAATACAATGCTGTTGCTGGAATCATTAAGCGATTTCTTAGAGTTTTTGGGTTTCTTTTGGCTATCACCCAAAGACCAAATTCCGGATAGTTTAATTTCGGCTATGGGCAAAAAAAAAGCTGTTTCAACTTTCGGATGAAACAGCTTTTTTTATCAAATAATTTATACCCTATTTTTTATAGAAGGGAAGAATCAGGTATGTGTATATTGTACAACCAACGCAAATTGCAAAGAAAAGCTCCATATTTGCAAAGAAGACAAGAATGCTTGCAACAAATATGGCGTAAGCTTTTAACCCAAGAGCAAAAAACACCACAATAGCAGCAGTCATTAAAAAGCCCAAACGCGCGGCAAATATTTTTGGAGCCTTATCGATCATTTTGACTGGCAGATTTAATGAATGACTCAATGAATGACTGGCAAAACTGATCGGACTAAATTTTATTTCGGTAAAAGCCCTAATAAAAAAATCGGCTATCAGGAAAACGAATAAACCTACCGAATTTAAAACAAAAGCCAGAATGATAATACCAATAGTAAACATGGCATTAAGGCGTGTAACCTGCTCATTTACTCTTTGGTCGGATATTGGGCAAACTAAATTTTTCATACGCTTCAAATTTTGGTTTTTTATTATAACAACTAAAGTCAGTGTTTTGATTACATACCACAATAATAAAAGACAAAATTGTATTTATTTATCGGCAAACCATTATCTTTACGGTAAATCATAGTCCGGTTTAATAATTTATTAAGAATACATAAGAATTGAATCACTATATATCTGTTTTGTTGCTGCAAATTGTTTCCTGAAACCTAAAAATCAAATCATATTTATAACTTTATCACTTCTAACCATTTTGGAAAAATATGTTTCAAGCAGAAGTCTACATTCAAAGAAGAAAAATACTTTGCGAAAAAATTAGCTCTGGGTTGATTCTCTTTTGGGGAAATGATGAGTGTCCTATGAATTATCCGGATAACACTTATCACTTCAGGCAACATAGTTCATTCTTATATTATTTTGGCATCGATTTTCCATCGTTGGCAGCTATTATTGATGTTGACAATCAGCGTCAAATAATATTTGGAGACGATTACACTATTGATGATATTGTTTGGAGGGGAACTCAGCCAACTATTGCTGAGCGGGCTAAACGTTCGGGCATCGATGAAGTACAGCAAACCGTTAAACTATATTCCTTCCTCAAAGAGGCTCAGGCTTCGAGAAAGGAAATTCACTTTTTGCCCCCTTACCGGCACGAAAACAAAATAAAACTTTTACGTTTTCTGAATATCAGACCTGATCAGATCAATGTCAATGCCTCGTCTGATTTAGTAAAAGCAGTAATTAGTCAGCGTGAAATTAAATCTGCTGAAGAAATTGAAGAAATAGAAAAAGCTGTTGACTTATCGGTTGACATGCATGTTGCTGCCATGAAAATGGCTGCCCCAGGTATTTCAGAGGCTCAGATTGCCGCAAAAGTAAGTGAAATAGCCCTGGCTCAAAATTGTAATCTTTCATTTCCGATTATCGCAACAATTAACGGTCAAACTCTTCACAATCATGCTCATCATAATATTCTGAGTGAAGGCGATTTATTTTTACTCGATGCCGGTGCCGAATCTCAAAAGCACTACGCAGGCGATCTGTCAAGTACTTTTCCTGTAAGCAAAAAATTCACCGCGATTCAGAAGGTAATTTATCAGGCCAGCCTTTATGCACATGAGTCTGCAGTCAATACAATTGCGCCAGGAATTCCATTTAAGGAAGTACACTTCGCTGCCTGCCGCTCAATCGTTTCTTCTATGAAAGATTTAGGACTTATGAAAGGAGACATTGACGAAGCTGTCGCAGAAGGTGCCCATGCTCTGTTTTTCCCTTGTGGAACCGGACACATGATGGGCCTTGACGTCCATGATATGGAAGATTTAGGTGAAGTTTGGGTTGGTTATGATGGTGAACCTAAAAGTTCTCAGTTCGGATTAAAATCGCTTAGACTGGCTAAAGAGCTTCGTCCGGGACATGTTTTCACCATCGAACCGGGCATTTATTTTATTCCTGAATTAATCGACCTGTGGAAATCTGAAGGAAAATTTAACGATTTTCTTAATTGGAAAGAGATTGATAAATTTCGAAATTTTGGAGGTGTTCGAAATGAAGAGAATTTTTTAATTACAGAAAAGGGATATAAGTTATTAGGAAAGACAAAACCTAAAACTATTAATGAAGTTGAAGCCATACGCAATTAACGATCTTAAGTAAACTTAAGAGGTCAATTGTATTTTCTATACATGCTGAATTCGTGAATTTTTAGCAAAATTGAAACTTAAAATGTTTCTGTACTTATTTTTCTAGTGTCTGAATACAGATGAATAATACTTAAAGACATTCATTATCAATGCCTTTTTATTCATTTGCATTTATTGTATAAATATTATCAGGGATTTCTAATTTTATAACAGAAAAGTCCTTGATTATATCTGTTAAAAATTGTTAAATTTAGAGGTTCCTTTTTAAAAACGTTACAAGAGATATGCCCAATAAATCTTTTGAGAGAAGAACTTTTCTGAAAATAATGAGCACCGGCCTTGGGGCAAGTTTAATCTCATTCCCCAAATTAGTCCAGGCTCTTCCATCATCTTCCAATTTAAGCCATTCCGATTTTGTTCTCGGTAAGCCCGAATGGATTTTGCATGAAGATGGCACATTTGATATTTATGCCGGAAGTATTCGTCTGTCTAATTGCCGACCATCAATTAACGGACAAAGCATTTTTGTGCGGAATACCTTCATGGGCGACTCCCCTAAAGGCAAACGGATTATTTATGAAGTAGATGGTGGATTTGTGATGCTTGATTTACGCACACATTCAAATACCATTTCAATTGGTGCCGAAATAAGTGGCATGGGGAACGCACCTTTTTGGTTTAATCCACTGGGAGAGGGGCATCTATCAGGAGCGAGTCATTTCTTTAAGCAAGGTTTAGGCACAGGCGGACAATCCGGAATTTTTGATATCAGGCAATCTGCAACAAAAAAAACAACCAGTTATCCTGAAGAAGATTCCTGGTCATATGATAGCTTTCTGATAACAGGACTAATTGCCAAGAATGGTGATACACTGGCAATTGGAGCTTATGAGCAGACCGATTTTATTCAGCGTAGTTCGATATATAACCGATCACGCAGACTTGGACTTAACGAACATCGATTCGGAAACGAATCAGTTTTTTTCGAAGCAGGTTTTGCAACCGAGAATATTCCGCTAAAGGATGAATTTATTAAATTACCTGATTTGTTTGTTTATTACGGTAATCAACCTTTTGGGACCATGCAAAACCTTGCCTGGAGTATTTCTGAACAAAATCAGGCACGTCGCGATACCGATACCAATTATTTCTGGACTTCATTTCAGGATTTTCGATCCTCCTTCAGCTATAAATATTTGCTCGATCAACTTAAAATTCTTGACGAGACAGTCCCTCCTATTCCACTACAAACAGTGCAAGTTGGTCCAGGATATTGTATTCCTGGCGATTGGCTCGATACTCTAGATACCTGGCCAAAGTCAATGGATGATGTTGCCCGTCAAATTTTTCAAAGAAGATACCGTGCGGGCATTTATGTTGCTCCGTTTGTTGTTCACGAGAAGAGCAGAATATTCAGGAATCACCCTCGTTGGATCTTAAAGAATAGCGAAGAGAATCCCATAGTGATGGATGAAGATGCTGATGGTAAATTATATGCTTTGGATGGCAGTCATGAAGACGTAAAAGATTACATCGCCAAAGTTTTTCGAAATTTCCGGAAAATGGGATTTACATATTACGAACTGGATTATCTGGATTGGGGATTACAAGATTCCCCGGAAGTTAAACGGGCAAAAAAAGGCAAATCTTCTGTTCAGTATTTCAGGGCAATTATGGATATAATAAGAGATGAAATTGGTGCAGGTAGTTTTATTACAGCCAACAAAGCACCATTTTCGCCTTTAATCGGCTATGTTGATGCAGTGAGAATCGACAAGGATCAATCATGGAAATGGGAGGAAGAGACCACCGGACATATTATTCAGGAAAGTTATAATACACAATACTTTAATAATGTTTTCTGGCAAAACGATCCGGATGTGGTGTTTCTGCGTAATTATAAGTCAGATTTCACTGATGATGAGGAAAAAAGTCTGGCTCTATGGATTGGTTTTATGGGTGGATCCGTTGGAATTTCCGACAATTTTAAAATCATGCAAAGTGAAAAATTGCAGTTGTGGCGTTTCCTTGAACCCGTCAAAAGGCCGCAAAGTGCTATTCTACCTTACTGGGGAATTAATGTGATTAATAAAGTTGCAGTCAGAAGATATAAGAAAGCAAAAGGCTGGGGTGTTTTGATCATGAATGACACCGATCAAACTGTTAGAGAAACCTATCTGATGTATGATTTAATTGGAGAAAAAGAAGGTTGGGTATTTGTCTGGGAACCCGGATTCAGTCTCGGATTAGGCAAATCCTCCAAATTGTCAGTTATACTTAGCAGTCATGAGTCAAAATTATATTTCATTTCTGAGACAAAAGATAATCCTTCACTGGAACTGACTATTTCTGGTAAAGAATTTTAGAACTGTTAATCCGTACTTCATAAATCATAAGATCATTTCCCGGTCAATTTTCAGTTTTAAATTGTCTGCTTCGTTGCATTTTCCTAAATTCACGCTTTAAATTTTATTCGGATGATGTTTCCAAAACTTACCATTAATACTCCATTGGAGTTAATTAATCAGTATATCAAAAATACAATGGTTGACCACCTGGGTATTCGGTTTACATCTCTCGGTGATGGTTGGGTAGAAGCCTCTATGCCCGTTGATCACCGAACTTTTCGACCTGGCGGATTGTTACATGGCGGTGCTAATCTTGCGCTGACAGAAACGATTGCAGGGCTGGGTTCGATGTTGATTGTTGATATACAAGAATTTGACATTCTGGGTATTCAGGTTAGTGCTAACCATACTGGTAGTGCAAAGAAAGGCCTTGTATTTGCGCGTGCCGAAATTATACATTCAGGAAGCCAAACACATGTATGGAATGTAGAGATAAAAAATGAAACTGGCAAACTAATTTCTACCGGAAGAGTGACCAACATGATTGTGAAAAGGGATGGGAAATAATATGCAAATAGCTGCGGTAATTGATCAGTTAATCGAAAAAAATATTGCTTTTGCCTGTTGGTATTATCCTCAGGAACCGAATCTCGGTATGGTAATCGGGAATGCCTCTGATGTTGTGTTTTTTGATCAGCATGATCAGCTGAACGGAGAGGCTGGCTTTGTCTTTGCACCATTTCGTATTAATGAAAAGAGTCCGGTTATCTTACTCAAACCAGGAGGATATTTTGAAGATTTTGGTTCAGCCGGAAATTTGAATATTGACAATTTTGAACCCTTCAGTCATGAGCCCGACACTGGTATCTGTCATTTTCAAACCAAGGAAGATTATTTGAAATTAATAGAAAATACTATTGAAGCAATTCAGGAAGGTTCACTATCCAAAGTCATAATATCCAGACAGATACCAATACAAAGACCCGACGTTTCATTAGGGGACACCTTCCTCAAGCTCCAAAAAGAAACACCAAATGCATTTACATATTTGGTTAATCTGCCTATTGCCGGAATCTGGATGGGGGCAACACCAGAAGTTTTGGTTAAATCGGATGGAAAGCAAGTTGAAACGGTTTCTTTAGCAGGAACGCAGGTTAGAAAAGAAAGTGCCGAGGAATATTACTGGAGCACAAAAGACATTGAAGAACAGGCATTTGTATCGCGATACATGCTTGATGTATTCTTTAATTTTGATATTCATCAGTATAAAACGAAAGGTCCTGAAACACTGGAGAGTGGCAAAGTAGCTCATCTTAAAACTTCATTCTTCTTTCCAGCAGAAAAGATTTCAACCCAGATGGGTAGCTTTATCGCTAATTTGCATCCAACACCTGCAGTTTGTGGTTTACCCAAAGCTCTGGCCGACGAATATATCCAAAAGATGGAGATTCATGAACGCAAATATTACACAGGTTATTTAGGTCCATGGCGACTGGAACAACATGTATCACTTTTTGTAAATTTACGATGCATGGAAATTACTCCACGCGAGTTTATTCTATACGCTGGCGGGGGAATTACCGCGAGGTCTGTTCCGGAAAAAGAATGGGACGAAACCAATCAAAAGTCAAGAACATTGCTTTCGGTGATTGACTCTGAAAATTCGCAGAACTAAATCGAATGGGTTTTGCCCATCAGATATATAACAGTTATGATTACCGATAAAAAACATATCCAACAGCTGGCTTCATTGCTCTTACAAAAGGGAATTACTGATGTGGTGATTTCACCTGGATCGCGCAATGCCCCCTTAATCAATCAATTCTTTGGCATTACAAAATTTAAATGCCTAAACGTGGTCGATGAAAGAAGCGCTGCTTATGTGGCAATCGGAATTTCATTAGCCAAAAGGAAACCTGTTGTCGTTGTCTGTACTTCCGGAACGGCAGCAATAAACTACGGACCTGCCATTGCCGAGGCATTTTATCAGAAAATACCATTGGTGGTTGTTACCGCCGATCGACCACAGCGGTGGATTGACCAGTCTGACGGACAAACCGTGAAGCAGGAGAATCTCTTCGTTAATCATACGCTTAAAAGTGTTAATCTTCAGGAGGCAGAACGTGAAGATGATTTTAGATACAACAATCTGCAAATTAACCAAACACTTAATTTGGCCCTTAACAGTTCGGGGCCAGTACATATAAACATTCCGCTAAGCGAACCTTTGTATGGATTTTCTGATGAAGATCTTCCTGAATTCCGAAATATTGAATCCTGTTCAATAAGTTCCAAAATCTCCAAATCAGAACTTGAAATGTTTTGCCAACGCTGGAATGCATCGACAAAAAAAATGATTATCGCAGGCCAGCTTTCTCCCGACGAACAAATAAACAACCTGATTAACAATCTTGCTGAAGATCATGGAACAGTGGTTATTGCAGAACATATAACCAACCTTTCGGGGAAAAACCTGATTCAGGCCTCCGATATTAGTATTGCAGCTATTTCTTCGGAAGAAAGAGCCTATTTTCAACCCGAAATTTTGCTCACATTTGGTCAGCAGATAGTCTCCAAACGATTAAAACTTTTTGTGCGAACCAATCAGCCACTTGAACACTGGCATGTTTCGCTTGGAGCTGAGCATACTGACACATATAATTCACTTACCCATGTAATTAATTCTGATGCCATTTCTTTCCTGAATGATTTCGTTCAGGGAGTAGTCAAAACAAGTAGTAATTTCCGTGAGATTTGGAAAATTACTGAACAGAAAGCGTTTCAAATCCAGAAAAAATTCCTCGAAAACCTCCCGTTTTGTGATCTTACTGCCAGTAATACAATTGCTGAATTCATTCCGGATAATTCAGTGGTACATTTGGGAAACAGTTCTTCGGTGCGGTTAATGCAAATGTTTGCTGCAACAAAAGATTGCGAATACTTTGGCAATCGCGGAACGAGCGGAATAGATGGATCCTTGTCAACAGCAGTTGGTTTTTCGATGCAATCTAAAAAGATTAACACATTAATTCTTGGAGAATTATCGTTTTTTTATGACTCAAATGCCTTGTGGATTCAGCATTTTCCCAAAAATCTGCGAATTATTGTCTTGAATAATGGCGGCGGAAATATTTTCAGACTTATAGGAGGACCAAGACAGTCGCCAGCACTAAATGAGCATTTTGTAGCTCAGCATAACTTTAAGGCAGAAGGTTTGGCCAGTGCATATGGTATTAATTACCTGAATGCTCAAAATCAGGACGAACTTTCAAATGCATTAAATACTATTTTTGCTTCCGGGTTTTCAGGCTCTGCAATACTGGAGGTACTGACTGATGGGGAGTTGAGTGCATCTGTTTTTCAGGAATGTTTTGATCAGTTTAAAAACAAATAAAAATACAAACAAAAAGATAATCAATGACTCAATCACGCGAATGGCAAACCATTAGAGAATATGAAGATATTTTCTTCGATTATTTCGACGGAATAGGAAAAATTACAATCAACCGCGAACGTTACCGAAATGCTTTTAGGCCAACAACGGTAAACGAAATGTCGGATGCTCTAAAGATATGCCGTGAAGATCAGCGAATTAATGTAGTAGTAATTACTGGTGCGGGAGATAAAGCATTTTGTGCAGGAGGAGACCAAACGGTAAAAGGTAAAGGTGGATACATTGATAAAGATGGCATTCCGCGCCTCAACATTCTCGAAGTTCAGAAACAAATCCGTTCGATGCCAAAACCGGTTATTGCTATGGTGAATGGCTTTGCCATTGGTGGCGGACATGTACTTCACGTGGTTTGCGACATCAGTATCGCATCTGAGAATGCCATCTTCGGACAAACCGGCCCTAAAGTAGGTAGTTTTGATGCCGGACTGGGATCGTCATATCTGGCGAGTATTGTTGGACAGAAAAAAGCACGCGAGATTTGGTTTATGTGCCGTCAGTATTCGGCTGCCGAGGCATTGGAAATGGGATTAGTAAACAAGGTGGTTCCTTTCGACCAACTGGAAGATGAAGTAGTTGCATGGGCTCAGCAAATGCAGGAGCACAGTCCGCTGGCATTGCGTATGTTAAAACTTGGTCTCAATGCAGAACTTGATGGACAGATTGGTATTCAGGAATTTGCTGGAAACGCAACGTTATTGTATTATCTCACCGAAGAAGCTCAGGAAGGGAAACATGCATTCCTCGAAAAACGCAAACCTGATTTCAAAAAATATCCTAAATTCCCTTAATGGCATCGGTAAAAAGTTGGATTAAAGCTTCACGTTTACGTACGCTTCCATTGGCCCTTTCAGGCATTTTGATGGGTGCTGCCTTGGCATATCTGGATAACGGGTTTAATTCTAAAGTTACAATCCTGGCTATTGTTACAGCTCTGTTTATTCAGATTTTCTCCAATTTTGCAAACGACTACGGTGATTCGCAAAAAGGAACAGACAATTTGCACCGTGTTGGACCAAAACGAACCGTACAAAGTGGAGAAATTAGTCCAAAGCAGATGAAAATGGGTATGATTGTTTTGATTGTACTTAGCCTGGCAACAGGAATTTGGTTGATTTCAGAAGGAACAAAAGGACTTCATCTGACAACCTTTCTGCTTTTTCTCGCATTCGGAATAGTGGCACTCATAGCAGCCTTCCGTTATACTGCGGGAAGTAATCCATACGGGTATGCCGGATTTGGCGACGTGGCCGTATTTCTTTTCTTCGGAATTTTACCCGTTGCAGGAACTTATTTCCTGAATACTCATCAAATAAATGTTGCACTTTTTTTACCTGCAGTAAGCATCGGTCTTTTCAGTGCCGGAGTTCTGAATATCAACAATATGCGTGACATCGAGAATGACAGGAATTCAGGGAAACACACTGTGGTGGTAAGAATGGGAAGCGTCAAAAGCAAAATCTACCACATCCTGATGATTTTGATTGGAATAATTGCGTCAGTTACTTATACCGCTATAAACGGGAAATCATTCTATCAATGGATTTTCCTGTTTGCCATACCGCTGTTTATTCGCGATTTAATTCAGATAAACCAAATTACAGAACCACAAAACTTTGATCCATTTTTGAAAAAATTATCACTGACAACCTTATTCTTTACACTGTTATTTGGAGCAGGAATCTGGATTTCGTTTCTATAGCTTCATAAAACTAAGTGATTCAAAAAAACAATAGGCATCGAATTAAAATTCGATGCCTATTGTTTTTTTGAAATTACATTTCTATACGATCCATCTACTAATGTGAATCGATCTTGGCTCCGAACGCCAAATCACCGGCATCGCCAAGCCCCGGAACAATGTACGACATAGAAGTCATTTCCGGGTCAACAGCACCCAGCCAAAGAGTTACATTATCTGCCGTAATGTTATTTATCACCTGCTCTACTCCTTTTGCACTGGCAATTATGGCTACCAGATGAACATGTTTGGGTGTTCCTTTTTTAAGGAGAGCTTTGTATCCGATTTCCATTGATGCACCTGAGGCCAGCATAGGATCCGAGAGAATTACTACTTTCCCATCCAGTGATGGGGAAGCCAGGTATTCAAATTCGATATGAAATTCACTCTTTTCGTCGTACTTCCTGTAGGCCGAAATAAAAGCATTTTCAGCATGATCAAAAATATTTAATAATCCTTGCTGAAGAGGCAGGCCGGCTCGTAATATCGTAGCTAAAACAGGTTGTTGTACTAAAGTGGAAACTTTGGCGACTCCAAGTGGAGTTTTTATGTCAGTAACTTCGTAATCCATAACTTTACTGATCTCAAATGCGAAAATTTCTCCCAGACGCTGAAGATTTTTCCTGAACCGCATCGCATCTTTCTGAACTATTTCGTCTCTGATTTCTGCAATGAATTGATTAAAAATGGAATTTGATTCCCCGACAATATTTACCTTCATGATTTAAAAAGTTTCGGCGAAAGTAATTAAAATTACCAAACCAAAAGAATGCTTTACAATATACAAAGCCAGAAGTTCATAATTTTAATCAATTTATTTTTTGAAAATCCGAAGCAGACCCGGCAACTCGTTTTTATAAACGGAAAAATAAGACTCGGGCATAGCACCAAATCCTGAATAAAACCGGGCAACACCTGGAATATTTGATCCCTCAAAATCAAGAGTCAGCTTTTTGCCTGCATTGTTCCCAATAAAGGTATCTATAAGTAAAAACATGGCACTCTGCTCTATTCCAATTTTACTTGACGAAGCCGCAAGGTAAATGGTTTTTCTGTTTGATGTGATAAAAAATACAGCTGCTACAAGATTATTCCGTTCGTCCCAAGCTCCGTAAATTTCACCAAGCTGTGTATAAATTGAATATCCTACCACTTTTTTTAATGCCTCGTAGTGTATCTCTTTTACCTCAGGAGATTTTAACAGGAGATTGCTTTTGGTGAATTCAATGAATTGCGGCACATCATAAATCTGCGATACACTTATTTTATTATGATTGGCTTTTTGAATGTTGCGCCTGGTATTTGAATTGTAATAATTGCGAACATGATCGATGCCGAAATTAAGATTGAGTTCATAAGTTGTATTGGCTTTGATAGCGTAATTGTCAACAGTAGGCGTATTTCCTAAATTCAGGTTCATCTCAACAAGCCGAAATCTTTTAGGAATTGCTAACAAAAAATGGTTGACAATTTCCGGTTCAGGAGGAAAACTGGAATAAATACCTAATTGCTGAGTAAAAAATGGTTGATAAATATATCGTATTCCATATTTTTTTGAATTTACTAAAGGCATAATATAAAGATAATCGCCCCAAATTAAAGCATCCCAATTCGTACAAATCCGGTCCAGAAACCAACTATAGGCATAAGCAATTCCAAAAGGCGAATTTGCAATACACTGATCCCATTTGACCCGATCAATATCTATATTTTTTATAAAGCGAATTTCTGGATTAATCATTTCCAAATTTTACCCCTGTCTCCAGTACTTGTTCAAAAATCTTACTCCAACCGAGCCACTGCCCTGTATCTTTTAACGATTCGTTATGCCACAGACTTATAAATGTTCCATTTACTTTTTTCACTTCTTGCATAAGTTTTTCGATTAACAGCCATGCTTCCTGCGGATCAAGATGCAGATAGTTATTCAGGCTCACATCCATAAACTGAAACGGATGAATCATTAATTCAGTATTTCGGTTATTAGTCAAATCAAAAAACGGATACGCGGTGCAGGTTCCTGCCCTGAATCCGGCAAGGCTGGCAAATCCCATTGTATAATCGTCGGTAATACCTGAATTTAATAAATTCTGATATGTTTTTGGGAAACTCAGTTTAAGGTAATGCTGTCGGCTCAGTGTTACCGGCTTCATAATGATCTCTTCCAATCTTTCTTTCTCTGTTTCAAGCAGCCATGGCTTTTGGTTCGAAGCATAGGATGGATGTATTCCCACATCGCAAACTGATGACAAATTCCCTATTAGCTGCCTGAATACCATGTTTTTATGAGATATATTCCTGTCGTATTGATTTCGGTCTCCTAAAAGAAAAAAGAATAGGATATGATGCAAACGCCCCTTATAAGTGTCCAGGATATATTTGTATGTGTCGTATGGATCTTTTCTTAATCCAAGAGTAACAATTAATCTCTGCCTTAACTCATTCCATTGTCCGTGCCGAATCGCTTTGGCTGTGGCTCCCATTGAAATCAAAAGACTTTTATTCTTGAATGCCCAGGCATTGTCAATGTCAATTGTAGTCACAAACTGAAATGTACGTTTACCGATTTCAAAGTTCTGGAAATGATCAGAAATAATTCCGGCAAGCCAGTATGCCATTTGGTCTACAACCGGCTTCTGATGGCTATTGGAACGAACCAGAATGCTTTCAGATTCAGTAAAACGCTCATGCTCATCGGTTCTTTCCAAAAGGTATTCTTCGTATCGCGTCAACAAATAAAATGTACAGGCAAAAGGATCAAAAGGCAAAATGGAGTCATCCGAAGTTGGAAAAAACAATCGAACCTGCATGTAATCAACAGCTTCTGTCTCCTGCAATGAAATGCTTCTTTCAAACAAAAGCGGATGGGCTTTCAGAAATAATCCGGAGGAAAAATTGGTGTGCGAATAATTTAGTTTCGGCAAATCGGACAGAAGAAATTCATCCTGATCTGAAGTAAGAACCGGTTCTATCCTGAGAATGGTTTTGAAAATAAAGTCACAGGTATATTCAACCCGTGGATTAATTTCGGACACAAAAATCAGAAGTTTTGAATGAGTTGTGCTTTTCACAAACGTTATTAGTTCTTTTTTTTAATAAATTTCCTAATACCCTATTTAAATATCTCAGCCATTTAAATCAGACCATCATCGGCGAAGCTAAAATACGCATCATTCCCAATAATCAGATGATCCAAAACCGGAATATCCATATGTTTTCCGGCTTCTTTGATTTTTTTTGTAATATCCTTGTCTGCCTCACTGGGAATCAGGTTACCAGATGGATGATTGTGACAAAGAATAATTGAACATGCTAATTTATCGAGAGCCAATTTTAGTATAATCCGAACATCAATTATTGTTCCTGACAAACCTCCCTGACTAACCATTAGCTTTTCAATTACCAAATTATTGCGGTTAAGAAGCAAAACCCAAAACTCTTCGTGAGGCAGATCGCTTAATAAAGGTTTGAAAATTGCCGCAGCATCGGCGCTGGTAGTCACTTTGGGTTTTTCATCAGGTTCCGATTCTTTACGTCGCCGTCCCAATTCGAGTGCAGCCATAATAATAATTGCTTTTACTTCGCCAATGCCTTTGAATTTTCGCAAATCGTTAATGGTTTTTTTTCCAAATTCGTTCAGATTGTTGTTGACCGAAGACAACATCCGGCGAGACAACTCCACGGCAGATTCGTCCAAATTACCAGACCCGATTAAAATGGCTACCAATTCTGCTTCAGACAATGATCGGATTCCTTTGGCCAGCATCTTTTCACGAGGACGATCTTCAACTGCCCATTCCTTTATGCTTAGTTTCTTATACATAGCGACATAATTATGCTTAGCTAAGTTATGAAACTGTCGTGAATTTGCCAATTTTAAGTAGATCGGGATTCTCTTGATTTTGCGAATAATTAAACAATTTCCGGATTTTTTCAAGCACCAATTGCTTTTCAATTGGATTCAGAAGAAACTCAAAATTTAACCCAGAGATAAAAAAAATCATCCGAAGAAATAGCTATAAGGCTAAGCCCTTAATCTATTCTCCGGATGAATCTATTTTGTCTGGTGGTTAAACAATAACTATCTCAATTAAAAATAAAGCCAATGTTTAAATTTCAAATCCTTCCATCGATTTTTCAAGCTCGTCAGCCTGCTGCAGGAATTGATCAACGGTTAACTCCCTAAAATAAATTAATCCGTGAGTTGCACGAACTAATGGTTTGTCGTGTTGATAAAAGAAATTTTTACCTAATAATAATTGTATCTGTTTCAACTGTTCAACCCAGATGCGCTGAGTGAGTTGACTGAATTTTCCATCAAGCTGATAACTCGGGAACGAAGCGTCGACCTGGCTTAAATAACACTGTGTGAAAGACGAGTCAAGAATTGAAAGTGCGTTTATAGAAACAGGCACAATCACCTCAGTATCTGAAGGATGATAACGAAACCAAACATTTCGGTAACCGACCACTCTTAATTTAGACAGATCTTCCTCTTTTTTCCATTCTTTCACAGCAGCAGCAATCGACTTCAGCACCTTATAGTGTGTATCTGGACCACTGCCTTCGGGGTCCATAGCCAAGCTAATCCTGGTCGGTTTGTATTTTCTGAATTCTTCCAGAACTGGAAGTACATCGCGGTTGCTGTCTGGCTGTTCTCCAAAAACTGCTCCCTGATAAAAACCCAACCTGAGGTGATGTACATTTTTAACCGGAACGCCAAAATGAGCCCAAACCAATTCTTCTTCCATTTCACGAATGGCTCCTTTCAATGTTTGTATTTTGGGCGGATTTTTACCTCCATCATATGTGTTTCTAAGACTTTCCAGAATCTCGTTAATGGTAAGAATCAATTGCTCTTCGTCACGTACCTCCCAAATCTCGACTATGGCCCGCACAACGCGGTGACACACTCCTCGACGCTTCTCATATACATCATTAGCCGCAACACTATCGAGATAGTGGTAAATATCCTTATCCCATTTGTATTTAAACCCATCCACAAAAAAGTCAGGAAATTTTATCATCTCGATTTTTCCCTTGCCAATCAGGCTAAGGGAATCAGTTAGCAAATCAATAACATACTGATTGATTACTGATGTAAAACCTGAGGTCAGTACCGAAAAATGAAACTCATTACTTGCATCGCGTAACTGACGGTTTGTGTATGGCATAATGCCGAGCATTATGTCATCATGATGCGGCCCAGTGTGGTAAAAAACCTGATTCGAGTCATGTTCCATTCCCTTGTTTAACTTAGCGATAATCGAATCGATAACAGTCTGAACGGTATTTTCATTCAGATCTGGAATCAGTCGGCAATATTTATCGGCTTTTAACTCTTCCAATGTAATCTTCGGTCCAAATTTATTGATCTTCGGACAAAGATCAATAATGGCTCTTTCTGTTTTTTGATGAGTCCATTCACCTGTTTGATAATATTTATCGATGCTGTCGGTTAATCTCACGGCAGCACCAGTTGTAAGGTAAAACCGACCATTGGGCAATTTATGCAATGAACTTGCAGGGTATTTATTAGATACCTCACTTTCGATCGAATCTTTAATCACATCGGCGATAGCTTCACCGGCAGCAAAAATGATGGCAGTTGAATCCGGATTAAACGTGATTGTATCGAGTCCGATTGTAATAACCAAACGGTGTCGGGAAACTTCGATCCCGCCCAGATCGCCGGCGGCAACGGCCTGAGTCTCGAAATTGGTGGCTGTCAGACGTGTTGTCGAGAAATGATCAGTTCCGCGGGTGTTAAATGCAATGTGACCATCAGGACCAATACTTCCCAGAAAAAATCCAATACCCCCTAAATTCCGCACTTTTTGTTCGTATTCTGAGCACCAGTCGTCGATCATAAAAATTGATTCCTGCTGGATTTTTTCCATCGCATTTTTTGCATCGCGGTAGCGCAAAGATAAATCGATGGTTAGATCCGGGAAAACCTCATTGTATGATTTCCCCTCAGATAGAGGTATTAGATCGGAATTAATTAGAAGCGCCTTCTTTGGATCGAGTCCGAATCCATTGATGTAGTAGGTCTCTATATAATTGCAGTAGCTGTTATGCTGTTTGGATGAAATCGGATAAAATTCATCCATCTGAACAAAATGAAGTCCTCTTAAATCAGGTTTCTTCACTCCTGAAAGGCCATAGGTATTCAGAAGATTCTGCCCTTTTGGAGTGTCCCAGTTTTCAAGAAAAAACCTGGTGTATTTAATGAAATATTGAGAAGATTTACTGGTTGGAAGACTAATTACCCCGTTGGGATTTTCAACTACCCATTCCAGGAAACGAAGAGAAGCAAGCATTCCTAGTTTTGGAAAATTCCCAACGGTTATGTAAGGTATTTTTGTTGTCATTTGATCAATCTCTGCTTGTTGGAGAAAAATTTTTTCGACCTGACTGAATTGATGTGTTTTCATTAGTATGCGTTTAAATAATTATAAATTGCTTTTCTTAGAGATATATACTTAACCCAGTGAACAAAAAAATCACTTCTGATTTTCATCCAGAACACGTTCTAGCAATAATGCTGCGACACCCTGTATTCCTGCCTGACTGCCCAATTCCGAAACTTTAATTTCAATTTCATTACCCAACTCAGGATTGCAGAATATTTGAATAGCTTGCTGTATGGGCGGAAGAATGAACTGATTTGCTTCGGACATGCGACCACCCAGAATAATCAATTCCGGATTGAAAATCTGGATGAGATACGCAAAACCTTTCCCAAGCCAATGACCTACATTGGCCAGAATCGAAATTGAATACTGGTCTCCCATTGTTGCGGCCCGAACAACTTGCCTGATTTCAATTTTTTCCAGATCATCATCGGCTAACTGAGAGAGAAATGATGAACTTCCGGCTTTAATGCCTTCTTTTGCCATACGTATAATAGCTGTTCCTGAAGCAATTGTTTCGAGACAGCCTTGTTTCCCGCATTTGCAAAGAATTCCGTTATCCACCATAGGCAAATGGCCAAACTCACCGGCAAATCCATCACGTCCTTTATATAATTTCCCGTTAACAATTATTCCCAGACCAATTCCCCAATCAAGATGAATCGCAAGAACATTCCGCTTTTTGTATGCAAGTCCAAAGCGCAATTCAGCAAAAGCCCTTGCTTTAGCATCATTCTCAATTAAAACTTCCATTCCAAATTTTTCGCTAAAAACATCAGCAACAGGCCGATCAGAAACCATATAAGTTTTATTAACTCCTGTTTCCGAATCAACCATTCCAGGCATTTCAATGCCAATACCTAAAATTTTATCTTTTGGAATATTCTTTTCGAGTATAATTGCTTCAGTAAACTCAATAATCGGATCGATAATCGATGTTCCATGAGAAATAGTAAGTTTCAATATCTGGTCATCAGCAACCTTTTGGTTCTTTGCATTAAAAATGGATACTGATGTTTTATAAATATTAATGGAAATGCTAATGATATAAAAAGCATCTTCCCGGTTGCCGTAGAGATTCGGTCTCCTTCCTCCGCTTGAATTTCCTTGTCCGAGTTCTTCAATAAGTCCTTCAACTTTTAATTCATTAAGAAGACTGATTATTTTTGGGGTACTAAGCTTTACATACTTTGCCAGATCAGTATTTGTCATTGCCCCATAGAGATACAGGTGCTTGATAATCTTACGCTTCTGGAAATTATTTTTCAGCTCTACGACATTCATATCGCCTTCTTCATTGAAGTTCCCCTGAGAAAAGGTCATATTGTTTAGATTAAGACTGATTCAAATACGACACAAAGGTATTTTATTTTTTTCTAAATCATGCCAATACTTTTATTAAATATTTAAAAAGTATTTAAATATTTATGGAGGTGATATTTTAATAATCGCAACTTATCCCGAAAAATATCCGAATTGATTTATACAAAACAAAAATTGGATTTAACAAAGAATATTTGAAGTCATTCTGGAAGGAAACTAATTTCATTAAAAAATGAAAAGCGGTGGTAGCCACCGCTTTTCACTAAACAAACAACTAAAATTACCTTACGAACTTTGCTTTTCACCAAAAACCAATCAACCCAAATAAGTTCAAAAAAATTAGATTGCAAAGTCAAAGTAGGTTACGTTAAGTAAAGCTTCATTGTTTCATTACATGGAATAAATTAACAATTATTTGCAGATTTATTTTGCAGTCTCAGTTAAATGCATATAAGATGATCAGCGAACGAAAAACTAACATGTGTTTAGTTTAAATCCTGAAGAATATTTTACGCTTATATAGCCAGTAGCAAAGACTCCACTCAGCCAATAAAATAGTCAGACTGGTAAATAAATTCAGAACAAATTCCGAGGCGCCAGTCCAACTCAATATTCCTTTAGAGAAAATGGCAATAAAGTCATTTAACCATTGGCCTCCTACTGTCTGAAAAAACACATAAATGAAAATAGAATTGGTTCCAACGACGGTAAAGATAAAAATCCAGTTTTTATGTCCTTTGATATCAATGAGCCAGTAGCTTAGTGCCAGACCAATCAAGGCCCATCCTCCGGATACAAATACAAAAGAAGAGGTTGCAATGCGTTTAATGATTGGGGTAATTCCAGTTAAATCAACAATATAACCAACTAACAAAGCGACTGCTCCTGCAATTAACAGGGATTTAAACTTGCATTTTCGACTTACATCTTTGATCAAAAGTTGACCTGCCATTACTCCCCAAATAGTATGAGCAGCTGTTGGTATGCAGTTGATGGCCACCCAACCTCCACCACCGTTGAGTTTCCCCATTAAAATCATATCCATCCAACTCCCGAAATTCTTATCAATTACCCATGCCTGATTGTAACCTTCAATCTGGAAGTTTCGGTACATCAGATCGGTGATTAAGAGGAGCAGAAGCGAAACAAACAGCTGCACTTTTAACGGATATTTCATCAAAAAGTATGCAATCGGAATGGTAACAGAAAGTTGTGAAAGCACGTTCCAAAGTTCCCAAACCAACTTTTTGTTGTAGCCACAATGCAGACCGACACCGAAGGCAAGTAAAATAAACGATCGTTGAATAATATGACGGGTAATGGAGCCTTTCGATTCTCCTTTTGCTATCCTGTTGCGGTAAGAAAAAGGCATCGCGACACCTACAATAAACATAAAAAACGGTTGAATTAAATCCCAAAAACGCAATCCATGCCAGGGGTGATGTTCGAACTGAATAAAAAAATGCTCCAAGAATGTGCCTTGAATTGGGTCTTGTACCAGTGTCCACCACAGCCCTGTTCCTTCTGCAACCAAAAGAAACATGGTTAATCCACGAAAAAAATCAAGTGACAGCAATCTGGAGGAAGATCGTTCGGGGGAATCAGTCATCGCTAGTTTAGTCTTTAGTCAACAACCAAATGTACATATTTCATTTAATATGAAGACTTCTGACCTAAATATTTTGATATATTAAAGCACCAGACTTTTTTATTAAAAGAATCAAAGACATCAGGATTATTCATTAACAGTCATTTCTGATCGGATAAATTGCTTTCATGGCAGAAAATATCCGAATGCTAATGAGGTTTACCTATGTGGTGATTTTCCACCAGATGACGGATAATCTCATTCAATTGGTTAATAAAGGTTCCGTCTTCGAGTACCAAAACCGGACAGCTTTGATTAGACTCTCCAATTAAATCAACCAATATGTTTCGTGGCCGAGCAAAATCAACATAATGAACTTCAAGCTCATCACGTAATCGTGGATAATAAGACAATATTCCCTCAACAGGAGAACAATCAGGACAAAAATATAATTTCCCTGCACCACGACTTTCATCCTGAAAATCGGCCTTTATCAAGAATAGCCTTTTCATACCTAAAATATTTAATGGAATTACTTTTGACCCAATAAACAACTCAAATAAACAAACAGTTCTTTTCCCTGATCAATTAAGTCGATGTATCGAATGAATCATCACAGGTTCAACTAAATACTGATTTTTATTTTCCTGAATTTGAATCTGACGAACGACCTCCATTCCTTTAGTTACTTTTCCAAAAGCGGCAAATCCTTGCTCATCAGGATTTCTTTTCCCGGCAAAATCCAGCTCTGGCTGATCTTTTATACAAATAAAAAAGCTGCTTGTGGCAGAGTTTGGGGTATCTCTTGCCATCGACAATGTTCCGTTCCGGTGCCTGATTCCGGTCTGTTTGGTTGTTTCTATTTTTATTGGCTCAAATTGTTTCTTTTCAGCAACATCACCTCCCTGAATAACTTCAATTTTAACTTTACGGTCCTTTTCATTTTCAGGGTTGCAAACACGGTAAAAATTGGTTCCATCATAAAGTTGATTGTCAACATAATTGAGGAAATTTGCAACCGTAACCGGAGCTTTTTCAGGATACAACTCAATTTGAATGTCTCCAAAAGAAGTTTTAATCAAACACGAAATTCTCTCCTGAGCAAAGGAGCTTAAAAAAAAGAGGTTCAGAAAAGCAAAAAGCAGTTTTTTCTTCATTCGAATAAAGTTTATTTTTTCTTCTTCGACGATTTGGCGTGTTTGTTATAATCAACGGCCAGACCAACCCAGACCAATCCAGTAATTAAAATCATTCCCGTTTTTCAAACCCGATTCATCAATCATTACCCAACCTTTCATGGGCTTTCCGGTAAAATCCATTTCACGGCAACCCAACTTTTCCAAAGCTTCTTCATACTTTACAGGATCAATGCGGCACATCATTTCGTCTTTAATTACACCAACACACATTTTGTCATTAAGCATAAAACTTAAGCCCCCCATCATTTCCTTTTCATCAATTCCATCCAAATACTGAAGCTCTTCCCTGATTCGGTTGGCCAGTTCCTGATTATAAGCCATATGATTTGAATATTAATTATGCTGTTGTCGTCCTTTTAGCATTTCCAGTTGTAAATTCCATAGAAAAGGGGACGAAACCAATTTGCGAATTGATTTTATCCCCTTTTTACAAATTAATGAATTTCAATATCGTAAGGCATCCTTGCAAGAACGCCACGCTGCGAAACTAAGGTGCGCAACTGATCGTAATATTTATAGCTTTCGCCCAGTTCGTCTTTCATAAATCCGGCTCTGGCCGATCCCGAAAATTCCTTCATGAGTTCTTCTATTGGATCTTTCAGTTTAGGCAAATTAACAATGCGGAAGTTGTCCAGTTTGGCCATTTTCTTAGCTAATTCAATCGCATCAGTCAAACCTCCGTATGCATCAATCAATTTAATTTCTTTTGCATTTGGAGCAGCCCAAACCCTACCCTGTCCGATTTCGTCAACTGCGGTTTTCTCCATTTTACGTCCTTCTGCAACACGCGAGATAAACGTATCGTAACCTTCTTCAATAGTTTGTTGCATCAAATCGCGTTCGAACGCAGACATTGGTCGAGTCACAGAAATCATGTCAGAATGTTCGTTGGTTGTTACCACATCCTGAGTAATTCCAAGTTTATTGCTAAGTAAATTTTGCATGTTGGGAATCATTCCAAAAATACCAATCGATCCGGTAATGGTTGTCCGATCGGCCATTATGGTATCTGCAGCGCAGGCAATATAATAACCTCCCGAAGCAGCCACATCACCCATCGAAGCAATTACCGGTTTAGTCGCGGCAGCAAGTTTCACTTCACGCCAGATCACTTCAGAGCCATAGGCACTGCCTCCAGGCGAGTTAATGCGCAGAACAATAGCTTTAATTGAAGAATCGCGGCGTGCTTCACGAATAGTTCTGGAAAGTTCTTCCGATTTAATGTCATCATCCGAAGTTCCGCTGTCAATAGCTCCGGAAGCATAAATAACGGCTATCTTCTTTCGGGCCAATCCTTTTTGTTCACGAACTTCAGGAACTTTGATGTATTTGAAGATGTCAACAGCCTTAACATCATCCTTTTCACTGGTAAGAGTAAGCTTTTTTAGGTCATCAATTACCTGATCTTTATATTTCAGCCGGTCAACCAGGTTTTTCTCTTTGGCAAAGTCAGCTTTCCTGAAAGTAGAAACCTGATCAGCGATAACATTCAATTCGTCGAAGCTCATTTTTCTTGAACTTGAAATATCAGCAAGCATTTCGCTCCACAAACTGTTTAAATAAGTTTCGGTTTGAAGTCGGTTCTCCGGACTCATTTTATCTAACAGGAAAGGCTCAACTGCCGATTTAAATTTCCCATGACGAATAATCTGCATTTCAACACCCAGCTTTTCCAAACCTTTTTTGTAGAAAGTACGTTCGCCCCCCAAACCTCTAAAATCAACCGATCCCTGAGGATTCAGAACTAAAGTGTCGGCAACAGTAACCAAATAATAAGCCTTTTGTGACAGGTAATCGCCGTAAGCATAAACAAATTTTCCTGAAGTTTTGAAATCCTTGAGGGCTGAACGAATTTCTTCGACCGATGCCATCCCCGCCTGAATATCCATTGGATTCAAATAAATACCCAGAATATTGTGATCGGTTTTTGCCTTACGAATACAATCAAGAATATCGTTTAGGCCAACAGTTTTTTCACCCTGAAACATGCCAAAATCAAGACCTTCCAACGGATTTTTCTTTGCCCGGTCAACAATCTGATGATCGAATTTAAGAATCAGCACCGTATTGCTCTCTATTTGCGACGGTTCGTCAGAGACTGAAACCATGGCCGAAATAATTCCGATGGTGATAAAAAGAAGTAAAAGACCGGCAATCATCACTCCAACGATGGAAGCCAGGGTAAATTTTAGAAATTGCTTCATGTTTATTTATTCTTATTTGTTTGTTTCGATTAAAATGTACGATAGATTTGTACGAATTTAGTGTTTTTGTTACACAAACGATGGTCTTATGATTAAGATTTATATCCTGCTGGGAGGAAATCTGGGAGATAAAAAAAGGATTTTTTCTGAAGTACAAACCAGAATAAATACACAAATAGGTAAAATATCAGCACAATCAGCAATCTACGAAACCGAACCATGGGGTTTTGAATCGGGTGATTTTTTCTGGAATCAGGCACTTGAAATCAGAACCGTCCTTTCTCCTGAAGAAGTTCTCCAAAAAACCCAACAAATTGAAATTGAACTGGGAAGAATCCGGAAAGAGAACCAAAACGACTCCCGGATCATCGACATCGATATTTTGTTTTACGGCGATCAGATTATTGAACTGGAAAAACTGATCATTCCGCATCCCCGGATTCAGGAACGAAATTTTGTGCTTATTCCAATGAGTGAAATTGCTCCCGATTTAATTCATCCGTTATTTCAGAAAAGCATTCAACAGATGCTTGATGATTGCACCGATCAGCTGAAAGTCGAGAAAGTATCAGATTTCTTGAGTTAATTTCATTAAAAATTATCATATATAATTCCATGAAAGCAACTTTCAGAAAATATACGCTCAATTTTAAACAAGCTTCCGGAACTTCCCGTGGAGTATATACTACCCGGGATTCCTGGTTCTTATTTTTAGCTGATGGATCAAATATCGGAATTGGCGAATGTGCACCGCTGCCCGGCTTGAGCATTGAGAGCTTAAACAGGATGAGCGCGAAACTTTTACAGGTTTGCGAAGAAATAAACTATTTTAGTTCGTTTGCTGAAGAACTAAACACCTGGCCCTCCATTCGTTTTGGTCTTGAAACTGCTTTGCTTGATCTGAAAAACGGAGGCAAGCAAGAACTATTTCCATCTGCATTTACACGAGGAGAACAGGGTATACCAATCAATGGTTTGATTTGGATGGGAAAGCCCGAATTTATGAAACAGCAGATACGAGCAAAACTGGATTCTGGATTCCGATGCATAAAAATGAAAATTGGAGCCCTCGATTTTAAAACTGAATTTGACCTTTTAAAATCCATTCGCCGCGAGTTTTCTCCGGAAGAAATTACACTTCGGGTTGATGCCAATGGCGCATACACCTTAAAAACGGCGCTGGAAAACCTCAAACAATTGTCCGATTTAAGTATTCATTCCATAGAACAACCCATTGAAGCAGGGCAATGGGATGAAATGGCTGAACTATGCCGAAAGTCACCTGTGCCAATCGGTCTCGACGAAGAACTGATTGGAATAAACAGTCGCATCGAAATGCGAAAAATGATAGAAACCATTCTTCCTGCATATCTAATTCTTAAACCAAGTTTACATGGAGGCTTTGCCGGCTGCGAAAAATGGATTGAAGAGGCTGAAAAAATCGGTTCCAGCTGGTGGATTACCTCGGCACTCGAATCGAATATTGGCCTCAACGCCATAGCCCAATGGACTTTTCGACTAAATGCAAAAGCGGAACAAGGTTTGGGAACCGGACAACTTTTTACCAATAATTTTGATTCACCGCTCGATATTATTGGAGATCAGTTATGGTTCCATCAGGAGAAAAAATGGGAATTGCGAAATTTGATCGAAGAGCAAACAGATGAATTTTTAAATTAATATCTCATTATCTTTAGCCCTTTCTCAAAAATACAAACCCGAATGGCAACTCTTCATTTTATTACCCTGAATAACCAGCAAATTTCTTCTGCTGAAATTTTGGCTTTGGCAAATGAAGCGGTCGTCAACCCATCAATTTCTGAATGGGAAAAACAACTTTATCTGTTCCTGAATGACTGGTTTTCAGATTCTGAATTTATACATGTACAAACATCCGGAAGTACCGGCAAACCCAAGTTAATCGAGTTGCCGAAATCGATCATGCAAAAAAGTGCTGAACGAACGATTGAATATTTCGGACTAAAAGAAAACGACCGGCTTTTACTCAGTTTATCTTGCCAGTATATTGCCGGTAAAATGATGGCCGTTCGCGCAATTATTGGGCAAATGAACCTGATTACTGTCGATCCTACCAGTGATTTTGACTTTCTCAGGAAATCGATTTTCAACTTCGGGGCAATGGTCCCAAATCAGGTTCTCAAAATTCTGGAACAGTCTGCAGGAAAAGAAAAACTACAAAATATCCGAAACCTGTTAATTGGTGGTTCCGCTATTTCGCAGACAATGCAAACCCAAATCAGTTCACTTTCGAACCGGATTGTTTTAACTTATGGAATGACCGAAACAGCCTCGCATATAGCCATTCGTGAACTCACTGGAGACCTGAAATCAGAATATTATCATTGTTTGCCCGGGATTTCAGTCAGACTAAACAAAGACGGATGTCTGCAAATCTTTCTGCCTGAATTCAAAAACCCATTGCAAACCAATGATTTGGCTGAACTGCGTCCGGAAAACAGTTTCCTTATTTTGGGACGTGCCGATTCTGTAATTATTTCTGGAGGAATTAAATATTCGCCGGAAACTCTCGAGAAAAAATTGGAATCATTTATAAACGAGCGTTTTGTTATTTCATCTGTTTCCGATGAAAAACTGGGAGAGAAAATGGTACTGATTATTGAAGGAATCCCTTTTGATACGGCCTTTATGAAACAAAGAATTTCTGAAATACTACAACCCTACGAACGCCCAAAATTAATCTGTTTCATCAATCAATTTCCGGAAACAAGCAGTGGAAAAATATTACGAAACGAATTGAAGCAAATAATTAAAGAGATACCATGCAAATAAAATCGCTGCTTGCAAAAATCAAAAAATATCTACCTGACGGTTTTATTGCAGGAATTATGCTAATGATAACCCTTGCCTGGCTGATTCCCGGAATTGGTGGGGAAAGCAGTACCATTCATCTAAAAGACCTGATCAGATATGGCATTGCACTTCTTTTTTTCTTTTATGGATTGCGACTCAGTCCTGAAAAACTAAAGAATGACTTAAAAAACTGGCATTTACACCTTATTATTCAATCGATTACTTTTGTTGTTTTCCCTTTTCTGGTACTCCTTTTTCGCCCATTTCTAAAAGGAACCGAAAACGAAGTTTTATGGTTGGCGGTTTTCTTTCTTGCTGCTCTACCCTCAACGGTTTCGTCGTCTGTGGTTATGGTTTCAATTGCCGAAGGAAACATTCCCAGTGCCATTTTTAATGCCAGTATATCGGGTGTAATTGGGATATTGATTACTCCGCTTTGGATGGGCATTTTTCTGGAAAAACAAGATGAAGCCTTTGCTTTTGGAGAGGTAATTGCCGATTTGGTAATTCATATTTTAATTCCGGTAATTCTAGGATTGCTGATGCATCGATATTGGGGCATATGGGCAAACCGAAATAAAAGATACCTTAGTCTCTTCGACAAATCAGTAATTCTTTGCATTGTATACCGCAGTTTCAGTGATTCGTTCCTGAATGGAATTTTTAGCAGCATTAGCTGGGCAGAGCTGGCAGGACTCTCTATTAGTGTAATTGCGCTGTTTTTTGTTGTCTTTTATTTCACTAAATATGTAACCCGGTTGATGAAGTTTAGCCGTGAAGACAGTATTACTGTATTGTTTTGCGGATCAAAAAAATCGCTGGTACATGGATCGGTAATGGCCAGCGTAATTTTTGCCGGGAGCAGTGCCGGAAGTATTTTTCTTGTTCCTATAATGATTTACCATGCCTTCCAGCTATTTTACATCAGCATAGTAGCAAGACGAATGAGTAAAACAAATAAGCTGTAATCCTAATTCCATCTTTTGCCCATTTTCTTATACTTTTAAGTAATACAGGCCGTTCAAGCGGTTATTGAACAGAACGTATTCCACACCATTTTAACGGCTATTAAATCCATTTACCGATTTTAAACTTTTACTGACCGATCATTGGTTCAACCGAAATTGTTCAAAATCTATCTTTACATCATTAAAAAGCGTGAACGATGGATAGACACAATGAACATAGAAAACACTCAGGATCATTTTGGGCCTATGTACTGATAATTATAGGAATTTTATGGATTCTGAAAAAAAGTGGATGGGATATCAACCTTCCCGGAATCGGTGATTTTTTTGCTGGTATAGGAAATTTTTTCGGAAATTTTATTCATTTATCCGGAGCTGCAGCAATACCACTTTTAATTATACTTGCCGGAATCATTCTGATTGCCGGAAGAAAGTTCTTTGGAGCGCTTTTTCTGGTTATACTAATTATGATTCTGCTTCCCCATTTTCTAATTATCCCGGGAATCCTGATGATTGTCTTTTTTCCGCTAATTTTAATAATAATTGGAATAATTATACTTTCAAAGTTATTATGAAGCACGAAATAATTTATCTTAACCGATAAGTTCGGTCGTTTTACCGATCAGTGCTTAATTCAAGAATGTTTGTAAGTACATTTGTAATATTGAAAATTGAATAACATGGAACACGGAAATAGCAACAAACGATTTTACTTCGGGATCATCCTGATTGTGCTGGGAGTAATTCTCATTTTAGAAAGATTAAACCTCATCCCCGAATCATTGGCAGATATGCTCATATCGTGGCAAATGTTGCTGGTTGGGTTTGGTGTTCTTTCTCTCATTGGCGGAAATCGTACGGCTGGAACAATTCTGATAATAATTGGGGCTACTTTTATGATTCCCGAATTAATAACTGTCCCTCACGAAATACGAAGAATATACTGGCCACTGATATTGGTGGCCATTGGCGTTGCAATCTTGCTTCGTCAGCGCGAACATCAAAAAATTCCCATGGGAAATGCAAATGGACAGATTATAAATCCTCCGAATGACAATACTTCTAAATCAAGCAACTCATCTGAGACTTACAATTCATCCGAGACTTACAATTCGTTTAACACTTTTGATGACTTTGTGATCTTTGGAGGACGCGAGATTTTCATCAATTCACAAGCACTGGCCGGAGGAAAGGCGACATCTATTTTTGGTGGTATTGAGTTTGATTTGCGAAAAGCCAACTTACAAACCGGCGGTGCAGTAATTGACTGTGTCAGCGTTTTTGGTGGCTGCGGATTTAAGATTCCTATGGATTGGAACGTTCGGAATGAAGTGACTACAATTTTTGGGGCATTCACCGATAAACGAGGAGACACATACAGCGACCGGTATTACGATCCGTCGAAAACTCTGGTAATAAAGGGTATATCAATGTTTGGAGGCATTGAAGTAAAACACTTCTAAAACATGAAACATCCTTTAACCAATAACTACCGGCTACTTATTTTTTATGCCATTTTTTGGGTGGTAATTGGCTTAACCAATTTGATACTTCAGGTATTTTGGTACAATGTGCCTCTAATTTATTCGATACTCGATACTAGTACAACCTACCTCTTATTTCCCCTTCTGGGTTCGAGTATATGGTACAGCATCAAGTACAACACTCTGGAAGATGCATCAATAGGAAGTTTATTATTGTTTCATTTCATCGCAGCATCTATTTTATGCGGAATTTGGGTCGCTATTTCCTATGCCATTTTCAGACCATTTTTTAATCAGGGTAATGACTTTCTGAGGAATTCGCTCCCATCCAAGATATTTGCAGGATATATCATGTACGCCATCTATCTGGTTTTTTTCTATGCGATTAATTATTATCAAAGTCTGAAAGAAAAAATCAAAAAAGAAAGTGAGTATAAAGCTCTGCTTCGCGAATCAGAACTACAGGCCTTAAAATCACAGATAAATCCACATTTCCTATTCAATAGCCTGAATTCCATATCTTCACTTACTGTAAGCGATCCGGAGAAAGCACAGGAAATGGTTATTAACCTGTCTACTTTTATGCGCTATTCTCTGATGCATAACGAAAAAGAAATGGTTTCCTTTTCCAGAGAATTGGAAAATATTAAGCTTTATCTTAGTATTGAGAAAATTCGTTTCGGGAAAAAATTAAACGCCGAATTTGAAATCGACTCACACTGTATGGAAGCTGAAATACCTAATATGATTTTGCAACCTTTATTCGAAAATGCAATAAAATACGGAGTATACGAAACCACAGAACAAGTAACAATAAAAACAATTTGTGAATGCGATGGAAACATTCTGAAAATTACCATCGTTAATGATTACGATGCCAGCACAATTAAACGGAGAGGAGAAGGAATAGGACTGAGAAATATCCGAAAGCGCATGGAAATCATCTACAATCAACCCGATCTGATGAAAATAAGCGATCATAAGACCAGCTTTGAAGTTCAATTAACAGTCCCACAAAAACCAACCATGTCATGAGTGAAAAATTGCAAACCCTTATTATTGAAGACGAGGAACTGGCCCGAAACCTGTTGCGCTCGTATTTAAAAGATCATCCCGATATCGAAATAATTGGTGAATGTGAAAATGGTTTTGATGGAATAAAAGCCATCAACGATAAAAAGCCTGATCTGGTTTTTCTTGACATTCAAATGCCCAAAATCACCGGGTTCGAAATGATTGAGCTGCTCGACTTCAAACCGCAGATCATTTTCACAACTGCATACGATCAATATGCATTAAAAGCTTTCGAACTAAATGCCGTGGATTATCTCCTTAAACCGTTTTCGAAAGACAGGATGCTGGCTGCCATTGAAAAAGTGCAGCACCGCATCCTAAATTCAGAAGATACATCGGATAAACTTGAAGAACTTTCAAACTTTCGTCCCGGAGAGGAATTTATTGATCGTATTGTGGTAAAAGACAGGCACAAAATTCACATTATTACAGTAGATCAGATCAGGTACATTGAATCGCTGGACGATTATGTAATGATTTACACCAACGATGGCCGACATATGAAACAGAAAACAATGAAGTACTTTGAGACCAATCTTGATCCAAAGAATTTCATTCGCATTCATCGCTCTTACATCGTTCAGGTTGACAATATTGCTGAAATTCAGCAATATGAAAAAGAATCTTACATTGTGATTCTGAAAGACAATAATAAAACTAAACTAAAAGTAAGCAAGACCGGATATAAAAAGATTAAAGAAATACTACACTTCTAATTCTCCTGATTCACATTATCGGGAAAATTATCCGGTTCATATAGCAAAAGGAAAGAACTGAAAAATAAAAAGTTTTGCATTAATGGCAGGACTTTTTCTACTTTTGGGAATCAATTTCTGAACTACATGAATATAGGGTATATTTTGCTTTCTACATTTTTTCCACTTTTTACTTTCACTCCATTCGATATTGGCCTTGAAAAAGAAACGCTTGTTCTGATCATCAATGTTCTGATCATTATATTACTTGTTGTTCTAGGCTATGAAATTCAACAATTTTTAGGAAAAAGAAATCCAGGTGGCTTTACACGCCTATTCAGGAAATCTAAACTTGAAGTAATACTTGACAAAAACAGGCTATACAGACCAACGGTTCTGACAATGACAATCAGAAATAATGGAAAGCATGAAGCTGATATTGAAGCACCCGTTCTGGAATATAGAAAAATATGGTCCAAACGGAAATTTAAGCTAAACGGAATTAATGGGAAACAAATTTACCCACTGTTTATTGAAGCCGGGGCATCGCATCAGTTACGAATAGAAACTGCAACATTTTATCAATATGACCGATCAGTAAAATCTTTTTACTGGGCTCGTATATACGTAACTGAAGTTAATGGGAGAAAATGGAAATCTAATAACGTTAAACTTCGGAAAAGCCTGGTTACATAAGTCGAGGTAAACTAAACTATTACTGTATAAAAGAATTAAATCTGACCCGGATGAGAGATTGGAAATTTAATGGAAATGATTTTTCGTCATACCCATATTATGGAGGCGAAGATCTGGGAGTTTGTTATACAAAAGAACAAACCAACATAAGGATTTGGGCTCCAACGGCAAATACAGTTGAATTACGCATTTACCGACAGAGTCATGGAGGTTCAGCCATTCGCATCGACCAGTTTGAAAAATCGGAAAATGGAACCTGGATTATCAAAATTAATGGCGATCTAAATGGCTACTTTTACACCATCAGGGTAAACGATGGAGGTTGGTTGAACGAAACACCCGGAATTGACGCCAAAGCAGTTGGAATTAACGGTCATCGCGGACTTATTTTTAATCCTGAAGAGACTAATCCTGCTGATTGGAAAAATGACCAGCGCATTAAATGTGATCATGCAACAGATGCAATAATTTACGAACTTCATGTACGGGATTTTTCCATTGCACCTTCCTCCGGAATAACAAATAAAGGGAAATACCTCGCCTTTATTGAAACCGGAACACTTTCTCCTGAAGGTTTAAAAACCGGAATTGATCATCTGGTTGAGCTAGGTATTACACACGTGCATCTTTTACCCGTTTATGACTTCCTGACAGTTGACGAAAAAGCACCGGATCAGAGTTACAACTGGGGCTACGATCCGCAAAATTTCAATGCTCCGGAAGGCAGTTATTCGAGCAATCCGAATACCACTTCACGCATTCTGGAACTTAAAATGCTGATTCAATCGCTTCATAAAGCCGGAATCGGAGTTGTTCTTGATGTGGTTTACAACCATACTTCACATACCCGCCGATCTTTTTTCAATCAAACAGTTCCAGGGTATTACTACAGGCAAAAATCAAACGGGACTTTCTCGAATGCAAGTGGTTGTGGCAACGAAATTGCAACTGAACGGGGAATGGTTCATAAATTCATAATCGATTCGCTTTATTATTGGGCTACCGAGTTTCATCTGGATGGATTCCGTTTTGACCTGATGGGTATTTACGATCTGGAAACGATGAATCAGATAAGAGCAAAAATGGACAGTATTTCGCCTTCAATTCTGCTTTATGGCGAAGGCTGGGCTGCCGATAAGAGTCCGTTAAATGAAACCTGGCGTGCTGTAAAAAACAACGTATCCAGACTTTACCGTATAGCTGCTTTTAACGACGATTTTCGCGATGGGATCAAGGGAAATAGTTTCAATTCACAAAGCAAAGGATTCGTAAACGGACAAACGATACAGGAAGAGAATATCAAATTCGGAATTGTAGGAGCATGTTTCCATCCACAAATTGTATATGGCTATGTTGAGCATTCGAAATCACCATGGGCTTCAGAGCCCTGGCAATGTGTAAATTATGCTTCATGCCACGATAATTTCACCCTGTTCGATAAACTAACTTCAAGCAGCCCTGATGCAAGTGAAGAAGAGATTATGCGAATGGTTATGCTGGCCGGTGCGCTTGTTCTCACTTCTCAGGGAATTCCTTTTATACATGCAGGAGTGGAGATGGCACGAACCAAATTTGGGGATCACAACTCCTACAAATCACCTGACCGTATTAATCAGATTGATTGGAGCAGAAAGAATGTATATATTGAGATTTTCCGGTATTATCAGGCGATGATAAATCTACGTAAAGCACATCCTGCATTTCGGATGATATCAGGCGATCAGATTCGGAAACACCTCATTTTTTCTTCAGAATATCAACCTGGAGTCGCATCCTATGTTTTGGTAAACCATGCCAACGACGATAAATGGAGAACTATACTACTAGTTTTTAACGGGAACCGTAATGAAATTACGTTTAAACTGGAAAATCATATCAAGTGGAGAATTATTGCAAGAGACACAACAATAAACATGGATAGCACCGATTATGTCTCAGAATCAGAGATTACGGTTTCTGGGATTTCCATGCTAATGCTGGTTGAAGATTATTACATCCATCCCATCCGTTTTTCTGAAGAATAAAAATTTAGTATACGGCCAGCAACAGGTCAATATCTTTATAAGGAAGATTAAATCTGCTGGCCAACGCCGAATTTGTTAATATACCATTATATATGTAGACCCCTTTTCTGAATCCTTTTGAGCTTTTAATGTAGTTATCAATTCCACCAATTTCACCTATGGATATCAGGATCGGAATGAGCACATTGCTAAGTGCAATTGAAGCAGTCCGCGCAACAATGGCAGGAAGGTTCGGTACACAGTAATGAATAACACCGTGTTCGGTAAACGAAGGATTATTTAAGTCGGTGCAGTGTGACGTTTCGAAACAGCCACCCTGACTAACGTTCAAATCGATAATTACAGAACCTGATTTCATCTTTTTTACCATATCCTCTGAGATGCGGAATGATGGCTGCGATCCGACAGGCATCGCGCCGAGTACGGCATCAGCCGACTTAAGCGCTTTTCTAACCACTTTGGGATAATAAACCGAGGTAAATATACGCTGCTGAAGCTTATCTTCAAGTGAACGGAGAGAACAAATATTATCATCAAAAACCTTTACAACAGCACCTAAACCGAGTGCGGCTCTGGCGGCAAATTCAGCAGCCGTACCTGAGCCCAAAATAACCAACTCCGCAGGCGAAATTCCGGTTACAGCCCCAAGTAAAACACCCTTGCCATCTCTGGATTTACTCATGTATTCATTGAACAAAACAATGGAAGTACTTCCGGAAATCTGGCTCATTAGTTGCACAATAGGTTTGCTGCCATCTTCTTCCTCCATATATTCATAGGCAATATTTGTCACCTTCTTTTGGATCAGTTTTCCAATCGAATTTGGACAATGAGCATTAATCTGAAGGTTTGAAATCAATGCCTGATGGCCTTTAAGCATATCAATTTCAGATTCATCAAACGGAGAAACCCGCAAAATAATATCGCATTCATAAATGTCTTTTCGATCTTTTTGGATCAGGGCACCTGCTTCGCGATATTCTTTGTCCGAATAGCTAGCAGCCATTCCGGCATCCTTTTCAATTAGGATTTCGTGTCCGTAGGAAACCAGCAATTCAACAGCCTGGGGGCTTAGCGGAACACGATATTCTACTTTATCTTTGTCTGATGGTATTCCAATTCTGATTTTTTTACCTTTTCGCCTTACTTCCAGCATTTCTTCCTTGGGGAGTAGAAATGTTGATCCTGCTGACGAATGTTCTGATAATCTGTCTTTTTCAGCCATGGTGGTGAGATTGGATACATGAAAACTAATATACGTAAATCTGAATTTATATTTACATTCTTTTTGCTTCTAACAACCTAACTCCGTCATTGGTTTCCTTAATCCTAACTTCTATATATCCATCCGGCAATAACGACTCAATTCTTTCAGGCCACTCGATAAAACAATAATTTCCGCTGTAAATATAATCTTCGTAACCCAGATCAAATGCTTCATCAAGTTTTTTAATCCGGTAAAAATCAAAATGGTAAATTACAGATCCATCCGAAACAGTATATTCATTGATAAGAGCAAAAGTTGGACTGGTCACATAGTCAGAGGAACCCAATTCCATACAAATGGATTTAATGAGGGTCGTTTTCCCTGCTCCCATTGAACCATAAAAAGCAAAAACCCGATCTTCCGGGAAATTCGCAAGTAATAATTGAGCGGAATTCCGAAGTTCGGATAAATCTGATATTTTAGTCTGAAACATTGGTTTACGAATTAGTGCTGCAAATTAATAAAACTTCAGCGAATATGCATAACGATGACTTTTGTTAAAGGTTTGAATAAAAAATTTGTATTACTTTTGGTTCAGAAAAAAAACAAAAAAATTATATGATATGAATCTTCCGGAAAATTTAAAGTATACCAGCGAACACGAATGGATAAGTGTTGATGGTAATGTTGCGACAGTTGGAATTACTTCCTTTGCTCAGGGCGAATTAGGTGACATAGTTTTTGTTGAAATAGAAACTGAAGGAGAAACGCTCGAAAAAGGAGAAACTTTTGGAACTATTGAAGCAGTTAAAACAGTATCAGATTTATTTATGCCGGTTAGCGGCGAGGTTCTGGAAGTTAATCCGGCACTTGAGTCTTCACCTGAACTGGTAAATAAAGATCCATATGGCAATGGCTGGTTAATTAAATTATCCATTTCAAATGCTGCGGAACTTAATGAATTATTAAGTGCTGCTGACTATCAGACCATGCTTGAAGCTTAAAAAGAAAGCCCTGAAGAAAAAAACTTCAGGGCTTTCTTTTTTTATAAATCTTGTCTACGCAATATCTCTTGCGACTTCGCCGTGATAACTAATATCCAGACCATCTCTTTCTTCTCTTAATGACGCTTTTACCGGGATAATCCGGTTAATTCCCTTCAATAATAAAAGTGTAAAAAAGAATCCGTAGACAACTGCGATCAGTATAGCCGCTATTTCTTTTAAAAGGAAAGTTATTCCTCCTCCATAGAAAAGTCCGTCAACACCATTCTGATTAATTGAGGTTGTTGCAAATAATCCGAGACAAATAGTACCGATAACACCACCCATTCCATGAACTCCCCAAACATCCAAAGCATCGTCCCAATTTCTCGATTCCTTAAATTTAACAGCAAGGAAACAGCCTACACCTGCAATAATGCCGATGATGGCTGCCGATTGAATTGTAACATAACCTGCAGCCGGAGTAATCGTTGCCAACCCTGCAACGGCACCAGTCATTAATCCAATGAACGTTGGTTTCTTTTTTCCTGTATTCCATTCAATGATAAGCCAGGTAATCGCAGCAAATGAAGCAGCAATATCAGTATTCAGAAATGCGGCCACGGTTATATCATTTACGGCCATCTCACTCCCTGCATTAAAACCATACCAGCCAAACCATAGCAGTGCAGTTCCCACAGCAACCAATGGAATATTATTGGGTACATGTTTCCTCTCTTTGCGGGCACCTACAAAAAAAACAGAAGCCAAAGCCGCAAAACCAGCTGTTGCATGAACAACAATTCCACCGGCAAAATCGAGTACTCCCCACATTGCAAGGAGACCTCCACCCCATACCATGTGAACAAATGGGTAATACACAAAGATTTGCCATAATACCAAAAACCAGATGTATGCCTTGAATGAAATTCTGTTGGTAAATGCTCCGGTAATAAGGGCAGGCGTAATAATTGCAAACATCATTTGATAAGCAATAAAAATGTACTCCGGAAAATTTCTTTCAGCAGAAAAGACACTTTTGGGCGTAATTCCATGAAGCATAGCCTTGTCGAGATTACCAATAATTCCAAACAAGTCAGTACCTTCGGTCATATTACCGCTAAAACACAAAGAATAACCAAAGAAAAACCACAAAACAGTAGTAAGTCCAAGAGACACAAAACTCTGCATCATAATATTGAGGATGTGTTTTTTACTTCCAAGTCCTCCATAGAAAAACGCCAGTCCGGGAGTCATTAGCATGACCAGACTTGTGGCTAAAATCATAAACGTAGTTAATCCAACATCAAACATAAAAGGGGGTTTTAATTTGTTGCGTCACGAAAATAGCAATAAATTAATTTTTACTGCCATCAAAAAGGGGTGTATTGTAATTTATATGTATTTTATTCACATACACCCCAACGAAACAATACACCCATAATCAGAACTACTACTACAATTATGATGTTATTTAAAATATAAAACAAAAAAACCTGCTTTTACAAAAGCAGGTTTTTGAAATATGAGAAATATTTGTTGTTACACTAAAGCGTCTTAGCGACCTCTGTTAATGTGAAAGCTTCAATAAAGTCACCAGCCAGCACATTGTTATAATTGTCAATATTTAAACCGCATTCATAACCTTTATTCACTTCTTTAACATCGTCTTTGAATCGTTTCAGCGATCCAAGAGTACCAGTGTAGATTACAATACCGTCGCGTATCACACGAATCTTGTCTTTTCTGAAAATCCTTCCATCCCTTACGATACAACCAGCAATAGTACCAACCTTGGTAATATCAAAAGCTTCCATAACTTCAGCAGTACCGGTAATCTCTTCCCTGATTTCAGGAGAAAGCATACCTTCCATTGCTGCCTTTATTTCGTTGATAGCATCATAGATGATTGAATATAAACGGATGTCGATTTGCTCTTTTTCAGCAATCTTTCTTGCACTAACAGATGGTCGAACCTGGAATCCAACAATGATCGCATTAGATGCAGTTGCAAGCATGATATCCGATTCGGAAATAGCACCAACAGCTTTATGGATAACATTAACCTGAATTTCTTCGGTTGACAATTTAATTAATGAATCAGAAAGTGCTTCGATCGATCCATCCACATCACCCTTTACAATCAGGTTCAATTCCTGGAAGTTTCCAATCGCAATACGACGGCCAATTTCATCCAGAGTAATATGTTTTTGAGTACGCAGACCCTGTTCACGAGCCAGCTGATCGCGTTTATTAGCAATGTTACGTGCATCACGTTCATTTTCCATCACATTGAATTTATCGCCGGCCTGAGGCGCCCCGTCAAGACCAAGGATAATAACCGGTTCTGCAGGACCAACTTTATCAACTCGCTGGTTACGTTCATTAAACATGGCTTTCACATGACCATAGTACTGACCTGCAAGAAGCACATCACCAACTTTCAATGATCCATTATGCACTAAAACTGTAGCCACATAACCACGACCTTTATCCAGAGATGACTCAATCACTGTTCCGGTAGCCCGTTTATTTGGATTACCTTTTAATTCGAGCATTTCCGCTTCGAGCAATACTTTCTCTAGCAATAACTCAACATTTAATCCGGATTTAGCTGAAATATCCTGACTTTGATATTTTCCACCCCATTCTTCTACCAGATAATTCATGGCAGCCAATTTTTCCTTGATTTTTTCAGGATTTGCTCCTGGTTTATCAATTTTATTAATGGCAAATACGATAGGCACTCCCGCAGCAGCTGCGTGATTGATCGCTTCAATTGATTGTGGCATGATATTGTCATCAGCCGCAATGATAATAATAGCAATATCAGTGACCTGAGCACCCCTGGCACGCATAGCTGTAAAGGCTTCGTGTCCCGGTGTATCAAGGAATGTTATTTCGCGCCCATTACTAAGCTTAACATGATATGCACCAATATGCTGCGTAATACCTCCGGCCTCACCGGCAATTACGTTTGTACTTCGAATATGGTCAAGTAATGAAGTCTTACCATGGTCAACGTGACCCATAACAGTCACAATTGGAGCACGTGGCAATAATTGTCCTTCAGTATCTGGTTCCTCTTCAATAGCCACCTGAATTTCGGCACTAACGAATTCAACTTTAAATCCAAATTCGTCAGCCACAACGGCCATTGTCTCAGCATCAAGGCGCTGATTTATGGAAACAAATAAACCAAGACTCATACAAGTTGAGATGACGCTGGTAACCGAAGTATCCATCATGGTTGCCAGTTCGTTTACTGAAACAAATTCAGTTACCTTCAATTTATTCTGATCGGCAGTATCTCGTTCTGCCTGTGCAGCAGTTTTGTCGCTGACCATCTGCCGTTTATCTTTCCGGTATTTTGATCCTTTAGATTTTGTACCCTTAGTCGTCAGACGAGCAAGTGTGTCTTTAATTTGTTTTTGTACATCCTCTTCACTAACTTCTCGTTTAAGAAGCGGAGTACGTTTTTTTAATCTGGATTTGTCACCTCCAACACTTGATGCCGGTGCTCCTCCAATATTTTTAGTAACAACCAGTTTTCTTCTTTCGCCCTGAACTGCCGGTTTTTCGCCTACATTTACACGTTGTTGATTTCCTGGTACATCTTTTAAAATGCGTTTTCTTTTCTTCTTCCTGTTTTGTTGTTGCTGTAAAGTTTCTGCAGACGAACCAGCTGGTTTCTTATCTGAAGGGAGGTCTATTTTGCCGACAACAGTAGGACCTGAAAGTTTATCAAATTTAGCCTTAATAACAGTAGGACTTGTTCTTTCGGTATCTGAGGAATCCTGCTGAACATTATCGCTTTCTCCTGGTTTTTGAACATCCCGGCGAACTCGTTCTCTGTCTTTTCGCTCATCTTCCTTTTGCTTTTTGCTCTTCTTGGCTGGTCTTGTTTTTTGATTCAGCAACGCCAAATCAATTCTACCAACAACCTTAACTTCTTCAACCTTAGGCACATTAGTTGTAACTACATCTGAGCTAAAACGATCCTCATCAACTGAAGTGATTACAGTCTCTTCCTTAATCTCAGGAGCAGCCTTAACAACTGGTTTTTCAACTTTATCTTCCTGCTTTACTTTAACTTCTTCAACAATTTCAGGAATTACCGGCTCTGCTTTAACTTCAGCTACAGGTTTATGGGATACTGGTTTTGGTTTTTCGACAGGAATAACCTGAGCTGCAGGTTCTTCTTTTTTCTTTACTCCAAGATTTTCAAGATCAATCTTACCAACAACTTTCGGAGATTCTATTTCATGCACATTAGTCGTAATCAAATCTTCCTTAGGCTCGGGCCTAATTGGTTTTGGTTCGACGTGCTGCACCGTCTCAATCTTTTTAGAGGTGTGTCCTTTGATCATCACCTCTTCCTCTTCATAGTCATCATCAACATGTTTGTGACTTGAATCTTTTACATCTTCCAATGAAAGGGATTCTTTCACACTACGATGACTTTTCAGATTGATTAATTCTGACTCCTTTTTCAGACTAACATCACCCTTATATTCTTTTTCAAGAAGATGGAATGCATCGTCGGAAATTTTGTTGTTTGGATTTGTATCAATATCAAATCCCTTCTTGTGCAGAAAATCAACTATGGTTGAAATACCAACATTAAAATCCCGCGCTACTTTACTTAGTCGTTTTATACTGCCTATAACCATAAACCCACTCAGTTAAATAAACCTCAAAATAATTTCTAAGGAATTAACGATGTTGCAATTTTACATTCAAAATCTAAAATGCCCTAATTTTTAATCAATAATTTAAATAAAATTTTCAGTTTATTCAAATTCATTTTTCAGTATCCGAAGAACTTCGTCGATGGTTTCTTCCTCGAGGTCGGTTCTTTTGATCAGCTCTGACCGGGTAAGTGTCAATACATTTTTAGCCGTATCGCAACCAATTGATTTTAGTTGATCAATTACCCAGCTTTCTATTTCATCGGCAAACTCATCTAAATTCACATCTTCATCATCCTGCAATACCTCGCGGTATACATCAATTTCATAACCAGTAAGCTGACTGGCTAATCTGATGTTTAAGCCACCTTTCCCGATCGCCATCGAAACCTCATCAGGTTTCAGATAAACATCGGCTCTTTTGGTGTCTTCGTGCAATTTGATTGATGAGACTTTAGCCGGATTCAACGAACGTTGAATAAACAACTGCAAGTTGGCCGAATAATTAATAACATCAATATTTTCGTTTCGTAATTCACGAACAATTCCATGAATACGAGATCCTTTCATTCCCACACATGCTCCTACCGGATCAATGCGTTCGTCGTATGATTCAACCGCAACTTTTGCTCTTTCGCCCGGAACCCTTACAATCTTTTTAATAGTAATTAAACCATCAAAAATTTCAGGAACTTCAAGTTCGAATAAACGTTCAAGGAAAACCGGCGAAGTACGCGAAAGAATAATTAACGGATTGTTATTCCGTAGTTCAACTTTGTATACCACTGCACGCAGATTATCTCCTTTTCTGAAATAGTCAGAAGGTATCTGTTCTGTTCTTGGAAGAATAAGCTCATTCCCTTCATCATCCAAAATCAAAATTTCCTTTTTCCAAACCTGATAAACTTCACCGGCAACAATGTCGCCGATTTTACCTTTGTATTTGTTGTAAATATGGTCCTTTTCAAGTTCCATAATGCGACTGGCAAGATTTTGACGCAAATTAAGAATGGCCCTGCGACCAAAATGTGCAAGTTTAACCTCATCGGTTACTTCTTCTCCAATTTCATAATCTGTGTCAATTTTTTTGGCTTCTTTCAGAGTTATTTGTCTGTTCGGATCTTCAAAATCCGCATCAGCAACAACTTCTCTGTTTCGCCAAATCTCAAAGTCACCTTTATCGATGTTAATAATCACATCGAAGTTTTCATCTGTGCCGTATGTCTTTTGAAGAACATTTTTAAATACATCTTCCAATACGCTCATCATTGTCGCGCGGTCAATGTTTTTAAGTTCCTTAAATTCAGCAAAGGTGTCGATAAGATTAAGAGTATCCATCTCGTCCCAATTTTAAAATTTAAATACTTTTTTTGCTTCTTTTATCTCCGGAAATTCAAAAGAATGGACTCTCGTTATGAGTTCCTTCTTTTTTGATCCTTCCAATTTTTCTTTTGTTGTAACCTCCAGATCGATTCCCTGATCATCAGCTTTAATAAGCATTCCAGTCAGTTTCTGTCCGCTGGTCAGCAATACTTCTATTTCGGTGCCTATATTTTTTATATACTGACGAAGCATACTTAAAGGTTCACTTAATCCGGCAGAAAAGACTGATAATTCAAAATCTTCGACTTCACGATCAAATTTACTTTCAATATACCTGCTTATTTCGACGATTTGATTAATCGAAATTCCGGTATCACTGTCGATCATGACATGAATCACATTGCTGGATGAAACAGTTACCCCGACCAGAAACTGGTCATCAGTAAGCTTTTCATTTACTAGTTCTTCTATTTTTACTTTGTCGATCATATAACTGTAATAAAATAGGGGACTTTCGATCCCCTACCTCTGGTTTTCCCAAATTGTCGCGACAAAAATAGTAATTTAAATTAAATTGTCAAAATCAATTAATTAAGGATTCATTTTCAGGCTAAAATTCGCAAATGCAACAGTGCAAAAAATCTTTCCCTCGAAAAACTTTCCTACTTTTGTGAAGTTTATTCCGGAATACAGATATCTTAATCTATTGAAAACAAACAAGAAAAAAATCATCAACGATCCGGTATTTGGGTTTATCAATATTCGCTCCGAACTAGTCTTTGATTTAATTGAACACCCATATTTCCAGCGTCTGCGCAGAATTAAACAGCTGGGGTTGTCGTGCATGGTATTTCCAGGCGCTAATCACACCCGATTTGAGCATGCGCTTGGAGCGGTTCATCTGATGCGCTCGGCCATCAGCACGCTCAGAATGAAAGGTCAGGAAATAAACGATGACGAAGCCGATGCAGTGACTATAGCTATACTGTTACACGATATCGGACACGGACCTTTTTCTCATGCACTCGAAAACACATTGGTAAAAAGCGTAACGCACGAACAGATTTCACTTCTTCTGATGGAAGAATTAAACATTCAGTTCAATAGAAGACTTGATTTGGCAATTAGCATTTTTACAGACAATTACCCTAAGCATTTCCTTCACCAGTTAGTATCCAGTCAACTCGACATGGACAGGCTCGATTACCTGAGCCGCGACAGTTTTTTCTCCGGGGTATCTGAAGGAGTTATTGGTGCAGAGCGAATTATTAAAATGTTGAATGTAAAAAATGATGAATTAGTAGTTGAATATAAAGGAATTTATTCGGTTGAAAACTTCCTGATTGCACGCCGGCTCATGTATTGGCAGGTTTATTTGCATAAAACGGTTTTATCTGCTGAATATCTTTTGATAAATGTGCTTTCCCGGGCACGGGAACTGGCAATGCAAGGTAACGATTTGTTTGCAACTCCGGTTTTAAAAGCTTTTCTGTTCCACGAAATAACTCTAGATGATTTCGTTCATAACCGGACAGTTGACGGACGAAACGTATTAAGCCTTTTTACGAATTTGGACGACAATGATATTATTGCATCCATTAAAGAATGGCAAAATCATGACGACACCGCCTTATCGTATCTGGCCCGATGCATAATAAACAGACGTCTGTACAAAATTAAAATCAGTAAGAAACCGTTTTCGGAACAGAAGATCGAACTACTCAAAGAAAAAATTTGCAGTCAGTTTAGTGTATGTAATGATGTAATGCAATATTTTCTAATTTCGGATACCATATCAAATAGCGCATACAACAAGACTTCCAGCGAAAAAATTAATGTTTTATTTAAAAACAATAAGATAAATGATATAGCCGATGCTTCAGATATAAACCTCTCTGCTTTCTCTGAAACAGTAAGGAAATATTTCATCTGTTATCCGAAAGAATTGGACATTAAGTAATTTAAACTATTTTTGCACGGCAAATCGAAAACGAATTATGGAATTCAAAGCGCAAAGCATAGCTGATTTTCTGGGAGGTACAATAGAAGGAGATGCCAATATTACGGTATCAGATGTAGCGAAAATCGAAGAAGCTAAACCCGGAACATTAGCGTTTCTGGCCAATCCGAAATATAACAAATACCTTTACGAAACAGAAGCTTCCATTATAATTGTAAATATAGATCTGGAGCTTGAGACTGAAGTAAAAGCGACCTTAATACGTGTCCCTGATGCTTATAAAGCATTTGCATCACTGCTCGAATTATATCAGCAAGCCAAAGGAAACAAAGTCGGTATCGAAAATCCTTCTTACATTGACACTTCTGCCTCTCTTGGTAACGACATTTACGTTGGTGCTTTCGCCTATATCGGGAAAAATGTACGTATCGGGAATCATGTAAAGATTTATCCTCAGGTATATATTGGAGACAATAGTTCAGTTGGGGATGACTGCATTCTTTATTCCGGAGTTAAAATATACGAAGATTCTAAAATTGGCGATGCATGTATTATACATGCCGGAGCAGTTATAGGATCAGACGGATTTGGATTTGCTCCCACTGACGATGGCTCATACAAAAAAATTGCTCAGGTAGGTAATGTAATTCTGGAAGATTGGGTTGAAATTGGGGCCAATACAACTATCGATTGTGCTACAATGGGATCTACTATTGTTCGAAAAGGAACTAAAATTGATAATCTGGTACAGATTGCACATAATGTTGAAATTGGGACAAATACAGTAATGGCTGCATTAACGGGTATTGCCGGATCAACTAAAATTGGCAACAATTGTCGTTTTGGCGGTCAGGTTGGTGTTGCTGGTCACCTTACTATTGGCGATAATGTGAATTTAGGAGCGATGACTGGTGTGACAAAAAACATCAAGTCCAATAAAACAGTTTTACTTGCGCCGGCTATGGACATTGAACAAGCAGCAAAAGTAACTGTTGTGTACCGAAATCTGCCTGCTCTTCGCGAACAGGTTCTCGAATTGGTAAAACAAGTTGCACAGATTAAAACTAAGCTTGAAGTATAATTGAAATCAGGAATGATAATTAAACAAAAAACATTAGCGAAAGAATTTTCGATCAGCGGAAAAGGATTGCATACCAACTGTATAGTTAGCATGACTTTTAAGCCGGCACCAATTAACCATGGGTTTAAATATCAACGTATTGATCTCGAAGGGAAACCAGTTATTCCTGCCAGCGTTGAATACGTAACTGATACTTCAAGAGGAACCGTAATTGGAATTGGTGAGGCAAAGATCAGCACCCTTGAACATAGCCTGGCTGCCTTAACAGGGATGGATCTGGACAATGTATTGGTTGAAATTGACAATGAGGAAGTGCCAATTCTGGATGGAAGTGCCCGCCTTTTCGTTCAAAAGATCGAAGAAGCTGGAATCGTTGAGCAGGATGCAGTACGCGAATATTTCGTTGTTACCGAAAAAATCGCTTACAAAAACGAGAAAACAGGCTCTGAAATTATTGCTCTGCCTGATAACGAATATAATCTCAACATCTTAATATCATTCAATTCTACAGTGTTGAGTAATCAGTTTGCATCTTTAAATTCACTTTCCGGTTTTAAAACAGAAATTGCCAATTGCCGGACTTTTGTATTTCTGCACGAACTTGAATTCCTGCTGAAAAACAATCTGGTAAAAGGAGGTGACCTGGATAATGCAATTGTGATTATGGATCGTACTGTTTCGCAGGAAGAACTTGACCGCATTGCTAAAATGTTCAATCACGAGCGGGTTGAGATAAAATCGCAGGGAATACTTAATAACGTAGAACTTCAATACGATAATGAATGTGCAAGACACAAATTACTTGATGTAATTGGAGATTTAACTTTGGCTGGTAAAAGAATCAAGGGTCGTATTATTGCAACAAAACCCGGACATAGTGCCAATACCGAATTTGCCAAAGTCCTCATGAAAGCCATTCGTAAAGAAGAATCGAGAGAAAAAGCACCAGTTTACAATCCAAATACACCAGTATTGATGGATGTAAATAAAATAAAAACGCTTCTTCCACACCGTTACCCATTTTTACTGGTTGATAAAGTAATTGATATTCAAGACAATTACCTCGTTGGTGTTAAAAATGTGACTGCTAACGAACCGTTCTTTCAGGGACATTTTCCTGAAGAGCCGGTTATGCCCGGAGTTTTACTTGTTGAGGCAATGGCTCAGGCTGGCGGGATATTTGTACTAAGAAATCTTGAAGGAAAATATGCCACTTATTTCATGAAGATTGACAATGTCAAATTCAGAAAGAAAGTATTACCCGGAGATACAATTATCTTTAAGGTTATTCTTTCATCACCTATCCGTCGTGGAATCGCAGAAATGCGCGGACTATGTTATGTGGGCGACACCATTGTTGCGGAAGGTGATTATATGGCTCAGATTATAAAGATACAGTAATTAGAAACAGAAAATAGTTAAGAAATGAAACAACCATTAGCTTACGTGCACCCCGAAGCAAATATTGCTGACAACGTAGTTATTGAACCTTTTGTATCGATCGATAAGGATGTGATTGTCGGCGACGGTACACGGATCGGTTCAAGTGTTACTATTATGCCAGGAGTTCGGATTGGTAAAAACTGCCGGATTTTTCCCGGAGCAGTAATTGGAGCTGTCCCTCAGGATTTAAAATTTAAAGGAGAATATTCTACTGTCGAAATAGGTGACAACACCACAATCCGCGAATTTGTAACCATCAACCGTGGAACTTCTGCCAAAGGGAAAACTGTTGTAGGAAGCAACTGTCTGCTAATGGCTTATGTACATGTAGCTCACGATTGTGTTGTTGGTAATGATGTTATTTTGGTAAATAATGTTCAACTCGCCGGAGAAGTTGTTATTGATGATTTTGCAATTATTGGCGGTATGTCAGCTATTCATCAGTTTGTACGTGTTGGCTCGCACGTTATGGTTTCCGGTGGCTCACTTGTTCGCAAGGATATTCCTCCATTCATCAAAGCCGGTCGCGAACCACTTTCATACGTTGGTATCAACTCAATTGGGTTGAGACGTCGTAATTTCAGCAACGAAAAAATTCGTGAGGTACAGGAAATCTATCGTTACATCTATCAAAAAGGATTGAATATTTCACAGGCAGTTGAAATTATTGAAGCTGAAATGCCTGCTTCAACTGAAAGAGACGAAGTTCTCTTATTCATTAAAGACTCCAAACGAGGAATTATTCGTGGTTATTTACCCGATTAATTTCTCCTGAAATAATTTTCAAAAAAGCTCTGGATCTCTGATTAAGGGCTTTTTTTACGATCTGAATTTTGAACGAGTAACATCAATACCAGAATTTGAAGACTGACTACGCAACCAAACGAGCCATTTTTTAATCTGGAGAATACAAGACAGAATTACATGATTTAATCATCCTTAATTCCTTAATTTAAAAAATTCTTAATATGAACCCTGGGATAAAATTCAATGTTTTAGCAGCCCTGATCCTTGTTTTGACTGTAATATCTTGCAGCAAAACCGACACGACTCCACAACCAGATAACGACACTTATTTTCCAAAAGTCAAAACTATCATTGCTAATAATTGCCTGTCCTGTCATAGTTCAACCGGAGAATGGTCTGGACGACCTGTTAAACTGGATACTGATTCTGACATTTCAGCTTTGTACATGGCTATAAAAAAGGCTGTTGCAGATCCCATAACAATTACAAATAAACGAATGCCTCAGGGAGGCTCTCTTTCGGAAAGTGATATTGATATAATTTTAAAGTGGTATAATAAGGGAGGACAGGTTACTGACTAAATTCAGTCATAAACAAAAAGGGCAATCGCTAATTATAGAAATCAGCAATCGCCCTTCAGTACCACAAACAACTTTTTTTATCTTTTATTTAAAACATCTTTTTCGTATTGTTGTATATCTGCAATGTAACCGGCTCCAACCGGAACTCCGGCCTGCATGCAATAATAATCCCAAACAGCGCTAATTGGTTTGGTTTTAAGTTCTTCCAGCATCGCCAGGCGTTCAAAATTCTGACCTGCTTCTTCCAATTCGAGTATTCTTTTAGTTGGTTCGAGCATCGCGATCATAAAGGCTTTCTGTGCAGCACGCGTTCCAATCACATAAGCACCAATACGGTTAATCGAAGCATCAAAAAAGTCGAGACCAATATTTACACGGTTCAGGTAATTGTTCCGGATAACTTCAGAAGCAATCAGTTGTAAATCTTCGTTCAGGGTAACCACATGATCAGAATCCCAACGTACCGGACGGGTAACATGCAGCAACAATTCATCGATAAACTGAAGGCAAGCCGAAATTTTATCGCCAACCTGTTCGGTCGGATGGAAATGACCATTATCCAGACAAATCAACTTGTTGTTTTTAATCGCATAACCCAGGTAAAAGTCGTGTGAGCCAACAGTCATCGATTCGGCACCAATGCCGAACAGCTTACTTTCCACAGCATCTTTCATCTGCGATTTCGGATAGTCAACAGCCATCGCTTCATCCAGCGACTTTTTCAATAATACACGATGTCCGTTACGATCGATCGGGGTATCTTTTGATCCGTCCGGAATCCACGTATTGTGCACGCAAGGTGTTCCCAGTTGTTTTCCGATTTCAGCAGAAATGGCACGGCAGCGCTTAACATGTTCCACCCAGAATTTACGATTCTCTTCATTTTTGCTTGAAAGCGTAAAACCATCTGCAGCTTTGGGATGCGAAAAACAAGTGGCGTTAAAATCCATTCCGATTCCCTGTACTTTACACCAGTCAATCCAACTTTGAAAGTGTTTTACTTCAATCTGATCCCGATCGACCAATTCACCCTTAAAATCACCATAAATAGCATGAAGATTCAAACGTTGTTTCCCCGGAAGAAGTGCTAATACTTTCTCCAGATCGGCACGCATGTCCTCAATGGTAGTTGCCTTGCCCGGGTAATTCCCTGTAGCCTGAATTCCACCTCCGGAAAGAGTTGCGTCAGGAGTTTCGAAACCGCCTACATCGTCGGTTTGCCAGCAGTGCAGCGAGATAACTACATCATTCATTTTTTGCAATACGGAATCCGTATTTACGCCCAACTCTGCGTATTCTTCTTTGGCCAGTAGATAGGCCTTTTCAATTCTCTCTTTATTCATCTTTATATCGCGTTTTATATATTATTTGCAGTTCAGGCAAAATCTATTTTGCGCTTCGTATTTAACTCCTCCGGAGTATCTTATTTAACCGGATAACTGAACTGGTAACTTCCTGAGCCAACTTCTAATGAAATCCCCTTATCTGTTTGTTTTAAACTTTCCTTTAGCGATGCAGGTATTGCCTCTGCATTTACCATTACCTGATCGGCTTTTGCTCCCGATAAAGTAACTGTCGCAGTGGTATTTGCAGGAATGGTCACTTCGTAAGTGAAATTTGTTCCATCAATTTTCCAGGCCGATTTTACCTTTCCATATAGCGAAGCAAATTCTGCATCAGCGCTGGTCAGTCCTCCACCTGAGTGTGGTTCGAGCAAAATGTGTTTGTAGCCCGGAATTTCAGGATCGATGTCCATACCAGCCACATAGCGGTAAAGCCACTCGCCGATCGCTCCATAGGCATAATGGTTAAAACTGTTCATGCCCACATCCTGAAAAGTACCATCAGGTTTTTGTCCGTCCCAACGTTCCCAAATGGTAGTTGCACCCTGAGTTACCGGATACAACCACGATGGATATTCTTTGCGGTTCAGAAGCATGAAGGCCAAATCGTCGTAACCGTATGTCGACAATGTTTTGCAGAGTAAAGGTGTTCCAACAAAACCTGTGGTCAAATGACCCATCTTCTTTACATCGTCAGCCAGATACTTGGCTGCTTTTGGTATTAAATCTTCAGGCAAAAGATCGAATGCCAAAGCCAAAGAATAGGCAGTTTGGGTATTCGAAACCAAACGTCCGGCAGGTGTTACAAATTCTTTCTGAAATGCTTTTTTGATGCTTTCAGATAGTTGTGTATATTTTTTAGCATCGTCATTCTGCCCGATGATAGCAGCAATTTTGGCAAGTAATCCGCTTGAATAAGAATAGTAGGCAGTGGCAATCAGGTCTTTTTCGGTAGTCGCACCTGTATAATCCGAACGGTTACTGGCAAAGGCCAGCCAGTCGCCAAAATGAGTATCTCCGGTCCATAAATTTTTCTCTCCAGCCCTGGTTTTCATGTATTCAACCCAAGCTTTCATACTTGGATACTGAACTTCCAGAATACGTTTGTCTCCGTAAGTCAGGTAAGTTGTCCACGGCACAATAACCGAAACATCAGCCCAGGCCGTTGAGCCACCATCTCCATTTAACACATCAGGAATGACATGAGGAACACGACCATTGGGTAACTGATCGGCAGCTACATCTTTCATCCACTTGGTATAGAACGGTGCAACGTTAAAATTGAAAGCTGCAGTCATACTAAAAACCTGTGCATCTCCGGTCCAACCCAGACGCTCATCGCGTTGAGGACAATCGGTCGGAACATCCAGAAAATTACCTTTCTGGCCCCATTGAATGTTGTGCTGAAGCTGATTAATCATTGGATCGGAACAGGTAAACGAACCGGTGGGTGCCATATCTGAATGAATAACCTCACCGGTTATCATATCCAGCGAAGGTTGACCGTTTATTCCTTCGATTTTAACAAACCTGAATCCGTGAAAAGTAAAATAAGGTTCGTAAGTTTCCTCTCCATCGCCTTTCAGAATGTATACATCTGTAGCTTTCGCACTGCGGAGATTGTCGGTATAAAAATTACCTTCTTTATCCAAAACCTCGGCAAATTTTAAAGTTATCTGCTCTCCCTTTTTACCCTGAACACGAAGTTTTACCCATCCGACCATGTTTTGTCCCATGTCGAAAACAGTTTCATTTTTAGGAGTTGTAATTAGTTTTATGGGTTTTATTTCCTGAATCACTTTCACTACAGCACCTTGAGGCGCAATCAGATTTTTTTTTGAATGATCAAGTATGGAAGCAGTTTCCCATTTACTGGCGTCGAATCCGTTATTTGCCCAACCCGGCATTTCTTTTCTGGCGTCATAAATTTCGCCATTGTAGATATCTGACAGTAAAATTGGCCCCGTGGTTGTTTTCCAATCCGAATCGGTTAGGATTGTTTCGCTGGTTCCGTCGGTATAATTGATCTGAAGTTGAGCCAAAAAAGCCAGTTTATGTCCGTAATAACCGTTCTGATTTCCCCAGCCAATATTCCCGCGATACCAGCCATCGCCAACAATGGCGCCAATTGTATTCTTCTTCTGAATCTGCGAAGTCACATCGTAAGTCTGGTATTGAATACGTTTGTTGTAACTCGTCCATCCCGGGGTAAACAAGTCTGAACTCACTTTTTCACCATTCAGGAACAATTGGTAAAGGCCAAGAGAAGTAACGTAAACACGGGCCGATTTCACTTTCTTTTCGGATGAAAAATCTTTCCTGAAATACTGACTTGGCTTCGATTCTTTGACATCAGGTTCAGAACCTAGCGTCACCCACGATGCTTTCCATAACTCGGGTTCGATGATGCCCATTTCCCAAAAAGCAGGTGTGCTCCATCCGCTTACTTTATTTTTGTTATCCCAAATACGTACCTGCCAGTATACCCGTTGCATCGATTTTAATGCCGGGCCGCCGTATACCACATTCACCGATTGAGCCGAATTGACTTTTCCTGAAGTCCAGATCACCTTCCCTTTTGCTGTTTGATCGGTTACTTTGATTTCATATGAAGATTGAAGAATGTCGTTTTCATTTGATGTAATCTGCCAGCTAAGGCGTGGACTTAAAATATCAATACCGATTGGATTTGTATGGTATTCACAAATCAGTTCTCTAACTTCTGTTTTCGAAGCGGCAAAAGAATTTGCACTCGCAACAAACAAAAACAGCATGCATAAATGTGTTAATCGAAAAATATTTTTCATAATGGTAAAAATTGGTTTGGTTTATTTTATTCCATATAGAATAATTCTTCCAACGGTTTTGAAACCGGAGAATTATCTGGGTTCGTTTTCATGATGTCGGCCATAAAAGCCCACCATTTTTGTACAATTTCCGTTTGTCCCAAATCCTGCGAACCGCCATCTCCATTTACTTTCTGAAAAGCAAATAGAGTATTTGTTTCCTCATCCAGAAATATAGAGTATTCGCTAACTCCGGCATCTTTCAGAAGCTGATGCAGTTCGGGCCAAAGTTCGTTGTGGCGTTTTTTATATTCTTCCTTTTGTCCCTCATTGAGGTGCATTTTGAACGCAAGTCTCATATTAATTTCAGGTTTGAAGTTTAAAACCGGAGATTCCGGTCTACATCGAATTTCCGATACCAACTAGAAAAACAGAAAGTATAATAACTGCAATACCTGCAGAGATCGTCCATTTGGTTTTTGGAGCTACTCCGGTCCATTCTTTCCGGTAAATACCCCACAAATTGGCCGTTAGAATAATGGTTGACATGTGAAGAATCCATGAACTTGCGCCATTTCCCAATTTACTTTCACCCATTCCGTAGAAGAAGAACTGCATAAACCAAGTCGTTCCGGCCAGTGCTGAAAACAGAATATTATTGAATATCGGAGTCGATTTATTAATAAAATCTCCGTACGTTTTATTCTTCAGACTCAGGATTGTTGTCCAGATTAAATTGGTTGTCAATCCACCCCAAAGGATAACCACAAAAGTGACATTGTTTTGAAATAAAAATTCTCCTTCTCCCGGATTGACTGCTTTCCATGCTTCATTCGCAACTATAGCCAACGGTTTTCCGGCTTCGATGCCGAAATTAAAAAAGGAACTCAGGATTCCTGAAATGACCGCAATGATCAGTCCCTTTACCAGACTAAATTCGGCCACACTCGCTTTTTGCTGATCTTCCGTCAGCTCACTTTCTTTCATCATTCCCGCTTTTCCTGAGATGGCGATCCCTATCAGACATACCAAAACACCAAGAAGAACCAATTTTCCACCCCCTGTTGCCATCATATCGGTAAACGAAATTTTACCAACAGTTGGGTTTATGTTGTAATAAATTGAAGGAACAATAGCTCCAAATGCAGCACAAAACCCTAACACGACAGAATTCCCGAGCGACATACCCAGGTAACGAACACCCAACCCATAAGTAAGGCCTCCGATACCCCAAAGCAAGCCCATCAGAAAAGTGATTGAAAGAATCTGGGTTGAACTTCCGGCGATGATCGTAAAAAAATCCGGAATCGTCAGGTAAGCAGCAAGTGGAGGAACAATAAGCCACGAGAAGATACCGCCAACAATCCAGTAACTTTCCCATGCCCATCCTTTTACCTTGTTGAAAGGCATGTAAAAACTTCCGGAAGCAAATCCACCGATGGAGTGAAAAATAACGCCTAATAATGCATTCATAATTTTGTTTAGTTAAGTTTAGTAATGATCCTTCTGGTTTAAAATGTTATCACGCATTAGTCCAAAACCAGTAAAAATCTTTGAGATAAAGTCTTTTAAAAGACAATTTTATCTTTTATGACTTTTATTTCTATTTTTGTAAATGTAAAGATACGTATGATTTATAGCTAATCAATATGTGAAATGATTCTTGATTTGCACAAAATGACACTATGCCGAACGAGTCGTTTGTAAAATACATAAATGCCGGACCACTGGATAAAGAATGGGGTTTGTATCTTACTGTAGCTGGTTATGCTCAAATTCCACCATCGCTTGTTTATCCTCCAAGGATGCATCCGAGTGGCTACTTTTTCACATGGGAAAAGGGCCGTGTTTTGCAGGAATATCAGATTAATTACATTACCGAAGGTTCAGGGATATTTGAGTCTTCTGATGGTCTGTTTCAGGTTGAGCCGGGTTCGATGTTAATCCTTCGTCCGGGCATGTGGCATCGATATAAACCTGATCCGAACAAGGGCTGGAATGAACACTACATTGGATTTAATGGTGATTTTTGTTCTAATCTGTTTCGCGAAGGTTTTTTTCAGACAGGGAAACCGGTTATTTATGTGGGCTTTCAGGAAAGTTTACTGAAATTGTTTTTTGAAATTATACAATTGGTAAAAGATGAAAAAACAGGGCACCAACAGGTTTCTGCTGCCAATACCATTTTGATGCTTGGGAAAATATTGTCGGTCGTGAGAAATCAGGAATTTGCCGGAAAAACCATTGAGCGCAAGATAAGAAAGGCCTGTTTGTATTTCAGGGAAAACCTGAATACGAATGTTAATATTGAAAGTCTGGCCGCCGAATTAAATGTGGGATATTCCTATTTCAGGCAAATGTTCAGGAAATACACCGGCATATCGCCAACACAATATCATTTATCGCTCCGGATCCAGAAAGCAAAGGATTTATTGGTTTCAACCGACCACAGTTTTAAAGAAATTGCGATTGATCTGGGTTTTGAATCGTATTTCTATTTTTCACGGATTTTCAAGGACAAAACCGGCAAAAGTCCGATGGAATTCAGGAAAGAACATCAGCAGATCGACTAGAAATAGAAAATATTCTTTTGTCCGCGCTTTTCCTTGTATGTTCCTTTTCTTACCACTTTAACAATTGAACGGCGATTAACCTCGTGCTGTTCTTCAGAACAATCCACCCCATTTGCACATTTATTCAGCAATCTTGTTTCACCATAGCCCTGATAAATGAGCCTGTTTGGATCAATTCCCTTGGAAACAATGTAATCGAAGGCAGCGCGTGCTCTTCTTTTGGAAAGCAGCATATTGTATTCATCGCTTCCACGTGAGTCGGTGTGCGACTCAATTCGTATTTCAAGATCAGGAAACTCCATCAGCATAGCAATTAACTTATCGAGTGTAGCTGACACGTCTTCTTTAATCTCAGACTTATCCAGATCATAATTAATATATTCCAGATCGATCACCTGCAAGTCTTCGCCATTCTCTTTTTCCATGCTAATCGGAGGAGGATAATTATCGTCAGCCTCTTCTATTTTCTGTTCAAGAAAAATTTCAGAAAAAACTTCGTCGTTTGGTCGTAAAGAGGCCGTTCCAATTACCTTTTCATTCTCGATATAGAATTCCTTTATTACATTAATAATATAATCCTGCCCCTTATTCACTTCAAATTCGAACTGTCCGTCAGTACGGGTAATACTTGTAAGAATCGTATTTCCGCTTTCATTGATAACAGAAACCTCAGCATCAGAAAGAATATCCTGGGTATCACGATCTTTGACAACTCCCCTGATGATAACCGGAACATGTTTGATTTTCATAAAGTAGATATCGTCATTTCCTTTCCCTCTGGGTCTGTTTGACACAAAATATCCCTTCATTCCCGTCGAATCAAGCGCTAGACCAAAATCGTCACGGGACGAATTGACTGGATAGCCCATGTTTTCGATACTATTAAAAACACCACGATCAGGCACTGAAAAATAAATATCTAGACCACCCAGACCGCCATGTCCGTCACTGGCAAAATAGATCACTCCATCGTTGCTCATAAATGGGAAAAACTCGTTTCCTTCAGTGTTAATTTTCGGACCAAGGTTAAATGGTTTGCTCCATTGACCGTTTGAAAGTACACTAAAATAAAGATCCGATTTTCCATAGCCACCCGGCATATCTGAAGCAAAATACAGCACAGTACCATTTTTATCAATCGCCGGATGACCTACTGAGAACTCGTCGCTGTTGTACCGGAAACTCCCGGACATTTTCCAGTCATCATCCTCTAGTTTGCCCTGAAATATTTTCAGGTTTACAACACCTTCCTGGCTTTTTGATGTTTTTCCTTTGACAAAATTATTTCGGGTAAAATAAATAATTCCATTTTTTGCATCGATAGAAACTGGACCATCATGGTAAGACGTCTTCAATTTAGGAGCAAAAGGATGAACTTCGGACAAATCGCCATAAGGGCCAATTTTTGCGGAATACAAATCCAGGTAAGGCAATTCATTCCATTTATAATTTGCTCCTTTTTTAGTTCCGATTGAAGTGGATGAGAAGATGAGCTTATCCTTGTAAAATGCAGGTCCCATATCAGATCCAATGGTATTTGTCGCAACATTCATGATCTCATAGTTTGCGGAATCGCGCATGAGGAACTGAATGTATTCCAATAACGAAACCTGAATATTTACACGTCCGTCTTCAGGCCTAAGATCTGAATATTCTTTCAACCATTGTTCTGCCAGCAAATATTTCCCATTGCTTTTCAAGGCCTGCGAATAATTAAAAATATCTTCGGGTTCTTCAGCACGACGGTCAATCAATTTTTTTAGCCAACGTTCAACTTCTTCTGTATTTCCCAGATTTCGGTTTGATTCGGCCAGTCGTTTTACGACATAATTATCAGTGGTGTCTTTTTTGAATGCGTATTCATATAATCCAATAGCTTCGACATAAGCAAATTCGTCAAAACTTTTATCGGCAAGTTTGGTAGTTAGTTTCTGGCTGAAACACTGAACCGGGAACACAAACGTCAGTATGAGAACCACAAAAAATATGTATAAAATTCTTCCCATTGATGCTTTTACTGTACTTTAGAAATATCTTGGTGACCGAACCTTGGCTCCTCCGAAATTAAAGTCATAACTAACCATAATCTCGTGCGTTCCATTACTATATGCCCCTAACTTGCTAAAAGGATAATCATATGAATAACCAATTTTTAATTGATTGGTGGCCTGTATCTGAAATAATCCCCCAAACGATTCTCCAGGTCTGAACATTGCTCCGAGCCAAAGCTTTTCGTAAAACAAAAATGTGCCATTTAAATCTAACGAAACAGGAGCATTTTTTACATATTTAACCAGAAAGGAAGGTTTAAATTTAACAATTCTATTTACATCAAATACATAACCAGCTATAAAAAAATAGTGCAGTTGTTCCCTGCTTATATTCTGAACTGAAACACCATTTTTGTTAATCGCATTTGCAATTAGTTTAGGAACCGAAAGTCCAATATAATAGTTATTGCTATAATAAAACGCTCCTACCCCAAGGTTTGGTAAAAAGCTCCTGTTGATATCTGACGCGAAAACAGGATCGTTCGGATCTATTGTTGTGAGGTCGGAAATTCCTGCATTATAGAAATTAACGCCCCCTTTTAATCCCAATGCCAAAGTTCGCTGATTACTAAAATATAAGCGGTACGAATAATCGAAATACAGCCCGGTTTGCTGCACAGGACCGATATTATCGCTGAGGAATGACAAACCCAAACCCATATTTGTACCACTTACCGGCGTATGAGCCGCAATTGTTCTGGTATCGGGAGCGCCGGGTAATGATACCCATTGATTACGGGCAACAGCCATAACGCTAACTAAATCTTTGGTGCCCGCATAGGCTGGATTTACGATCTGCAGGTTATCCATATATTGCGTATACATCGGATCCTGCTGAGCAAAAGACTCCACAACAACAAACAACAGCACAAATACCAGAATTATTCCTGATAACCGAAGTTTAAAATGTTCTATATAATGATTAACCTTCAACTTTTTGTTTACTATTTTACTTTAGAATTTATCTCATTCCAGATGCATGCAATCTATCTATCCAGATAAATTGATCCATTAATATTTTCATTACCATTCATTTTCAGTATATAATAATAGGTACCACTTGGGACCGGACCAGAACTACCCTTCGCAGTACCATCCCAATATCCGTCTTTACCATTGCTGTCTCCATAATTTTTCGACTGGTAAACAACATTACCCCAACGGTTAAAAATCTCTATTTCAACCGTCTTGTATTTCGATAATCCCTTGATTTCGAATTTATCGTTTATACCATCACCATTTGGAGAAAAAGCTTCAGGAATTAAGAATGGAATATCATTAATAAGCACCAATACTTTTGCCTGATCACAATTTTTAAAATAGTCGCAGATTGCATAAACAAATTCATCCTGACCAATGTATGAGTCTTCGGGCAAGTACAAAATAAGCGAATCAGCCGCTACTTCGGCAATACCGTGTAACGGAGGCGTTACAATTGAGATACTGGATGGATTTAATAAACTGACTGGTTTATCATTCCGGACTACATTAATAATAACCTGTTCGTTAACATTTGTCTGAACAGTATCATTAATTGCCTGAATATACAAACCTACATTTACCGAATCCTTATTCGTACATCCCAACGAGTCGGTTACCTGTAAATAATACATTCCCAAACCGCTAACCTGTGCCATTGGAGTTGTTTCACCATTCAGAATTATACCTTCCTGAGACTGCCACAGAAAGCTCAGGCCGGCACCGGTACTTTTGCTTCCGTTGAGCAAAATGGTCGTATTCGGCACATCAACATATACGTTTCTATCAGTAACCGCTTTTGGTGCTTCAGGCACAATAACCAGCACAGAAGTGGTATCTGTCAGTCCCTTAATATCGGTAACCCTTAATTTGTAACGGGTAGTTATTCCGGGGATAAAACGCGGTTTTGCTATCGTGGCATCATCGAGATAAACCGAAGGCGACCAGGCATACATCAATCCTTCGCCACTCGATTCACTTCCATCCAAAATTCGTCCCTGAACATTACAGCTTCCAATGGCAAAATAAGAAGCTCCGGCTATGCGGGCAATCGGACCATCCCGGTGAACCTTTGTTTTAACAACCGAAATGTTATTCGTTACATCCGGATCCCAGGTTCGGCTCGAAACCGTGGCTATATTTTTTAAGGTATCAGGTGCGTTCATGGCAACTGTTCCGGAGATAAACAAACTAAATGTTTTATTTACATCGAGTTGTGTGACATCAATATACCCCGACCAATTTGTTGAAGTCGTATTTAATGATGTGGTGTATTGCGGATTTTCAATCGCCTTTGGCAGATAATCGTTAATCTGAATGCCTGTAGCACTGGCTGTTCCGAGGTTTGTAACTGTCAGTTCATAATTAACTGTTTCGCCCGGATTAACGATTTCAGGCCCGGTTTTCAGAATACTCAAATCAGCGTAAAGTGCCGGAGTTTCTTTAACCGCAATATATACCGTTGCATAATCACAATCCGGTATTTGCGAATCACAAATTTCATACACAAACTGATCGGTACCAACAAATCCAGTAGTTGGCGTATAATTAAATGTTCCGTTACTGTTAATTGTAACATTCCCGTTTTTAGGCTTTTCAGTTGCAGTGCCATTTACTGTAAGCGTGCTTCCTGAAGGATACAAGTCATTCTTCAACAGATTACCCTGAAGTGCTTTTCCGTATGAGAAAAATACATCATCGGCAGCAAAAAGACGTACCTCGTTTAAATCCTGTGAAACAGTTATTGTAACCCTTGCCTGATCGCATAAACCTGAAATTTCGCCGCAGACCTGGTAAACAAAATAATCCTGACCAACAAAACCTGCTTTTGGGGTATATACAAAACTTCCATCTGCATTCAAAACCAATGTTCCTGATACTGGTCCCTCTTTCTGTTTCAAATTCAGGATTAATTTTTCTCCTGAAACAGACAGATCATTGGCCAGAAGATTTCCCCTCACTGTTGTATTTATCGGAGTTTCCATTTCATCATCGATGGCAGTTAGTGGAATATCCGCAAGAACATCAGAAATAACACGAACAGTCACATTCATGGTATCGCAATCAGCCGGATCAAGTGAAGAACAAACCGTGTAATAAAAATTATCAGTTCCAATAAAATCAGTTTTTGGCGTATAGGTGTACTGTCCCTGGGTGTCAAGAGTCAATAATCCGTTTACCGGTTCATAATCGACGCTCACGGTCGGGCTAAACTTATAAAATCCTGCATCGTTAATCAGTACATTTCCTGTTACAGGTTTGTTTCGGAAGGTGACATTAACATCATTCGTTGCTAACCGGTCAGTAACAGTCACTATCTTGGTATCAATTGTCAGTTCATTGGTCGTTGCGTCTGTCGAGATATTATTAGCAGCATCGGTAATTGTTGCTGTTACCGGATAAACTCCATCCAAAATTTCACTTCCTGCCGGAATCTGTAAACTCCAGACTGTTCCGGAAATCGCTAAATGCCCATCTTCTGTCAGGTAAGTTTTCCCATTGACATTCACTTTTAATATATCTCCGGGAACCAGTACCGCTGTTCCTTTAATAAGCGGCGTTGTGTCGTTGGTTTTCTGACTGTCAACAGTTGGAATCGCCGGAGGAGTAGTGTCTATAACTAATTCGTTTGAGGAATTATCAGTCAAACTGCATTTGGGATTAATTACAGTTGCTATGATTTCATAAATTCCTTCAGTCAGTTGTCTTGATGGAGGAATTTGTAATGTCCAGTCCGTTCCTGATATCGACAGATTTCCATCGCCTAAACTGTATGTATAACCATTGACCGAAACCGTCAGTAATTCGTTTGTACGAAGGCTCGCCTTACCTGAAATCAGGGGTGTTGTCGAGGTGGAAATACTATTTGCAACCGTCGGAATAACAATTGATGGTAAAATAGTATGGGTATGTATATTTTGTCCCGAAGTTGTTTCGGGTTGAAGATTCAGATTATCAATGTCGGTAGCTCCCAGTATTGTTATTACAACAGGGGTTTCCGAATTGGGATCGGCAGTAAACATACTGCCTGAAATTATCAGATTCTGATTGGCAAATGTGATACTTTGTGTTGGTTGGTCTGTTCCGTTTACCTGAAACGAAACCTGTATTGGGAAATGCGCTTCACTCAAAGGTACAACACTTCCATCCTGAAACTGAACAGGAATTGTAAAATCGGTATTCGCCTGATAACAGGCAGAACTTGTTGTATTAGTAAATGAAATTATCGAATTGTTCGGAAGAACCACTATATTTCTGATTATTGGTTCCGATAAGCAGCCAAAAGCATTGGTTGCCTGAACCCATAAAACATATTCACCGGTTGAAGTAAAAGTAATATTTCCGCTCGAACTGGTGGTTGAACTTAAAGTCTCCACCGAAAGATCGGGATGGTTTAATTTCCAGACATAGGTATTGCCTGCTGCCCCTGTTACAGAAAATGCTTTTAAGTCTCCCTTAAAGGCATACTCCGTACTTTGAGCTGATATGCTTTGATTAAAGCCTATCGCAAATACAATAAAAACTATGAGTGACAACCAGTTCCTCATCCAATCAACTCTCGCATATTAACCCTTCTATTCTTTCTTTTACCTCTGGAAAACTTAAACAATGGCAGGCCGTAGCCTGCCATTGAAAAGAGCTAAATTTATTAGAAAGCAATTGTTGGTTTTGCTTTTACGGTTATTGTTGAAGTTTTTATAGTTCCTGCAGCAAGAGTTACACCCGTAGTGGTGGTTCCTCCAGTGATTTCTACGGTAAACACAACATCTGTAATTGTTGTATTAATATATGCAATGTTAGTGATGAGGTCTAATATTTTATCTGCATCACCGTTGGTCGCTGTTAATGTTTGAGCGGCATCTGTTGGGTTTAATAAGCTAGAATCATAGTATTTTGTTCCACTTTTAATTGTATATGTTACAGTTCCAAGATTATCAGCACCACCATAAGTGACATTTTGATATACTTTATCAGTATGAGTAGCTTCATTATCAGGATAGTCTCCACCCTCAACTGATCCGGTTAAATCAGAACATGCTGTTGCCTCTTGAGCTGCACTGGAGGTTGTAAACTCAATTGTTTTCTTAGTAATAGTAACTGTATACTCAAGCATTTCAGAATAACAACCGTCAGTACTCTTATAGTAAGCTGTTAACTTATAGACATCATTATCGGAAGCACCTACTGGCCATTTAATTGTTTGGGAGTTATCATTATCGGTATCTAAGGTAGGCAGTCCAGCTGTTCCAGTTGTTGTAACATTCCAAGTAAATTCACCATTCCCTGTGCCAACAGTATAAGTTAATGTTTGACCAGGATCTGCAGTTGATGTTAGAAAGAAACTAGGAGCTGTTGGTTGTGCAAAAGCACTTGTTGAGATCAGCAATGCTGCTGAAAGGATAAATAGAAAAGATAAAATTTGTTTTTTCATTTTGTAAAATTTTAAGTGATACATTTAATTATTAATTTTTTATAACTCATTTGTTGTTGTTTGCAGAGGCTTGATATTCTTTACTCTACGTTGCTTTATTTCAACCTTTAGGCTGACAACCGTTTCCTGCTCAAGGGATACAGTTTAAAGGATTTCCCATCAAGGGTATGTTATTATATCATTCATTTATGGCAATAGGCTCAACCCATTTTGATACCCGATTCCCGGTTCAAAGCTCAAACTTCTGAAGCAGAGCTGCATTGTTCTTTAAATGCATTCTCCTATTCAGGAGCAAATTGATGTTGATTTTTCTTCATACACAGTTTTTTAAGATTTATATATTTTTAGAATTTTCAATTATTAGAATCCTATACTTGGTTTTGCAAATATTTTCACTGTATCAGTATCATCAGTCAGGATTGTTTCCGGATTTCCTAAAGAATCTGTTACTCCGGAAATTACGAACAAGTAGTTTTTTTCGCCTCCACTTCCAATATTCACTACTATGCTAATTGTCTTTGAAATTGATGTTATGCCTGTTTCTGTTCCACTTGACATCGGAGTAGGACTCCCATTCAGATAAATATTCCAGGTGAAATTCCAGCTTGGCGCCACAAGCGTACCAACATCGTTTTGTACTACCCAATCAATATTTGTGGTACCACTCTCCCCATGACAGGCATTTCCAAAATCCAGAACTTTAGGATTGAAAACATTTACAACTGTAACGTCCAGCGATTTTGTAGCCTGACAATGGGTTAAATCATCGTCTTTGGTTACTGTAATTGTATAATCACCCGGCATTGTTCCTACTCCCCAGGTAATATCAACAGAAGCAGAGCCCTGCCCGCTTATTGTTGCTCCGGCCGGGCTTACTGTCCAAGTATATGTATAACCCGGATCGTTGGTGACACTGTAAATATGGCTCGAACCCTGATAAGGTTTGTAGCCTGTGCCATCAGCAGGTGTTGGCAAAGTGCCGTCGGTTGAAATATCTGAAATTGTTGGATTTTCACTCACTGTAACCAAAAACGAATAAGTCTGGAAATTTCCGGAAAGATCAGTTACAGTATAAACTACAGTTGATGCTCCCACATTGAAATTAGTCCCATCAGGTAGGTTCGTGCTTCCGCTAAGTTCAGTTGCACCGGTAATGCTATATGAAATAAGCAGATCACTATATTTCGTGGTACAATTATCAGTTACTTTTAAATTATCGAGACTAATGTCGAATACCGGCGCAGATATGGCTCCACTCGCGGTGCAAACCGACTTGTTTATCGGTGCCCATTCAGTAAATACAGGTTTAGTCACATCCTTGAATCTGAGTTCATTGGAAACCATTGTGCAGATGCCCTCTGTAAAATCGGTTGACTGTGAAACCAGTAACCGATAATTATCCCCCAGATGATTCAATGTTCCCGAGAAGGATGGTGTGTCGCCACCAACGAAAGACCATGCAGATCCATTGTAAGCTTTAAATTGCCATTGATAATGCATAGTCGCGCTATATCCGCTAACTGACGAGTTGATTCCGAACCCACCACCTGCACAAACGATATCGAGCCCTGGTGAAGTAATAGTTACATCAGGTGGTGAAATAATAGTGAATACTTGCTCACACGAGGCAAGATTACCCGAGTAGTCTGCAATTTGGTATGTTCGGGTAATGGTTGGCAATGATATATCTTCAGAAAGCAAAGTTAGGCTACTGTTATCTATTCCACATCCACCAGTATCAAAATTGTCGGTCGCTGTTCCACCAGCGGCCAAAAAAGCCGTGAGAACGTCATATGCCGTTGGCAGGTTATCAGCACAGAAAATTGGTTGGTCAGGGGGAGGAGTCATTGTTGGTGGTGTCGATTCTTTAACCCAGACAGTGAAAGAACACCCTGTACTCTTATTTCCTGAAGCATCAATTGCATAAAGTGTGACCTGAGTAGTTCCAATTGGGAAACTCTTTTTTGAACCTTCGTAAGCATCACGGACAAAATAAATTGTTGGATTACTGTCGCAAATGTCGGTAGCCGATACAATGTTTGGAGAAGAAAAACCCCAGGTAAGAGTATCGACATCCGCAGAACATAAACTTCCCGGATCAAAAATAAGGGTTCCTATCGGGTAGTCATGCAATACGGGGGCAACATTGTCTTCCACAGTTACCGAATTAGATACTACACTTTCGCATTCCCCGGAAGCTGTGGTTTTGGCTGTAATTACACTACCGTTCGCTATAGCCGAAACTGTCAGAGTCCAGGCGCCACCAGTAACAGTGGTTGTCCCGGCAGACACCCCATTGACAAATATTTCAACATTCGAACCATCTGCTTCAGTACTTGTGCCACTAACGGTTGTAGATCCCGGACAAATAGGAGATGAAACAACGGGAGCACCAGAAATATCTGGAACAGTTACAATTACTGCATTCGATTCATTGGTTGCCAAATAGGGATTTGGGGTTACATTGTTGGTACTGCTGAGAACGGCATTTCTATAAATATAGTAGGTGCCCGAAACATTGAAAGGCGCAATCGATGCATCCGGCGTGTATGTTGCTCCTGTTGCTCCTGAGATGTTTGTTCTGGTCCCACCAGGGGTCTCGCTGTAAGTCCATTGGTAACCAGTTCCTGAAAGTGAAATTCCTGTTGGTAATGTTCCATAAACATCTCCACTTATTGGTGCACCTGAACTACCCAAGCAAATATTCTGCGTAATATTTGTGCTTAGTTCATTGGCCAGAACCTGAACCAGATTTTGGAAATAAACCACATTTCCACCACCTCTTTCGTAAAATTCATAAATCAATGAACTTGAACCATTCAGATTCATCAATACTCCTAAATTATTATGCACTGCATGATCATTCCAGTCGGCATAAATTACTGAACCATCAACGGTCAAACGATTTCCGTCGTCAGATCCCAAATCAACCGCCCACAATCCTTTTTTGGTAGAATTCATCCGGTATTTGACCGAAAAAGTTTCTGTATAAATGCTAAGTGGAATTGAATTGGAAACTATTCCGAAACAGGTTGTATTTCCACCAAAACCCTCATTGAATGTTTCAGGTTCGGTAAAATGTCCGAAATAGGTATTAAAATCTATTCCATCATATACATGACCAATCCATGAATCCGTTCCTGAAGCATTCGGGTCATCAAGTGATGCTGCAGGATATGTTGCCGTGACCTGCGTACGTGCGCTCTCGCAACCACCTGGGCTTAAGATTGAAACCCAAAAGTTTGTTGTTGCACCGAGCGTAGCTGTTGCATACGTATTATCTGTATTATTTGTACTTGTTTTTAGCGGAATCCCACCTGAAGCAACATCATACCATCTGTAGAATTCTCCGGTGGAAGCGCCGGAAGCGGTCAAAGTGGCACCGGATCCGACACATATTAATGCCCCTGTTGTACCTGGTCCTGCTGCAATCGGATTTACGACCAAGGTTCCATCATAGTAATTAATGGTATAATTGCCTATTCCCGTTCCTACAGCGCTGCTGGCTACTATGGGGTAATTTCCTACACTAGCTGAACTTGCGCTTCCCAAGCTACTTAAAGTAACACTCGAAACTCCATCACCATTGATTAAACCCACTGAAACAAATTCAGAACCGGTAAAAGTGAATGTTGAACCAATACATTTTGATTGATTATTGGCTGTAATCGATAATGGAAGCGGGTCAATTGTTAATGTCACCAATATTCTTGATAAACTTACACATCCGGTTGTAGTATTTCTGGCCTCAGCATATGCCGAATAAGTCCCGGCATTTGTCCCGGCAGGAGCAGAGACTATACTTCCTCCGGCAGGAGCAGCATACCAGTCAACGGTTTCGTTGGCTCCAACATTGACTGTTGCCGTTTTGGAACCACCATCATATGTATAAGTATTGCTTCCAGCGTTAATTGAGGGAACAGCTGGAGTTGGATCAATTGTAACAGTTGCTGAACCTTCCGTTCCCCAACATCCTGCTGCAGATCTTGCTCTGAAATAATAGGTGCCTGAAGTTGTAACATTTTGGCTTATTGAAGGTGTTGCTATTGATGTGCCACCACTTATTATTCCTTGAAAATATATGATTCCATCGGATCCGTTTGAGGCACTGATTGTTGCATTTCCACAGGAAGTTCCACCACCGCTAACGGTAACGGTAGCTGGTAATGTGTTGATGGTTACCGTTACACTTCCCTCATTTCCCCAACAACCAGCAGCCGACCTCGCTCTAAAGTAGTAGGTTCCTGTGCTTGTTATATTTTGACTCGAAGAAAGTATTGCAGTAGATGTACCACCACTGGTTGTACCTTGATAATAAATTGTACCCCCCGTACCACCAGACGCAGTAATAGTTGCATTTCCACAAAAAGTACCACCGCCCGAAACAGTTACATCTGCCGGTATAGCATTTATTGTAACATTGGTGGTTGTCGTATTTAGACATGTACCGTTCGTAAAACTATAAGTTACTGTATAGGTACTAACAGTGCTCGTGTTAAGATTTATAGCTCCGCTCGAACTGTTTATAGACAATCCTGAAGTCGAACTATAAGTACCACCCGCCTGACCAGTTTGTGTTACATTGGCAGTTCCGCTTGCACAATAGGGAGATCCTGAATAAACTATAGTTGCAATTGGAAGGGGATTAACAGTTAATGTTCCTGATGCATTTGCTGTACAACCTCCAATATTAATAACAACTACGCTGTAAGCACCTGAAATCGTAGCATTGAAACTATTGACATTTCCCGGATTGGTTGCTCCTCCCGGCACTGTCCATGAGTAATTATATGTCCCTGCAGGAGTTGGTGAAGCGGTTATTGTAGCTCCTCCTGAACCAGCGCAAATAACCGGAGAATTAACTGTAACGGAAACCGGTTTACATTTTCCAATGGTAAAATAAGAAGTTCCGGTAGAAAAATTTACACTTGCAGTATACAGATTTCCGGAACTATTGGTAAGTGGTACAACAGTTGTTCCCCCATTATCAAAATTGCCATCATTATCCAGAATTAAATTTAAACCTGATAAAGGCGCTGGAAATCCGGTTAAATCAATCTGAAGATTAATATTTGAGGAAACCCCGGTATTTTGCGTTTTCCATATTCTGGAAACTCTGTCAAAACCACCATCTGTAATTAATGCACCAACGGCTAAATTATTATGTCCCCATATTAGATACTGGCCATTCGACAATGCCGTTCGTGATCCGGAAATATTTGAAGTAGAGAAATCGTTCGTGGTTGCCATTACCACCCTTGATGAACCAGAGGCGACATTGATGCTTGACGAAACTTTTTGATTTAAACCATACGCTCCATCATATCCTAAACCAGCAACATCATTTTGGTAGGTATTGCTGCCTGCCCAGATTACTGATCCTGAAGGATTAACATAGTCAATTGCATTACTTGTGCTACCTAATGTAATCCCATATTTAAGAGCCAAATAAGATTCAACAGCACCATCCGTAGGATCATTGTTGTAAGCAATTACTTCGGCAATATTCCCAGAGAAAGACCTACCAGAAAAATAGCCACCTAAATAATACTGGCTGGTTAATGTACTGGTGCGGGTCTGATTGACAATGTGCCATTTAAAATTATGCAAATATGAAGCAACTCCATTTATACGGCTACTTCCACCACTATACCAATCATCTGCGTTATTATCCCCTCTCCACGATGCGTCTTCTATACCATCACTTACATCATTACTTAATCTAATTCCTTTGTCTGTACCTGCTCCAATCAGCCCCGCAAGATCAGTTGTTGAAGTTGGAAGAACAACTAAGATAAATGTACGGACAGTTGCGTTGTTTTGGGTTAAGAACTGCCGGTTTAAATTGGTAAACTGCAATGAGGGATTAAAATTTATATTGTTTGCTAAAAGAGAAACGTTACCAGCAGAATTGATTGCATTATTCCCATTGCTTGTTTGGTCGTTCCAGGAGGTCACATTTCCGTTTACTCCAACATCGGCTTTATACCAGAAGGAGGTCTCCGCACTTAAACTCGTTACGGATCCTGACAAAGTCACATTTTGTGAAGTTTTACCGGATGAGGAAACTACCACATTTTCTGAATTATAATTTCCAACGGATAATCCCGATTTTAAGCGGGCATAAATAACTGTATTGCTTACCACCCCACCACTCTGAGTCAGCGTTATCGGGGTTGATTGAAATCCGCTCCCCAAAGAAATTTCAAAATCGGCAGGAGGAGTAATTACCAGGTTGGCGGTAAGATTGGCTCCACTTACATTGAATTGTTGCTGAGCCGAAGGACCCGATCCTAAAATATAAGTAAAACCAGAAAGGGAACCCGGAGAAACGGAGATGGGGGGTACTTCCATACCGGTAAAATCTCCAAAAGCAGTAACACCAGTTGCAGTCAAAGTACTAGATGCCAACGCTGAATATGTATTCCAAGGAAATGAACCAGTATATTCGGCAGCATTTTGAAGATATTCCTGACCAGAAATATCAGCACCATACTCATAGTTTCCAGTAACGGTACTTGAAAATGATGTAATGCCCGATTGACTTACTGTCCAATATCTGCTCAAATAATTAGTAGTGCTGGTGTTATTCGGATGTTTTGCATCAGTCACACTTACTCCGGCATATGCTCCTCCGGCAAAAGTACCGGAGGCAAAACTGATAGTCATTGGCGAATAGTTTGCTGTACCATCGCTGTTATCACCAATTGGGAACATAAATGAACCTGCGCCAGTAAATATTTTTCTTAATTCCCCGGTACCATCAGCAACTATCATATTCGTTGTATAATAAGAAGAAGCCGAAACGGAGGACGATGCCCCCAAGGTTAAATTGTATGCACCAAGACTTAACACACCATTTGCTAAAGTTAATACTCCGGTTACAGCTTGATTGTTAGCAAGCGCAATTCTGGCAGCATTTCCAATGGTCAGATTACTAAAAGCTGTCGATGCAGTTCCTCCAATGATCTTAGTAACGCCATTCATTGTCACGGTTCCTGCACCTGGACTAATAGCTCCTCCATTATTCACCCAATTTCCTGATACAATCACATTTGATCCTACACTAAAAGTACCGGAAGTTAAAGTCAGATCACCTCCTACAGACATGGTCGCCGGAGCAGCAAAATTGCCCGAGGTTTCGGTAAAAGTTCCTCCAACAGTCAGCGTTGTAGTACTTCCCCCCACACTTAGTGTCTGGCCTGTTGTTTTCGAAATAATAATATTATTAAAATTCTGTGTTGCGTTCGTTCCATTTATTATTGCATCATTCCCCGTGAAATTTATTGTTCCAGTTCCCGGAGTAAATGTTGCACCCCATCCATTATTTGTCCAGTTACCCCCAACGTTGTGCGTGAAAGGTCCGCTGGTAAAAAATGTACTGGTTTCTAAATAAACATTGCCACCAATAGTTAATCCAACGACTGCAGATGTAGTTGTAGAATTACTGGTCATGGTAAAATTGCCACCTATATTTTTGGTTCCCGTCTGTAAGGTTTTAGTTCCACCGCCTGAAAGGGTAAGATTAAAGTAATCTACTGATCCAATAATTTGTGACGAACCATTATACACTACGGTACTCGTATTGGGAGTAAAAGAGCCATTATTCGTCCAGTTACCACTGATTGTCAATACATTTGACCCACTAATGGTCAAAGAAGCACCACTGCCAATATTTATGTCACGACATAGTCCTCCTGCGGCACCAATGATAGGTTGATAGACTGCCAACGAAGGAATGGTTACATCTGTAGTTGCCATGGGTATTCCTCCACACCAGTTTGATGCAGTATTCCAATCAGTACTAGTTGTACCCAACCACGTTCCAGTTTCTGCAACTAATGTACTTGCAGTATTATTACTGCTAACGGAATTACTGCAAGAACCTAATGTGAGATTTGTAATAGTAACCGTTGTATTTCCAATATTTGCTAACGAGGATGTAGTAAACGATCCGTCGCCCGCAGTTGTCACTGTCATATTCGCAGTAAGGCCCGTTGCACCATTTGGACTGCTCAGATCATAAGTTACAGTATAATTACCAACCGGAAGATTGGATGCAGTCGTATTGGAAAGTGAAACTAGGGATGAACTTCCCGCACAAATTACTGGTGTAGCAGTTGTACTCGTAATACTATATGTTGGGCAGCTACTCCAGCTAATAATTACCTGACCATTTCCTCCACCGCCGCTCCCAGCTCCATTACTATCGTCACCACGTTCACCCCCACCCCCGCCAGGGAAAGAACCTGCTACTCCATCATTATATCTAGAGCCTCCATCTCCACCAACGACTCCTGCACTTCCAACTCCAGCTGATCCTGCAATGCCACCTGCCCCTCCATTGTTATTTGCAGTATTACCTCCATTACCTCCATTACCTCCGGAGCCAGCTGATCCCCCTCCACCAGCTCCACCATTTCCGGTACTATATCCGCCATTGCCTCCAGAATATTTAATTGTCCCGGTACATAACGATGCCTGTCCTCCATCACCTCCACCTTTGCCACCTACTGCTACTACATCAGATCCAAAACTTGAAGTTCCTCCATCCTCACCCACTCCGACAGCAGAGCTTGTACCAACAGTCACAGAATAAGTAGTGCCAGGAGTAACTGCCAAATTAAAATTTCCAGCATATGCACCTCCACCACCACCTCTATTTTTTGTATTGTGACCGCCGCCCCCACCGCCCCAGCATTCTACTGTTAGTTGAGTAACACCGGGAGGGACAGTAAAAGTTGAAGTGCCTGGTGTAGTAATTTTATATGGGGAAGTTGGAACAAAAGCAGTCCCGGTTATTTTAAAGTCATCTATAACCCATCTTTCGGAAATAGTACTGTTATCCATTGTAATTATGACCCGAAGATTACTTATAGCCGGCAAATTTGTTATGATAAGGGTGCTATATCCATCAGTTGCTCTAGTTCCACCACCTGACGGACTAAAAGTAGCAGCAGTTCCATAAGATGTAGAGGCGATTCCTGTAGCGCTATATGCCCAATTCGAGCTATTATTTCCTGTTACTGTAAGATAAGTTGTATAATTTGCTCCTCCATTCGTACTTATTTCTATTCCGACATAATCATTATTCTCCATTCCTGAATTATCATTTATTGCAAATGAAGCCGCCCTTAAGGAGAGGGTAATGTTTGAATATCCGGTAGTATTGATATTTGATGACGCAAGAGTGGCTGTTCCGTTGCTTAATCCTCGGCTATGAGTGCCTTCAATCGCAAACGGAGAATTGGCTGGTGTGTCGTTAGTCGCGGAATTTCCTGTATAGTATGTACCACCATTTAGTGTAAATAAAGAAGATGAATTGTTAAATCCTTCGGAGATAATAGTCGTTTGCCCCAATCCAGAATTACTAAGCCCCAGCAAAGTAAGAAATAAACAAAAAAACAGAAGATTTTTAACCTGAAGTAAATTTCTCATCATACGCTTTGGTGTTTTAGGTTGGTGAATTGGAGAGAGTTACAGCCCAAAGCAAAGTACTTTGAAGAATTATTAATATGGAAATTGGAAGAATAAATAGAAATTTTTACACCCGAAATAGGATGAGTTTTTAGAATAAAAATCTGACACTCCATTTCTGAAGATAAACCAGTCCAAAGGTTAGGATTACAAACACTTAAAAATCTCTTCATTACACACAAAATCTACCTAAAATCCACCAAATCATTGTAAAAATAGTTTTATACTTTGAATTAGAAAACCTTAACTATCAAAATACGGTTTAAAGATATCAAACCCCTGAGTTCATTGATCAAAATTGATTATTATCAATGTGTTTTCTAATTTAGACTAAAAATTCCAAGAAAAATTCCAGAATTAAACCACCTTGATTTTAAACTCGAAAATCTCAATGACATCGCCCGATCTTAGTTTAGCTCTTTTTCGAAATTCCTGCTCTCCGTTTCTAAAAACAAGCCCATCTTCAACCATTAGCTTGGCTTGTCCACCCGACTCGCTTATCCGCATGGTTTTTAGCAATTTGATTAGCTCAATGTATTCCTCTCCCTTTAGCTCGTATGTTTCCATAATTCCATTTTTATTTCATATTTCTACTTTTCTCACAAGAAGCCTTGTCTTTAAATCTGTTCACTTTTCTTTTAATTCTTGTCTTAACTTCAATGGCAGCTTATCAACCACTAAATGGTACGAATGGTCTATTAATTCCAGAACGAGATTTCGACTGAGGGAGCCATCCATTCGCACTGTGTTCCAATGAACCTTATTCATATGGTATCCCGGCAAAATAGCAGGATGTTCTTCCCGCAGTTCAATAGCCCTTTCGGGGTCACACTTTAGAGCCAGATTCCAGTCACCTTCCAGGTTGGTAAGTGCAAACATTTTACCCATCACTTTAAAAACCAGAGTTGTTTCTCCAAATGGAAATTCTTCTGTAACACCGGCTTTTGTCAAGCAATATTCCCTAAGTTCTTCGATGTTCATAATTTTGAAAAGATTAAGCAGCACAAAGATAATAATGCGAAATTAAAAACAAAGAGCTTATCTATCAGACTACTAATAAAATGACGCATAAAACGAAGCGAAAATCAGGTATAAAAAAAGCCATATCAGCGATTTCTCACCGACATGGCTTAAGTGTATTTGATAAACCAATAAAATTCTAGATCAGATGGAAAGCTCCCATCGCATATTTCAGAAGTATTAATGCCAGAATAAAAACCGCAATTCCTATGAAAGTAACAATAAAATCGTTCATTTTTTTCTTCTTTGGCTCATTGGCCTGTATTTGATTTTCCATTTTATTTCAATTTAAACCCATTTATAATCTTCCGGATAGATTCTAATTGTTGTCCGTTATTTACCTGTTTTCAACTTCTTGCCAACTTAATGACCATCAAATAACTTTTGAATAGCCTTGAGTAAACTCATGGATACCAATTTCTTATCTTTTGAATACCGGAATATATTTCACTCAATCCGTAAAGATGAAAATCCAAAATTCCTTTTGCGACTTGATCACCTGAAATGCTTATACATTTTACGGCAAACGGATGTGAGTATTGGCTAATTCAGGAGTGCATGCCCCCTAATAAAAATTGGAACCGGAGAATTAACATTGACTGGCGCCGGGAGAGATTTAATGCTCCTGAAGTTGTAATTGACAGGAACAATCCGATTGGCCAGAATTGCAATTGAACCAAACCGATGAACTTCGGTAATTGTTTGAGAAGAGTTAGCCCCTTCTATTTCGAGAAAAACAGGATAAGTATGGTTTAGGATTTCGGGAGTCTGTACCGATGTTTCTGATTCCGTAGAAATAATCTTTGCACATTGCTCAGATGCAATGTGAGATGCAAAATTATTACTTCCAAAAAGCAGTAAAATAAGAAACGATAACCCTATGTTTTTCAGAGCGTTCATGTGTGTATAAATTCGATTCAAATGTATAAATTTAATGACACCAATATTGATTTCTGAAAAGATTTTTTCACTGGATAAAATCCAATCGCCAGACCCGGGAAAACGGATGTTTTGCTCCTGTCGAACTCTCCTTTTCTTAAGAAATAAAGAAATTCCGGAGATTAGCCGTATCGCACACAATAACATGACCCATAATGTATGTAACTTTGCCGCGCACTTATATAATCGGATGAAATGTCGGAGACGAATCAGCATTCACCATTGAACAAAATTACCTTTGCCGGATTGCTAATAACCATTGGAATCGTTTTCGGTGATATTGGTACCAGTCCGTTATATGTCGTAAAGGCAATTATTTCAGGAGCCGAACAATTCGACAAACTGTTGGTCTACGGAGCACTTTCCCTCGTATTCTGGACACTTACACTGCAAACTACACTCAAATATGTGATCATCACTTTACGAGCCGACAACCATGGAGAGGGTGGTATATTTGCTTTGTTTGCCCTGATGAAAAAGAAATCGACATGGGCAGCAACACTAACCATGATTGGTGGAAGCGCCCTTTTAGCTGACGGCGTAATTACCCCATCGATTACTGTTTCATCTTCTATCGAAGGTTTGCGACTCATTAATCCCAACATTCCGGTAATTCCGGTAGTTTTAATCATAATTACTGTCCTGTTTTTTGTTCAGCAGTTTGGAACGAAATTTATCGGAAAATCATTTGGACCAATTATGGTTGTTTGGTTTGTTATGCTCTCAACTCTGGGATTTATTCAGTTAGTCACTTATCCTGAAATTTTGAACGCGATTAATCCGGTTTATGCATATGACTTCTTGACAGAATACCCGAACGGATTTATTTTGCTTGGAGCTGTATTTTTATGTACTACCGGAGCCGAAGCTTTATATTCCGATCTGGGTCATTGCGGGATTAAGAATATCCGGGTTTCGTGGATATTTGTTAAAATTTCGCTCCTCTTAAATTACTTTGGTCAGGGTGCATGGCTAATGGCGCATCCACATGCAGTTGAAGGCTCAAACCCTTTTTATTCCATCATGCCACCCTGGTTTCTTTTCCCCGGAATATTAATTTCTACTGCTGCTGCAGTTATTGCCAGTCAGGCATTGATTACCGGTTCGTACACTTTGATTAGCGAGGCCGTCTCATTGAATTTCTGGCCAAAAATAAAAGTACTGCACCCAACAAATATAAAAGGTCAGGTTTACATTCCTTTTGTGAACTGGCTTTTATGGGTATTCGTCTGTTTTGTGGTTCTCTTCTTTCAGGAATCGGCAAACATGGAAGCAGCATATGGCTTATCGATAACAATTACGATGATCATGACTTCACTGCTGTTGATTCATTACCTGAAGGAAAAGAATGTCCATATTTTGCTGCTCGGATTTCTGGCTATTCTGTTTGGCTCCATCGAAGGTTCGTTTCTGATGGCAAACATGCATAAATTTTCGAATGGCGGATGGTTCTCCATCGCATTGGCTTGTGTATTTTTTCTGGTGATGATTGGATGGTTTTGGGGTCGAAGAATCAAAAACAGACACATCAGCTTCTCGAATGTAAACAAATATCTGCACCTGTTTAAGGATTTGAGCGACGATAAAACAATCCCGCAAATAGCAACAAATCTGGTATATATCATCAAAGCAAATTACCAAAATCAGATCGAATCAAAAATCATGTATTCGATATTCAACAAGCAGCCTAAGCGGGCACAAACATATTGGTTACTTCATGTAAATATTGTCGATGAACCGGATACGTTCAGCTATGAAGTCAATCAGTTTATTCCCGGAACACTTATTCGGATCGATTTCCATCTTGGATTTAAAATCGAACCGCGTATTAATCTTTATTTTAAGGAAGTATTGAAAGACATGGTTGCAAATGGTGAAATAAAACTCAGCAGTTCTTACGAATCGCTTAAGAAACATCACTTCCCGGCCGACTTCCTGTTTGTCAACCTGGATAGGGTTATGACACAAGACTATAAATTATCTCCGTGGGAAACAATGATTATGGGACTTCATTCTTTCACCAAATTACTTAGTATCAACGATGTAAAAGCGCTAGGTTTGGATTCAAGCAGCATCATTGAAGAGAAAGTTCCAATCTCGATTGAACGCCCGCTAAACCGAAAGATTCAAAGAGTTGATTAAATACGCAGACCTTACTTTAGTCATTTACAACCAATAGAAGCAAGGTTTTTACGATAAATGAATTGAAGTAAATGATCACAAATGACAAATTTTTACTGCTTACTGAGACTGAATATGCCTACTTCCTCATGGGAAGTAAATTAACCACAACCCGCACCAGTAAAGTAAAAACAATAAAATAAACTGCCGGATTGAACACTTGCCCGGATACAAATAAAAGCAGTATAACACCTCCGGAAAGCCAGAAATAAAAGTGGGTTATCGTTCTCCATTTCTTAACTGTCCACAATCCGGCAAAGAGCAAATTGAGAGGGAAAGCCCAAAAAAGATTGTAATTCGGACTCATTGCCGGATGTTCCGAATAAAGAGTAAACCAGCCAATAATCAGCCCGGCAAATCCGGTAATCGAAAATAGCAAATAATCGAGCCAATCAGTATTCTTTTTCCTGAAAAATCCGTGAACGGAAATACCGGAAACAATCAGGAATATAAAACCGAAAACAAATGATGGCCAAGGCAAATCTGAATTTTCTTTTGAATTAGGAAAGTCAACCAAAGTGCGCGTTTCCAGAACCAATGGCTGAGTTTTTCCATCGACTGTAATTTCAGCTCTGGAAAACTGATCCATCAGGTACTCCGGCAAAAACATTTGTCCGTAGGCCGAAACTGTCTCATCGGCTTTTTTACCAACCAGCAAATCAATTCCTAAATCAGTCCATCTAAAAGAATGATGAAATTTTTTGATGAGATCGCGGTAACTATCTTTTGGATGATTATCTGGAAAAGTAACTTTTACACCCGCATTTTTTTCAATCATATCCCGAACACGGGTTGCACAGTTGTCCATGAAAAAATTGTACCGGTATAGCCGATTTTCGGGTTTTGCGTTATTCAGAAGAGCCTGAAACAATTGATTTTTCCCATCAGTTGAAAGGTTTAAAACCTGCTCGTAAACACTGCGTTTTTCTTTTTCATACTGTGGAAAAAACCTCATAAACTTTTCGCCAATCATTAAATAATCAGTCTGACCTTTAGCGAACTTATAGATAAAATTGGGTGTTTCGAAACTATAAATACCATAATTAAAGACGGCATCTAGTTTCTGCATCGGATCCAAAATCCTGATTGCAGAATGACCATACATCTCAGCTACATCATTGCCCGGATCACAGGTTAAAATACTAATGGTTGCTTCAGGACTTAACTGCTGAGCATTTAATCCGGGCTGAAACATCAGAATTGAAAGAAAAGTCAGGAGAAGAAGGCGCACATTCATATGGTAATTTTTGGTGATAAAGATATAGTTTTTGATACAATACAGAATTACAGATTGATTAGATTTTCGTGAAAACAGGTCCTAATCAAATATCTTTTAGTAATCCGAATTGCAGCCACTCGAATTCCATCTTTGTTATTTAGACAGAATAAAAATAGCAAGTCTGCACAAAAATTGATAATATTGTCCCTTTGATTTAAAACAAGAGAGATATGGGATGCAGCGGATGCAGTACAAATAATGACCTTGACCGACCAGCAATGCTAGGCACTTACGACTGGCTCAACGATATACCTGACACTACAAACGAATCGAATATTGTTGAAATACGGTTTAAAGGAACCCGGAAAGAGTTTTTCCGGAATGAAGAAGGAATTCGATTAAAAAGAGACGAATTGGTGGTGGTTTCCAGTTCGCCGGGACACGATGTTGGTGCAGTTTCCCTTACCGGAAAACTTGCGGAGCTTCAGTTTAAAAGGAAAGTTAAGAAACCGGAGCGTTACGAGTGGAACAAGATTTACCGAAAAGCAACACCTTCAGATGTTGTAAAATGGGAAGAGGCGAAAGCGCGCGAAAATAAAGTAATGATCAGGGCCAGAGAGCTGGCAAACGATCTGAATTTGAACATGAAAATCGGCGATGTAGAATTTCGTGGCGATAATAACAAAGCAATTTTCTATTACATTGCGGACGACCGGGTCGATTTCCGTGAACTGATTAAATTATACGCCAGAGAGTTCAACATCAAAATTGAGATGAAACAGATCGGAGTCCGGCAGGAAGCTGGCCGGATTGGTGGAATTGGATCATGTGGACGGGCTTTATGCTGTTCAACCTGGAGAACAGACTTCACAAGCGTTACTTCGGATGCTGCCATCAAGCAGGGGCTATCGCCAAATGCTGAGAAAATGGCTGGCCGATGCGGTAAACTCAAATGTTGTCTTACCTACGAACTCGATCATTACCTCGAAGCTTTGGAAGATTTTCCAAATGAACTGTTAACGATTGAAACAGACAAGGGTTTTGCAAGGCATTTTAAAACCGATATTCTGCAGAAAAAAATCTGGTACATGTACGAAAAATTTGCAGGCCCCACCTTTGTGCTCGATTTGGAGGACGTTAAAAAGTTTCTGAATCTGAACAAGCGCGGGCAAAAACCTTCGATTGACGGATACACCGAACCTGAAATCAAGAAAGAAAATATGATGAATGTTGGTGAGCTGGATCAGAAATTCTTTACCAAACCAGCACCAAAGAAAAACCGGAATAACCGGTCGAGAAGACCTCAGGGAAACAGACAACAGGAAGGGAACAGGCCTGTTGTTACCAAAAACCCTAAAGCATAACATCTTAGGTTTTCATTGGAAAATCCAACCTGATAAAATGTCGAAATTTGGAGATATAATTCTTCAAATTTCGACATTACTTTTTTAATCCTAAATTACTGGAAACCTATAATTTCAGTCAATCACATCAAACCTTCCGTTTCCGAATTGTGATAAAAGAACAAATGCTTATCAATTTTTTACTACTTTTCGAATCCAAATTTTAAGTTGATTTCAAATGTCGAATCTTAGTATTTTTAAAAAGTATCCCTCCATATTTTGGATCTCAAATATCATAGAACTTTTCGAACGGTATGCCTGGTATGGTTTTTACATGGGCTTTGGCCTGTTTCTGGTAGGATCGAAAGAAACCGGAGCAATGGGTTTCTCTCCGGAACAAAAAGGGATTATCATGGGCACGGGATCCATGTTGCTTTATTTCCTTCCGATTATAACCGGTGCAATTGCCGACAGGGTCGGGTATAGAAAGATACTGTTCCTTGCGTTCATTCTCTATATTTCCGGATTTTTCATGATCCAAAACTTTGAAAGTTTCGGGATGGTCTTTGTTTCATTCATTTGGATTTGTGTTGGTGGAGCATTTTTCAAACCCATCATTTCGGCCATGATCTCCAAGACGACCACTCCGGAAACATCATCAATTGGATTTGGAATTTTTTACATGATGGTGAATATTGGAGGCTGGATAGGACCTTTTGTTGCCGGAATAGTATTGGGAAAAGGCTGGAACTTCGTTTTCCTGTTGTCGATCGCCTCAATAATGATAAACTTGTTAATTACCTTTTTGTTTTTCAAAGATCCTCCGCGCGATGAAAGTACATCCGGCGTACTGAAAACCATTAAACAAGCCTTCAAAAACATATTTATCACCTTAACCAACTGGAGATATGCCACGTTTTTACTCATCATGTCCCTATTTTGGGCCGCATTTAATCAGCTGTATTATTCTTTCCCCAATTTTGTAGTCGATTGGGTAAATACTACAAATTTATACAACAGTGTTCATTCATTTTCACCCTGGCTGGCAGAACTGATTGGTTCTGATCCCGGTACAGTTGCGTTGACACTAGGTAGTATGGATGCTTTTTTTATCATTGTTTTCCAGATTGCAGTTTCGGCTTTTGTGATGCGTTTCAGACCACTTAACGCAATGATGGGCGGGATTCTGGTTTTGGCAGGTGGACTTGGAATGATGTTCTCTTTTCAGAATGGCTGGATGATTCTTTTGGGCCTCCTGATTTTTGGTCTGGGAGAAATGGGCAGTTCACCAAAATACACGGAGTATGTTGGAAGTATTGCGCCTCCCGACAAAAAGGCTTTATATATGGGATCATCGTTTTTACCCATTGCTCTTGGGCACCAGATTGCCGGATATCTGTCGGGTGCACCTTACGAGAAAATAGCCGATAAACTTTATCTCCTGAAAGCTGAGGTTTTCAAACGGGGCTTATCCATTCCAGAAGTTAGTGATTCGTTTACTAAAACAGATTATTTAAATGAAGCTGCCAAACAAATGAATTTTAATCAGCAGCAATTGACCGATTTTCTATGGACCAGCTACCATCCGCAATCCATCTGGATTATTTTCAGTTCGGTGGCATTAAGTTCGGTAGTTCTCTTATTTTTGTATGATCGGTTTATCCTTCCGAAAAAATAGCAATACATCGATATCTGAATCACATTCGTATGTTGAAAAAATATATTCCCGGGATACTTCTGTTTACATTAGCATTGACAATTCATGTCAGTGCGCAGGATTTTCAGAGCTTTGCCTCGTCGTATAACGAAAAACAGGATACGACTGGAAGCCAATTAAATTTCAGAATTGAAAGTCTCGGATTTTTTCAGAACAACGAATACCTTGGTAATTTTGTCGACGGATATACACTTACTGGTGCGATGTTGCGCCCTAAACTTACATTTTCATTGGCCGAAGGTCTGTCAATCGAAACCGGCGCACATTTGATTAAATACAATGGGAAAGATAACCTGGTGAATGCTCAGCCCTGGTTTTCGGCCAGATACCGTTTTTCTGATCGTTTTTCAGTTGTTACGGGTAATCTCAACCAGAACAACCTACACGGACTCGCGGAACAACTTTGGGAACCCGAACGAATTTATACCGATAAGCCGGAAGCCGGACTTCAATTTCTTTATTCAGGAGCAAAGCTCAACACACAAACATGGGTGAGCTGGGAGCAATTCATACAAAAAGATGATCCCTTTCAGGAACATTTTACTTTTGGATTAACTGGTAACTACATGGCTTATCAAAATTCCGAGTTATCAGTCAAACTTCCCGTTCAGGTATTGTTTTATCATCAGGGTGGTGAAATTAATTCGGGAGTAAACGGTGTTCGCCCTAGGGTTCAGACCCATGCCAATTTTGCCGCTGGCTGGGAAATGACGATGAATGTAGGACAGAAAATTAAAACAATCAATCTGAATGGTTACTGGTTTGGCTACGACGCCGTTACCAAAGATTCCAATACACTACCATTTAACCAGGGACATGCATATTTAATTGAAACCAGCGCTCAAACACGTAATTCACGGCTTTCGCTCAGCTATTGGAATGCGTTCCAGTTTATTGCTCCCAAAGGACGTTTGCTCTATCAATCGTTTATGGATAACGACCCATCAATTAGTCAACCAGATCGGTCAATTGTTTCGGCCAAATACTTCTGGCAAAAGACCATTACAAAAGGAGCCCGTGCCGCTTTCCAGATCGAAACTTTTTGGGATGTGCCAACAGGCGATTTTTCATACAGCTATGGTTTCTTTTTGCTCCTGAATCAGGACTTTTTGCTAAAGAAGTTTTAGTTATCAAAGGTAAAACCGCCACAATTTATTAGCCCATTCTTCTCCAGCATAATCAATCCCAATCCGTTTTGAAGTTCTGATTTCAGTAACAGGATCTGCATTTTCAATCCAAATTCGTGGCGAGTCAATCAAGCTTTCTCCATAAAATGATTTGTCGAGCTTAAGTTCGCGCCCAACGCGCCCCGGCCCTGAGAAACCTTCGATACCGCGAATCAGAACAGCAGAGGCATCGTCTTCTGCCCCGGTTACCAGATTCAACATCCAATACATTCCATAAATCAGGTAAACGTAAACAGTTCCGCCTTTCTGAAACATCACTTCTGTTCGAGGTGTTCGCCCTTTGCTGGCATGGCATGCTAAATCTTCCATACCCCGATAGGCTTCGGTTTCAGTAATCCGGTATCTTTCAATCCGACCATCCTCAAACTGGCGAACCAGTACTTTACCAAGAAGTGCGGGTGCCACTTCCAATACATCATGTAGAAAAAAATCGGGAGGAAAACGATTATTCATTCTTCAAATTCCGGATTTAAACATCAATTATTTAATATCTCCAAAGGTTTTTCGTGCTTCGAATATAAATACAGGGGATAAAAGAATGAAAAAAACGATATAGCATCGTGGTTGTTTAAGGTATCTTCATTCATAAACGAAATCACAACGATCAAAAAGAAAACCATCAGGAGAAAACTAGTTGCTTTACGTTCAAGAATTATGGGATAAACCAATGCAAAACAAATATAAACCAATCCAATCAGCCCAAAATCAATCCAGTAACTCAGAAACATATTGTGCGATCGCTGCCTGTAATCCTGCTTCTGAAAGAATTTATTCTGATCATACTTTTCCTGGTAGGCCTTGTAATATCCTCCGGTTCCGTGGCCGAACCAAAAGTTTTCCTGAATGATCTCAAAGGCCATTTTATAATATTCAAGTCGCTGCGAAACCGAATGACCCGAAGGATTTCCACCTTTCCGGTACTCATCTATTTCCCATATAACCTGATAAACCCGATTATAAAGCGATATGGGATTCACAAAACGACAGTTCGTCATCCCGTTTTCGATATTCCTGATGTCATCCCCGGTTAATTGTTCAAGCCCATCAGCATCTTTGCGGTATCCTTTTGAAGTAACATACCTGATAAGAACAAACTTATTATAACCCGATGCAGACGTGCTGTCGTAATTTATTTTGCTTCGTTTGTTCCATACTTCGCGCATTTCCTCCTGATTTACAAACAAGAATGTGTAATGACCATTCTCCAGTTGTTTATTATCAAAATCATACGAATAAAGATTTCCCTTATTGGTTCTTTCCTGTTCAATATTTTCAGGCAATGTTTCAATATCATAGAACTGTTGTACTACATAAGCAACGTATGCTGAAGGTAAAATAAAAATGGAAAGCAAAATTGCAAGCAGTGCAATACGCCACACAAGTTTTTTAATCCTAAAAATACCTTGAAAAACAATTGCGGCCGAAACGATCAGAAATACAATCCATCCTGTTGCCGACTTCAGTATTACCAGAAAAATACTTAACCAAACAATTGCCAGAATAAGTAATACCTTTTCAGTGAAACTCTTTTTCTCTTTATTCAGGAAATACCAACCCAGAGAATAAATACTGATGTTAATTAAAAGAGCGAACCTGATATGCGAAATAAACAAAGACATTTCACGAGGATTTTGAATGGTCTTGCCTGAAAATCCCAACAGAACCCATATGCTGCATAACGACGCAATAACCACCGCTGCAGAAAAAAAATAAACAATGCGCTTAACCTGTAAATAGTTCAATTCTAATGATGTACTAATTACAAGAGGAAGTATTAATAATGGAAGTTGAATTTTAATGTCTTGCATTCCCCACTCTGTACTGTTGGTCCAAAGTAAACCAAACAGATATACGAAAAATACGGAGATAAGCATTAATGCCGATTTTCTTTCTTTTAACCGCTTTAACTTACCAGGAAATTGTCCATCGACAAGCCAGTTTAACATCAGAGCTCCGGTAAAAATACTCATCAATCCCTTCGACAAGGGAAGGCTAACTGCCATTGCCAAAAGCAATCCAAGGTAGACTTGAGAGTAATTCGGAATGTATTGCTTGAAAGAATTGGTCATCCTGGCACGATTTGTCGTTTAAAATTACAAATCTAAACGAAAATACCGCACGATAATTACTTCTAGATGAAAACGAAGATGATCAATGAAATACAAACCAGTGATAGTAAGAGAATAAACAAAAATGCTTTCAAAAGTTGGTTTTCAATCATGTATTCAATTCCTTTTGCTCCAAGGAAAAAAGGAAAAGCAATTGAAGCAAAAAACAGAATGTCTTCGGACAACTGTTCTTTCCCTTTAGCCATAAAAAACAAGCCAGACACTAGTAATATTGAAATACCGATTATCAGACCAATATTAATTCGTTTAACTATTGTTATCATTCTTTTCAAGGTTTATAAAGAGCTGATTTTGCAGATTTCAATCCGACAAAAACCAATTAGAACATCCGTTTTCCTGAGAATAATCTTATAAAATAAGAATGAAGTTATAACAAACATTACGAATTAGAACACTTCAGAGTCCAAAAATAAATGAACTCACCATTTTTAATTATGAAAGGTTTGTTTTGCCATATGGAAGCATTATATACTACTGATTGAAAATCTTTGTGTTAATTTTCAATATCCTTCGATTTAAAGTTTGCAAATTAAAAAAAAGAAAATACTTTTGCAGTCCCGAATATTGTCCTTACTTGTAGTTCTTGTAAACAATTGAAAATGTTGAGTGTGCAGATCTTATTAACAATTCCGGGTTGATAAAAACTAAAACTCTAAACAATTGGAAGTTAAATTATTGCGAGTTGGTATTTAATTTATTAAAAATAAGCAAGTGGATACACTAAGTTACAAAACCGTTTCAGCGAACAGAGCTACGGTAACAAAAGAGTGGGTTCTCGTTGATGCCACTGATGTGGTTCTCGGACGTCTGGCAAGTAAAGTTGCTAAAATCCTAAGAGGAAAAAATAAACCAAGTTTCACTCCTCACGTAGATTGTGGTGATAACGTGGTTATTATCAACGCAGAGAAAGTGCGTCTGACAGGAAATAAACTGAATGACAAGATTTATTTGAGTTATTCAGGCTATCCAGGAGGACAGAAAAAACAAACTCCAGCTGAGTTGTTAAGTAAATATCCTGAAAGACTGATTGAAAAAGCAGTTAAAGGGATGTTACCTAAGAATCGTCTTGGAAGTAAAATCTTTGGAAACCTGAAAGTGTATGTTGGTTCAGAACATAAACAGGAAGCACAGAGCCCAAAAGTAATTGATTTAAATACAATTAAATAATAACTAATGGAAGTAGTAAACGCGTTAGGTCGTAGGAAATCTGCGGTAGCCAGAGTTTATGTAAGCGAAGGCAAAGGAAAAATTACAATCAATAACAGAGAATTGGCTGAATATTTTCCAACAGGAATCCTACAGTATGTTGTTTTGCAACCGTTGAATCTGTTAGGTGTTGCTGGTGAGTATGACATCAATGTAAACCTCGATGGTGGTGGTATCACCGGACAGGCAGAAGCATTGCGTTTAGGTATTTCACGTGCTATGCTCGAAATCAATCCTGAATCCAGACCAGCATTAAAAGCTGCCGGATTCCTGACCAGAGATCCACGTGAGGTTGAACGTAAAAAACCAGGTCAACCAAAAGCACGCAAAAGATTCCAGTTCTCAAAACGTTAATATTTTTAGCACAAAAATATTCTGCTTTGGATCTAAATTGCTCAGACTCCCACCTTATAGGGCAGGGGCTACTCTGCAATTGCTTTTCAAGAGACTATTTTTTATAAAAAAAAAGTAAAAAGATGCCAAGAACAAATTTTCAAGAATTATTAGATGCAGGTGTTCATTTTGGACACTTGAAAAGAAAGTGGAATCCCAATATGGCTCCGTATATCTTCATGGAGAAAAACGGGATTCACATTATCGATCTTCAAAAAACTGTCGTCAAAGTTGACGAAGCAGCCAATGCACTCAATCAGATTGCAAAATCAGGTCGCAAAATTTTATTCGTAGCCACAAAGAAACAAGCGAAAGACATTGTTTCGGAATTGGTTAGTAGTGTTAACATGCCTTACGTTACTGAGCGTTGGCCAGGTGGTATGCTTACCAACTTTCCTACAATCAGGAAAGCTGTTAAGAAAATGATTTCCATCGATAAAATGACCAAAGACAGCAGTTGGGATGTACTTTCAAAACGTGAAAAACTTCAGATTAGCCGTCAACGTGCTAAACTCGAAAAAATGTTAGGAAGTATTTCAGACTTAACACGTCTTCCTGCTGCTCTTTTTATCGTTGATGTATTAAAAGAAAAAATTGCCGTTCGTGAAGCTAAACGTCTTGGTATTCCTGTTTTTGCAATGGTTGATACCAACTCAGAGCCAGAAGGAATTGATTTCGTTATTCCTGCTAACGACGACGCATCACAATCTGTCAGCCTTATTGTTAAAATAATGACTGATGCAATTCGCGAAGGACTTTCGGAACGTAAAGTTGAACGTGACAAAGAAGGTGATGAAAAAGAAGTAAAAGTAAAAAATAGAAAAGCAAGAGTTGCTGACGAAAAAAATGCTCCAGTTCAAGATGATGATTCTGATGATGATCAGGACGAAGAGATTGATGAGTAATCGTTCAACAACCCATTAAATAGAAAAACATTATGGAAATTAGTGCAGCAGATGTAATGAAGTTGCGTAAGGCAACTGGTGCTGGTATGATGGACTGTAAAGTAGCTCTGGCTGATGCTGAGGGCGATTTTAACCGTGCTATCGATATTATCCGCGAAAAAGGTAAATTGGTTGCCAGCAAAAGAGCTGACAGGGCCGCTACCGAAGGCGTAGTTCTGGCCAAAGTAAACGAATCAAAAAAATCGGGTGCACTGATTGTTTTGAACTGTGAAACAGACTTCGTTGCCAAAAATGAAGCTTTTGTTGCTTTTGCTGAACGCATTTTGGACGCTGCTATTGCAAATAATGCAGCTGATCTGGATACGGTAAAAGCACTTCTTCTTGATGGTCGCTCAGTTGAAAGTCATGTTATCGAACAAACTGGTATAATTGGCGAAAAACTTGATTTACCATATTTTGCAAAGCTAGATGCAGAAACAGTTGTTGCATATATTCACCCGGGAAATAAATTGTCAACTTTGATTGGCTTTAATAAAGCCGGTATTGATGCTCAGTTAACCAAAGATGTAGCAATGCAAGTCGCAGCTATGAATCCTGTAGCTGTTGATAAATCTGATGTTCCTGCTGAAGTTACTGAAAAAGAGCTTGAAATTGCCAAGGAAAAATTCCGTCAGGAAGGAAAACCTGAAGCAATGCTTGATAAAATTTCACAAGGGGCTCTTGAGAAATTCTTTAAAGAAAATACCCTGTTAAATCAGGCTTTCATTAAAGAAAACAAACAAACTGTAAGGGATTTTTTGAAAAGCCAGGACAAAGACCTGACTGTTACCAAATTTTTCCGCTACAATCTTGCAGACTAATTAAAAATCGCATGATTATATACAAGCCCTCCGGAAACGGAGGGCTTTTTTTATTCCATTTCCCGAAAACATTTTTCGTTATAAATCAGATCTTCTTTTAGATTAATTCCATTTATTATAATCTTTTAACACATATAAAATCCAATAAAATTCAAATCTCTACTATCCTGATTAGAAAGAATGTGCTATCTTCGCAGGCGTTAAAATGCCCTTAAAATGAAAAAATTTAAACAACTGAACAATATTGTTGGATGGATAACTTTTCTGGTTGCAGCAGTAACCTATTTATTAACCATCGAACCCACCGCTAGCTTTTGGGATTGCGGCGAGTTTATAACTACATCGTTTAAACTCGAAGTTGGCCATCCCCCAGGCGCGCCTTTCTTTATGATTTTGGGCAGATTCTTTACCATTCTGGGTGGTGGAGCTTCCAATGCAGCTGTAATGATTAATTCCATGTCGGCATTGGCAAGTGCATTTACTATCCTGCTACTCTTCTGGACCATTACTCATTTGGCCAAAAAATTAATAAAACCTGAAGGAGAATATACTACGGGACAAATCATTGCTATTCTTGGTAGCGGCGTAGTTGGTGCATTAGCATATACATTTTCTGATACTTTCTGGTTTTCAGCAGTTGAAGGAGAGGTTTACGCTTCTTCGTCCTTGTTCACCGCCCTTGTATTTTGGGCAATTTTAAAATGGGAAGATTCAGCAGATGAACCTAATGCCAACCGCTGGATTATCCTGATTGCTTATTTAATGGGTCTTTCTATCGGAGTCCACCTTTTAAACCTGCTGGCAATTCCGGCTATCGTTTTTGTTTATTATTTCAGAAAATATAAGGCCACCCGCAATGGTATTTTGCTTAGTTTAGCTTTATCCTTAGTGATTCTGGGTGTTATTATGTACGGTATTATTCCAGGTGTAATAACCATTGCAACCTGGTTCGAATTGCTCTTTGTAAACGGATTTGGACTTCCGTTTAATACTGGTGTTATTATTTATGCATTGCTTCTTGTCGGAGCAATTGTATTTGGAATTTTTTACACCGTACGAAAAAAACTTATCCTTTGGAACACTGTACTGATTAGCTTAATTGTTATCCTTATCGGCTATTCATCATTCGCAATGATTGTTATACGTTCATCGGCCAACCCTCCAATGGATCAGAATAGTCCGGATAACGTATTTGCATTGCTCGGATACCTGAACAGGGAACAATATGGCGACAGGCCATTAGTCTATGGCCAGTATTACAATACTCCACTCGAAAAGTATGTAGATGACAAGCCATACTACATCCAGAAAGATGGAAAATATGTTGTCGCTGACATGCGCCAAAAACCAGTCTATGATTCAAATTTGTGTACTATTTTCCCGCGCATGTACAGCAGAGAGCCGGGGCATATTGAGGCATATAAACAGTGGGCAGGCATCAAAGGACGTAGCGTTAAGATTACCGACGAAGATGGTCAGGCAAAAACAATACAATTACCAACCTTCGGCGAAAATCTTACTTTTTTCTTTCGGTATCAGGTCGGTCACATGTATTTCAGATATTTTATGTGGAATTTCGCCGGACGACAAAATGACATACAAAGCCATGGGGAAATCACGAATGGGAATTGGCTTACAGGTATAAATTTCATCGACTCTCAACGTTTGGGCGATCAGAAATCGCTTCCACAGGAATTTAAAAATAATAAAGCACGAAATACCTATTATCTTTTGCCTTTCATCCTTGGTATTATTGGAATCGTTTTCATGTACAATCGAGGAATAGAAGGAAGAAAAGATTTATGGACTGTTACTTTATTGTTCCTGATGACCGGATTTGCGATTCTTGTTTACCTGAATCAATCTCCGTTACAGCCAAGGGAACGTGATTATGCCTATGCTGGTTCTTTTTATGCATTTACTATCTGGATTGGAATTGGAGTCCTTGCACTATATGAAGGATTGAAAAAATATGCTCCGGATACAATTAGTGCAGGCGTTTCAAGCGGGTTGGCACTGTTGTTGGTTCCTGTTATTATGGGAGCGGAAAACTGGGACGACCATGACCGTTCTAACCGTTACACCTGCCGGGATTTCGGAGCTAATTACCTGAATACTTGTGCACCAAATGCAATTATCTTTACCAATGGAGATAATGATACTTTCCCGTTGTGGTATAATCAGGAAGTTGAAGGCGTGAGAAATGATGTAAGGGTTTGTAACCTGAGTTATTTCCAGACTGATTGGTACATTGATCAGATGAAGAGTAAAGCTTACCAATCGGAACCTCTACCCATATCTTTTACTCATGATCAATATGTTCAGGGGAAACGCGATGTGGTATATCTCATGGAAGATCCCCGATTGAAAGGTTCTGTTGAACTGAAAAAAGCGCTCGATTTTGTGAAGGACGAAAATCCGAGAACCAAACTCGAACAGGCAGACTATGCCGCATATATTCCATCGAAAAAACTGTTTATGGTTGTTGATAAGGAAGCCGTAATCAGGAATAAAGTGGTGGAGCCAAAAGACTACGATAAAATTGTGGATACTTTAAAAATAGATCTCAGCAGTAAACATTATATAACCAAGGACGAATTGATGGTTTTGGATATGATCGCCAATAACGACTGGAAACGTCCGATCTATTTTGCAATTACAATTGGCCGCGATAAATACCTTAATCTTCAGGATTATTTCCAGCTCGAAGGACTTGCTTACAAATTGATTCCTGTTAAAACCACATCAGATGGTATTAATATGGGTCAGGTCGATTCAAAACTGATGTACCAAAATGTAATGGAAAGCTTTAAATGGGGAAATATGAACGACCCTAAAGTTTACATCGATGAAAACAACAGCCGGATGATGATGAATATCCGGAATACATTCAACCGCCTTGCAGAAACGTTGGTTGCTGAAGGTCAGAATGAAAAAGCGACTAAAGTTCTGGATCGTTGCATTGAACTGATTCCAAATAAAGTTGTGCCGTTCAATTATTTTGCAATGATGATGGCAGAAACCTATTTTAAAGCAAATCAGCCGGAAAAAGGAAAAGAAGTCATTAATACCATCATGACCGGATATAAAGAGCAGTTGGATTATTTCTTTAAACTTGACGGACCGATGAGAAATTCAGTTGACGATGAAATTCAGCGTATTTTGTATTTCATGAGAGAAATGAGCATGATTAGTACCAGAAACAATCAACCAGAGCTATTAAAAGAGGTGTCTACATCATTCAACAGTTATCTCGAAAGATATAGTTCATTGAAATAATGAAACGTTTTGATCTCAGGGTTCGTTTACCCCACTTCGTTACTTCACTATACAAAGATGCTGTTTGGCGATTTAACGAAACGGAAAAGATAGTTTACCTGACATTTGATGACGGGCCAATTCCGGAAATAACCCCTTGGGTACTCGATTTGCTTTTACAGGAAAAGGTGAAGGCTACTTTTTTTTGTGTCGGCGAAAATGTGATGAAATATCCGGAAGTGTATAATCAAATTCTAAATGACGGTCACTCTGTGGGTAATCATACATTTAACCACTGGCAAGGCATGAAACATACGAATGACGTATTTTTCAGAAACATTGAAAAAGCAGAACTGTATATCGATTCCGATCTTTTCAGACCACCTCATGGCTGGTTGAAAAATTCACAATTTCGTTTCCTGAAAAATAAATTCAGGATAATTATGTGGGATTTAATTTCATGCGATTACGATTCCCGTATAAAACCAGAAGAGGTATTCAGTAACATTACAGACTTTGTTCGCCCTGGTTCAATTATAACGTTTCATGATTCGATTAAAGCAAAAAAAAATCTGATCGAAACCTTACCGTTAGCAATTCGATGGATGAAAGAACAAGGTTACCAATTTAAAGCTATTCCCTACAGTAAAAGAATAAACAGCAGGCAGTAAGGAACTCACTGCTGTCAAAATTTAATGATGATGATAAATATTTTAATTGTTGGTTCAGGAGGAAGAGAGCATGCAATGGCATGGAAAATCAAACAATCGCCCAAACTCAAACAATTGTTTATTGCGCCGGGTAATGCCGGCACTTCGCTTTTGGGGACTAACATTCCGATTGGCGTTTCTGACTTCAAAAATCTAAAGAAAGCAGTCCTCGACAATCAGATTGATTTAGTGTTGGTTGGCCCGGAAGTGCCTTTGTGTGAAGGATTACACGATTTTTTCAAGAATGACGGGCAATTAAAAGACATTTTATTTGTAGGCCCATATAAACTCGGAGCTCAGCTCGAAGGCAGTAAAGATTTCGCCAAAGAATTTATGATGCGTCATCAAATTCCTACCGCAAAATATCTGGCTGTTACTGCCGAAAGTCTGCCGGCAGGACTATCGTTTCTGAAAACGATGAATGCGCCTTATGTTTTAAAAGCTGATGGACTTGCAGCCGGGAAAGGCGTATTGATCATAAGTGATTTGGGAGAGGCTCAAAATGCCCTAAAAGAAATGCTCGACGGACAATTTGGTGCAGCAAGCAACAAGGTTGTTATTGAAGAATTTTTGAGCGGAATAGAATGTTCTGTATTTGCAATAACTGACGGTAAAGATTACCGGATACTTCCTGTAGCAAAAGATTACAAACGCATTGGAGAGGGAGATTCTGGCCTGAATACAGGAGGAATGGGCTCTATCTCGCCGGTTAAGTTTGCCGATGAAGTATTCATGAAAAAGGTTGAAGATCGGATTATAAAACCAACCGTTGAAGGCCTTATAAAAGATCAGATTCCATATAACGGATTCATCTTCTTTGGACTAATAAGCGTAGGAAGTGAACCAATGGTGATTGAATACAATGTTCGAATGGGTGATCCGGAAACGGAGGCGGTTATGCTTCGAATAAAATCAGATTTTGTCGATTTGCTGATTGGAGCTGCCGAAGGTACTTTGGGCGACACAAATATCGAAATTGATGAACGAACAGCAGCTGCTGTTATGCTCGTTTCCGGAGGATATCCGGGCTCATACGAAAAAGGTAAAATCATTAGTGGCCTTGATAGAATTACTGAAAGTATGGTATTTCATGCAGGAACCACACAGATAGGTACTGATGTTTGTACTGACGGAGGTCGGGTTCTGGCGATTAGCTCATATGGAATAAGTATGAAAGAAGCACTTTCCTGCTCATACAAAAACGCACAATTAATCGAATTCGAAGGCATGTATTACAGGAAAGACCTTGGATTCGATTTAGATTAATAATTGGGGTTTTCAAAAGTCAGTATTTTATTTTTCATCACAGATTATCCAACTTATTGTAATGTCAACAAACGTTAATCAATTGAAGTAATTACGGTCATGTTACTGAAAACTCTAAAATCCAACCAACCATATCATATTTTACTGATACCCCTGATTGCAATAGCTTTATGGATCAGATCATTTATTAATCCGGTTACCTTTCCATTTTATCACGGCGAAGATATGATGATTTTGTATCAGCCATTGGATTATTTACTTAAGATTAGTCCGGTTACGAGCAACATTGTCGCATTGGCCTTTACTATTCTCTTGTCTCTTTTAATCTACAAACTTAATGTTCAATATGCCTTTATTCGGGTAAAAACTGTATTGCCAGCCAGCCTATTCATCCTAATTACAAGCGGGATGCATACTCTTCATGCCATGCACCCGGTATATCCTGCAGCCCTGTTTCTTATACTCACCATCGACCGGATATTTAGTTCATACAACAAACCGGATATTCATTCAAATGCTTTTGAAGCAGGTATTTTCATGTCTATTGGTTCTCTTTTTTACTTAAACCTCATTTTCTTTTTTCCATTTCTCTGGATTGGATTCATCATTTTAAATCCGAAGGTAAACTGGCGTGAATACGTTTTAACGACTTTAGGATTTATTTTCCCTTGGGTTGCAGCATTTGTATACTATTTAATTTCAGATCGTACGGACGAATTAATTCACATAATTGAAACAAATATTATTGCACATCAGTCATACCTGAGACAGAATCTTCCAATACAGATTTATATCGGATTCCTGGTTTTCCTGACACTATTAGGAAGCGTTTTTATATTAGCTCAGTATGACGAAAAGAAGATTAGTTCAAGAAAGTATTTTAAAGCCTTTTTCTGGGTTTATTTGATCACAGCTGTTCTTTTAATTGGAAACCCGGCTGTTTCTCAGGAAATAATAATAATTCTTGCTATTCCTCTTACTTACCTGATATCCAATTATCTCATTTTCATGAAACGTCAACTTTGGGGTGAGGTCTTTTTGTATCTGCTAACTGTTGCAATTATTTTATTACAGTTTATTTGATTTCTGTCTGGAAATCTTTTGCTTGAATCGGTTACCTGTCTCTTAGAACCAGTTCTTCCACTTAAAGAGAAATATTCCTGATAATGATAGCGTTATTGAAATTGCAATTACATAGAAAAATGCAAAATGTGAATTCTGAAGGTTATTTGGGACATTCATCCCATACAAACTTGCCACTAAAGTAGGGATCATCAGGATAATCGTCACAGAAGTAAGCTGCTTCATGATAACATTGAGGTTGTTAGAAATCACAGAAGCGAACGCATCCATCATTCCACTCTGAATATCGCTGTATACGTTTGACATTTCGAGCGCCTGTTTGGTTTCGATAATTACATCTTCCATCAAATCATCATCGTATTCGATACCTTGCAAATTACGACCGTTTCTCATCTTTGCCAAAACCATTTCATTTGATTTCAATGATGTTATAAAGAAAACCAGGCACTTCTCCATTCTCAATAAACGGTGCAGTTCCTTGTTCTTAGTAGCATTTTCCAAATCTTTTTCAATCAATGCTGTCTGAACATTAATTTCCTTCAGAAACTGAAGAAACCAAACGGCAGAAATGAGAAAAATCCTTAATACATAATCGAAATGATTGGATATGGTTATCTTATTATCGTTTACTGCTTTAATAAGCGAAGGAATAATTTCCGTTTTTCGTGAGCAAATTGATATAATCTGATTTCCCGAGATGATGATTCCCAAAGGTACAGTGATAAAAGGTATGCCATTGTTCTGATTATTTAGAGGCACTCGCATAATGATCAATACAGTATCTTCATCCACCTCAATGCGCGATCGTTCATCCGTATCCAAAACGTCCATGATAAAATCACGGGGTACATTATAATCGCTGATTAGTTCTTCTACTTCTTTATTGGTAAGTTCCTGTGAGTTAATCCAGCAGTTTGGCTGAAATTCATTCAATCGTGTAAAGGAATTACCGGTTTCCCAATATGTTATCATAGTGCCTCCGTTTTATCGACAAACAGAGACTATGACGGGCTCTGTTTACCGGATTAATAACTTAATTAACTGTGTCGAATGATAATCGTCCATTTTCGATTTATAATAATTTCGGTGCAAAGGTAGTTTAAATGATAATAGAAAATCTGTAGTACGATGAAAATAATTTATTTATACAAAAGAAAATTACTGCACAAAAAAACCCGCCTGCAAAAAAACAGACGGGTAAAACTAATATTACTTGCGTGTTGAGTTGTAGCAGTTCCTAAATATTACAACTCAATGGGTTGCCCATTATAGAAATCAAGAATTTTTGTCCTGAAAATATATTCATATTTTGCCTGAAGCAAATCGCTCTGAGCCTTTGAAAGATTATTCTTACTCTGATTGTATTCAACAGAGTTAATCATTCCAACATTAAATTTCTCTTCGGTATAACGGAATGCTTCCTTCGATGAGACAACCGCCTTCTGATTTGCCACATACCTCTTAAATGCAGCCAAAGCGTTGGTGTAAGATTGCTCAATGTCTTTCCGAAGTAAATTTTTAGTACTCTGCAACTGTAATTCCGAATTCTCAAGCTGAATCTGAGCGTTACTTACTCCCGTTCTGGCCTGATAATGGTTGAAAATTGGGATACTTAACGAAACTCCAAAACCATAACGTTCATTACTCTTTAGCTGATCGCTAAAAGGGATCTTACCTCCGATTCCATAGGGAGGCTCCGGATATTTATATTTGTTATTGTATGAGTTGTTGTAGTTACCACCAAAAGAAAGTGAAGGCATCAACTGACCTTTTGCAATTAAAAGTTGGCTACGTGCACCTTCAAGCCTAAATTCAGCACCTTTTATTGCTGGTTTAAGCTGAACAGCATTTTTGTAAACATCCATTGAATTCAGTAAACTCATATTTGCACCAATTTCCGGCAATACTGGAATTTCAACTGTAAAACTATCCGTTGAAGGCAATTCAAGAAGCTGATACAATGATAAATATGCAAGTTGCGATCTATTCTGCGCATTTACTACATCCAATTCTTCACGTGCATACTGAGCCTCAATTTCGAGTAAACTGCCTTTGGCCAGACTTCCGGCATCAACCAATTTTCCGGTCCTATCGAGCTGAAGTTGAGTTATTTTTAATAAGTCTTCTGAAACAGCTACCAGTTCATCAGCAAAAAGTATCTCCAGGTACGATGCTGCTATATTTAGCATCATGTCATCCTTGGCTTTTTTCATATCCTCCAGGCTGGCACGTAAATCCATTTCAGCGGATTTAATCGAATTGGCAAGTGTAAATCCATTCCAGAGAGTTATGCTTGTACTAAGGTTGCCGGAGGTTGTATTTGAGTTAACATCCAGATAAGTATTGTCTGATCCAAGTGATCTTCCGAAACTCATGTTATTCTGAAGACCTGCATTCAGATTTGGTAATCGATTAAATTTTGCCTGATTTAACTGATTGTTATAGTAATCCGAATTCAAAACCTCTTGTTTAATCTGTATGTTATTTTCCAGAGCATAATCAATACATTTCTGTAAGGACCAGGATTCCTGTGCCTGAGCATTCGTGAACAGAACAAGCAATAGGACTGCTGCAATAAGGCTGTACATTCGTTTCATTCGTATTTTTTTAAATTTATTTTCATTGTGCTAACTTATTATAATTTATCCGAATAGTACTTATGCCTTTTTCTTTTCTTCTTCTTTCACTTTCTTCGGATCAATTTTTTCACCTTTAATCTTATCTGTTTTTGTCAGTCCTTCCGTAATCTCTATGTTAATTCCATCAGAAATTCCGGTTTTGACCATCCGTTTTTCAAATACCTGAGGCGTTAATGTTTCTATTTCAACAAAGGACGAATCCCTTTCAAACTTCAGCAATCCCTCAGGAATTACCAGTGCGCTATCTTTCTTTTCGAGAACAATATTGGCATTGGCGCTGTATCCTGCGCGAATAAACTGGTCATCTTTCAGTACTACATTTGCTTTAATTTCAAACTGTATGGCACCATTTTCTTCTTTACCTTTTGGAGCAATGTATTCAAGAATAGCACCAAATTTATCCTTTTCAATCGCACCAATTTCGAGTTCGATGTTCATTCCTTCCTTGATTTTCCCAACCTCTGTTTCATCAACGTTTCCTTTGAAAATCATATCCTTCATGTCGGCCACTGTAGCAATGGTTGTTCCGTTGTTAAAGGTGTTTGATTGTATAACAGAGTTACCTTCTTTTATCGGAACATCGAGAACCATTCCGTTCACCGTCGAACGAACAAGGGTATTAGTCGCTGTTGCTGCCCTTTTTGTTACACCGTTTTTAATTAATTCCAGATTATTTTCAGCAGCCGATAATTCTTCTTTGGAAGAATCATAACTAACCTTGGCATTTTTATATTCTTCATACGAAATAACTTTCTGATCAAACAGTTTTTGCTGACGGTCGTAATCTATTTTAGCATCATCTGCACTTAGTTTTGCACGATTCAAGCGATTTTCAGCATTGTTTAGGTTTACCATATCAGGAATGATTTTGATTTTGGCAATTACCTGATCTTTCTTTACGAAATCACCGGCAACAATGTACAATTCGTCAATAATTCCCGAGACCTGAGGTACAATATCAATTTCTCTGCGAGGGACTACGGAGCCTGTAGCAACGGTTTTGCGAACTACATTGGTTACAAACGGATTTTTCGTTTCAAACACATCAGGATCCTTTTTTGATTTGGTGTAGAGGAAGTAGATTGTTCCTCCAAAAATTCCGACAAGGATTACAATTCCCAGAATTTTAAAAATTTTTCTCATGATTTTGCTTTTTTTATATGTTTCAGTTTTCTTTAGTTCTCATTTAATATTTGTTGGCTAAATATTTGTCTATTCATCCCTGATTGCATCAATTGGCTTAATACTTACTGCTCTTTTTGCCGGTATAAGTCCTGCAATGATTCCGGCAACAACAAGTACGCCCAGCGCAGAGAGTGCCATTGTGAGATTTATTTCCGGATTCCGAAAAAATAATTTATCACCACCCTTAAGTAATATCTGATTCAAAATTTCGAGCACTCCAACCCCAAGCGATAATCCAATATATCCTGCCATTACGGTTAAAAATACACTCTCGGCAACAATGTGTTTAATTACAGTTCCAGGTGTTGCTCCAATAGCTCGTTGAATGCCAATTTCCTGGGTTCGCTCCTTAATGATAACCAGCATGATATTACTTACTCCAATAACTCCTGCCAAAAGGGTTCCAATTCCAACAATCCAGGTTAAACCCTGAATACCCAGAAATAAAGAATTGAATTTGACAAATTCTTTTTCGATATTAAACGACCCAATAGCCTGTTGATCTTCAGGAGCTATTTTATGTCGTTCTTTCAGTAATGTTTTTAACTTTTCTTCCAGATCGCTTACTTTTGTTCCTGGTTTTGATGTTACAGAAAAGAAATACACCTTATTCCCGTAATTATATGCCTTACGCATGGTAGAGAACGGAATGATGATAGTCTCTTCTTTCTTACCGCCGCCAATATTAATCCGCGTTTCAGCATGAATAACACCAACTACCTGAAAATAGACACCACTAACTTTTATGTATTGTCCTATCGGATCTTCATCTTTTGCGAACATAACTTCAACGACACGTTCTCCAATATTGCAGACCTTTCTTTCCTGAAGCATGTCAATATTGTTAATCAAACGTCCTTTACTTGGTGTCCAGCGATCGATTTTAAAATAGTCCGGATAATCTCCATAAACATTAAAAGATCCGGCTCTTTCACCACGAATAGTATTATTCCCTGCCTGTTGATTTCCAAACAAACGTGGCGATAAATATTCTACCTCTTTCACGTTTTCCCGAATATATTGCATATCGCTGGTTTCATAATTCCACCGACGGCCGCGCTGAAATCCTTCATAAGGAATACTGGTTCTTTCAGTCCAGAAGAATGCAGAGTTAGTAGCAAAGGCTCTTACTCCATCAAGCACACCGTTCTCCAAAGCTCTCCCGGCTCCCGACATCACAACCAACATGAAAATTCCCCAGAAAACACCAAAGGCGGTCATAAAACTTCGCATCCTGTTTTTCTTCAGAGCACTAATTATTTCGCTCCACAGATCTAAATCAAACATGATATTGCCTCCTCTTTTATTCGTCGCGCAAGGCAACAATTGGTTTAATACTGGCAGCTCTTTTCGCGGGAATATATCCGGCAATGGCACCTGCAACAATGAGCAGTAGGGTGGCATAGACAGCTATGTTAATGTCTACAGTCGGATTCATAAATATTGTTTCGCTTTGATCTGTTGCTGGTCCGGCTGATTGCATCATAAAATAGTTGATCATCTCCATCAATCCTGTCCCTAAAACCAACCCAATATAGCCGGCAATGGTGGTAATCATGATTGATTCGAGTAAAATAAGACCAATTACAGATGATGGACTTGCTCCTATCGCTTTACGGATTCCAATTTCCTTAGTACGCTCCTTTACTACAATCAGCATGATATTGCTAACTCCAACAACTCCTGCAATTAAAGTTCCGATACCAATTATCCAAATAAAGATTTTAATTGCCTGGAAAATTCTCATCGTTTGTATGTAATTCTCCAGTTTATTGTACAACCCTATTGCACCCTCGTCTTTAGGGTCAAATTTATGTTGCCGACCTAAAGCAGTTCTGATTTTTTCTTCGATAACCTGGCTTTCTTCAAGTGTTGAAGCATTAATTGTGAGTGCGAGATTATGCAGCCGGTTTGATCCACTAAAAATCATTTGAGCAGTAGAAAGTGGCATATATGCGTTCCGGTTCCTGGTCGATCCGGGTTCTGTGCAGATACCCACCACTTTAAAAGGCACCATATTTATATTAACATATTCACCTAATGCAACAGAATCCTTGAAAAGAGCTGTTTTGATATCCGCACCAATAACAACCACTTTACGATTCTTCAGTATATCTATCTGATTGATGAAACGGCCTTCATTCATAATAAGGTTTTCAACTTGCTTTAATTCAGGCTGACAAGTTATTGTTGTATATTCACCAGATTCCTTCAAATATGAATAACGAGTATTGCCCATAAAGTAACGTCCGGAGGATGCTCCAACACCAGAAACTTTTTGCACAATCTCCTGATCCTGATTATGAAATTGAATTTGACGCCCGCTTTTCATCCCTTCATAAGGAATAGTGGTTTCGCCCTGCCATATCCACATTGCATTTACAGCATCATTCATGAAATTATTTGCAACACCGTTACTCAATCCATTCCCTGATCCCAGCAAAATCATCAGCATAAAAATTCCCCAGGCAACAGAAAAGCCAGTAAGAAACGTACGCATCTTGTTTTTCTTGATCGTGGCAAGAATTTCCTGCCATTTGTCTATATCAAACATAGCTAGGGATTTGAGCAGATTCCAATCCGTGGACAAATTCTTTCTTGAACTGTTTTAGCTCACCATTGCGGATGATTTCATGAATATGTCCGTCCTTGAGTCGGATAATTTGGTTCGTCATTGCTGCAATGTCGTGTTCGTGGGTAACAATAATTACCGTGATACCAGAATTGTTAACGTCTTTCAGAATATCCATTACTTCGTATGAGGTTGCTGAATCCAGTGCGCCTGTAGGTTCGTCGGCCAAAATAATCTTTGGTTGTGAAATGAGTGCCCTGGCAATTGCCACACGTTGTTTCTGACCTCCTGACATTTCGTTTGGCATGTGGGTCGCCCAGTCTTTCAGACCTAATTTTTCGAGATATTCCATGGCAATCAGGTTTCGTTTTTTACGTGGTACCCCTTTGTAATAAAGCGGAAGCGCCACATTTTCCATGGCGTTTTTAAACGAAATCAGGTTGAATGACTGAAATACAAAACCGACAAAATCGTTGCGGTATTTTGCTGCTTTCTTTTCGCTCATATTTGAAATCAGGTTCCCCGATAAATGGTAAGTTCCATCGTCGTAATTATCGAGCATCCCCAATATATTTAAGAGCGTTGACTTCCCTGAACCGGAGGAACCCATGATAGAAACAAAATCGCCTTGTTCAATTTGCAGGTCGATACCTTTCAGGACATGGAGACTGTTGTTTCCCATTACATAGGATTTGTGAATGTTGTTTAATTTAATCATGGCTTTGTTTTCTGCTAGTTTTCAAATCAAAATTCGTCAATTATTAATCCGTTGTTGTGTTTTTTTCGATGAATGGCCGCTTTTCCCCTGTAAAACGATTAAAAAGTCAGTTTTGCTCAATTTAAGCTATCCTTAATCCATCGTTTAATGATCAAATCAGGCATTCTGTTTTCTGTTTCTGGCTATACCTATAATGACATAGGACGGATAGCTTTACGATTCGTTACAGTTATTAACATTTTTTAGGAAATGTTGATTTTATTTATTCAACATAACCTTCGGATAAACAGGCAATAACCATTGAATAAAAATTAATTTTTGCTTGTTGTATTTTATGAATTGACAGGAATTTTCAAAGAGAAAGATTCAGAAAGGAAAACTAAGAACAGAATATTTTCAAGGTTGAAACAATTCAATTTTTACTGATAGAGAAGTCGAATTATTCGGTCTTACTCATGATCAGCTTTCCATGTTTCATACCTTTGATACTAATTAACTTATCAGATAGCTCTGTAAGCCTGCGAGAAGTTCCCTTTACCGCAATAATCTCCATACAATTCTCTCCACTCAGATTAAATTGCTGAACTCCTATAACTACATCCCGATATCTAACCTGATGTTCGAATGAGTGGATTCGAATGTCAGCTTTTTCACTGCCATATACCAAAACGATTGCACCGGCAACCAGATTATCGCATTTCCATTTTTGTTCCACCAGATTTTTCTCAATCAGGTATCTAATTGCTTGCGACCTGTTCGAAAAATTATTCTCGGTCACATATTGATCTAGTGCTGTAAGCAACTCTTCTTCAAGAGAAACGCCAAATCGGGAAACAGACATGGTATTTGTATTTAATTGAATCGTAATGTTAGAAAGCGAATATAAGTGAAAGGATGCTCTTTGCAAAATGTTTTGATAGAAGTATAGGAACTTGGTTTTTCTGAAAATTATCCATTCATAATGAATTAATGTGTTTATATTCCTCCTTACAGTACACCGGGTTTGATTCGCAGTTCTGTATTGGAAGACCTTAGCCAGCAATAGCTCTACCAGGAAAACCTCATTAATAGTTTTGAACAGAATACCTGTGAATAGTTAAAAGCCATAAGTGGCAAAAGTTGCGAATCGCATGATCATGTCTGCACTCATAAAAAGGGCATTGCTTTTACTTGTATAAGTGTATATTTTTTTCAAAATGGAATTGATGTCTTACTTCACAAGAAACGTCTGGCTCAAATTCGAACAGAGCATATCGTTGAAAATTTTTCACTTAAATGCACTTATGAATTCCCTTTCATTAAAATCCTGACCTAAATTAGTTAGTAAAGTTTATTTCTACTCATTCAAAGAAGGGAACAAATTATTCTGGAAAATAGAAGTTTCAAAAAATTTTTATTTTGTAATTCAAAAGAACTAACTTTATATAATATATAAACAAGATGCCCTCTACCCTTGTTATTATTATTTATAAATTTCACCGAAGAGGGGTAATGGTAAAATAAAAAGTAACAACATTTCCTTTTCATAGAACATTGATTAACAATATGCAAAATTCACGATTGAGAATTGTTTCACTTGAAATACTCTCAAATAACTTTTAAAATTTATTTGAGAGTATGCTTTTTAATTCAACAGATTTTTTATTCTTTTTTATTGTAGTCAGTACTACATTTTTTCTGATCCCTCATAAGTTTAGGTGGGTTTTGTTACTGGGAGCATCTTCTTATTTCTATATGTATTTTAAGCCCATATACATTGTTATCCTTGCCTTCACCATTGTAATAGATTATTTTGCAGGTATTCTGATTGAGAACGAAAATAATTTAAAGCGAAAAAAAATCTTTCTTATAGCAAGTATCGTCAGTAACCTAGGTGTTTTAGCAATATTCAAATATTATAATTTCTTTAATGCAAACTTGTCCATAATTGCAAATTCTTTCGATATTGAAAATAAACTTCCAATTTTAAATATCTTACTACCTATTGGTCTTTCTTTTCATACTTTTCAGGCCATGAGTTATACATTTGAGGTATACTATGGAAGACAAAAGGCAGAAAAACATTTCGGAATCTACGCCCTGTATGTTATGTTTTATCCTCAACTCGTTGCCGGTCCAATAGAACGTCCTCAGCACATACTACATCAACTACATCAAAAAAAATATTTCAGTTATGAGAATGCAGTTACTGGACTAAATCTGATTGCGTTAGGGCTATTTAAAAAAATAGTTGTTGCCGACAGACTTGCTGTTTATGTGAACAGTGTTTATGGTGACATTGAAAATGCAAATTCAATTGCTGCGTTATTGGCTGTATGTTTCTTCTCCTTTCAAATATATTGTGACTTTTCTGGATATACTGATATCGCTCGAGGAACTGCAAAATTCATGGGATACGATCTAATGTTAAATTTCAGCAAACCCTATTCGGCGCAATCTATTTCTGAATTCTGGAACAGATGGCATATTTCGTTATCAACCTGGTTTAGAGACTATTTATATATTCCTCTTGGCGGAAGCTGGGTGCCGAAATGGAAGTGGATAAGAAATCTAATTATCGTCTTTCTTTTAAGTGGTTTATGGCATGGAGCAAACTGGACTTTTATTATTTGGGGAGCTCTACATGCCTTTTATTTGATTTTTGCTATTGTAACTAAAACCGTAAGAGAGAAAATAACTCCGACTTTTGGTGTATTAACAAAGTACATAAATCAAGTAATTGTGTTCTCTTTAGTAACTTTTGCATGGATATTTTTCAGATCGGAAAATTTCGAAAAAGCGCAGATGGTTATATCAAAAATACTTTCATTCGACTTCTCACTTAATTTCTCCAAGATATTTGGACATCAAGGCCCATTAAATATGGCACTTACGTTTATTAGTCTTATCTTATGGTTAATTATTTCACTCCCTAAACATAAAGAAAACTCATACCGGAATGCTGTATTTCTGGTAGTAATAACTATTTTAATTATAACTCTCGGTAAAAATGGAGCAGAAGAATTTATCTATTTTCAATTTTAAGTATTTTCTTGTACGATTAATCATTCCATTTCTGATTATACTTTTTGTAGTAAGCTCAGCTATTAATTACTATTTCGAAAAAAAGATAGTTTTAGGAAGTGTAAATTCGGGAGTATATAAAGTGAATCGAATAATAAGTGAGAATAATAAAGATGAAATAGGTTTCTTTGGATCATCGCGGGCTGAAGGAACATTTCTTCCTGATTCACTTGTAAAAAACGGGTTTAATTATGGAATGTCAGGAGCTCAGGATGACGTGACTTGTTTTTTCCTAAGGGAAGAAAGTAAGAAAAATAAAACCACCCCATTTATTATAAGTTTTGATTTAGATGGTTTGGATTATTCTCTCGGAGATAAGTCAAATTATATTTATAACTCCGAATATCCTTCTGTCAAGAAGCTTCTACAGTCCAACTACAAAAATATCTTTAAGATTCCGTTCATTAAATACTCCGGATATTTCGAGATGTATACCAAGTATTATATAAACGACAAATTAAATTTAACCAGATATACAAACAAAGGAGCTGCAATTGAGAAAGCGGAACAGACCGAACAATTTTTTAATGAGCTTATCGACAGCCAATTAAAAGCCGAAACGGTTTTCCACAATGAGCCTGAACTTGCGGGTGAACTTTCCGAAATAATCAAATCTAATCAAAACAGAAAGTTTATTTTTATAATTACTCCCTATCACAATTCATTCTTTAATGCTTATTCGAATCTTCAGGATGCTGAACTCTACTTAACCTCCTTAAAGAAGAATTCAAACGTTGTGGTTTTAAACTTTAGTAAAATCGATTTCCCAAATAGTTATTTTTTCGATACCAGACACCTAAACCTCAAGGGAGCAATTGCATTTAACCGTATTTTAAAAGACTCCTTATCGTTGTATATTGACGGCAGTACCAAAGAACCTGTGGCTAAAAATGCCCCCATATATAAATAAAGTACAAAAAATAGATTTTAATCTTTACGAATATGATAATGCTCATTGTCTCAAGCTGGCTACCAATTAAATTTAATCGTTTGTTTCAAATTGGGATGGACGCTTAGCGGAACGGGGCTGATGCCAGCAACACTTTCGATCAACTCTTTTTCTTTATCTGAATAACCTTTCTTTGGGAAATTGAATTTCATGATTACTTCGTCAACACGTCTCGGATCATTTTCCATAATTTTGGTGATCTCAATTTCAGTACCAACAATGTCAATTCCATTATCTATTGCTTTAATTCCCATGATAGTCATAATGCAGTTTGCTAATGCTGTTGCCAGCATATCGGTCGGAGAAAATCCTTCACCTTTTCCCCGGTTGTCAGTAGGTGCGTCAGTAACTATTTTGCTTCCAGATTGAAGATGAATATTTTCGGTGCGTAAATCGCCTAAATAAGTGGTTTTAACTGTTGTCATAATTCAGATATTTTCAGCTAAGATAAAAAACTCTCGCAAACCTCATTTGCTACTCCATCCGAAACTTGTAACTTCGCAGCAAAATATTAAATCAAGCCATATGTTTTCAGGAATAGTAGAAGAAGCCGGCAAAGTGATTGGCATTCAAAAAGATCAGGAAAATGTACATTTCACGCTCACCTGTTCGTTTATTGATGAGTTAAAAATTGACCAAAGTCTTTCGCACAATGGAGTTTGTCTGACAGTTGTAAAAATTGACAGCAAAGCTAAAACATACACTGTTACGGCTATAAAAGAGACTTTATTAAAAACAAATTTAGGCAAGTTGGTTCCCGGAAGCAAGGTTAATCTTGAACGGAGCATGATGATGAATGGTCGTCTGGATGGTCACATTGTACAGGGACACGTTGATCAAACTGCTACATGCAAAAACGTTGAAGAAGCTGATGGAAGCTGGTATTTTACCTTTGAATATCCGTTCGACAAGGAGATGGCACAAAAAGGCTACATGACTGTAGAAAAAGGGTCTGTTACGGTTAATGGAGTAAGCCTGACAGTCGTTAATTCAAAAGACAATTCTTTTCAGGTGGCTATTATCCCTTACACTTATAACGAAACCAATTTTCACACTTTCGAAGTTGGAACAACTGTTAATCTGGAATTCGACATTATTGGGAAATACCTAAGCAAACTGATGACCTTCAGATAATGGGGTTTCTGATGATAGTATAGAAAATAGAAATGGGCTCTTTCTGATTAGGAAGGAGCCCATTTTAATATTGCTATTTTTCAATTAATTATCGCTTCATAAAAAACTTGGTTGTTCCGATGTTGTTCCCATCTGCAAACACATCCACTGTATATTCGCCATCAAGAAAAGCCTCACCCTTGTTGTCCCAAAAAATATTTACAGGCAGTGAATTTCCTTCATAAGTGACTTCGCGTTTGGCAGAATAAGGAATTTTCAGATCTTCGAACTGAAACAAATCGTCTGGCGATTGTTGTAAAAGCACCTGATTAGGTTTCTGTATCCGCACATATATCATTTTGCTCCCACGTGGAGCTGTTACGTTTTTGCTCAGGACAAAACTAACTTTAATCTGTTCGGCACGACGAGCGCTCTCTGCCTCTTTCCCCCGCGAGTTTATGCCTACAGCAACTAATTCAGTAACTGCCAATTGGGCTGCAACTTTAATTTTTTCCTGAAGATGCTCTTTCTCTTTTACAAGTTGTTGATTTTTAGATTCAGATTCTGCAAAATTTTCTTTGACCTGTACATTTTCAGCCATTAATATTTCATTCCTTCGGTTGAGCGAATCAACCTGTATGATGTAATTTTTCATGATACCCCGCAAAGTGGTAACTTCCTGACGATAGTTTGCAATCTGGTCGTAACTTACTTTCTTTATTTGACCTACTTCAAGCAGTAAGTCTTTTACTTTTGTCTGGGCATTAGATAATTCCGATTGAAGAGTCTCGTTGTTTGTATGAATCGAATCGTAGTTCGTCATCATAGAATTCAACTCGGTTTGAATCGATTCTTTTTCCATATTCAACGCTGACAAGATCTTCTTATTTTCGTTGTGCTGAAAAAAGAAAACAACAACAACAACCACCAACAATGCCGATAACATAATAATTATCAGATTATTCCTTCTTTCCTTGTCCGTATCACCAAGCGAAAAACCTTTCTTCGTTTTGCCAAATTCATCCATTTTGATTGAGTTTTGGTATTTAAAAATAACGAGGGCAAAAGTAACAAATTTAAAGCCAATCCTTAATATTCTGCTTAAAAGGTATAGCTTTTACTGATGAAAGGGGTGATAATTAGAATACAATCAATCCAATTTTAAAGGAGGGCCAACAAACAAGCATATCGTGTTCTTCGAATACTTCAACAATTCCTTCCTTTGATGGAGGTGATAAACATTTATCTGTTGTCTCAAAAAACGCTTCCATTTTCCCTGCAGGCAAGTATGCCCAAAATAAAATATCTGAGAATAGTGATAGATCAGTTTAGTCAACTCTTATAAAGAATATAATCTATGTCATAAGAAATGAAAAACTATATTGAATCAGATATTTATTTTTGTAGAATAAATCTACATTAGCTTAAGCTTATAACCCAAAATAAATAAGAATGTTGAGTATCCGATAATATTTAAAATTCAAAATGTAACACATTGGCAAACAAACAAATTAAAATAGAAATTTATACCTACGGAGAATATACCGCCTGGGTAAAAGAAAGTAATGAATTGCCAAAAATCAGGAATATTACAGACAAGATAGAAGCTGTGGTTGGTACTGAATTCGGTTATGTATTGCGAATATTAAAAGAGAAAGGGCAAAAGTTGCAATACAAAGTTGAACATCCACCCTTTTGTGATGAGAATGGTAAACTGACACCTGATTTTACAGGATATTTTTATGTGAATTCCAATAATTATCAGTTCTTTTTGGGTGATTGTATCTGGGAACCCATTGAAGACAAACTTGGGAAATGGCGTTTTATCACCTACCTTGATAACAAGATTGTAGCCGATAAAACGCTGAATCTGATTCGAAAAACTACTTACTAGTCTGTTTATTTACAAGTATTTCCAGTTTTCCATAACCATCTTCTACACCATCAAGAAGAGTTTTGGCAATGCTGTCGTAAAAACTCTTAAGTGTTCCCGATTCTCCCTTCTTCTCCGGATGATTTGCTTTGTGTCGCAATTCATTTCGCATAAGCAGTGTTTCCTGAACAATTTGAAGAGCTTCTTCATCATTGGGTTTTTGATAAAGATTGATGTAAGTAAAACAGTCCAGAATAAGATCTGATACGATGTAATCAATTTCTATTTTTAATCTTCTTCTACTTGCCATAGCTATTTAATTTGAGATGTAAATGGATATTTCATTGATTTTGTTTCAACTAGAAGAGCTTTAACTGATCCCATAAGAACCACAGTTTCAACCTGAACAGGCAAATGATTTTTATCGTCAGTGAACCAGATTTTCATATACTCTCCTTCAGGGAAGAAATCTCCCTGCAGTAAATATACTGAAACTTTATGACAACGAAATACTTTCCCGTTTCGGGTTTTCACATTCTCTTTACCCAGATAACGAAAAAATAAGTCAGCAATTTGGCGGTCAATTAACATTCGATATGGCACTTTCTCACCAATAAAAAGATTGTTAAAATCAAATTTTCGAAAATTAAAGGCTGTTGCCAAAAGATCAAACGTATTGTTCTGATTAGGAATACTGGCCTGATAGATTGGTTTTTTCTCCTGTTTTATCTGAGTTTTAATTCTATCTGAAGATTTATCAAACCAATACTGATGAACCGAATTTTCCTTGGCGTGATTCAAAGCTCTGCGCGAATAGATTGGTTCCAGAGTCGAAAATATGCAATAAGTGTCGAAAGTATCCCGAACTGAAAAAAATAAATCATATGCTTTTAATGATTTTCCAACTGCATTAAAATGCCAGGCCTTTTGCTTTTCATACTGCAGCGTATCAGTTCTGAATTCGACCTCTCCGCTCTGAATCCAGATAAATTGCCAATTGTAATAAGCACCATAGCTGGCATACTCTCCACTTTTAAAAGGATACTCCAAACTCTGCCCCAAAACCTTATCCGGAGAAATAAGAATCACCAAAAAGATCAGAAATAAAGAAACTTTACTCATTATTTTTATCAACAGGTTTCTTTCCTGATTTTTTTTCCTGTTCCTTTTTTCTTGCCTTTTCCTTCTCAAGTTCTTCGTCAATAAGTTCCTTTTTATAATCAGGTTTATAGTTAATATTCCAGTTTTCTTTTACTTCAAAGTTCGACCTCAGTTTTAACACTTTGGGATAATAAACAACTTCTTCCGGCTGTTTATTTCCAGCAAGAAACCCGGTATCCCATTTCCCATTTTGGTTTGAATCTATAATAAGCCTGATAATATATTTTTCTGGCTTCAAATATGGAAATCCAATTTCTCCATCTTCAAGTATTTGTATTTTCTGAAGTACCTTTTCTTCTTTGTCATTTGCCAGTAACTGAACAATAGCCGGACCTGCAAGTCCTGAAACAGTCAGGGTAATTTTCCCATAATAATCTTCTTTCTGTGTTCGGAACTTAATATCAATTTTATTACTTGGATAGCCATAAATATTATAAGCTGCCGCCGAATCGACCTGAAAGATGTAATTACTGTTTGGGCTCCAGTTATGCTCAATAAAGTACTTCCTGACCGAATTGGTATCTTTTTCTACCACAATCGGGATCAAAGTCTTTACAGTATCATCAACCGAATACAACCTGATTTTGCTCAAATCAAATTCTCTAAGAGGTTCCGGCGCCTCGATTTGAATACGTCGGTATATGTCGTGTGCCGTAGAGTTTATGTTGGTTCCAAGTGTAATACTTGGCTTTTCGGCAACTTCATTCTTCTTTCGTTTCGGTTTAGGTGCCTTTGGGGCCTCATAAATCAATTCAACGGTATCACTCTTCATGACAAGCTGATTCAGTGAATCCAGAACCTGATATTTTAATTCAAATTTTAATGAATCTGTTTTACTATAAACAGTATCAGTTAACCAGACGGTAATCGAATCGCGTTTGAAATTTGGCTCAATAAAAGACCAGCTTTGCGAAGGAACCGGCTTTAACAAATTAATTTTGAACGAATCGCTGAGAGATTCTGAAAAATAGAAATCACATTTATTAGCCTGATTCCGTTTATAAGAATCCAGATACTGTTCAAATTTCTCTTCTTCAAACATCATAAGATATTGTGTTTCAGGAAGATAATCCACATTGCCGGTGACAACCACGGTATCTGCTCCTTTGACGATGGTATCGGTTCTGGATACAAATTTGGCCGAAGGAATAATCAGAGAATCAGCAAAAGCAATTAATTCAGAATTCGAATTATAAGTCAGACTATTGTCCGTATCGGTTAAACCGTAAAGTCGGTATTCGCCATGCGCAATATTGTCGATCATGAAAAATCCCAATTTATTAGTAGTAGCAATGTAATCAGGAATGCTGTCGATAAAAGCAGTATAGTCCTTTTGTCGGTGAAGCAATACCAGAGCCTTTTCAACCGGCTCCTGATTTAAGGCATTTTTCACATACCCCGAAACGCGTAAACTATCAAATGTAGCCCCGGTACTAAATGAGAAACGCATATCCTCAATCGGATTCTTTTCATTGTTATCGACGACTGCATCTTTAAAATCGAGTGAATATGTTGTTTCTTTGCGCAGAGTATCAGTAAATTCAATAATTAGCGTTTTTCCACTCATTTTGATCTGAGGCTTCTTTTTCATTGGAGGCGAAATTACCAGCTTCTCGGTAATTTCATCTGGAACAATATACTCGTTAAAAGTAAACCTAACATCTTTACCAACATAATTCGTTCCCCGCAATAAGGGTATTGTTTTTACAACAACAGGAGGAATAGAGTCCTTAGGGCCACCTGAAGGACTGCCTATATTCGCGCAAGAGCTATAAAAAATCAGGTAAAAAAGTGAAACACCAAATAATAGTGGTATAAAGCTTTTTAGTTTGAACAATCTCATTCGAAAAGGATATAATGAAATCCGCTAAGGGTTTTCGTTGTTGTAAATAAAAGTTTTCTCACCGTTGTTTATTCCGCACAAACTTACGAATTCCTGAAAATATTGTAGGATAAGTATTGTTAATTTATGTTTCAGTTCTTCTGCTCATTCGTTTTTAGTCGAATTCAGAAAATCGAAAGCAAATACTCATTTCATATGGAATCAAGAAACCATCGTTGATACTAAAAAACGGAGGAGAATCAATAAGTAGACTCTCCTCCGTCATTCTATACTTACCAAAGATAAGCATTAAAAAAAACAGATTTACGCAATTATTATAGGATTGAAGTAATAAGATTGAATGTTCAAAACATACGTCCCATTTCGCAAAAAAGTAGTACGGGATATCCTGAAAATTCAGGTGAATAAAACTCGCAAAGAAATAACTTAATTATCGTTTCATCACACCGTAACAAAGAATCTTTACAATGGTGTCAACACTTTGTTCCAAATTAACCTTACTGTAATCACCTGCAGCTAACGGCATTTCCAAGCCTTTAATGGCAGTTGTAATTCCGGTAGCTGCAAGAGTAAGATCATAAACTTCGAAAATGCCTTTTCGCACTCCTTCAATCAGAATGCGTTTTATCATTCGAATTTCTTCCTGCTGATGCCTGTGTTTGATGTTTTCTATAAATTCGATTGCAGTCACATCATTTTCAAGGGCATTGTAAAAATTCGCCATGCTCCGGAAAGTGGTCAATTTGGTAAGAATATAATCTCGCAGTTTATCAACCGGATCGGTATTGCGGTTTACAACAATTTCAAGTTCTTTACGAAGTAAATCAACTTCTTTCTGAATAACAGCCTGAAAGAGATCTTCCTTACTGCTAAAATAATAGTAAAGTGAGCTTTTCCCCTTACGAACAGCATTAGCAATATCGTCCAAAGTTGTTTTTTTGTAGCCGTATTTGCTGAAAATTTCCTGAGCTATTTTCAGGATGCTTTCACGATTTGCATCCTTTTTATTCGACCCAGTTTCAATGTTCATCGCCATAACCAATGATTTATTTCAAAAAAATAAATATACTATTTATAAAGATGAGGAAACCCTCACATTACTACAAAGAAACAGTACATTTTCTAAACTTTATAATTCTAACATCATTTTTTTATCCCACAGCTAAAGAAAGATATTTTCTACCTGTTGAATTTGTCTTTGATTAGCCTGAAATCGAGCTGTTTTTTCTCCAGATTGGCTCTTGTTATTTCAACTTTTACTTCATCGCCAAGCTGAAATTTCCGATGTGCATGTCGGCCGATCAAACAATAATTTTTTTCATCAAAAATATAGAAATCATCATCAAGCGTATTTACCGAAACCATGCCTTCGCACTTATTTTCAAGTTCCACATAAATTCCCCAATCTGTAACTCCTGAAATAACTCCTGAAAACTCCTGCCCTATTTTATCCTGCATAAACTCAACCTGTTTATATTTAATCGAAGATCTTTCGGCACTGGCAGCCTTACTTTCCATTTCTGAGGAGTGTTTACACATGTCTTCCCATTTCGCGGCGCTTACTGATTTCCCTCCTTCAAGATATCGTTCGAGTAACCGGTGAACCATTACATCAGGATAACGCCTGATGGGAGATGTAAAGTGTGTGTAATATTCAAACGAAAGTCCATAGTGACCAATATTTCTGGTTGAATACACAGCCTTAGCCATAGTGCGTATTGCAAGTGTTTCAATCACATTCTGTTCATTTTTACCTTTTACATTATTCATCAGCTGGTTCATTGATTTTGAAATTTGCCCAGGTGTTCCCAACTGCAATCCATAACCAAATTTATGAATGAAATGATTGAAATTCATAAGCTTATCGGGATCCGGTTTGTCATGAATCCGGTAAACAAATGTCCGGGGAGCTTTTTTATCGTCAGAATTACCAATTAATTCTGCCACTCTTTTATTCGCCAGCAACATAAATTCCTCAACAAGTTGATTGCTTTCTTTCGCCTCCTTAAAATACACCGAAAGCGGTTTCCCTTTTTCGTCTATATTAAATTTTACTTCAATGCGTTCGAATCCAAGTGAGCCTTTTTTAAATCGGGCTTCACGCAATTTTACGGCAAGATTTTGTAAAGTCAGCACCTCATCTTTTAACTCACCTTCACCGGTTTCAATAATGGCTTGAGCATCTTCGTAAGCAAATCGTTTGTCTGAATGAATGACTGTACGTCCAAACCATTGTTTTTGTATTTCAGCATCGTCGTTAAGTTCGAAAATAGCGGAAAAGCAAAGTTTATCTTCATTGGGACGCAATGAACAAACCCCATTGGAGAGTTTTTCCGGAAGCATTGGCACTACCCGATCGACAAGATAAACCGAAGTAGCGCGGTCATAGGCTTCATCATCAAGGATTGTTCCGGGTGTTACGTAGAATGAAACATCGGCAATGTGCACTCCAACTTCCCAATTCCCATTCTCCATTTTACGAACAGAAAGGGCATCATCAAAATCTTTTGCATCGTGCGGATCGATAGTAAAGGTGGTAACCCGGCGCATATCACGGCGGCGAAGTATTTCTTCTTCAGAAATAAGATCCTGAATTTTTTCTGCAGCGTTAAGCACATTCTCCGGGAAACGCAATGGCAGATCATATTCAGCAAGAATTGCATGCATCTCGGCGTTGTTATCACCCACATCGCCTAAAACTTCAATAATTTCACCAAACGGATTTTTTGCCCGTGCAGGCCATTCGATAATCCTGGCAATCGCTTTTTGTCCGTCTTTTGCCCCGTTAAGCTTTTCGTTCGGAATAAAGATATCAAATCCCGTTTTTCCTGAAGGGATGAAAAATGCGTAATTGCGCGATTGGGAAATTGTTCCTACAAAGGTTGATTTGGCCCTTTCAATAATTTCTACTACTTCTCCTTCGGCTTGTTGCTTTTTGCGCATCGCAAACAAATGTACTTTTACCTTATCCCCTCCCATCGCATGGTTCAGGTTTCGTCCGGATACCATTATAGGTTTTTCGAACTCTTCGGAAACGATAAATGCAAAACCCTGAGGCTGAATTTCAACTTTCCCTGTTACAGTTCCGCTTCTGGAAATCAATTTGTATTTACCTCGTTGAACACTATGCAGATTGTTCGTATCCTTTAATTCTTCCAATACAACAAAAACTAATTTTGTAATTTCAGGATCCTTGATTTTCAGCAGTTCTGCTATTTGTTTGTAATTGTAAGTTCGTTCGGGATTATCGTAAAAAAGTGATAGAATCGCACTTTTAAGCTTAGGCTTATTAAAGGATTCAACCAGTTTGGCTATTTTATTTTTTTTCTTGCTTGCCATTGATTGGTATATTTAAATTTAATGTAAGGTATGAAACATTTTTTAAAACAAGCTTTATGCACGACTTCTATTTCATAATCAACGATCAGATTTAACTATATATGGCCTCCTAAAAAATCCACATAAAAACCGCCACCTATATTTTATTTAACAAAAATTCGTATCCTTTTAACATTATTGAATCTTTTTGACATCATTTCACAGAACTGAAATGTAGTTTTGTGAAATTCAAAGCCAGAAGAGAATAAAATAACTTGTACAGAAAACAAAACATTTGCCGGGCAACCAATTCATAATTTGCCCGGCTTTTCCGTTTTAATGAATGTTGTAAAATGTGTTACTTAAATGATTGTTGAAGCTTAATTTTGTACATTCGTAAATGAGGAACGAAGTAAAAACAGAATCAATAATTCATGAAAAAACTTCTCTATCTGGTTTTAATAGCCTCTGCTAATTCGGTATTGGCACAGGCTCCTGATCCTGATTTTAATGATAAGGCAGCCTTTGCTGAAGCCAAATCATGGCTTAAAACAGCAACATTTACAGAATCAGAGAACTACGCTTCGTTCGATCTTATTTATCAAAGCCTTCATTTTACGGTTGATCCGGCTGCAAATTATATTTCCGGATTGGTATTTTCGAATGTGAAATTTCTGAAGGACGGAAACACAAAAGTTCAATTTGATTTGACAGATAGCCTGACGGTTGACTCGGTAAAATGCAATAGCGAACTGACGACTTTCACTCATTCAAGCAATAAAATCGACATTGCACTGCTTATGCCGATGGGAATAAACAGCATCAGTCCAATCGAAGTCTTTTATCACGGATCACCCCCTCAATCCGGATTTGGTTCGTTTATCGTCTCTAAACATGGAAACGAACATATACTTTGGACCTTGTCCGAACCTTATGGGGCTCGCGACTGGTGGCCATGCAAAGAAAGCCTACAGGATAAAATTGACTCAATTGATGTTTTTATTACCTGCCCAAGTCGATACAAGGCTGCCAGCAACGGTAAGCTGATTTCGGATCTCGTTTCAGGAACAAACAAAACTGCGCACTGGAAACACCGCTATCCGATCGCTACTTATCTAGTAGGTATTGCCGTGACTAATTATGAATCATATTCCGATTTTCTGGATTTGCCAGATGGAAAGAAAATTGAAGTTTTAAATTACGTTTATCCGGAATACCTCACAATTGCAAAAACCAAGTCATCTTATATTCTTGATATTCTCGCCTTTTATAATTCCAGGTTTATTACTTATCCGTTTGCATCCGAAAAATATGGCCATGCCCAGTTTGGATGGGGCGGAGGAATGGAACACCAGACCATGAGTTTTATGACTTCACTCGATTTTGAGCTCGTGGCCCATGAAATGGCTCATCAGTGGTTTGGCGACTTTGTTACATTAGCAAGCTGGCACGACATCTGGCTAAACGAAGGATTTGCCACTTATCTCTCAGCGCTGGTTTATGAGAATCTGCTAAATGGCTATTACTGGCCAATTTGGAAAGAGAATACGATTAAAAAAATTACCTCAGAACCGGGAGGTTCGGTTTATGTGGCCGATACAACAGATGTTAACCGAATATTTAATGGAAGACTATCGTATTCAAAGGGTGCTTATTTGTTACACATGTTGCGTTGGGAAATGAGCGACACATTATTCTTTAAAGGCCTGAAAAACTATTTAACTGACCCGGACATCGCAAATGGTTTTGCCACTCAGGAAAAGTTTGTAAAACATATGGAAGCCGCAGCAGATACAACCTTCACCGAATTTTTTAATGATTGGTACTATGGCGAAGGATATCCCCTTTTTCAATTAACTTATTTTACTGATTACAGCAATTTAGGAAAAATAAAACTCCGAATCCATCAAAACCAATCGAATACCTCAATTCCCTTTTACGAAATGCATGTCCCGATACGAGCATGGACGGGAGGCAAATCGAAAGATCTCAGATTATACAATACAATGCAGGATCAGGAATTTACGATTTCAACCCACGCGATCGATTCTATTCAGTTCGATCCGGAGAAATGGCTTCTCGCCAAATCCGATATAATTACACCCGTTCTTCATGTTTCAAAATCTATACAAATTCAGATTTTTTATGAGCCTTCAAAAAAACAGCTCCGAGTCATTCTACCCAATCCTTCAGGAAACGAAACCTTACGGATTATAGATCTGAAAGGAAGAATCGTTAAGGTTTATGGATTGTCAGGAATCGACACTTATGTTGACATAAGCTACTTAAAGACTGGCATTTATCTTACTGAAATTCATTCAAATCGAACAAAAAAGGTAGAAAAAATCATGATCAGCAACTGAAATCCCCTTTCCTGACGAGAAATTTTCACTGATAAAATTGCTTGTTTACCCAAAGAATTTTCACCAACTTAATTGCCTCAACCTGAACTATAAACTATCTGAATCATGACCAGACCACTTTTATTATTAATCTTTGTTTTCTGTTTTTTTTACTCTGCTGGTTGTAATGCACAAGCTACCCAAGAAAAAACGTTACCCGTAAGAGGTTTTTGTTTCGGAGCTCCATCCGTAACAGAGCTTGAGCCTTTTCTGAAGTTTATTGCTGAAGAACTTGCCCCAAGAAAAGTAAATACCCTAATTCTTCGTGTCGATTATAATTACCAGTTTGAAAGCCATCCGGAATTACACGATTCATCGGCACTTTCGAGTGCTGATGTGAAAAAACTGGTTGATATATGCAAAAAAAACCAAATCAGGCTTATTCCCCAGATTAATCTGCTGGGACATCAATCCTGGGCATCAAAGCTTGGAAACCTATTGCGTATTTATCCCCAATTCGATGAAACTCCTTCGGTTAAAATGCCTGAAAAATATGAATGGCCCAATGCTGATGGTCTATACTGTAAAAGTTATTGTCCGCTTCATCCCGAATTGCACAAGATCGTTTTTGAACTGATTGACGAGATTTGCGATGCTTTTCAAACAGACGCTTTTCATGCCGGTATGGACGAAGTTTTTTACATTGGCGACGATAAATGCCCACGTTGTTCGGGTCGGGATAAAGCTGAACTATTCGCAGGTGAGGTAAATCTGATTCGTAATCATCTGGCTTTGAAAAATCGTCAGCTTTGGATTTGGGGTGATCGCCTGATTGATGGGAAGACCACAGGAATGGGCATGTGGGAAGCCAGCATGAACAACACTTACCGCGCCATAGATCTCATTAGTAAAGATGTGATGATATGCGACTGGCACTACGAACGTCCGGATCAAACTGCAGTTTATTTCGCAATCAAAGGATTTAATGTAGTTACCTGTCCATGGAGGAATCCGGAAATTGCAATAAAACAAACACAGGATATGTTTCGTTTCCGGCAATCTGTTTCGAAAGAAATGAAAGACCGGTTTCAGGGAATGGTCCAGACAATCTGGGTCGGTACCGATCAGTTTTTAGACGAATTTTATGGACGTAAAACTGAGAATAATTCAGGCATAAATTTCCAAAGCAAGACCTTCAAAGCACTTTTTAGCGAGATTGAAAAACAAAGCAAATTTTAAACCGATCAGGAGCAGACAGTAAGACATACAAAAAAACTACTTTGCCAATCAACCATTTCTATGACCAATCAACCAAAACGAATCTTTTCCATCGATGTATTTCGCGCTATTACCATGTTGCTGATGATTTTCGTAAACGATTTCTGGTCGCTGAAAGGAATTCCAGCCTGGCTTGAACATGCCGGTGTCAATCAGGATTTTCTGGGATTCTCCGATATCATTTTCCCTTGTTTCCTCTTCATCGTAGGCATGGCAATTCCATACGCGATAAGAAAAAGAATTGAAAAGGGGGATAACAAGTTTCAGATTTTGAAGCACATTTTACTCCGGTCAGCGGCGCTTTTGGTAATGGGATTTTTTACCGTGAATATTTCTGACCTGAATGTTACTGCATCGGGACTGAGCAGAGAATGGTTCGAAATATTGATGGTGGTCGGTTTTTTCCTGATTTGGAATGTATATCCGAAATCAGGAGACTGGAGAAAATACCTTTTTATTGGATTTCAACTGATTGGCGTTGCTCTGCTTATTACACTCACTCTTGTTTTTAAAGGAGGACAAGATGGTACTTTGCAAATGACTCCGCAATGGTGGGGAATTTTAGGACTCATTGGCTGGACTTACCTGATTTCGGCACCAATTTACCTGTTTATACGAAAATCAACCGCACTTTTATTGGGCGCATGGCTGCTTTTTACTTTGCTCAATATTGCCGACCATGCTAATTGGTTAAAAACTCTAATTCCGGGAGGTGGTGCCTTTCAGGGATTTGCCTTTGCAGGGATAGCTGCCAGCATACTACTCGACCGGGCAATTAATCAGGGAAAGCAGCAAAAACTACCTTTCATTTATTTGGGAACCGGCGTTTTGCTGATCATTGGCGGATTAGTGTTGCGCAATTTCTTCATTATTTCGAAAATCCAGGCAACACCTACCTGGGTTTTCATATGCAATGGAATTGCATTTGGATTTTTGGCTGTAATTTACTTTTTGGTTGATTCAAAAGGCAAAGGCCATTGGTTCGATTTAATCAAACCCGCAGGAACCAGCACTCTAACCTGCTACCTGATTCCGTACGTTTATTACAGTCTGGCCACTTATACATTCGTGTTACCGGCATATCTGGTAACAGGTGCAACAGGCCTCACCAAATCATTTATATATGCAATGATAATAATCGGACTGACTGCCCTTTTAGGCAAATTAAAAATCAAACTTAAGATTTAGTCTCCGAGATTTATTCAGGTAAAGTTTCACCTTTATCTTCTGGCTTAATTGTTTCTTCCTTGGGTTCCACTTTAGGCTCTTCCGCTACAGGTTCCTTGACAGCTTCCTTTACAGGAACAACCTTAATTTCTTTATAAAGTTTCACCTGCACTGCAGTTGGCCCCTTTTGCCCCATCTCCACTTCATAATTAACCAAATTGCCTTCTTTTATTGCTTCAAGTATATTGTTTACATGAACAAACACACTTTCCTGTGTTTCCAAATCGCGAATAAACCCATAACCTTTTGAGTCGTTGAAAAAGGTAACAGTACCTTTTCTTATCGGATCAAGTATTTGGTTCGGATCGCTTTTCGGAATGCTAATCTCAATATCTTCCAGTTTAATAGCCTTTTTCAACGATGGATCCGGAGGTGTTGAAGTAATCATTCCATTCTCGTCAACATATGCAATCATATCATTCAAGCTGGTTCCCCGATCGCTGTCTTTTCGGTCAAGCCTTTTCTTTTCTTTATCTTTTCTCTTTTTCTCTTTCTTATTTCTAACTTCCTTTTTATTGAAGGTTTCCTGTGATCTACCCATAAATGATATTTATTTTAATTTTCTAATTATTTATAAAAATGCAATTTGTCAATTAATCTTCCTTATGTGCGCTAATTATTTTATCACCTACGTAATCTCCTCCATACAGTTTCGCTTAAAGGTATACGTTAACGCAAAATTTAAGAGAAAAATCAAACTGTAAAAGTTCTGGATCTCCTTATAAGTGCAAGATTTGACTATTAAAGGAATGATAATTGGCAAATAAAACTCAAATTTCAAAAACCTGAATTTTGCCGAAGGTACGTTTTTATTCTCAGTGTATAACTATTTTGCCGCTTTTATCAGTTCTCAATGAAACGATTAGAAAAGCCAAACTGCCTGTTGCTTGGCCCGAGAAACAAACTAAATCAAAAATTGGGGAACCAAAACAAGAAAAAAGATCAAAGCTTAAAATCAATATGCATGTTAATAAAAAACTGGAATAACATATGTTTTAAGATTTATTCTTTACTTTTCTCCTGAATTTTAAAATTTGCCATTCCGTGAAATGCATTGTAATTGCACCCGATTCGTTTAAAGAAAGTTTATCTGCGGTAAAAGTTGCAGAAGCAATATCTGATGGAATAAAACGAATTGTTCCTGAAGCACAAATTATATGTATTCCAATGGCCGATGGAGGAGAAGGTACTGTTGAAGCTTTAATTTCTGCAACTGGAGGAAAACTCATATCGACTCCTTCACTTGACCCTTTAAACCGTCCGATTCAATCCTTTTATGGCGTTTTAGGCGATGGTAAAACTGCCGTTATTGAAATGGCAGCAACTTCCGGAATTGAATTAATTTCGCCTGAAGAACGGAATCCTTTAATTGCCTCAACCTTTGGAACAGGCATCCTGCTGAAAGCTGCAATGGATGCAGGTTACTCTGATATCATTATCGGAATAGGCGGAAGCGCCACCAATGACGGAGGCGCCGGAATGGCTCAGGCCCTTGGATTTGGACTTCTGGATAAAAATGGAAATCAAATCGGCCCTGGAGGTGCAGCTTTAGACAAAGTCCATTTCATCGAAAGCTCAAATGTACATCCTCAACTCAAAAATGTAAAAATTACGATTGGCTGCGATGTGAGTAATCCGCTTCTAGGACCTTCCGGAGCAACCCTGGTTTATGGTCCTCAAAAAGGGGTAACTCCTGAAATGCTGAAAATACTTGAAGATAACCTCACTCATTTTGCCAATGTTCTGGGACACCAGTTTGGGAAGGACTTTGCAGATGTTCAGGGAGCAGGAGCCGCTGGAGGGTTGGGTGCCGGACTGATGGCTTTTTGCGATGCAGAAATGGTTTCGGGATTTGAACTGATTAATAAACTAACTCACCTTGAAAATTACATCCGGAAAGCAACTCTGGTCTTTACGGCTGAAGGAAAGATTGATTCACAGACTGCATTCGGAAAAACGATTAGTGGAGTTGCGCAACTTGGTAAAAAATATGAGGTTCCGGTTGTTGCCCTTGGCGGGATGGTTTGCGACAATTTAACTGAACTGTATGGTCAAGGTATTACTTCAATCTTTGCTATTGGCGATAAACCGATGAGTCTTGATGAATCAAAAAGTCGGACTGCAGAATTGCTTGCTTCAACTTCGGAACAAATTATGCGACTTTGGGAGAAGACTGAGCAAAATAAATAATGTGCAGTAAATCGCCAGGTCGAAATTTCAGAAGAAATATCGATATTACTTAACCGAATAATTGTAGATTTGCAAGTAGTGTAATCGATTGCACGTTTTGATTCAGACCAAATATTTAGACTTATAATCAAATTCATTCAATACTATGAAACGAATATTCATCATTTCAATTGTCATGTGTGCACTGGCAACAGTCAGCTTTGCTCAAAAAACTGTTGGTTTAGATAACTGGTTCAATCACGAAACAAATCCAAAAACCGGTAAAATATTTCACTATACCTGGGACGATCTGGAAAATAGTGGCTTTTCAGAATTGGGCGATGTGTTTAAGAGTCGTGGGGCTGAGTTGAAAACCATTGCATCAAAGCCAAATGGCAAATCGATGAAAGGAGTTGATATTTATATCATTGTTGATCCGGATACCACAAAGGAGAATCCTACACCCAATTATGTTGATGCCAACGATATTAAATTTCTGAATAAATGGGTTAGTAAAGGGGGCGTTTTGTTGATTTTAACCAACGATGGTCCTAATTGCGAATTCACACATTTTAATCAATTAGCAAAAACGTTTGGATTCTATTTTCAGGCGATAACATTAAATCCGGTTATCAATCGCCAATGGGATATGGCCGCTGAAACCATTTTACCCGATCATCCACTTTTCACCGGGGTGAAAAAAATATACATGAAAGAAGTTTCACCAATCGTTCTATCCAAAAATGCAAAACCAATTCTGAAAGACGGAAACAATACACTTATTGCGGAAACTCAGTTTGGTAAAGGATATGTTCTGGCGGTTGGCGATCCATGGCTATACAATGAATACATCGATCATAAATTATTACCTGAAAGTTTCGAAAACCTGAAAGCTGCCAACAACCTTGTTGACTTACTTCTAAAAAAGGCAGAGAAATAAGAACATACAATAATTCTGTTTTAGGTATCGTCGCGCTTAAACAATATCTTTGGGCATCGATCTTGAACACTGGAGACTAAAAACTGTTATTAGTCCCAAAACGATTCAGAATTATGAATAGTATGGAAACGTTTATTTCCAACATTCCAAAGGCCGAACTTCATCTTCATATCGAAGGAACTTTTGAGCCTGAACTTATGTTTGAAATTGCAAATCGGAATAATATAAAACTGAAGTATCAATCAGTTGAAGAGTTAAAAGATGCTTACAATTTTAATAACCTTCAGGAGTTTCTGGACATCTATTACAGCGGCGCCAATGTTCTGATTGAAGAACAGGATTTTTACGATCTGACCTGGGCATATCTGCAAAAAATCCATTCAGAGAATGTTGTTCACACCGAAATATTCTTCGATCCGCAAACACATACTTCCAGAGGGATTCCTTTTCCCAGGGTAATTTCTGGCATTCATCATGCATTGGAAGATGGTCGTGAACATCTTGGGATAAGCTCTAAACTCATAATGAGTTTTCTGCGACACTTAAATGAAGAGTCTGCATTTCAAACGCTTGAAGCAGCTTTGCCATACCGATCATGGATTACTGCAGTTGGACTCGACTCCTCAGAAAAAGGACATCCACCTTCCAAATTCGAACGGGTTTTTGCCAAAGCCAAAGAGGAAGGTTTTCTTACCGTAGCTCATGCCGGAGAAGAAGGTCCGCCTGAATATGTTTGGGAAGCATTGAATTTATTATACGTTTCAAGAATCGATCATGGAAATCGCTCTCTAGAAGATGTTGCTCTAGTAGAAGAATTAGTGAAGCGTAAAATGCCCTTGACAGTCTGTCCACTTTCGAATCTTAAACTGAAAGTTGTTCACGATATGGGTAAACATCCGCTAAAAGAAATGCTGAAGAAAGGGATGATGGTAACGGTTAATTCTGACGATCCGGCCTATTTTGGCGGGTATATGAACGAAAACTTTCTCGCATTGGCAAATTCATTAGATCTCTCTAAAGAAGATATCGTTCTATTGGTTAAAAATTCTTTTGAAGCCAGCTTTTTAGATGAAGATAAAAAGCTTGAAATGATTCAAAAAGTGGATCGATTTAATCAGGAAAATTAGAAAACTTCCCTGATATTATTCAGAGACAATGCACTTTATTATGACTTCTTAAATATGCATTGCCATATATTTGAGGCCATCAAGAGTCAGATTCTCGTCAATAATCTGAATTTTTGAGGATATGTTTTGTAATACTGAAGAAAGTCCTCCTGTAGCAATGACGGTCAGTTTTTCACCCAGTTCCTCTTCCGTACGGTTAACAATCGAATCAACCAGGCCGGCAAACCCAAGCACGATGCCCGACTGGATAGCATGAATGGTATTTTTACCTAAAACAGAGGGTGGTGAAACAAGCTGTGCATCGCGTAACTGTGCAGTATTGCCGGTAAGTGATTTCAGTGCAGTTTGCAATCCGGGAGCAATTGCAACACCAAGGATTTCACCTTCTTTGCTAATTGTAGTAAAGGTAAGCGCCGTTCCAAAATCAACAACCATACACGGTCCATTATAACTAATAAAAGCGGCAAGTGCGTCAGCGACCAAATCAGTACCTATCTCGTAAGGATTCAATATTTTAATGGGCAGTTTGTCGTAAACAGAAGGCTCAACCAGCAATGGATAATAGCCAAGTAAATGATTCAGCATTTCATTAAAAGGTCTGATTAAACTTGGAACAACACTGCTTAAAACAGTTCGGGAAATGTCACTTTTACAGATTTTTCCACTCGTAAATAAAGCCCTGAAAATGACCTCGTATTCATCGGCAGTTTTTAACGAATCAGTTTGTATTCTCCAAATCTTCAGCCACTCTTTTTGATCGGCTACACCGAATACAATATTTGTATTCCCTACATCTATGGTTAAAAACATATGATAATGTTTAAGATCTTCAAAAGTAATTAACTTAATTATTCACATCTTTACTGAAGATATGAAAATGTATATATCCATTTTTGAATTTCAAAGTTGTAAAAATTATCGCTTGTCTGCACCAAAAATAAAAAACAAGCGTTGTATAAAAGAACTTTGTATTTATTAGTATTTTTTTTATATTTTTGGTTTTTTCATGAAATACGTTAAATATTATTCAAAAGCATGAAGAGGTATTGATACACTTCGAAAATCTAAGGATAAAAATTATATATTTACAAAATGCAAAACACCAAGAACCCCCTAATATTTGTCGTCGAAGACAATCAGATGTATAACAAATTGGTAGTTAGTTATCTTAAAACCAATAAATTTACAAATGTAGAATCATACTTATCTGGGGAAGATGCATTGAAAAATATGGATAAAAATCCAGACATTGTAATTCAGGATTACCTACTTGAAGGAATGACAGGGATAGAAGTACTGATTAAAGCTAAAAAAACAAATCCGAACGTTGAGTTCATTTTTCTTTCAGGACAGGATAGTATAGACATTGCCATTAACAGTATGAAATACGGAGCATACGATTACATCGTAAAAGATCAAATGGCACTTCAGAAAATGGTTAATAAAATTCACAAAATTAATTCGGTTACCGAATTGGTGAAATCCAACAAACGATACAAAATTGGGGTAATACTCTTTTTTGTCGGATTAAGCATTTTAATTCTTGTTACGCTAACTCTCGCTATCACCCATCCTCAGGTATTCGGATTTTAGTTACCTAATACATTATAAGAATAACTTCGATAAATCATGTTGGGAGTTAAAACATCAGCTGGTATTGATGCGCATGATTATTATCAAAATTTTATGGTAACTGGATAGTCATGAGATAGATGAAAGGTTTTATGAAAAATGACCCCATTGTCAAACTATTAGTGTTCCATTAATCTTGAACCTGAGATTGCTATACATCTTTCTATTCTCGTTTTTAGCATTCTTTTACTCTTCCCGAAACATTAGTGATCTTTCTCCTATTGTGAATTATTCTGTAATTCTATAAATTGCTGCCATTCAATAAAACGAAAGAGGCTATGATGAAGAAGATATTATTGATTTTATTGGCATTTTGCTTTTCTGCAAGTTTTATCAATTCACAAACCATCGGAAAATTAGACGTTGCTGTAACCACCAGTTCCACTGGCGGTAATTTTTCTCCCAGAAATATTGTTGCCATTTGGATTGAGGACAATTCAGGCAAATTTGTAAAAACCCTGCTGGCTTATGCTGATAAAAGGAAAACATATTTAAACACCTGGGAGGCTTCAACAACCACTGCAGGAAGTGCCTTCAACACCACGGATGCTGTTTCTGGCGCTACTCAAAATAGTCATGCTACCCGCACCTGCAGCTGGAATAGTACAGATTATTCCGGGAATCAGGTAGCCGACGGTGATTATAAAGTTAGAATGGAACTGACCGATAAAAATGCGACTGGTAACATCGCAACATATTCATTTACGAAAGGCACAACTGCCCAAAAGCTAGCGCCAACAGATGTTCCAAGTTTTTCGTCGGTAGCAGTTAATTGGACGACAACAGTTACCAGGATCGATCCGGAATTAATCCGAAGTTCTGTTTCTGTTTACCCAAATCCGGGAAGTGGTCAATTCAAAATAAAGGAAGAAAACTTCCAAAGGCTAAAAGTAACCAACATTGCCGGAAAGGTTATCTTAATTTCTCAATTCCCAACTTTCGATATTACAAATCAACCCGACGGAATTTATTTTGTTTCAGTAATTCTACTTTCCTAAATTGATTTTTACTTGTAATATCTATCTATATCTGCCTGTCGCTGTCGGTGTCTTATTCGAATGTGCTCCAGACAAAGATCAACCTCTTTCTGTGTAGCAAATGCTGTGGCAATAACTAATAATC
>JBGSUC010000074.1:0-31153 GCA_041736275.1 Prolixibacteraceae bacterium
AAAGCAAATGTGGCGAGGTAATAGATCTGTTTGGGAAATTTTTCCGTCAAGGCCATGGCTGTATCCCGTTGCATATTTACGTTTTCGGCGGCATTTACGTTTATGGTAATAAACTTCAGATTCTCCTGTACGGCATGTTCAAAGATCGAAGCATTGGTCGTGAGAAAATGAACGTGTGCATCAATTTTGGGTACTTTAAAATAGTCGGCTTCGGTATAATACGTGGGTTGGCACGATAGGATCAGGAATACAGAAACTGAAGCCAAATAAAACTGAATATTTTTAAAACAGGAAGCTATTCGTTTCATAAATAGAAGTTTAGTTAATGGCACGGAAACGAACCTAAAGTAATTTCACCAGCCAAGGATTGCAGTAAATTGAATTTTCAATTTACTGCAATTACCTAATTATTTTGGTTGTAACTTATCCGTACCACTCCCGTGTTCGGTTAGTTTTACCCAAACAATTAATGGCTGTATTTACATTGCTCACCACCTGGAAATCGAACATTCCCACGCAAATAAAGTCGGCGCCATTGTCGTAGGCCCATTGAAATCCGTCTTTAGGTTCGATAGCACCGGCGGCCAGCACTTTAAAACCCATCACCGGAACTTTGCATTTGCTTACAAATTCAACTGTACGCTCCGGGAAGAGGCAGAAAATGTTGTTGTGGAATTTATTGTGATCAAGGTGATTTTTCCCGTCAACTTCAAACGGAATACGGTTTTCGCGCGGGTGAGCCGACCAGTATTGATCGTGATGCATGGTTTTCATGTAATAATCCGGAATAATACCCTGATCGGCACATATAATCAGCGAATCGATGGTATGTGATGCCAGACCTGCAGTATAGCCTTGTTCCCGAATATGTTCCATCATTTCATGAATCACTTCAATTTTATTGTCGCGAACCAGCCAGTCGCACCAGTTTCCCTGAATCTGAATAATGTCGACTCCGAAATCGATGGCTTTGTCAATATATTCAAAGTAAAGTTTCTTGTTGGTATGTGATCCCACATCCGATAATTTCTGATTATCCAGATTGGGTCCAACTTGGGTAATAACCTTGATTTTGCTTCCCGTCATTTTTTTGTATTTGGCCAGAAGCGGATTCGATGGGAAACCGATGTTAATGGTATTTATACCGGCCTGTTCGGCAAGCATTAAAGTTTCATATACTTTTTGTTCGGTGTTGTAAGCCCTGAAAAGTTCCGGCACATAAATCAGATCGCGCGAATGTGCCCAACCGCCAATCAGGTTTCCTCCGGCAATGAGCCGGCTGATTTCGTGTTTACCGATTTTCCCTTTTGGCAATTCTCCTTTCAGGTCTTTCAATGCGGTTTGTTTAATCTGAATGGTTGCACCCGACATCACATCAACACCGTAGGTTTTGAAATTGCTCATGGCACCCCAGCCCATTGCTCCCAAAACCGGTAATGCTGCCAGATTTTTCAAGGCTTCGCGTCGCGATGTATTCTCTTCGGCTATTGGTTTATCCGTTTTTTTCCGTTTTCGGTAAATTGCTATTAAAGTATCGATGCTGTATCCTTTTTCGTTGATGAAACTGAGGAATAAAAGTGCTGCTGCTTCGATAAAAAGTTTGTCCACTATAAATAAATGCCCGTCAGAAGTATTCATCATCGGATTGCCAAATGGCGGGTAAGCAAAATAATAAAGGATCAAAAGTAAAGCTCCGGCCATCGAAGCAATACGGTTGAATAATCCTATAAAAAGTGCTATCCCGATGAACAGAAGTCCATACATATTCAGGATGTCAATCACTTTTAACAGCGACGCTGAACTGGCCAGTGCATGGTAAAATCCGGAAAGAAATCCGGAGGTATTCATCAAAAATCCGGAAGATGTCCAGTTGCCCTGTAATATTTTTGAAAGTCCTTCGTACAGGAAATGCCAGCCAATGGCAATTCGAAGAATGGTAATAAAAAGGCGCGAATAAAGTTTGGGCGTGTCGGTTTGCATAATTGAAAATCGGTTGGTTAGTGTTTTTTTCTAAAAACAGACTGTTAATTTCAGAAACTTTTCTGAGAAAACAGCGAATGGCCAGTATTTTTTTACAGAAGGGTAGTTTGAAATGTAAAGTCGTCGGAAAAATGGCCAGACTAAAGAATAAAATGTTTGATTTTTAGAATATTAGTTGATCCGAAAGGTTCTTTAATCGCGGTCAAAAAAATATCAGTTTTGGTAAAAAAAGTACACAATTTGAAAACAATATAATCATAACTTGCAATCAGGTTAAATCTGCAATTCAGGGTGAAACAAACTTTTGTGCAATGAAAAATAGTGATAACGCATTAATTGTAACCTTATAAATCTGATAAAATGGCCATGAAAAAGTCAATAATATTTTTGTTGGCAGTAAGTTTTGCATCTGTGATAATGGCTCAGGAGGCAAAGATAGACAGCAGCAAGTACCTTAGAATAGTAACGTTTTCCGCACAGCAGGATCATGATAACATGATGCAGCAATTGGGAATTAAAACCCTGAGACCAGGTCCAAGCGGCAATGAATCTGATGCAAACCATGCTAATTACGATGAATTATTGGCCAATCCTTGTCCTTTGTTGCCGGATATTCTCACTACAAAAAATGGCAGCAAAGTGGTGACTGCAGATGGTTGGTGGAAACAACGCCGCCCTGAAATTGCAGAGGATATGGAAAGAGAAGTTTATGGACGTCTTCCTCAAAATATTCCAAATGTAACGTGGACTGTAGAAATTACTGACAGGGAGTATGTTGGTTTTACTCCTGTTATTGCCAAACAATTGATTGGACATGTTGATAATAGTACGTATCCGCTGATAAATGTAGATATTAAAATGATGGTGGTAGTACCCACAAACGTTAAGGGACCCGTACCCGTATTGATGATGTTTGGCAGACCGGCCTTTCCTTCGCCTGCTCAGCCTTCTCCTGATGATATGGAAAAACTGAATTCAGCGTTTAAGGAAATGATGATTAAAAACGACCTCAATATGAAGGCTGTATTTGATCGTTATCCTGCTTATATGCCGGTTACCAGATTAGCTGGTCCAAATTTTTTTGCACCCAAACCCGAAAGCGAATTTTCTCCTACGGAACAATTGCTGGCTGCCGGCTGGGGTTACGTAACCATCGACCCCAATAGCATACAGGCGGATAATGGAGCAGGTATCACAAGAGGTATTATTGGATTGGTAAATCAGGGTCAACCCCGGAAACCTGATGACTGGGGTGCACTTCGGGCATGGGCATGGGGTGCTGCACGTGGATTGGATTACCTCGAAACCGACACTTTGGTGGATGCTGAAAAAGTAGGCATTGAAGGTGTATCCCGTTATGGAAAAGCCGCATTGGTTACACTGGCTTTTGAATCCCGTTTTTCAGTCGGATTGATTGGTTCTTCAGGAAAAGGCGGAGCTACACTCCATCGCCGTGTATTTGGTGAAGCAGTAGAAAGCCTTACTGGTGGGGAATATTATTGGATGGCTGGAAACTATATGAAGTATGGGGCTTCAGAAGCAAGCTTTGGCAGTAAAACAGGGTGCGGTTTGCCGGTTGATTCTCACGAACTGATTGCCCTTTGCGCTCCACGTTTTACATTCATTAGTTATGGTATTCCGGAGAAGGGCGATGCCAGATGGCTCGATCAGCGAGGTAGTTATATGGCAACTATTGCGGCAGGTTCTGTATTTAAATTGTTGGGAGAAAAAGATTTAGGTGTTTCAAATGATTACCTGACAGAAAAAATGCCTCCTGTTAATGCGGGTTTGCTGGATGGTGAACTTGCCTGGCGTCAACATGATGGCGGACATACCGATGCCCCGAACTTTAAATATTTTATACCGTGGGCTAGTAAGTTGTTGAAGTATGAGAAATCTCCTGTTCGGTAATAAAACTATTTTTATTTCTGATTTACAGACATTTATAACGAATCATTTAAATTCAATACCGATCAGAATATTCAAAATAGCGTATTTGAGATGATTGTACTCATTATTCATTATTCGGAAATTCGAATCAAATTCGATAATTAAATTTCTTTTCTGTATATATTCTGTGGAAGAATCAAAAATGTCAAATTCGTTTAAATCGATGTTCTCATCAAAAGTTAAATTGTCAATATAGTTTGTACTCAAATAATCTTTTAAACAGTATTCTGTCTTATTAAACTGAACTTTAATTTTGCCTGCATCTACTTGTATCCAATTATCATCCTTATCGGAAGATAGTTTAATGTTTTGAAAATCAAATTCTTTTATCTTTGTATGAATATTCACCCATTTCAATTTTTTATTTCTTAATACTGCTTTAGAAAGAATATCTCCTGCTAGTTTATTTTCTTCTGAAACTGCAAGATTGCATTTTATAACTGAAACTAATCTAAAACAATTCGGATCATTAACAAATGACGGATGCATTGCGAAATTATATTCGATGCTCTTTTTCGAGACGCTTGGATAAATAAGCAATGGGATAGCTATTCCTTGTTCTCTTATGTTGTATAATAATTTATGTGCTATTGCAGATGAAATATTGTAATATTTATCGCCTTTATAAGTGAATAGGTCAGTAATTTTTTGTTGCATGTATTTTAACAAATCTGCTTGCTTTTTTGGAAATTCATTTTCAATACGTTGATTTACTTTTTCCCTTAAAAAATCCGTTCTGTCAACAGAATCATAAAGCAGCGAAAAAGCATCAGTAACTATTTTACCATTAATCTTCCAAGTAGAAATATAAAGCACTTCATCCTTATTTTCCTTAACTTCATCAATTGCCGTTCGTGCAGAAAAGGAACAATAAAATACTGGTTTGTTTTTTAAGTTTGCCCTTCCAAGATTCGGGTGCGGATTGTATGAAAAACTTGCTGGATCATCTAGTTTTTCTTCAAGACCTAAATATTGTCTAGAAACTCGATAAACTAAAAAATCTTCTTTCCCACTACCTCCAAAGCTTGTTGAAAGAGCAAAATGATCCCCAAATGTACCAGATATCATTGTGAATGTGGCAATATGATCATTTACATTTTCTAATTCAATTAGTAAATTGGCAAATAATTCATCACAATGTTGTTTAGATCGAAACTTCATCATTTTATTGAAGTTTAAAATAAATTTCTTGTAGTTGACATTAAGGTAAGGATACTCGTTTCAAAAATTTTAATCTGTAGTTCTGTTTACTGCTTCGCTTCCATGTGTTTAAACACAAAACGAATTTCGGCATAACTGTATTTGTTTCCCAAAGCAGTACGAATTTCTGTAACCTGCCGGGTCTTGTGTTTTTCGAGGTAGTCAACAATTGCCTTTGTTTTTTCCGGTTCAACCAAGCGATCAATATTCAATTCTCCTGTTCCGACAAAGCTTGCCAGGTGTGCTTCAATGGTCGACATGGCCAGTTTCCGTTCTTTTGCAATTTCGGCAATTGTCTTCCCGCTTTTAAAAAGTTCGAAACTGGTTTCCGGAGAACTCAGGCCTGCCGTTTCAATTTCCTTTTCAACGCCAATCGGCAATTCCAGACCTTTCTGGCGTCGAAAAGCAATGACCAGTTCCAAAATGTCTTTGCCAAACTGCTGCATTCGGGTTCCGCCCATTCCTTTTACTGCTTTCAGTTCGTTTTTCGAAGCGGGCAAAGTTTGTACAATTTCGTGCAGTGTTTTCTGCGGAAGAACTCTCCTGATTTCAACGCTCAGCAAATCAGCTTTTTCATCGCGCCAATTCTTCAGTTTGGTGTAAAACTCTGGATACATGGTAAACGTGGAAGAACCGCCTGAAGACGGACTTTTACGACCTGTTTCAGGAATTTCGATAGCTGCTTTCGATTTGGTTTCGAGATAAGTTTTTATGTTGAAACCGTTTTTGCAATGTTCCAGACAAACCTTTTTGGTGTGCATTTCCTTCCGGAGTTTATCAGCAGCATCATTAAAACTTTTGCGGATGGCTTTGTTGTCGGTATCAAAAGTAGCTTCAGAAAAAGGCTCTTCCACAACAGATAAAAATTTTCCGTAGAAATAGTCGGTTGCTTTTACAATCCGTTCCTGAAGTTGTTCATCTTCCTCCCCATTTTTGGTTGTGGCAATTAACTGCCTGAGCTGATTTTCAAATTTACCTGCTACATCAATCATTTCGGTTTGCAGCGGTACAACTATCACATGCAATTGAGTTTTAAGTGTGCCGAGCAGCTGTGCCGAATGTTCTTCCCAAAGTTGCAGTAAATACTGAATCTGCCGTTGCATCGGTCTGAAATCGTACAATTCCGAGAGTAATTGCTGAACGTATTCTTTGCGCGATTGTTCCAATTCGGCGGGGCCGGGTTGCCTGCGCTCCACATCTTCGCTGAACTGAATAACCGTATTGTCGTTTTTTACGCTGTGAACAGCAATCGGTGAACTCAATACCAGTCCTTCGAGCGTTTTGCAGCGGCTTAAAGCCACATAAACCTGTCCATGCGCAAACGATGCGCGGGCATCAATAATGGCTCTTTCGAAGGTCAGTCCCTGACTTTTATGGATGGTTATTGCCCAGGCAAGTTTGAGCGGAAACTGAGTGAAAGTACCGATCACGTCTTCGTCGATTTCCTGGGTAGTTTCGTTTAGGGTATATTTTGCATTTTGCCATTCTGCCTTTTCAACGTCAATGGGCAAATAATCTCCCGGACACTGAACCTCAATTACATCATCGAGAATATTGGTGATCTTACCAATTTTACCATTATAGAAACGTTTTTCGGCTGATGGATCGTTTTTCACAAACATTACCTGGGCGCCAATTTTAAGCTCCAGTTCCGGATCAGTAGGGAAAGAAAACTCCGGAAATTCACCCTGCACTTCGGCTTTAAACCGGTAAGCTTTTGTTTTAACCTGACTCAGTTTCGAATCGTTAATTTGCTGCGACTGGTAATTGTGCGTGGTGAGTGTAATGTATCCTTCTTTCTCGTCGGGATTGAAATCGGGAATATACCGTTGGTTTAATTCCTGAATAGTGGCTTCATCCATCCGGTTTTCGCGCACTTTATTCAGTAAATCGATAAATTTTTGGTCGGTTTGCCTGAAAATGTGTTTCAGCTCGATACCGGTAAATTTTGAACGTTTCAGTGCATGACTGCTGAAGAAAAAGTAAGTGTCGTAGTATGGCCGAAGTATTTGCCATTCATCGTCTTTCACCACCGGCGCGAGCTGCTGCAAATCGCCGATCATCAGCAATTGCACACCACCAAATGGTTTGTAGCGGTTTTTGTAGCGGCGCAAAACTTCGTCAATCCCATCCAGAATATCGGCACGAACCATCGATATTTCGTCGATAACCAGCAAATCCAGACTTCGCATGATGTTAATTTTCTCGCGGCTGAAACGTTTGATTCCGGCGGCAACATTGCCATCTGCCGGAACAGATATTTGTCTTTGTGTGTCCGGATCTGCAGGTATCTGAGGGCCGAACGACATCTGGAAAAACGAGTGAATGGTAACACCACCCGCATTGATTGCAGCCACGCCGGTTGGCGCAACAACCACCATTCGTTTGGGCGAAAATTTCTTCAGGTTACGCAAAAAAGTGGTTTTTCCGGTTCCGGCTTTCCCCGTTAGAAAAATATTCTGGTTGGTATATTGAAGAAAATCAAAAGCAAGTTCGAGTTGTGGATTGGATTGGTATTGTATGTCGGGCATTTATTTTCCTGATTAATTTTTAGCTAAACAAATGTAAGGAATTCGATCCAGAAAACTGATTGGTATCCTGTTATTGGTTTGCAATCTACATTGCACTGAACACGACTTATATAGCCGACCATGCAAATGTTGTTAAATACATTGCTGATTATCAATAATTATTGATGAAACTAGTATCCATTTGGTGATATATTCTATTTAGCGGTAATAATAAAACCGACTCTTATTCAAGTAGATGACTACATTAAATGGATTCAGTTAATTGCAAATGCTTTTGCAAATGGGACCGCAGGTTGGATTTATAAAGCATATATTATGAACCCCTCCGCTACCGCACGATTGCATCGTGTGGTAATGAAGATTCAAACCTGCACTCCTTTGCCGGAACTGGATTTTGAATCCAGCACATCTATCAATTCCTCCACCCGAACAAACTTCCTTTGGTGGAAATATGATGTGAAAAACTAATTATTTCGATTGAATCAGTAAAGTTTTTATTTCGCTAATTCTATTTTTCTATCCAATATTTTTATCACCCGCCCATATATAATTAGTGCAAACGCCGAAATCAATGCTATTCCAACAAAGTAAAACCAGATATAATGTGCGTTCGAAGCTGCATTGGCCCACTCTTCATGCGAGGAAAACAAGCGTGGATCGGGACAATATTTATCAAGTAAAACCCCTGACATAATAAAACCAAATATGGAAGATAAAAAGGAGTGCAAATGACTAAACCCCAGATAAAGTCCTTCTTCTCCTTTTGGGGCCTGTAATGAAAAGAATTCTAAATAACGTGGCGAGATAAATGTTTCGGCAAAACCCTGAAATGCAATTCCTACTACCATCATAAACGCCACAGGATGCATCCCCAGAATGTTTCCGTGCATTAAGTTTCCGGATGCCATCAAAAGCGCCGAAATAGGCATGATTAACATTCCAATCGTCATACTGAATAATGCTGATCGTTTTCGCATAAAATGAGTGACAAATCCAACCATTGTGAAGACCACCAATGGATTTACGTTGGCATACCACGATGGTGAAGCTCCTTCGCCAGCCAGTCGCAATACATATTTGGGCATGGTAGCATACATTTGATGCTGAACCATCCAAAAACCCGTAATTATTAGTATTAATACCAACAACCGGTAATTGGTTAAAACCTTAACCATGCCATGAATTATTTCGTTTAGGGTTTTTCCTTCACCCTGTGTTTGTTTACTGTGAAACCAGACAAACACAACAATTAATCCAACCAGAGTCATGATCGCTGAGAAATAGCTAATCCAGATTAAACCCGTATTTCCCATTGCCTCACGCAATGGTTTTACGATGGTTTTACCCGAGAATGCCCCAATATTTACCATCGCATAAAAAATACTGTAACCACGTGCCCGGTTTTCTTTTGTCGTTTCTTTAGCAACTGTTCCTGTAATTACCGATTTTATAAACGAACCACCAAAGATTATCAAAGCCATAACCGGAATTATTGCATATTTCTGTGCTGAAGTATCTAATCCGCTGAAAAGTGTTTTTTCTCCATACGTAACTAAGCCGGCCGATTCGAAAAGTGTAGGTAAAATACCCATTCCGGCGTATCCCAGAGTGAGAAATCCAAATGCCAGCATTAATGATTTTCTGAATCCTATTTTATCGGCATAGGCTCCTGCAAACATGGGTAACAGATAAAGCATGGCCTGAAAAGTGCCCGCAATGGCAGCTGCTTCAATATCTCCAAAACCCAATATTCGCGACAGATAAAGTGTAATAACTATAAATACACCGTAATAGGCAGCACGCTCAAATAATTCGACTGTATTTGCTACCCAAAATGCTCTTGGAAATTTCCAGGTTTCTTTCTTTTTAACTCCGCTTTTTTCTGAATTCATAGTGCACAAAATAAGAAGCTTAATTGAAATGTCAAAATTGCGACAATCCGACAAACTGTATAAAACAGTATTATAGCATCAAAATAGTTTTTTGACAGCTTTTTAGGGTGTATATAACAGGTTAGATTTGTTGCCAGCACCATAGGACATCCGATTTATATTTGTCATAAATGCAAGCTTTGTTTTGCAGCTTCGTCGGCGGGAAATCACAATATAAAAAAAGCAGCAGCCCGAAACCTTTACGAACTGCTGCTTTTTATTTGACTGAAAACTGCGACTACTCTCTGCTACCGCACGATTGCATTGGGTGGTATTGAGGAACCGAGATTTTTTATAAATGATCAGTTATTATGTTGGCTACAATTTTAATACTTGGATTTTTCATTATTGAAGTATGAGATGAAGATATTTCATAAAATAAAAATTCTCCCGAAATAACTTCTTTCCAATTTGATATTATAACTTCCTTTTGATTAAGTAAATATTGGTCAATATATAAATATGATTTTTCTTCTTGCCTGGCAGAGATCAGAATTACTTTACCGTTGTATTGCTTAGGAATATAATTTAAAGCGAGGAGTAAGTTATGTTTGTAGTTAAGATTATGATTATCTTTTTTATTTGATGATTTTTGAACGATTACAGTTTTAATCTTTCTTATATTCTTTCCAATTAAAAAATTAATTAGCTCTATTTTAATTTTAAAACTTACTGTTGTAAATTTTTTTAAATAAAATTTCATTCTTGTTTGAATTCCCTCGCTAATTGTAATGTTTTTTATCGTTTTAGGGTGAAATGTGTCTATGAGAAATAAGAATTTTATCGACTTTCCTTTATTTTTTAAGATTGAAGCAATCTCTAAAGCGATTAGTCCACCCAATGAATGTCCACCAATAATATATTCATTATATGGATATTGATTTTCTAATGTGTGTGCGTAATGTTTTGCACATTCTTCAACATTTTCAGGAACAGAGTCCAGATCCATTCCGAATGGTACAGTAACCAAAAAAGGATGACCGGAATCAATATACTCCATCATCAGATTTGAGGCCGGAACGACTCCGTGAATGCCCCCAACGAGTAATATTGGAGTTTTATCTCCTTTTCTGTTTAAATGAATAAGTTCTGAGTTTTTATTAAGGTTTCCAGTCTTGCTGTCAATAATTTTTGCCTGATCCTGAATTGTGATTGAATTCGATAATGAAGAGAAAGGCAATTTGAAATCTAATTCTGTTTCAATAAAATGATGCATTTCCAATAAAGCCAGAGAATCACCACCGATAGCGTAAAAAGAATCTTTTATTCCAATTGGTTTTGTTTTTAATACTTTTTCCCAAATATGAATCAGACGTTTTTGGGTTTCATTTTCAGCTGGTGTATATGTATTATTAGTGATTATCCTTAATTTATCCGGATAAGGCAATGCTTCGCGATTTATCTTGCCGTTTAAAGTCATTGGAAATTTATCCATTTGGACAAATAACCCTGGCACCATATAATCCGGCAGATTTTTCAATAAATCACTTTTAATATCATCAATGTTTAGTTTGCCTGAAGAAACAGGAACTAAATAAGCTACAAGTTTATCCAGGCCATCGCCAGTTTTAATTTTGGTAACAACAGATGATGCGATATTTTGATTTAGATTTAAGTAATGCTCAATTTCTTCCAATTCAATGCGCAATCCATGCATTTTAATTTGATTGTCCTTACGCCCAATAAATTGAAAAGCTCCATTTGATAATTTCTTTCCTAAATCGCCAGTTTTGTAAATAAATTCATTGTTAGTATCTGGAAATGGATTTATAAGGAAGTGACTTTCTGTCAATTCAGACCGTTTAAAATAGCCTAATGCTACTCCAGGGCCAGCAATATAAATTTCACCAACATCACCGTCAGTTACCGTCTGTTTGCTTTCATCCAACAAATATATAGTCGCACCAGCTACAGGATAACCAATGGGAACGATATTGTCTTTATCATTGCGCTTGCATGTCCAATTTAATACTGAAATGGACGCTTCCGTTGGTCCATATATATTTATTAGTTCCGCAGACGATTTTGAAAAGAATAGATTTTGTAAATTACTATGCAGCGTTTCTCCACCTAAAAAAAGCTGTTTAAGCGAAGTGCATTTTTCAAAACTTGATAAATTTATAAAAGCATTTAATAACGAAGGAACAGATCCCATTTTTGTGATTTTTTCCTTTTGAATTAAATCGATTAAATAGAAACCTTCATAATGAAATTCTGGTCGCGCCAAAATCAATTTCCCCCCATTTGCCAATGCCATAAATATCTCCAGAATAGAAAAATCAAAATGATAAGAAGCATGTTGTAGTACAATATCATTTTCTGAATGGCTATATGTATTTCTATCCCAAATTATTCTGTTTACCAAAGATTTATGAGATAGAAGGACGCCCTTGGGATAACCAGTAGATCCTGAAGTATAAAGTATTACTGCTGGCGAGTTAATATCAATTTTTATGTTGGGATTTTCTTCTGATTCATTTGAAGTTTCTTCTAATTCTACAACCTTGTTTTTATCACTTATTCTGACTGCATTTTTTTTGCTTGATATAATGACTGGGTTTTCTAAATCTTCTAAAAGAAAATTAAAACGATCTTCCGGAGTTTTTGGATTAATTGGAACATAAGTGGCACCACTTTTTAATGTTCCTAAAATGCCAATTATCATTTCAATCGAACGTTCAAAATACAGAGCCACCTTATCTCCCGGGATTACACCACTTTTAATTAAATAATGGGCAAGATTATTACTTCGAATATTTAGCTCCTGATATGTAACTTCCTCAATTTTAAATTTTAAAGCAATTGCATCAGGGTGAAGTTCCGCTTGTTGCTCGTAGAGTGAATGCAAATAAGTACTCATCATGTTTTGATTACCCATGGTTTTATTTAACAGAATAAATTATTTAAAAGGTTGCTGTTTTGTTTTGAGCATAATATTGTGATGCAATGCTTTGCCTAATATTTACTATATAACATTAGAGTTTAAGTGCTTGTTTAAGTATTCTTTCAATTATTTACTCCGTGCATAACAGGGAGACAACAAACCCATAATCCCCTGTTTTGCAATTCTGAACAAAAGTTATCAAACGCCAATTAATTTACTCATTATCAAATTAGTGCATCTTGTAGTGATGAAGAAATCTCAATATAAAAAAGCAGCAGCCCGAAACCTTTTCGGACTGCTGCTTTTTATTTGACTGAAAACTGCGACTGCAAATTTTTCTAAGCCTTTGCTTTTGGTGCTTTCAGAATACTAACCAAAACCGTGGCGATTACCAGGAATACACCTGCAACAAGATAGCCGTTGCTATACGATCCGGTTTTGTCAGCAACCATTCCTCCAAGCAGTGGTCCAATTACTCCGGCAACACCCCATCCGGTAAAAATCATTCCGTAGTTAACACCCAGGTTTTTCATCCCGAAATATTCGGCAGTTGTGGTTGGGAACAATGAGAATACTGCTCCGTAGGCCAGTCCTGCGACAGCCGAACCAACCAGCAACATGGGAATTGAAGTATAGAATGCGAATAAAAACATATTAACTGCCTGAAGCATAAATACGAGCATCATGGCACGGGTTCTACCAACCTTATCGGATAAAGCACCTGCTCCCAGACGACCTACGGCATTGAAAATGGAAAGAATTACCACCAGCATAAAACCGGCAGTTTTCCAGTCGGCCTGAGCCACAGCGATACTTGGGAGATGGGCAATAAGCATTAGTCCGGCTGTTGCAGCCAGCAGGTACATGACCCACAACAAATAAAACTGGGGTGTTTTAGCAACTTCGGCCCATGTTAAATCATTTCCTTTGGGAGCGGACGGCTGATTTGCAGTAGTTTTTGGTGCGGCATCTTCAGGAGGATTGGATAAAAACATCGACAATACAGCAACAACTGCAATGGCAAAAATGCCAAGAATTATAAACGTATTGCTGATTCCGTATGATTTCAGGAGAACCGAAGTGATCGGAGTCATATAAACGGGAGATAAACCTACGCCGGAAACGACGATTCCGGCAATCAATCCTTTTTTCGACGAGTCGAACCATTTCATGGCGCAAGGAGTGGCGGCCGAATAGCCAAGACCGATTCCGATAGAACCGATTACTCCGAAAGTAAAGACCATTCCCATCAGTGTGGTTGCAAAGCCGGAAAGAATTAATCCGCCTCCGAGCATAATTCCACCCAAAATGGTGACCAGCTTCGGCCCGAATTTATCCTGCGCTCTTCCGGCAAAAATCATGGTTAAAGCAAATACTGCGGCAGAAACTGTGAATGGGAGAGCGGCGTCGGTATTGGTCCAGCCCCAGTCGCTAACCAGTGCTTTTTTGATGACACCCCACGAATAGAGGGTTCCCATGATCAGGTTTATGCCCAATGCGGCAAAGGTGATGATCCACCCGCGGTTGTTAGTTGTTTTGTTCATTTTTTAAGAGATTTTTGGGTTCTTAAAATAATGCAATATTTTTTACATGAACTAATAATAAGTTTTAGAACACAGGATTTTCCTTATTTATTGGCCGGAATCATGCCAAAAGACTTTCGATTCGAAATGATTTGTACTGAAAGAATAACAAACAGTAATTCTGTTTTAAATATTCAATCTGTAGAATTCAGTCTGTTTTATTGCGTTTTCTGATGATGTATCCACGTTATCGTTGAAGATATGGTAAAAAACATACAAATTAGCAGAGACGTTACCCCATTTATTACCCCTCATTTTATACGCTTGTTCCTTTCTTTGCCGTAACTTAATGGTTCGAAAAAGATTTCACTAAATCAATACATATGACAGAAAAAATAAACAATCGCCGCGACTTTCTGAAAAAGTCTTTGGTTGCAGCTGCCGGGATAACCATCATCCCAAGGTATGTTATGGGCGGAAACGGTTACCTCGCGCCAAGCGACCAGTTAACTAAAGCCATTATTGGAGTTGGCGGAATGGGGCAGGGACATATTGTTTACGAAGGCACCAAACTACTTGCCATTTGTGATGTCGACAAGAATCATTTAAACAGTACCCTGAAAAAAGTGGGATCAGACGTAAAAGGATATTCCGATTTCAGGGAATTGCTCTTACGTCCGGATATCGACATTGTGCATATTGCAACACCGCCACACTGGCACGGAATCATGTCGGTAATGGCTGCTCAGGCAGGTAAAGATGTTTGGTGCGAAAAACCCATGACACGAACCATCGGAGAAGGTAAACGTGTCGTTGAAGCCATCAATGCAACCGGCAAAATGTTCAGGTTAAATACCTGGTTTCGTTTTAAAGATAATTTCTACGGATTGAATACTCCTGTAAAACCACTGAAAAAAGTAGTTGAAAGCGGTGTCTTGGGATGGCCATTAAAGGTAACAATCAGCGGAGTGACTGGTTTTGATTGGAAATTCTACTGGGTTGGAAAAAATAACCTGACACCACAACCTGTTCCGGCAGAACTCGACTACAATATGTGGCTCGGGCCAGCTCCTGAAAAACCATATAATTTACACCGCTCTCACCAGACTTTCCGCGGATACTGGGATTACGACAGTGGTGGCCTTGGCGATATGGGGCAGCATTACATCGATCCGGTTCAGTATTTCTTAGGTAAAGACAATACAAGTCCGGTTAAAGTTGAGGTAGATGCACCACAACAGGATTACGATGCCGTTGGTACCTGGCGGAAAATAACCTATACTTATGCCGATGGGTGCCAGATTATTCTGGACGGCGAAAACAAGGATCAGAATGCTGCATACATTGAAGGGCCAAACGGAAAAATCTTTAAAGGATTTAAGTCTGACATTCCGAATCTGAAAGCATTGATCGATACGCTTCCTGAACCAGAACCACAAATTGGAATATTCTCGGAATCGGTTAGAACCCGTCAGAAATTTGCATTGAATGAAGAAAACGGGTATCACTCAGCTACCATTGTCAATATGGGTGGTATCGCTTTGCGGTTAGGACGTACGCTCGAATTTGATCCGGTAAGTCAGACTTTTATTAACGACGACGAGGCAAACCGACTGATTAATCAGCCAATGCGCGAAGAGTGGAAAATATAAGAGTTACGTGTTCAGGGTTATGCGATTTTAACTCGAATATCTTAACCCGCAATGTTTTTCAATAAGAATTAATAAACAAGACACATGATAAAAATATCAACAAAAATAGTAATCGTTTTACTGGCCTTTTTCCTGATGGCTCCGGCTTTTGGACAGGATAACCGCCGCCTCGAAACTAAAGTGGCCGATGTTTTGGCACAGTTTCCGGCACAAAACGGAGAGCATACCAGTAAGTTGATGCTCGAAATTCTTGAAACAGGTGCGCCGGGAATTGCAAAATTCTGCGACCTGATAGTTCCTCCCGGAACAGGTAACGACACTCAGGCCCGAATAGCATTGGAAAGCCTTGCCCAGTATGCAGGAGCTCCGGAAAATAGCAAAGACCGGAAACTTGTTGAAAGTTCTTTGCTAAGTGCGTTGGACAAAGCAAGTGATAAGGAAGTAAAAGCCTTTTTCATTCGCAGACTGGAATATTGCGGTGGTGAGGCGTCAGTTCCGAAAATGGAGAAATACCTGAATTCGTCAGATCTTTATGCACCTGCATTGGCTGTGTTAACCGATATTGGAAGCGCAGAATCGGGAGCATTGATTCTGGAAAACAGTCAGGATAAAAGCGGATTACAACTTCAGGCCATGGTAAAAACATTGGGTGATTTAAAATACCAACCCGCTGAATTGTATTTGATTTCTCTGGCGAAATCCAATGATAAAGCTTTATTGCTCCAGGTTTATACGGCTTTGGCCAATATTGCCGGAAAAGCTTCACTTGAGACTTTCGAAACTGCTGCTAAAAATGTAAAATATCAGTCCGATGCTGCTGCAACCATGGTTGCCTATCTTCAGTATGCAAAAAATCTGGCAGTCAAAGGAGAAACGAAACTGAGTGATAAATTGTGTGGCACAGTATTAAAAAATTGCACAAGTGAAAATCAGCTGATCTACCGTTCGTCGGCCTTAACAGTTCAGGGTTTTGGGAACAATGCCTTGTTCCTGAAAGAGATTCAGAATAAAAATAAAGCATACCGCAATGCCGTTCTGAACTATGCTTCGGCGCAACTAAGCAGCGAAAATATTGGGTCGTGGATTGCCGAACTGAAAAAAGCACCTGCCGAAACACAAGCTGAAATTATTCATTTTCTGGCAAAGCGCACAGAATCTGATGTGCTACAGAAGGCGATTGTTCCGGCTTTATCGTCTGACAACGAAATCATCCGGACAGAAGCCATTCGCTCCCTGGCGATGAATCAGAAAGCGAAGGCCGTTCCGGTTTTACTCGAACAACTGAAGAAGGCAAAAAATGCCGTCGAATTCACTGAAATTGAAAACGCTTTATACCTTACTTCTTCCCTGAAAGAATGTAATCAACTTGCAGCTCAGCTTAACAACGTCAGCGATGAGGGTAAGGTGGTGCTTATCCATGTGTTGGGCGAACGTCGTGCAACCGATACTTTTGCGCAAATCATGAAGTTTTGCAAATCTGAAAATGCAGATATTCGCGGTGCTGCTTTTGTTGCGCTTGCAAATGTTTCGAAAGCAGAAAATGCAGCCGCTTTGATCACTTTATTGAAAGAAACTTCAGATAAAAAATCGGTCGAAGCTACCCAGAATGCACTTATTGCTATTTATTCAGGAGATCCGAAACCTGATGCTGCATTGGTTTTGAAAGAAATTGAAAACGGAGGCCAAACGGTAAAACTGATTCCTGTTTTGTCGTCGTTAAACAATCCAAAAGCATTGAAAACAGTGGTTGGTTTGTTGAAATCCGGTAGCGCTGCTGAACGCGAAGCTTCATTTGTATCGCTCTCAAACTGGACTGATGCAAAGGCTGCTCCACAGTTATTTACAGTGTTTGCCAATCCGGAGATGAAATCGTTCAGAAACGACGCATTGAAATCCTATCTGCGGATTACACTCGAATCAGATTTGCCTGATGATCAGAAACTGCTGATGATTGAAAAGCTGATGCCTGAATGTAAAACATCTGCCGAAAAAACGATGCTGATTCAGTCTGCCAGAAATGTAAAGACATTCCTTTCGCTGGTTTTTGTTTCCACTTATCTGGATGATTCGGAATTAGGTGCTACTGCTGCAGCGGCCGCCAAGTATTTGGCTCTGCCGTCTTCAGGAAAAAAGAATGGATTAACAGGAGAGTTTGTTGCTGGTGTTTTAACGAAAGTAATGGGTAAAATGACCGGCCCTGATAGCCAATACGATGTGATTGATGTTCGTGAGTACCTCGAAAAGATGCCAAAAGAGAAAGGCTATGTGAGTATTTTCAATGGTAAGGATTTAAGTGGCTGGCACGGATTAGTAAAAAATCCGGTTGCCCGTGCAAAAATGAGTTCTGCCGAACTTGCGAAAGAACAAGTGTTGGCTGATGCTAAAATGCTGAATAACTGGTCAGTGAAAGATGGGTTTATCAATTTTAACGGCGAAGGCGATAATCTGTGTACCGAAAAATTATACGGAGATTTTGAGATGCTGGTCGATTGGAGAATCAGTAAAAATGGAGATAGTGGTATTTACCTGCGTGGAGCTCCTCAGGTGCAAATATGGGATACATCGCGTGTGGATGTTGGTGCGCAGGTCGGTTCTGGTGGATTGTACAACAATCAAAAAAATCCGAGCAAACCGCTTGTTTTGGCCGACAATGCCATTGGCGACTGGAACACCTTCCGTATAAAAATGGTTGGTGACAAAGTAACTGTTTACCTGAACGGTATTTTGGTGGTCGACAATGTTGTAATGGAAAATTACTGGGATCGCACAATTCCGATTTTTGCCAAAGATGCCATCGAATTGCAGGCACACGGTACTGATCTGGCATTCCGGAACCTATTTGTAAAAGAATTGGATACGGATGAGACTCAATTAAGTGCCGATGAAGCAAAAGATGGATTTCAGTTGCTTTTTAACGGTAAAGATCTGAATAACTGGGTTGGCGACAAGATTGATTACACTCCTGAAGATGGAATGATGGTGGTAAGCCCGAAAGAGGGCGGTCATGGAAATATTTATACCGGAAAGGAATACTCAGATTTTGTTTTCCGCTTCGAATTTCAATTGACTTCGGGAGCCAATAACGGATTGGGAATTCATGCCCCGCTGGAAGGTGACGCGGCGTACGTTGGCAAAGAATTACAAATTCTGGATAACACAGCCGACATTTATAAAGATTTGCAACCCTACCAGTATCATGGATCAGTATATGGAGTTATTCCGGCTAAAAGAGGATTCCTGAAACCGGTTGGTGACTGGAATTCGGAAGAAGTTGTTGTAAAAGGCGATGATATTAAGATAACACTGAATGGAACTGTCATTCTGGAAGGAAACATGAAAGAAGCCAGTAAAAACGGAACGGCAGATCACAAGGATCACCCCGGATTGCTGCGACACAAAGGACACATAGGTTTCCTCGGGCATGGCTCAGAATTGAAATTCAGGAACATCCGGATAAAAGAACTTTAGCCGGATTAAAAAGAAACCCAAACTAAGTAGATTTATAAGCCACACCTTCTGTTTGAAAAAGCAGGGGGTGTTTTTTTTCTTAAATGTTCCGAAAATACAAAATCACAAAGGCGCAAAATGGTATTTGTTTTCAGAACTGAAAATTCTGATGTAATTTAGTGGACAATTTATTAAAATCTTGTGGTATGCTCGAAAAAGGTTTTATTCGCAGTCAGAAAAATAAAAGTACAAAACGCCAGCAGCTGACTTTGACTGTAAGTAACGTACTGCTCTATCTTGGTGTGCTGGTATTGGTTGGATCATTTGGTTACCTCTTGATTAACTGGGGAAAAACGGATGCGCTGGTTAGCATGATGATGCCTTTCCTTGTTGCCGGATTGGGGCTCGTTTTTGTTAGTTATCTGATTAAACGTGGTTTTTCGAAACTTCGGTAAATCGCTCTTTGTAAATAATTATGGAACAGAAACCGCTTTTTTTCAGTTCTCCGGAAGAGTTTAATAAATGGCTTGAGGTTCATCATCAGACAGAAAAGGAGATTCTGGTTGGGTATTATAAAGTGGCCACCCAAAAACCCAGCATGAGTTGGTCTGAGTCGGTGGATGAAGCCATTTGTTTCGGTTGGATTGATGGAATTCGAAGAAGTATTGACGAAGAGAGTTACTGCATTCGTTTTACTCCCCGAAATCCAAGAAGCAACTGGAGTGCTGTAAATATTAAAAAGGTGGAAGATTTAATTGCACTGGGGAAAATGAGACCTGCAGGTTTGGCCGCTTTTGAAAAACGAACAGACAATCGGTCGGCGATATACAGTTACGAAAATAGACCTGAAAAACTTAGCATGGAATTGGAAATGCGATTTCAGGAAAACATACAGGCCTGGGATTTTTTTATAAATCAGGCTCGATCCTATCAAAAAACAATGATTTACTGGGTCATGAGCGCCAAGCAAAAACAGACACAACAAGACAGGCTTGATAAACTAATTGAAGCAAGTAAGTCGGGTAACCGAATTCGTTAAAATTTATAAAACGAATGATGCGCTTAGGATTTTCAGGTATCTGTTCTGAATTTATTCTTCTGATTTATTGGTTTTTAGTATTCTTAATTTTTGATTAAGATTTCAACTTATTGCGACGTTGATTGTTTGAATTTCTCAAAGAAGCGTTTTTTTGTTTGAGCAGATGGACAATAAAAGATCATCTTTTCACGTCAAATAAAATAAAAGCCAAAAAATTATCGTTTCAATTGCTATTTTTAGCATCTGAATAGTATCGGATAAAATGCCGATATTTCAGCGTTTTACTGTTAATATCAAATTATAAAATCTTAATACAATCAAAATGAGATCATTATTAATTATTCTTGCAATTCTAGTTGGGTTTTCGGGGTGCGTAAGAAAGAACAAGGTTCCTGTAGTTCAAACTGCGGCCAATCCTGATATGCATCAGGTTAATGTTGAGGAAGTTATTCAGACAAGTAATTATACTTATCTGAAGGTGAGTGAAAATGGTGCGGAAAACTGGATTGCCGTAACAAAACAGGAAGCTGCAAAAGGCGAAACCTATTATTACGACAAGGCCATGGAAATGAAAAATTTTAACAGCAAGGAACTTGACCGTACTTTTGAATCCATCTACTTTGTTCAGGAAATAAGTAAAGAACCAATCATTGCTGATGTTAAGGTTCCTGCAGATCATAAAGGTAAAGGCGATGGAACGAAAACAGAAGGTATTTCGGTTGCTCCGGCTGACGGAAGTGTTTCTATTGCCGATTTATATGCAAAACGGGATGACTTTGCCGGAAAAGTAATTAAAATGAAAGGACAAGTGGTAAAAGTCAACGACGAAGTAATGGGAAAAAACTGGATTCATATTCAGGATGGAACCGGATCTGAAGGTGATTTTGACCTGACAATTACAACTCAGGATAAGGCTGAAGTTGGCGATGTTGTTACTTTCGAAGGTACAATTACCTTGAAAAAAGATTTTGGCTACGGTTATTTCTACGAAGTTATAATGGAAGATGCCAAATTGGTAAACTAATTCAGGGCAAAAGTTAAAAATACAAAGTCAAAAGTTTTATACTTTTTGTCTGAAAGGCTCTGTTGGAATTAGAAGTTCCGGCAGAGCCTTTTTAAATTATCCAACAATTATTAGCATCAGGAATCGAAGAATGACCTGCCCCAGCCCATAAGTGAATAAAAGTAACAAAATCGATTTGAAATAGTTAAGACTCGAATTAACAGCAATTAGCCATGAAGTGAAAATGATAAATCCAAGATTATACAAATCAATTTGAGCCAAAGATTTAATCCTGATCTCACTTATATTTGTTGTATCTATAAATGGAATGATGGATCCCGGATAGAAGTTCTTGATATCGTCGGGCGAATAATTTCCTTTAACAACGATTAACCCAATTGATTTTACCCAGAATGAAAGTGAGATACAAATCAGACCCAGAAAAATGATCTTGAATAAAAGTGAAGCGTCGAATACAATTCCTGTTATGAATAGCCCCATTCTGATAAGTGCCCAGATAACTGCTGACATCCCGATGATCCATACTGGTGAAAGTGCGTAACGCAACATATCTATTCGCCTGACTCCTGAAAGGAATTCATCGAAATCAGTTCCTTTGAAATCGAGCATATAAGTATTGGCATCCCAAACCAGTTGTGAGAAAAGGAATAGGCCAATCAGGTAAAACAACCATGAAACCAGGAATAGCATCCACATGGGCTTTTTCAAAAGATCAGAGACAAAGTTCTGTTGCATTTTATTTCGGGTTTGTTGTATTTTTTACTCCGGCATCTTTAAACTGGTCGTAAAGAGGAACTTCTTTCTCCAGATCTTTTTGCACAGTAGGATTCAGAGGTTTATCGATAAGAATGTTGTAGTTTTTCCAGAATGACGGATCGTAGACATATTTCATATCCCACAAAGAGATGTCTTTTTTCAAAGAATTTCGTAGTCTTATTCTTTCGAAATCTTTTTTTTCTGTAATTATTTTATTGATCAGAATTTCTGTTTCGTTTAAGTACAGCGTTTCCCCCGTTTTTGATTCATCCGGCTGGTCGTGTATTTTTCCTAAATTGGTGGCATATTTTAGATAGTATTTTCCATCTATTTTTTCATACTGTTTTAAAGACATTACTGCAATAGTGTCTTGCTTAAATTGGAGATGAAGCCGTTGGTTTTCTATGGAATCTTTTGGAGTATGCATAATGAAATATAATTCTGATTTAAGAATGGCATAATTGTCCATATCAATATAAAGTCTGATTAATCTATAGGCATTCTTGGCTTTTATTTTTTGGAAAAGGAATTTTGCGTACTCTTCTTTTATATCGATTATTTTAACGGGATTGCCATCGAACATGGTATTTCCGGAAAAATTGGTGCTGTACAACTCGTTTCTTAATAATATACGCAAGTTGCTGGAATTAGTATAATCATAGTGTTGGAGAGTTGAGTATAGAGGATTAGTATTCGAATAACCCCAAAATAGTTGTTCTATCTTTTCCTTGATAGTGCTTCCCAATTCCGAATAATTATAGCTGTTTCTGATCTCCAATACTTTTACCTTGTCTGCATTGTTCTCACCGCCAAATTCTTTCTTCTCAATTCCAACGGCAGCTTCGGTTAGCCTGACATTTTTATTGTCGTAGAGATTAAAAACTTTATCGCGCAAAAAACCTTCCATATAATACGGACTTCGCGGATAATTTTTGTGCATTTTTTTGATTACCTGGCTGACAATATCTTCAGCAGACATTAGGTTTGGTGCAATGTTGATTTCGGAAAGCTGATACAATTCAGGCGTTAAATGGATGGTTGTAATTGCATTGGAATTTATTGAATCTAATTTTATGTGCTGGCTTATATACCCAATGCAAGAAATGGTGACTTCGCATTGATTTAAACTATCGGGATAATGAAAAATGAACTCACCGTCATTGTTTGAGCAAGTTCCGGTTGACGTATTTTTAAAAGAAACTATGCAATATGAAATAGGCTTTTGTGTTTCAATATCCAAAATTTTTCCTCGCATTTCCGCTTGCTGGCCAAATAGAACATTTGGGATAAAACCAAATGCAAGCATAAGAATTGAGATCGAATTTTTAATTTTCATGTCATTGGGTTTGTGTTCAAAATAGATTCTGAATGTTAGTTGTTGAAAACTAATTTATTTGTATTGAGCACTTGTACTAAGATATGAAATAAGTTATGAATAATAAGTTCGTTTGTTTATAAAATTCAGGAAATATTTATTCGCATGTATTTGTAAAGCAAGCGATTGCTAATGTAGTGACAAAATGTATTTTATAACACATTAAGTTTTATTTACGATCACATATTGCTGTTAAGTGCTTTTTACAGGAAATATTTTTCGATCGGGTTGTTACGGAAGAAGATTGCTTCTTTAGAGTTATTTTGTCTGGCCCATTCGTTCCAGCAGTTCAATTTTATACGGTTCAGCAACCGGTAGTTTGTGTTCGCCGATTTGGATGAGGTTGCCTTCGAGGTGTTCGATTTTAGAAAGGTTGACAATAGTTGTACGGTGAACTTTCAGGAAAGGTGATCCTTTCAGCTTTTCTTCCCAGCTTTTTAAAGTACCGTGAACGACCAGTTTTTTATCGGTGCAGAAAATAGTCACATAATCGCCACAGGTTTCAATAAATAAAATGTCTTCAAGGTTAAGCTGGTAAATTCTTTTTCCTGACTTTACACTGAGTTTAGCGGGTAAAACCGGTTGTACTGCGGAATTGAATTTTTCCCGTGCTTTGTTTACAGCTTTGTAAAAACGCTCGAACGAAAAAGGTTTCAACAGAAAATCAACGGCTTCGAGATCAAAACCATCAACGGCATATTGCGAATACGCTGTGGTGAAAATAACGAGCGGAGGATGAATAAGTGAACGTAAAAAACTCACTCCTGACATTTCAGGCAGGTTAATGTCCAGGAAAATCAGATCGACTGGATTGAAGTTCAGGAAAGTCTGCGCCGAGAAAGCATCAGGAAAGACTCCTTTTGAATGCAAGTCGGGGCATTTGGAAATGTAGCTTTCCAGAATTGATTGTGCCGCAGGTTCGTCTTCAATGATAATGCAGATCATAGATGTTCTGGATTCTAAGTCAATATAAATACACAAGGTACGCTATTCTGTTTTTTCATGCAATACCTGATTTTCATTCAGGAAATTAGGAGAAATGAACAACGAACCGCTAATTTTGGTTATTTTAGATACGTCAATCAGATTTAAACCTGGCATTAATAAATAACTCAATTCTTCAGTCATGGAAACAAATTGGTCACAATCGCTTCAGCCATTGTTCAGTCAATACGGAAAACGAAAACATCCGCTCGATTATCAGAACCGCTACCAATTGGTGGTAATGGTTATTCTGTCTGCCCAGGATTCCGATAAGCACATCAACGAACTGGCTCCGGATTTTTTTGCGGCATATCCTACCATGAATTCCCTTTCAAAAGCAACACTTGAAGATATTCAGCATCACATTGGATCGGTCCGGAATTTTGGCAATAAATCCAAATGGCTGGTTAAGCTGTCGCAAATGGTTGGCGAAGATGAAAATATACCTGTAACCATGGCCGAACTGACTAAATTACCCGGACTCGGACGAAAATCGGCCAATGTGATTATTCGTGAATCGGGAGATCAGGCCGAAGGCGTGATTGTTGATCTTCATGTATTACGTGTTGCCCCGCGATTGGGAATTGCTGACGAAAAAGATGCAGCAAAACCCGAAAAGATTGAAAAACAAATTATGTCGGTTCTGCCTCCGGAATTTTGGAACGAAGCCGGAATGTCTATTTCCTTTCTTGGAAGGGAAATTTGCAGGCCAACCAATCCCAAATGCGATATTTGTTTGATGAACACCTTTTGTTTGTATTATAAAAATTTGAAACATTAACATCAGCTTTTCTCCAGTTCAATTCTCATTTCCAAACTGAAAATATTGTTTTTGCCTTCGTATTCCAGTGAATTCCGGGCCGGATAAATCAATTGTAACCGTTTTTCAACGTTTTGGAGGCCAATTCCACCATTTTCCTGAACTTCTGTTTTTTCGCGCAGGGCAATGTTGTTCTCGGTCCTGAATACCAATTGTTTTCCGTCAAATCCGATGAATAGTTGGATGGTTCCCGGATTTTTGCCAACTCCGTGTTTAAAACAGTTTTCGGCCAACGGAAGTAAAAGTAATGGAGCAATTTGGGCCTCACTGAAATCTCCTTCAGTGGTGAGAATAACCTGGGTAATTTCCGGATTGAGCCGCTCTTTTTGGAGTTCGACGTATGTCCGGATGATTTCAATTTCTTTTTCAAGCGAAATAACCTCTCGGGATGTGTCGTAAAGGACATACCGAAGAAAGTCTGACAGTTTCAGAATCACATCACTGGTTCGGGTGTCATTCTGTGCAGCCATCGAATAAATGGTGTTCAGGTTATTAAACAGAAAATGAGGATTGATTTGGGCTTTCAGTGCCGAAAGTTCATTCCGGGCTGCTTCGCGTTTCTCGATTAACATTTGGGCATATTGCCAGATCAGGAATAAAATGCCGGTGAAGATCAGGTATGCTGCTACGATAAGAATCAATTCCCAAATACGAAAATAGGAAATGAAATACAGACTTGGGAATAGTTTGTCGACAAAGTAATCGAACAAAGCGAAATTCAGGATTGCCGCCAGTAAGCACAGACCTCCGACCGACAATAGATAATGGACAAACCTGCTTTTATTTAGGAACCTAACAATTAAAACATTCAGATTATAATAAACTGTGGCAATAATCGTCAGATGAAAAGTCACCACATAAAGAAAGTTTTTCACAAAATATTCCATAAAAACGGCTACATCTTCCTTGTTCCCGTCAGGTTTAATTTGTTCCAGAATAAAATATCCGATAGGAATCAGGAATAAAACGGTGACTGGCAATTTTATCCAGATTCTGACCTTGCGGGCTAGCCAGACGAATGGCAGTGCGCAATAGATTGAAAAGATTAAATTAATAAGCAGAATAAAATCCCATTGTACATCAAAACCCTGGATAACACCGGTTGATTCAACTCCCGGATTTAAAATAACATTCCAAAAGTTAACGGACATAAACCAGAAGATGACGTGCAAAGCGGGAACAAGCAGTTTTTTCAGGTGAATAATTTTCATGGCTTCTTAGTTTATTTGGTTTAACTTCAGCATAGCTGGCTGGTCTTCCCAGTCGATAAAACGCTTTTGGTCAGCATAACGCTCGATCATTTCAGTTAAATCGGATGATGAGGCGGTGAGAAGCAATCTTCCGGCGTCAGGCACATAACGGTATTTAATCCTGACTCGTTTCTTTTCGATCATATCTTTCATGTAATCGGCACCAAGCCACGACAAAAACAATTGTTTATTCCGAACCTGAATCCGGGCCAGCGTATGAACGGAAAAGTAATTTTCCTTTGCCATACGGCTGTCTTTAATTGCCGGAATTTCGCGCGGACTAAAATCGCCATACAAAACTCCTTTTATCCGGAAAAGAACCAGCTGAAATTGATATTGTGCTGAGTCTGGATTATTACCGGTCAGTTTTACCACATAATGGTTCTGCGGCAGGTAAACTGTTGAATCCAGTCCTTTCGTTGTTTTTCTCTTTTCCACCGAAATAAACTGTTTGATCCTCCAAACCGAGGAAGTGTCGGCCATTTCCCAGTGATTGCTATTCTTATCGGTCGAATCTTTTTTTGATTGTATGGGGCGAACCGACCAATTCCCTTCGATTTCAGGAGCAAGCGCAACGTTTTTGTCAATGAAAAACGGATTCAGTGAGCAAATCATCATGAAATCGGAACATCCGGTAAAAAATAGGAAGATTCCAAATACGATCATTAGTTTTCTCAGTTTCATAATTGTTGGTATTAATTTCTGAACCGAAGATAGAATGATTAATACTGGGCAGAAATTTTTTTCGATGAAACTCCCTGTATTTTCGATGGGGAAGGTTTCTGCTCTTTTTTTTCCTGTTTTTCACTACATTTGAAACTTCAAAAACCGAAAATTACCCTATCAATGATCAAGACCATTTTAACCATCTGCCTTATTTCAGGAGCATTAATGAGTTTTAGCAACGATAAAGATTTAAAAAAGCTTGAAAAGAAAGCTCAACGCATTCACGAGAAATGTCTGACAGTTGACACGCATTGCGACACGCCAATGCTGATGATCAAATCAGGATTTTCGGTTCGCGACGAACACCAGGCTCCGAAAAGCCGGGTTGATTTGCCACGTATGAAAAAGGGCGGGTTGGATGCCATGTTTTTTGCCGTTTTTACCGGACAAAAGCCACGTACCGGGGAAAATTACCAAAAGACTTATGCGTTGGCCAACCAAATGCTCGATTCCATTCATTCTATGTTAAAGGTTGACAGCGATCTGGCGACATTGGCTTTAAAAGCTGATGATTTGGCCCGCATTGAAAAAACCGGTAAACGGGCTATTTATATTGGGATGGAAAACGGTTTCCCTTTGGCAAAAGATATTACGCGGGTTGAAGAATTTTACAAAAGGGGTGTTCGTTACATTACGCTTTGCCATTCTTATCACAACGATATTTGTGATTCATCGAGCGACAGCAAGCCTGCCGAGCACAATGGTGTTAGCGAGTTTGGGAAACAGGTAATTGCTGAGATGAACCGTCTGGGAATGATGGTTGATGTTTCGCATGCGTCAGACAAGTCGTTCTTTGATGTCATTGAGTTGAGCAAAGCTCCGGTAATTGCGTCACATAGTTCAGTAAAAGCTATTGCAAATCATAACCGCAACATGACCGACGAGATGATTAAGAAATTGGCCAAAAAGGGTGGGGTAATCCAGATTTGCCTACTCGACGAATACATTAAAAATCCGGATACAACAACTGTTAAATTTCAGCGAATGAAAATCATTCACAAAAAGTACCGGGACGAAATGAATAACATGACCGAAGTTCAGAAAGAAGCTTTATTTAAAGAATGGGACGAGGCTGAGGCTATGAACCCGGAACTTTTGCCAACAGTGAAAAATCTGGTTGATCACATCGATCATGTAAAGAATCTCGTTGGAGTGGACTTTGTCGGAATTGGAAGTGATTTTGACGGTGGTGGCGGTTTGCTCGATTGTGCCGATGTGAGCCAGTTCCCGAACATTACCATGGAATTACTCCGGAGAGGTTACACCGAAAGTGAAATAAAGAAAATATGGGGAGGAAACCTTTTGCATGTTTTCCGTGAAGTTGAAAATTTCTCGGAGAAAGGTAAAAATAAAAATCACCTCGCCGCACTTTAATAAACGTTTAGGATTTCAGGGTGTTCAGTGCAACCTTTCTCGTTGAAAATCAGTCTGAAAGATGAAACAATACCAATTAACATGAAACCTGTAGTTTGGGGACTTTTACTGTTGTTCGCTTTTTCATGTTCCGATAAAGTTGAAGAGGTTCCATTATCGAATCTGGCAGATCATAACATGAAAATTCTTCATGAAAATCTAGGTGGTGCTGATCTGATTAAATTGGTGATTTACGATGATTGTACTTACAATGTACTTTCAGAAGTAAGGAAAGCCAACCAGGCCATTACTATCACAAAGAAGTTTAACAGCATGATGAAATGGCCATGTGTTATGCAAAATGACACGATTGTTGTAGGTGTATTTCCGGAAGGAACTTATAAGGTAAATTATCGGCTGTTGGATACCTCAACTGAGATTACTGATCCGGTATCATTATCCATTTACTTTATGCTTACCGTTGCCAAACAATAAAACCTCTTCCGGCTTAAAGAAGAGGTTTCGATCTTGAGTATTTAATGAACGAATGGACTGATGGACTTCTTATTTCGAAGCCTGCAGCTCAATTTTTACCTGATTGGCTTTTGAATTAATCTGGAATGATTTTTCATTCTTGTTGTATGAAGTATAGCTTGCAACAAGTTTGCAATCGCCAGCTTTCATGTTATTAATTACAAAGTGACCATCAAAATCAGTATATGTTTTAATGTCAGATCCATCAACTTTAACTTCTACTCCAACTAAAGCTTCACCTGAAACTTCGTCGATCACGTTTCCGCTTAAAGAAAGTATAGCTGATTCTGATTTTGTTTCTGTTTTAGTCTCTGATTTTTCTGCAAATGCCGATGTGGCTACAAATGCTACAAGAACGGCAAAGATTACTTTTTTCATGGTTGTATTATTTTTTGATATGTGACTTCATTTCTATGTGATCAAAAGTACAACCATGCGATTAAAGCAGAATTAAATAACGATTAAAATTTTATTACAAACGATGAATTGAAGTGTGATTAAATGACAGAATTATTAAATTTTATCTTTCATCACTGAAAACATAGACTGAACAATCTGCTATTTCTCTTTTGGTTTCTCCGGATATTCACGTTCACTTATAATCTCTCCGTTTTTGCCAAAGTTTCTCCAGATTCCGACTTTCTCGCCCATGTTGTAATGCAATTCGTAAAGCAGGCTTCCATTGGCATCCCAAATCATCCAGGCACGATGCTTCAGACCATCTTTATAGTTGGCCAAACCAATCAAAACTTTTTGCTCATTGTACGTAATCCAGGAGCCATGCATCAGGTTGTTTTTGTACGATCTCACTTCGTTCAACTGCCCATTTTCGAAATAGACATTTATGGTGCCGTTCTTCATCCCATTTTCAAGGTTCATTTCGATTTTAACCTTTCCGTTCGGAAAATGGGTCTCATACTTTCCCGTATAGGCAACGCTGTCGGCATAATAAATACCGTTTATTTCTTTCAATTCCTGCGCTTTGGTCACAAACGACATCAAGCTGATCATTACAACTAACAAACCAAGTTTTTTCATGGTAGCTTTCTTTTTTACTTTCCTGACAAATTTTAGTGTCAGCTAATTTAGTGATTTAAAAGAGCTTCATTAGCAATTTGCAAATGAAGCTCCTGTTTTTTATCTGATTTTTGTAATCTTATTTCGAAATCATCTTAACTGCTTTTTGCGAGTTAGCGGTGATTACTTTGGCAAAATATAATCCTTTCGGAAGAGATGAACCGTCAAATGCAAAAGTGTGCCGGCCTTCCTGTAAATTTCCTTCCTGAAGATTTGCTACTGTTTGTCCTGCCATATTTAATACTATAACCCTTGTATAAGTTTCCTTTTCAAGCTGAACTTCTATTGTAGTCGTTCCATTGAATGGATTTGGGTAATTTACCAAATTGGTGTTGTTGGAAATTGCAAGTGGACTTACAGCTGTTTTAAACCAGTAGGATGCATTTATTACCGGAGAACCACTCATTGGCAAAAAGTTAAGAGCAGTATAATTGAATGCATCAGTAATCTTGGCGTCAGCATTTGTGGCCAACATCTGGTTTTTCTTTGTTGTAGTTAAGTACCATGCTTCCAACCCGGCAGCATCCAGAACCGTTCCGTCAACTTTGTATTTTTCGTTTTTTACACCAGTAATAATGGTGTTGCTTACATTCATTTCGCCATTCACGGCAGCAGTCAGCGTATTGTCCGATTCGATGCGTAAGCCACGACCCCAACCGGCCAAAAGGGCATTGTAAATCTGAAGTTTCGAGCTTCTGCGGATACGCATTGCTGCCCCATCCTGGTGGTTTTTTGCAGTAACATCGGTAGTCAGATCAGCAAAAGGGCCAAATCCGCTGATGTTGCTGAACACGGCATGCGTAAAAGGAAGGTTAGTGCTTCCGGCAGCATCGTTGTCTGATTCGAATGCGTTGGCAGTATCGGAGTCAACAATGTCTTTATCTCTTGAGATCACACCATATTGAACCATTCCAGCGAAACCGTTGTCGGTATCGAAATCATCGTCTTCAGTTTTATAGCTGATCAGGTATTTTGCGTTTACAGAACCACCAAACCATTCGTAAGCATCGTCACCGGAGTATGAAACCTGGATGTGATCGATTGTTGTTCCTGAACCTACAGAACAGAAAGTTAGTCCGTTAACTTCACTTCCTGTGGCTACTTCAAATCCAGGGAA
>JBGSUC010000001.1:0-56956 GCA_041736275.1 Prolixibacteraceae bacterium
TACAGGTTAATGAGAACCGAACCATACCATTTTATCATGATGAAATTGAAAACAAAGAACCTAACCTTTCATTAACGAAATAATTTAATGAGCAAAGGACAACTGAGAATATTTTAAATTCACTTTTTAAGGATTGACTAAATATAATGCTCGCCTTTATTCATCCGGACATCATTCATAAATTGTCGAATTTGCTGTTCATCTTCTTTTTTACAAACCAACAGGGTTCCTTCAGATTCCACAACAATATACCCATCTAAACCATGAAGAACCACTAATTTTTCAGAAGGCATATTCACAATACAATCCTTCGATCCGTACAACATCACATTATCCCCTGAAACTACATTTCCATTCAAGTCCTTTTTCGAATTATCATATAACGAACACCAGGTACCCAAACTACTCCATCCAAAATCAGAACACAATACAAAAACATTTCCAGCCTTTTCCATTATTCCATAATCAATAGAAATATTCTGACATTCGGAGTATGTCTTATTCAAAAAAGGTATTTCATCCGCAGTTCCGTATAGTTTATTTCCCTTTTCAAACAATTCGGAAACAGAAGACAAATGTGTTTTAAAAGCTGCAAGAATTGATTTAAGTGACCAGACAAAAATTCCGGAATTCCAGAAAAATTCACCACTCTCAAGGAATATTCGAGCAAGTTCTATATCTGGCTTTTCGGTGAATGTTTTTACATGATATAAGTTATCTGCACGACCAAATGTATAAGGATTATCGATTTGAATGTATCCATAGGCGGTTTCGGGTCGGTTAGGTTTAACTCCAAGTGTTAGCAAAGCATCATTATCATTAACAAATGCAAGTCCCTTTTCTATTTCCTCCAGAAATATTTCTTCCTGTTGGATGTAATGGTCAGAAGGTGCCACAATGATGTTCGCTTCAGGATTAATGCTTTGAATTTTATAACAGGCATAGGCGATACAAGGAGCCGTATTTCTACGTAACGGCTCGAGTAAAACCTGACTCTCGTCGAGCTCAGGTAATTGTTCTATTACAAGATTTTTGCAATCGACACTTGTAACGATAAAGAAGTTCTCGTTGGGACAGATCTTCTTAAAAATATCATATGTTTGCTGAATAAACGTACGTCCCGTTCCCAGAATATCAAGAAACTGTTTCGGCATTGTACTTTTGCTTAAAGGCCAAAACCGACTACCAGTGCCACCTGCCATTATTACACAATATGTGTTATTCATCGTTCAAATATTTTACAGTAAGTAAATTAGCGGTACAAAATGTTTCAACTCCATATTAAACGGATTTGATTTTGGGCTGAAATCTTCTATCAAGATAATGAGTTTAAAATTAAAATCATGGAAAAAATGCCTGTTTTTGGATTATTTGTAACTTTAACCAAAACTAAACAAAGAATAAGTATAGCCTGTCTTTTGGTTAATACACTAATTTGCAACGTTTTTATTTAATAAAAATCGAAATAAAAGATTAATGAAAGGTATAAATTAATGACTTCCAATGAATATATTAAATCAAACTGGTAGATATTTTGCTCTTCTTCTCAAAGTTTTTAGTAAACCCGAACGGTATAGCTTATATGTGCGACAAACGTTTAACGAGATTGAAAACCTTGGAGTAAAATCGGTAGGTATCGTTGCAGTTATCTCTGTTTTTATGGGAGGAATTATGACATTGCAAGTTGCCTATAATATGACAAATCCACTATTGCCAACCTATCTGATTGGATTGGGTAACCGCGATTCACTGATCCTTGAGTTTTCATCAACAATTATGGGATTAATCATGGCTGGGAAGATAGGTTCAAACATCACTTCTGAAATTGGCAGTATGAAAGTAACCGAACAAATTGATTCTTTAGAAATCATGGGCGTTAATTCTGCCAGTTATTTAATCCTTCCAAAAATAATTGCAGTCGTACTCATGTTCCCCTTTTTATACATTTTAAGTGTCTTTTTTGGGTTATTAGGGGGAATGATTGTTGGACCTGCAGTTGGAGCCGTATCGCTTCCAGACTATCTGAATGGGATTCAATATTCTTTCAACCCGTATTACGTTACTTTTTCTCTGATGAAATGTTTGGTTTTTGGATTCCTGATTGCTTCGATTTCTGCCTTTTTCGGATACACTGTTGAAGGTGGCGCTTTCGATGTTGGTACCGCAAGTACACGTGCAGTTGTAAATACAAGTATCATGATTTTAGTTTGGGATTTGATTTTAACACAATTACTTCTGTAAATGATCGAAATTAAAAATATATACAAGTCGTTTGAGCAAAAAGAGGTTTTGATGGATATCTCCATGGTATTTAATCAAGGCGAAACAAACCTGATTATTGGACGAAGCGGATCGGGTAAAACCGTTCTTTTAAAAACAATTGTTGGACTACACGAAGCCGACAGTGGCCAAATTTTGTATGACAATCGTGATTTTTCTTCAATGAAAACGAAAATGCGCAAAGCTTTGCGGCAGGAGATGGGCATGGTTTTTCAGGGCGGAGCACTTTTTGATTCCCTGACTGTTGAAGAAAATATCCGTTTCCCGCTTGACATGTTTTCCACACTGTCGGTAGCAGAAAAACACAAACAGGTGGATTTTTGTCTGGAACGTGTGAACATCAAGGATGCCAATCAAATGTATCCTTCTGAAATTTCAGGAGGAATGCAAAAACGAGTTGCCATTGCAAGGGCCATTGTAATGAATCCGAAATATTTATTTTGTGACGAACCAAACTCCGGACTGGATCCCGAAACCTCGATGGTAATTGATGAATTGATTCATTCGATAACTGTTGACCTGAAAATAACAACCATTATTAATACCCACGACATGAACTCGGTAATGGAAATTGGCGACAATATTCTTTTCCTTTCAGAAGGAGAAATGTGTTGGGAAGGCAACCGCAAAGAAATTCTATATTCCGAAAATCAGAAACTTCAGGAATTTGTATTTGCGAACAAGCAATATCAGCGAATGAGAGACGATAGAATCGAAGGAAAATAAATTCAATCAACCACCCTTTTAAGGATTTTTGATTCGGGATCACTGAATCTACTCCCTTTCCTACTCTACCCCTTCGGCGTGAGCGTAACCACCGGAATAATCATTTCTTCAAGCGAAATGCCGCCGTGCTGAAACGTGTTACGGTAATATTGGGCGAAATGGTTGTAATTATTGGGATAGGCAAAAAAATCAGTATTTGTGGCAAAAATATAGGATGTACTCACATTTCGTGATGGAAGATAAATGCTTGCCGGATTTTTAATATCGAAAATGGCTTTTGATTTGTAATTGAGATTTCGGCCAAGTTTATAACGCAGGTTGGTGTTAGTTTCGCGATCACCAATAACTTTCAGTGCATTTTCGACCCGAATGGTGCCATGATCGGTAGTCAAAACAACCTTTACTTTATTCTCAGATAAGAGCTTCAGCAAATCGAGCAATGATGAATGATTAAACCAACTAAGCGTAAGCGAACGATAAGCTGCCTCATCGCCGGCAAGTTCTTTAATCATATCCATTTCAGTTCGGGCATGTGAGATCATATCAACAAAATTGACCACCATTACAGACAAGTCGCTCTGAAGAATATTGCCCAGAAAATCAGTCATTTTTCTACCAATCTTCACATTGGTGATCTTCTCGAAAAACAGTTTGTAATTTTTACCCAGTCTGGTAAGTTGCTTTTGCAGAAGCTCGTGTTCAAACCTATTTTTATGTCCTTCATTGTCGTCATCATCCCAGTATTCCGGATAAATTTTTTCTATTTCAGAAGGCATTAATCCGGCAAACATGGCATTCCTGGCATATTGTGTTGCAGTAGGTAAAATACTGCAATAAAGATCTTCATCTTCAGTATGATAATAATTGTTTAGTACCGACGCTAAAACCCGGTACTGGTCATATCTCAGATTGTCGATCACCAATACAAGAACTTTATTTCCGGCATCAACCTGTGGAATTATCTTTTTCCTGAAAATATCGAATGAAAGCAATGGCCTTTCCTTTTCGTTACTTCCGAACCATGACTGGTATGAATTCCGGATATAACGCGAAAAAGAGTTATTGGCTTCAGATTTTTGCATTTTCAGAACTTCGTCCATTGCCGAATCTTCGGAGTTACTCAGTTCAAGCTCCCAGAATACAAGCTTTTTATAAACATCAACCCACTCATCAAATGAAAGTCGGTCACTAATTGACATCCCAATTTTGGAGAATTCGCTCTGATAAGCTGAAGTTGTTCGTTGAGTTACTAAACGACGCTGATCCACATTCTTTTTTATTGAAAGCAGAATTTGATTCGGATTAACCGGTTTTATAAGATAGTCAGCCATTTTCGAACCGATGGCTTCGTCCATTATATCTTCTTCCTCACTTTTTGTAATCATCACCACCGGAACATTCGGATCAATGGTCTTAATTTCGTTCAGTGTTTGTAATCCGCTTAAACCCGGCATATTTTCATCCAGAAAAATAATATCAAAAAAATCATTTTTAACAAGATCTATCGCATCTGTTCCGTTGTTGGCTGTTACCACCTCAAATCCCTTTTCCTGAAGGAAAATAATATGAGCACGTAATAAATCGATTTCGTCGTCAGTCCAAAGTATTTTAGTTTTCTTCATAAACACATAATTTACCAAATGAAAGGTACTATAGATATTAACAATCGCAAAGGGGAAATAGTATTGACTTAACAAAATTTAACTGAGACAACACAGATTATCAATGTCTAATCGTTGGTTCAATCGAAGAGCATTATCCTCCATGCCCTTTGGCCTCAGCTCTTTTCCTATTGTTTCAGGTAAAACTTTTTGTAGAATTCCATGTAAGTCAGGATGTTTTTGCTCGTCATGAAAATCGTTTTGTTTTCAGGGGTGATAATAAAATTCCGGTAATTGGCATCTTTAATTGGTCCATAAACCTGCTCATCGCCGGCAATCGCACGAAGGTATTCCAGACCAGATTTCATATCCGACAATCCATATACTTCAATAATCAACCTGAAATCGTCGAGCATTACTGAAGATACATTTAGTGCCTGCTGCTGATAATTCTTTAGATTAAACTGACGTATGCTCTCTGCAAGTTTCTCCGGATCTGTCTCTTCCTTTGGAATAATCAGTACAAACGATTGAATTCCTTGTGTATTCAGGCTGTATGGCCCATTATAAAGAGGTTTTGCCTGAGTTTCGTTACCAGCTCCCGCACCCAAAACAATATATTTTGTCTTGAAGAAATTCTGATATTCTGCAATTCTTTTCGTTTCTGTTAGTTTTTTCAGATTTGCATCAGTAATAATAAAGGTACGATAGCTTAGCGTGTCGAGACTTTTGAAGAGTTTACGATTTGATACTGCATTAGTAAAGTACCGAATTGCTTCATTCTTCGAATTAAAAGAACTCACAATCATCAACTGATAATCGGAAACTTGCGTTTGACGAATCGACATACCAGCCTGACGATACTCATCACGGCTATGTGCCGTAAATGCAGCAATAACAGGCTTCAGATTAACATCGGAACTATTTAGTGCCACTACAAAATTCTGAGATCCGGATTCTTCATTCGAATAAATATCAAGTCCTGAACCAGTAGGATTAACCGTCACAAAACTACCTTTTTCCTTCGGCAGATCTTCCTCATGTTGAGCCTTAGTCAATAATTCTTCGGGTTCAGGAAGTATTTCCTCTGAGAAATCGCCTGTAATAAACTGGCTATAGTTTAACACAAAAAACTTCAGGTATTCACCAAAATCCTTATCAGACGTTATTTCCCTGTAGTTGGTTGATGATGCTATGAAATTAACGTATTTAATATTTTTAAGAGACTCAAACACATTTCGTCTCTTGATGATTGACCTGAAATAAATCAGTCCCTGCTCCTTATTATTGAGCGATCTTACAATTAAAAGCGAGTTATTGTTATTGAGGTTTAGTGTTTCAATATCGAAATCAGTTTTGGTATAATGATCAATATTATAATTGGCAATATCAAATTTCAACCGGTTTAGATCGAGATCGGCATTTTTTGGATAGGCAATCACAAAATAGTGAAGCAGATCTTCGTCAAACGAGAATTTACCATCAAATTGATCTGTACCTGTTTTATTGCCGGTTATTAATTTACTGTTTTGAAGCTGATCGTTCAGATAACCCGAAGCAACAAGTTGCTGATAATCAACCAAAGTACTGTCCTGAATTAATTTCAGTATTTTTTCTGCCAATGGTTTAGGCTCAGCTGCCGGATAAGTATTAATGTATTCGGTTAATAATTTACCAAATGTTTCCCTGCTGGAAGAAGTACCAACAGCAATTGCACTTAGAAATTTAATTTTTGGAATCAATGCACTGTCAGGCTGCATTAGCATAACCTGATCGGCAATTGTTCCGGCATGTAAATATTGTCCGTTTTTAAATTCGAGAAATGCCTGCTGATAAAGGCGATTCACACTATCAGTTCTTGCTTCAAGCTCGATAAAATAATTCGGGTTTAACAGATATTTTGCATACTTCGAATCCGGATATGTACCTATAATCAGATTTCTGTAATAATCGGATTTTTCCTGATCATTTAATTTTTGGTATAAATCCCATAATTCGAACCAGGAAGAAAGTGCAAACAGATTTTCGGGATAACGCTTGTTTAAGTCTTCGAACGACTCTATTGATCGTGGATAATCCGTAAATTCAGTTTTAAAGATTCGTCCTGCATTATACAAAGCATTTCGGATTTTGTGATGCGAAATATTCATCAGCGAATCGTTCATCGGCAAATCCTGCGTATAAAAATCACGGGTTTTAGGATCTTTTATCTTCTTTTCCTGACCGTCAGCCACCAAAAGTGAATCTGCTGCCAGTTGTTCATTTTCATCTGAAAGAGTTCGCTTATCTGACCTTCTCCATCCATCTTCCAACTTTCGCTTTCCCCAAATACGTTCAAATTCTACCTTCCCATAAGCTACAGTTGTTGGGCTGTAAAAATACCATCCGGCGCCTTCCTGTGTTTTGCTTAAACCAAAGCGGCTATCGTTCATCCTGAAATAATTTCGATCAGTCATTTGTGCCGATTCTGCCAGTCTCGCTTGAGCTTCCTTTTCATTCGCCTCCTTTATCCACTTATCGATCAACGTATTTCTGGCTGGTTCGTCCATCAAAGCTATTCGCTGAAGGCTATCTTCTCGTTCAACTGTATAAATATTATCCGTTAAACGGGTAAGACTTTTATGCCGGGCATAAATTTGTTTGTAATTCGGATATTTTTCATCGATAACTACCATTGCGCTATCGTAATAACTTTGAGCTTTTTTGTATTCCAACTCTTCAAAATAAATCTGAGCCAGCGTAAGACACGAAAGAGCCCGCTGATAAAGATTATCAACACTCATCGATGCAGATTTGGTATATTCCTGCTTCGCGAGATCTTTATTCCCTTCTTTTGCTGAAATATTTCCCATCGCAAAATAAATCTGGTCGCGGAATTCCAGATTCTTTTTATCGCGTAACATTTTTCGAAGCTCCTTTTTTAGTTTATCAACATCACCAATGCCAGTAAAGGTTCCTGCAGCACTAATCTGAGCATTAAATGCCATTTTATAGGAAGGATTCATCCGGGCAATTTCGCGGAACACCTGCGAAGCTTTTTCCGGATTACCAGTTTCCTGATACCATTGCGCCAATACGTATTTGTATCTTAAGCGATCCTGTTTATCACCGGCATTTTTCACCGCCAGAGAAAGAAAAGGAATTCCTTCAGTATATGATAGCTGCTTGGCGTAATAATAAGAAGTTGCAGCAGCTAACTCTTCTTCAAGCTGATGTGGGAAATCTTCATCGAGTTGCAATTGCTGAATAATTTCAAAGGCTTCAACGTATCGTTCAAGTTCGGTAAAACTGCGTATCAGCCAAACGTAAGCGGTATAACGCGAAGGATCGTCAGGAAATTTACGAACCACATAATTGAAATTTACAATGGCTGAAGAAAAATTATGCTTGTAGAAATAGGCTTTCCCCATAAGAATATAAGCATCATCGATCCAATTGTTAAATTCTTCCTGGCTGGCAAACCGAATGTATGATTTACTCCTGTTTTTACGGCGTTTAGGCTTTTTGGTGATCGAATGTGATTGAATAAGCTTTGATCCCTTCAGTATAGCATTATCCATATCAGAACCAGCTACCGTTGCTGTCGATGGATTACTCGATTTAAACAATGGTAAAACCTTTGAATAATCATCCTCAACCGAGTTATTAATCTTTACAACCCCGGCCCTTAAACTCTCTCTACCGTTGAAGTATACATTGTAATGGGATGTAATATTATTGTATGCACGCGACAAAGCAGTATTCTTCTCTGTCGAGCATCCGGCAAGAAAAAAAAGTACAGCAATAAATATGAAACGATATAAATAGTGTTTGACCAATATCTAAATTTTGATGACTTTAGGATAAACTTCCAAATTGGAATATTATTGTATAAACCTTGCTTGAAAATACTGGTTTTTGTGATAATAAATGTCTTTTCAAAAGGCGTACAATATTACAAACTTTCGAAGAAATTCGGAAAGAAAGCCGTAATTTGGAAAACTTTAAATATTCTCAAGAAAAGAGTTGATGATCCGAAAGATAATCCATTCCATTTTTCATCCTGAACAATTTCAGGGCTGGGCGCGAAAACGAAGCTATTTTGAAGGTTGGTATTTCAAAGTTGTCAATAAAGACGAAACAAAAGCATTTGCAATTATCCCCGGAATTGCAATCGACCAAAACGGGAATAGTCAATCTTTCATTCAGGTGCTTGATGGAAAAAAACTGACGGCTCAATACCATAAATTTGATTCCAAATCATTCATTCCAGACTCAAATCAGTTCAGAATTAAGATTGAAAACAACCTTTTTTCAGGAAAATCGCTTCAACTGGATCTACCTGGGTTTAATGGAAATTTAACTTTTAGCGAAAATGTAGGCTGGCCTAATAACTGGTTCTCTCCCGGAATAATGGGTCCATACACATTCTTACCCTTAATGGAATGCTATCATGGCATTGTCAGCATGGATCATTCAATAGAAGGAAATCTTGAAGTTGATGGCAAAAACATAAATTTTGACGGTGGCCGCGGATATACCGAAAAAGATTGGGGAAAATCATTTCCAAGTGCTTACGTCTGGCTTCAAACCAATCATTTTGCGCAGGCCGGCATTTCATTTAAAGCCTCTGTTGCCAGGATTCCCTATTTGGGATACTCATTTGCAGGTTTTATAGCCGGGCTTTGGTTAGGTGACAGGCTGGTGCAGTTCACAACATACAATCGCAGTAGATTGCGAATGTCAGTAATCGACGCAGAAAAGGTTGAATTGGTCATGCAAAACAAGAATTACCTGCTCGAAATAAGGGTTCAGCGCGAAGCCTCGACCTCGCTTGCATCGCCCATCCTGGGATTAATGGACGGCCGAATTGAAGAAAGCATGAATACCCTAATTGAAGTTATACTGACTGATCGTAAATCAGGTGCTATCATTTTTAATGACATCGGTCGTAACGGTTGCCTTGAAGTAGCCGGAAAAATTGAAGAAATTAATATTTCCTAGATTCCTTTAATACATTTCATATAATAATTTCGATAGATAAATGCTGAATCTTATATCAGTGCATAAAAACCTAAATTTAAAAAATGTGTGAATAATGCAACTATTTTCATTAGTTATGTAACTATTAGAAGTCTCAATACCCTTATCTTTATCTAATTAATAAAGCGACATTTATATTTCCCAAATCAATTCTTTGACATACATAAATTCCGGAAATATCGAATCATCAAAATTAGTATTTCAAAATCAGACAATAAATGCATCTAAAACCAAAACCTTTCAAGTTCGGAATAGCACTTAGCGGAGGTGGTGCACGCGGAATTCTACATATTGGAGTGTTGGAAGCACTTCATAAATACGGCATTTATCCCGAAATTATCTCAGGAACTAGCATGGGTGCTCTGATTGGCGTATTTTATGCCGCAGGAATGGAGCCATTGCAGATTCTGGAATTGGTGAAATCGAGTAAAATGCACAAAATGATCAAGTGGAAACTTCCTTCAAGTGGATTACTTGACATGAAAAAAGTACAAAATGTATTGGGAAACCACATTAAGGAGGATGATTTTTCTACATTGGAAAAGCCCTTCTTCTGTACGGTTACAAACCTTAATTCCGGACTATTGGAAACAAAAAGTTCAGGATCTCTCTTTAAATGGGTACTGGCATCAGCAACCATACCGGTTATTTTTGAACCTCAAATCATTGACGGGGCAACCTATGTCGATGGTGGCTTATTCAATAACCTTCCGGTAGATTGTATTCGAGATCAATGCCGTTTTCTAATTGGGGTACATGTAAACCACAATGGCCCGGAAGAAAATATCACCGGATTTAAAGCAGTTGCCGAACGTACCTTTAGGTTAGTTTTCGCAAAAAATGTTAATGAAAGCCTCGCCGTGTGCGACTTTGTTATCGATCCTCCTCAAACCCGATCATTTAATACTTTCGATTTTGATAAAGCCGATGAAATTTTCAGGATAGGATTTGATGAAACAGAAAAACAAATACTTGAATTGTTTGACTCTGTCGATTTGACTCGTGTATTTCATGAAAAAGAGAAAAGAACAATAAAAGATATCTAGTTACGTTTCCTGATTTGTTACGAACGAAAGGTTTTTTCATTAAAAAGCTGATTACCTTTGTACTTATGCATAACCTACCCAATCAAAAAACTAAACCCACCGTTTTTACTAATACTGAAATTTTTTAATCCATTAAAATTTAATCCAATGAAAAAGTTATTGTTTATTTTATCAGTTGTTGTTTTAACGTCATGTGGACAGCATAAAAAAGAAATTGCCAGAATGCAGGCGCAACAGGATAGTATTGCACAAATTAATGTGCAGAAAGATAATTCCATAATGGAATTTCTCGGAGAAATGAATGAAATTCAGATGAACCTGGATTCGATTAAAGCAATCGAAAAAATCGTTTCTGTTCAAACAGCTCCTGGAACCGAACTTAAAGCTGGAGCTAAGAAAAGAATCACTGAAGACATTGCTCAGATTAATGACTTGCTTCAGAAAAACAAGGATCTTGTAAAATCGCTTCAGAACAAATACCGGGCTTCGAATGCTAAAATAAAAGAACTCGAAAAAATGATCGAATCACTTAATAATCAGATGGGTGATAAAGAAACAGAAATTGCAAGCTTAAAAGCAGAACTCGAAAACCTACACATTAATGTGGCTGATTTAAACCAGAAAATTGAAGTCATTACTGCAGAAAGCGAAAAAGCCATTACTGAAAAAACACAGACTATTGAAGAGCAAACTATTGCAATGAATACTGCTTATTATGCTTTCGGATCGAAAAAAGAACTGGAAGAAAAAAATGTGATTGAAAAAGAAGGTGGCGTTTTAGGTCTGGGCTCAACCATCAAGCTGAAAAAAGATTTTAACCGCGACTATTTCATGAAAATTGACATACGTGAGTTTAACCAATTGACTTTAAATAGCAAAAAGGCAAAAGTCATTACCAATCATCCGGCAACTGCCTATCATTTCACTGGGGTAAAAACAGTTGAAAGTTTGGTAATCGACAAACCTGAAGAATTTTGGAAAGCTTCGAAATATCTACTGATTGTAGTGGAATAAAACAATTATAACAGCTCCATTTTCGAGCATATAAACAAGAAAAGAGGTTCTGTTTCAGAACCTCTTTTCTTGTTTATATATGAATTTAGCAGAGCTTACTCTAAAACTATCGGTTAAACATCAACCGTTTTCCCTGTATACCCGAAACGACATCGCCGTTGGCATAGACCAGGTAGCCATTTACAAAGGTGGCGATTACCTTGTGGGAAAATTTAAACCCATCAAAAGGCGACCAACCGCATTTATACAAAATGTTCTTTGGCGAAACCATCCATGTTTTGGATGGATCAACCAAAACCAAATCGGCATAGTAGCCTTCGCGAATGTAACCCCGACGATCGATACGGAACAAGTCCGCTGGTGCATGACACATTTTCTCAATCACCCTTTCAATCGGAATTAATCCTTTTTTACTCAATTGGAGCATTGCAGTAAGTGAATGTTGAACCAAAGGTCCTCCTGAAGGCGCTTTAAAGTACGAGTGTTCTTTTTCCTGAAGGGTATGTGGTGCATGATCTGTAGCAATCACGTCAATCCGATCATCCAGTAAAGCTTGCCAAAGAGCAGCTTTGTCTTCGGCCGATTTAATGGCTGGATTCCATTTGATCTTGTTTCCGTATGTAATATAGTCGTTTTCGTCGAACCACAAATGATGCACACAAACCTCCGCAGTAATGTGTTTGTCTTTTACCGGTCCCGGATTAAACAGCTTCATTTCTTCAGCAGTTGTAAGGTGCAATACATGCAAACGGGTACCAAATTTGGTGGCTAGTTCAACTGCCTTTGCTGACGATTTGAAGCAGGCTTCAGCGCTGCGGATTTTTGGATGTGCTGAAATTGGAACAAAATCACCGTATTTTTCGCGGTAGATTGCCGTGTTCCTTATAATTGTCGGTTCATCTTCACAATGTGTGGCAACCAACAATTTAGTATTCCTAAATATTTCTGAAAGAACTTCTTCATTATCAACCAGCATGTTTCCGGTAGAAGAGCCCATGAAAATTTTGATTCCACAAACTCTGGTCCCATCCGTTTTCAATACCTCATCCAGGTTATCGTTGGTGGCACCCATGTAAAAAGAGTAGTTTGCGGCAGAAACCTCGGCTGCCCGTCTGTATTTATCTTCCAGTATTTCCTGAGTTACCGCCTGAGGATTTGTATTTGGCATTTCCATATAAGAAGTAACCCCTCCGGCAACAGCAGCACGCGATTCGGTGGCAATTTCACCCTTATGGGTCAGGCCCGGCTCACGAAAATGCACTTGATCATCAATTGCTCCCGGAATCAGGTATTGACCGGTAGCATCGATCACTGTTGTTCCGGCACCAACTTTGACCGGAATATTTTCTTCTTCATATACTTTTGTAATAAATTCTCCATCAATCAATACGGCTCCCTTAAATTTCCGGCCTTCATTAATAATCTGGGCATTCTTAATGAGTGTTTTCATACATTCGAATATTTCCTTTTTTCACTAGACAACCAAATTTACTGAATATATAAACAAAAAGACCGCTATTGCGGTCTTAAAATTTGTGTATTTATTCTTTGGCATTTCTTATTCTTGTTTTTTATACCTCGTAAACCAACTTCTGATCTTCATTTTCAAAACCCCCCAAAGTGCTTCGTTAAAAATTCCACCACTCATTTTTGAAGTTCCTTCTTTGCGGTCAGTAAAAATGATGGGTACTTCAACAATTTTAAAACCATGCTTCCATGTTTTAAACTTCATTTCGATCTGGAAGCCATAGCCCTTTAACCGAATATTATCAAAATCAATGGTTTCCAATACCTTTCTGTGATAACATTTAAATCCGGCAGTGGTATCCATGATCTTCATTCGGGTAATGGTTCGCACATAAACTGAGGCCAAATACGACATCAAAACCCTGCCTAAAGGCCAGTTAATTACATTTATTCCTGAAATATACCGGGATCCAACGGCAAGACTTGCATGCTGATCAACGCATGCTGCATATAAGTTTTCCAAATCTTCAGGATTGTGAGAAAAATCGCAATCCATTTCAAAAACATAATCGTACGACTTGCTTAAAGCCCAATGAAATCCAGCGAGATATGCTTTCCCCAATCCTTCCTTTGCTGCACGGTTAAGTATGAATAACCTATCCTGAAATTCAGGGATTAATCGTTCTACAATTTCAGCAGTCCCGTCAGGCGAATTATCATCGATAATCAGCACGTGAAATGGAGTTTTTAATGAAAAAACCTTTCGAATCATTCGTTCGACATTTTCTTTTTCATTATAAGTTGGAATTAATACCAGGTTTTGATGCACGCTTGATTTTTTTGATTTTGCTACGAAAATAATTCTTTTTATGAACAGAAAGTGCTTTCGGTAAATCTTTAACAATTATTAGAACTTTTATGACCGACATATTTATCAAAACTTAATCACTTAGCCATCTTTTGTTATTCTTTGTCAATTCAGAAACTATTACCTTCACCCTTCCAGAAAAACATGACGAGATGAAATTAAAAAATATTTTTATTGCTGTTTTTTGTCTGACAAATAGCTTTCTATATGGACAAACAGAATTACAAAACCTGAAGATTATTTCTTCACCTTCCGGAAGTTTATATACACAAATCAACAAAAACAAAATAACGGTTATTCCAAACGGGCGTTTTATTACTCCAACAGGTAAATCGATAGAAGTTGCTCCTCATCCCTTCGGATTAACGCTAAGTGCGGACGGGAGTATTGCAGTAACAGCAAATTCAGGAACTTCACCCATCTCAATTTCAATCATCAAAAACATAAAATCCAAACACCCCACAGTCTTACAGGTTCCTCCAGGGTCTTCTACCGACAAGGGAGTTTTAGCTTCTGTCTTTATGGGTCTTGCGATTTCACCCGACAATAAAATCGTTTATGTGGCAGGTGGTCAGGAAAATAAAATTTACTTATTTTCGGTTGACAATGGAATAAAAATCGATTCTGTTGATTGTTCTATTGCCGAAAACGGAAAGAAAACTCCTGATGGCTATATTGGTGATATCAAACTAACTAAAGATGGACGATACCTCTATGCGGTCGATCAGATGTTATTTCGGATGATTATTATTGACACTAAAACGAGAAAAATTATCGCTTCTGCAAAAACCGGTCGTTACCCCTTTGGGATCATTCTTTCACCCGACGAACAAAAAGTATATGTGGCTAATGTTGGCATGTTCGAATACAGTAAAATTGGCAACATCGAAGCCGAAAAAGATTACAAGAAAGCACTCGATTTTCCGGCTTTTGGTTTTGGAACCAACGAAATGAAAAACGGAACACGCATTGATTCATTGGATATTCCGGGTCTGGGCGATCCAAATGTACCCGAATCGTTTTCGGTATGGTCGTTTTCGGTTAAGAATCCGGAGAAACCGGAGATTCAGGAAAAAATAAAAACCGGTGTTCCTGTCGGCGAAATCGTCGAGGGTATTCCTGCAGTAGGTGGTTCAAGTCCCAATTCGCTCGCTGTAACCGATCGATATGTTTTTGTGAGCAATGGTACTAACGACAACATTTCGGTAATCGACCTGATAAACGATACTATTTTGGCTGAAATTCCAATAAAACTGCATAAAGCGGTCAAGCAGTTCCGTGGGGTAATTCCTTTCGGATTAGCTGTTTCTCCTGATCAGAAAAGGCTTTTTATTGCCGAGGCTGGGGTGAATGCTGTCGGAGTAATCGACATTCCGACGCTAAAAGTAATCGGGCATATTCCTACGGGCTGGTTTCCATCAAAACTGGAAGTTACTCCGGACGGAAAAACACTGGTGGTAAGTAATGCAAAAGGTTTTGGCAGCGGACCAAACGGCGGTAAAATGTTTAAAGAAGGAAAAGAAGGCAGCTACATCGGAAACCTGATGAAAGGCACCGTTTCGGTCATTCATATTCCGGCGGATAAAGATCTGGTTGAATTGACGAATAAGGTTATCAGCAACAACTACAAAATTGAAGACTACAGCCAAATGCAAAAACTTAGAGCCGAGAATCCCATACCCGTTTTTGGCAGAGAAAAGGAAACCCCGATTAAATACCTGGTTTTTATTTCAAAAGAAAACCGGACATACGATGAAATTTTTGGTCAGGTAAAAAAGGGAAAAGGCGATCCAACAATTGCCCGTTACGGATATAACGCCACTTTTACAAACAGAGACGATTCGCTTAAAGTTGAAAACGCCACGGTTATGCCCAATCATCTGAAACTGGCAAGCGAATTCGCTATTTCAGATAATTTCTATGTCGACTCCGATGTTTCGGCCGATGGACACCGCTGGCTGGTTAATACCTATCCGAATGAATGGGTGGAATCATCGGTTCCTGCAAGCTATGGAGGAAATCGTTCATACAACGAAAAATCAAAAGCACCGGGAAGTCTGGGCATGAATGGTTCTGCCGGTGCCATTTATCCTGAAGATTACAACGAGGCCGGATCGATGTGGGATCATCTGGAGCGTAACAAAATCGAGTTTTACAACTTCGGATTTGGAACCATGTTTGAGCCAGCCTTTTACGATGAGACATTCAAAATGACCGGAGTAAAACACTATGTCAATTTCCCGGTTCCTTTACCCATGTTCTCGCGAACTTCCAAAATGTATCCAACTTATAACACAGCCATTCCCGATCAATTTCGAATTTCACAGTTCATTAAAGAATTCGATGAAAAATGGATCACACCTAAAGTGGAGATGCCATCGGTTATAACCGTAATCATTCCAAACGACCATGGAGCAGGCGAAAGACCTGAAGCTGGTTATCCTTTCAGGGAAAGTTATATGGCTGATAACGACCTTGCAGTTGGGCGAATTGTGGAATACCTCTCACACACCCCCTTCTGGAAAAACATGGCTATTGTAATTACTGAAGACGATGCCCAAAATGGGGTGGATCATATTGATGCACACCGTAGTGTACTTATGGTTATTTCGCCATACGTCAAACGAAACTTCGTTTCGAAAGTGCATTACAGCTTCGGAAGTATCTTTAAAACCTTCTGGAATGTACTTGGCGTGCCGTACCTGAACCAGTACGACGCAGCAGCAACCGATTTTGCCGATTTTTTCACCGGAACTCCCGATTTCACTCCCTACAACGCAGCGCCTGCGGATGCCCGGATCTTTGATCCTAAAAAAGCACTGACTCCATTGGATGAAAACTTCGATTGGGAAGCTATTAAAGAATCGCCACTGATTGATGATATAAATGAAATGCAGGAAGATCAGAAAGAAAAACCGGAATACCGGCTGGAAGATCAAAAAAGAAAATAATTAGATGTAGAAATAATTATCACCATTTTTTTTGACCTTCAGGAATCGAAGGAAAGTTAGCGTCACGCTTGGTACCAGCCTGCTTAAAAAACTCTTTCAGCCTGATGATTTGCTTAAGGTTCGGTTTCACATCAATTCCTTCCTTACCCCAATATATACCATATTGAATATTCTCTGATGAACCTATTGACACCCAAAGATTTTCAGGAACAAAAAATCTCAGGTTCCGAAGCTTGTAACCATCTTTTCCCGCGGTAACTCCAGAGGCAGCATTGGAATTATAATCACCGGCTGCCAACGGTATTTTTTCTCCGTCGAGATTAAAATACAGCACAGAGTCTAAGGCGCCAAACCCAGTTGGAGTTTGAATTTGAAAATCAGCTGAGACGGTTGGCCTGTTATTACCATCTTCTTCGTAAATATAACTGGTTGAAACTGGGTATGTATAAACTGCGACAACCACTGTTTTTGTTTTATCAGCCCAATATGCTTTTGGACTTTGATCCAACTTGAATCCAACAATACCATTGTATGGATCATTTATCTTTTTGATCCTGTTTGTAGAGGCACAGGAAAAAAGCATAAATGCCATCAGTACATATAAGCAAGTTCGCTTCATCTTATCCAATTAAGTTTTTTAGAACCCGAAACCCATTGCAAAAACTATTCCCAAATCGGGAAGTTAATATAACCAATTTAATATACTTTTGCCCGCTATTTTTAAAATTACAAAGGGTAGATTCTTCGGGTAGGTATTGTGAATAGCGGGAAAGCGCATTTACAAACATTAACAAGTGTTTTGAAATTGCAATTAAACTTTACGGATATTCCCTTGTCTGAATGGTAACGGCAGAAAAACCAATTAATATTTTAATACCAAATTGAATAAATTAGATGAAGATGAAAATTATGATGAAGAAATTATTGAATTTACTTATAGTAATCCTTATAACTACAAGTACCATATTTTCCCAGGTGCCACCAAGTGCTGCTGCAGCAGGTAACAATGCACCACCAAAAAACGGAAAGATTACAGGTAAAATTATAGATGCGGACACCAAGACTCCGATGGAATATGCAAACGTATCTGTTTACCGAAAGGCTGATTCAAAACTGGTTACGGGAAGCATAGCCAATGCTGCCGGGAATTTCGAAATCAGCGATCTACCTTTGGGGGCCTATTATGTAGAGGCTGCCTTTATCGGATTCGAAAAAACAACCATAAATGACATCAAAATTGTACCTAATTCACTTACTGTTGATATGGGAACTATTGCTCTGGGTGTTTCCCGTCAGGAAATTGGAGCAGTTGATGTAATTGCAGAGAGAAACCGCATCGAATACAAAATTGACAAAAAAGTGATTAATGTGGCTAACGATATCAATTCGGCCGGAGGAACTGCTGTAACAGCGCTCGAAAACACTCCTTCTGTTGAAGTGGATATGGATGGGAATGTAAGTCTTCGCGGTTCTTCCAGCTTTACAGTTCTCATAGATGGCCGTCCAAGCGTTTTAAGTGGCAGCGATGCCTTGAGACAAATTCCGTCATCTGCCATTCAAAACATCGAAATCATAACCAACCCTTCGGTAAAATATGACCCGGATGGAAATGCTGGTATTATTAACGTAGTCATGAAGAAAAATGTCCTTTCAGGATTAAACGGAATATTTAATGTGAATGCTGGGACGGGCGAAAAATATGGTACTGATTTAATGCTGAACTACAAAACAAAAAAATACAACATTTTTTTAGGGGGAAATTTGAATGATGAAACCAATTATGGAACAATGTATTCAACCCGCGAATCGTATTCGAATGATACCACAAGTTTCCTGATTACTGACGGACGACGCGATATGACCCGCGGAGGAAAACAACTAAAAGGTGGTCTCGATTATTATCTCACAGACAAAACGACTGTAACCTTATCGTCACAGGTAGGTACTTATGATTTCGACAGCTATGGTGGCGGAAAAATTCACAATTACAAGTCTCCGGGTACATTTGATGTATATTCCATTCAGAAAAACACCTCAACCAGAAGCGGCAATTACGTTTCTGCTGATGCCAGTTTCCAATCGAAATTCGATGAGTCGGGAATGCATAAGTTGGAGGGTACTTTCAGCTACCGGAATCGCATCGGTGATGCGAGCGAAACCAACGATGAATTTTTGTCAAATTCCTCATATAACGAATCAACTGATTATCTAACCAGGGTAAATACCAATGAGAACAGTACCTCCAACGATTACCGAATGAAGCTGGATTACACGCTGCCACTCAAAGAAGGTGCAAAATTTGAGGCTGGACTTCAAAGCCGGATTGAAAGCGAAAATGAAAGTTTTTATTTCGAAAACTATGATACGATAACAAAAGCATTTATCAACAATCCCAAGTTTACCAGCGATATGAATTTCAGAGAGGCAATTCATTCTGTTTATTCAACCTACTCCGGAAAAACAATCGGAATTTCTTATCTGGTAGGACTGAGAGGTGAGTATAACAAGCGAACCATTGAGCATCATTCGGACGTTAATAAAACCTATTCTTTGGATATTTTTGACCTATTCCCATCGGTTCATTTTTCATATGAAATGGCAAGCGAAAACCAGATCATGGCAAGCTATTCAAAACGGGTTAACCGTCCCAACGGCCGTGACCTTGATCCGTTCCCAAATTACATGAACCAATATACCATTCGTATAGGTAACCCAAACTTAAAACCGGAATATACTGATTCATACGAATTCAGTTATATGAGAAAATTTGGTACCTCGTTTATCTCTCTTGAAACTTTTTATCGTACAACCAACGATCTGATGACCAGAATACAGGAAATGAGAGATGATGGTATAATTTATATGACCATGGATAACCTGAACAGGGATTATTCTATTGGAGGTGAATTGATGGGGAATTTAAACTTTACCAAATGGTTATTGATTAATACCAGCTTTAGCTTATATAACTATAAAATTAAAGGTCAGATCTTAGGCCAATCGATTGACAAGGAAAGCACTAATTATTCGGGACGAGTAAATGCAACAGTTAAGTTTTCACCCGACAGTCGTATGCAATTAACCGGGTTCTATCGTGGACCTTCAGTTTCGGCACAAGGTGATATGAAAGGCATGATGTTTACCAATTTATCCTACCGTCAGGATTTCATGAAAAAGAAATTATCGGCAACATTGAGTGTACGTGACCTGTTGGGAACCGGCAAATTTGAGGGAACCTCCTATGGTGACGGATTCAAATCAAGTTTCAGGTTTCAGCGCGAACCACGTGTGTTTATGCTAACACTTAGCTACAAAATCAACAATTACAAAATGGATAAGCAAGCTCCTACTGAACAATCTACTCCGGGAGCAGACGATATGTTCTAAAATGCCGTACTTTATATTTAACGCAAATCTAAAGCGGAACCCGGGGAACTGGGTTTCGCTTTTTTTGTACAAAATTTCAACTTTAAACTCTATACAATTAATTTACTGCGCATTAGATCAGACATTCAGCATTGTTTAAGATTTTTTTGAAATTTTTAACACCTGACCAAAGCAAGTTATTTATAAACTTGTTATCCGAAAAGTAAATCATTTAAAATTTAAGGAGGAATTTATATGACCTTTCGGAAACATTGGTTCAAGCTTATTTTAGCTGCATTTATTGGTGTAATAACATTTTCCAGTCATGCCGCCCAGGCATCAGGAAACGTAACTCTGTATACACCCTACACAAAAATTTCTGTTCCGCCCGGACAATCAGTTGATTATTCGATTGACTTAATCAACGACAGTAAAGAAGTCCAAAACAAAGAGATTTCAATTTCAGGAATACCAAGAGGATGGACTTATACGTTGAAGTCGGGAGGATGGAGCGTAAACCAGCTCGCGGTGCTTCCGGGCGAGAGAAAAACCCTTTCACTCAAGGTTGATGTTCCTTACCAGGTAAATAAAGGAAATTACAGAATAAAAGTGATGGCAGACGATTCGGCTTCACTGTCACTTGTTATTACTGTATCCGCAAAAGGAACATATGAAACCGAATATTCGACTGATCAGCCAAATATGCAAGGCTCATCCACATCAACCTTTACATTTAAAACTACCTTAAAAAACCGGACAGCCGAAAAACAATTATATGGATTGGTTGCTGAGACATCACGCGGATGGAATGTTACTTTTAAGGCAGACTATAAACCAGTCACTTCTGTCGAACTGGAGGCCAATACAACTAAAGACATTACTGTCGAAATAAATCCACCGGCTCAAATTGAGGCAGGAACTTACCAGATACCTGTAAGTGCAAAAACAAATTCCACCACTGCCAATGTTGCGCTTGAAGTAGTAATCACAGGCTCATTCAGTATGGAACTAACCACACCTGCAGGGTTACTAAGTTCAACCATTACTGCAGGCGATGAAAAACGTCTGGAAATGGTAGTCAAAAATACTGGCTCTTCGCTGCTCACCGGTGTCGACCTCAACGCCACAACACCATCGAACTGGCTGGTAATTTTCGATCCTAAAAAGATTGAGAAATTGCTTCCGGGGAAAGAAGAATTGGTTTATGCTACGGTAAAAGCCGATAAAAAAGCAATTCCTGGTGATTATGTTCTGAACATGGAGGCCAAAACACCGGAAACAACAGCTAAAGCTGTTTTCCGTATTTCTGTTAATACGCCAATGTTGTGGGGTTGGATCGGTGTTGTCATTATTTTCATCGCACTTGGCAGCGTGTATTATTTATTTCGCAAATACGGAAGGAGGTAAACAGTGACCGTTCCCATAATTGAAATGGTTAAGCTGACCAAAAAGTACGGATCATTCACCGCCGTTGATCAGCTTAACCTGACTATAAATAAAGGTGAAATCTTCGGCCTGCTCGGACCAAATGGCGCAGGCAAATCGACAACGATCCTAATGATGCTCGGATTAACAGATCCCAGTTCCGGATCGGTGAAAGTAAGTGGAATTGATTCGACCAACAACCCGATCGGGGTAAAACGTATTGTTGGCTATTTGCCAGAAGACATAGGATTTTACGACGACCGGACAGGGCTGGAAAACCTGATGTACACCGCCAGATTAAACCGGATTCCGGATTCGGATGCAGTAAAGAAAGCAGGAGAATTATTGAACCGGGTTGGACTGCCGGATGTTGCCGGTAAAAAAGTCGGAAAATATTCACGTGGTATGCGTCAGCGCCTGGGTCTTGCAGATGTGCTTATTAAAAATCCGGAAGTGATTATCCTCGATGAACCAACATCAGGAATTGATCCCAAAGGAGTTCGGGAATTTTTGGAACTGATTGCTCAACTAAGAAAAGAAGCAGGACTTACTGTTTTGTTTTCGTCGCACAACCTGCATCAGGTGCAGCAAGCCTGCGACCGCGTCGGACTCTTCGTTAATGGGAAATTATTGGCCGAAGGAGATATTCTATCCTTATCAAAAAAATTATTCTCCGATAATCTGTATATCATTGAGGCTGGCATCGAACAGGCGCAAACCGGAGCGCTGGGTTCTTCCGAAGAGAAATACACTGCTGAATGGTTGCAGAAAGTGCTTAAACCCATTGAAGGAATTGCATCGGTCGTCAGGAAAAACGGAGTATTTCAGATTGAATGCTCGATTGATTCATCGGCACTAATTGCTCGGGCAATTGTCGAGTCGGGTGCCGCATTAAATCATTTAAGTAAAAAAGAATACGGATTGGACGACATTTATTACCGCTATTTTGAAGGAGGACAAGCGAATGAATAAAATAAATACAAAAATTCCTCATCCTTTTTGGGTAATTATACACAAGGAAATTTCGGATTACGTACGAAGCTGGCGTTTCATTATTTTAATTGCCATCATCGCCCTGACATGCATGGGTTCAATGTACACCGCATTAACCAGCATCGGGAAAGCAGTAAAAATGAATGAACCGGAAGGATCATTTTTCTTTTTAAAATTGTTTACCGTTTCTGATGGAAGCCTGCCAACATTCTTCGTTTTTATCGGATTTTTGGGACCTCTGCTGGGGATCAGTCTCGGATTTGATGCAATTAATTCGGAACAAAACAAAGGAACACTCAGCCGGGTGATGGCGCAGCCCATTCACCGCGATTACCTGATAAATGCCAAATTTGTGGCGGCACTGACAGTTATCAGCGTCATGTTTTTCGCACTTGGTTTTTTGGTCATGGGGCTTGGGCTTATCACCATTGGAATTCCACCAACGGCTGAAGAGTTTTTGCGCATTCTTTTCTTCATTCTGCTGAGCATTCTTTATGTGGCCTTTTGGTTAAACCTATCCATATTTCTATCTGTAAAATTCAGACAGGCAGCAACATCTGCTCTTTCTGGCATTTCTGTCTGGTTGTTTTTCAGTATCTTTTTCAACATGATCATTAACCTGATTGCCAAAGCTCTATCGCCTTCAGCCATGGCATCAGAACAACAGGTAATAGGGTTCCAGAAGGTTATACTGAACCTCATGCGGATAAGCCCGGGTCAGCTTTTCAGTGAGGCGACCACTACATTACTGATGCCATCAGTTCGAAGTCTCGGACCGCTAACGATGGAGCAAATTCGTGGAACCATTCCAAGTCCACTGTCACTAGGGCAAAGCTTATTACTGGTTTGGCCCCAGGTAACCGGATTAATAGCAGCGACCATCGTTTGTTTTGCGCTGTCGTATGTTGCTTTTATGAGAATGGAAATTCGTTCAAGATAGAATTAAAAAATCCTGACAGGTTTTCATTACCTGTCAGGATTAGTAATAATTCTGAATTTATACGATTAGTTGATGTATGCTTTTCCAAAAGGTAGTATGGTTCTTCCTGAAACATCATTGATTATAATGGCTGCCATCATATACCATGCAGAGAGAGCGCAAATAATTAATTCGTATCCGGCCACTTTATTCCAAACCGGATCAATAAAATGTCCAAAATCAAGAAGCAGAAATCCGAGTAAAAGAGTTATAAAGGTTACAACCATTGCTTTATGTATCCATAACGAGGCAACAAACATAATAGCCGTGTAAAGCGTCCATGCCAACAGAAAAAAGCCAACATCTGTTGTGCTCGACTCATAAATTTTGTAGAAATTCAAAATCCAGATAATTCCCAGTCCAATCCAGAAACTTCCATAGGCGACAAAGGCACTAAACCCAAAATTATTTCCCATTTTCTGTTCCATAAAGCCTGCGATCATTTGAGCCAAACCACCAAAAATAAAACCCATTGATACAACAGGTCCAAGTCCTAACAGTCCAATGTTATGAAACTGAAGCAAAAGCGTTGTTAAACCAAATCCTGCCAGACCTACGACTGCCGGATTACCCATCTTTTTTTCCATAAGCTTAAATTTTTGTTTAAAAACGATCAGGTAAGTAAATGGTTCATTTAAAGGTAAATTCACGCTCCCAGATTTAACAAAGAACAAAAAAGGCCATCCTTACGGACAGCCCCTTCAACTTATTCTATGATTCTAAACAATTACAATGTTGCTTCTCCAGGCACCCAATCGCATGGAGTTAATTCGCCAGTCTGCAAAGCATCCAGAATTCGAATTACTTCATTAACATTTCTTCCAACATTTAAGCCGTTTACCGAAACGTGCTGAATAGTTCCTTCCGGATCGATAATATAAGTTGTACGATATGCAATTTTATTTTCAGGTTCAAGAATTCCTAATTCTTCGGAAAGTGATTTGCTTGTATCTGCCAGCATTGGAAATTTTAACCCTTTTAAACCCGGGTGATCGTTACGCCATGCCAAATGCACAAACTGCGAATCGATTGATGCACCAACCAAATTAGCATCACGTTTAGCAAATTCGTCGAAATGGTCATTAAAAGAAACAATTTCAGTCGGACAAACGAAAGTAAAATCCAGCGGCCACCAAAAGAAGACAGTCCATTTTCCGGCAATATCTACATTTGTTAATGTTTTAAACTCTTTCCCTGCTTCGAGAGATACTACAGCTTCTTTCTTGAATTCTGGAAATTTTTCTCCAATAGTTTTCATGATATCAGTATTAAATATTTATAATTCGTATTAAAATGATAGACAAATATACACCTCGATTGTTCGTCAATCAAATCGAATTTTTCAATCCTGAATAGAAAAAAGCTATGCGAAAAATTTCATTTACTAGAGTTTATGATAAAGTGTCTGAATAACACTTTAATAGGTCTTCGAGAAAGTCAAATGCATATTCAAAAAGATAGGCATTTTATGCTTGGTGATTAAGTAAGATAATTTTACCTTTAGGGGATTTTTGTTCAAACACATTGAATCAAGATACCTAAATCAAATTAAATTATTTACCAATGGAAAACAAATTTAGCAGAAGATCATTCCTTGCTACTTCGGCAACAGCAGCTGCTGCTGTTACCATTTTACCAAGCAATGTTATTGCTGGTCTGGGACACAAGGCCCCAAGTGACAAAATGAATATTGCCGGTATTGGTATCGGCGGTATGGGTCACGGAAATCTTAAAAACCTTAAATCGGAAAACATTATTGGCTTATGCGACGTCGACTGGAAGTACGCTGATGGCTGCTTTAAAGATTTCCCAGGTGCTAAAAAGTACAAAGACTGGAGAGTTATGTACGACGAGTTAGGCAAATCAATTGACGGTGTTGTGATTGCAACAGCCGACCATGCACATGCCATTATCGCGTCTCATGCTTTAACAATGGACAAAAATGTTTACCTGCAAAAACCGCTTACTCATAGCGTTTATGAATCACGTTTACTTACTAAACTGGCAGCTAAACACAATGTTGCCACACAGATGGGTAATCAGGGTTCGTCGGCAGAAGGCGTTAATTTAACTTGCGAATGGCTTGCCAACGGAGAAATTGGTGAAGTAACCAGGGTTGAAGCATTTACTGACCGTCCAATCTGGCCACAAGGACAGAATACTCCAAAACAAGGCCAATGGGTGCCAGAAACTTTGGATTGGGATTTATTTACAGGTCCGGCAAAAATGCGTCCGTACAACGAAGTTTATCACCCTTGGAACTGGCGTGGCTGGTGGGATTACGGTACAGGTGCTTTAGGCGATATGGCTTGTCATATTTTGCACCCGGTATTCGTCGGTCTTGAACTGGGTTACCCAACCAAAGCTCAGGGTAATTCAACTTTATTACTTCAGGACTGCGCTCCAAGTGCACAATCGGTTAAATTAACTTTCCCGGCCCGTACTCCAAAACACACATGGAAAGGATCTAAAAAAGGAGCTAAGCTTCCAGAAGTTGAAGTTTTCTGGTACGATGGTGGAATTAAAAATATGTTGCCTGATGGATGGCCTGCAGGAAAAGATCCTAATGATCAGGGTGGTGGAGTTATTTTCCACGGAACAAAAGACAAACTGATTTGTGGTTGCTACGGAGTTAATCCATGGTTATTATCAGGTCGCAAACCTGAAGCCCCAAAATTCCGTCGCCGTGTTGAAACAAGCCACGAAATGGATTGGGTGCGTGCATCTAAAGAATCTCCTGAAAGCCGTATTCAAACAGCTTCTAATTTTAGCGAAGCCGGACCATTCAACGAAATGGTTGTGATGGGAGTATTGGCTGTACGTTTACAAAATCTGAACAAAGAATTGTTGTGGGACGGACCAAACATGAAATTCACCAACATCACTGACGATGAAAAAATTAAAATCGTTATTGAAGATGGATTTAAAATTCATGACGGACACCCAACATTCGCTAAAACATATACTGAACCGGTTCCTGCGACCGAATTTGCAGCGGAACTGATCAAACATACTTACCGCAAACCATGGAGTCTTCCTGACATGCCGGCATAGGTGTTTATTTAATGGATATAAAAAAGGTGAACTCGAAAGATTTCACCTTTTTTTATGAATAGACATTCTGTTCCATTTGTTTGTTGTTCCGTTTCCGGATTCAGCAATTCAGCTTATTATTATTTCATCCCATTGTGCATAACTTCCGGAGATTCTGTATTCCAAAAGAAAAGAAGAATTTGAAGCAAGCATATAAACCCATTTTCTCCCGAACAAGTAGTTTCCTTAATTTTCCTTAAATCTATTGTATTTCCTTTCTGTTTTCTGAATGGAATATCTATTTTCACAGAAAATATTTTTGTCCTGCATTTTCTGAACCAATAATCAAAATGGGAAACAATCATTCAAACATTAGTCGTCGGCATTTTCTGGGAACAACTACACTGGCAGCCACTGCTGTAACCATTCTTCCATCAAGGGTCATTGCAGGACTTGGATACAAAGCTCCAAGCGATAAACTTAATATCGCCGGAATTGGTGTAGGCGGTATGGGTTTCAATAACCTGTCGAATATGAGTACTGAAAACATAGTAGCCCTTTGTGATGTGGATTCGAAATATGCCGGAAGAAATTCTTTCCGGAAATGGCCACTTGCACACAAATATGAGGATTACCGGGAAATGTTCGATAAACAAAAGGATATAGATGCAGTAATGATAGCCACTCCAGACCATTCACATGCCTTACCGGCATTAATGGCAATGAAAGCCGGACTTCATGTTTACCTGCAAAAACCGCTTACACATACAGTATTCGAGTCAAGGATCATGACAGAAACAGCTATCCGCTATGGTGTTGCTACGCAAATGGGTAATCAGGGCAATTCAGGAGAAGGTATCCGAAAAATTTGTGAATGGATTTGGTCAGGAGCTATAGGAGAGATTACTTCGGTTGATGCATGGACAAACCGTCCAATATGGCCTCAGGGATTAGAACGTCCGACCAATAAAATGCGCGTTCCAAATACACTCAACTGGGATCTTTTCATCGGACCGGCTAAATTCCGTCCTTACAACGAAATTTATACTCCATGGAACTGGCGTGGTTGGTGGGATTTCGGAACAGGTGCTCTGGGCGATATGGCCTGCCATATTCTTGATCCTGTTTTTAAATCATTGATGTTACAATATCCGACTTCGGTTGAAGGTAGTTCTACTTCTATAAACAATGAATCCGCACCCAATGCCGAAAAGGTAATTTACCGGTTTCCTCGTCGTGATAATCTTCCGAAAGTAGGAATGCCAGAGGTAAAAGTAACATGGTATGACGGAGGAATGTTGCCTGAACGTCCGGAGGAATTAAACGATGAAGAAGAAATGGGTGACTCGGATGGAGGGGTTATTTTCCATGGCACAAAAGGGAAAATAATGTGTGGCTGTTATGCTGCCAATCCAACGTTACTGCCTGTTTCAGAAATGGCTCATTTTAAAGAACCTGAAAAAACCATTCACCGGATTCCGAATGCTGAAACAAACGGACATGAACAGGATTGGATTCGTGCAGCTAAAGAAAATAAGGATAACCGTGTTGAGGCAAGTTCAAACTTCAGTTATTCCGGACCACTAAACGAAATGGTGGTATTGGGTGTTTTGGCTGTCCGACTTCAGGATTTGAAAAAACGTCTGCTTTGGGATGGAAAAAATATGCAGTTTACCAACGTCAATCAATCAGAAACAATTCGGGTTGTAACATCCAATAAATTTGAGGTAGTTAATGGTGATCCTAAGTTCGACACAAAATTCGACACCGTTCCTGCCCTGCTTGCTGCTGACGAATGGATTCGGCATACCTACAGGGATGGCTGGGAACAGGTTTAGCATTTTACCATATGATTACTTATTCCCAACTACCATGCGGTTTTCGGCCATACGGTTGTTGAATTGTTGAATTATCGCTTTCTGTAACTGCTGCTCTTCAAATAAATCAATTGTTCCAATCAGATTTTTCCTTAATTCAGGATCTTCTTTGCGGTTATAAATGGCGTTAAGTTTATCATCACTCAGGTGTAAAACGTAATCGCCACTCAAAAACTGGTATGACTCTTCAATGTAGTTAATCACAAACCTTTTGCTGTTCGGATCCAACAGGTTGTTCCCAAATGCTAAATATGGAGCTGGATAATTCAGATAGCTCAGGATTGTTGGCATAATATCAATTTGCTCTGCGAGTCCTTCATCAACACCTTTAAACCTTCCGTCAGATTTATAGAACAAAATCGGAATGGCAAAATGATTCACCGAGGTATAATATTCCTTAATATCCGAATCGACGGCATGATCGGCAGTGATAACAAAGAGCGTGTTTTTATACCAGGGCATCTTACGTGCCGTGTCAAAAAATTTCTGAAGCGAATGGTCGGTATAGTGAATGCATTTATCAAGTGGAATTCTCCCTTCCGGAAATTTGCCTTTGTATTTTTCGGGAACTTCGTATGGATGATGCGATGAAACAGAGAAAAGAGTGGTGAAAAACGGTTCTTTCATGTTATTCATTCCTTGGGCAAAATATTGCATAAATGGTTCATCCCAAATACCCCAAATACCATCAAAATCAGCGTCATTTCCATATTCATCGCGGCCATAATAATGCTGAAATCCGGCAATTTTGGTAAATGCATCAAAACCCATCGATCCGTTTGGTGCGCCATGAAAAAATGCAGACTCGTAACCTTGTGTTCCCAGCAAACTTGCAAGGCTATTGATCGTGTTTCCTGAACGTTCAGAAATCACATATGGCAGTACCAATGCCGGAATACTCGCTGTTACCGAGGGAATTGCATCAATAGATTTTCTTCCGTTGGCAAAAGCGTTTTTAAAGACCAGACTTTCGTGAATAAGTGAATCCAAAAAGGGCGTATAACTGCGGTCGCGCGGATCTTCATACTGTGGGTTGAGAGCCCCAACAAAAGCTCGGCCAAAACTTTCCAAAATGATGACTACCACATTATTATTCCGGGCAGGTCCCGAATTTTCAGGAATATAAATTGGAGTATAAACTTTCGCAAGTTCCGCTTCGGTTTTAAAATAGGATTTATGAATAAAAGCGTTCTTACCCCATGTGCGAAAAATGCAAAATGGTGTATTTTGAACCAAGGCCATTTCTTGCGGAGAATTAACAAAGGCACCTGCATTATTCATATTAATGGGCCGGGTACTGTGTCGCCAACCACCACGCATGCCAATTACCGAAATAGTTAATGCAACCAGAAGTACCGGAATGCCTGAAAGAAAATAGACAAAAGGATGCCTGATTGCGAACGGCTTTGGTTTCAGTAACGAATAGAATATGGAAAGTAAAATGATCAGAATGATCAGAATAATCGGTATGTACCAAAAATCGTAAAAAAACCTCATGATTAACCTGGTATTTCCGGCATCAAAAGCAGCAACATCAAACATGCTCGCAGTAGTCCGTTTCAGGATATACCGGTAGTAAATCATGTCAATCAGATTAAAAGCAATACCAATCCCGTTTGTGATCATAAACAGCCATTTGAGACTTTTTTGATACCAATTGTTGAATTTTACCCGAAAAGGAATTAGCCACAAAAGCATGTAAACGGCATTGAGATAGAGTAACGCGCTGAAATCGAACATTAAACCACCTTTCATGATGGTTAAGAATGATGAAAATGTAACCTGGGGAAACGAGGCCGGATTGAACAGGTAAAATAAAATACGACAGAACGAATAGAAAGCCATCAAAACCAAATACCGGTAAATCAGAACCAGATATTCGTTGGCTTCATATTTTCTCAGATTAAAAAGCTTCCTCATTCTGTGCTTTCAATATTTTGTATGCAAAATTAGCAGCTTATTTGAATCGCCCTAAAATTTTATTTTCTGATTCTTTAAATTATTAGGCGAAATATTTGGCTATTCAATTAAAATGAATTTATTTTGTGTCATACATTTCTAGGACACTAAACAACTATGTCATGATCAACATTAAACAACTCACCTTTCACTACAAGAAACAACAGGAACTTTTTAACGAATTATCGTTTCAACAGGAAAACGGCAGCATTACCGGACTTCTTGGTAAAAACGGAGCCGGCAAATCGACACTGCTCAAATTAATGGCCGGTTTGCTCAAACCTCAACAAGGCCAGTTAACGATAAACAATTTCAAACCTTTCGATCGTTTGCCCGATTACCTGGCTGATGTATTTATGGTTCCTGAAGAGTTTTCATTTCCTTCGGTTACCATCCATTGTTACATCAAAGCAACTGCTCCTCTTTATCCAAATTTCGAGTATGAAAAAATGGATCGTATTCTCAATGAATTTGAACTAGACCGGAAAAAGAACATCAATCGTCTGTCACACGGGCAGCGAAAAAAATTCCTGATTGCCTTTGCTTTGGCATCGAACTGCCGTTTGCTGATTCTGGATGAACCAACCAATGGGTTGGATATTCCGTCCAAAAGTCTATTTCGCAAAATCCTGGTTAGTTCGGTTACCGAAGAACAACTGGTTCTGATTTCGACCCACCAGGTAAAAGACATTGAGACCATTATCGATAAAATTGTGATGCTTGATGATGGCGAGATTGTTTTTAACCAGGATGTTTCCAGCATTAGTCAACAATGGCAGTTTAAAACGGTAAGCAGTCTTTCCGGAGTAACAAAGGCTGTTTATCAGGAGAAATGTCCCGGAGGATACCGTGTTATTAGTCCAATTGGTGAGGATGAGGAAACAGAAATTGACATTGAACTATTATTCAATGCCATAGTAAGTAAAGCCCTATTAAATTAATACAGCCATGAAACAGAATAAATATTTCAACCCGGGACGTTTCGCCCGATTATTCCGAAACGACCTATTAATTAACCAAAAGTCTTACTTATTTGCACTTGCAGGGATAAGCATTGCCCTATATTTGTTTACTTATTTCGTCATGAGATCTAATAACGGTTCCTTTCACAGAACCGAGGACTACTTCCCAATAATTATAATGTACATGATGGCCATTGGGGTTGCCATAGGCACTTCATTCCCAGCGCTGAAAGATCAGATCAAAACGAGTAATTATCTTTTGGCACCCGGATCTACGTTCGAAAAATTTATGGTTCAATTCATTGTCCGCATATTTATTTTTATTCCTTTAGCCTTGTTCTTGTTTTGGGTCATCATGCATTTAACCAAAGCAACTATGTTGCCCAATCCTGAAAGAGGATTTGATCCGTCACAAATTGTAAATTTTAGATTCAGTGACTTGTTCAAACATATCCCAACTTTTAGAGACAAGTTTGTGATAGTCGTTTCCATTTTTTCATTAGCATCCCTTCTTTTTGCCGGGTCTGCCTATTTTAATCGGTTTGCCCTGGTAAAAACAGCCATCGTGGTTGCTATAGTTGTATTCCTTGTTATTCTGGCATTCGTTGGCTTTTCGCATATCTTTTTTCCTGCTGAAACTCACGGATTCAGAATCGAATTAAAAACATATAAAATCACAAAAGACATATTCAATGTGCAGCTTGCAGCCTACTTACTTGGTTGCTTCTCCTGGATTTTCTTTCTGGCATTGGCCTATTTCAAACTAAAAGAAAAAGAGGTATAACATGGAATTTCAATCATCCAAAGGAATATTTCTTCAGATAGCAGATAACCTTTGCCACCAGATTCTGGAAGGACAACTTAATCCGGGTGACCGGGTACCTTCGGTGCGCGATTTGGCTGCCGAATTTGAAGTGAACCGCAACACTGTGATGCGAACCTACACCAATTTACAGGAAGCCGGTATTTTTGATAACAAACGTGGAATAGGCTTCTTCATTTCCGAAAGTGCAGTTGAACTGCTAAGAGTCAGTGAAAAGGCAAATTTCTTCTCGCACGAGTTACCCGGTTTTATCACCAAAGTGAAACTACTGAAACTGAACAGCAACGACTTAAGGGAATTAGTATCCGAAATAAAAAATAACGATAACCATGAAAACAAGTAATTATATAATCATCTCATTTTTTGTATGCTTATTCGGGGGCATTTTTGCGCTGTTCCTTGCGGCCAAAATTGATCCCCGAGGTTCATCTCATTACGAAATAATAACACAGGAAAAGGTACTGGACAATTTCACCGTTGTTGTTGCTGAATCGGGTTCAAACATTAAATTGTATACTGCCGAAAGCTCTAAAATGGTATTAAATTATTCGAAAGAGGATACCTGTAGCTTTCCCTCATTTACGATAAAAGACGATACTCTTTTTATAAGTTCAAATCCTCCGGGAAATAAATATTATCAAACTGAAATCTTGTGTAAGCAAATCAAAAGTATCGATGGAAAAGAAAAAAGCCAGATAAATCTTGAGCGGACGATATCGGATACTTTGTTTATAAAGCTAAATAAATCCAATTTTCGATATTTCCCGGGGAAAAATTCAACTGACATTTCTTTTAACTTAATTGCCACCGAATCAGAAATTCAAATTGGAGATGCAAATATTGCCAATTTAAACATGAACCTCCATCGAACTAAAATGGATGCCTGGGGTAGCCACATTAAAAACCTTTCAGGAAAATTGCATGAAGAAACCCGCCTTTCTTTGGGACAAATCGATAAAATAAATATAGAAGCAGATTCAACGAGCACCTATCGACTAAATAATTAAACCAGAAAAAGATAAACTGATTAAGTGATTGACCTGCTCGTTTAGTCAGTTTATCTTATAAAAAGGCCCTTCTATCGAAAAAAACATGTCATTATTCTCGTTTTTGTAACTTAGAGGTGATAAGCTGATTAAACCTATTGGCGGAAATCGAGTCTGATATTCCGTGACCTAATTAATTGACCTGTGAAAATAACCATTGAAAACCTAAATAAAGTCTACCCCAACGGCAACCATGCCCTCAAAGATGTTAACCTGGAAATTAACCATGGCATGTTTGGACTATTGGGACCAAACGGCGCAGGCAAGTCCAGTCTAATGCGCATTTTGGTAACACTGATGCAACCTTCTTCCGGAATTGTAAAAATGAACGGTTACGATCTGACTAAAGACCGGGAAGAGATTCGTTCAATGCTTGGGTATCTTCCTCAGGACTTTCGCTTTTTCTCGCACCTCAAAACCTACGAATTTTTGGATTATGCTGCCCGTTTGGCTGGTATGAAAGATTCCAGAACCCGCAAACTGGCTGTCGACAAAATGTTGGAAGAAGTGGGTTTGTTTGAAGCACGCGACCGTCAGGCCAACAAACTATCAGGAGGGATGAAACGTCGCCTTGGCATTGCGCAGGCATTAATTAACGATCCGAAAATCATTATTGTAGATGAACCAACCACCGGTCTCGATCCAGAAGAACGTATTCGCTTCCGAAATCTTTTATCTACCATTTCAACGCAAGATGTAATTATCATTCTTTCGACACACATTGTGGGCGATATTTCGAGTTCGTGTACCGATATGGCTTTGCTCAATCAGGGCGGCCTGGCATTTACCGGATCACCGGATGAATTGGTTGCCAGGGCTGAAGGTAAAGTATGGCTGATTCAGGCCACAGAAGCTGAATACCTCGAAATCAACGAAAAATACCCGGTAATATCCAATGTTCCCAACAGCGAAGGATGGGAGATTCAGGTAGTGGGCGATTCTATTAACGGCTATAACGGAAAGAACATCGATCCAAATCTGGAACATGCATACGTTTATTTCATGGAAAATAACTTAAACCAATGGACTGCCATTTAAACCTGAATAACCATGATATCCCCGCATAACATTACATCCATTGCCAAATATGAAATAACCACTCTGCTACGAAGTTGGTTTTTTCGCATATTTGCTATTCTGGCCATGGTTTTTGTGTTCTTCTTTAATATTGGAACTTTGATTTTTGACAATGCAGGAGCAGGCAGCTGGGACATGAAAGCCATGCCTTCTGTCATACCGTATGTCAACTTATTAATACTGAATACGGTTCAGGCAATTATTGCCATTTTCCTGGCTTCCGACTTCCTGAAACGCGATAAAAAGCTTGATACTACTGATGTTATTTACATTCGTTCTATGTCGAATGGCGAATATGTGGCCGGAAAAACCATCGGGAATCTGGTTGTTTTTATAATCCTGAATCTGATTATTCTTTCGGAAGCATTAATATTTAACCTGATAGCCGAAAACGCGGCCGTTAATTGGATGGCTTATCTAAGTTATTTCCTGATTATCAGCTTACCAACACTGATTTTTATTCTTGGTCTGTCATTTTTCGTCATGAGTATCCTGAAAAATCAGGCAATAACCTTTATTCTTTTGCTGGGTTATGTAGCAGTTACCATTTTTTATCTCAATACCAAATACTACTTTTTGTTCGATTATATGGCATACAGTATTCCTCTGTTGAATTCCGATTTTATAGGATTTGGCAACCTTCATGCTGTAATTATTCACCGGGGAATGTATGCCTGTTTCGGGGTAGCTTTTATTTTTCTTACCATTTCTCTCCTGAAACGATTACCTCAAAGCCCATTCAGTAATAAAGTAACGCTGATTCCTGCCCTTATTTTTTTCGCCGCAGGTATCTGGCTGGGCCAAATGCATATTTCAACCTACATCAATAAACAGAAATTAAGAGAAGATATTCGAACCCTGAATGATGCAAATCTGCAAACACCCCGCTTAAAAGTGGAAGGCTACCAGATTGACCTCAAACATGATGGAAACACAATTGAGGTTACAGCAAAACTGAAAGTGATTAATCCACATCAGGATCCGGTTAATCATTTTGTTTTCAGCCTGAATCCCGGCTTGGCTCTGAATAAAGTAAGATATAACGGGCAGGACGTTAATACAAAGAGAGAAGTTCATCTGATCGAATTTCCGGAAACAAAGCTGGATGCCGGAGAAACTGCTGAAATTGAATTTAATTACAGTGGTAGCCTTGATGAAGCTGCCAGTTACCTTGATTTGGATGATAAAACACTTCAGGAAGCATACAAGGCTTTCATGTTTCAGATTGATAAACGATCGGCAATTGTTTCGCCCGATTTTGTTTTGCTAACGCGCGAATGCAATTGGTATCCGATTGCCGGAACAAGTTTTGGTAAAGAGAATAAGCAATGGATGCAAAAACAGTTCAGCAAATTCGATATTACGGTAACTACTAAACCAGGATTAACCGCGATTTCACAAGGGAAACCGGAAGAAAAGGACGGAATTTTCCATTTTACAAACAAACACAACCTGCCCCAGGCATCGTTGGTTATTGGAAATTACACTCAAAAAACTGACACTATCGACGGTTTGGTTTTCAGTCTTTATATTCATCCAGACCACGACTATTTTACCGAATTCTTCGAACCGGTAAAGGATACTATTCCCGACCTGATTGCCACTGCTCTAAAAGATTATGAGCGAAAAATCGATATGTATTATCCGTTCGACCGTGTTACAATGATTGAAGTTCCGGCACAGTTTTATTCCTATCCGCGAACTTTGATTGGTGAACGTGAACAGATTCAGCCAGAAACCATTCTTTTTCCTGAAAAAGGACTACTGATTGGTGAAGCCGATTTTAACGGTTCAGTTAAGCGAATGGAGCGATGGGGTGGTCGGGGTAATGATGTTCAAACAACTCCGGAAGAGAAAAAAATAATGGCCTTCAATAATTTTTTATCCTTGTTTACCCAGGCTGCTGCGAGACCCGATTTCAACCGAAGTCAGGGTGAAGTTCAGATTGAAGAAAAGGCCAATCCATTGTACTGTTTCCCTTTATTTTATAACCACGCCTATTTCGTTCAATCAGATAAGTGGCCTATAACTGATCGTATTTTCGAAGCGTATCTGAAACAATCATCAGAATCGGGTGCGATGGGCTGGATGGCTCAATTTCAGGGTATGACAGAAAATGAACAGGCAAACCTTGCTTTGCTCGACTATTCGTTTGCTGAGTTGCTAAATGATCCTGAGAAAGTTAAAATTATCGATAATGTGATCCAACTTAAAGGACAGTCTCTGTTCTCTATTATCAAACGCAAAGCAGGCGATGAGGCATTTAACGATTTCATGTTTAACTTCCTTAAAAGCATCAAATTCAATTCAACAACCATCGAAGATTTTAACTCGCGCATTGAGCAACAATTTAACACCGACATACTTCCATACATGGAGAAATGGTTCAGAAGCAAGGAATTACCAGGTTATTTGATTGGTAGCGTAAAAGCTGTAAATGTTCTGGACGGAGACCGGCTAAAAACCATGGTCAAGTTTAAAATTACCAACTCTGAACAAACCGAAGGAATTGTATCCGTGCAATTCAGAATAGGAGATGGTGGCGGACCTGGTCGCGGCCGTTTTGGCGGCGGTGGATCAAACATGGAAACCATCGATAAATTATTGTATCTGGAAGGTAATCAAACCAAAGAAGTCAGTTATCTGCTCGATGGAACTCCACGAAACATAAGCATCAACACCCTTGCTTCCAGAAATATACCGGCAGAATTACGTCTTCCGCTTGATAATATTGAGCAGGATATCAAAGCTGTTCCATTTGAAGGAGAAAAGATTTTGGATACGCCTGTTCGCTTGGCAGAGCCCGGTGAATTTATTTCCGACGACGAAGATTCGACATTTAAATATACGATAACCGAAGATTACAGCATCTTGCAAAAGTTGCTTTTAAAGGATGATCAAAGCAAAGACCGTTTTATTGGATTTAACACCTGGCATGCTCCCCGCACCTGGCGCGCCACCACCAACAGTTCATTCTTCGGAAGATTTATTCGGTCGGCCCATTACATCCGGTCGGGCGATGGCAGCAAAAAAGCTTTCTGGAGCGTACCGATAAAAGGCGACGGAACTTATGAAGTATACAGTTACCTGGTTAAAAGCAACCAGCGTGGCCGACGCAATAACCAGGATAACGGAGGAGAATATACGTATACCATCTATCACAACGAAGGGAAAGAAGAAGTTGTGGTTGATTTGAAAACAGCAGAAGATGGCTGGAATAGTCTGGGATCTTTCTATTTCTCCGGCGATACAGTTAAAGTTGAATTAGGCAATAAATCGGAGGCGCAGGTTGTTGTTGCCGATGCGATTAAGTTAGTGAAGCAATAAAAACATTAACCAGTATTCAATCTCAATTGAAAGAAACACTAGGAACTTAAAATATAAACCTCATATGATAATCAATATGCTATTAAAAAGACTAATCCAAAGGGGACTCATACTGGTCATTTTTTGTCAGCTTTTCCTTCCGGCAAATGCACAACAAATCCTGACTCTTGAAAGTGCACTAGACATAGCACGCAACAACAGTCCCGACATTCGTCGTTCATTGCTGAACCTTGAACGTTCCGAACAATCTTTAAAAGCTCAAAATGCAGCATTAAAATCTCAATTCTCGCTTAACCTAACCCCGTTAAGTTACGACCGGAGCCGTGCATTTGACTCTTTCAATTCGGTTTGGAACACGAATACAACAACTGAATCGTACGGAACATTTACTGTTGCACAACCAATTTTGCCAACCGATGGTACAATCCGACTTATCAATCGTTTTGGCTGGCAAAATAACTCCAGTGAATTCAAGGGAAATCAGATAAATAAATCATTTAGTAACAACCTATACCTAAGTGTTACACAACCTTTATTTACATACAACCGCACTAAGCTTGAACTAAAAGGTCTGGAACTCGATCTGGAAAATGCGCAGTTAAGCTATGCCATGCAAAAGCTAAACCTGGAAAAGCAGGTTACTCAATTTTTCTACAATGTTTACCTGGCCCAGATGAAATTAAGTGTTTCTCAGGACGAACTTGCCAACACTCAGAAAAGTTATGAGATTACTCAAAATAAAGTAACTGCAGGTATAGCCGCTAAAGAAGAATTGTATCAGGCAGAACTAAACTTTGCAACGGCAAAGTCTGACGTTCAGAACTCGCAGGTTTCGCTTGATAACTTCAAAGATCAATTCAAGCAGTATATCGGAATGGATATCATGACTGAAATAACGGTTATGACCGATGTTAGATTTAATGTGGTATCTGTAGACCTGAATAAAGCCATTGAATTTGGACAAAATTCGAGAATGGAACTTCGTCAGCGCGAAATTGACGTCGAAAATTCACAGTTCACACTGATACAGACCAAAGCATTGAACGAGTTCAGAGGTGATCTTAATTTCTCCGTAGGTATAATTGGAGACAACGAAAAATTGCAGAATATATACGAAAACCCAACAAATAACCCCAAGTTCTCTATCGCTTTTAATGTACCGCTGTGGGACTGGGGCGAAAAGAAAGCACGCATCAAAGCACAGGAGGCTGTGATTGAAACTTCGAAACTAAGTTTGGATCAGCAGAAAACACAAATTACCGTGGATATCCGCAGTGTCTACAGGAGTCTTCAGAATCAGGTCAATCAAATAGATATTGCAGAACAGAGTGAAAAAAATGCCAACCTGACCTATGAAATAAATCTTGAACGATATGCCAATGGTGATCTCACAAGTATGGATCTGAATCTTTTCCAGACGCAACTTTCAACGAAAAAGATGGCCTATGCACAAGCTTTAATCGATTATAAAATTGAATTGCTAAACCTGAAAATCCAATCTCTTTTCGATTTCGAGAAAAACGAAGCTATTGTTCCTGAAAACCTCATCAAGAAGAAAAAATAAAATACTCAATAATATGAAACCATTTCACCAACTTATCGCTTTTATTGCCCTGATTGGGCTAAGCACTGCCTGTAACAATCAACCAACTTCGACAACTACCGAACTGGCAGTGCCGGTTTCGGTCACCGACATCAAACCCGGCTCAATTGAAAAAGTGATTAATACAACCGGAACACTTAATGCCACCAAAACGGCTGCTGTTAAAACAGAAATGACCGGAAAATACAAGTTGCTGATCAATCCAAGAACACGCCGACCTTTTGCTTTGGGCGATGTAGTAGAAACCGGTCAGGTTGTAATTCAGATTGAAGACGCCGAATTTGTTAACGGCATCGGTCTGGACAGCAAGAAGCTGAATTTGGAAATTTCGGAGCAAAACATGAAAAAACAAGAATCACTTTTTGAAAAAGGTGGTGTAACACAGCTCGACTACCGTAATTCAGAAGTTAGCTACACCAATGCCAAATACGATTTCGAAAATGCTAATCTTCAATTGGCTAAAATGAAAGTAACCGCTCCTTTTAAAGGTGTGATTACCGACTTGACCGCAATTACAAACGGCACACAAGTAGCAACTGGTACAGAAGTCTTAAGCCTCATGGATTACAGTAAGATGACCATAGAAGTAAACCTGCCGGAGAAATACATCGGAGAGGTAAAAATTGATCAGGCAGTTCGTATCATGAATTACACACTTCCAAATGACACATTAAAAGGAAATGTAAAAGAACTTTCGCCAGCTATAAGCACTGAAACACGAACCTTTAAAGGTGTTGTTGAAGTCAGTAATCCTGAATTAAAGCTCCGTCCGGGGATGTTTGCCAAAGCAGACATTGTTCTGGCAAGGAAAGACAGCGTAATTGTTATTCCGAAAGACATTATTATCTCAAGCCAGCGCGGAAAGTCTGTATTTATTGTTGACAATGGAACCGCAGAAGAAAAACATATTACAATTGGATACGAAAGCCAGAATGAAGCAGAAATTACCTCTGGATTAAAAATGAACGACCGTCTGGTTATTAAGGGTTTCGAAACGCTGAAAAACCGTTCGAAGGTGAAAATCGTGAAGTAAAAGCAAAAAAGGAAAAGGCAAAGAAAAAAGACACAGGAAAAACTGCTGATTTTTTATCGTCCGCATTCAGTCCTTCGATCTTTCGGTCCCTTTTCTATCCAGAAAATTTTAAGTATTCGAATAATTAGAAATAAAGCGAATAATGAAGAAGTTAACACAATTTGCTGTCAACTATCCGGTAACCATTCTTATGATGGTACTTGCAGTTGTTCTACTGGGATACATTTCTTTCGACAAGCTGGGCATCGACTTGTTTCCGGAGATAAACAACCCACGTTTGTTTATCGAGATCAAATCGGGAGAACGTCCTCCGGAAGAAATGGAAAAACAATTTGTTGAAAACCTGGAGGCACTTGCCATACGACAGTCAGATGTTGTACAGGTTTCGTCGGTGTCGAAAGTTGGTACGGCTCAGATTACAGTCGAATATGCCTGGACCAAGGACATGGACGAAGCTTTCCTCGATCTTCAAAAAGCCTCAAGTTCCTTTGCTCAAAACCAGGAAATCGACGAGATAAATATTACCCAACACGACCCGAATACCACTCCGGTAATGGTTGTTGGCTTTTCGCACGAAAGTATTACAGATATGAATGAACTCCGGAAGGTAGCTGAAAACTACATCCGAAACGAGCTTGTGCGGCTCGAAGGAGTTGCTGATGTGGAAGTTTCAGGAGCTGAAGAAAATGAAGTGCTTATTGAAACAGATCAATATATGCTCGATGCTTTCGGACTCACTCTCGATGAACTGAATACACGAATACAGAGTTTCAATCAAAGCATCTCAGGTGGTTCTATCACCGAAATGGGAATGAAATATGTGGTAAAAGGCGTAAGTTTACTCACCGATTTAAGTGACTTCGAAAACACCATTGTGGGGTACAAATCGATTTCTTCCAGTGATCAGCTTGCTGAAAAAGCGCCGATATTTCTACGCGAAGTGGCTAAAATCAGCTTCAAAAATAAAGATCCTGAAAATATTGTCCGAATGAATGGCACCAGATGTCTCGGATTATCTATTTACAAAGAAACGCGATCAAACACGGTAAAAGCAGTTGAGGACATCTCCAAAACGCTGTCCGACATGGGAAAAGCTTTGCCGGGATATAAACTGACAGTTATTTCCAATCAGGGAACTTTCATCAACACAGCCATTAAAGAAGTTGAGAATACAGCTATGCTGGGAATGGTGTTGGCTATTTTCGTGCTTTTTGTATTTCTCCGTCGAATAGGAACTACTTTAATTGTAAGTGTGGCCATGCCAGTTTCTATTATCGCCACCTTCAACCTGATGTACTTCAACGGACTTAGCCTGAACGTTATGACTTTGGGAGGACTGGCACTCGGGGCAGGAATGTTGGTAGATAATGCCATTGTTGTGATGGAAAATATTTTTCGTTTGCGGGAACAGGGCCTGTCGGTAAAAGAGGCTGCAATTGAAGGAACATCGCAGGTTAGCGGGGCAATTACTTCGTCTACCATTACCACCATCGTTGTTTTTCTGCCAATCGTATATCTGCATGGAGCATCTGGTGAATTGTTTCGGGATCAGGCCTGGACAATAACTTTTTCTCTGTTATCATCTCTTGTAGTTGCCACGCTCTTCATACCCATGCTGTTTAATTATTTCTATAAAAACAGCAAGAAACCAGTCGTTCAAAAATCGATAAACATAACAGGATATGGCCGGTTTTTAGGAAATGTTTTGAATCACAGATGGCTAATTATTATTTTAACAGCGGTGCTGCTTGGCCTTTCTGTGCTGATTTTCCCATTTATAGGCACCGAATTTATGCCAAAATCGGAAACAAGCCAGTTCAGTCTTGAATTAAAAATGCAGGAAGGAACGCGACTTCAGCGAACTTCTGACGCGGTTGGAAACATGGAAAATATCATCCGTGAAGCATTGGGTGATCATCTTGAAACAATCTATTGTCAAATCGGGCCTTCTACCGGAATACTCGATAGTCAGGATGCTCTTTTTCAGGGCGAAAATACTGCGACCATAAAAATCATATTGAAACCTGATAGTCCTGGAGGTTCAACTTCAGCCATCCAGACTGTATCTCAGGCTTTAGGCGAATTGCCGGATTTGGAAATTAAATTTGTTCAGGATCAAACTGCACTGGGCGGACTGATGGGAACTGACGAGGCACCGCTGGTAATCGAAATACAAGGTCAGGATCTTGATATCATTCAGGATTTGTCGAATCAGGTAAAAACAGCTGTTCAGGGTATTCCCGAATTATATAATCTCGAAGCATCTATGGAAGGTGGAGCACCTGAGGTGGAAATTATGGTAGATCGTCTTCGTGCCGGAATTTTCAACCTGACTGTTGCAAATGTTGTGACACAGATTCAGGACCAGCTTAGTGGAAAAACATCAGGCACAATGGAAAAAGGAGGAGAAATGCAGGACATTATGCTTCGTTTGCCAGATAAGGGATTAGCGGATTTATCGGATATGACCATTAAAAACGGAACTCAGGTAATTCGTATCAATGAAATTGCCGACATCCGCCAGGGAACTTCACCAAAGGAAATCTTCCGGAGGAACCAAACAAGGATTGGCAAGATTACAGGATATATGAATAAAGATATTGCTCTGGATAAAATGGTTGCAAAAGTAAATCAGGCCATTGCCGGAATTAGTCTTCCACCCGATTATAAAATTAAAATGACAGGAGAAGAAGAAAAAAGACAGGAATCAATGGATGCCTTAAGCTTTGCCATGCTTTTGTCAATTGTATTGGTATTCATGGTACTGGCTTCACAATTCGAGTCGCTGTTACATCCGTTCACAATTCTGCTTACCATCCCTGTGGCTGTAGTTGGTTCAATTTTAATCTTCTTTTTCCTGAATATGACGCTTAATATTATGGCAATAATCGGCATTATCATGCTGGTTGGTATTGCAGTAAATAACTCGATCCTGCTGGTCGACCGTATTATTCAGCTTCAGAAAGACGGAATATTACGCAAGGATGCCATCATGCAGGCCGGACAGCAAAGAATCCGTCCAATTCTGATGACCACACTCACGACCATTTTGGCATTGCTGCCACTTACCTTCGGGTTTGGCGAAAGCTCTTCGCTGCGTGCTCCAATGGCCCTGGCTGTTATTGGTGGATTAGTGACATCAACATTGATGTCGTTAATTGTGATTCCGTGCGTTTTCGATGTTTTTGACGGATTGAGAGACCGTTTCCGGAAGAATGAATTACAAGTCGAAAAAGAAGAGTGAAAAAGCATCGTGTTTTTGCAGGGTAAAAGCGAAAATGGACTTCCAAATAGAAGTTACTAAAGCTAGTGAGCATATATTTCTAATAAACTCATTCATTTCTAATGAAATTTATCATAGAACGAAAAGTACTGATTAGCATGTTGTTCCTGGGACTAACCGTTTTGGGTTACGTTTCATACAAGCAACTGCCGGTTGAATTGTTGCCCAATGCCGAACTTCCATTCCTGTTTGTTCAGGCTAATTCAGTAACCGAAATGGCTCCTGAATACATGGAAAGTCAGGTGGTCATTCCGCTTGAAGGAGCAATTGGAACACTCGAAGGTATTGAATCTATTGAGTCGAACGTCAATTCGCGTCAGGCATCGATCATAGTGTATTACCAAAAAGATGTCAAATTCAAATATGCTTACCTGAAACTTCAGGAAAAGATCAACGAAATGCAATCATCGATGCCCGAAAATGTACGGGTAAATGTGGCTAAAGTCGATCTGAAACAAATGAACAGCCAGTTTATGGAGCTACAGGCGCGTGGCGAAGGAGGGGTTGACCGCGTTCGTACCATTGTTGATCAGGACATTAAACCCGATCTGGAAAATATCGATGGCATAGCTGCAGTGAATGTATATGGCGGAAAACAAAAATCGATAGAAGTTATTCTGGACACCAAAGCCTGTGAAGCTTATCACATTACTCCGGCAAAAATACGATCGGTGCTTTCTCAAAATTCACGAACACGAACTTATGTAGGAAACCTGAAAGAAAAAACTGTACAGTATTTTGTTCACGTTACTGCTGAATACACGAAAGTTGAAGACCTCGAAAATCTGGTGGTAGCCAACGGTCCGATTTTACTGAAAGATGTGGCCGAAGTTCGGTTTGGAGTTAAAGAAGAAACATCATTCAGTCGTGTAAACGGGAAAGATGCCGTTACTATTTTACTGGTAAATGACTCGCAGGCCAATCTGATTGAACTTTCTCAGGCCACCCGAAAAATTGTTGCCACGCTGAATGAAAAAATGGCGACTAAAGATATTGAGATTGCGGAAATCAGCAATTCGGCTGACCAGATGGAAGAAAACATTAACCAGATTATGAATCTGGCAATGGTTGGTGGAATAATGGCCATTTTTGTGCTTTGGATTTTCCTGAAAAACTTCCGTATTGTATCATTTATAGCTTTGGCAATACCGATCTCAATTTTCACCTCGTTCAATCTGTTTTATGCTTTTGGCATTACCATAAATAGCCTCACCCTGGTTGGGATGGCACTCGCTATTGGGATGCTACTCGATAACAGCGTAGTGGTTCTCGAAAATATATACCGGCTTGCAGGGAAAGGTTATGCCCCACTCAAAGCCGTGGTTCAGGGAACCACAGAGGTTTGGCGATCCATTTTAGCAGCCACCCTCACCACCATAACTGTATTTCTGCCCTTTGTGTTCTCGAAAAACTTCATGGTCGAAATGCTTGGGTACAATGTAGGTGTTTCAATTATTTCAACCCTGGTAGTTTCGTTGCTGGTTGCGTTACTTTTGGTTCCAATGGCATCTTATGCGCTGCTAAAGAGGCAGATTGCCAAAAATATTTTCTATGAAAAAGTGACCACTAATATGCGAATGGTTCAGGTTTACCTTGTATTCCTGAAATCGTGTATGAGAAATCCGGCAGGTACGGTCATCGGTGGAGTCACTATTTTTTTCCTTGTAGTTTTTATAAGTTTAGCGGTTAGCATCAGTTCTCTGCAGGAAGTTGAGAATAAGGAAATCCGTTTATATGTAACCATGCCTTCGGGTTCATCGCTCGAAACTACCGATAATACCGTAGAGGAAGTTGAAAAGAAACTGGATGGTCTGGCTGAAAAACTGGATGTAATCAGCAAGATTGAGGAAGAGGAAGCCATTGTTACCATTAAGCTGAAGGACGATTTTGAAAAAGTAGCTGACCGCACATTTGCCGAAGTAAAAAATGATATCAACGACCGGACTAAAGGAATTAAGGCCTCGTCAATCTCATTCGAGCAAACACAAAGCACACGCAATTTTCAGGGTGGAAGCCGTAACATGATGGGAAGCTTCCAGAAAATGATGGGAATTGGTTCAGACGAGGAAAAAATAGTCCTCAAAGGACAGGACTTTAAACAATTGCAGGGAGTAGGCGAAGATCTCAAATATTTCATCGACCAGATGGAATCTGTCCAGACGGTAAACCTGAATATTTCCGACAACCGTCCGGAAGTGCATTTGTACTTTAATCCTTTGCTGATGACAGAATATAACATTTCGCTCAGCAATGTGATGTCCGAACTTAATTCGTTTTCGAAGGAAATATCGACTGGCATCCAGTATAAACAGGGAATAGACGAGTATGAAATCATCATTACCCAAAAAGAACCTGTCGAGGGAGAAAAACAGAAAACAGACCGGAATATGGACGAGCTTAAAATGCTGCCGGTAAACGATGCTGCAGGCGGAATTCACGATCTTCAGGATTTTACAAACATTGTTTATGCAAGTGGCCTTTCAGGAATAAACCGCGTAAATCAGGAAAAACAAATTGAAGTAAATTATCGGTTTATTAGTGAAGCCAGCAGTTCTAAAGATCTTTTAACAGCTTACCGCTACGAAATTGATAATTTGGTGGCAAATTATAACTTTCCTTCCGGTGTGGCAGCCGAAGTCATTCACGACGAAACCGATTTTTCCGAATTTTATTTTCTGATTGGAGCGGCCATTATTCTGATATTTATGATTATGGCTTCCGTATTTGAATCGCTTGCAACACCATTTGTTTTGCTTTTCTCGATTCCACTGGCTGCAATAGGATCGTTGATTGCCTTAATAATTACAAATAACAGCCTTCTAAACTCCAATACGCTTATTGGGTTCCTGATCTTGCTCGGGGTGGTTGTAAACAATGGAATTATTCTGATCGATTATACCAACATTCTGCGCGGCTCCGGATACCGTCGCTCACGTGCATTGATGACGGCAGGATTATCACGTGTCCGTCCAATCCTGATAACAACCATAACAACCATCGTCGGAATGCTTCCTTTGGCCATGGGAAATGCAGAATATGTAAGTGCCATAGGTGCGCCATTTGCCATTGTGGTAATTGGTGGACTTGCATTAAGTACAATGCTGACCCTAATTTTCATTCCTACTTTTTACTCTGGTCTTGAAAATGCAATTGATTGGTTTAAGGAACAAACTCTTCGGATTAAGATTATCCAGGTAGCGTTAATGGCAGGATTCTTCCTTCTTATCTATTTCGAAGTAGATTCAGGGTTATGGCAAATGCTCGATTTTATAATTGTTATTATCCTGGTTCCGGGCTCAACCTGGTTTATACTGAATAGCTTACGTAAAGCCCAAACCAAACTTATTGGTGAAAATGATAAAATTGGAATCCAGATACAAAATCTGGTGAAAATATACGACCGTGAAAGTCGTTTCTCCCGCGAATGGGAAGCTGGTAAAAAAATACGCCGTCGCGCCGGACTCGAAAAACAATACCATTCTTTACACGAATTCGACTACCTCATTTGGCAAATTCCGGTTCTGGGATTCCTTATTTATTTTAGTTTCTTTTATCTGAATTCAGCCTTCTGGTCGCTATTACTCTCGGTTGCCATTTCGCAGCTGGCATTAAGTATGTGGAAACCGTTTGGCTTTTTCCTGAATTTCAAGTCTGAAAAAACTGAGAAAAAAAGACCGCTGAAAATATTTAAAGCAATGCAAACATTTCTGTTCTGGATCTTACCTGCTATAGAATTGCTTTTGGTATGGAAGATTGCGGGAACAATTGGACTGGTAGCTACTTTTGGCGTATTGTGGTATCTGGCTCTGGGAATTTCAGTAACATCAAGAAAACTGTATCAGGAAAAAGTAAACATCGACCGTATTACCGGGCGCTTTGGAACTTTACGCCGCGGAACACTTCGTCTGGTGAAACAAATACCCGTAATTGGGAAACAGCATCAGCCTTTCAAAGCATTAAACGGTGTTTCTCTCGAAATCAGTACTGGTATGTTTGGTTTGCTTGGCCCTAACGGTGCAGGTAAATCGACAATGATGCGCATCATCTGTGGTATTCTGGAACAGAGTTATGGAAAAATTTGGATCAATGGCATCGACACTCAGGAAAAAAGAGAAGAATTACAGGGACTTATTGGTTATTTGCCTCAGGAATTTGGCACCTATGAAAACATGCCTTCTGAAGATTTTCTGGATTATCAAGCCATTCTGAAAGGTCTGACAGACAAAGATGAACGCAAAGAACGCATTGAATACGTGCTGAAAGCTGTTCACATGTGGGAAAAACGCAGCGATAAAATTGGTTCCTTTTCCGGTGGAATGAAACAGCGTATCGGAATCGCACAAATTTTGCTTCATCTGCCTAAAATATTGGTGGTTGATGAACCAACAGCAGGACTCGACCCGCGCGAACGAATCCGTTTCCGCAATTTGCTGGTAGAGTTGAGCCGTGAACGCATCGTTATTTTTTCGACACACATTATCGAAGATATTTCGAGCTCATGTAATCAGGTTGCTGTAATTAACCGCGGAAGGGTGAAATACAACGGGACTCCATCTGATATGATTCATCTGGCAAAAGATATGGTTTGGCAATTCGATATTCCTGCAACTGAATTCGACAAAATGGAAAACAAGCAACTGGTTACTCATCATATGCGACAAGGTGATCAGATCAGAGTACGTTTCCTTTCAAAGGAAAAACCCACAAAAGATGCAATTCCAGCCAATCCAATTTTGGAAGATGCCTATTTATGCCTGATTAAAGATTTAAAATAAAATAAAACCAAAATATGCAATCCATATCTTCAAAAGAACTTCGGAATTTCTCGACCTTGTTTATCCGGATGGTGAAATACAATATGAAAGTTATTTTCGGGAACCGGTTTGTCTGGTTTGTTCTGGCTGCTATCGCCTTCTACTTTTTTATTGCAATCACCAGCATTTACGATAACAACGTGATTGACGAAGGTTTCATTTATGGACTGCAAATTATGCCGGGACTTCTGCTCATCTTTTATCCGATGACCTTCGGTATTCAAAACGATCTGGATGCGGGAATACTGGAAATACTTTTCGGAATACCTGACTACCGGTATAAGGTTTGGCTGGTAAGATTGGTATTGGTTTTCGCATTGGTTTTCCTGATGATGATTGGACTTACCGTGATGAGCTATTTTCTGCTAGCACCGGTAAATATTTTTGAACTTAGCTTTAATGTCATGTTTCCTATTTATTTCCTCGGTTCTATGGCATTCCTGTTTTCAACCATCATCAAAAACGGAAATGGAACTGCAGTTGTCATGGTAATTATTGGCGTTGGACTGCTCATCATGTCGGGCATACTCCAACGTACAATGTGGAATATTTTCCTGAATCCGTTCGATATCCCGAACCGCCTCAACGAAATGGTGTGGCAGGAAATAACTATGAAAAACCGCATTTTTCTTGCCGTTGGATCTTTACTTTTTGTTCTCTACGGATTGTTTAATTTGCAGAAACGGGAGAAATTTATTTAGAAATCAGTTCACAGAGAGGGAAAATTGAAAGCCTTTCAGCAAAAAAGCTAAATGAATTATTTCAAATGAATAACAATATTGAGATTATATCTGATCGAATTATTTTGCGTCCCATAAGACTTGAAGATGCCAATTTAATTTTTTCATACCGTTCAAATTTGATCATCAATCAATATCAGGGCTGGATTCCCAAAACTATTGATGATGTCTTCTATTTCATAACAAATCGGGTTTCGCATGAATTTAATGTTCCCGGTACTTGGTTTCAATTTGTAATCATCAAAAAGGAAAACAACGAATTGATTGGAGATATCGGTGTCCATTTTTCAGATCCCGAAGGTTTTCAAATAGAGCTTGGGTGCACTCTAAGTCAATTTATGCAAGGTAAAGGGTATGCCACTGAGGCCCTGAATGAAATTATCAATTACCTTTTTTCTAACCTAAAAAAGCACCGTATTACGGCATCTATTGATCCGAGGAATGAAAAGTCAATTCAACTTTTTGAGCGACTTGGATTTCGAAAAGAAGCTCATTTTATAAAAAGCTACTATATTAATAACGAATGGGTTGATGATCTTGTTTATGCAGTTCTGAAAGAAGAATGGCAAACAACCGATTGATTGCACCTGACACTTAGCGGATAAATAAAATGCCGTTGAAATTTAAATTTCAACGGCATTTTATTTTAGTATTGTATTAACCGAATCACTATCTAATTACCACTTTCAAGCTGATTATTTATTTTGTCATTTATTTTTTGCTTTGGAAATTCCAGTGAATAAACCATCGCTTCAACCTGTCGTAAATAATTTCGTTTATTGTTTTTTGGTGCATAAACATTCCCTTCAACAGTTATCACTCTTCGCCGACTGGCATCCAATACTGAAAGACTAATAAAAGGTCCGCCCATAAAGTCGTTTTCGACACGCCACAAACCACGCATTTCAGAAGCATAGTTTCCATTGTATTTAAGTATATTAAAATCCTGAGGTATGTCCATTTCAGTTGTCATATAGCTACCCGGCAAAGGGCCCGCAATATTGGCCTTTGTGAAGGCATTCCTTTTTTCAAGCTGGTATTTTTTTGTAAAAATACTGTCTGAATCGTACTTGTATGTATAGACTAAGATATTCTGAGTAATTAATGGCGTATCATATCTGATCCAGACAAAATCTGTATCTTTTTTGACAATATCAAACCCGGTGGGTACATACAACTCAATATCAAACATGTTAAGTAATGTATTGTATGTCGATTTTTCATACGATTTCATGTAGGTGTCCCTTAACCGGTCTTTCTCAGCTTTCAGGAAAAACCCCATAATTTTGTCACTATTTGCTTGAAAAAGTTCATCGAAATTTTCATCCGAACTTGCCTGAATGTTTACAACTGCCTGCGGGTAGGCCCAGGTATCATTTACAAATTCAATTTTTGGTTCGGTATAGGTTGATGAAATTTTGACAGTCATGATATTCCTGCTCGACTTGAACAGTTTGACAAATGCCTCAGGTGGGACATCAATCAGGTTGAACATGGGTTCTTCCTGTGGAAGTGACGACTGCGGCTGAGCCAGTATTTGCCGTATTAATGAACCGGTCTTTCCTTTCCATGTTTCTTTCCCGATAACGACAATTACTTCGCCCGATTTTCCAGTAATTGTCTCCATTTTATAATTAGAAGAACTGCATGAAAACAGGACAAAAGAAAGGATAAAAAAGGTTGCCAGATTAATGATGTTTCGTCTCATGGTATTTTTTTTTGTTGCGAAATTTAATTATCAAAAACCCTACCAAAATGTTTTTTAGTTACTGACTATCAGAATTTCGGAGGTTTTGATCAAAAAAAAACCCGTCAAATTACGGGTTCCTTTATTTAATTATTTTTCGAACTTTTCCTTGTCCTTCTGGGGTTCATCTTCTTCTGCTTTTGATGCATTTTTGAATTCCTTAATTCCTTTACCCAAGCCTTTCATCAACTCAGGAATTTTAGTTCCGCCAAACATCAGAACAACAACAACCAACACAACAATAAGCTCCTGAGGACCTATCATACCGGCGATAACAAATAAATTCATATCATTAAAGTTTAAATGGTTTTTACAAAAGTAATAAAAATAACAACTTCAAATATTTATTTGAAAAGTTTAAAGATATCATTTCCATTGGCAAATAGCACAAGGGAAAGTAATAGTACCATACCTGCAATCTGCGCATATTCCAGAAATTTATCTCCCGGTTTTCTTCCGGTTATCATTTCGAAAAGCAGAAACATAACATGTCCGCCATCAAGAGCCGGTATCGGCAAAAGATTCATTACACCTAAAATAATCGAAAGGAAAGCAGTCATATTCCAGAACGAATACCAGTTCCAGGCTCCTGGAAATATATTACCAATCGAAATAAAACCGCCCAAACTTTCATAGGCTTTGGTCTTTGGGGAGAAAATCAGTTTAAACTGCTTAAGATAGTCCTGTACAGTAGAAATTCCACGATTGATACCTGCAGGTATTGATTCTAAAAAACTGTAGGTAATTGTTTCAAATTTCAGAAAAGCTGTAGCACTTTCTGAATACTCAGGATAAAATCCAATTGTACCGTCTTCGGCAACCTTTATTGGAATTACCTTAGGCATTTCATTGCGTAAAACATTAAATTCAATTTCCTGATTTTTATGAGACTTTATGTAACCTGTAAATTCATCATAAAATTCAAAATTTTGCCCGTCAATATTAACAAAAACATCTCCCTTTTCAAGCCCCGCCTCGCTCGCCGGTGACTTCTTGTTGATTTTATCCACTTTGCAGCTGAATGGTATCCGGGGGTTAATAACTCCTCTGCTTTTAATCAATAAAGCCAGATCATCATCCGTAATTGCAACATCTAGTTTTTGTCCGTCGCGTTCAACCTGAATAGCCGCAGCTTTGTCTAGAATTACTGTAGGAATAATTTTCCTGAAGTTCTCAACTTCTATGTTATCGACAGAAATAATTTTATCTCCATTCTGAAGACCGATCTTCATTCCCACAGAATCTACTTCAATGCCATACTTTAAACTTGCAGTTGGCAAATATTGTTCTCCCCAGGCATAAAGAATCGCGATATAAATAATAAACGCCAGAATAAAATTCATTACGACTCCACCAACCATAATGAGCAGGCGCTGCCACGATTTTTTTGACCGAAATTCATGAGGCTGAGGTGGCAGTTTCATGGCTTCCTTATCCATCGATTCGTCGATCATTCCCGAGATTTTGACGTAGCCACCCAATGGCAACCATCCAACTCCATATTCAGTATCACCTTTTTTTACTTTGAAAAGGGCAAACCATGGATCAAAAAACAAGTAGAATTTCTCAACTCTGGTTTTGAATATGCGGGCAAACAAAAAGTGTCCGAATTCATGTATTATAACTAAGAGAGATAAACTCAAAATAAGTTGTGCAGCTTTTATCAGAACTATTTCCATCGACTATTTTTTCCGTTTTTAAAACTATTATTTCGCCCTGTTTTTTACAATGGCTGATGTCAAAATACGAACCTCCTTGTCTGATTGAATATAATCATCCAGATTTGGAATTCGAACAAATGTGGCTTTCTCCATAGCTTGTTCAATGATTTCAGGCATTTGAAGAAAACTAATTTTATCATTCAGAAAAGCCTGAACAACTACTTCGTTTGCTGCATTCAAAATACATGGCATATTTCCGCCTTGATTCAGAGCCTCAAAAGCAAGTGCAAGGTTACGAAATTTTTTTGTATTTGGCTGTTCGAAAGTTAACAGCGGGTAATCTAAAAAGCTGAACCTTTTGAACGTTGAGGGTAACCGGTCGGGAAAATTAAGTGCATACTGAATAGGCAGTTTCATATCCGGAAGTCCCATTTGCGCCTTTATCGAGCCATCGCGAAACTGAACCATCGAATGAATGATACTTTGCGGATGCACAACGACATCTATTTGTTCGGGCTTTAATCCAAAGAGCCATCGCGCCTCAATCACCTCAAAGCCTTTATTCATAAGCGAGGCAGAATCTATAGTTATTTTAGCTCCCATGTCCCAGTTTGGGTGTTTCAGTGCATCAGTTTTTGTAACTACAGAAAGCTGATCCTGACTAAATCCTCTAAATGGCCCGCCAGAAGCGGTTAGGAATATCTTTTCCACTTCATTATTAAACTCACCCACTAAACATTGAAATATGGCGGAATGTTCAGAGTCAACCGGGTAAATATTAACTTTATTCTCGATTGCAAGCTGGTTTATAATTTCGCCTGCAACCACCATTGTTTCCTTGTTGGCCAATGCGATATGTTTTCCGGCTTTTATGGCATTACACGTAGGAATCAATCCTGAATACCCTACCATTGCAGTTAACACAATATCAATTGTATCCATCTGAACCACCTGATTAACCGCATCTCTGCCGGCATAAATCTTTATTGGTTCATCCTTCAAAGCTTCTTTCAACTGATCGTAATGACAAGAATTGGTAATAACCACTACATTAGGCTGAAACTGCCTCGCCTGCTCAATCAACAACCCGATGTTGTTATTGGCAGTCAAAACTTCAACTTCAAAATGTTCTGGATTTTGAGCGATTACTTCAAGAGTCTGAGTTCCAATCGATCCGGTCGACCCAAGAATGGCGATGCGTTTTCTCATAAATCAGGTTAAAAATCAATATATGTTTCCGGATCAAGGGCTATTCCGTTATGCCAGAGTTCAAAATGAAGATGTGGCCCTGTAGTAAGTTCACCACTGTTTCCCATTATAGCAATCACATCACCCGCCTTTACCTTATCGCCTTCCCCTTTTAAAAGTTCGGCATTATGCTTATATGCTGAAATAGTATTATTTTCATGCTGAATAAAAATAGAATAGCCTGTATCCATAGTCCAACCAGAAAACACCACTGTTCCATCCAAAACGCTTGAAATCCTTGAATTTAATTTTCCGACTACATCAACCGCAAGATGATCTGTTTTGGGATCGAATTTGTTAGTAATTAATCCACGAAGAGGTGTAAAAAAGTGAGTATTTGCAATACTGGGTAATCGTTTCTGATTATTCGAAACAGACAAATTAAGCTTTTCCTCCAATAATTTATCCTGAAAAATAGAATCAGTATTTGAATTTTTAAACTTTACATCATACGTTTTTAAATCTGAGACAGACGATAACGGATCGTCAGCTGGAACACCTCCCTCAAACAATGTTTTTATCTTATCAAAGTAACTATCTCTGTTTTTGATTTCGTTTTCCAACGAATCAACTAAAATATAATTGTAAATAATCTGTTGTCTAACTTTTGCGCTTGGATAGCCGGGAATATTCTCTCTCAAAGGAGTGTAGGCAATAATTACGGTAGTAAAAAGTATCAGCAATATTGCACCCAAACTTCCAAGGGTTAATACTTTTATAGGCGTAAGCTTTATACTAAAAACCGTTTGAATCGACGAATCATTGTAAATAATCAGTCGGTAATGGTCTTTTAGCATCTTAAATATCTTCTTACGAAGCTCTTTTCTATTCATTATTCGATTTTTCGAACAACAAAATTAGAAGAATTTGCAGAAAACTAATCCAATGCTCAGTTTATTAATACTTTTTAACGTAGTAATTCAAAAGACAACTATTTTTTTTCATATCAGATTAGGAAAATCTAAAAGGATCACATATATTTGCAGCCGCTTAGCCAAGATACAATGGCCAATGCGAAGTTCTAAAAAAGACGATACATTATCAAAAGATACATTGCGGGATGGAGCAGTTGGTAGCTCGTTGGGCTCATAACCCAAAGGCCGTCGGTTCGAGTCCGGCTCCCGCTACTTCAAACCCTGAAACACCTAATTTTACTAGGATTTCAGGGTTTTTTAAGTTTACTACTGCGCCACGGTTGCGCCCTTATTAAAACAGCTTCATTCACCGTTTTACTTAAAACTAAAACGCAATGAGTTGGAATTTGCCCTATCGATACGCACAGCGAGCCGCTGGAGAATCACGAGACTATGTTTATTTTGCAGCTTTTGACCCTACAAAGGGCGAATTGAGAAGGAAAAGAATCTATCTGGATCATATTGTCAATAAAAAGACCAGAGACCGGCACGCGGTCCGTCTGATCGATCACATCAATAAAAAGCTTGATGCTGGACAGAATCCTTTCATTGACGATACCAACTCCAAACAGTACACTACCATTGATCAAGCGCTAAAATTCGTTTTAGACTTCAAAAACATGTATATCCGGAAGCGTACAAAGCACACCTTTGATTCGCGGATGCATGTACTGATCGAATGGTTAGAAAAGAAAAAGATGATGAATAGTTTCATTTTTGAGTTTACAGGCGATATGGCCATGAACTTTATGAATAGCCTGATTACGGACCGTAAAATTAAAGGGCGGACATGGAACAATTACCTGGTAGATTTCAGGACCTTTTTCAATACACTGGTAAAAAATAACTACATCACGAAGAATCCCTTTCATTCGGTGGAAAAAATGCGTGAAGAGAGCGTTACCAAACGGCCATTTACTGATGAAGAGGTAAAGAAGTATTTCAATTACATTAAAAAGAATGACAATGATTTATTCATTCTATCCCTATTCTGTTATTACTTAGCTCTTCGCCCTGCAGAAATTTGCCGTTTGCATATTTTTGATTTTTTCCTCGATAAAGAAATGGTAATTGTTCCGGCAGTTTCGGCCAAGACAGCACGAAAGCGGATTATTCCAATTGCAAAACCATTGCAAGGAATTCTAAAAGAACATTTTGCCAAATATCCATCCGGATACCGGATCTGTTCTCAGAAGTTGATTCCCGGCACCGTTGAAGTTGCACCAACCCGCATTGCAGAACGTTTTCGCGAGGTTGCAAATCATCTAAATATACCGAAAGACGTCTATTTTTATTCATTGAAAGACACTGCAGCCGATCGGTTAATGGAGTCAGGATTCAGTCCGAAAACAATCCGGGATTTGTTTGGTCATTCGAGCATCGCAATAACTGATAAGTACCTGAAGAAGATCAGGACGAGTATTGATCGGAAGTTAATTGATGATTTTCCAAACCCCTTTATATTATAAACAAAAACAGTTTTTGGACATCTTATCTCATGCCCTCAATCTGTTTTTGCTTCGCTGCACTCCCGGCACTGGATCCAAAGTAATAACTGTAAATCTGAGTTAAGGTAGCGCTGAGAACTCCTAAAATATAAAGGATGACATCCCTTTTATCAGTCGGAATAGCCTCAGATTTGAAAATTAAAACATAAAAAAGAATGAATGTAAGTACAACAGTTCCAAGCGCCAGGTATGGAGCAACATTCTTCGCCAATTTAGTGGCATATTCGCTTTTCGATATCTCTACCTCTCTGCTTCTTGCACTTGCAGTATCTTCAATAACCATTCTCCGTTCATCGATCGAAAGCTTTTGCAAATCGAGCTGATATTGCATTTCCGACTTACGGATCTCGTTTTCGAGCTCCTGCTTTTCACCTTTGGTAGTGATGACATTATCGAGTACTTTACCAACCGAATCAACAAGAGAATTGGCTCCTCCGGCAAATAAATTAGTTATAAATCCCATGGCTATGTTTTTAATTTTCGCCCAATGCTCTGCAAGTCCAACCGTAGAAGTATTTGCGACTGGTAGGCCGTTTCTTTACAATGGTGATGTAGCGTGCAAT
>JBGSUC010000027.1:0-121254 GCA_041736275.1 Prolixibacteraceae bacterium
GAAAAAAAGTAACTGATTTTAGGTGGTCAGTTTGCTCCGGAAACAGTGGTCAATTTGCTCCGGAATCTGGTGGTCAGTTTGCCCCGGAAATGGTGGTCAATTTAAACTGGAAATGGGTGGTCAATTTCACCGTTTTTTCCATTTTGATGAGACAAAGATAGATAGGAAGTATTGAGACTACTTTGTTTAAACGTCCAAATATGCTTTATTTAAAAGGCCAGTTGTTTTTGATTGGGGAGTGCGGTTATCCATACTAGCCCAAGCGTTGGGGGGTACACGCAGAGGAGGAGGTCAAGCTGGTAAACTGTCTAGGCAGAAAGATATCCATCAAAAACCACTGCTGCCTTAAAGACGGGTAGCTGATTACCTGGTTTGGATTATGGCTAATTGCTATCAGCTGCCTTTTATTTCAATCCGTGTCTCATTTCTTTTTTATTGCATTCTTAGTTGCGTTATCAATTAAACATTAAGGGAGTAATGAAATCAGATAAGTCTGAATGGCGTTTGGCAAATAGGGCATAATGCTTTTTCGCCCACAACTCACAATTTTCAAAACGTGCTTTGCATGCGTTGAAGCACAGGTAAGTATGAAAGACATCGGCTTCTTATTCGTATCTATATTCACTCTGCCGGTTAGCAATGAAATGACTTGTGTGTTATCCAATTCACGTACAAGAGAAATGGAGAATGCATCATTAAAAGCTTTTGTAGCAATATACTGTTATCATTTGCGAAGTTTGTTTATATCGCTCCGGAGGTCGTCTATTTTGCTAAAAAAGACCTTAATTCATTTTTTACTTCCAAAACCAGTATTTTTGTATGTATAAATTGTCAACACTATATGAAAATTGTACTCATAAAAAAAATAACTAATAAATCGCTGATATACAAAGAATATGAAGGTGTAAATTCAAGATTTAATATGTAAAAGTGTGCGTTTCCCTGTATGTAATCTAAACAAGCATTCGAATTAATTATTTTTTTTTTGTTTCTTTAGAAATTATACTTCATAAAGAATGTTAAATATAAATTATCCGCCTGCTATACTTATTGTTGACGATAACCAGGTAAATCTGAACTTACTCACCATTGTGCTCAATAAACTAAATACCAAATTAATTTGTGCCATTTCGGGTGCAGATGCGCTTATAAAAATAGATGGAGCGGAGCTTGCTTTAGCCATTGTTGATGTGCGTATGCCCGAAATGACAGGGTATGAGCTGGCCGTAAAACTGAATGACGGCAGAGCAAATAACAAAGTACCCGTAATATTTTTAACCGCCAATCACTTTGATCCAAAAGAGGTATTGAAGGGCTATTCTTCCGGTGCTGTTGATTACATCATTAAACCCTTTTCTAATCAAATACTATTAAGTAAAGTAACTGTTTTCCTGGATCTTTTCAACCAGAAACATATCATCAGTAGAAATGCTGAACAATTAAAAGAAGCCCTTGAAAAATTGACGAAGGCTAACAAGAGATTAAAAACACATGAACAAAAACAAGAAAGAGAACACTTATTTAATAAAGCATTACTCAAAAGCATACCTGGAATATATTATCTATATACTTATCCTGAACTAAAGCTGGTTGACTGGAATGAACAGTATGAAAGCATTTTGGGATATGATGCAAATGAAATGCAAGGCAGCTCTATTTTTGACTGGCTTTTGTTTGAAGATAAAGAATTGATAAGGGAGACCATTCATAACATTAGTGAGCATAATCAGACATCAATTGAAGTATCTTTGAAAACCAAAGATGGACGTATAATTCCATTTCTGCTTTCTTCGGTTAAATTTGAGAGCGAAAATCAGCCATACATCCTAGGTATTGGCACCAATATTAGCGAGCGTAAAAAAGCCGATCAAGCCTTACTACACAAAGAATCGATATTGACTAAAGCTCAGCAAATTGCTAAGGTAGGAAGTTGGGAGTACGATTACAAAAGCGACCGAATGAAATGTTCGGATGAAACATTTAGGATATTCGGTTTTAAGCCCGGAGAGGTAGAGCCAACGCTTGATTTGTTTTATGGTATGGTTCATAAGGATGATTTTCCCATATTAATGGATAGAATAGATGAAGTCAGGAAGGTTTATGTTCCCTTAAATATTGACCTGCGAATACTGTATCCCAATGGAGAGCAAAGATTCATCCAAGAACAGGCAGAAATGACTTTTGACTCAGACGGTGTACCAGCTAAATGGATTGGAACGGTGCATGATATTACGCAAAGGAAAAGAACAGAAGAAGAATTACACAAGTCGTTGGAGCAACTTCATCAATTGTCAAAACACATTGAACAGGCAAGAGAAAATGAACGTTTGAACCTTGCAAGAGAATTGCATGATGACTTGGGCCAGGCACTTACTGCTGTGAAAATTGACCTAGAAGTTATTAAACAATACACCTCATACGAAAAGGCAAAAGAAAAACTTGAAGATGTGAAAAATTTAGTGGGAGAAACCATCCGCACAGTGCAGCGCATTACTTCGCAGTTAAGGCCCGAAATTATTGACGACTTGGGTTTGGAAGCTGCCATTGATTGGTACACCAAAGAATTTTCGCAACGCCACGGGATACACGTTTTTCTGGATATCGAAAGTGGGATTCCTATTTCAAACGACGATGCACTACAGCTGTTCAGGATTATGCAGGAATCGCTTACCAACATCGCCAGGCACGCGCATGCAACGTACATTGAAATTTTGCTCAGTCAGCAGGATGATTTTATACAATTTGTAGTAACCGACAATGGAGTGGGTATTACTGAGGCTGAAATCAATTCGAAAAAATCGTTTGGAATTATGAGCATGAAAGAAAGAACAGCTTCGTTAGGAGGCACTTTTAACATTTCGCGTAGAGTTAAATTTGGAAGTAAAATAGTGATTTTATTTCCGATAAATATAGGATAAAGTATGAAACGAGATATTACCAAAAGCTTTTGAGGCCAAGGTGCAGGTCATGACGGATTACATGAGTCATCACAAAATAAATAATTATAGACAAATGAATATATTAATTTGCGACGACCACAAAATTGTACGCGATGGACTACGACGAATACTCGAACAATACAAAGAGGTTTGCTTAATTGATGAAGCAGCAAACGGAAGCGAAGTACTTGATTTGTTTAGTAAAGGCATTTACGACCTCCTGTTGCTCGACATTTCGTTGCCCGACCAAAGCGGTTTGGATGTACTTCAGGCAATAAAAACAAAATGGCCTACAGCTTATGTATTAATGTTAAGTATGCATCCGCAGGAACAATACGCCATTCGTGCCCTTACTTATGGTGCTTCGGGCTATCTTACTAAAGATGTTGCCGCAGAAGAACTTCTGCTGGCGGTAAGAGAAATAGCAAAAAAAGGTAGATATATCTCCCAGTCGCTGGCTCATTGCCTGGCGTTCCAACTCAACATTGATAGCAACCAGCCGACACATGAAAAACTGTCGGATCGCGAATTTGAAATTATGATTAAAATTGCGGGAGGGAAATCGTTAACGGAAATTGGTACTGAACTTTGTATTTCCAGCAAAACAGTTAGCACGTACCGGAGTAGGATTATGGAAAAAATGAGACTGAAAAAGAATACCGATTTAACACGATACTGCATTGAAAACCAATTGATATAATAATCATAAACTACAAACTGCTGAATTCCGATTCGGCGTTTAAGTTCTTGTTGCCATTCTTCCCCCGATTTTTATCGGAACCCGGGAAAAACTATCATTAACCCTTGCAATATACAAAACCACATTGACTTCACTTTCTGTTCCTCCACTCAAGAACTTTGCCCTGTAAGCTTTTCCCTACAATATAATCAGAATTTCCCTACAAATATTTCGTCTTTTCCCTACAAACAATTTTCTTATATCTAAGCATTTTTGTAAACCTTCTAGAGAGAGTAGTAATAGCCGATGATCCAAATAGCATACAAAACTGGCGGTAGAAGAAGAAGGACAGCTTGGAATTTTACATAAGAGTTAAGGACTTATAATTTCAACATAAATGATGATAAAACTCAAAATTATTTGCCAAAACAATTTTTCAATTAATGGTTTAGTATACCTCTTAATTTGTCTCGCAATTTTGTGTCCCGGAGCAGTTTTTGCTGCCGATTTTAATGTAACCAAAACCAGTATTAAAATTAGTAATGATGCCAGTGTAGTAATAAAAGGCAGTCTTAAAATAAATAGTAATATACAATTTAATAATTCAGGCATTATTTATTGTACCTCAGGTGGTACTCTTGAATTGAATAGCGCTATACAGGGCAGTGGTGATTTCTATTTGTATGGAGATGAAGATTATTATGTATCAGGTAGTTCAGCCTCAGTTTCAAATCTATATTTGTCCAGAAAAGGCAAAACATACATAGATAACCGATTTTTGGTAAGTAATTCGCTTCACCTTATTTCAGGGCTGATTGATGTTTTAGAAGGTAGCGAATTATTTGTTGAAAATGTATCAGCCGACGCCATTAGCTATTCAAATGATTTTGACTCAGAATCTTATGTAATTGGGACAATTTCAAGAGATGTACATCCATCCAATACTTATTTTTTCCCAGTGGGAGATAATAACGGTATTCACCCATTATATATTGAAAGTTGTTCAATGCTTGATAAAATAAGTGTATCGTATTTTCCCAATATTGAAACGATTTGGGAAGCAGCCCAAACGAAGGTGAGTCTGACTTCGCCTGGAGGGTGGCAGGTTGATCCTGAAAATGCCACTACTACATTTATTCCTGGAATGTCGTTATACGGTTTGGATGAATCGGAGAAGTATTCGCTCAGTGTATTGAATATTTCTGATTTAAAAGCACTTCCCCCGAAATTTATAATGGATTTTAATTCCGTTTTAACCCGAGACATGCTTTACCTGAAAACAAATACTCCTAGTAGCAGAGGTTTGCTGGCACTTGGGCAGGTGAAAGAAATAACAAATCCAGGCATTGAAGATGAGGGGCCGAAACTGGTGAACTTTTTGGTGGCTAACGGCACGGCACGAAGTACTTTCGAAGTGCCTGGTATAAATAATTACAAACAAATTACGCTAAAAGTATTTAACCGGAACGGTAATTTAGTGTACAAAAGCAGTAATTATAAAAACGATTTCGATGCTATAAATTATAGGGAAGGAACCTATTTCTATGAAATGAACTTAGAAAAACTTGACGAAAAAAAAATAATAAAGCGCAACATAATTGAGATAGTTCGGCGGGATTAATCCTTTCGGAATAGAAATACCTTAATAGTTGGCAAATGCCATTCATTAGTTTATCATAATGGAGAAGAATAAAAGAATACTGTTTATTAGTAGAATTATATTGTTGTTTTGTGGGGTGTTGTATTCTCAGCAGACTAAAGCTCAGGACGTTCCTATGCATACACAAGGTCTGTTGCTACAGGAATTCCTAAATCCTGCATATAACTCTTTTAAGGAGAACGTATCGATAAGTTTGTATAACAGAGCACAGTGGGGCAATAAATTCAGGTATAGTCCTGAAACATATGCAGGCAATATTTACCTGCCTACAAAAAAGACCAGACTCGGGGCAAACATTAAGGTTATTGTTGAAAATATTGGCTTGCGCAATACCACAGAGTTTAGTGCAGGCTTTTGTCATAATACTAGTATCTCTGAGAAAGTCCACTTAGCTTTGGGCTATAGCGTGGGATTTTTGCAAAATTCGCTTAATGAAAATGAAATAATCTGCTATCCAGATGAAGATTTAAGTTTTTTGTTAGCCCAGTCTGATTTAAATCGTATTTACCCGATAGCCGCTATAGGTATATACCTTTATACTGATATTTGGCATTTAGGGCTAAGTTCGATGACCGCCAGTTTGAGTAAAGATAAAGATGATTCGCAATATTTTCCCGGATTTGATTTTGCTTTGGGAGCAAAGTTTAAACTGTCTCCATCAGTGGAGTTCCGCCCGGAGTTTATCATGAAATACTACAATGAAAAGTCGTATTCTTCAAACAACGGTGTAATTTTCAAAACAGAAAATATGCCTAAGGTATACGACCTTGCGGCAAATTTTATCCTGCGTGATAAAGTATGGCTGGGCACTAGTCACCGTTTTGGCCAGGCACAAACATTTAGCCTCGACATGAAAGTATTAAACAATATGAAAGTGGGCTATATCTTTGAATTAGGTATTGGCGACGGTTTAAATCAGTTCAATTCGAACGGATTACACTTGGCTTACGAAATAATGGACAGAAGAAGTCATAAAAAAGAAGTAAAGTCTGAATCTACTGCAGTAGAACAGGATTAGCAAAATATAAAAGCACTGCTTCAATTGCTTTCTGATAAATATGACAAAGCATTGAGGAAATTATTTTCGACAAATAAATAAAAGAACCATAACTAAAATTTACTGTTGTGAGAGAAATTTACCTGATATTGATTATTTGTACTCTGGGGATACCGCTTAACCTATTTGCACAGGATGGTGGTGTTAGCATTGGAAAAGGAGATGTTGACCCAGACTTGAGTGCAATTTTGGAATTAGTGTCGAAAAGCAAAGGTTTTTTGGCTCCACGTATGACAAGTACCGAACGAGAGGCAATTGTTGCCCCTGTCAACGGCTTGTTGGTTTACGATTCTTCAGAAGATTGCTACTACTGTTATTCTTCCGGGAAATGGAGTCATATTGGAGATATTCAAATGAGTATAGGCACTTCTTATCCTGTCAATGCGCAGGAAGGTGATTTTTCCTTTAATCCTGAGACCAGACTTTTATATGTAAAGGCCAGTGCTTCCTGGGAGCAAGTAGGTTCTAAAAAACCTGAATTGAAATTGGAAGGGTCTATTTTATCGGTACGAGAACAAGATAGTGAAAGTAGCAGTTCGGTTAATCTTGCTGAATGGCTTGATAATTATATTGATGCTTCGCTTCTAAATCTAACTGCACAATATGAGAAGTCTACCAACGGTGGTGTTTTGGTCGCAGGAGAGTCGGTTCAAACTGCTTTGGGAAAGCTAGAGAAGAATCTGGAAAATGTTAGTATTAACGGTGGTGAGGCAAATACAATTATTAACTCGAATAAAACGCATATTGCCAACAATTCGAAGGCAATAAAAGATACTGCCTCGCAAATACGTGCCGATATGAGCAGCAACAGTGCCAGTATCGAAGCAGTAATTGCCAGATTGGAAACAAAGCTGGAAGCAGATAGCACTGTAACAAGAACCTTGATTGAAAGCAATACGACAAACATCTCAACCAATCTTTCAGCTATTGTCGACAATACGCAGGCAATAAAAGATACAGCCTCGCAAATACGTGCCGACATGAACAGCAACAGTGCCGGCACTGTCGCTGTAATTAACCGTTTGGAAACAAAGCTGAAAGCCGACAGCACAGTAACAAGAACCCTGATTGAAAGTAATACAACAAATATTGCCTCCAATACTTCAGCTATTTCTGATCTTGAAAGCGAAAAGCTGGCAAAAACTGCAGCTTTTAATGGAGATGTTACCGGGACCTACAATGCAACAGTGATTGCAAACGATGCGATAAATTCGGCTAAAATTGATGATGGGACAATTGTTGCCGCAGACCTGAACCAGATGTCTGCCACTAACGGGCAGGTACTAAGCTGGAACGGTACCACAAGTACATGGGAGGCCACAAGTGTTGCAGCTAGGTCGTATACTCAAAAATTTGAAGAGGACGATTCAGTTCCTACAACACACTCTTTAGTTAAAACTGCAATTGTAAACGATGCGAGTAATAGTTGTAGTGTTACACTAAACGGAGAAACGCTTGACCCGACAAGTTACACTTTTACGAAAAGCACTTTAAAACTTTTAGTTCCTGTATATACTTACGATAAAGTGACGGTTACCTATTGTTATTAAGCAAGCATATAGAATACAATCTGAGTAATTTTAAAAATACAAATATAATGAGCTATACTATTGTCGATCTCGAACTAAAAAATTAGCGGTTATTGAGATTGGGTAAAGTAAAACATTACCTGCGAATATCAAAGATGCAACTCACGGAACCTCGATTCACTTCTCAGATCTAGTTAGTTGTATTTATGGTATTTTTTTGTGATGATTTACTGGTACAGCCCGTTCATTTTTTAACCATTGAAATAAATTCGCCCAATGGAAAGCACGGCTAACATCAATTGTCAAAGCTGAAATTTTGAAGGACAAACGACGGCAACGATTGAAATAGAAACTGTAACAGGACAACAAAATTAAGAAAAAGGGAAAAGCGGTAACTGAAATAATAATTGAATCATAGGCGACAAAATGATATGTGATTTCAGAACCAACAGAAAATAGAAATAATATGAAGCGACTTTACTACTTATTCATCATTCTGCTTCCAGTTATACAAACAATGGCTCAAGAGCCTATTACTGGTCGGTTTACAGCCTGCCCCAACCAATCAGTTTCCTTGTCGGTTTATAATGGGTTTAAGCGGGAAATAATAGAAACAGTAACTACCGACAGCTTTGGCAACTTTAATTTTAAATATCCCGCCAACTATTCGGGAATGGGGTATCTGTTGTTTAACGAACAGCAGGGATTTAATTTTATATTACATAACGGGGAAATTAATATTACAGGAATTAGTCCCGATAATCCTGATAGTATCAATTTTAAAAACAGCCCTGAAAGCACGCTACTTTACCGCTTTTTATACGAACAGCAAATTCGAGAAAGTGCATTGGGCGCATGGATGTACCTTGAAAAATTATACACGGCGGTACCTCTGCTGAATACACTAAATAAGGCAAGAGGGATAAAAAATGAAATAGACATACTCGAAAACCAGAGTCTTTATTTTTTGCAAAAACAAGAAGCAGGAACTTACTTGGCTTGGTATCTTCCGTTTTATAAGTTCATTAACGACATGCGGGTGTCCATTCTTAATTATCCGGAACGTATATCTTCGCACATCAGTCAATTCAGAAATACAGACCTGAGCAACCCCTTGTTTTATAACAGCGGCTTGTTACCCGAACTTTTGCAAGAACACTTTTTTATGCTCGAACATATGGGTGTACCACTCGACTCGGTTTATGTAGAAATGAATAAGTCAACCGATTATGTTATAAATGATTTAATTGACAGAAGTCCTGAATTGCTTGACCAGACAAGCCTGTTTTTGTTTAACCTGTTCGAACAAAGAAGCCTTTTTACGCCTGCCGAACATTTAAGCCTCGAAATGCTGAATCAAAGCAGTTGCTCTATTTCGCCAAAAACCAGCAAAAGGTTCGAATCCTACCGGAAAATGAAAATCGGAAATAAGGCACCTGATATTATTTTTGGTCCTGGTATAGATTTATCGGATAATGAAACGGAACAGGATAATCAGGTGGAATGTTTAAGCCGGGTTCCAAATAAATATAAGCTATTGATTTTTACGGCCTCGTGGTGCCCCAATTGCCAGCAGGAGTTAACAAAACTGGCTGCCATGTACCCGAAACTAAAAGAAAATGACGTTGAATTTGTATTTATTTGGCTCGACACAAATACCGTGGATTTTAAAGGATATGCTAAGGCACTACCCTGGATTAACTATTGCGATTACCAGGAGTGGAATAGCAAACCGGTTATCGATTACCACGTATTTGCGACACCAACAATGTATTTACTGGGCGAAAACCTCGAAATAGTAAGCAAAGTAACAAATGCCAGCCATTTGGAAGTTCTTTTAAAACAAATGGTAAACAAATAGCAATAATAAAATGAAACGAGCGGATATAAGTTCCTATATACAGGAAGAAGATGATAAGCGAGTTTCACATGATGCAAAAAATAAGTAATAATAATGATATGAAAAAAATAATATTCTTTTTAGTTTTATTACTTGGCTTGCAGCATGTTTTTGCACAGGTAACAGCTATTCGGAGAGTGCGAATAGCCAATGCTACTACTGCATTTGGAGAGAACCTCAGTACAGGTACGCTAGTTTGTGATATTGCTACTCAAAATTTTTACCAGACCACCGATAAAATTACCGATACATTTACCATAACTACGGCACTTGCCGCTGGAAAGCTCGCTTTTTTTAGTGATGGATATTCGCTTGATGCCAATGACGGCTCACAGGAAGATGCCGTTTATGTAGATGCCGATGGCGATATCGGCATCGGAACTACCAGCCCGAATGCTGCCGCAGTATTAGACATCAGCAGCACAAACAAAGGCATGTTGTTTCCCCGCTTGTCTCCTAGGGCAATTAGCGTGCCGGTTGCGGGTATGGTTATTTTTAATACCGATATTAATTGCCTAAGCTTTTACGATGGAAACGATTGGAAAAGCCTGTGTTCAAATACCGCTCCTGTTGCCAGCAATGTAACACAAAACGGCACAGCCCAGGTGGATCAACTCCTCACTTGTAGCTATACATATGTCGATAATGAAGACGATATTGAGGCGAATACTGCCTTTCAGTGGTATCGATCCGATAATTCTGATGGTTCGTTGCCAACTGTCATTAGTGGAGCAACGGACATTAGCTATACTTTAACCGGCAGTGACATTGGCAAATACATAGGTTCTGTTGTTATTCCCATCGCAAAGAGTGGAATTTTAGTAGGTAGCCCAGTCGTTGCAAATACCTTTTCCGGGCCGGTTTTAGACATTCCACCTCTTACCAGCGATGTTACACAAAGCGGTATTGCTCAGGTGGGCGAAGCCCTTACCGGTAGCTATATCTACTTTGATAACGATGGCGATGCTGAAGGCAATTCAATACTTAAATGGTACCGTTCCGACAGTTCCGATGGTTCGTCGCCAACGCTTATTAGCGGTATAACGGGCACTAACTATACTTTAACAAACAGCGACATTGGCAAATACATAGGTTTTGCTGTTATCCCTGTTGCCGAAAGCGGAACTTCGCAGGGCGACGAGGTTGTTGCAAGTATTTTTGCCGGACCGGTTTCTGATAATGCACCTGTTGCCAGCAATGTTACACAAAGTGGTACTGCTGCTGCTGGCGAAACTCTTACAGGTAGTTACACCTACTTTGATACCAATAACGACCTTGAAGGTACTTCTGTCTTTAAATGGTTCCGCTCGGAGGGATCAGATGGGGCGTCGCCAACTCTCATTAGCGGAGCAACAGGCATTAGTTATGCCCTAACAAACAACGACATAGGTAAATGTGTCGGTTTTTCTGTTACCCCTTTCGCAAGTACAGGTACCTTGTCGGGAGACGAGGTTGTGGCAAACATCTTTGCCGGACCGGTTGCTGATAATGCACCTGTTGCCAGCAATGTTACTCAAAGTGGTACTCCTCAGGTGAGCCAAACCCTGATATGTAGCTATTCTTACAGCGATGCCGACGGAGACCCCGAGGGGACTTCTGCCTTTCAATGGTACCGTTCCAGTACTTCCAGCGGTTCTTCGGCTATTGCTATTAGCGGTGCTACAGCTAGCAGCTATACTTTAACCAACAACGATATTGGTCAGTATATAGGTTCTTCTGTTAGACCTGTTGCCAGCAGTGGGACTTTGCTTGGTCACGCAGTTATTACAGATGTTTTTGCCGGGCCTGTTTTAGATAATCTGCCTCTCGTAACTAATGTGACACAAAATGGTGTTCCTACTGTGGGAGAAATACTTACAGGCAGCTATACTTATTATGATGCGAATGACGATATCGAAGGCTCTTCTATCTTTAAATGGTATCGTTCCGACAGTTCAGAAGGTTCGTCGTCTACTCCAATTAGCGGAGCAAATGGCAGTAGTTATACCTTAAGTAATGACGATATTGGTAAATACATAGGTTTTTCTGTTGCCCCGGAAGCAAATACAGGACTCTCACCTGGAAGCGAGGTTAAAGTTACCTCCTTTATCGGACCAATAGCCGATAATCCACCGATGGCTCAAAATGTGATACAAACAGGAGATGCTATAGTAGGCGTTACCCTGATAGGTAGCTACAACTATTATGATGCTAATAACGACCAAGAAGGTAGTTCTATCTATAGATGGTATCGTTCCGATGGTTCTACCACTACCGTCATTAGCGGTGAAACGGGTCGTACCTATACCTTAAGCAACAGCGATATCGACAAAACGATATATTTTTCCGTTACTCCGGTTGCCCTTAGTGGAACCTTACTGGGAAGTGAAGTTAAAGCTTCAACTGTTGCAGGTCCTGTAGCTGATAATCCACCTATCGCCAGCAATGTAACACAAAGCGGAAGTGTAGCCGTAAGCGCAACACTTACAGGCAGCTACACATACTCCGATGCGAACAACGATACCGAAGGTGCAACTACCTTCAAGTGGTACTATTCCGATAATTCCGATGGTTCGTCGCCAACTCCCATTATTGGAGAGACTGGCAGTACTTTTACCCTAACCAACACTTACATTGGTAAATACATTGGTTTTGCCGTTACTCCTGCTGCCAGCAGCGGTACTTTATTGGGTAACGAGACAATAACAAGCACCTTTGCCGGGCCTGTGTTTAATGTTGCACCTGTTGCCGGTAACACAACACAAAGCGGTACTGCAAAAGAATATTCTACCCTTACAGGAAGTTATACCTATTTCGATGCCAATAACGACACTGAAGGTATTTCTACTTTTCAGTGGTATCACTCTGAGAACTCCGATGGTTCCTTGCCTACCCCTATTGACGGAGCAACGGCCATTAGTTATACCTTAAACAATAGCGACATTGGCAAATATGTTGGGTTTACTGTTACTCCTGTTGCCAGCAGCGGAACATTAATGGGTAGCCAGGTAGCTAGTCCTGTTTTTGCGGGGCCGGTTTTTCCGAATACTCCACCTGTTGCCAATAATGTAACACAAAGTGGTATGGCAAAAGTAAACGACATCCTGACAGGCGACTATACCTATGCCGATATGGACAACGACACTGAAGGTACTTCTACTTTTCAGTGGTATTATTCAGAGAATTCCGATGGTTCGTTGCCTACCCCTATTGGCGGAGCAACGGCCATTAGTTATACCTTAATCAACAGCGACATTGGCAAATACGTCGGGTTTACTGTTACTCCTGTTGCCAGTAGCGGAACATTAATGGGTAGCCAGGTAGCTAGTCCTGTTTTTGCGGGGCCGGTTTTTCCGGACACTCCACCTGTTGCCACCAATGTAACACAAAGCGGTAGGGCAAAAGTAAACTACACCCTGACAGGCGACTATACCTATTCCGATGTGGACAACGATCCTGAAGATATTTCTATTTATAAATGGTACCGTTCTGATAATTCCGATGGATCGTCGCCTACCCTTATTCCCGATGCAACGGGAAATACATATACTGTAACAAGTAGCGACTTTGGGAAATACCTTGGTTTTGAGGTTACTCCGGTGGCAACTGTGGGTGTTCCGGGCAGTGCAGTCAGAGTTCCTGTTTTTTCTGGGCCGGTTATTCTGAACTCCCCACCAGTTGCCAGCAATTTAAGAATGATTGGTTTGCCCAAAGTAGGGACATGGTTTATTGCTTTGTTTGACTACTCCGATGAAGATGGAGATGCTCCTGTTGCATTATCTAACTATAAATGGTACCGTTCTGATAGTCCCGATGGTTCTTCGCCAACCGTTGTTAGTGGTCAAGAGTTCAATAGTTACAGAATAACCAGCAGTGATGAGGGGAAATTCATAGGTTTTTCCGTTGAACCGGTGGCAAGTACAGGTGTTTCTCCGGGCACAGAAGTTATGCTCGACTTTTTTATGGGGCCGGTTACCGGAAACGGAAACCTTGCACCTGTTGCCAGTGAAGTAAACCAATTTGGTACAGCAAAAGTAAATTATGAACTGGGAGGGGAATATACATATTCCGATGTAGAGGGAGATGCTATGGGTGCTTGTGTTTATAAATGGTATCGTTCTGATAGCTCCAATGGTTCTTCACCAACCCTTATTAGTGGTGCAACCGGATTTACTTACTTTTTAACCAGTAGCGATATTGGCAAATATATAGGTTTTGCAGTGATACCGGTGGCTTCCAGTGGTACTTCTCATGGAACCGAAGTTATAGCTGCCACTTTTACAGGCCCGATTACCGCAAATCTTGCACCCGACGGAGTTACTCAGGTAGTTGAGGTAACCAGCGCCACCGGAAGAGTTTGGATGGACCGCAACCTGGGTGCCAGCCGGGTTGCTACCAGTAGTACCGACACGCAAGCCTACGGCGACTTGTACCAATGGGGACGTGGCCCCGACGGACACCAACTACGTAACAGTGGAACCGTAGGTAGTCCTTCCTCTACGATTAATCCAGGACATGGTAATTTTATTCAAACAGCGAAGGATTGGGTATATCCCTATCCGAACCTTGAATCCCGATGGCAGGGTGTTGATGGTGCTAATAATCCGTGTCCTCCTGGTTTTCGTCTGCCAAGCATGAGCGAGTGGGAGACCGAGATGCAAAGCTGGGGCACTAAAAATGCAGCAGGGGCTTTTGCCTCGCCTTTAAAACTGTCTATGGCAGGCTACCGCTCATCACAGCCGTGGGAGGGCTTGATGTCCGTGGGAACTCTGGGAGGCTATTGGGCTTATACGCAGAATGATGCTTCTTATCGTCAAAAGCCAAATGGTGAATACCTAAATTTTACTACCGAAACAGCTGTTAGTAACGACTGGTATCGTTCGTGGGGCAATAGTGTACGTTGTATTAGAAATTATTAATCTGGTTGAATAACGATATCATATGAAAAATATATTACTCATTTTAGTTTTATTGCTGGGTATGCAGCATGTTTACGCACAGGTAACGCCTATACAGGCAGTGCGTATTGCCAATGCTTCCACTCCCTTTGTAAGCAACCTTAGCGTAGGTACACTAATTTATAATGTGGCTACGCATAAGGTTTACCGGGCTACCGATAAGATTAATGGTACAACTAATATTACCACAGCACTTGCAGGGGGAAAACTGGTTGTTTTTGGTAATGCGCATTCGCTCGATGCCAACAACGGCTCTCTAATTAACGCCCTTTATGTGGATGCCGATGGCGATGTTGGAGTTGGAACTACCAGCCCCAACGCTTCTGCAATATTCGATGTTAGCAGCACAAACAAAGGATTTTTGGTTCCCCGCGTGTCAACCAAAGCCATTAGCACTCCGGTAATGGGAATGGTTATTTACAGTCCCGAAATTGATTGTCTATGTTTCTACGATGGAAGCGGTTGGGTAGATCTATGTTCCGGTTCGTCATTAAATCTGCCTCCTGTTGCCGGTAATGCAACTCAAAGCGGCACGGCTATGGTAGGCAGAATACTAACAGGCAGTTATACCTATACCGATGATGACGGTGATCCGGAGGGCTCAAGCACTTTTCAGTGGTATCGGTCCACAGCTTCCGACGGTTCGTCAGCTACCGCCATAAGCGGCGCAACGGGCATTAGCTATACCTTAAGCAACAGTGACATTGGCAAATATATTGGTTTTGCCGTTTCTCCTTTGGCCCGCAGCGGAAGTTTGCTGGGCAGAGAGCTTAAAGCGTCCATCTTTTCGGGACAAGTTCTGGATAATGCTCCACTTGCGATCAATGTAGCACAAAGTGGTATGGCTACCTTAGGTAGCACCCTTACAGGCAACTACACATACTCTGATGCCAATAGCGACGTAGAAGGTGCTTCTACCTTTCAGTGGTACTATTCCACCGGTTCCGATGGTTCGTCGCCAACTGTTATTAGCGGCGCAACGGGCATCAGCTATACTTTAAGCAACATCGACCTTGGTAAATATGTAGGTTTTTCGGTTACACCGGTTGCACGTACCGGTACTTTGTTGGGCAGCGAGGTTAAAGGGTTGCCTTTTTCCGGGCCGGTTACCGATAATGCACCTGTTGCCATAAATGTAACCCAAAGCGGTACGGCCAAAGTAGGTGAAACTCTTACCGGTAGCTACAGCTACTACGATGCCGATGGCGATGCTCAGGGAACTACTACTTTTCAGTGGTACCGATCAAATAGTCTCAATGGTTCATCGGCTACTGTCATCAGCGGCGCAACGGGCATCAGTTACACACTAAGCAACGGCGATTTTGGTAAATACATAGGTTTTGCCGTTACCCCGGTTGCCGTTAAAGGAGTTTCGCCGGGTGCCGAAGTTAAATCTGCCACCTTTGTCGGATTGGTTATCGACGATGCTCCTGTTGCAAGCAATGTTGCCCAAAGCGGTATGGCCAAAGTAGGCAGTACGCTTACCGGAAACTACACGTATTCCGATGCCAATAACGATCCGCAGGGAACTTCTATTTTTAAATGGTATCGTTCAACTAGTTCCAATGGTTCGTCGGCTATTGTCATAAGCGGTGCAACGGGCAGTAGCTATGTATTAAACAATAGCGATTTTGGTAAATACATAGGTTTTGCCGTTATCCCTGTCGCCATTACAGGTACTTCATTGGGTAGCGAGGTTAAAGTCGCAGCCTTTACGGGGCCGGTTACTGACGAGCCACCTGTTGCTTCTAACGTAACCCAAAGCGGTACGGCCAAAGTAGGCAACACCCTTACCGGAAGCTACACGTACTCCGATGTTGATGGGAATACAGAAGGTGTCTCTGTCTTTAAGTGGTACCGTTCTGCGAGTTCCAATGGTTCTTCCGCAACTGTAATAAGCGGGGCAACGGGTCGTAATTATACCTTAAGCAAGAGCGATTTTGGCCAATACATAGGATTTTCGGTAACACCGGTTGCAAGTGCCGGAACTTTGTTGGGCAGCGAGGTAAAGGTTGTAACACTTTCCGGGCCGGTTATCGATGATGCACCGGTAGCCAGCAATGTAACCCAAAGCGGTAGTTTGAGTTTCGGATCTGTTCTTACGGGTAGTTATAGCTACAGCGATGCCAATGGCGATGTTCAGGGTACTTCTATATTTAAATGGTATCGTGCCACCAGCGCAGCCGGTGCAGGTGCTGCTGCCATAAGCGGAGCAACGGGTGGTACTTACACCTTAACGAATGATGATGTGGGGAAATATATAGGTTTTGCCGTTACACCTGTTGCAAGTACAGGTACCTTGCTTGGTAGCGAGGTGAAAGCCACCGCCTTTGCTGGGCCGATAACATATCTATATGCCCCTGATGGAACGTTAGCTGTTGAGGTAACCAGTGCCACAGGGAGAATCTGGATGGATCGGAATCTGGGTGCCAGCCGAGTTGCCACGAGTAGTAGCGATTCGCAAGCCTACGGTAGTTTGTACTCATGGGGCCGTAGACCAGATGGGCACCAATTGCGTAACTCTGGCACTACTAGTACCCTAAGCAACAGCGATACTCCAGGGCACAATAAATTTATTCTGACTACACCAGAAAGTAGATATGATTGGCGTATAGTTCCTAATTCTAATCTGTGGCAAGGAAGTAATGGAATAAACAATCCGTGTCCCATTGGTTACCACGTGCCAACTATGGCTGAGTGGAACACTGAGATTAATAGCTGGTCTGCCCGGAATACTTCAGGGGCCTATGCTTCGCCGTTAAAACTGACCATAGGAGGCTGGCGTGACTCAGGAGCTTCAATTAATAATAGTGATGAGGGGTGGTATTGGAGCAGCAGTCCATCCGGCGATTATTCCTACTACCTGCGCTTTAATTCTACTGCAGTAGTGACCTATGGAAACGGTCGGGGGGATGGTCAGAATATTCGTTGCATCAAGGACTAAACAACGAGTATGTTGGATTTCTGTTTTGTTAGTTCGGCTTTACAGCAGAGAAGCAACAGAGGATTTACGTAAAACTCTTGGGGCTTAATATTAAGTTTTGTTTATGAATATAACAATATGTGGAATTGCATATGGATGCCCTCATGGCAAAAGGGAAAATGATTGTCCTTTTTATGAAATAGATCATCTCTCATTTATTGAAAAGGTTCATTGGATTAAGGAACTTAATGAAGAAAAGGAGCTTGCCATTATAAGACATCATAAGCGGTGCACAAAAAATGAGAAAATTAAACCTCCCAATATATAAAATGAGAAATATTACCGGACAACCAATTCTGGGACAGTTAATTGAATTCATTGCTTGGCAAACTATAAATACAGGAGCAGGCAAGTTGGAACAGACCTTTGTGCTGCCAGCACCAGTTTAAAATTCGTGTTGCCTTCTTGTTGTTTTCGGTACAGCTTATAAGGCTGAGCTAGCGGTGTAAATAAATTAACAAGTAGAATAAACGAGCATGATAAAACATATTTTCATAAAAGACAGAGCAATGATTAAACGTGAATTTTCTTTTTTACCTAATTTCTTACTCCTAATAACTCATGTCTAATAATAATTACAATAGTAAACCCATGAAAAAATTACTACTCATTTTAATTTTATTGCTGGGCTTACAGCAGGTTTTCGCACAGGTAACATCCATTCGGGCGGTGCGAATAGCCAATGCTTCTGCTCCATTTGTAAACAACCTTAGCTCTGGAACGCTAATTTATAATGTGGGTAACCACATGCTGTATCAGGGCACCAGTGAAATTACAGGTACATTTAGTATTGCCACGGCACTTGCCGGGGGAAAACTCGCTGTTTTTGGCGACGGGCATTCGCTCGATGCCGACAACGGCTCGGTGACTGATGCCCTTTATGTTGATGCCGAGGGCGATGTTGGTGTTGGAACTATCAGCCCCAATGCTTCAGCTATATTAGATGTTAACAGCACAAACAAAGGATTTCTTGTCCCCCGCTTGTCAACCACAGCAATTAGCACTCCGGCAGCAGGAATGGTTGTTTTTAGTACCGATATTAATTGTCTTTGTTTTTACGATGGAAGCGGATGGATAGACTTGTGTACGGGTTTGGATTTATATCTTTCTTCTGCTTCAGGCAATTAAAAAGTGGTGCTGCCAGAGTGGAACCCCTTCTGCTACTGACAAAAATTAACTATAATTTTACACTATTATCCGACTAACATGAAATTTCGAGATTTTTGACCTTTAATTGCATGATAATCAATTGTTATTATTTCTATTTCAAAAGTCACCCCCTGTTAAAAAGCAATGCATGTTTGCTGATTTGATCCTGTAGATCCTCTTTGTTTCAGGTATTCCCGGTTAGTACCTCGGAGCAATTCAAATACATCGAGCAAACTGATCAAGTGTATTCGCACCAACGAAGCCACAACTGAAAATGCCTTTTTTGTTTGGGCCATCTTTTGGATCACTGTCATTAGCAGTTGATAAGATAGAGAAAAAAAGATCAAACTTGATCCTTGAAAACGAACAAAATTCCGAAGAGTTAAGTGTTGCTTACAAAATAATTACCACACAAGAAAAAGAGATAAAAAAACAAGCAGAAGCTTTAATCCGTGCTGACAAAGAAAAAGAAAAACATAGGGCAGAATTAATTAGTGCTAAGAAGGAAATCGCCCATAAAGCAGATTTAACCAATGCAAACAAAGAACTTACCATTCAAATCACTGAACGCAAACTTGCAGAGCAGCAATTAATCCAGGCCAAAGATAAAGCTGAGGAAAGTGATCGCTTAAAGTCAGCTTTTCTGGCCAATATGTCACACGAAGTTCGTACACCATTAAATAGCATCATCGGGTTTTCTGAATTACTGGCTGATCCATTTTTTGAAGAGGAACAGAAGGATGAATTTATTCGGAGTATCATCATAAGTGGGAACAACCTTTTAACCATTATCAGTGATATAATGGATATCTCGAAGTTGGAATCCTGTGAAATTACTATCCATAAAAAGCAAATTAATGTGCAGAAATTTATTTCAGACATTAAGAACCAATTTTCTTTCCAAGCCGAAGAGAAAAAACTCGAATTTATACTTATCCTCCCTGAAAATGAGGAAGAAACAATACTATTTATTGACGACGAAAGACTCAGGCAAATATTCAATAATCTGTTGAGTAATGCCTTTAAGTTTACGATGATTGGCAGTATTGAAATTGGATATCAACCAAAGGCTACAATAGTAGAATTTTTTGTCAGGGATACTGGGATTGGTATTCCGGCAGAATATCATGATACAATATTTGACCGCTTCAGGCAAGTGGAAGATTCAAATACACGTGAATACGGAGGAAATGGACTTGGATTAGCTATTTCAAAAAATCTGGTGGAGCTAATGGGTGGGAAAATTTGGCTTGAGTCTGAACCGGGTAAAGGTTCGGTGTTTTATTTTACGTTACCAAACGTATAAATGAGAGTTGTAGTTTTCGAAATGCAAAATAAGTACATCTATGAATGAGTATTTTATCTGATTAAAATTAGAACATATACTCTCAAAATTTAATACGCATCTACAACAACCCGATCCCTCCCAAGGTTTTGGTTTTTTTTTAATACTCAACCCAACACCCAGTAGGGTTCTCTCTCCTACAATTTTGCTCCGAAGTTATTGATCGCATACCGGAAAAGTCAAGGCTTTGGGTTTTCCTGAATCATCCTACCGAAACAACGCCGAAGGCGCTAGTTCAGTTTTTCGCATACTCAAAACTGACATTCGGCCGTTGACAAGAATCCGGCCTGCTCAATGGTGTTTTGGCTCAAAATTAACAGGCGAGCCAGAAGCCAAAATAAATCCGCAGGGCAAGCGGTGAAATCACATGAAGTTCTTTGAGAATATCAAGACGTTGGATGAATTACGCAGGGAATACCGTCGCCTTGCATTCATGTATCATCCGGACAAAGGTGGTGACACCGTTTTGATGCAAATCTTAAATGATCAGTACGAAAGGCTTTCAAAAAAACTGATCAACAACAATCCTGATTTTTCGGAAGCCAGGAAAGAGTATGAACAGCAGGTTTCAGAAGAAATGCGCCAAAGGTTGGACCGGATTATCTGCTTGCCGGGTATTATTATCGAGCTGATTGGCTCCTGGATCTGGATTACCGGCAATACGTTTCCAGTAAGGGCAACATTGAAAGGGGAAGGATATAAATTCTCACATCCCAAAGCGGCCTGGTACTGGCATAAAGGCGAATACTTTAAAAAGTCAGGGAAACTGATGACCATGGACGATATGCGAGATGCCTGGGGGTCCGAAAAAGTGGAAGCCAGATATGCTAATCAAAATAATATCATCCACTAAAACAAAACGAAATGACTTACAAAAACGATCCACGAATGATTACTGCAAAGTTTTCTTCCTCATGTTCAAAATGTGGCTGCACAATTAAAAAAGAAAAAAGTATTTATTATTGGCCGTCAGACCGAAAGGTATTTTGCCTGAAATGCGGTGAAGCTCCTTACCGGCAATTTCAATCATTGGCAGCAGATGAAGATGTTTATGCCGGAATTGGTAATCCGTATTATGGATAATCCTGAAAAGTGGCATTGCCACTTTTTTTAGTCGAACCAGAAATTGTCTGAATATATTTTTCTAATCCCGAAATCTGATTATATTTCAATCATTTAATTACATCAAAATAGTTGAGTTGAATATGAGCAATCTGATTATTAACAAAAAAAATATCGAAAATGCACTTCTGGCAAGTAGGTTTGCTGTTATAGCCACTGAAGGAAAAGGACAACCACATATGAGTTTGATTGCGATTACTCCTGTTGGAGGTTTCCGCAAATTGATATTTTCTACATATCGGAACACTGTAAAATATTCCAATCTGATTGAAAATGGGAAAGTGGCTGTTTTGATTGAAAATGGAGATTGCAAAAATCTAAGTCTTCAGGATAATTTTATTTTAACAGCTTTTGGCCAGGCGGAAGAGATTAAAGTTGATAATGATTCAATTCTTCAGGCGCATTTGAACAGGCATCCTGAAATGATATCTTTCATACAATCAGAAGAATGTGCCCTTATTCAGATTACAGTAAATGCATTTCAGCTTGTTTTGGGCATCGAAGATGTTCATTGGTATACTTTGGACGATTTGGATTCAATATAGCTAATATTTTTTTGTAAGATTTGATAAAAAAAACTCCCTGAAAATAAATTCAGGAAGTTTTAACCTTAATGGAAATCTGAAGTGATTTATTTCGGGAGTACAACTCCATCAATCACATGAACAACTCCGTTTGTGCCTTTCAAATCGGCAGCAGTAACAAATGCAGAATTGCCAGATTCATCGGTAAGTTTCACTTTACCCATGTCCATTGAGGCGGTAAGTTTTCCACCACTGACAGTTGTTAAAACAGCTTTACCATTCCCGCTTTTAATTGCAGCTACTACAGCAGCGGCATCTACGTTTCCGCTAACGACATGATACGTAAGAATTTTAGCCAACTGAGCTTTGCTCTCTGGTTTCAGCAAACCTTCAACAGTACCTGCAGGAAGTTTGTTAAAAGCTGCATTGGTCGGAGCAAATACTGTGAATGGACCTTTACCTTTTAATGTGGTAACTAAATCGGCAGCTTTTACTGCAGCTACCAAAGTTGTATGATCTGCAGATCCAATTGCAATATCTACAACATCTTTACCCTGGCTAAAAGCACTCATTGATAAAACAACGGCAAACAACATTACAAATAACTTTTTCATGACTTTTTATTTTTGTTTAATGTTTAAAACTATTTCTTAAACAATACTCCTGTCATTTTTGTTTAAGTTTCATAGTTAAATATTAAACAAGATGAAAACATTTCTTATCAGTGCTTCAATTATTATCGCAATTGTATTTATTTTTCAATCAGTTATTATGGCATCAGTTAATAAAACCGAAGAGCGGAATTATACCGTTATTCAAAAAGATCAGAATTTCGAAATCCGGTTCTATCCTTCAGCAACCCTGGCAACAATTAAATCGTATGCAAAAACATATAAGGAATTGTCGGGTCCGGGATTTAGCAAGCTGGCTGGCTATATTTTCGGTGGAAATGAGGATAAAACTCAAATTTCGATGACCTCGCCAGTACAAATGAATATCAACGATACTATTTCGACCATGAGTTTTGTGATGCCATCATCATATAACCAATCAAACCTTCCAAAACCAAATAATCCGGACGTCATTCTGAGCGAAACAGGAGATGAATATGTCGCTGCTATTCTATTTGGTGGATTTGCTTCTGATAAGGAATTGAATTTTTACTCGGAAAAGCTTCAGAATATTCTAAAGGAAAAAGGTATCAAAACCCATGGAAACACTAGATTTTTGGGGTACAACCCGCCTTTCCAATTGGTTGGAAGAAGAAACGAAATTATCATTTCGATTGAATATTAATGGATTAAAATGCTGTAAGTTTGTGTATTAATAAATTTTAAATCAGAAATATGGAAAACTTAAATGCAATCGGATTAAACAGCAGTCAGTCGAAGCAACTGGCGGAAAAACTTAATGAGCTTTTGGCAAACTACTCTATCTTTTACCAGAATACCAGGGGGTATCACTGGAATATTAAAGGCGAGAAATTTTTTGAACTTCATGTAAAGTTTGAAGAATTGTACAACGATTTGTTCCTGAAAATTGATGAAGTTGCCGAAAGGATTTTAACTTTAGGACATACACCGTCTCACAATTATTCAGTTTATAGAACGACTTCAAAAATAACGGAAAGCGAACAGATTAGTGATGGCATTATAGCTGTTGGTGGAATTCTGGATTCATTCCAGACAATTATTATTCTGCAGCGCGAATTACTTCTCTTATCTGCTGACGCCGGAGATGAAGGGACGAACGCTTTAATGAGTGATTATATCCGCTTACAGGAAAAATTAGTCTGGATGTATTCCTCATTTTTAAATAAGCAGTAATTAACATGGCAACTTATTTGATAATCGGAGCTTCATCAGGTATCGGCAAGAAACTAACCGAACAATTGGTTAATTCCGGGCAAAGGGTGTATACCACATATTTCAAAAACAAACCTGAAACCAATGCTGGATTACCAGATTATCATTATTTGAATGTACTTGACGAAAACATCTCACTCGATTTTCTGCCCGAGTCATTAGACGGTTTGGTCTATTGTCCCGGATGTATAAATTTGAGACCTTTTGAGCGGATAAAACCATCCGATTTTGTTGCTGACCTTAACCTGCAGGTAACAGGAGCTGTTAAAATAATTCAGGCGGCATTACCCAAGCTTAAAAAAGCTAAAAATGCCTCCATTGTATTATTTTCGACGGTTGCTGTTCAAACAGGATTTCCTTTTCACACCCAGGTTTCGGCTTCAAAAGGCGCTATTGAAGGTTTAACCCGGGCCCTGGCTGCAGAGTTTGCTCCAAAGATTCGCGTAAATTGCATTGCTCCTTCTTTAACAGATACCCCTCTTGCTGCTTCTTTATTAAATACCGACCAGAAACGGGAAGCCAATGCAATGCGTCATCCATTAAAAAAAACGGGTACGCCTGAGAATATTGCTGATATGGCAGAGTTTTTACTTTCCGAAAAAGGCAGCTGGATTACAGGTCAGATATTTCATGTTGACGGTGGTATGTCGTCACTCAAAGTTTAACGTATGAAGATTCTACTAACAGGTGTTACAGGATATATTGCCCGGCGGTTGTTACCGGTTTTGCTGCAAGACGGCCATGAGGTAGTATGCTGTGTGCGCGATAAGTACCGTTTCAGTACAAAAAATTATACCACCGAAAATTTAAGTGTAATTGAAGCTGACTTTCTGAATAAAGAGAGTCTTGAAAGTATTCCAGACGACATTGATGTGGCTTTTTACCTCATTCATTCCATGTCGACTCAATCAGGGGACTTTGAAACCATGGAGCAGGTTTGTGCCGAAAATTTCCGTGAAAGGATTCAAAATACAAATGCCCGGCAGGTGATCTATTTAAGTGGAATTGTAAATGAAACACAGTTGTCGAAACATTTGTCGTCACGAAAAAATGTGGAAAGCATACTGGCGGAATCAACTTTCGCTCTAACGACCTTAAAGGCAGGCATTATTGTTGGTTCAGGAAGTGCCTCGTTCGAAATTATCCGTGATCTGGTTGAAAAACTTCCTGTGATGGTGGCTCCACGTTGGCTTGAGACTAAATGCCAACCTATCGCTATCCGTAATGTCATCGAATTTTTAACCGGCATCATTGGCAACACCGAAACCTATCATAAAAGCTACGATATAGGCGGACCGGACATCTTGACTTATAAGCAAATGCTGTTGCGTTTTGCCGCAATCAGGGGGCTAAAGCGAAAAATCATTGTTGTACCGGTAATGACGCCTAAAATATCATCGTATTGGTTATATTTTGTGACAGCTACATCGTTTGCTTTAGCTAAGAACCTGGTAAGCAGCATGAAGGTTGAAGTAATCTGCACACCGAATAATTTAGCTTCCATGCTGGGGATTTCATTAATTGATTATGACACCTCCATAAAACTGGCTTTTGATAAAATTGAGCAAAATCAGGTTGTGTCGAGTTGGAAAGATGCGCAAACAAGTGATCTGCTGCAAAAGGGTATTTCGCAGTTTATTGAAATACCCGTAAATGGCTGCTTTAAAGATGTCCGCAAAACCGAAGTTAATAACAGCCAGGCTGTACTGAACAAAATATGGTCGATAGGTGGTAAAACAGGATGGTATTACGGAAATTGGCTTTGGGAATTCCGGGGTTTTATTGACAGACTGGCAGGCGGAGTAGGTATGCGTAGAGGCAGAAAAAGCGGCACTGAAATATCTGCCGGCGATGCTTTGGATTTCTGGCGGGTCATCTATGCGGATCGTGACGAAAAAAGATTATTGCTTTATGCTGAAATGAAATTACCGGGCGAAGCATGGTTGGAATTTAAAATGGATGAACGCAATGTTCTTACTCAAACAGCGACATTCAGACCATTGGGATTACCTGGCAGGCTTTATTGGTATGCGGTTTTACCTCTTCACGGTTTTATTTTCAGTGGAATGATTAAAAAGATCGCATCCGGTTAAATTCAAAGACAAAATAAATATAGTCACTAAATTAACAGTAGAACCAAATTTCTTATGAATCAAATCCTTCTCCTTCAATCTCTTGGTAAATCCGATCTGATGATAACTCCGATTGGATTAGGATGCTGGCAGTTCAGCAAACAACAAAATATGGCCGGAAAATTCTGGCCAAACATGGAAGATGATCTCATTCAACAGATGGTACAAATCTCACTTGAAGGCGGTATCAACTGGTTCGATACTGCCGAGATCTATGGTAATGGTGCTTCGGAAAAAGCGCTGGCTGCATCTCTCAACAATATTGGTAAAAAGCCGGGCGAAATCATAGTGGCTACTAAATGGTGGCCAATGTTCAGATTCGCTTCCAATATCCTGAAAACAATAGATCAGCGGATAGAGGCACTTGCACCTTATCCTATTGATCTTTACCAGGTTCACCAGCCTTGGGGCTTTTCAAATGAAAAAGCCGAAATGGAAGCCATGGCGAGGTTGGTAAAGGAACACAAGATACGATATGTCGGGGTAAGTAATTTTTCGGCTGCACTAATGAGGTCCGCATGGGAAGCGCTTCAGAAGCACGGTATTTATCTGGTTTCCAATCAGGTGAGGTACAGCCTGCTCGATCGGAAAATTGAATCCAACGGTATCCTGCAAACTGCGAAGGAACTTGGAATTACAATAATTGCCTATTCCCCGCTGGCACAGGGCCTGGTTACCGGCAAGTTTCACGATAACCCGGACTTGCTGAAAAATATAGGCATGCGTAAATATTCTTCGGCGTTCAAACCCGCCGGACTTGAAAAGAGCAGACCATTGGTAAAAACGGTTCAGGAACTCGCGATCAAATATGGTGTTACTTCATCTCAGATCGCGCTTAACTGGCTGATCACTTTTCATGGCGAAACTGTGGTGGCGATTCCCGGAGCTACAAAAGAATCTCATGCAAAAGAGAATGCCGGGGCAATGACGTTCTCGCTTACTGCTGATGATCTATCTCTTCTTGACCAAAAGAGCAATTTGTTCAAGAATACTTAGCAAAAAGACGGTTGCTGTTAAAATTTTCAAGGAACTGGCGAGTAAAATGGTCGAACAGAAAAAAGTAGAATAGAGTGAATCAGAGTTTGTCCTCTATATTTTCCCAAGTTAAAAAGATCGCAAAGTGTGTTTTTATAATAGTAAAATCAATAATAATTTGATTGAAATACAATACTATTTGTGTATATTTGTATTGTAATGAATTGAATATCAGGCGAGACTATATCGAGACCTATTGAAATGAGCACTTAGTAAAACATTGATAATCAGCTCGGAATAAGGATGCGTTCAAACTCCAGCTGGGTCACTTTAAAACATCAAAGCTCTGTAATCGAAACGATTGCAGAGCTTTTTTTTGTTCTGTAACTATTAGTTGCTAGTCCCATGTTTTTAACTAATGACAAGTTTAAAACGATCTGAAATTTATTCAGAGCCTTTTATTAGCGCAATTATGTCAGCCCGACTAGTCGGGCAATACGGTCTCATTACATGGGAAACTCGAATACCAGTTTAGCATTTCTTCCTTGCAAAGTCAACGGAACAATAACCATCTCACTTATTGTATTTTATCAAGCATCGAACATTACCGCTTCTTACTCAAACAAAATAGTAAATTAAATACTTTCGAATAAGTTGTTTCTGCTTTATGTAAGCTAAACTAATTTTATGGCAATAATTCATTAAATTGCCACAATAATTAAAATTCCATCAATAAATACGGATTGATTATCTTCCAATCAGATACAGATCACTGGTACATAAATATTTTAATGTGTGTAAGTATTTAATGCAAAGATTGCAGAAACTTTATTTGAAAAATATAACCTATGAAAAAAATTAAAATTATCATCATCGTTCTGGCTCTGTTGCTAACCGGTATTCCAAAGACTAATGGACAATCTGCTGATCAGAAGCCAATACGACTGGCTGTTGCCGGTATGACTCACGGTCACATTTCTTTTATTTTGGGCCGGAAAGATAAAAAGGATTTTCAGTTGGTTGGTGTTTTCGAAACCAACACAGAACTGGCTAATAAACTGGCAAAAAGATATGGGTTCGATCCGAAACTGATATTCAATAATCTGGAAGAAATGCTGGACAAGGTGAACCCAGAAGCTGTGGTAGCTTTTGGTTCTGTTTACGAGCATATGGCGGCTGTTGAAGCTTGTGCGCCACGAGGAATAAATGTAATGGTTGAAAAACCACTTGCTACTAATGTGGAACATGCTAAAAAAATGGTCAAACTTGCCGGGAAATACAATATTCTATTACTCACCGACTACGAAACATCCTGGTATCCAACAACTGCAAAATCTTTTCAACTGGTAAATGACAGTAACTTTGTCGGGAATATTAAAAAAGTTGTTATTCACGATGGTCATCAGGGGCCAAAAGAAATTGGTTGCGACAAGGTTTTCCTCGATTGGCTGACCGATCCAATACAAAATGGAGGAGGAGCACTTATTGATTTTGGCTGTTACGGTGCCAACCTGATGACATATTTAATGAAAGGCGTTGAACCAATTTCTGTGACTGCAGTTACACGGCAATTTAAACCTGAGATTTATCCCAAAGTGGACGATGATGCAACAATTATAGTGAACTATCCAAATGCACAATGTATCATTCAGGCATCGTGGAACTGGCCTTTCAGCCGGAAAGATATGGAGATTTATGGCGATTCGGGTTACATTATTACCATCGATAATGATAATATGAGGGTGAGAAACAGAGCCATGCAATCGGAAAAACCAGAGATGATTACATCTGAAGATATTGCAGTTTACGAAGATCCTTTCTCTTACTTTTTTGATGTTCTGAAAGGCAAAGTGAAAATGACAAGCTACGATCTTTATTCATTGAACAATAATGTACAGGTTGTCAAAATTCTGGATGCAGCAAGGGAATCGGCTAAAACAGGTAAAACGGTGTTGCTAAAGAAATAATATCCGGATTAGGATTATGCCTATAAAATATTGACATGAAAAAGATTGCGCTGTTGTTATTAACCTTGATTTTTAGTTCGGGATTTGCTCAGGAAAAACCATCTGACGTTGATTTTATCCGACCGGTAATTGGAGCGGTAAAATACACCGAACAAACAGATGATGTTCACGGTTTCGGGAAAACATTTCCGGGTCCTTGTACTCCTTTTGGATTGGTTCAGCCCAGTCCGGTTACCCGAACTCGTGGTGACGAAAGTGGCTATGCCTATAACCACACAACCATCGAAGGCTTTTGCTTTACATCCATGAGTGGTGTTGGTTGGTACGGCGATATGGGTAATTTTCTGGTTATGCCAACTGTTGGTGAAATGCATACGAACAAAGGTGACGACGAAAAGCCTGAAGACGGTTATCGTTCTCGTTTTACACACGACAATGAAATCATAAAGGCGGGCTATTATGCTGTTACACTTACCGATTATAATATCAGGACTGAAGTTACAGCTGCTCCAAGAGCAGGTATCTTACGTTTTAGTTTTCCTGAAAATAAACAAGCCCGGATTCAAATAGATCTGGCCCGAAGAAGAGGAGGAACTTCCACAGAGCAATACATCAAGGTTGTTAATGAAAATACCATACAAGGTTGGATGAAATGTCCGCCGGCAGGTGGTGGATGGGGAAATGGCGATGGGAAAGCTGACTATACCGTTTATTTTTATTGCCAGTTTAGTAAGCCGCTCAAAAACTTTGGCTTGTGGAGTGCAAATATTCCGGATAGCTGGGTAAGAAAAAACGAGGAAGTTCAGAGTTCTGTATACCAGAAAGCGGTTGCTGATGCTGATATTTTACCTCAGAAAACAGAGTTTCAGGGAAAACATTTGGGTTTTTACAGTAATTTCGAAACAGAGGGTGAAGAAATAGTTATGCTGAAAAGTGGAATTTCATTTGTCAGTATTGAAGGTGCCAAACAAAATCTGGAGCACGATATTCCAGATTGGAATTTCGACAATGTGGTTTCACAAGCCAGAGAATCATGGTCTCAGGCCATTTCACGAGTCAAGGTAACTGGAGGTAGCGATGACGACCGGATTAAATTTTATACAGCCTTTTATCATACAATGATTGATCCGCGAACCAGTTCTGACGTGAATGGTGAATACATTGGAGCAGATAACAAGGTGCATAAAACCGGTGATTTTACTTACCGTACTATTTTTAGCGGATGGGATGTTTTCCGTTCGCAGTTTCCATTGCAAACAATCATTAATCCCTCATTAGTCAACGACGAAGTTAATTCACTCATTCAACTGGCAGAATACAGTGGCAATTATTATTTCCCGCGCTGGGAATTGCTGAATTCTTATTCTGGTTGTATGATCGGGAATCCGGCAGTTTCGGTTGTTGTTGACGCTTATGAAAAGGGCATTCGTAACTACGACATTGAGAAAGCCTTTCAATATTGCAAAAACAGTGTCGATAAATTTGGAAACGAGCCGTTGGGATACACTCCAAACAGCATTTCACATACGCTTGAATATGCTTATACAGATTGGTGTGTGTCGCAATTTGCTGAATCGTTGAATAAGCCTGATATCGCAAAGGAGTATTTGAGAAGGAGCAAAAATTACAAAAATATCTGGAATGATGAAGTTCACTGGTTTCGGGCTAAAGATGCCAATGGCCAATGGATGAAATGGCAGGGAAAAACAACTCAGGGACAAGGCTGTGTTGAAAGTAATCCATACCAGCAAGGATGGTTTGTTCCGCATGACCTCGATGGATTGATAAATTTGATGGGAGGGAAGGAAAAATTCAGGAATGAATTGTTGAATTTCTTTGCGAATACCCCGGCAGGTTTTCTCTGGAATAATTATTATAATCATGCCAACGAGCCGGTTCATCATATTCCATTCTTATTTAACAAAGCTGGTCTGCCAAACGAAACTCAGAGCTGGACCAGGGAAATCTGCGATAAGGCATATGGAACTGACGCTTTTGGTTTATGTGGTAATGAAGATGTGGGACAAATGTCGGCATGGTATGTGTTGGCAGCCATGGGTTTACATCCCGTTTGTCCGGGCGACAATAAATATGAAATTACAAGCCCGGTGTTCAGCAAAATTGAAATTCTGCTTGATCCGAAATTTTACAAGGGAAAGACATTTACAATTATAGCTCACAACAATTCAAAAGAAAATATTTACATCCAGTCGATCAAATTAAATGGGACGAAGTTGGATCGTTACTGGATTACACATTCAGAAATTGTAAATGGCGGAATGCTTGAGTTTGAAATGGGCAATTCTCCAAAGAGTTAAAAAGCATTCTGATATTCACGATTTACTGAGCTCCTAAACCCTTCTATTCTTATACCAATAATATTCTTTACAATGAAAAAAAATACATTTCTAATTGTTCTTTGTGGCATTCTTCTCAATTTGATTTCTTTCGGACAAAATCAAACATCCGGTAATTATCGAAACCCTGTTATTGCTCGTGATATTCCTGATCCATCGGTAATTCGTGTTGGCAACACGTATTATGCGGTTGGAACAACATCTGATTTTGCCCCAATATATCCGCTGTATGAATCAACAGACTTGGTAAACTGGAAACAGATTGGTTCAGCTTTCTATGAAATCCCGGCATGGGCATCAAAAAATTTCTGGGCACCAGAGCTTTATTTCAAGGATGGTACCTTTTATCTTTATTATACCGCCAAGCGGAAAACCGATAGCATTTCGTGTATTGGAGTTGCAACTACTAAGGATCTCCGGAAAGGATTTACCGATCATGGAATTATTGTGGAATGGGATAAGGAAGCCATTGATGGTTTTGTATTTCAGGATGATGATCAGAAAATGTACATCTGTTGGAAAGCATACGGATTAAATAAAGAGCGGCCTATTGAAATTCTGGCTTCGGAACTTAGTGCCGACTGTTTATCTCTTGTTGGCGATCATTTCAGCCTGACCCGATACGATGAAGGATGGAAAGGAGATGGGGACGAAGGAGAGTGTCTGATAAAGCACAACGGATATTATTATTTGTTATACTCGGTTGGTGGTTGCTGTGATAACCGTTGTACTTACCGGGTTATGGTTTCTCGCTCAAAGAATCTAAAAACTGGTTGGGAGCAATATTCTGAACCCATATTGCAGGGAAACGAAATCTGGAGATGTCCGGGGCATGGAACGCTGGTAACTACACCAGACGAACGTTTTTTTTACCTGTATCATTCGTACAATGCAACTGATTTCGAATACATGGGGCGCCAGGGAATGCTTGACGAATTAATTTGGGATGTAACAACCGGATGGCCTCGTTTTAAAAATGGAGATACACCATCTGTTCAGGCAGAAATGCCATTTCAGAGTACCAGTCAAGATAGGGATTTAGTTTATTCTGATGATTTTTCTACAAATAAAAACCTGAAATTCTGGCAATGGGATTTATTGAAACAGAAGCCTGAAATCAAAATAGAGAATGGACTTCTTATACTTTCCTCCACGCAGTCGGGAATCACATTTGCTGGTTTGAGCCCTCAAACCGGAGATTATTCGTTCGAAGCTGAACTTTCAGGAGAGACAGCTGATTTGAGTGGAATTTGTATTTATGGTAACTCCGAAAATCTTTTGGCTTTGGCTGTAAACGATTCGAAACTGGTGCTTTTTCAAGTAAAAAAAGGAATCAGAGAAGTCCTTTCTGAAAGTGTACTTTCAGGAGAGAATCCCATTTTCGTAAAACTGGAAGCCACACATGGACGTATTTATCAGTTTTATTGGTCGATTGATCAAAAAAACTGGAATCCTGTAAAAATCAAAAATGAATATTCCGTAGATGGAAATTTTCTTCCGCAATGGGGTGTTGCCATGCGTACAGGTCTGTTGGTGGAAAATCTGCACGACAGCAAAGCTGAATTTTCCTCTGTCCGAATAAAAAATAAATTCAACCGAAAAAATTAGTCCTTTGCTATTTTATTAATTTGAAAGCACTTCAAATACCGATTTTAAATAGCTATAAAACAGGGATGTGATATTCATTCGGGCGAAGGTCTAATCAGAAAAAAACAGGATGTCGTTTAACTCATTTTAAACGGTAAAGCTCTGCAGTCTTTTGATTGCAGAGCTTTTTTTATTCAGGTAGTTGTTAGATATATACATTATCATATATCAGATTTTATTGTTTCATTAATTCACCTGCGATTGATCTCCTTAATATGAGCAGATCTAAAAATCCTTCCTATTTTTGCATTTCTATGAAATTGGAATTTAAACAACGCTGGAATAACTTTCCAATAAAGCCTGCCAGTTTCCCATTCTTTTATGGCTGGGTTATTTTATTTGCCGGAACTATAGGTGTGCTGGTTAGTGCACCAGGGCAAACCATGGGTGTTTCAGTATTTACTGATTACCTGATTGATGCAATTGGAATTAGTCGAATTAATCTGAGTTTTGCCTACATGATTGGAACTGTGATTAGTTCCTTTCTGCTTACATGGGCTGGTAAAATGTACGACAAATATGGGGCAAGGATTGTAGGAGTGATTGTATCTGTTTTCCTGGGATTTATTCTGTTATTATTTAGTCGTGTTGATCGAATAATAATGGCTTTAGCCGGGTCTGCCGAAGCGACTGCTTATACTGCAGTGGCCATAGCAACGCTTGTTTTTTTGTTTTTTATGCTTCGTTTCGCAGGTCAGGGAGTCTTAACCATGATATCCAGAAACATGATGATGAAATGGTTTATCAGGCGACGTGGATTAGTGAATGGTATTTCTGCTGTTTTTGTTTCGTTTGGTTTTGCTGTTGCTCCTGTTTCATTTAACCTGTTTATCGAAGAATTTACCTGGAGCGGCGCCTACTTAGTTATGGCAGGCTGTATTGCTATTTTCTTTTCAATTTTTGTATTTCTGTTTTTCAGAGATAATCCTGAAGATTTGGGATTAACTCCTGACGGAGAAATATCAGCTATTGTAAATAAAGACGTGATAATTAAAGCATTTAAACAGTTTACATTAAAAGAAGCTCGCAATACATATTCATTTTGGCTGTTTTCTTTACCAATGGCCATTTATGCACTTTACATAACCGGGTTTACTTTTCATTTGGTATCAATTTTCGAGGGTGTTGGATTGACCAAAGAACAAGCGCTGGCTGTTTTTGTCCCGATGTCGTTTATCTCGGTTATAATTTCGTTTGCGGGGGGGTGGGCCAGTGATAAGATAAAACTTAAATACATGCTTTATGCGATCATCATTGGGCAGATCATCGCATTGTTTAGCCTAAGTAATCTGGACGATGGATTTTTTTATTATGGTTTTATACTTGGAAATGGAATCAGTAGTGGTTTGTACAATGTACTGATGGCCGTAACCTGGCCACGATTTTACGGCCGCGAACACCTTGGGAGAATAAGTGGTCAGGTGATGGCCATTATTGTTTTTGCCAGTGCCTTCGGACCTGTATTTTTTAGTTTCTCCAATAGGAACTTAGGTGGATATCAGGTCGCCTTTTATATTGTAATGATAATATTGTTCGTTCTGTTTTTATTAAGCTTTAAAGCAGAGAATCCACAAATCAAATTCAGAAACCAAGCGCAATTGTAGGAAAGTTTGAATTTTGATACGTGAAATTGGAAAATCATTGGATTTTGAACTTTTCAAGGCTTTTGTAAACTTGATTATACAGGAAAAGCAAAATATTATACGAAGAAATGCAATTGACTTTTAGTGTTCATATCTTTACCTGAATGGCTGCTGAAAAAGCAGAAAAACTTCTCAGTATCTTTTTCAATAAGCTTCCATAACTGATTTACATGTTTAAAAGAATTGACTTATAAGTCAATAATTAATTTCGCAAATTCTTCAATTGCCCTTATAAACTAATATCGATCGGAGTTAACTTACACGAATATTATATACTTTTCAGCATGTTATGTTGTAAAATCATTTGTTTGTCTTAAATTTAAGAGACTGATAATAAACAACTAAACTATAATTATGGATTTCTCTGCTCAAGTTAAATTTCATAAGCCGTGTTTTTTAATTAATACGGAACATTTCCCCGAGAATTCCAGAAATCCAATTTTAACCTGTATTATGGATGAGTTAAGCTCTCCGGCTGCAATTCTTCAGACCAATATTCAAATTCTTAAAAAATTCAGTTCCAACACAAATGATGTCATGCTCGATGATGTTTTCTCTTTTTGTGTGGATTCGATTGATAATGTATTAAGGCTTATTGAAAATGTTAAATATCTGTGTTTGTCCGAAAATCTCAATGTTTCGAATGAACATCATCAATTATCGGTAAGATTGATTGTTTATCGGGTTCTTGATGAGCTTTCGCGCCTTAATTATGACGTTTCGCGGGTAGAATTAAACTTTAACGATAACAATTATACTTTTTTGTTTGAACAAGAACAAGAAGCACTGCACAAGATTGTTTTTAATTTGTTGAGTAATGCCTTGAAATTTTCCAGAGATAGAGTTAGACTGTCGTTTGATTTACATAAGAATATTTTTTCGATTGTTGTCTTTGATACGGGAGTAGGAATTCCTCAGAACCAAATACAAACAGTATTAAATCCATTTGGGCGTGCTGGTAATGTAAAAATGATTCCAGGTCTTGGGTTAGGGCTTTCAATTATTACAAAAGCCGTAAATCAACTTCAAGGAAATATTTACATTTTGTCAGCGATTGGAAGCGGCAGTGAATTTAGAATCGATATTCCAATTAACGATGAAAAATCTGATTTAAGATATATTCCAACATTTGCAGGAGAAATCAAGACGATTCAAACTGCGCATAATGTAGAGATATTTGTTGACGGGCACTTTGTCCCCGATGAATCTGGTTTAAGTCAGATATCGAGCACAATTTCTCATGAATTACGCACCCCGGTTGCCATTCTTAAATCGAATATTCAGCTTTTGAAGATGTTTCGGTTTAATTTAGACGAAGTGTTGACGAATGAATGTTTCTGCTTATTGGAAGGTGCCATAAACGAAATAGAAAGATTTCTAAATCAGTTAACTAATTTCAATATTGCGATTAAATCCAAAGGGAAAAAAACATCTTCAATCTTTCTCGTAAAACAGCTCTTCGACAGTATATTTATTGAACTTTCAGTACAAGGTTTTGATTGTAATAGAATATCAATCAGATGGAACTTAATTAACGATGAAATAATTCTGGACCAAAAACAACTTAGACAAATAGTATTAAATATTCTTTCAAATTCCTTGAAATTTTCTAATAACGAAATAAGAATTAAAATTTCTGATCATCAATCTCAATTTACTGTTAAAGTTCATGATACCGGAATTGGAATTCCTAAAGATGAAATAGAGGAGGTATTCAGGCCTTTTTATAAAGCTTCAAATGGTAAGCAGTTTTCAGGAACAGGATTGGGATTTACCATTGTTGACATTTTAACGAAAAACATAGGAGGGAATGTAAGTATTTCAAGCATTATTGACCAGGGGACAAAAATTATAATCACTATGCCTTATGAATTACCAAACTAAGATTCTGGTTATCGAAGATGACATTCAGCTGGGTAAAACAATAATGAACCTGTTAATTGTACACGGTTACGATGTTTGCTATGTAAATAATGGCGCATCAGGAATTCAAAAAGCGTTTGAGTATAATCCGGATTTAATACTCTGTGATATTAGAATGGATCCGATTGATGGATTTCAGGTTTTTAATGTATTAAAGGAGAGTACTTTGGTCGATCGTATACCGTTTATTTTTATTACGGGAAGTTCCGATATTCAGGATATAAGATTTGGGTTGGATTTGGGAGCAGATGATTATTTTGTGAAACCATTTGAAAATGAAAATCTAATTAATGCCATAGAAAAAAGACTGAATAAATTTCAAAAACTCAAGGAAATTGGAAAACGGGAGTTTAGAGCATTATTCAATCTAACTCCCAATGGGATATTTTTATTTGATGGTTATGTTATTTTTGAAGCGAATCAATCATTATTAAAGATGCTTGATATTCAAAAGGATAACATAACATCTTATTCAATCGAAGATTTTTTGGATGCTTTGTCATATCAGAAGATTAAAGCTAAAATAACCAGATGCATGCACGAATTGATGAATTCGTTTAGCGAAACGGTATCTTTTGGACCAATTAATGGTGAGATGCATGATGCTACGCTCCATGTTTCGGTTTATGAAAAATATTCCGGTTATTCACTTATGATGGGATTAGTGGCGTTGAGTAATAAAAAAAGTGAAGAAAATGAAGTATTTATTTCTGATGTACTCAATGTTCTAAAACGAGAGAATATCGTAGTAACCCAATCGTTGGGTGAAGAACTTGCCAAAGTTTTCAGTCATAATAGTATTGATATTAAGCCACAAAATAACAGCGTTTTCTCTTATCGTGAAAATCAGGTTTTATGCCTTGCCATGGAAGGATTGCCTATTAAAATGATTGCAGACAAACTTTCCATATCAGACCGTACAGTTGAAAAACATCGGGCCAGATTAATGGAAAAGACTGGTACAAGTAATATGATTGAAGTTATAATATATGCACTTCGAAACAACCTCATAAACATCTGACACAAGCGAAAAAATGCCTTTTGCATTTGTGATTTTATCTTTCTCTTGCCTGAGGTCCGCAAAGAAAGGCATACAGATATTTTCTAAATAAGTAACAAAATTACAGATAGAAGAAAAGGCATTTTTTTGCTGTAGTAATACTTTTCAGAATTTAATTCAATCAAACTTAAAATTACAATTAGAATTTCATCCTTGTTTTTGTAATAGTTTTCTAATTTCAGAAAATCCTCTTGAATTCTTTTGCTCCATATCATTGACTTTATTTAAAGTCAATAGGTAAAATCACCCATTTTTTTGATTTTGTGTATGCTGAATTTACGTATTGACTCATCGATTTAAAAGGTCGAAATTTGAATCAGTGATTATGTGAATTTGTGATATAAGGGACAACACAGAATTTGCCAGGCTTACATTGTATCGTTTTATTAATCGATATTGATTTGTTAATCTGTTGAATAATAGAATTATAGGATTGCTGTGTCTTCTTCCTTGCACAATTTATCAACCTTTAAATTATATTATGAATACAGTTTTAACCATTGTTGTATTATGTATTTTAAGTATGGAAGCCTTTTCCAGGACTTCTGATAATGGTATACAGAAACACAAAGAAACAGCATCGCACAACATAGGAGTTTGATGTACAAAGAATAATAATCAAGTCAATATATCGCAAACGAACCAAAATAATAAAGAAAGGAGGTAAAGATCCATAAAGAAGATTCAATTATAAATACAAGTACATTATAAATCAAAACAGACAAATTCAGTTTATCTAGTATTAATTTAAAAATTAAAAATCATGAAAAAACTAAGTTTCATTTTCTCAGCTTTTATGCTTACCACAGGATTCGCATTTGGACAAAGCAACGTTAGTACAATAAATGAATCAGGTACAGACCAGACAGCAACAGTTGGTCAGGCAGGGATACTCAATGTATCAAATGTTACTCAATCCAATATGGAGAATACAGCTAATGTTACTCAAACTAATTATAATGTTTTGTATAATACACTTTCTGATGTAATTCAGTCAGGAGAAACAAACGTGGCTACTGTAAGACAAATTGCCAATGGTACTTTAACAGGAGCAACACAAATTGGAACATTGAAGGCACTTGTTAATCAATCAGGAAATGACAATGCGGCATTGCAGATTCAGGGTCCTCACAACCAACAAGGAATTTCTTTTGCAGAAATTATCCAGGGCGGTAATGATAATTATGCTTCACAGAATCAGTTAAAATATGGTAATGAAGCGAGAATTAATCAGTCAGGAAGTGGAAATACTGCAGAACAGGCTCAGGACAGTGAGTTGTTGGAAGAAGAAGAAGGAAGCTTTGGAAATGCATTGATTGACCAATCCGGAAATGATAATTTTGCATCACAGAAGCAAGATGGTTGGGCAAATGATGCTAAGGCATTTCAATCAGGTAGTGGTAATACCTCAGTTCAGACTCAGCAAGACTATTCATGGAAAAGTATAGCTTTTGTTTCGCAATCCGGAAATGATAATTCAGCAATACAGACTCAATTAGGAAATCTTAATTCAGCCAAGATTGAACAAGCTTCGAACTCAAATGAAGCAACCCAAATTCAAACCTCTGGTAATGCTAGAACAGTTGGATATGCTCCACTTAATATGGCTGAGATCTACCAGTGGGGTGATATTGACAATATCGCTGTTCAAACTCAAACTAATTTGGATGGAAACTTGATGCCAAATGAAGGATTTATTTGGCAAAATGGTTCTGCAAATGAAGCATATCAGACACAAACTGGTGGAGATAATTTTGGTTCTGTTTCTCAGTCAGGAAGTGGAAATGTGGCCAATGTAACACAAAGTATGTCTGTTGTTCAACCATAATATGATTAAAATACCTGCCACCATCTTCAAATCGGAATAGGTTAGTCCCTTAATCCTTAATGTGATGGTTTAATCCCCGGCCTTCGGGCCGGGGTGATTAAAAGCAGAGCAACGAAATGAGCATGAAAAGAAATACGGGCAAAATGAAATTGGTTTTCATGTTAATTCCAAACAGTACTTTAAGATCAAATAATTAGAGTATGAAAAAGAAGATGATTTTTCTGATTGCATTTTTTCTGAGTTGTCATTTGGGTTTTTCTCAGGGAAATATTCAAAATGAAGGACATGAGGCTGAAGGAGGAATTCATCAGATTCATGCACAGGGGATTACTAATGTTATGAGTTTTCAGACCTTGAATCGCGGAATAAGTAACATGGTTCTGACTCAACAGATTGGCGATCAGAATAAAACAACAGTTAATCAACAGGCTGATCCAGGCTCTGGTTTATCCAATCAATCATACAGTATTCAGCAGGGAAATTCAAATGAAATGACTATAGGACAGATTGGAAGCGGAAATATGTTCCTGAGTTTTCAGTTGGGTTATGTAACATCTGAACTTGCCCGTCAGCAAGGATATCAATATGGTTATGGTTTAGATAACGTAAATGGAAATTCTTTTGCTTTCGGACATGAAAATTCAGTTAACGAAGCAATAATTACAGGCGAAAGAAATAAGTTGACAATTAATCAGGTAGGAACCAATAATGGTATCATGACTGTTCAATTGGGCAGCGACAATACCATTTCTGCCGGACAGGAAGGAATCAATAATTACCTGCTTTTGTATCAGAAAGGTAAAAACAATTCGATCGCTGGTTACAGGCAGGAAAATAACTCTGGAACAATTTTGTTCGATACGGTTATTCAGGAAGGTGAAGGTTTAAGTCTAAATGCATCAGAAGCTTCTAAATCTAAACCAAATGGAAATACATTTATTCAATCTGGAGTGAATTTGACTTTACAGATAAATAATGAGTTTGCGAACACTTTGGGTGGCATAGAGATCAGCCAAAGCGGCCGTGATATGAAAGTGGTAGTCGATCAATCGTTTTTCTCATTTCCAATGAAATAATTATATGCATTATTTGGCAACCATATTACTCTCTGCTTTATTATTTATCCCTTTTTCAGAACAGAAGGATAGCATAAAAACAAAGCCTGTGCCGGAATCTCTCAAAAAATTATTTGATCAGGTCGTTAAACAGCCGGCAAACACGAACGACTATGAAATTGAGATTGATGGATTACTTGTAGATGATACAAAAACTAAAACGGGGAAAGAATTTTACGATTTGTTTTACAATGGTTGGGAACCTCCTTCTGGGGCAAAAAACTATTCGATTACAATCAGTGAAAAGCCCTTTCGCCTGACCTCTACTTTAATTGTGGTTTCAATTAATGACACTCCGGTTTATCAGTCAGTCCTTCAACCTCGCCAGGATATTGTTGAAGGCTTATCAGTTGATGCGATTATGACAACTCAAAGCTATTTAGCCAATTACGAAGAAATAATGAGGCAATTAAATGGCGATGATATGGCTGGTTCGGGGATTTTTTAATTGTGGATAAATGCAGGGTTTCAATAACAAACTTAAGATATCAGATTTTGGATAAAGCCTAATAGGAAAATGGATTTCTAACACCTGAAGTTTCCTGCTGTATATTCAACATTTCCAAAGTTGAAACCTGTTATTTTATAACTTATTACAAAAGGATTATGCAACAAAATTTCAAAAAAAGCAATTAAAAATTTCAACATGAAGATTTAAAAACCAATAACACTAAAACCAAACATCATGAAGATTTTATTGACTACATTAACGATGGTATTTTTTTTCGTGGCAGGAAAAACTTACGCACAAGATTTAGTTTACCAACCCAAAAATCCCGCTTTTGGAGGGAATCCTTACAACTACAGTTGGTTAATGAGTTCGGCACAAGCTCAAAACGACATCAAGGAGAGCAGTTCAAGTTCATACAGTCCTTACAGTTCAGATCCGCTGGCAGATTTTTCAGCAAGTCTGAATCGTCAGATTTTGAGCCAGCTCTCGAGACAAATTGTGGCGAAGCAATTTGGAGAAGATGCTTTAAGTGCCGGTACTTATGTGTTGGGCGATTATCAAATAGAAGTTGGCGATCAGGCCGACGGTTTGAACATTACGATTCTGGATAATAAAACAGGAAGTCAAACCACGGTGTCAGTTCCGTATTTCTAATTAAATCTCACATATATAAGAGTTATGATACAGAAAACCATTCTGTTAAGGATTTTTATTGCGCTGATTTTTATGGTCCTGGTGGCAGCTTGTGGTCCATATATGCATCAGCCAATGCAACCCAGAAGAGCAATAATTGGCCCGGAAACTCCGGCAAAACAAATTCTTTTGGACTTGCCGAAAGCTCAGGAAAAAATTGTTGTTGCAGTATATAAATTCAGAGATCAGACCGGACAATACAAGGCATCTGAAACCGGAGCCAACTGGTCGACGGCTGTAACGCAAGGTGCTACTACTATTTTAATTCGTGCATTGGAAGAGTCGGGTTGGTTTATCCCGATAGAGCGCGAAAATATGGCTAATTTATTGAATGAACGGAAAATTATTAGAACAAGTCGTGCTCAATATGAAGGAGGCGAGGAGAACAATGGTTCATTACTTCCACCACTTCTTTTTGCGGGAGTGTTGCTTGAAGGTGGAATTATTTCATACGAATCTAATATTTTAACCGGGGGGGCTGGTATACGGTATTTTGGAGCTGATGCTTCGGGCCAGTACCGTGAAGATCGGGTCAGTATTTATATTCGCGCTGTTTCGTCGGCTAATGGTAAGGTTTTAAAAACCGTTTATACCACCAAGTCAATTTTGTCGCAGGAAGTTTCAATTGGGTTATTTCGTTATGTGAAATCGAAGCGTTTATTGGAGGCTGAAACAGGTTTTTCCTATAATGAACCTTCTGAAATATGTGTTACCGAAGCTATCGAAAAGGCAGTCGAAAGTTTAATTATAGAAGGTATTCAGGATAAACTGTGGGCATTGCAAAATCCATACGATACAGCTAATGTGGCGATTAAAAATTATATGGATGAAAAACGAATCAATTATAGTTCAGATCCTTTAGGAAGATTAATTGAAAAAAATAACAGAGGTAAACTTGCTTTAGGTATTTCGGCCGGATCGAATACTTTCATTGGCGATTATTCTCCGGGAGAAGTTAGACCTATAGCATCAATATCCTTTGGTGCCGCAATAAACAGCCATGTTTTTTTAGATTCTGAAATCGGTTACAGAGGACTGACTGTCAGGAAAAAATTGGATGACAAATCGGCTTTTAGTGATCTTTCACTCAGGTATGTTTTTTTGCCCTTTGATAAATTCACTCCATATATTAGCCTTGGGGGAGGAATCGATTTCAATTCGGGGAGTGTTGGCTTGTCCGGAGATAAGATTATCCCAAAGGTCAACGGTTCATTTGGATTGGAATATTTATTCAGGAAAAATTTAGGCGTTACTGTTTCCTCCGGATGGAATTATTATTTAATTGATCGGTTTGATGGAGCGAGGAATGGTCGTTATAACGATGCAAGCTGGGGCATCTCGTTAGGGATGAAACTTTACTTATTTAATTTGAAACAAAAATTGGCTTATTAATAAATATAACTCATCATGAAAAAAAATATATATATCATATGTTTAAGCTTTTTGGCTATCCTACTGTCATGCGATGAAGAAAAGCTGGATATCATCAGTTACGGATCAGTTAATGGTACTGTACTGGATGGTGATACATATCTGCCACTTGAGGGTGTTTTGATTACTACTACGCCGGCAAGTATTTCATTATTGACTGATGCTCAGGGCAAATTTATAATTCCAAAAATAAAGGAAGGCGAAGTTGCAGTTAATGTTAAAAAGAAGGATTATTTGAGCAACACTTTATCTGTTGCAATCTATGGAGAGGAAGAAACTTTATTGGACTTTCTGATTTTTAAGGATGAAAACAACATTGGCAACATCACGATTTATGATCCGGTACCTGGAAATGGTGCTCTGGATCAGTCGACAGGTTTTACCCTAAAATGGAATGTTGACGGTAAAAAAGCAAGTACGACCTTAACTTATAGCATTTATATTTTTGAATCGAATTCAACGGTTCAAAAACTGGTAGGAGAGGACATTTCAGCAAAAGAAGTTACCGTAAGTGATTTGAAAACTTCAACCACTTATTTCTGGTATGTAGTTGCCAAATACGAAGGCAATAAAATTTCATTTAGTCCAACATGGTCTTTCAAAACCAGGGAGTTGTAAGTGATATTTTAAATGTTTGGTGAAGAAGTTAATAGGTAAATTCACCTATTCATAGAGTTATTATTGCTGAATTTACGTATTGTTTTTTTCGTTTAATTGGTCGAAATTTATTAAAAGTATAATGTAAAGACTGAAGGATCGAAAGGAATCCAGGTTAGATACTGTTCAACTATTTTAATCAGATATAATGCGATATATTGAATTTGAAGTAGTAGTTCTAATGTTAACTTAAATCCAATATCATGAGAAAACTAATTTTGTTTTTTATAATTATGTTTTTCACTGGTTTTGTTATAGCACAAAACGTGGCAAACTTGTATCAAACAGGTGCCGATCATATTGCGGATGTCATTCAATCTGGAAATGTTCTGGTTGCTGATGATCAGGATGTTGATGCAACGCAAACTGTAAATGTTTTTCAGGAAGGAGCCGACCAATATACAAAAGTCTCACAGGTAGGTCTGACAAACAACGTATTGGTTCAGCAAATTTCGCTAAAACCTCAATATTCCTGGGTTTTTCAATCTGGTGAGATGGAAGATGAAGCTACTCAGGTAATCACTCCTGGCGGCGAGGATAATTATTCATTGGTCGATCAAAGTTACGGAGGTGAAGGAAATATGACATTTTTATATCAGTTTGGATCGTTTAATAAATCCTGGCAAAAACAGAACGGCAGCAATAACCAGTTTAATATTACCGGACCGGGTCCTATCGTTGCTGCAACTTTTCAACCTGCTATGAACGATGAAACCGTTCCGAATCAGGATGGCGATTACCACGAAATGACACAAACGGCCAATGGTGATTTCAATCAGGCATGGATTTATCAGGCAGGTCGAAAACATGTTGCTTTTCAGGTTCTGAATGGTGATTGGAATCAGGTTTGGACATCTCAAAGTGGAAATACCAATAGGTCTAGCATGCTTATCAATGGAACCGGAAATGGTAGCATTTATATGGAACATGAAGAAGGTAAATTTCCGGAAACAGAAGGTGAAACAGATGAAGGTTCACCAGATACCGGAGGAAATGGAAATCAAGGTGAATCTCATGGCCAAGGTGATGGTGGCATGCCTGAGGTAATTCCTCCTCCGCATGATGAAACCCATGTATTTGTACCTACTGTTGGAGTTTCAATAAAGCAGATGGGCAAAAACTCAGAAGCCGAAATGTATATTGAGGGCGATTACAATAAAGCTACCATCACTCAAAGAGGTGGGGCAGGAGGTGGTGACACCGAGCAAGCCGGCCATTATACAAATCAGGATATTTACGGCAATTATAACCGTGTTTTTGCAAATCAAACTGGTACAGGAAACTATATCGATCAAAACGTAAATGGAGCTTATAATCTGGTTACATTTATGCAAAAAGGGAATGGTGGCATTTCAGTTATTGATTTGGATGGTACCTATAATGAAATTGGAGTGGATCAAAAAGGGAAATCAAATTATTCGAGAATTGATGTAGATGGTAATTTTAATGGCAATTTTGATCCGCTTTCAGATGAATACGGAGTCAAACTTGCACAGGAAGGGAAGGAAAACCATTCGGAGATTGACATTACAGGAGATTTTAATCTGGTTAATGCACATCAAAGTGGTGGTGGCATTTCTTACATTACTCAAACCGGAAATTATAATTCTGCATTCGTTAATCAGGAAGAAACTGAATAATGGCTTTTTTCTGTTTTCGTTGAATAAAAAAGGGAATCTTCTGATTTCTCAAGAAGATTCCCTTTTTATGTTTATTCTATCTGTTTTATGCTTTAAAGTCCCAGTAATTTAGTTCAGCTTCGGTTTCTTTTATCGATTCCTGAAGCCAGTATGCAGGAGTTACTTTTTTTCCTGAAGGAGTCTTAAGCCGATGTTTGTATACGTCAATTACCGGGTTAAATAAAAGGTCGGTGACACCAATTTTATTTGTTTCCGACTCATCCTCAACCGCTACTTTTACGGAATAACCATTTAATTCGAGCAGTTTTCTCAAAAAATCGGTGCGCTCAGGCGAAACTCCTTTTTCGACAACAGAACAGCGTACTCCTTCGATTTCTTCTACAATATGTTTTCCTTTATTAAGGGCCATTTTTGAAGTCTTATTAGTTTAAAAACAATTGACTGATGCTGCGGATATATTCAAAGATATCGCTTGCAAAACCGATTATAAAAACTCCGGCAACACACATCACCAAAGAAATTCGCATAGCAACTGAGCTTTGGAATGCCGGAACCGGTTCTTCATTCTTTTCAATAAACATGGCCCGTACCACTCTTAAATAATAATACAACGAGATAGTCGCATTCAAAACAGCAATCAGTACCAAAATAAAATATCCGCTTCCGGCAGCAGCTGTAAACAGGAAGAATTTACCAAAGAATCCTGCAACAGGAGGAATTCCTGCCAGCGAAAACAATGACATGGTCATCAACCAGCTAAGCTTTGGATTCGTTTTATATAATCCATTGTATCCTGAAATGGTTTCAACTCCCGATGCATTGTGAATGGCTGCTACCACTCCGAATGCTCCCAGGTTAGTAAAAACATATATTAATACAAAATATACGATAGATGCCATTCCTAATTCACCGGCACCTAATACTCCCAGCAGAATAAATCCGGCTTGAGCAATAGACGAAAATGCGAGGAAACGTTTGATGTTATTCTGACGTAAAGCAAACAAGTTAGCCAGAGTCATAGTGAAAACAGCCAATGTGTAGATAAGAGGCTTCCACAAGTCAACAATATTTTTGAAAACGGTAAACAGAATGATCGTAAAAATAAATGCTGCAGCACCTTTTGAAACGACAGAAAGATATGAAGTCACATTGATTGGAGCTCCTTCGTAAACGTCTGCTGTCCAGAAATGAAATGGGACCAGGGATATTTTGAAACCCATACCGCTCACAAAAAAGACAAACCCGAGTGCAATTAGTGCATTCGGAGCAACTTTTGCAGCTATGTCGGCAAAATATATCGATCCGGTTGCTCCATAAATCATTGAAAGACCGAATAACAGGATTCCGGAAGATAAAGCAGAAGACAGAATCAGTTTTATACCAGCTTCAGCCGATTGGCTTTTGTACTTATCAAATGCGGCAAGACCGGCAATTGGGATGGTTGCTGTTTCGAGTCCTATGTAAAAAATCAGGAAATCGCCTGCTGAAATCATAAAATTCATCCCTATTAGGGTTGCGATTGTCAGGATAAAATACTCGCTGATTTTATTTAAGTTTTCTTCCTTACGGAGCCAGCCTTCAGCCTGAAGGAAAACGATCAGCACCGCAATATTCAAAACATTTTTCATGAATACGGTTAGCTGACTCGACTGATATGATCCGCCGAATAAATTTCCTGTTTCACCAGGTATAAATCCAATGATAGTGATCAGTGCAAACAGTCCAATTATAAAAGGAATTAGTTTGGCCTTATTTTTTTCGCTGGTCGAAACTTCTGCGATCAATACTGCTATTGCTGCAAAAGTGAGCAGCAATTCGTGTCGCATGAGTAGAAATTGTCCGAGATCCATATTTTTGATATTATTTTTTCAAACTTAAATTAAAAAGGAATGACCATAGCCAGTCTGGCAACTATTGGTTTCAGGCTTGCCAAAATTGTGTCAGACAACCAAAGAGGTGCAATCCCAATGGCAGCAACTGCCAAAACAAGTGTTACCGTACTTAATTTTTCGAACCATTTCGCATCCTGAAGATGAAGGTGATGTTCGTCTACGATCGGTCCAAGTAATATTTTACCAACCACCCGCAGAATATAAACAGCGGTGATTACAATCGAAGAAGCAACAATTACAGTTACAACGCGGTGGAACATATCGTGATGTTGGAATGCTCCAACAAATACGGTCATTTCAGCAACAAATCCGCTTAAGCCAGGAAGACCTAAAGACGCGAAACCAGCGATCATATAAACAACAGCAAGGAAAGGAATCACTTTCATCAAACCACCCATTTTATTGATGTCGCGGGTATGTGTTCGTCCGTAAATCATACCAATCAGAGCGAAGAATAGGGCTGTCATTAAACCGTGTGAAATCATTTGAAGGATCGCTCCGTCCATTCCGGTTTCGTTCATCATCAGTAATGCAAAAATTACCAGTCCGCAATGGCTCACTGAAGAATATGCGTTGATGAATTTCAGGTCGGTTTGCCAGATTGCTCCGAAAGCTCCGTAAACCACACTGATTGTTGTCAGAATGATGAAGAACCAGGCCATTTCGTTGGCTGCTTCAGGCATCAGGAACATGGCAACACGGAAACATCCGTAACCTCCAAGTTTCATTAGTACTCCGGCGTGAAGCATCGAAACAGCTGTTGGCGCAGAAGCATGACCATCAGGTGACCATGTATGAAATGGAAACAAGGCACCTAAAATTCCGAATCCTATAAATGTGAATGGGAAAAAGAAACGTTGTGCTGCGATTGGCATATGAACTTTCGCGATTTCAAGAATGTTGAAAGTTAGCGGTCCTCCATCGGGAGCCGAATTGTAATATATTCCGAAGATACCTACCATTAAAAGGGCAGAACCTCCCATGAGCATCAGCGTTAACTTCATGGCCGAACTTTCTTTCGGTCCGCTTCCCCAAACACCAATGAGCAAATACATCGGGATTACTGCTACTTCATAAAACATGAACATGGTAAACAAGTCAAGAGAAATGAAGAAACCATAAACGCCGGTTGCCAGTAAAATAAGCGAAATAAAGAACTCTCTGGAAAGGTATTCCATTTCCCATGAAGCAAAAATTCCGGCAAATACCACAATCGAAGTCAGGCAAAGCATTGCTACAGCAATACCATCAACGCCAATAAAATAATGGATATTTAAACTCTTGAACCACATGTAATCAGCGGTAAACAGCATCTCGTGCAGGTTCCCGGTTTTCCGTTCAGCAAAATACATGAACAAAAGAACTGCTGTTGTGATGAGCTGAATACCCATCCCGACTGCCGAAACCATTCGTGCACCTTTTAAATCCTTTGTAAAAAGGATCGCAATGATGGTTAAAATCGGTATTAATACTAATAAAGTCAGAATATTCATGAGAATATATTTGATATAGTTTTTAATTCTGTTTTACATCATGAAATACAACATCGAAAGAGTCAGTGCCAATGTACCGGCAATGAACATGAAAGCATAATGTTGCAATTGTCCTGATTGCATTCCTTTAATCTGATAAGATACTTTTTCGGTTACCAAACCAATTCCAACCATAAACCCATCGATGATGTGACGGTCGAACCAGGCCACTGGACGGGAGATATAATTGAAAATAATTTTCTTGGTTACGAAAAGATAAATCTCGTCGAAATAGAATTTGTTATAAGTTGCAGTATATAAAATGCCCCAGCTTTTAGCCAATTTTGCCGGAACAGTACTTTCTTTTTTGTAGAGAATCCAGGCCATAGCAATTCCGAGTACTCCGATTAAAACGGAAGGAATAGCAACCCATAAATCAGTATGAGTTTCGAATCCCATTTTGTCCGAAGTTACCAAATTGTGGAAAGGTAAAAATCCGGAAAAAGTTGCCATAAATGCAAGGAACATTAATGGAATAGCCATTGTCATCGGGCTCTCATGAGGAGTGTGGTGATAATGCTGATCTTTTCCCCAGAAAACGGCGAAATACAAACGGAACATATAGAAAGCGGTCAAACCCGCAACGATATATTCAACAGCAAATAAAAGTTTATCATGTTCTAAAGCCGCCACCAGAATTTCGTCTTTACTGAAAAATCCAGCGAATGGTGGTATTCCAGAAATTGCCAGACAAGCGATTAGAAAAGTAATGTGAGTAATCGGAAGATATTTCCGCAAACCACCCATATCTTGCATTAAATTTGAATGAACAGCATGAATGATTGAACCTGCACCGAGGAAAAGCAACGCTTTAAACATGGCGTGTGTGAACAGGTGGAACATGGAAGCCATGTAACCTAAACCTTCTTCTCCGCCATATCCGGAAACACCAAGACTCAACATCATATATCCGAGTTGCGACAAGGTTGAGAAAGCCAGTATTCGTTTAATATCGTATTGAGTGATTGCGATTACCGCTGCAAAAAGCGAAGTGAATCCTCCAACGTAGGCAATTATTTCCTGAGTCATTGGAGCCTGAAAGTGAATAACAGGAAACATACGCGCAACAAGGAATACACCGGCAACAACCATGGTTGCAGCATGTATCAATGCAGAAACAGGTGTTGGGCCTTCCATTGCATCAGGTAACCAGATGTGTAATGGGAACATGGCCGATTTACCGGCACCACCGATAAACATCAGGGTCATTGCCCAGGTCATTGCTGAAATGCCCATGAAACTCATGGTAGCTGCACTGGCGAAGATGGTTGTTCCAGGTTCATTCAATTTCGCAAAATCAAAGGTTCCGGTAATATAAGATATAATCAGAATCCCAATAAGGAAGCCTAAATCGGCAAAACGAGTAACTATAAATGCTTTTTTTGAAGCTGCAACTGCCGATGGTTTGGTGTAATAAAATCCAATCAGGAGGAATGAACTGACACCTACCAATTCCCAGAAAATATACATCTGGAAAATGTTGGTTGCAATAACCAGCCCAAGCATCGCAAAGCTAAATAGTGACAAGAATGCATAGAAACGTGCAAATCCCGTTTCGCCTTTCATGTATCCCAGGCTGTATACATGAACCATAAACGAAATGGTAGTTACCACAACCAACATCATGACCGAAATCGGATCGAGTAGAATGCCCATTTTAATAATAAGGGTATCGGTGAATTGCAGCCATTTGATTTCGAAAGGAATGATCGCCTGAAACCCTTCTGCACCATTTGCATCACCAAAGAAATAGCTGATTGCGGTAATGATAGAAAGTGTAAACGAAATTCCCATTCCCGTTGTTCCTATTATTCCGGAAACAATAGGTTTCCATTTCATACCGAGTAATCCGGTTATCAGAAACACGGCCAGTGGTATCAATAAAATGAGTACGGTGTAAGTATATCCTGCCATTATTTTGTGTTTTTTATATTTTTAGTTCCTAAGTTCCTAAGTTTTTTGACTTTAAACTTTTGACTTTAAACTTTTTAATACTTCATTTCATTCACATTCTCAACATCAATATTATTCAGGTTTCTGTAAATATTGATAATCAGTGCAATTGCAACAGATGCTTCTGCCGCAGCGATACCGACGATAAAAAGTGAGAAGAAATGCCCCTGCATTTGATCGGGATACAGGTAACGGTTGAAAACTACGAAATTGATATTAACCGAATTCAGGATAAGTTCAATGGCCATTAACATGGTAATCAAGTTTCGGCGAATAATGAAACCGCAAACCCCGATAAAAAACATGATCGTGCTTACGATTAAAAAATGTTCGAGTGGAATTCCCTGAATCATATTTCTGAATTTTTATTTTTTTCCTTTTTTGCAATTACAATTGCTGCAATCATGGCAGCCAGTAATAAAATACTGATGACCTCGAATGGAAGCACATAACCGTTTTTTTCGGTACTAAGCAGCTGATTTCCAATTTCTGTCATGTTAACCGGAAGTTCAGGTGACGATGTTGCCTCAAAAGAGTGGGAGAGTATCGTTGAAATAACCAAACCGCTTCCAACCGCTGCTGCACCAATTCCCATTAGGAGTTTAGTAATATCAGGATGTTTGAAGCGATGTGTAATGTGGCTGGTAAGCAGAATACTGAAAATAATCAGCACTACAATACCGCCGGCATATAAGGTTAGCTGAACTGCTGCCATAAACTGATAATTCAGCATAAAATACAAACCGGCAGTAGCAAGCAAAACGCAAAGCAGGTAAACAGCTGCTCTTAATATTCTTCGGGTTGTGATCGATAAAAGCGAACAAATCAGGATAATTCCTGAAAACATATAAAACATGAATACATTCATTACTTAGCCTCCTTTCTTAGTTTCGACCCTGGCTGGTTCAAAACTTTGGTGAGTTTATTACGATCGAAAACTGCATGTTCGAATTTCTGACCAAAAGACAGTGCATTCGATGGACATGTTTTTACACACAATCCACAAAAGGTACACATCGACAAATGGTAAATGTGCTTGTCAATTACCCGTTCCAGTTTCCCTTCAGGATTGGCAACACGATCGGTTAAAATTTCAATTGAACCGTTTGGGCAGTTCATTTCACAAATTCCGCAACCAGTACAGGCATGCAGGTTGTTTTCGTCATGAGGCATAATGACTTCGCCTTTAAACCGGTCTTCCATTTTCAGGGTGGCGCGGTTTTCCGGATATTGCTGGGTTACAATTGCCCCCGGGCTGAAAAAGTATTTCCCTGTGACACGCATTCCTGCCCACAGCGAAGAAATTCCTTTAAACAGGTCGGTAAAATATTTTGCTATACTATTCATCGTAGTTTTTGATTAAAAATGCCAACCCATCAGTACGATGAAGGCAATCAATACAATGTTGAACAAACTTATCGGTAACAGGTATTTCCATTCAAGAGTCAGTAACTGGTCGATTCTTAAACGTGGAAATGTCCATTTAAACCACATGATTATCAGAATGATAAAAAATGTTTTGGAAAAGAACCAAATTGCAGAAGGAATAAAGTCCATAATATGATTAAAGCCTTCCCAGTTTCCGATATGAAATGGCATCCATCCGCCAAGGAATACAGTAGCTCCAAGTGCGGACACAATAAACATATTCATGTATTCGGCCAGAAAGAAAAAGGCGAATTTAATACCTGAATATTCGGTGTGGAAACCTGCGGTTAGTTCCGATTCGGCTTCAGCTAAATCGAAAGGTCCGCGGTTGATTTCAGCAGTACTGGCAATCAGGAATATGACAAACGAAATGAATGCAGGAATGTGTCCTTTAAAAATCCACCATCCATTAGCCTGACTTTCAATAATTCCTGAAAGCGACATGGTTCCTGAAAATACAACGATTGCCAATAACGAAAGACCAACCGAAAGTTCGTAACTTACAATCTGTGCTCCACTTCGCATGGCTCCAATCAGTGAGTATTTACTGTTACTCGACCAACCTGCAAGCAAAATACCTACAACGCTGAGCGACGAAACAGCCATCACATAAAATACACCTATATTGAAATCGATAGCCTGTAGTCCTTTAGCGTATGGTAATGCAGCCATGGCAAGGAAAGAGCAGATAATTACAATGAAAGGTGCAAGATTGAATAACAAAGGATCGGATTTGCGAATCGGAATTAATTCCTTCATCAACAGTTTAATTAAGTCGGCAATGGTTTGAATAATTCCCCATTTTCCAACCCGGTTTGGTCCAATCCGGTTCTGTATAATGGCACACACTTTACGTTCGAGGTAAACCAGGAAGAGTCCCAGCAATGCGTACATGAGCAGAAAAACAAGTCCGACGAGAACCATTTCTGTAAAAGTGACCCATCCGGAAGACATCATGCCTGATAACCAGGTATGAATAGCGCCGGTAAGTGTCGAAAAATCGTAGATGTTTGGTGACATATCTTTGTTCATTTATCTGTCAATATCAGGGATTACTAAGTCGAGTGAACCGCTGATGGCAATCAGGTCGGCAATTTTACATCCGGCAGAAATTTCGTTCATAACAAACAAATTGCTGAAATTAGGCGTCCGGAATCTCATACGGTACGGATTTTTATTTCCGTCACTCACCACATAAACAGCAAGCTCCCCACGGGCAGTTTCCACTCTCCGGAAATATTCACCGGCTGGAAGTTTGATGATCGGTTTCATTTTGGCAGTGAAATCGCCTTCAGGAATATTGTCAACCAGTTGTTCCAGAATGTTCATTGATTCCCACATTTCGCGCATCCGAACCTGGTAGCGGGCAAAAACATCGCCTTCAGTTTCCAGAATTTCATCGAACTGAACTTTATCGTAAGCTCCATAGGGTGCAATTTTCCTTAGGTCACACGAAAATCCTGATCCACGTCCTGATGGTCCTGTGACTCCATAGGCAATTGCAGTTTCCTTACTCATCAGGCCAATGCCTTTGGCGCGATTCTGAAAAATTACATTACCAGTCAGTAACTGGTCGTATTCAGGAAGTTTTTTCCGGAAATAGGTAATAAATTCTTTGATTCGTTTCTGAAAGTTAGGATGAACATCGTGCATTAACCCGCCGGGAGTAATAAAACTGTGCAGTAATCTTGAACCAAAGGATTCTTCAAAAATGTCGAGAATCATTTCACGGTCGCGCAAACCATAGAAAAAGGTAGTTAATGCGCCAAGATCCATCCCAAATGCACACCACCATAACTGATGTGATGCAATTCGGTTCAACTCATCCAAAATGGTGCGAATGTATTTTACACGTTCAGGAACTTCAATTTGCATAGCGTCTTCAACAATCATACAAACAGCTTCGTTATTCATATGAGCCGAAAGGTAATCCATCCGGTCGGTCAGGTGAATAATTTGCTGGTAGGTGTTTGCTTCGCACATTTTTTCAATTCCCCGATGGATGTAGCCAATGTGAGGAGTAAGATATTTTACCGTTTCTCCCTTCAGGCATACTTCGAGCCTTAAAACTCCGTGCGTTGAAGGATGCTGTGGACCCATATTGATAATGTAGTCCTCATTTTCCCCAACAATCACGTCTTTAATAATTTCTTCACTCATATATTGAGTATTAACGTTCAATAATATTTACTTCATCGCGGAAATCTTTGCGAAGCGGGAATCCGTAGTCATCTTCAAGAAACAGCCTTTTCATGTTTGGATGGTTGTTAAACCGAATGCCAAACAAGTCGAAAACTTCGCGTTCAAAATATTCAGCAGTTGGATACAATGCCGTCAAACTATCGATTGTTGGATTTTCACGATCCGCAATCAACGATTTCAATACAACCAGATTTCTTGAATCGGTTGATTCGAGATGATAAACTAAGGTGAAGTGAGTAATAAAGTCAACTGCAGTATGGTTGATCAGGTAATTGAAAGCAGTTCTTTTATCTGACTTAAGTTGTTCTACAAGAGCAAATAATTTATCTGCCGGAACAATAACTTCCAATAGTTGTTTTCCTTCCGGAAACTCAGCATCAGGTTCAAAAATCCTGATTATATCTGTTAATTCCTGTGTATTTAGCATGTTCTGTGCAATTAAAGCAATTTATCTGCCGGATCTTCCGCGTTGAAAACTTTTTCGCCCTTAATTTTTCGTTGTAACTGCATTACCCCATAGAGCAATGCTTCCGGGCGGGGAGGACATCCGGGAATATAGACATCAACCGGGATGACATGATCAACTCCACGAACAACTGAATATGAATTGTAGAAGAACGGTCCGCCGGAAACAGCGCAGGCACCCATCGCAATTACATATTTGGGGTCGGGCATCTGATCATATAATCGTTTTAAAACCGGTGCCATTTTGTGGACAACGGTTCCGGCAACTACAATTACATCAGCCTGACGTGGCGAAGCACGGTAAACTTCAATTCCGAAACGGGCAAAATCGTGTCGCGAAGCTCCGGCAGCCATCATCTCAATTCCGCAACAACTGGTTGCAAATGTAAGTGGCCACACCGAGTTCGAACGACCCCAGTTCAGAAGATTTTCTATACTTGTCAGGAAGACATTTCCACCAGACTTTTTTAAGAGTTCGAGCGATTCATTATCGCCGAAATCTTCATAATCCATTGATTTTATCTTTACACCCATTTCAAAGCTCCTTTTTTCCATGCATACAAAAGTCCCAGACCCAGTATGAAGAAGAAAATAATGATTTCAATAAATGCCCTTATGCCAATTGTTTTCATCACGACTGCCCAGGGAAACAGAAATACTGTTTCGACATCGAAAATCAGATAAATAATAGCAAAAAGGTAATAACCAACATTAAATTGGATCCATGCAGGACCCTCCGAAGGAATACCACATTCATAAGGTTCCGATTTAGCCGGATTAAATGAATTGGGCGCAACAAGTGTTGAAAATATAATTGCACCACCAACAAGGATCAGTGCTACTATAAAGAAGAGAATTAATGATTCACTTTCCATATCTATATATCTGGATAACTTGGTAAGTAAAAATGATCGTGCAAAAGTAGTTTTTTCAGCTTAGCACCAATCTTTTTTTTTGAAAAAAATGTATTGACATTTCGCAACCCTGATTCTCTAATTAAAAACATGGAGATAGATCATACAAAAAAATATCTTGTATATGTTTGACAATTAGATTAATTGATGAATCCATCTGAACGTGCACTCTTCTGAATTGCAAAATCCAATGAGCTGATTAATATTTTTATATACATTTATAGCGAAAAGCTTTGTTAGGTAATTAAAAGATCTGATCATCATTTTGCTAACGGTTTATGAATTTGATGGATAAATATTTCAAGATTAAAGCTGGATATTTTTTTACGTTTGCTGGGATGATGAATAAATTCATTAGTACAATTCTTATTACGCTATTACTTTTTTCTTGCGTCAAACAGCAGAACCCAAAGAAATCAATAGATTTTAGCCCAATGGTGGTAGAAGCCAACGGCTATGATGTCCCAATCGACAGTATGGCAAGTCCCAATGCTGTACTGGCTGGTAAACCGACTATTACAATTGCGGGCAAACCAATTGTTGTTTATAGCAGTACCAACGAAGGCGAAATTGGTAAACCATCAATTATTGAAGCTGGCATCCCCCGGTCAATTACTCCCGGTCAGGATACTTTTTTAATTCCCAGAGTAGTACCCTCCATTATTAATCCTTTTGTGGCAGGAATACCTGAAGTTGAAATTGTAAAAGACGCGTACATAAAAGATCAAAATCCTCAGAATTTCAGCACGTTTAGTAAGCTTCAGGGGATAAAATATAGTTCAGTAAATTGTCAACTCCAAGACAAAAGTGGAAATATCTGGTTCTGTACTTATGGAGGAGGCGTATCAAGATATGACGGAAAATCGTTTACCCATTATACCGAGAAAGAAGGATTAAGCAACAATCGAGTTTGGTCCGTTTTGCAGGACAAGAACGATAATATATGGTTTGGAACTGATGGTGGGGGCGTATCAAAATTCGACGGAAAATATTTTACCCATTTTACCGAGAAAGAAGGATTAATCAATAATTCTGTTTTATCAATTTTGCAGGATAAAGGCGGAAATATTTGGTTTTGTACTATTGCTGGAGTATCGAAATATGATGGGAAATATTTTACGCATTATACTGAAAAAGAAGGGTTGGGCAAAAATACGGTCTTATCGGCTCTGGAGGACAAAAATGGAAATATTTGGTTTGGTACCGGGGGAGGTGGTGTCTCAAAATACGATGGGAAATCGTTCGTGAATTTTACAGAAAAAGAAGGATTAATTAATAATTCCGTTTTGTCGGTTTTCCAGGATAAGAGCGGAACTCTTTGGTTTGGCACATATGGTGGTGTTTCGAAATACGATGGGAAATCGTTTACTAATTTCACTGAAAATGAAGGATTAAGCTACAATAAAGTTTATAGTATTTTGCAAGACACCAAAGGGGCTCTCTGGTTTGGTACAGGTGGAGGTGGTATTACGAAGTTTAACCTGAATGAGGAAGATCCAGACAAAGAAAGTTATCTTTCAAAAAGTGTAGGACGCTACAGTCATTATAAAGTAGCTGAAGGGTTATGTAATAATCTTGTTTATAGTATTTTACAGGATGAAAGTGATAACCTGTGGTTTGGAACAAATGGCGGAGTTAGTAAGTATGAAGGTGATTTATTTACGCATTTCACAATAAATGAAGGTTTAAGTAACAATAAGGTTTTCAGTGTTTTGAAGGATAAAACCGGGAACCTTTGGTTTGGTACTTTTGGCGGAGGTGTATCGAAATATGATGGAAGATCGTTCACTAATTTTACAGAAAAGGAAGGGTTAAGCAATAATAGTGTTTTTAGCATTTTTCAGGATAAAAGTGGAAACATTTGGTTTGGTACAGATGGTGGAGGCGTGTCTAAATACGATGGAAAGTCTTTTACTAATTTCACCACAAAAGAAGGATTAAGTAATAATAAGGTATTTTCTATTTTGCAGGACAAAATTGGAAATCTCTGGTTTGGTACCTATGGTGGAGGAGTTTCAAGATATGATGGAAAATCGTTTACGAACTTTACAAAAAAAGAAGGATTGTGTGATGATTATATTGTGTGTGGCTTGCTGGATAAAGACGGAAATATATGGTTCGGTACAGATGGTGGTGGTGTATCAAAACTAATTCCGGACGAATCGTTGGAGGACAACAAGAAGCCTATTTCAGGCAAATCAGCAGGCTACCGTCTCACTAATTTTACAAAGAAAGAAGGCTTAAACAATAATTCAGTTTTCAGCATTTTACAAGATAACAATAATAACATCTGGTTTGGTACCGGTGGTGGTGGTGTCTCAAAATACGATGGGAAATATTTTACGTATTTTACTGAAAAAGAAGGCTTAAGTAATGATAATGTTCTAAGTATTCTTCAGGATAAAAACAATAATCTGTGGTTCGCCACCAGGTTTGGTTTATCCAGAATGAAAGTCGAAAATTTAAAGTTAAAAGTAAATAACCCGGAATTGCCGTTGTTTATAAATTACGGCTATGATGATGGTTTTTTGGGAATTGGTTGTACACGTGGAGCCATCAGTCAAGACAATACCGGTACTATTTGGATTGGCACCAACGACAGGCTTACCGCTTTCCATCCCGAAGGCGATAAGGCGGACATAATTCCGCCAAACATACAATTAACTGGCATTTCTTTATTTAACGAAAGGATTAATTGGTCAAATCTGCTTTTCCCAACTCCGGCAGAACAAAACCGGTTTGAGGTCAGAGATACAAGTATTCTTCTCGGAAATGGCGTAATCTTTACTGATTTTAATTTTGATGAAACGAATAATTGGTATGGCATTCCGCAAAATTTAAGCTTAAAATACAATAACAATTTCATCACTTTCTCATTTATAGGAATAGCTCAAATAAATTGTAAAAAGGTTAAATATCAATACCAATTATCAGGACTGGATGAGAATTGGAATGCAACAACTCTAAGCAATGAAGCAACATATAGTAATCTTTCACCCGGAACTTATGTTTTTAAAATAAAAGCAGTAAACAGCGAAGGGTATTGGAGCAGGGAGTTTGCATACTCCTTCACAATTCGTCCACCATGGTGGAAATTACTATGGTTTCGGTTATTACTGGCTGTATTTATCTTTTCATGCTTGTTCGGTTTTTATCGTTGGCGCATTTCTTCGCTAAAAAAACAACAGAAACACCTTGAACGCATTGTCGACAAAGAAACAGCTAAAGTTGTAAGACAAAGTGAGGAATTAAAAACCATTAATGAAGAATTAACCGATCAGAAGGAGGCGCTGGAATTAGCAAATGCAACGAAGGACAAATTTTTCTCCATAATAGCGCATGACTTGCGAAGTCCTTTCAATGGATTCTTGGGGCTAACAGAAATAATGGCTGAAGAGTTGGAAAGCCTTACATTGGCTGACATCGAAGACCTTGCTCAACGCATGAAAAAATCAGCCACTAATCTTTTTCATTTGCTTGAAAATCTGCTTCAGTGGTCGCAAATGCAACAAGGAATAATCGCTTTTGAACCCAAATTGCTTCCCTTGCTGACCATTTTGGACGAAAGTATTTCAATGAGTCTGGAATCGGCAAAAAATAAAAACATTGTTTTAATCTGCAATATTCCGCAAGACATTGAAGTATATGCTGACACCAACATTATTCTGACCATATTCAGGAATCTGGTTTCCAATGCAATAAAATTCACACATAAAGGTGGTCATGTTAGTATTTCTGCCAGAATTACTAACGATAAAATGGTTGAAGTTTCTGTAAAAGATTCGGGGATTGGAATGAGTCCGGAAATGTTGAGTAACTTGTTCCGTATTGATGTTAAAACCAATAGAATGGGTACAGAAGGCGAATCAAGTACCGGACTTGGGTTATTCCTTTGCAAAGATTTTATCGAGAGAAATGGTGGCCGGATCTGGGTAGAGAGTGAATTGAATCAAGGAAGTACATTCTATTTTGCTTTGCCAATGCAATTAACGTAATTCATTTAGGGCATTCTTTCTGAAGGATTTATTGCTTCAACCAGAGCCTTTTGGCGGACTCGAACCGCCGACCTGCTCATTACGAATGAGCTGCTCTACCAACTGAGCTAAAGAGGCTAATTTTGAGTTTAAATATAAAAAGAAAAACCATCCCGTGTGAGATGGTTTTTTATATTACTTACTTACTTAGTCGATTATTGTCGGAATTTGAGAAGTATTGTATTTGCCATCTTCGAGATTTTTCCTGATTTCAGAAAATGCTTTGATGGTATATTCTACATCCTCAAGTGTATGCATTGCAGTAGGGATTAAGCGCAGCATGATGAGTCCTTTGGGGATAACCGGATAACCTACTACCGAACAAAATACATTAAAGTTCTCACGAAGATCCATTACAGCGCTTGTCGCTTCACCGACACCACGTTTAAAGTAAACAGGGGTAACACATGAATTTGTTGCGCCAAGATCAAACCCTTCAGCTTTCAATCCACTTTGTAGTTTATCTACGATGTACCAAAGTTTTTCTCGCAATTCAGGTTTGGTGCGAAGTAGTTCAAGTCTTTTTAATGCGCCGATAACCATAGGCATTGGTAATGATTTTGCATAAGTCTGCGAGCGCATATTATAACGTAAGTAATTGCATATATCTTCGTTACAGGCAATAAATGCACCAATGCCGGCCATCGATTTTGCAAAAGTTCCAAACAAAAGGTCTACTTTATCCGAAACACCAAAATGTTCTGCAGTCCCGGCACCTGTTGCACCCATCGTTCCAAAGCCATGAGCATCATCAACTAATAAGCGAAAATCAAATTCATCTTTGAATTTAGCAACTTCATCAAGTTTTCCGAGATCACCCGACATTCCAAACACGCCTTCTGTTATGACAAGTATGCCGCCACCCTGCTTTTCTGCAAGTTTAGTTGCTCTTACCAGTTGAGTGCGTAAACTGTCCATGTCGTTGTGCAAGTACACATAACGCTTACCCATATGTAGGCGAACACCGTCCAGGATACAAGCGTGTGCTTCTGAATCATAAACAACAACATCATTTCTTCCGCAAACAGCGTCAATAATAGATACCATTCCCTGATAACCGTAATTAAGCAGAAATGCATCTTCTTTTCCAACAAATTCAGCAAGATTTTGCTCTAGTTCCTCATGTTTGCTGGTTTGCCCGGACATCATTCTGGCACCCATCGGGTAGGCCATACCATAATCTGCGGCAGCCTGTGCATCGGCTTCTCTAACTTCAGGGTGATTAGCCAGTCCGATATAATTATTCAGACTCCAAACTAAAACATCCTTTCCTCTGAACTTCATTCTGGTACCAATTTCACCTTCCAGTTTAGGGAAAGCAAAATATCCATGAGCCTGCTGCATATACTTACCCAGGCTACCCATATTGTTTCTCAGTTTTTCAAAAATGTCCACTTGATCCGGTTTTAAAAATTAGGTTGCAAATGTAATTGTTTTTAATAAGTCTGCAAAATTGTTAATTAATACTAAACAGGTTTGCAGTCTTAATAATTCGTTCTATTTTTCGGTCGTTATTTTTGTATAAAAATGTATATTTGCGCCATGTTTATGAAAATGAGAAATTTCGCACCAATAGCTATTGTTTTTTTACTTTTATTAAGCTCTTGCAGCGACTATAATAAAATAGTTAAAAGTACCGATTACGAATTTAAGTATAAAAAAGCCATTGAATATTATGAAGATGGCCAATTTGTTCGTTCCTCTACATTACTTAAGGAGCTTATTAATATTGTAAGAGGTACAAGTCGTGCCGATAAAGTCTATTATTATTATGCCAAAAGTCAGTTTGGAATGAAGGATAATATGATGGCAGGACATTATTTCAAATCGTTGATCAAAGAATTTCCAAGAAGTGAATACGCTGAAGAAGCTCAGTTTATGATTGGCTATTGTTTTTATCTTGATTCGCCAAACCCAAGACTTGATCAGCAGGTTAGTCAGAATGCCATTGATGCACTTCAGTTGTTTATTAATTTATATCCGTCGTCAAGCAGGGTTGAAGAAGCTAACCGTTTGATTATTGAATTACGTGATAAATTAGTTTACAAATCCTATTTAAGTGGCAGATTGTACTATGATATGAACAATTACAAGGCTGCAGTCGTTGCTTTAACATCTTCATTGAAAGATTTTCCTGATACAAAATACCGTGAAGAATTGATGTATATGCTGCTAAAAGCAAAGTATTTGCTTGCGATTAGAAGTGTTGAAGAAAAAAAGCGTGAACGATTGAGCTCTGCATTGGATGAATATTTTACCTTTGTCGACGAATATCCGGACAGTAAGTACCGGAAGGAAGTTGAAAAGTACCATGAAACAACAGCAAAGTTGTTAAATTATAAACCGGATTCAAATATTTAAATAATATGGATTTTAAGAAAACAAAAGCAGAATCTACTACAATTTCTAGAGATTTAAGAGAATTGGAAAGCCGTACAGGTAATGTTTACGAAACTGTTATGATTCTTGCAAAACGTTCAAATCAGATAGCTTCTGAAATGAAAGAAGAGCTTAGTCAGAAATTGCAGGAGTTTGCTTCTTATACGGACAATTTGGAAGAAGTATTTGAAAATCGTGAGCAAATTGAGATTTCAAAATATTACGAACGGCTTCCAAAACCTACTTTGATTGCTTATGAAGAATTTGTAAACGATCAGATTTATCACCGTAATCCTGCCAAGGAAAACCGTAACAAAGAATTGTAAAAGAAGCCTTTATGAGGCTATTAGGAAAACATATTGTTCTCGGGATAACCGGAAGTATAGCTGCTTACAAGGCAGCTATACTATTAAGGGGTCTTGTGAAAGAAGGTGCCGAAGTGCAGGTGGTAATGACCCCTGCAGCTAAAGAGTTTATCACTCCGGTTACCATGTCGGCGCTTTCAGGCAAACCTGTTGCGTCTGATTTTTTTTCGGCTAATGATGGTACCTGGTATTCACATGTCGATATGGGGCAATGGGCTGACTTGATGCTAATTGCTCCAGCTACTGCTTCTACTCTTGGGAAAATGGCTCATGGTATTTGCGATAATCTTCTTATAACAACCTATTTATCATCTAAATGTCCTGTCATGATTGCTCCGGCAATGGATCTGGATATGTTCAGTCATCCTGCAAATCTGGCAAATCTTGAAACTTTACGTTCATACGGAAATCTAATCATTGAACCCGGAGAAGGTGCATTGGCAAGTGGTCTGCACGGTAAAGGAAGAATGGAAGAACCTGAAATTATTGTTGAAAAAGTGGTTAATTTCTTCGATCAAAAAAAAAAACTGCTGAATAGGCATTTTTTAGTTACTGCCGGACCAACTTACGAAAAAATTGATCCTGTTCGGTTTATAGGAAATTATTCATCCGGCAAAATGGGTTATGCCATTGCCAGTGAACTTGCCAAATCCGGGGCAAAAGTTACTCTCGTTTCAGGACCGGTTAATATAAAGATTTCTAATCCTGAGGTTACTGTTATTTCTGTAGAATCAGCTTTTGAAATGTATGAAAAGTGCATTCAGCTTTTTCCTGAAAGCGATGGTGCTGTAATGTGCGCTGCTGTTGCTGATTTCACTCCGATAAGTATTTCAGGAGATAAAATTAAACGTGGAGTGGATGATCTTTCTATCCAGCTTAAACCAACTATTGATATTGCCGGCGAATTGGGCAAACTGAAAACTGAAAAACAACTTCTGGTTGGTTTTGCTTTAGAAACCAAAGATGAACTTACAAACGCCTTTTCGAAACTAAATCGTAAAAATTTGGATTTCATTGTGTTAAATTCGATGAATGATCGGGGAGCTGGTTTTGGAGTGGACACCAATAAAATAACAATAATCGATAAAGGCAATAATATGACTCATTTTGAGTTAAAATCCAAGGACAATGTGGCAACGGATATTGTTGACCGTATTATTTTGGGATTGGATCAAAAATAAAGTTACAGGCTTTACCGTTTTCTTCATTTTGATGCTGACACCTGGCTCTTTTAAATTCGAATAAATTTCTGATATGAAAAGATATATTTTGATAGTGATGATTTTTTGCACAAGTCAGTTATTTGCGCAGGAATTACGATGCAATATCAGCATATCATCCCAAAAAATACAAGGTGCAAACCGAAACATGTTTGAAACCATGCAATCTGATTTGTATGAGTTTATGAATAATAGGAAATGGACTGATCAAAAATTTTCGATGGATGAACGGATCGAATGCAATTTCTTTATCAACCTCGAAGAACAGATTTCATCGGATGAATTTAAGGGGAGTATTAATGTTCAGCTTCGCCGGCCAGTATTCGGGTCTTCTTACGAAACTGTTTTGCTGAATATTAAGGATAATGACTTTCATGCGAAATATATTGAATATCAGACTATAGAATTCAATGAAACATCCAATAAAGACAACCTTACTAACATATTAGCCTTTTATGCCTACATCGTTTTAGGTATGGATTACGATTCTTTCTCTCCGGAAGGAGGAACAGAGTTTTTCCAAAAGGCTCAGTCAATAGTCAATAATTCGCAGAATGCGCGTGAAAAGGGCTGGAAAGCATATGAAAGTGAACGAAACCGCTATTGGCTGATCGAAAATATTTTAAATAAGTCGTATTCCGGATTCAGAAGTTGTACCTATCAGTATCACAGACTAGGACTCGATCTTATGGCCGATAAAGCAGCGGAGGGTAGAGGAGTCATTGCTGAATCTTTGAAATCGATACAAAAAGTATTTCGGGCAAGACCATCATTATACATTCTTCAGGTTTTTTTTGATGCCAAATCAGACGAGCTGGTTAATATTTTTTCGAAATCCTTTCCGGATGAGCGAAATCGGGTATCTGTATTGTTAAATGAGTGCGACCCATCGAACGGCACCAAATACGAAAAAATTCTTAAATCCGAGAGTTTTTGAAATTTGAATATTCAGTTATCTTTATGATCGGATTTGATCATGTCATCCTTAATTTTTCGATCATTAATTTAATTCGTAAATTCCTGTGCTAAAATCTCTTTCGATAAAAAATTATGCTTTAATCGATTCGCTTGTTATTGATTTTAGCAGTGATTTGAATATCCTTACCGGAGAAACCGGAGCTGGAAAATCTATTCTACTTGGCGCAATAGGGCTAATAATAGGGCAAAGAGCAGATTCCACGGTTTTGAGAATTAAAACCGAAAAATGTACTTCCGAAGGAATTTTTGATATTCGGAATTACGGGATGAGAAATTTCTTTGATGAGAATGAATTGGATTACGAAGACATTACAATTCTTCGCCGTGAAATTACTCCTCAGGGTAAATCGAGAGCATTTATTAATGATACTCCGGTTAATGTAAAGGTATTGCACGACTTGGGAATAAAGTTGATTGATATTCATTCTCAGCATCAAAATCTGGAATTGAACGAAAAGTACTACCAGTTGAAATTGGTTGATTTGGTTGCAGAGAACGGGGATTTGCTTCGAAGTTTTACTCTTGAATTCAAAAAATATAACGCACTTAAGGAAAATCTCCGGAATACACTTTTCCTCTCGGAACAATCAAAGAAAGATCTCGATTATTATGAGTTTCAGTTTCAGCAACTTTATACAGCAAAACTCACCGAAAATGAGCAGATCGAATTGGAAGCTTTACTCGAAAAGCTGACACATGCCGAAGAGATCAGGTCGGTATTTGGGCAAATTTACCAGAATCTTAGCGAAGATGAACCTTCTGTTCTTGCTGTTATTAAGGAAAATCTCAATAATATAGGTAAGCTAAGCGCTGTATTTTCTGAAGCAGATAGTATATTTGGCCGTCTTGAATCAGTTTATATTGAGTTGAAGGATATCGCAACAGAATCTTCAATCATTGAAGACAAAACCGAAAACAATCCGGAACAAATTGAGCAGATAAACCAACGTCTCGATCAGATTTATTCATTGCAACAAAAACATCGTGTGTCATCCATTTCAGAACTTTTACTGATTCAGTCTGATTTTGAAGCGAAAATTCAATTGGTAAGTTCTTATGATCAGGAAATTGAATTTCTTAAGAAACAGATTGCTGAAGAAATGTCAATTTTAAAAGATTTGTCGGTCAATATCAGCAATAGAAGAAAAGCTGTGTCAAATGCAATTGAAACCAAAGTAATAAATGTCTTGCAGAATGTTGGGATTCCGAATGCCATATTCCAGATGAAGTTTGGTGAACTTGCCGATTTTTCAGCAACAGGACTTGATGAAGTCAGCTTTATGTTCACGGCGAATAAAAGTCAGGAATTACAGGAAATAGGTAAAATAGCTTCCGGTGGTGAGATGTCGCGATTAATGCTCGCGATTAAGACATTAATAACTGATGCGCGTTCATTGCCAACCATTATTTTTGATGAAATAGACACTGGTGTGTCAGGCGAAGTGGCCATAAAAATGGGCCAGATACTCGAACAAATGTCAGAATCGGTACAGGTATTAAATATTACGCATCTTCCACAGATTGCAGCAAAAGGAAAAAATCATTATAAGGTTTATAAGTTTGATCAGGACAACCAAACCTTTACTTCCATCAGAAAACTAACTGAAAAGGAAAGAATTGAAGAAATCGCTCAAATGCTTAGTGGTGAAAATTTCTCTGTAACAGCCATGAAAACTGCCAGGGAATTACTTCATTAGCAAAAATATTCTTTTAAAATAAAAGGATTCCATCCTTTTACCGAATGGAATCCTTCATACAAAATAATATTGTGTTATAGTCTGTCTTCCAGGATCAGGCGAATTTCATCAGGACCAATATTCGATTTTTCACCAACTTTAAATCCTCTTTTCTGAAAGCGGTCGCAAATGGTATCGATAGTTTCAGTAGAAACTTTGTAATCGGGTAACTTCGTTGGAATACCTAGCGATTCAAAAAAATCAACTGTTTTCTGAATCGTTTCATTTATTCTTTCGTCATCTGATCCATCTAATATGCCCCAAACGCGTTCACCTAACTGCAATATTTTATCTTTCTTCTGTTCCCGTTTTATGTGCATAACTCCCGGCAGCACAATTGCAAGCGTGCGCGCATGGTCGATTCCATGATAAGCAGTCAGTTCGTGACCGATCATATGTGTTGCCCAATCTTGCGGAACACCAACAGCAATTAATCCGTTTAAAGCCATTGTTGCACTCCACATAAAATTTGCGGCTGCATCATAATCTGTCCGGTTGGCCAATACTTTCGGTCCTTCTTCCATTAATGTTTTTAAAATACTCTCTGCAAACCGATCCTGTATTGGAGAATTAACAGGGAATGTAAGGTATTGCTCAATAACGTGAACAAACGCGTCAGCAACGCCATTGGCAACCTGTTTTTCAGGCAGGGAAAAAATAACCTCCGGATCAAGTATGGAGAAAACCGGCATTACTTTTGGCGATGAAAATGATAATTTTTCAGTGGTTTCTACCCTTGTTACTACGGAATTTCCATTCATTTCAGAACCTGTTGCCGGTAGTGTTAATACAGCTCCAATTGGAAGCGCATCAGTAACCTTAGCTTGTCTGGATAAAATATGCCAGGGGTCTGATTTGGTATAACAGGCTGCTGCAGCTATGAATTTAGTTCCGTCGAGTACTGACCCACCTCCAACTGAAAGCAAGAAGGTAATATTTTCCTTTTTGACAACTTCAACAGCTTTCATTAGCGTTTCAAAATGCGGATTTGGCTCAATTCCTCCAAATTCGACAACTTCAAATCCCTGAATGGAATCTTTCACCTGTTTATAAACACCATTTTGAAAAATGCTGCCACCGCCATACGTAAGCAGAATTTTTGAACCTTCGGGAATGTTTCTTCCTGTTTTTGCAATTTCTCCCTTACCAAAGATTACTTTGACAGGGTTTTGATATTCAAAGTTATACATGATTATAAAATAAGTATTTATAAAATTAATAATCGTTTCTTATTTATCCTGAAAAACTAAAACATGCAAAAATTTCATAGGTTCAATTCAACTAAACCGAATTAAATCAGATGTAATACAGATCTATAGTTTGGGCTGTTTCTGATTTTACAAGCAAGGCGGGATATCTCCCGGTTAAATTTTGAAAGAACTAAATTACCGATATTTTACAAATTTGCATTTTAATCGTTGTTAATAAATTCAAAGACCTATTTTTGTAAAAAAAACGTAATGAATAATTCGGAGCAGGGAGAGAGTAGGTTGTCTGGTTTTTATGAGCGATATATGAACTATACAGATGTTAAGATTCTGGAAATTTTAAGGCATCGAAAAGATTATCAGGAATCAGCGGTGATTGCAGCGACTAAAATTGCAATAGAGCGCCAAATTATTCATTCTGAGCACGATCTTCTGGCTCCTGAATTTCAAATTGTCAGAAACGAAAAGTTTACTTTTTTTCCTGAAATTGATAACGAATATCAACAACAAAGATTGGTAGGCAGTATTTACCGGTTTTTATACATCATGTCATTAGTCCCTGTTATTTATGGATTTCTTAAGTATGGAGAAGGAGAAATTAATCAAACATATCTTGGGGTGAGTGCTGGTATTATTTGGTTTTCGCTAAGTGTTTGGCTAAATAAAACCCGGAAGGTTTTTGTTTTCGTACCTCTCTTTTTTATGTTAGCGCTGGTAGCTTTGTTCTTAGGACTGAGAATTTTCGTTCCTGATAATTTTCGGATTCTTGATTTGGTTATGTTGATTATTGGAATAGTTTTACCCTCTTACTTGTTGATCTATCTGAAAAAGCTAATTAAGAAAAATGCACACAACTTTTCATAGTACTAATCCTGATTTCTAAGGAAAATCGGATAATTCCCCGAAAATTTTACTTCACCTAAGGAATTCGGCCATTCGTCGATAAGAAAACAGAAACTTCTATTCGTTTAGATAGATTTGAATCGTATAATTGAATAACCAAAAATTGAATCTATGTATTTTCTTCGATTGACCAGCCTTATTTTTGCACTTGGATTATTGGTCTCTAAACTTCTAGCTGCCCCGGTTATGCCAGTTGATCAACCTTGGGATGATACTGATACACGAACTTATACCATTCATCCATTCTCGAAAATTTATCTGGAAGGCGCTTTTAAGGTCGTTCTTGAACAAGGATCACAATCTGGTTTGCGCATAAAAACAGACGAAGACAATTTTAAATATATAGATGTTAATTCGGATGAAGAATCGCTTAGTTTAAAAATAGTAAAGAAACATTTTGACTTTGATGAATTAATACTTTACATCACTTTTAAGGATCTTGAGAAGCTGGTTATAGAAGGTGGAATTAGTCTTGAGACAAAAGGATACGTTGATTTAAAGGATTTTTATCTGCACGTTGAAGGTGGTGCTAATATTGAGATGAATGTAAAAGCAATAAGAATGAATGTTATTGGTGAGGGTGGTGTTAAATTTGAATTTGATGGAATAGCCGATGAATTAAATGCATCACTTTCCGGAGCTGGATATCTGGATGCAAGTGACCTTAAAACAAAAAAATGTGACATTAAAATTGAGGGAGTTGGTGCAGGTAGTGTATATGCAACCGAATCATTGAATGCTACTATTAGTGGAGTCGGAAAAATAAAATACAAAGGTGATCCTCAGTTATTTAAAAAGGTCGAAGGTATTGGTATAGTTTCTCCTGAATAGAAGCTATTCTATTTGTTAGTAAAAGGGTTATCTGGTTCAGATAGCCTTTTTTTATTAAAAGATGAACCAAATTCATTTTTTGAATGTTAATAGCTTGAAGTTCAGTAATACAATCACAGTAATAAATTTAGTTTATTTAATTGTTTGATATTCTGTTTGTTCGTTATTTTAATGCGTGATTTGTTTAATGAAAACAATTAATGATTAAACAAATAAAATAGTTTCTTGTTTTAGTGTCAGAAACAATTTAATAATGGAGGATTTAGTATGAAAGTCAATGGGTTTTTAAAAACAGAAACTGTAAAGCCAAAAATAACCGGAAATCAATCTTCTTTTAATCATATTGACTATAACAAATATGATTTGATAGGGGATAACCATGTTGCAACTTCATTGGAAACTCCGATGAGAGAAGATGCATTTTTACTAAGCGATGAGCAGAAGATACTTCTGATTGAAGGTAAATTTCGCGATATAATGAATTATTTGGGGCTGGATTTAACGGATGATAGTTTAAGTGGAACTCCTCATCGGGTAGCAAAGATGTTTGTTCAGGAAATATTTTCAGGACTAAATCCAGAAAATAAGCCAAAAATTTCGGTATTTGAAAACAAATTTAAATACGGAGAAATGCTTGTAGAAAAAAATATTAACATGAATTCTACCTGCGAACATCATTTTTTGCCTATTGTAGGAAAAGCTCATGTTGCTTATGTTTCAAGCGGTGAGGTTATTGGTCTGTCAAAAATTAACAGGGTAGTGGATTATTTTGCCCGACGACCTCAGGTGCAGGAACGATTGACAGTGCAGATTGCCAATGAACTGAAACGAATTTTAAAGACTGAAGATGTTGCGGTTGTAATTGATGCCAAACATCTCTGCGTTTCATCCAGGGGAATTAAGGATGAAGGTAGTTCTACCATAACGGCAGAATATGGTGGAGTTTTTAAAGAACCTCTTCGTAAGGAAGAATTTTTAAAATATTTGTCATTAAATGTCTAACGAATTGTAAAAATTCTCTGTTTTAGAATAACAAAAGCCTTTTACTGAAAGGCTTTTGTTATTCTAGTGCTTTTATTAAAAAAGGTTTTCAAAATTCAATTAATTTTTTCGTTCATTTGTCAGATATAAATAAGAAATATGGACGGAAGAAAGCGCACAGATGTAAAACCCGGATTGTTGGTTAACATCGTACAAAAACACCATCAACGAACTGGTGAATTAACTGAAGGCATCGTAAAAAACCTATTGACTAATTCACCAAATCATCCGCACGGAATAAAAGTAAGACTGGAAACTGGTGAAGTTGGGCGTGTACAGGAGATTTTGGAAGAAGAATAGATTTTTATTTATTTATTTATTGACCTTGTAAAAGCAATTTCAATTAATAACTTGGTTATGCGAATAGTATCAACAAATATTGGTAAACCTACTACCATTGAATGGCTTGGAGAACAAGTGCAAACCGGAATTTATAAATTTGAAACTGATGCACCGATTATTTTAGGCATTGAAGATGTTGTTGATGATCATGTTTTAGACCGTCGATACCATGGTGGATCAGACAAAGCATGCTACTTGTATTCTGCCGATCATTACCCGATTTGGAAAGATAAATATCCGAATCAGGATTGGAAATGGGGTATGTTTGGTGAAAATTTAACTGTCAGTAATCTTGATGAATCTGAAATCCGAATAGGTGATCGTTTTCGAATAGGTGACGCTGAAGTGCAAGTTTCTCAGCCCAGACAACCTTGTTTTAAACTCGGTGTGCGGTTTGGTGATCAGGCAGTAGTTGATGATTTCTGGAATTCTTCATTTCCTGGAGTTTATGTCAGAGTGTTGAATTCAGGAACAATTAAAAAAGGAGAGGAATTAGAGCTTATCAAGAGAAACTTTGATAGTTTATCAGTAAGTCAGGTTTTCTCACTTTTCACAAGTAATCGAAGCAATTTTGAGATGATTGAGAAGGCGATCCGGGAACCATTTTTGGCTGAATCGTGTAAGAAAAATCTCCAAAAAATTCTAAGCGTTTGATTTAGATAATAACTATATTTTCTAAATTCTAAATCTTGAAATCCGACTTTTATTTTGTCGGGGTAGCCGGATTTGAACCGACGACCTCGTCGTCCCGAACGACGCGCGCTACCAAGCTGCGCTATACCCCGTTGGATAAAGTTTAAATTCAATTTCTGTCAAAAACGGACTGTAAGTATGATGAAAATGATTTTAAACAATAATACAAATCTAAAATTTTAGAAGGAAATAAAATAATTGATTTCCATAAATTCAGGTACTGAATGATCTTTTTTCGTAGTGATAAAAAAAAACCGTTTCAAAACATCTGCTTTGAAACGGCTCTTCTAATCCACACAATCAATCACACTAAGAAACCAATCACCTACCAATTGCGCAAAATGATTTGAATTTTACTTTCCTGTCCTTGTCCTCAACTCAAACAAATCATATATTTTAAAAATTTCTAAAACTAAATATTGATGTATGTTCAGGATATTATGTAGTTATGAAACTTATTAAATCAAACGAAATAAGCCGGGAAAGGTTTACTTGTTACTGGTCTTTTTACCAAAATACTTAAGCCATCCTTCATAGTAGTAATTTGTATGCTTAAACTTGTATTCTTTAGTGTTTTTTTGACAAAAAAATCCGGAACAAAATGAACCGGATTCTTAATTTTCAGAACGGAAAATTAATCTTTTAGACTTAGTCTTGTTCCTCTTGCCATTGATATCATATTCGGATTAGTGATTAATACCTGACTGACTCCATTTTTCATAGCACTGAATCCATTGTCTAATTTAGGTATCATCCCTTCCTTAATCATTCCCTCAAGTTGTAGCTCTTTAAAACGATCGTAACTCAATTCTGAGATCACAGAGTCGTCATCGTCAGGATTAAGTAAAACTCCTTTTTTCTCGAAGCAGTAGAATAGATTGACTGTATAATAGTTTGATAATTCGATGGCCAATCCTGCCGCAATTGTATCAGCATTTGTGTTGAGCAATTGTCCATGCGTGTCATGGGTTATTGGAGCCATAACCGGAACAACTTCTTCGTTTAATAACAAGCGTAATTCAGATGTATTAACACCTAAAATGTCACCAACAAAACCATAATCAATGTCTTTTACCGGTCTCTTTTTAGCCCTGATAACATTCAAATCAGCACCAGTCAGTCCAATGGAATTACACCCACGGGCTTGTAATCCGGCAATTATTGTTTTATTTACCAATCCGGCATAAACCATGGTAACTACTTCAAGTGTAGCTTCGTCTGTAATTCTGCGGCCTTCTATCATTTTCGTTTCGATACCAAGCCTTTCAGCCATGCTGGTAGCCAATCTTCCTCCACCATGAACAAGAATTCGCTTTCCACGAATTTGCGCGAACTGATCCAGTAACTGATCCAAAGACTCTTTTTCTTCTACAACTTTACCGCCAACCTTCACTATGGTTAATCTTTCCATATTATAATGTTATTGTGCCAAAATTGAACTTTCCACTCAAAAGTAATAAATATACTTTCCGGTACTTAAGGCACATTTGGCATATTTGAATTATTTTAAATTATCAAGCATCATTTTCAGAACCGCCTGTGCCGAAAATAAACGATTTTCTGCTTCCTGAATAATAATTGAATTTGTACTGTCAATAACGTCGTCAGTCACGATCATGTTACGTCGCACAGGAAGGCAATGCATAAATTTAGCATTATTTGTTATAGCCATTTGCCTGTCAGAAACGGTCCATGATCTATCTTTAGAGAGGATCTTGCCATAGTCTGAATAAGATGCCCAGTTTTTTGCATAAATAAAATCAGCGCCTTCAAAAGCTTTCATCTGGTCGTATTCTGGTTTTAGGTCTCCCATAAATTCCGGTGCAAGTTCGTAACCTTCAGGATGAGTTACGACAAGTTCGTAATCAGTTTGGCGCATCCACTCAACAAATGAGTTGGGAACCGCCTGAGGTAAGGCCCGTGGATGTGGAGCCCATGTTAACACAACTTTAGGGCGAGCTTTTGTTTTACACTCTTCGATTGTAATATGATCAGCAAATGACTGCAGCGGATGCCGAGTGGCTGCTTCCATGCTAACAACCGGAACTCCTGAATAATCAATAAATTGTTGAATTATTTTTTCTTCGTAGTCATCTTCTTTATTTTCAAATTTTGCAAAAGAGCGCACTCCTATGATGTCGCAATATCGTCCGATCACTGGAACTGCATCTCTGATGTGTTCTGGTTTGTCACTATCCATGATTACTCCGAGTTCTGTCTCCAGCTTCCAGCCTCCTTCGTTAATGTCGAAAACAATCACATTCATTCCAAGATTTAACCCGGCTTTTTGTGTACTCAAACGGGTACGAAGGCTTGAGTTAAAGAAAACAAGCAAAAGAGTCTTGTTCTTTCCCAGATCCTGATATTTGTAAGGTGATTTTTTGATTTCTAAAGCAAGTTTAATTGCTTCATCCAGATTTTCCAGATCGTATACTGAAGTAAAATGTCTCATCATTAGGTAATTAAGTGACCGATATGATGGTGCATATCAGTTTATTAGTTGATTTTTAATTTTGTTTAAAGATACGTCAATTTTAGCCTTTTCTATTTTCTATTTCACAGATTATTTCGGTCTGATTTGTCCATTACCCTCAATAATCCATTTATAACTGGTTAGTTCTTCCAAGCCCATTGGGCCACGGGCATGCAGCTTTTGTGTTGAAATTCCAATTTCAGCTCCCAATCCAAATTGGGCACCATCGGTAAAAGCAGTCGATACATTGCAATAAACAGCTGCAGCATCAACCGACTTTCTGAATATTTCCAATGCCTGTGGATCTTCTGAAACGATTGCTTCCGAGTGTTTTGAACTGAATTCTGCAATGTGATCCAATGCATCTTCGATACCCGTTACCGTTTTTACAGACATTTTGTAGGACAGAAATTCAGTTCCAAATGATTCATGCGTGGCATGTTCCAAAAGGGTTTCAGGATATTTGCCTTCAAGAGCCTTATAAGCATTTTCGTCGGCATAGATGACTACATTACTTTGAGGTAGTAGTTCTGCAATTTTTGGCAAATCATTGAGTCGGTTCTGATGAATAATCAAACAATCCAATGAATTGCAAACACTTGGTCTTCTGGTTTTTGCATTGTTTACAATAGCCTGGCCTTTACTCATATCACCCGATTCATCAAAATAAGTATGGCAAATACCTGCACCGGTTTCAATCACCGGAATCGTTGAATTTTCACGTACAAAATTGATCAGACCTTGCGAACCACGTGGAATAATGAGGTCGACTAATCCATGTGCATGCAATAATTCAGCAGTCGCTTCCCGATCAACGGGCATTAGCGAAAGTGTATTCTCATCTAATCCATGTTTCCTAAGTACATCCTGAATAACTTTAACAATGGCTACATTCGAATCATTGGCATCGCTTCCGCCTTTTAAAACACAGGCATTGCCCGATTTAAAGCATAACGAAAATACATCTAATGTCACATTTGGACGTGCTTCGTAAATAATGCCAATTACTCCAAAAGGCACAGTTATTTTTTTTATGCTTAATCCATTCGGACGTAATGTTTCGCTCAGAAGTTTACCAAGAGGCGAGGGGAGGGCTGCAACATTCCGGATATCTGAAGCAATTCCTTTTATACGGTCGGCAGTCAACATTAATCGGTCATATTTCGGATCAGCCTTATCCATCCGACTTAAATCCTTTACATTTTCACGAAGAATAAACTCAGTATTTGTAATAGCCGCTGTGGCTACATCTTCTAAAACCTGATTGATTTTTTCAATCGAAACCAGATTCAGTTTTCTGCTGGCTTTAAGCACCAATCCTAATTGTTCTTTTACTATCATCAGTTTAATCATTTTAAGTACCTGAGCACTAAATTTTCGAGATCGAAAAATGTTAGCCTAAACATCGTTCGTTCTCAGCTTTAAAAACTAAAATCCCCCTTCCAGGGGGGGAAGGGGGGAATATAACTCAGAGAATTTGCTGCCAATGGTAAAGGCATCTATAAGGGGTCTATGAAAAGGGTATCAGTACACAAATCCCGAGTTAATATTATATTATTCCAATAAATACAGATAATCGTAATGAACTACTTCTTTGTTATTTTTATTTCCTTTATGCTTCTCCGCTTTGTCCGAACTATACTCCGCCTTTCCAATGCCGATTAAAAGTCCGTTTTCATCCTTTATCTTTACCAGATCTCCCTTTTCAAAAGTTCCTTCTACAGTAGTAACGCCAATCGGTAAAAGACTTTTGGCCATGTTTGATAATAAGGCATCTTTTGCACCATTATTCACAACTAACGCACCTTTGGCAAAACTTTCAGAATAAGAAATCCATTTTTTAAAATGCGAAGACTTTTTATTTTCTGAAAGAAATATAGTATGAGCAAAATCATCTGCAGGATTCATAATCCGAAGCAGTGCATTTTCTTTCATCCCATTTGCAATATGAACGTTGATGCCTCCTTTTGCCACTTTACGTGCGATGTGATATTTTGTTAGCATTCCGCCTCTGCCAAAACTCGATTTACTCGTTGAAATAGCCTCGTTTAGCGGTTTGCTTTTCGAAGTAATTTCACGAATTACTTTCGATTCCGGCAATTCGGGGGAACCATCATAAATTCCGTCAATATTGCTTAAAATGATTAAAGCTTCCGAGTCTTCCATTGATGCAATTAAGCCGGAAAGTTCATCGTTGTCGGTAAACATTAATTCGGTAACAGAAATGGTATCATTCTCATTTACAATTGGAATCACTTTGTTCTCAATCAGAGTAGAAATGCAGTTTTTCATGTTCAGATAATGCAGCCGGTCACCAAAATTTTCCTTGGTAGTAAGCACCTGGGCGCATGATATTCCGTATTTCCTGAATGCCTGAGCATATTTGTTTATGAGAATTACCTGACCAACCGCAGACCATAACTGGCGGGCCGAAACAGTATCCAGTTTTCTGCCATTCCCTATTTCTCCGCGACCTGCTGCAACTGCTCCTGATGAAACCAGTACGATCTCCACATCTTTTTTATGAAGAAAAGCAATCTGATCGACCAGATGAGAAATGTTGGCATCATTCAATGTGCCGTCAGACTTAGTTAGAACGTTACTGCCAACTTTGACAGTTATTTTTTTATATCTCAAATTTGTTTTCAAAACGGTTTTGTTAGCCTTTTTCAATTTTATTGAAAGAGGCGATTAATCCCTGAATCAGTGATGAACTGAATCCTTTATGCTCCATTTCATTCAATCCGGTAATTGTGATTCCTCTCGGTGTTGTTACCTTATCGATTTCCTGCTCAGGATGTCTTCCGGATTCGAGGATGAGACCAGTTGCTCCTTTTACTGTTTGAGCGGTAATGTATTGAGCCATTTCAGCACCAAAACCAATTTCAATTCCACCCTGCATAGCCGCACGCATGTAGCGAAGAGCAAAAGCTATTCCGCATGATGCCAATACAGTAGCTGCAGCCATCAAATCTTCAGTTATGATAGTGGCTTCCCCCAACTGATCAAAAATGTGGAGAACCAATGTACGCAATTCTTCTGATTTTACATTGGTCGAAATTAAGGTCATCGATTCCTGAATAGCAATGGCTGTATTGGGCATCGCTCTGAAAATCTGGACATCAGAACCGGCTGTTTCTTCCAGCTTTTGAAGTCCAACTCCGGCAACAAGAGAAATTAATATTTGATTTGGTTTAAGAACAGGCTTAATTTCATCAATAATTGCCAGTACCTGATATGGCTTAATCGCTAAAATGATAATGTCAGCATTTTTCGACGCATCAACATTATCACTCGAAACACAAACACCTTGTTCTTCAAGTTTTTCCAGTAAATTTAATCTGCGGCGGGTAACCGTAATTGCCGATGGCTGTATTTGTTTCGATTTGATTAAACCAAAAGCAATGGCACTTCCAAGATTTCCTCCACCAATGATGGTGATTTTTTGATCAATCATTTTTCCAATGTAAGTTTAGCTTTTAAACTATTGCAGCTAATGCCTCTATAAAAACATCTGCCTGTTGTTTTGTCAAATTTAGCGGAGAAAGTAACCTAATTGTATTTGCTCCGGAAACTCCGGTAAAAATATGATGATTTTTTAATAAAACATGACGAATGTCATTAATTTGTTGTGGAAATTCCAGTCCAATCATTAAACCGAGTCCTCTCACTTCTTTTATGCCTGAAAATTCTTTCAGTTTTTCAATGAGATAGCTACCCACTTTTTCAGCGTTTTCAATCAGATTTTCTTTTTCCATAATTTCCAGGACGGCCAGACTTGCTGCACATGCCAGATAATTTCCACCGAAAGTGGTTCCCAGCATACCATGCCATGGCTTAATTTCAGGAGCAATAAGGAGCGCACCAACAGGAAATCCGTTGCCCATTCCTTTGGCCACTGTAATTAAATCGGGTTTTACATCGGTATATTGATGAGCGAAGAATTTTCCGCTGCGACCATAACCAGATTGTATTTCGTCCAGTATCAGCAATGCACCGTACTGTTTACAAAGTTTTTTCGCCTGAACCAAAAAACCTTCAGCAGGAACATGAATACCTCCGATTCCCTGAATACCTTCGATAATAACTCCGGCAATTTCATTCGTTTTTAACTGTTCTTCAAGCAGATTCAAATCATTGAATGGCAGAATTACTGCATTAGAAGTTTCGTTAATCGGAGCAATAATTTTGGGATTGTCGGTCACTGCAACTGCTGCAGAAGTACGCCCGTGGAATCCTTTTTTGAAGCTCACTATTTTTTTTCGGCCAGTTACGAACGATGCCAGTTTTAACGCATTTTCGTTAGCTTCTGCTCCTGAATTCACCAAAAACAACTGGTAATCAGGATATCCCGATAGTTGGCCTAATTTGTCTGCCAATTCTTTTTGTTGCGGAATCTGTACCGAATTGGAGTAAAAACCAATTTGATTTAACTGACATGTCAATCTGCTTATGTAATGCGGATGTGAATGGCCAACCGAAATAACGGCATGTCCACCATATAAATCAAGGTATTTGGTGCCTTGTTCGTCATAAATATAACAACCTTCACCTTTTACCGGTGTGATGCTCATTAATGGATATACGTCGAATAAATTCATTGTCAAAAGAGTTTCAAGTTTAAAATTCCAAGTTCCAAGAGGTCATTTATAGTCATCAAGTCATTCATCAATTGTCACTCCTTGATGCTTTCCTTCAATAAATGAGAAGAAGCAAATGACAATCTAATGACTATTTCCCAACGACTGCTATCTAAAATGCCACCGCTTTCAATCCCAATCCGGTCGTTTCTTCCAGTCCGAAAATCAGGTTCATATTCTGAACCGCTTGTCCTGAAGCACCTTTCAGCAGATTATCTGATACCGAAAGGATCATGAGCTTGTTGCCATGTTTTTCCAAATAAACAATAGCTTTATTGGTGTTAACCACCTGTTTCAAGTCTGGATTGGTATTACTTACAAAAACAAACGGATGCGCCTTATAAAAATCCTGATATAGCTTGACGGCTTCTTCTAAAGAGCCATCAAATTTGGTATATACTGAAGCGAAAATACCTCGTGTATGATTTCCACGTACAGGAATGAAGTTGATGTCGTTGCTGAAATTGGGCTGCAACTGTTTCAGACTTTCGCCTATTTCACCGAGATGCTGATGTTCGAAGGCTTTATAAACCGAAATATTGTTATTTCTCCAGCTGAAATGTGAGGTCGAACTTGGTGCTTGTCCCGCTCCGGTTGAACCGGTAATGGCATTCACATGCAATTCGTCCTGAATTAATCCTGCCGCAGCCAATGGCAGAATGGCCAACTGAATTCCGGTAGCAAAACAACCCGGATTGGCTATTTTATTTGATTTTTGAATGAGTTCCCGATTTAGTTCAGGTAAGCCGTAAATGAAATCGTTTCCTTCACGCTTTAGTCTGAAATCGTGACTCAAATCAATGATTTTCACATTTTCAGGAACAATATTTTTTTCAAGAAATTCTTTTGATTTACCATGCCCCATGCAAAAGAAAACTACGTCAATTGCCTGAAAATCATATTCTGCAACAAACTTAAGGTCTGTATCACCTAATAAATCAGAATGAACATCTGACAATAAGTTGCCAGAATTGCTGCTGCTTTGTACAAATGTAATTTCGGTTTGTGCATGATGCAATAAAATCCGGATTAGTTCACCCGCAGTATATCCTGCTCCTCCAATAATTCCAACTTTTATCATTTTTCTTGATTATCATTTTAAAAAACCTGATTGAAACGTCATGCTGAATTTGTTTCAGCATCTCATTTGTAATGAAACCCTGAAACAAGTTCAGGGTGACTTTCATTCTTCAGACACTTGCTTTTAAAAAGTATGATTCACCGAATTATGGATTTTCAAAGATGTTGAAAGTACTTTGGTAAATCCTTTTACATCATCGGCTGTCCATGCGGAATTTTTCTCGCCATACTCACCAAATTCAGATTTCATTAAATCATGATCAGATTCAATTCCAACCAAAACGAAATTATATGGCTTCAGTTTGACTATCACTTTACCCGTAACAGTCTGCTGCGAATTTTCAAGGAATTTTTCAATGTCGCGCATTACCGGTTCAAAGTAAAGTGCTTCATGTAAAAACATACCATACCAATTACCGAGCTGTTCTTTCCAGTATTGTTGCCATTTGGTGAGTGTGTGTTTTTCGAGCATCTGATGTGCTTTAATTGCAATAATTGGAGCCGCTGCTTCGAATCCAACACGACCTTTAATACCAATTATTGTATCGCCAATATGCATGTCACGGCCAATTGCATACGGAGAAGCTATAGCTTCAAGTGCCCTGATTGCATTAACCGGATTTTCAAATATTTCGCCATTCACTCCTTTAAGTTCACCAGCGACATAATCGAGTGTAATTTCTTTTTCTTCAGTTTCTGTTAACTGAGATGGATAAGCATCTTCAGGAAGAGTTTTGTTCGATTTTAATGTTTCTTTTCCACCGATACTTGTTCCCCAAAGTCCTTTGTTGATCGAATAATCCATTTTTTTCCAGTCGGCTTCAACTCCATGAGCTTTCAGGTAATCAATTTCTTCCTGACGACTCAGTTCCAAATCGCGGGTAGGAGTGAGGATGGCAATTTCAGGTGCCAGAATTTGAAAGGTTAAATCAAAACGAACCTGATCGTTTCCTGCCCCGGTACTTCCGTGAGCTACGTATTTTGCACCAATCTGTTTGGCATATTCAATAATGGCAATCGCCTGAAATACACGTTCGGAACTGACAGAAATCGGATAAGTATTGTTTCGGAGAATATTCCCGAAAACCATGTATTTAATACTTTTTTCGTAATAGGTATCGGTTACATCAAGTGTAACATGCTTTACTGCTCCCAGGTTATAAGCTTTTTTCTCAACTGCATCAAGTTCAGTTTGATTGAACCCGCCAGTATTGGCAATGGCTGTATAAACATCAAGATTTTTTTCTACCGACAGGTATTTTGCACAGTACGAAGTGTCTAAACCTCCACTAAATGCCAGAACTACTTTATCTTTCATTATTTGTATTTTTTGTAAAAACGATAACTCACTAACAAATTTGCTTAAATACTTACAACTTTATTTACCTTACAAGATATTCAGATCCAGAACAAATTTATCAATCTATTGAAGATTAATTACCTTAAACTGAACGTTATTTGGCTTGCTGAAGGCCATTTTACATGAGAAATAATCCTGAAATCTGTTAGGAGTCATCGTTTATTTTTTGATTTTCTTTTTGAATAGTAAAGTTAAAATTGCAGATTCCTTGGGGGGATTGCCATTTTTGTTGGGCTTCAATTTATTGATGATGTCCAAAAGCGTTCCTTTAATTGCCCATGTTTTCTTTTCTGCTTTTTTGTCTTTTTCCCATGCAGGATCGTATAACATACCTGTACAAAGGCATTTGCTTTTGCCGGTACGTTGTAAAATATCGTAATTAACACAACTTTGGCAACCTTTCCAGAAATCTTCGTCAGTAGTTAATTCCGAAAAAGTGACCGGACGATAGCCCAGTTCATGATTAATTTTCATTACAGCCAAACCAGTAGTTAACCCAAATATTTTTGCGTCAGGATAAGCTTTTCGTGACTGCATAAATGCTTTTCGTTTGATTTCAGTAGCCAGACCAATTCCACGAAAATCTTTAGCCACTATTAAACCTGAGTTGGCAACAAACCGTTTTTCCCCCCAGTTCTCAATGTAACAGAATCCGGCAAATGTCTTTCCATTTTCAAGGGCAATAATTGCTTTCCCTTCCGTCATCTTTTTAGCAATGTATTCATAAGTACGGCGGGCAATCCCGGTTCCACGTTCTCTTGAAGCAAGTTCGATGGCATCATTCACCTCGTCAACATACTTTAGATGTTCTTCGCCTGCAACCATCACCTGAATATTCTTTAACTCTTTCATTCTCTTCTTTAAATAAAATTGATTTTTTTATTCAGACAAAATGAATAAATCCAGTTTGTCTTTTTATCCCTCAAATCCATTGAATTTTCACATTTTATTTTTGTCTATAATCTTAAAATTATCCTAATTTATCTTCCAATTTAGGCATTACCAATATCAGGCTGTTAATCAGATCGCTTGGTGTTATTCCTTCGCGCATAATCATCAGAATGGTATCATCACCTGCAATTGTTCCAATGATTTCATAAGGCTCAGCATTATCGATAACAACAGCCAGGCTACTTGCATATCCCGGCATGGTTTTCATTACGGCCATATTTCCTGAAAACTGCAAATCGCGAAACCCATCGGCCAAAAAATTGATCCGTGAATTCTCACGTTGATTATCAATTGTTACACCTTCAGGAATCACATAAACATACCCAAGTGCCTGATCTGAAATCTTTGCTACTTTCAGAATCTTCAAATCCCTCGAAAGAGTTGCCTGAGTCAGCTCGAAACCTTGATCTTTCATGATGTGCAAAAGCTCATCCTGACTGCTGATCCGGCCATTGATAATCGCTTGTTTAACTGCAAGCTGTCTTTTCGTCCGATTTTTCATTTCTGAATATTTATGCAATACCGATGCAAAAATATGCATTAAATAAATAAAACAATCTTTTTTTTCAGAAAAAATTTATATTTTTGTGCTCTGAGATGAAAAACACAAACGAATTGAAACTGGAAAAGAACCAGGTTGAAAATCCGAAGATACATAGTGAAGAAAGTTTGTTTAAAATAACAACCATGCGTTTGCCCTACAGCCGTAGCCAAACGCATTTTTTTTAATATTTAGCATTGCAACAATGACACAACTAAGAAAAGTCAGATTGATTCTTGAAGACGGGACAACATTTGAAGGAAAATCGTTCGGATATGAAAAGTCGGTAGCCGGAGAAGTCGTTTTTTATACTGCTATGACTGGTTATCCGGAAAGTTTAACAGATCCTTCATATACGGGGCAGATCCTGGTATCAACTTTCCCTTTGATCGGAAATTATGGTGTGCCGAAAAATTCGAAAGACCGGGATTTATACGAGTTTTATGAATCGGACAAGATTCATATTACAGGATTAATTGTTTCCGATTATTCATTTGAATACAGCCATTGGAACGCTATTAAAAGTTTAGGCGACTGGTTGAAAGAAAATAAAGTTCCGGGTTTATTCGGTATTGATACCCGCGCCCTTACAAAAATTATAAGGGTAAAAGGTTCGTTGCTTGGTAAAATTGAATTCGAGGATGAGGTCATTGATTTTTATGATCCGAATCAGGAAAACCTGGTTGCCATTGCCAGCACCGATAAAGTGGAAATTTTTGGAACCGGAGATCATCGCGTAGTTTTGGTCGATTGTGGAGTAAAATACAATATTATACGATGTCTTATGAATCGGAACGCGACTGTAATCTGTGTCCCATGGGATTACGATTTTAGTGGTGAAGATTTTGATGGAATATTCCTTTCGAATGGTCCGGGTGATCCGGCTTTGTGTGATGCAACTGTTGCAAATATTAAGAAAACCATGGATGCCGAAAAACCAATCATGGGAATCTGTTTGGGTAACCAATTACTCGCCCGTGCTGCCGGAGCCGAAACATATAAACTGAAATTCGGACACCGAAGCCACAATCAACCTGTTTTATTGCAAGGAACCGACCGCTGTTTTATTACTTCGCAGAATCATGGTTTCGCGGTGGATACCAAAACCTTGCCGAGCGATTGGGAACCTTTGTTTACCAACGTAAACGACGATACCAACGAAGGAATTCGTCATAAAACAAAACCTTTCTTCTCTACTCAGTTTCATCCTGAAGCTTCAAGCGGACCAGTTGATACTGAGTTTTTGTTCGATGATTTTATGAATAATGTGATCGAATATAAAAAGAAGAAATAGAAAAGTCACAGTGTGCAGTCACAGTTTGCAGGACTCAAAAACACGCAACTTGTAACACGTAACTCGAAACAAAAACACATCATGATAAATAAAGAAATTAAAAAAGTAATCGTTCTGGGTTCGGGAGCGCTTAAAATTGGTGAGGCAGGAGAATTTGACTATTCCGGATCTCAGGCGCTAAAAGCCCTGAAAGAAGAGAATGTTGAAACCATCCTGATCAATCCGAATATTGCAACCATTCAGACTTCGGAAGATATTGCCGACCGGATTTACTTCCTGCCGATAACTCCATATTTTGTGGAACAGGTAATTATTAAGGAAAAACCTGACGGAATTTTATTGGCATTTGGAGGTCAGACAGCATTGAACTGTGGTGTTGCGCTTTTTAAAGGTGGAATTCTGGATAAATACAATGTAAAAGTGGTTGGTACCCCGGTACAATCGATCATTGATACTGAAGATCGTGAGATTTTTGCCGGAAAACTGGCGGAAATTAACGTGAAAACTCCACGCAGCATTGCCTGTCTGGATATGGAATCAGCTTATGCAGCGGTAAAAATAGTTGGTTATCCGATTATCATTCGTGCTGCTTATACGCTTGGTGGATTAGGAAGTGGATTTTGTGTGAATGATGAGGAACTTGAATCACTTGCTTCCAAAGCTTTTACATACTCGCCTCAGATTTTGGTTGAAGAATCGATTAAAGGTTGGAAAGAAGTGGAGTATGAAGTTGTTCGCGACCGTTTTGATAATTGTATCACGGTTTGTAACATGGAGAACTTCGATCCGCTGGGAATTCATACCGGCGAAAGTATCGTGGTTGCACCTTCGCAAACACTTTCAAATTCTGAATACCATAAATTACGTGCACTAGCCATCAAAATTATCCGGCATATCGGTATTGTTGGTGAATGTAACGTTCAATATGCGCTTGATCCTCACTCAGAAGATTATCGGGTGATTGAAGTGAATGCCCGTTTGTCGCGCTCTTCAGCGTTGGCATCGAAAGCAACCGGATATCCGCTGGCTTTTGTGGCTGCCAAATTAGGTTTGGGATACGGCTTGCACCAACTGAAAAATCAGGTTACCAAAGTTACAACTGCAGCTTTCGAGCCTGCACTCGATTATATCGTATGTAAAATTCCACGCTGGGACTTGAATAAATTTTCCGGAGTATCAAAGAATTTGGGAAGTTCGATGAAGTCGGTGGGTGAAATCATGTCGATCGGGCGATCTTTCGAGGAAGCGATCCAGAAAGGTATCCGAATGGTGGGAATCGGGATGCATGGATTTGTAGCCAATAATGAGGAAATTACGATTGAGCAGATTGATGAGGAATTGATCCATCCGACAGACCGTCGTATTTTCGCTATTGCCGAAGCATTCAACAGAGGGTATTCGGTTGACGAAATATACGAGGAAACAAAGATTGACCGTTGGTTCCTTCAGAAATTACAGAATATTCACCTGACTAAAAATAAACTGGAAGCGGTTAATTCACTTCAATCTCTGGAAGATTCAATGCTTCTTCAGGCTAAAAAAGAAGGATATTCAGATTTTCAAATTGCCCGCCTGGTACTGAAATCTACTAATAAAGCAATTAACGAGGATTTGTTGAAAGTAAGAGACTGGCGCAAAAGCAAAAATATTCTGCCTTCAGTAAAACAGATTGATACACTGGCAGGTGAATATCCGGCACAAACAAATTACCTGTACCTGACTTATAATGGTGGAGAACATGATGTTGAATTTCAGCACGATGATAAATCGGTTATTGTTTTGGGCTCAGGAGCATACCGGATCGGAAGTTCTGTGGAGTTCGACTGGTGTAGTGTAAATGCGATTACTACAATTCATAAGGAAAAATACCGGTCGATCATGATCAACTACAATCCGGAGACAGTGAGTACTGATTACGATACTTGCGACCGTCTGTATTTTGATGAACTGACTTTCGAACGGGTGATGGATATTGTTGATCTGGAAATTCCGAAAGGTGTTGTGCTTTCGATGGGTGGTCAGATTCCGAACAATTTGGCGATGAAATTACACCGCCAGAATGTACCGATTTTAGGAACATCTCCAATTAATATTGACCGGGCAGAAGATCGTCAGAAATTCAGCTCCTTGCTGGATACTTTGAAAATTGATCAGCCACGATGGAACGAATTGACAAGTATCGACGACATTTTTAAATTTGTGGATGAAGTTGGATTTCCTGTTTTAATCCGGCCTTCGTATGTGCTTTCAGGAGCAGCAATGAATGTGGTTTCGAACAGAGACCAGTTGGAACATTTCCTGAATCTGGCAGCCAATGTTTCGAAAGAACATCCGGTTGTGGTTTCAGAATTTATTGAACAGGCCAAAGAGATCGAGATTGATGCAGTTGCTAAAAATGGTGAAGTTGTAGCTTATGCGATTTCGGAGCACGTTGAGTTTGCAGGAGTTCATTCGGGTGACGCAACCATCGTTTTTCCTCCACAGAAATTGTATGTGGAAACTATCCGCAGAATCAAGAAAATAGCTTACCAGATTGCGGGTGCGCTCGAAATAACGGGTCCTTTCAATATGCAGTTGCTGGCAAAAGATAACGACATTAAGGTAATTGAGTGTAACCTTCGTGCTTCACGCAGTTTCCCGTTTGTATCGAAGGTCATGAAATACAATCTGATTGAAATTGCGACTCAGGTAATGCTTGATGCTCCTTACAGGAAACCGGATAAATCGTTATTTGAACTCGATTACGTTGGAGTAAAGGCAGCTCAGTTTTCTTTTGCGCGTTTGTTGAATGCCGATCCGGTTTTGGGAGTCGACATGTCATCGACCGGCGAGGTAGGCTGTATCGGTGAAAACTTTTACGAAGCTATTCTGAAATCGATGCTTTCGGTTGGATATACAATCCCTAAGAAAAACATCCTGATTTCATCTGGTCCTGCACGATCGAAAGTTGAATTAATTGAAAGCGCTAAATTACTGTCAGAACGCGGTTTTAATCTGTTTGCAACTGGTGGAACGCAAAAGTTTCTGAGCGATAACGGAATTAAGTCTACCCGGGTATACTGGCCTGACGAAACAGATAAACATCCAAATACGCTGGAATTGATAAAAAACAAGAAGATCGATTTGGTCATCAATATTCCCAAAGATCATACTACGCGCGAAATCAGCAATGGATATACCATTCGCCGGAGTTCGATCGATTACAGTATTCCTTTGATTACCAATGCTCGTGTAGCCAGTGCGTTTATTTTCGCATTCTGTAAGTATGGAGTCGAAGATCTGACGATTAAAAGCTGGGACGAATACAGAGATTAGATTTTAAAATCGGTTGAGACGGAATTAATCATGTCTCTACAACAAAATACAAAGGTCATCCTGAATTTCAGGATGACCTTTTTTGATGTGGATTACAGGTGTGAAATCCTTATTACAAACAATAAGTGATTTGCTTTAAGTGTGAGTTTTATTTTGTTGTAATTGGTTAAAATAGTAATGTATGCTATCGATTTTGTAATTGTATTTGCTGGCAAAGAAACAACAGTTTAAGATTTATTTCGTATAAAAAAGTCTTGAGAATGTTATTCTTACAATCATGAAAAGGAAATACATAGCGATATTTGCTTTATTGTATTTAATATTCTTTGGATACGTTATTCATGCACAGGAAGCTCTCCTTGGCTTCGATACAATTCGTTTTGAAAAAACGAGTAAAAGCATTGGTAAATATTCATTTTCGGGTGAATTAATAAATGGGATATGTATACAGAATATGGATTTGTTACCTGCCAGTAAATTTTATCATTCATTTAACGGAAAATCCGGTTGGAGTGCATTTACAAATTCTAATGGTACAGATAATTGGATTCGGGAAGATTTATCTTTTACGCACTCCGTTTTTTCAGACGAAATGAGATATGGCTGGGATTGCCAGTATTATTGCCCGGGAGCTTGGATAAAAGAAACAAAATGGATTAAAAATGATGACGGCAGCATATCCCTTGAAACTTCAATTGAAAGGATTTTATGCAAAAAAAAGGGAGTGTTTTGTTATTTAGACGATATGGGTAAAACTCTTGGTCACTTTAGTTTTATTCAGGACCCCAAAAAAAATGAGAACCTAAATAAATGCTTGGTAAATTTATACTCTGACAAACTGAATTCTGGTGAAAGGTTAAATGAATTTGCCGTTTACGGTGAATTTACTGGAAAAGAAAGCCTTATATTTTATCATGCTAATTCAGGTAGATTTTATCTGTTTGTTGAAAACGAACTCAGAGGCATATATTCTCCGGATAAACCTCAATTATTTACCAGAAAAAACAAACTTATTTCACCTCAGTTAATAGTAAATAAAAATCAAAATACAGATGATCGTTTAATCGTTATGCATCTTGCGTTTGTTTGTCAGTGGCTAAAAGAAACCTTAAATCAGACAGGTTTCACTGATTAATAAAACCGTAAAGTGCATTATATGACCATATTTTGGCTGCTTGTGATTAAATATTTAAACCCAGAAATTAAGGACTTATTGATTTAATTTCTATCTGGGTTCTATTCAATCTGCCTTTTGATAAACCATTTGTCCCATAAATTAAAGCTGCAGTTTATTTTTATGAATCTTTCCTGAACGAGATTTGCTGTTTTTGTTCCACGCATTCCCAATTCCATTGAAAAATTCGCATAACTTCGGTCTTTTCGGATTGGTAAGCCGACGCCAAAAGTAACTGCCTGTTCATGTATCTGGTTGTTGTATAGCTTTAAATATCCACTATCGTAACGATATCCAAGACGGTAACGTGCTGCCTGTTTGAATGTTTTGGGATCGTTTTTTGGAGAGAATTCAAAACCTCCGCGAAAACTGTTATTTGTACTTAATTTTCGTGAACTGATAATCAGACTGGCATTTTCCCAATCGCTTCGTTTATAATCGAATGTAGCAACCCATTTGGGGCCATACAATAAACTAATTCCAGTTCCAATATCTAAAGGAAGCTTCATTGAGTTGGATGATTTTGAATCATCGGCAAAAATTTCGGATGAAGAGGTAAAGGTTTTAGTTATTGTAGTAGATATTTTTGAATTTAATCGGCTGCTAATTCCGGCTATGCCTCCCCAAATAAGGGTTGATTTTGCTGAAACAGGAACAGTTATTTGTGCACCGACATTGAAGTAGCTGCCTGAATAGTAAATTTTATCTTCCTGATTGATTGAATAAATGACTGAGGATACAGCAATACTTTGGTCAATATTTTGGGTTACATTTCCCCATAGATAGCCGATTTTTGCACCAAGCGAAATATTCTTATTCAGTTTATAACCTAATAATCCGGCTGCTTCGCTTAATCCGCCTGTCCCTTGATAGGTTGCCGGGTATGTTGAGGATGTTCCTGTGATTGATTTCTCCGTGAATATATTATATCCAACACTGCTTTTTGGGGCTAAAGTAATCGCACCGAACAGCTTTTTTGAGATTGGGAAACCCATTTGCAGCCAACTGATATTTCCATTGATAACATCTACACTTTTCGTTGAATTTTGTAATCTGGTGTAATCAAAATTAACACCTATATCAAATAGAAAGCCATTCGGATCCATTGATGTCAGCGATGCAGGGTTTGCTGTGTTCAAAAACAAATTTGAACGGAGTGCAATCCCTGTTTGTCCCATTGCAGTATTTCTACCACCCGACGACATTTCCAGTTCACCAATGCCAAAACCCGAGTAAGGTGAATTGGTATTATTTTGACCCCGGAGATTCAAAGTCGGGAGTGCTAATGCAAATACAAGTACTATTATTTTAATATTCATTTCTGATTTTTTTAGTTGTGGTAGTAATAAATCTTTAGCTCTGGCGAGTATTTCCCGGAATTTATTCCGCCCAAAATCACATGGTCATTCTTCTCTGAATTATCAGACGATCCGTATCCAATCAAAAGAGAGTAATGCGTTTCAAGGTTGGCTTTTAATTCAGTATCAATAAAACTACTGATGTCAATGTCATAATAGATTGTTTCTTCCACATCACTAACGATTTTCAGATTTGCGTATATAGCATCAGTACCACCCAACAGAGTCACCTGAGCCGAAATGTTATTGCGTTTATCTGAACTGTATACATAAAGGCTTGCAGGCAGATTTGAACTTTTTTCGTAAGTTCCCTTAACCGGATACAACCTCAGCGTAGCTCCAATAAATCCTGAATTTTTTCCCGTCAGCAAAAGATTATCGACATAAGGAAAACTTAATTTTGAGAATAGCTGGATTCCGGATTGCACAATAATATTATTGTTAGTTTGTGTCGAACTAATCTCATTGTCCGTTTCCGAAATGGTTTCTATCAAGCTATTTGTCGAATTTTCTGAAATCTGGTTAAAATATATTCCATCGCTATTGAATGAAAATTTGTAGTATAAATCAGACAAATTATTCGGGTTGGGGCTCAAATGATAATAAATCCTCATTTCCGGATTCTTTACGGTATAACCTTTTGTGGTAGTTTCAGTATCTGTTGCAGTAGCAGTTGTACTGAATCCAATAATTGCCCCCTTTAAATCAGATTGTGATTCTATAACCAACCCTTTAAAAAATGGTTTAAATAAGCTGGTTGAAGTAATTGTATCTTTTTTATCCTTTATCATCTGCGATAATCTCTCTCCCAATTTGTCAGACAGCCTAATGCTTAAGTCCTTTTTTGTGTTTGGTTTTGGTTTTAGATTTACCGATCCAATTGCTTCATCATCGAAGGTAAATTTGCTGGTGGTATATAGGTAAGAGTCGTCGCCAAGTTCCATCTCTTCCTTGAGTTGGTGAATACTTATTGTTTGGGTTACAGCAGTATCGCCTGAATAATAGGTATCATAATTCAGAATAAGGCAAAGTGAGTCAAACACAAATTCCGTATTCGAGATAACATCGTCAAAGGTCATTTCCAGGTATGAATCAGATTTTTTAAATCCCGAAAATGAGTTGTAATTACAGCCAGCCAGAAGTCTGTCTGGCGTGCTGGAGACAATTGAGTCAAACTTAATGGTTGAACTTTTAATAGTGAGGCTATCAATCATCATCATCCCGGTATTGTCGGTAATAAAGTTGTCGCCAACAACAAAATCTTCGACTGACGAAATAGAACATGAAACGGACAAAATAGCGAGTAAGAAACTTAAGATTTTAATTGTTTTCATTCAGTTTTAATTGTTTTAATGTTTCAGATTGAATTATCCGCAGTAGTGGTATTTCCGAAAAAGCGTTCAAAATAAATTGCCGGGTTGATGTATTTCAATCACATCGGCCTGATGTATTTGCAGCGAAAGTAGACGGGAATCTTAATTTCACGAAGTAAAATATACAGAATGCCTTAAAGCTTCGATATAAACTTTTGTCCGTGTTGTTGTTGTTTGTTGTAATTTGTTGGTTATAAGTTGCTTTTGACGGTTTGTCTGTTGGATTCCCTGTTTTGTTTAATCGATGAACCGGCTACATAGATGAAAATGGCCTATCCATCGGTTAAAAGACATGGTTTAATTGAATTTGTTTTCAATCCTGTTTGAAGCCCCGTAGTTTTGAATTTTAAATTTGTAAAACAGAAAGCTATGAAAAGGTTATGGACAATAAGTTTAATATTGTTTTTGGTTACAGGATGTGGCGACAATACTGTTGATCCACTGGGAAACTGGATCAAAAAATCGGATTTTGAAGGACGACCAAGAGGCTCTGCAGTGAGTTTTGTTATCGGAGATAATGCGTATGTTGGATTAGGCTACAATGACGATGATGATAATGAATACCTGAAAGATTTCTGGGTTTATAATTCAGCAATCGACCGATGGGACAGGGTTGCTGATTTTCCCGGCAATGGACGCGTCGCAGCTGTTGCATTTTCGATTGACGGGAAAGGGTATGTAGGGACTGGATATGACGGTGATAATAAATTGAAGGACATGTGGGAGTATGATCCTGTATTAAATAGCTGGACACAAAAGGATGATTTTGCCGGTGGTGCGCGTTATAAAGCAGTCGGATTCTCAATAGATAATTACGGATATATTGGCACAGGATATGGCGATGATTCGGTTGATAAGATTGATTTTTATCGCTTTAATCCGACAGCAGCAGCTGGAAATCAGTGGGTGAAAGTGCAGAGTATTGGTGGTTCAAAGCGACGCGGAGCAACTGCTTTTACGGCCAACAATAAGGCATATGTTTGTACCGGAATTAGCAACGGGGTGTTTCTTACAGATATGTGGGAATATGATCCCACAGCCGATAGCTGGACCCAGAAAGAAGATTTGGACTACGATGAAGATTGGACTATCGATCGGCAGAATGCTTCATCATTTGTTCTCGATGGAAAAGGATATGTGTTTCTTGGTGAAAAATCCGGTTCTTTATTAGATGTTTGGGAATATGATTTTACTAAAGATACATGGCTTGAAAAAACAAGTTTTGAAGGTGCTGCACGAACCAATACAGTTGCATTTACTGTTGGTGGAAAGGCAATTGTGACAACCGGACAAACCGGAACTTATTATTTGGATGATGTTTGGGAATTCAGGGCTTATGAAGAATATGATGATGAAGATTAGTTGAGTTTAGACTTGAAAAGTAAATTTCATACTTTACTTTGATTTTTATAACCAGAAGCTGTTCCTCATAGAGGGCAGCTTCTTTTATTATACTACAAACAGAAAAAAATGAATTATTGCACAATATATTCTGTTTATCAATTATTAACTTTTTTATTGATCAATTAACTAGCAGTATCTTTGTTCATTGCCGATATTTGTTCCCATAATTATAAGGTAGTTTATGGGGCAATTGTACAAAGCAGCAAAATCAATTCAACAAATAAAACCGGATAAATGGTTGTTCTTTTTTATTCATGCTTCTGTATGGTTGATGTTATTTCTTGCCTTTTATTTTTTTTCTTTTCGCCAAAATGAAAGTTTACCGACATTTATTATTTTACAATATTTATACGGTTTCTTTATTTTTTACCTGAATTTTTTCTTCCTCACTCCGCGCTATTTATTACCTAAAAAGTATTTAGCATTTACATCTGCGATCCTGATACTCATACTTTTCTCATTTTTAGTAATTGATCCCGTAATTTATAAATTTTCGATGCCCGATATGTTGAGGAATATACCTCCCAGGTTTGATCACATGCCACCACCCGGGAATTTGCCGAATAGAATGCATGGTGGAGAGCGATTTTTTGTTTCCAAACGATTGTTAGGCATGTTCTTTTTATTATTTGCTTTTTTGACATTTTCATCGGCGGTAAAAATTTTTCAGAAATTAATGCTCGAAGAGGATCTCAGCAAACGATACCAGCATGAAAAACTGAATGCTGAGCTATTGTTGCTTCGCCAGCAAATTAATCCGCATTTTTTATTTAATTCCCTGAATAACATTCATTCGCTGGCCAATCGAAAGTCAGACCTGACTTCAGAAGCCATTATGAAACTTTCCGCCATATTACGTTACATGTTGAGTGAAAATTTAACTAATGAAATTCCTATTTCAAGAGAAATCATATTGATTGAAAACTACATTGATCTTCAGAAGTTATGGATGAAAAATACAATCAATGTAGATTTTGTTGTTGAAAATATACAGGAAAATTATTGCATCGAACCTTTTATTTTGAATCCATTGGTCGAAAATGCGTTTAAATACGGCTCCTTTCCTGGCAAAGAATCAACAATTATTATCCATTTACAAATGATTGGTGAGTGGCTGCATGTTAAAATCAGCAATCCTGTTTTGCTCGAAAAACTTAGCGAAGTTAGCAGTATGGGTATTGGTGTTAATAACGTAATCAGGCGACTGGAGTTGTGTTATCCCGGAAATTACAAAATAGAAAATGCCCGGAAGGGAAATAATTATCAAGTCAATCTTTCATTAAAACTAAAAAAGAATGAATTGTATAGCAATCGATGATGAACCACTGGCGTTGGATCTTATAAGAGATTACACCGACAAAATTCCATTTTTAAAACTGGAACGAACCTTTTCAAATCCGATGGAAGGACTTAGCTATCTTCAGGAAAATAAGGTAGATATGGTTTTTCTTGATGTTGAGCTGCCTTATGTGAACGGAATCGATTTTGTAAAATGTCTGAGGTCACGACCTCAGGTTATTTTCACAACAGCTTATGAGAAATATGCTTTGGCCGGATATGATCTTGAAATTACAGATTATCTGGTAAAACCAATTATGTTCGAGCGTTTTCTGAAAGCTACAAATAAAGCCTACAACCTGAATAAATTAAACAAAAAAGGAATTGAACGAAACGAAAACAAGGGGCTTGAAATGGACCATCAGTCTGGCTTTATAATGGTTAAAACCGGTTACAATACCATTAAGGTTAATTTGAATGACATCCTATATGTCGAAGGATTAAAAGATTACATCAAGATATACACAACAGAAAAAACGATTTTAACCTTAAACAGCCTGAAGAAATTTCAGGAAATATTACCCGAAACCAGGTTTGTAAGGGTTCATCGCTCGTTTATTGTTTCACTTCAGAAGATCGATTCGATACAGCGTAACCGGATTGTGATCGGGAAGACCTTTGTTCCGGTAGGCGAAAACTACAAGAATGCATTTAAAGAGATGATTTCAACGATAAATTTGTAAATCACTGAATGCTATTTCAACAGAGCATCCCATAAAACCTCGACCGGATGGAGGACTTTGCGTCCTGTTCCTTCTTCTATATGGTGACGACACGAAGTTCCCGGAGCGGAAATGATCTCTTCCTGAGTGGCTTTTCGCACTGCAGGAAATAAATCAAGTTCTCCAATTTGCATACTTAGTTCGTAATGTTCTTTTTCGTAGCCAAACGAACCGGCCATTCCGCAGCATCCACTTTTTATTTCCTGAACGGTGTAATTGGCAGGTAATCCAAGCATTTTTTTTGTCGGTAGGGTAGAAGCCACTGCTTTTTGCTGGCAATGCCCATGAAGCCGGATCGTTTTTTCATTTGTGCAGAATTGGTCACTTCGTATATTTCTTTTCTCCATTTCGCGAACGAAAAACTCATCCAGCATCAATGCGTTTTTTGCAAGTGCTTTTGCTTTTGTCTGAAGTGCCTGATCCACCAGTTCCGGATATTCGTCTCTGAAAGCCAGAATGGTTGATGGTTCGATCCCGATAAGCGGCATTTCTGTTGAAATAATTTCGGAGAGCTTATCAACATTAAAATTCGCAATTTGTCTGGCTTTTCTTAGCAGTCCTTTTGAAAGGAAGGTGCGGCCGCTTTCCTGATGCTTCGGAATCACTACTTCGTAGCCCAGCTTATTCAGTAATAAAATGGTTTTTATGCCGATGTGGCTTTCGTTGAAATTAGTAAACTCGTCAGCAAACAAATACACTTTCCCGATTCGTTTTTCCACAGATATTTTGTGTCTTTTATTCCATTTAATAAGCGTTTCAGCAGACAAAGCCGGAATTTTTCGCTCCGGTGCAAAGCCAATGATTTTTTTGAACAATTCGAGGCGAGTAATCAGGTTGGTAAATGGGCGGAAAATCATTCCAATCCGATTTATTCGTGGCAAATAGGCAATAAGCAGTGAACGTATCGGGAAGCCATGCTGGTCATAGTACTGCTGCAAAAACTCAGTCTTAAATTTAGCCATGTCGATGTTCGACGGACATTCCGATTTGCATGCTTTGCATGACAAGCAAAGATCGAGTACCTGAAGCACTTCCTTTGAGTCGAATACGTTTGCTTTTTGCGGACGGGTAAGGTATTCGCGCAAAACATTCGCGCGCGCGCGGGTCGATTTATCTTCGTCGCGGGTCGCCATGTACGACGGACACATTGTTCCGCCAATCAGATTGCTTTTGCGGCAGTCGCCCGTTCCATTGCACATCTCCACCGAACGAAGCAGATCTCCATGTTCGTAATTAAACAGGGTATTTGCCTTAAATGCAGGTTGCCCCATCAGCAAGCGTAAGTCTTTGGTAATAGGTGGAGTATCCACAATTTTCCCCGGATTCAGGATGTTTTGTGGATCCCAGGTCTGTTTCAGTTTTCGGATTAGCTGGTAATTGTGTTGTCCGAGCATCAGTGGAATAAACTCACCGCGCAGACGGCCATCGCCATGTTCACCGCTAAGCGATCCCCGGAATTTTTTTACCAAATGGGCAACTTCGCTTGCCAGTGAATAGTATATTTTTACATCTTCCGGATCTTTTAAATTCAGGAGTGGACGAAGATGCAGTTCTCCGGTTGCAATATGCCCGTAATAAACGCAGGTCAATCCATAGTGTGCAATAATCTGATCGAATTCGCGAATATAATCAGGCAAATATTCGGGAGCAACAGCAGTGTCTTCAATCACCGTTACATTGCGCTTTTCTCCAGGAATATTGGATAGTAAACCCAGTCCTGCTTTTCGAAGTTCCCAGACCTTCCGGATACTTTCCTTGTCGGTAAATAATGGGAAATGGTACCCGTAACCTTCTTTCCTGAGATTTTCTTCCAGTTGTTGTGCTTTTTCCTGAATTTCAGCTTCAGAATCAGCAGAGAATTCAATGGTTAATATTGCTTTTGGGTTTCCTTCGATAAAAAAACGATTTTTACGTTGCTCAATATTTTCGAGGGTACAATTTAAAATGATATCATCAGTAAGTTCTATTGCATCTGGGAAATGACGGAGTGCCACAATGTTTCCATAGAAGGCATCTTCGAGAGTCGTAAAATGAGCACAGACCAATCCATGAAATTTGGGAGGAAGCGGTACTAAATTGAGTTTCATTTTATTTACGAAAAGCAACGTCCCTTCTGATCCGGCCAATAGTTTGCAAAAATTGAAAGCTTTGCCGTTTTGTGTGAAAGGATCAGTTTCTAACAACACGTCAAGTGCATAACCATTGTTTCGTCTGGTTACTTTTACATCAGGATATTCTTTCCTGATTTCCTCCTGATTAAATGAGTTTTCCAGCGTCTCCTTAATGCTTTTGTAAATTTTTGTTTCCAGAAGTTCCGGATTACCCGTGCATTTTGTTTCGAATTCCTGTTTTGAAAGTGCTTTGAAGTGAACATCCGAACCATCAGATAAAATTCCTTCCACTTCAAGAATATGTTCGCGTGTGCTGCCATAAATCAGCGAATGCAGCCCGCACGAGTTATTTCCCAGCATACCTCCAACGCAGCATCGGTTGGCGGTGGAAGTTTCCGGCGCAAATTGCAATCCATATTTAGAAAGTAACTGATTCAGTTCTGCCAAAACAACTCCGGGTTCTACCTCAATCCAACGTTCGGCAATATTCAATTCGCCTGTTTTATTCAGGTATTTCGATATGTCGACAACAATTCCGGGTCCAACAACCTGACCTGCAAGTGATGTTCCTCCAGCTCTTGGAATCACAGATGTACCCAACTGACGAGCAAACCCAATAATTTTCCTGATATCCTCCTTGTTCTTTGGTCTTGTAACTGCCGCTGGAATTTCGCGGTAGGATGAAGCATCTGTAGCGTAAATCACTTTTTGTACCTGTTCGGTAAATACATCACCATCAAGAGATTGTTTGAGCGGGAAGTAAATATCTGTAGCTTTCATGAAAAAGTTTTTTCAAAAATAGGTAAATTAACCTTTAAATAATGACTGAGCAATCGATTGTCATAAAAACAAATAGACCATTTTAACAAGTTTCTGAATAACGAATTTTATCAGTTTATCCAATAAAATTGATTTTACAAGATACACTACTTCATATTTTAAGTACTTTTGTGTCGAATTTTTTACTCAAAAGTTTAAACTTTAAATAGCCGATGGAAATTTTAAAACGCTTATTTCAAAACGCTCAAAAATATCAGAAAAGAATTGTATTGCCTGAAGGAGCGGAACCTCGAACTTTACGTGCTACAGAAATAATCTTAAATCAAAAACTTGCCCAACTTATTCTTTTAGGAAATGTCGAAGAGATTAATGCCGTGGCGAATGAGATTGGGGTAAATATTGAAGGAGCTACAATTGTTGATCCGAAAACGGACCCAAGAAGAAAAGCCTATGCAGATCTTATGCTTGAAATTCGAAAGGGAAAAGGTTTGACACTTGAAGCCGCACTTGATTTACTGGATGATCCACTTTATTTTGCACCTTTAATGATTAAAAGTGGAGATGCTGATGGAGAATTGGCTGGTGCAATTAATGCTACCGGTGATGTGCTTCGTCCTGCATTCCAATACATAAAAACAATGCCTGGGGTAAGTGTGGTTTCAGGAGCGTTTCTGATGTTCGTTAACGATCCGCATTTTGGTCACGATGGGATACTCGTTTTTGCTGATTGCGCTGTAATGCCTGATCCTGACGAGCGACAATTGGCTGAAATTGCTGTAACAACGGCTAAAACGGCCAAAGCTATCGTAGGAATGGATCCGAGGGTTGCCATGCTTAGTTTCTCAACCATGGGAAGCGCGCAACATCCGTTGGTTGATAAAGTTGTGAATGCTACCCGCATTGCACGTGAAATGGATCCGGATTTAAAAATTGATGGAGAATTGCAGCTTGATGCCGCTTTAATTCCTGAAGTTGGACGATTAAAAGCTCCAAACAGTGAAGTTGCCGGACGGGCAAATATTCTGGTTTTTCCAGGACTTGAAGCTGCGAATATTGGATACAAGCTTGTTCAGCGTCTAGGAAAGGCTGAAGCAGTGGGGCCAGTGTTACAGGGAATGGCAGCACCAATTAACGACCTTTCACGCGGCTGTTCTGTTAGCGATATTGTAAATATGGTAGCCATTACTGCGAATCAGGCTGCTGCACTTTTTGAATAACTAAAATCAATACAAATAGTCATGCCTAGTGAAGTTATATATGAACCAATAGAAAGTTTTGGTTTAAGCAAGAAGAGCGTAAGTAAGACTCTTTTTTCCAAAATTGGCGTGGTGGGATGTGGTCTGGTTGGTCAGAACATTGCCCGTGTTGCCAGTTTTTATGGAATTGAAGTTGTTTTTATTGAAGTGAGCGAAGATAAAATTCGTGAAGCTTATAAAAATATTGAAAGGGTTCTTGATGAGAGAATTGAACATTGGGGAATAACCAACGGTGAGAAACGCGCCATTTTATCAAGAATCAAAGGAACTCTCGATTATAAAGATTTGGTTGGCTGTGATTTTGTGATTGAAGCCATCAGGGCGATTGATCGCGGTGGAAAAATTAAAGAAAGAAAAGACATTTTTCAGAAAATTGAAGAAGTAGTTGATCGTGATTGTATCATTGCAACTCATTCGACTACCATTGTGATCACTGAACTTTCTTCCGATTTGTTGTACCGTGATCGTTGCGTTAGTTTACACTTTTTTATTAATTCTCAGGAAGCTCGCATTGTTGAGGTGGTTAGAGGATTGTATACAACCGATGATTCGTATCAGAAAGTATGCAAGTTTGTAACCCTGATTAACCGGAAGATTGTGCCGGTTCAGGAATCGGCGGGATTGGTTAGTGTACGTATTTTCGTTGTATTGCTCAATGAAGCCTGTGAAGTTTTGATGGAGGGAATTTCCAATATCGAAGACATTGACCAAACTATGAAAATCGGATTTGGAATGCGTTTAGGGCCATTCGAATTAGCAGATAAAATGGGGTTGGATAAGGTTCTTCGTTGGATGGATAACATATACAATGAGTTTGGTGATATTCGTTATAAACCAAATCCATATCTCAGAAAACTGGTTCGCGCCAAACATTTTGGAATTGAATCAGGCGATGGTTTCTATAAATACGACGAGAATGGGAAAAAAATCATTCAGGCGAATAGTCAAAGGTGTTAATTCCCTTTTTTTTGAAAAATATATAAAAAGAATAGAATGAAGATTCTGGTTTTAAATTGTGGAAGTAGTTCAATCAAATATCAGCTTTTCACTATGACAGACCGTGTGGTAATTGCCAAGGGTGGTGTCGAAAAACTGGGAATGAAAGGCAGTTTCCTGAAGCACGTTCGTCAGGATGGACAAGTTGTCGTTTTTGAAGGTGAAATCCTGGATCATAAAATAGGTGTGGAGTATATTTTGGGCATTTTAACCAGCGAAAAACATGGCTGTTTAAAAAGTCTGGAAGAACTTGATGCTGTTGGACACCGTGTTGTTCATGGTGGAGAACGGTTTAATTCGAGCGTTCTCTTAACCGATGATGTGTTGGAAGAAGTTACAAAGTGTATTGATATTGCTCCTCTGCATAATCCACCAAACCTAAAAGGAATCCGGGCGATGGAGGAATTAATTCCGGGAATTCCTCAGGTTGGAGTATTTGATACGGCATTTCATCAAACGATGGAGCCAAAAGCCTATATGTATGGGATTCCATATGCATTATATTTAAAATATGGGATTCGTCGTTATGGTTTCCATGGGACAAGCCATCGTTATGTAACCAAACGTGCCTGCGATCTGTTAGGAGTTGATTACAATACACAGAAAATTATTTCATGTCATTTAGGTAACGGTGCTTCTGTTGCTGCCATCAAAAATGGTAAATCATTTGATACTTCAATGGGTTTCACACCGATTGAAGGTTTGGTAATGGGAACCCGCAGTGGTGATTTGGATGTTGGTGTCGTTCATTACATCATGGAAAAAGAAGAAATAGGCATAAAAACGGCAAATACTCTGTTTAATAAACATGCCGGAATGCTTGGTATTTCAGGTGTTTCATCAGATATGCGCGAAATTGAAGACGCAAAACGCAAGGGTAACGAAAGAGCAGCATTGGCTCTTGATATATATGACTATAAGGTGAAAAAATACATCGGTTCATATATCGCAGCCATGGGAGGTCTGGATATCCTGATTATGACCGGAGGAATTGGAGAAAATGCTGATGAAACCCGGGAAGGTATATGCAGAGAACTGGAATGTCTGGGAATTTCTCTTGATTATGCAAAAAATAAAGGTTTCCGAAAAGAAGGCGTAATTAGTACTCCTGAATCGAAAGTAAAAATTATTGTTGTTCCTACTGATGAGGAATTAATGATTGCCCTGGATACAAAAGAGATCGTATCTGCCCACTTAAAATCGTAAGCATTTTGGAACAGCCAATGCATAAATTATAAGTAAGCTTCTTTATACGGAGGCGTATTGAAACGTCCGGTGTTAAACAACATCGGACGTTTTATTTTCAGGCGGTTTAAAAACATTTTTGTTGGTGATAATTGTTATGTATAAATCAACGCGGAAAAGGTAATTTTACGAATCTAAAATACTTGTTTATGAAGCTGGAGCGCTTAGCTGATTTGTTTGAGTACACGAAATCTATCCGAAAAAGAACACTCGTAGCAGTAAATGCTGTTGATTTGCATACTCTTGAGGCAATTGCAGAAGCTGTTAAGCTTGGGATCGTTAGTGCAATTATAACTGGAGATAAAGCTGAAATAGTAAAACAATGCATCTCGAATCGGATAGATCAGGATTTGTTTCAAATAATTCATGCTGAAAATGAGGATGATGCTGCCAGGCTTGCTGTATTGCAGGTAAAGCAAATTCCTGAAAGTATTTTGATGAAAGGCTTAATCAGCAGTGATAAATACATGCGGGCTATTCTTAATAAGGAAGCCGCTTTATTGCCGAAGGGAAGTGTATTAAGTCATGTATCAGTAATCGACAACGCGAATTATCACAAATTGTTGATTGTTAGCGATGTTGCTATTATTCCGTATCCTACTGTTCAACAAAAAATTGCCATGACGCACTATCTGAAAAATATGGCAATACGGCTGGGTATTACCTATCCCAAAATAGCGATTATTACACCTACGGAACTTGTTTTGCCTTCACTTATATCGTGCACGGATGCGGTAGAAATAATGAAAGCTACAGAAAATGGTCAGTTTGAGCCGGCAATTGTATTTGGTCCGATGGCACTTGATGTGGCCGTTGATCCGGAATCTGCTCAAATAAAAAATATCACTTCAGTGGTTGCAGGCGATGCTGATTGTCTGCTTTTTCCAAACATCGATGCGGGGAATGTTTTCTATAAAACCAACACCAAATTGTGTGGCGCCGATCAGGCTGCGGTGGTCATGGGAGCTAATGTTCCGGTAGTATTGTCTTCCCGTGGCGATAGTCTGCGGACAAAACTGAACTCAATAGCTCTTGCAGCGTTGTTAAGCTAATAAATTTGATTCATGAGCGATATTCGAATTCTGGCAATTAATCCCGGTTCTACTTCAACTAAGTTTGCCGTATATTTCGACGGTGTGTGCCAGTTGAAAAAGACTTTACGGCACTCCATTGAAGATTTGTCATTTTACGAGAACATCATCGATCAGTTTGAATTCAGGAAAGGGCTGATTATTGATTCGCTAGTTGAAGAAGGATTTGAAGTCGATAAAATTAAATACATTATCGGCAGGGGTGGACTAACCTACTCCTTAAAGTCAGGTGTCTATCTGGTCAATAACCGGATGCTGGAGCATGCCAGGGCTGGTATATACGGTCAGCATGCCAGTAATCTCGGGCCATTAATTGCCGATTACATTGCTTTACAAATACCCGGGGCCCATGCTTATATTGCCGATCCGGTTGTGACCGATGAACTTGAAGAAATCGCGCGGTTCTCGGGTCATCCTTTATTCGATCGACGTTCAATCTTTCACGCTTTGAATCAGAAAGCAACAGCGCGTCTTCATGCAAAAAAGATTGGTCGCAAATACGAAAAACTTAATCTCATTGTGGCTCACCTTGGCGGTGGAATTTCTGTTGGAGCACATCAAAAGGGGAAAGTTGTTGATGTAAATAATGCACTGGATGGCGAAGGGCCGTTTAGCCCTGAACGTAGCGGAACATTACCTGCCGGTCAGTTGATTGATGTTTGCTTCAGTAATAAATACGAGAAAGAAGAAATTCGCCGAATGGTTATTGGCGAAGGCGGGTTTGTCGCTTATTTGGGCACAAATGATGCTTTGGAGGTTGAGAATCGTGCGAAAAGCGGCGAAGAACTTGCTGGAAAAATACAGGATGCTCTTGGTTATCAGGTGGCCAAAGCAATAGGAGAAATGGCTGTTGTATTAAACGGGTATGTTGATGCTATAATACTTACCGGGGGTCTGGCTTATAATAAATATTTGACACAATATATTACCTCAAAGGTTGAATTCATCTCAGGAGTTCATGTATATCCGGGCGAGGATGAGCTTGAAGCGCTTGCTTTAAATGCTCTCAGGGTGGCAACTGGAGAGATAGAGCCGCTGGAATATCCCAATTAGACTTCATCGCTAAATTGTCAAAAACTGTTACTGATTTGTTGCTTTACGATAAACCAACATAGATATTTACTTGTTGTTTTAAACGACTGATAATCAGATATTTTAATTATCGGTAAATTGTCAGTTATTATTGAATTTGTGTTTGGAAATAATTAAGCAGACACTTAGGGTGAAGTAACAATTAGTTCAAAAATCATCTTCTGGGGTAGGGTGTTTTCTTGTTTAGTGGTATTAGCAGTATAAAACGAATTTTATTTTCACTAAAGAAATCACTAAAACAAAAAAGCACCATGAAAAATTCATTAAAAATTTTAGCAATGATTGCAATTGCCCTAACTATTTCGGTTGGAACTGCTATTGCCCAGGATGTGGAATTTCAGAAGAGAGCACAAAAGAACATGACTGACGAGCAAAAAGCATTGGTTCAATTGTCGCAGGAAGAACGTACAGCTGCAAGAGAGGCATTTAAGGCTACTTTAACTGACGAGCAAAGAGCAATTCTTGAAAATAAAGATCTTACTTTGCAGGAAAGACAAGATGCTTTTAAAGCAAGTATGACTGAAGCTCAGTTGGAAATGCATGAAGCCAATGTCGCTTCAAGAGAGGCCTTCAGAGAATCAATGAGATCATCGATGACCGACGAACAAAAAGCAAAAATGTCTGAGATGCAGGAAAGACGTCAGGATCGAATGCAAAATATGACCAATGAACAAAAAGCAAAAATGCAGGAAATGAAACAGAAGGCAAAGAAAAGAGGAATGGGTGGGAATCAATAATCAAACAGCAATGAAGGGTATTCTTGAAAACAGTGGCCTCAGGGTAAAAGGCTGCTGTTTTCTATTTTATTGATTATTGTGATTCTAAAATTGTTGATATGAATAATAAAATCGTCATTCTGGTCATTCTATTCTGTAGTTTATATATAAATAATGCATTTTCTCAGACCGATCCGATTGATTCTCTATTGGATAAGATTCTATTTGAAGATAATGATGGTTACATTGAAATACTTGATAATACCAGTAAATTTCAATTTCTCTATTCCAGAATCAATTATGATTCGAATACATTTTTTGCAGGCAGAGATATTGGGGTTAATCAGTATAATATGACCGGACAGATTGCTTATTTCAATTCGATTGGCATTAATCTGGGTGCTGCAGCTGCCTATTATAGTGCTATAGATCCGCGAATTAGCACCATATTACTGATGGCCGGGTATAGCGGTAAATTTACAAAATCCAGTGATTACCGTTATCGGGTATCTTACAGCAGGTATATATTTCCCCAAAGCAATGTTTTGGCTGAAAGTTCTTTCAATAGTGGCATCACAGGCGGAATAACCATTGACAAAAAGATTGCTGGTACGCGTCTGGATTATACATTACTGATGGGTAATAAAACTAATTCGCAGTTGTCATGGGATTTATACAAAAACATCACCATTTTAAAGTTTGGGAAGTTAAACCGAATACGATTTGAACCTGAAGTGTCACTCTATTTTGGCAATGATAAAACAATTATTACCCAGGTCGGTGTTATTCCCGGAAGAATTCCTCAGGAATATACCTTTGAAGTTGAAAAGGTTAAATTTGGATTGATGAATACCGAACTAAAGTTGCCTTTTACAGTCAGTTGCAGAAATTTGGATTTCGAAATTGGTTATAATATTAATTTTCCACGTTCAATCGTTTCAGGCGAAAATTTAAAATCTACTTCTTATTTTAATTTCTCTATTGGCTATGCTATTTCTCTTTAAGTCGTATTGCTGATGTGTGGACTGAAATTATAAAACTTTTTTTCTATCAGGGTTACAAAATGTATTATTGCTGAGTTTTGAAGGTTCAGATTATAAAGATTTATATCTTTATAATCTGAACCTTCAAAACAAAATAGCCTTGAAACAACTTGTATTTTCATTCGTACTTTTATTCCTGATAGTATCCAATATTCAGGCACAGCAAAAAGATGTCATTTCTGACGAATCAAAAGTTCCGGAATATAAACTCCCTGATTTACTGACGCGGTTTAACGGCAGTAAAGTGAAATCTGAAAAAGTATGGTTCAAAAAGCAGCGACCGGAGATTTTAAAAGTTTTTACTAACGAAGTCTATGGAAAGGTGCCTGGTGAATTGCATATTAGTGATGTTAAAATCCGGGAAACTTCTGATCATGCAGTTAATGGCATGGCCATCAGGAAACAGCTGTCATTGTTTTTTCGAAAAGGTGATCGGAATCTGGAGGTCAATGTTTTGATGTATTTGCCTAAACTAAATAAAAAAGCCCCGGTTTTTCTTGCCTATAATTTTACCGGAAATCATGCTGTTTACAACGATCCCAATATTCGTCTGACTGAATCCTGGGTGAATAACAATCCATCAGTTGGAATTATTAATAATCAGGTGACTGAACAATCCAGAGCGACAGCTTCGGATCGATGGCCTGTAGAAGAAATCATAAAGGCAGGATTTGGATTGGTCACTGTTTATTACGGCGATATTGATCCGGATAAAGATGATTTTTCTGACGGAATTCAACCGTTTCTTTATCAGGAAAATCAAATTAAGCCTCGTTTTAATGAATGGGGTTCTGTTGCTGCCTGGGCCTGGGGTTTGTCCAGGGTTATGGATTATCTGGAAAAAGATTCGTTGGTTGATTCCAGAAAAGTAGCAGTTCTTGGACATTCAAGATTAGGGAAAACAGCGTTATGGGCAGGTGCCAATGATCAGCGTTTTGGAATGGTTATTTCGAATGAATCTGGTTGTGTTGGTGCTGCGCTTTCGCGTCGTCAGTTTGGCGAAACAATTCAAATAATTAATTCGAAATTTCCGCATTGGTTTTGCGATAATTTTTTGAAATACGGTGATAATGAAGAGCTCCTTCCGGTTGATCAGCATATGCTGTTGGCGTTAATCGCTCCCAGACCTTTATACGTGGCAAGTGCGGAAGGCGATAAATGGTCAGATCCCAGAGGTGAATTTTTATCGGCGAAATATGCTTCGCCTGTTTACGAATTAATGGGACTGGAAGGACTTCCCGTTAAAGAGATGCCTGAAATTAATCATCCGGTTTTGGGAACAATTGGCTATCATATTCGCTCGGGGAAACATGATCTTACCTTATACGACTGGACCCAGTATATTACTTTTGCCAACAAGTATTTCAAATAAACTACTGAATTTTTTTTCTTTTGTTTTTTCATCTTTACTCTTTTTCAGGATTGCACAGGATACATTAACCAACGATTCAAACTTACTTTGTTTCCAAACCGTTAATAAATTGACTTTATGAACAGAAAATATTTTTTAGGCTTCGATCTTGGAGCTTCAAGTGGACGGGCAATTCTGGGTACATTAGCGAATGGGAATCTTGAATTGACTGAAGTTCATCGTTTTGTGAATCAAATGCAACTGATTAACGGACATTATTTTTGGAACATTTTCAGCTTATTCAATGAGTTAAAAACCGGACTTAAAAAATGTGTTAAAGAATTTGGTATTCAGCCGGAATCAATTGGTATCGATACCTGGGGAGTTGATTTTGTTCATTTGAATAAAGAAGGTCTTATTTTATCACTTCCTTTTGCATACCGCGATTCGCGCACCAATACATCAATGAACGATTTGTTTCAGGTCGTTCCTCAGGAAGAAGTTTACGCAGAAACAGGAATTCAGTTTATGCAGTTTAATAGTTTGTTTCAGTTGTTTTCGATGGTAAAAGATAAATCATCGCTTCTCGAAGTGACAGATTCTATTCTGTTTATGCCTGATGCATTGAACTATTTATTCTCCGGAGTCAAAAAAAGTGAGTTTTCGATTGCAAGCACAAGTCAGATGATTGTTCCGGGAACATGCAATTGGAATACCGAATTGCTTGAAAAAGTCGGAATACCAACCGATATTCTTCATGAAATAATTTTACCGGGTACAATTATTGGAAATATTCTGGAAGAAGTAGCTACTGAAACCGGAAGCAGAAAAGTTCCCGTTATTGCTGTTGCCGGTCACGATACCGGATCTGCCATTGTTTCAGTACCTTGCACGCTCAAAAATTTTGTATATCTAAGTTCGGGTACCTGGTCAATAATGGGAGTCGAATTGCAGCATCCAATTGTCTCAGAACAAACACACCAGCTAAATTTCACCAACGAGGGTGGTGTAGAAGGAACAACCCGTTTTCTTAAAAATATTATGGGAATGTGGTTGATACAGGAGGTCCAGAGAATTTGGACAGACGAAGGTACAAACTACACCTGGCCGGCAATGGTTGAATTAGCCAGACAATCGGAACCTTTTAAGTTCCTGATTAATCCTGATGATTCCATGTTTTTAAATCCACGTGACATGAATCAGGCAGTTCGGGATTTTTGCTATCAAACAGCACAGGGAACACCTCAGAATCATGGCGAAACCATAAGATGTATATACGACAGTCTTGCCTTGAAATATCGTTATACTCTGGAGCAAATCCGTGATGTTTGCGAACAGCCAATTGAGGCTATTCATATTATTGGAGGAGGTGCTAATAATCATTTTTTGAACCAACTTACAGCAGATGCAACTGATTTAAGAGTCATAGCCGGACCAATAGAGGCAACAGCAATCGGGAATATTCTGATTCAGGCAAAAGCACTTGGATTTGTGGGTTCGTTAACTGAAATTCGTCAGATAGTAGCGGATTCCTTTGATTGCGTACAATTTATTCCTTCCAGAGAACTCGATTGGGAAGAGGCTTATAACAGGTATTTGAGAATTATGCTTTAAGCATCGGGAAAATTAATAAGCTTATTAACTTTCAATACACCTCGTAAAACAAAAAAGCCTGACCGTATTTACGATCAGGCTTTTAGCATTTTTCCTTTAGCTTTTATTTTTTCTTTTTATTCTGTTCTTCGCTTGAAATTGATTCACGCATGGAAGTGTCGGCCATGATGTTTTTGTATTTCATATAATCCATGATTCCAAGGTTACCATTTCTGAATGCTTCTGCTATAGCAATTGGGATTTGAGCTTCTGCGTCAATTACTTTGGCACGCGCTTCCTGAGCTTTAGCTTTCATTTCCTGCTCAAGTGCAACAGCCATGGCACGTCGCTCTTCCGCTTTTGCTTGGGCAATGTTTTTATCGGCTTCAGCCTGATCCATTTGCAAACCAGCTCCAATGTTTTTGCCGATATCTATATCCGCGATATCAATTGATAGAATTTCGAATGCAGTTCCGGCATCAAGTCCTTTTCCCAAAACTACTTTCGAAATCGAGTCCGGATTTTCGAGAACGGCCTTATGTGTATGCGATGATCCGATAGACGATACGATGCCTTCTCCTACACGGGCGAGAACGGTCTCTTCGCCGGCACCACCAACCAATTGGCGAATATTGGCTCTTACAGTTACTCTTGCTTTACAAATGAGCTGAATACCATCTTTCGCCACAGCAGCTACAGGAGGTGTATCGAGAACTTTGGGGTTTACCGACATTTGCACTGCCTGAAAAACATCACGACCTGCAAGGTCAATTGCGGTTGCCATTTTAAAAGTCAATTCAATGTTGGCTTTTTGTGCTGAAACCAGCGCGTGAACAACTTTTTCGACATGTCCTCCAGCCAGAAAGTGAGCTTCGAGTTCGTCACGGTTAAGCACTAAGCCAGCTTTTGTTCCTTCAATCAATGCACGAACAATCACCGATGGTGGTACTTTTCTGAACCGCATCAGGAAGAGTTGTAACAGAGAAATCCGAACATCGGAAACCAAGGCAGAAAACCAAAGTCCAACTGGGATGTAATACAAAATGATGATCAGGAGAATAAAAATTCCCGCGATCAGTCCAAATACTCCAAGGCCTTGAATTTGTTCCATTATTATATGTTTAAAGGTTCAACAGTTATTAATGATTTTTCAATTTGAATTATACGTACTTCGACTCCCGGATCAACAAAAAGACTGGAAGATTTTGCTTCAACAACTTCGCCGTTTACTTTTATTTTTCCCATAGGGGCAAGTCGTCCGATTGTTACACCTATGTCGCCCGTTTTTACTTTATCTGAATTAATTTCGTTTGCCACTCCGGTAAGAATTGAGCTGAGAACCATTTTTTTACCCGTTTTCCCTTTGAATAACAGAAGAACAAGAACGGGCGAAACAATGAGGACAAAAGCAAGTGTTAAAAAGCCAACAAGTGTTCCGTAACTGGTAAATGCCAGATAAACACTGTATATAAATAGTAATAGTCCTCCGATTCCGGCAATAGTAATCCCCGGCAAAATGGTGAACTCAATTAGTAATAATATAATACCAAGAACGATTAGGAATAAAATAATCAGAAAGTTCATATGTATTGATTAATCAATGGTTGCCTTGAGCTCTTTCAAAACCAGAGCATTTTTCATTGGTCTAAGATAAGAAAAACTTCCTTTTTTAACGTCACATTTCCCTTTATAATGGACGAGCAGTGTGCATTGCTCAGCCTGTTGAATATCGTGCTTACATATTTCTATTAATGCGCTTATCACATAATCAAAAGTGTGGTAGTCGTCGTTGTGCAAAACCAGGATTCGATTCTTTTTGTGTTTTTGCTCGCTTTCTAGGTCAAATTCTTTATGAGGAGATTCTTTCGAGGTCATAATCCATTGTTTATTTTTTTCGCTTCATCCAGAGTTATTTTTTTTCCTTGCTGATAGGCAGTAATTGAAGGATTTTTTATTCCTTCCTGTTTAACCTGCGCTTGTAAAATAATAGCTTCCTGATAAGATTTTAGGCTACCAGTTGTATAAAAGGTAACACCATTTTCGTCTTTGTATATATCAACTTTTCGCAGAAGCGAAAGTTTTTTAATTGCTTTTGCTGCAGAATCCGGAATTCTTGTTTTATATGCAATAATCTGTATTTTATAAGTAATTTCTGATGGCTTGAACTCTTTTTTTACAGGATTCTGTCCAGATTGATAAAAGGTAATGGTGTCCTGATTTTTTTCAATATTTTCAACACTTTGTATTTTCGGCTTCTCAACCATTTTCCTGATACTATCTTTGAAATTATTGATTTTTTCCTGAAATTTTGCAATTTCATCATCTGGTGCTGATTGCCAGTATTGGTTTTCCAAATTTCGGGCCTTTTCATACATTGCCGGAATTTCTTCATTCAACGTAATCAGGCGTTCTTCTGCTCTCAGAATCAGATTCGAAACTTCTGCTTTTTGGTCAAAAGATGAATTTAGATATGCTTTTCTCAAACTGTCAGTCTTCGCAGAGAGATGTTTTACTTCCTTTTCTTTTTCCCACGCCTGTAAAAACAGTTTTTTTGATTCATCGTTCCTGAAATTACTAAACCGAAGGTAGCTGATACGCGAATTAACCTGGAAATTTATAGTCTTATTACTCAAACTATCAGGCACCGCATATTCAGGTTTCTGAATGATTTCTTTATTTGTTATAAGAGTGTCTTTCGAAACGGTATCCGTAGAAAATACAAATACCTGAGCAATAAAGCCTCTTGGTTCAAATTTGTCCGGAAGGTTTTTGCCCGCATATAATAATGGTGTTCCAACTATAAACAATAAGAGGAGGACACTTGTTTTAAAGCTTGTTTTAAAATGAATTAACATATTCAGTAACGATTTTATTTGGGCTTAAATTTACAAAAAATGTAGCTAGTAGTGGGTATATATGTATAGGTTTATTTTATTAACAAGGTATTCTGAAGTCTGATTCATATTATTATTTCAAGTATATTTGTCTAACTTAAAACAATCGATAATGGCTAGTTTAAGTAAAGGGGATAAAGCTCCTGAATTTCAAGGACTGAATCAAAATGGTGACCAAATTTCTATAAATGAATTCAAAGGTAAAAAGCTGATTCTCTATTTTTATCCAAAAGATAATACACCGGGATGTACCGCCGAATCGTGTAATATGAATGATAATTATCAGATGTGGCTATCCAAAGGGTATGAGGTTATAGGCGTAAGTCCTGATAATGTTGCCTCCCATAAGAAATTTGCTGAAAAGTTTCAGTTCGGGTTTAATCTGATTGCTGATACTGAAAAAGAAATTTTACAGGCGTATGGTGTTTGGGGCGAAAAAAGCATGTATGGCAAAAAGTATATGGGTGTTATGCGTACCACCTTTGTCATTAACGAAGATGGAATTATTGAAGATATTTTTGAAAAAGTTGATACAAAAAACCATACTGATCAAATAATTAAAGCATTAGATATTAAGTAATATGGCAAACGAAGAAAAGAACAGTCAGAACAAGGAAAAGCTGAAAGCTCTTCAGTTGACAATGGATAAGATCGAGAAAAGCTATGGTAAAGGCTCGATTATGAAATTAGGTGACCGTGTAGTAGAGGATGTTCCTTCAATCTCATCAGGATCCATCGGATTGGATATTGCAATGGGTGTTGGCGGGTATCCAAAAGGAAGAGTAATTGAGATTTACGGACCGGAATCATCAGGTAAAACAACACTTGCAATCCATGCCATTGCCGAGGCTCAAAAAGCGGGAGGTATTGCTGCAATTATTGATGCAGAGCATGCTTTTGACCCGGGATACGCTTCAAAATTAGGAGTGGATATAAATGAATTACTTATTTCGCAACCAGACAATGGTGAACAGGCATTGGAAATTGCTGATAACCTGATTCGCTCAGGAGCTGTTGACATTATTGTCATTGACTCTGTGGCAGCATTAACTCCAAAAGCTGAAATTGAAGGTGAAATGGGTGATTCAAAAATGGGTCTTCAGGCTCGTTTGATGTCTCAGGCATTGCGTAAACTAACAGCAAATATTAACCGCACCAAAACCTGTGTGATTTTTATCAATCAGTTACGCGAAAAAATTGGCGTCATGTTCGGTAATCCTGAAACGACTACTGGTGGAAATGCCCTTAAATTTTACGCTTCTGTGCGTCTTGATATTCGTCGTATCGGTCAGATTAAAGACGGCGACGAAGCGCAGGGAAACCACACGCGCGTAAAAGTGGTGAAAAACAAGGTGGCTCCACCATTCAAAAAAGCTGAATTCGATATCATGTATGGCGAAGGAATTTCAAAAACCGGAGAAATTATTGATCTGGGAGTTGAATTAAATATTATTAAAAAGAGCGGTTCATGGTTTAGTTATGGCGAAACAAAACTTGGACAAGGACGAGAATCTGTTAAATCTGTATTACGAGATAATCCTGAGCTCGCGCAGGAAGTGGAAGGGAAAATTTTGGAATCTCTCACGACAGCTTCAACGGTAAATTAAATAAAGTTTAATAAAACAGTATTGTCCGGATCAGACAGATGCACTGTTTGATCCGGATATTTTTTTATATTATCTTTTGCACCGATTTCCGAGAAATTAATCAGATTTGTGGTCTGATTGTAATAGATCTTAATTTGGACGCCATTTAAAGTTATAATTTGAAGGCTTCCGTTAAATATAATGTTTATGAAAGTTTTAAAATTTGGAGGTACTTCAGTCGGAAGTGCCGAAAATATTCAAAAGGTAAAAGAAATCCTATTGGGACAGGACGACCATGTGATTGTCGTAGTGTCGGCTTTGGGTGGAATTACCGACAAAATTTTGAGTGCAGCAAAAATGGCTGCGATCGGAACTGGCTACTTTCAGGCTGAATTAACGGAAATCAATACGCGACACTTCGATACGATTGCTATTTTATTTGATGGTGAAAAACAACTTGCTGTAAAAGATAAAGTACAGGGTTTACTTAATGAACTTGAACGAATTATACAGGGAGTTTCTCTTGTTGGGGAACTTACACCCAAAACCCTGGATAAAATTATTGGTTTTGGAGAACGCTTGTCTTCACTTATTATTTCTGAATATATTCCGAATGCTAAGTGGATCGATTCCAGTAAACTGATTCGCACAAATAGTGATTTTGGCAAAGCCATTGTCAATTTTGAATTGACTAACCGATTAATTCGTAGTGAATTTGAATCCTTTGATGGCATTGCAATTATTCCCGGGTTTATTTCGGGTAATGAGGTTGGAGAGTATACAACACTTGGTCGGGGAGGGTCTGATTATACAGGAGCTATTTTTGCAGCTGCAATGGATGCTGAATCGCTCGAAATATGGACCGATGTAAATGGATTTATGACTGCTGATCCACGTGTTATCAGTAAAGCATACACCATTAAGACCCTTAGTTATTCTGAGGCAATGGAGCTTTCGCATTTTGGTGCAAAAGTAATTTATCCGCCAACTATTCTTCCGGTTTACCAGAAAGGTATTCCAGTCAGGATTAAAAATACGTTGGAACCTGAGTCTGAGGGAACATTAATCACCGAAAGCAAACTAAATGGAAAAGATCTGCCTATTAAAGGTATTTCTTCCATTTCAAATATTACGCTAATTACCATTCAGGGATTAGGAATGGTTGGTGTTACCGGAATTTCGGCCCGGCTTTTTGGTGCTTTAGCACACCAAAACATCAATGTAATTTTAATTTCTCAGGCTTCTTCTGAGAATTCTATCAGTTTTGCTATCGATTCTTCCAGTTCGCAGAAAGCTGAAACTGCCATCAGGCAAGAGTTTGAACGCGAAATTCAGCTTGATCAAATTAATAGGATTACTATTGAAGACAATCTGGCTATAGTGGCAATTGTTGGTGAAAACATGAAGCATTCTACTGGTGTTGCCGGAAAGCTATTCAATACGATTGGGAAAAACGGTATCAACATTATAGCAATTGCTCAGGGTGCTTCAGAGCTTAATATTTCCTGGGTTGTAAAAGTATCCGATTTGCGTAAAACACTGAATGTTGTGCATGAATCATTTTTCCTTTCGGAAAATGTTGAATTGAATATTTTCCTGTTGGGAATTGGTCTCGTTGGCGGGAACCTTCTTGAGCAAATAAAACAACAGCAACCTAAATTATTAAAAGAGAAACATCTGAAGATTAAACTTGCAGGTGTTGCTAACTCAAAAAAAATGCTTTTCGACCGTGAAGGTATTGATATCAATAGTTTTCGCGAACAGTTAAATACAGAAGGACAAATATCCGGTCTGGAAGCTTTTAAGGATGAAATAATAAAGTTGAACATGTACAATTCTATTTTTGTGGATTGTACTGCTAACGATCAGGCTGCCGGTTTATATGCCGAATTACTGAATGCAAACGTTTCGATTGTTACTGCCAACAAAGTAGCAGCTTCTTCGGAATATGAAAATTACGCACTTCTGAAAAAAATCGCTAAACGAAAAGGTGCCAAATTTTTATTTGAAACCAATGTCGGAGCAGGATTGCCAATCATTACAACGTTGAACGATTTAGTCAATTCAGGAGATACAATTCTGAAAATTGAAGCAGTTCTTTCCGGGACACTCAACTTTATTTTCAATACGATCAGCGAAAATGTTCCTTTAAGCCAAACGATACGAATGGCTAAAGATCAGGGTTATGCTGAACCTGATCCACGCATTGACTTAAGTGGTGTTGATGTAGCTCGTAAATTACTGATTCTGGTGCGTGAATCGGGCTATCAGTTCGAGATGAAGGATATAAAAATCAACACTTTTATTCCTTCCAGCTATTTTGAAGGAGGGGTTGATGATTTTTGGAGAAAGATACCTGAAATGGATGCTGAGTTTGAAGTTAATCGTAAAAAATTATCAGCAGAAGGCCGATTCTGGCGTTTTGTTGCCAAGTTTGATCAGGGCACAGCTGAGATAGGTCTTCAGGAAATAAATGCGGGTCATCCGTTTGCTGATCTTCAGGGCTCAAATAATCTGGTGATGTTTACTACTGAACGTTATCATGAGTTCCCTATGATCATTAAAGGGTACGGCGCCGGAGCAGTTGTTACTGCCGCAGGCGTTTTTGCAGACATTATACGAGTGTCGAATATCTGATCGAAAAATGGATTGAGTTTCTGAGTAAAATTGTTCAGTATAACCTAATCCAGAATCAGCACTAAACATTAATTTTTGAATTATCTTTTATGAAATATATAATTGTGTTGGGAGATGGAATGGCAGATGAGCCATTGGCAGAATACGGGGGGAAAACACCTTTGCAAATGGCCGACATACCTGCAATTGACAGTCTTGCAAGAAGAGGAAGAACAGGTCGCCTGAAGACTGTTTCCGAAGATTTGCATCCCGGAAGTGAAATTGCGAATTTGTCAGTTTTGGGTTATGATGTGCACAAGGTGTTTGAAGGTCGCGGAGTACTTGAGGCTGCCAGCATTGGTGTTACATTGGAAGAAAATGATTTAGCTCTTCGGTGCAATTTAATTTGCATTGAAGATGAAAATATTAAAAATCATTCTGCAGGTCATATTTCAAATACTGAAGCTTATGAGTTGATCGACTTTCTCAATAAAAAACTTGGAAACGAAATCATCCGGTTCTATCCGGGAGTTTCGTATCGGCATTTACTTGTTATTAAGGGTGGAAAAAAACAAATGAGTTGCACACCGCCTCACGATGTACCGGGAAAACCTTTTCGTCCGTGCCTGATAAAAGCAAATACTGATGAAGCTTTTGTAACAGCTAAACTGCTGAATTATTTAATTCTGCGTTCGCAGGCATTGCTGGCAAATCATCCGGTAAATATTAAGAGGAGAGAAGCTGGAAAAGATGTTGCCAACAGTATCTGGCCATGGTCGCCCGGTTATAAACCGCAGATGCCAACTTTGAAAGAGCTTTTTGGTATCGAAAAATCAGCGGTCATTTCGGCTGTCGATCTGATTCAGGGTATTGGTGTTTATGCCGGAATGGATGTGATAAAAGTTGAAGGTGCCACTGGATTATTCGACACTAATTACGAAGGCAAAGCTCAGGCTGCCATTGACGCATTAAAAGATCACGATTTGGTTTATCTGCATGTGGAAGCAAGTGACGAAGCCGGTCATGAGGGAAATGTTGAATTGAAGACCAAAACCATTGAATATCTGGATCATCGAATTGTGAAATTCCTGATTGAAGAAACTGAAAAAATGGATGAGCCTGTTACTATCGCTGTTCTTCCTGATCATCCAACGCCCTGCGCAACTAAAATACATAATCGGGATGCTGTGCCGTTTATTATTTTCCGACCTGGAGAAATGCCGGACAATGCTCAGTTTTATGACGAATTTGAGGTTGAAAAGGGTTCATATGGTATACTCAAAGGCAATCAGTTTATGAAAGCATTGTTAAGTTAAATTATCAATTTACTAATGCAAACTTAATGTTGGAAAGTAAAGTTTATCGCCTCTATTTTTATCTTTATGCTCTGAATTTGAACTTTTGAAAATGAAATATTTCAGTACTAATAAATTAGTTTCCCCAGCCTCCCTGATGGAAGCGGTTACTAAAGGTTTGGCAAGTGATAATGGTTTGTTCATGCCTGAACGTATCGAAGAATTTGATCCCGAGTTTTTTAATCAGATTCACCGTTTGAGTTTCCAGGAAATTTCGTTTGAAGTAGCTAAAAAATTATTTGGGGATGATATTCCTGAAGTGGTATTAAGGGATATCGTTTACGATACTTTAGAATTCGATTGTCCTGTAGTCCACGTAAATAACAATATTTATTCACTTGAATTGTTTCATGGCCCAACCATGGCGTTTAAAGATGTTGGTGCCCGTTTTATGGCCCGTTTGCTTGGATATTTTCTTCAGGGCTACAAAAAGGAAGTTAATGTTCTTGTAGCAACTTCAGGAGATACCGGTAGTGCTGTTGCGAACGGTTTTTATAAGGTGCCTGGAATTAAAGTTTTCGTACTGTATCCCAAAGGTTTAGTGAGTGAAATTCAGGAAAAGCAGTTTACAACGCTTGGACATAATATTACAGCCCTCGAAATTGACGGCACTTTTGATGATTGTCAACGACTTGTTAAATCGGCTTTTATGGACGTCGAACTGAATAAAGAATTAGTTCTGACATCTGCAAATTCGATTAATGTAGCACGTTTCCTGCCGCAGGCATTTTACTATTTTAATGCATATGCACGTTTACGCGAATCAGGAGTTAATGGCGAATTGGTTTTTTCTGTTCCCAGCGGAAATCTTGGAAATCTGACTGCCGGACTTTTTGCCAAATTTATGGGACTTCCGGTGAAGCGTTTTATAGCTGCCAATAATGAAAACGATATTGTATTTAATTACCTGAAAACAGGAAAATATCAACCTCGTGCATCGGTTGCTACTATTGCCAATGCAATGGATGTTGGCGATCCGAGCAACTTCGCCCGAATTCTGGAATTATACAATAGTTTGCATGCCGATATTTCAGGAGATATAATTGGTTACCGCTATTCAGACGCAGAAATACGTGAAACCATGAAGCAGGTTTATACGGAAGAAAATTATATGCTTGATCCTCACGGTGCAGTTGGATACAGAGCTTTGAAATCTGATTTAGATGATGTTGAAATAGGTGTTTTCCTTGAAACCGCACATCCTGCGAAGTTTACCGAAACGGTTGAAGGTGTTTTGGGTGCCGGAACTGTTGTAATGCCGGAAAAACTTGCTGCATTTAAAAATGGTAAAAAGCTTTCTGTTAGTTTGAGTAAAGAGTTTAACAATTTCAAACAATTTTTACTGAAGAAATAATTTCTACCAACCTAAAAAATGCATCCCAATTCCTGAAAATAGAATTACAAGTCCGGCAATGAGATGCATATATTTTTCTTTGGATTTAAATTTCAGAAAGGATGAGCCCTTATACCCCAGAAATACGATAAACATCATTGTTGCAATGGTTGTAATGCCAAAAAGTATGGCAACAGAAGCAATACCAATGGTGCTTTGCTGAACTGCGGGAATGAATAGCATTGGTATTAATACTTCGCATGGGCCAAATACAAAAATGATAAATAAAATCCAGGGTGTTAACTTTGTTTCATCTACTTTTTCTTCCAATCCATGGCTGACCTGATGTTTGATTTTACGAATGCTTTTTGGTATTAAGATGTTTGGCAAATGGTGATGACCTCCATTTTTCAAGAATTTGTATATTCCAAAACCTGTGTAAATCAGACCAAAAGAAATCAATAAATACCCAACTATCTCACCTCTGAATTCTTCTATAAATGTCAGTTTATTTAGGCTTATACCTAATGCGATGCCAAGAATCCCTATTAGTACAGAACCGCCTACATGTCCGACTCCTGAAATAAATGTAATCCACATGGTTTTTGTTACGGTCCAATTTCTGGCTCTGCTCAATACAATAAATGGTAAATAATGATCGGGACCTAAAGCCGTATGGATAAATCCAAGTGAAGCTGCTGTTAGTGAAAGTAATATTAATTCGTTCATCACTCTTGGTATTACAATTTATTAATAAGAGAGGCCTGACAGGCAGCGCCAAATCCGTTGTCTATATTAACAACAGAAACACCGCTTGCACAGCTGTTTAGCATTGACAACAATGCCGATAAACCCTGAAAGTTGGCTCCATAGCCAATGCTTGTTGGTACACCAATCACTGGTTTGTCAACCAGTCCGCCAACCACACTGGCCAACGCGCCTTCCATTCCGGCAACAACAATTATCACTCTTGCATTTCTGATCAAATCCCATTTGTTGAAAAGGCGGTGGATTCCGGCAACTCCAACATCATATACAGTTTCTACTTTATTGTTCAGAAATCTTGCTGTTTCAACAGCCTCTTCGGCAACAGGAAGATCAGATGTTCCTGCTGACACAACAGCAATGTAACCTTTGCCCGTAATTTCCTGTGCATGTTTATAGACAATTGTTCTGGCCAACGAATTGTAAACCGCTTCAGGAACAACACTTTTAACAGCTTCATACATTTCTTCGTTAGCACGGGTGGCAAGTATATCAATGCCTTTTTGGAACATTCTTTCGGCAATTCGCATGACTTGCTCACTGGTTTTACCGGCTGCATAAATCACTTCGGGTAAACCTGTACGATGTAAACGGTCAGTATCAATATTGGCAAAGCCCAAATCCTCAATGCCACGTTTTGAGAAGTGAGACAGAGCATCTGCCAATTCCAGTTCTCCATTTTTGTATTTTTCAAGGATCACACGAATATCCATATCAAAGCGATTTGTTTATGATTTTTTCCACTTCATTCAGGCTAAGTCCATGCACAGCAGCCAGTTTCGCTAAATCTTCAAATTCAGGTTTAAACCGAATCTCTTTTCCCTGAAAATAGCTGTATTTCACTGAAACTATCCCAAGTTTTGTTTCGATTTCTTTTGATTTTCGTTGAAGTATTGTCTTTGTTACTGAATATTCCCGTATTCCAATGGTTGTGCTGTTTTGGAATATAATTGTCTTTATTTCCGGAATGATCTTACTGCTGCAAAGAACCGAAAGCATATTGGCAGGTCTCGACTTTTTCATGATAATTGGAGTCAAAAATACGTCGCTTGCACCGGCCTCAAAAAGTTTTCTTAAAAGATAATCATACCATTCCGGATTCATATCGTCTATATTGCATTCAAGCATTATAGCTTCTTCGAAGGATGTATTATCCTTTTTATCATTGGTATCAGATAAATATACCCTCAGAACATTCGGTACTTCAGAAACATCCCGCTGCCCAATTCCATAAGCCGTTTTTTGAATCTGGAAATTAATCTGTTCTGTAAATTCATCTACTGTCGCTACCAGTATTGCTGCTCCGGTAGGAGTAGTGGCTTCGTGCTGTACCAAACCGGTTTTCACAGGAACGTTCATGATAATTTCGGTGGTAGCCGGTGCAGGAACCGGCATCAATCCATGCGCACATTTTACCATTCCACCGCCCAATTGAATTGGAGAAGACATCACTTTATCTACTTTCAGGTAATCGAGGCAAATGGCAGCACCAACAATGTCAGCGATTGAATCCAATGCTCCAACTTCATGAAAATGAACCCTTTCTTTGCTGATGTTGTGAACTTTTCCTTCGGCTACAGCAATGAGATCGAATATTTTTAATGACATCGTTTTGACTTCCGAAGAAAGACTACTTTGGTTAACCAACTCTTCAACATGTCTTAAATGACGATGTTTTTCATTATCGGGATTTTCAATGATTACAGTTGCTTTTGTTCCTGAAATTCCTCTACGGATATCCTTCTGAATTTCAAGATGAAATCCTTCGATATTTAGTTTTTGAAGTTCTGTTTTTAAATAATCAGGTTCAACGCCCAGATCGATCATGGCTCCCAGATTCATATCTCCGCTAATCCCTGCAAAACAATCGTAATATAATATTCTCATATCTTTTTAGTTCTTTTTATCTGATGTGCTTAATACCCTGTTCATTTTCCCCGAGACTAAACCTTCCTCATCTATTTCTATCTGTTCAATGCCAATTGCTTTAATTTCGGTAATTACAAGTTCTTTTACCAACATCAATTTTTCGAAATCAGCTTTTCGTACTTCAATTTTACCGTAAGTTTCATAGTGACGAAACCTGACATCTTCAAAACCATACTTATTCAGAATATCCTCAGCCGCCTCAATTTGTTTCAGTTTAAGCTTGGTAACAGCCTGATTATATGGAATACGCGAGCTTAAACACGGACTTGCAGGTTTATCCCAGTTTGGTATATTGAAATGCTTTGCAATTTCCCTTATTTCTTCCTTCGTTATATTACAATCAACAAGTGGTGATAAAACTTCGTTCTTTTTTGCCGCATCAATTCCTGGCCGGTAATCTCCCAGATCATCATAGTTAGTTCCACTTAATACTTCAAAACCGGGGTATTCCAGCTTGATTTTCTGTAAATCATGGTAAAGGTGGTCTTTACAGAAATAACAACGGTTTATCGGGTTTGTGCTGTAGCTTAGATCGCTTAGCTCATTTGTTTTGATTACTTTGAGATGTATGTCGAATTCGTCGCATAAAGACTGTGCCTGAATAAAATCTTTGTTTTTTAGGCTCTCTGAATTTGAAATAACTCCAATGGCATTTGCTCGTCCCTGGTATTTTCGGGCCAGATAAAGCACCAAAGTCGAGTCTATTCCTCCGGAATATGCAACAATGGAACCGTTTCTTTTACCGAACCAGTTTTCCAGCAAATGAAGTTTATCTAATAAAGTTTGTTTAAGTTCATTCATCTCTTTTATTATTCTGAATTATTTAATTGTCGATTACGATTGGAGATAAACTCATTTTAGAATATTAAATCGTAACACGAATTACATAAAAGGTATTACTTCGTAAATCTACAAATTACATCGAAATAACAAGTGTTTTCGATTCGATATTTTATCTGTTTATTTATCAATTTGTTTTTCCAGGCAGTTTTTCCGAGTAAAAGTATAACTCAGGATTTAGTACATGACAAAAATATAAATAGCTGATTATCAGCGAAATAAGTTCTAAAATATTTGTTTAAAACTCTGAATATCAGTATCTTACGAAAGATTACCACATCATTCAGTAAGAGAAATGACATCCAGAGTAGAGTC
>JBGSUC010000041.1:0-11408 GCA_041736275.1 Prolixibacteraceae bacterium
GACTCTACTCTGGATGTCATTTCTCTTACTGAATGATGTGGTAATCTTTCGTAAGATACTGATATTCAGAGTTTTAAACAAATATTTTAGAACTTATTTCGCTGATAATCAGCTATTTATATTTTTGTCATGTACTAAATCGGTTTTGTTATAAAATCATTGCATCCAGCTTCAAAGGCTAATCGCTCGTCGTCAGCCATAGCGTAGGCTGTTTGGGCAATAATGTAAACGTTTGTGTCAAATTTTCTGATTTGCCGCACCACTTCCAGACCATTTGAATCGGGCAACCGAATATCCATCAGTATGATATCTGGCTTTTTGTTTTTAATAATTAACAGCGCCTCGCTTCCTGTAGTTGCTAAAGTCAAATCTTGAAAATGGGTTTTTAATACATGGCTCAACAAACGCTGACTTGCCGGATCATCCTCCACCACCAAAACACTTTCTGTTTGTTTTGAAAAATCAAACTTTTTTGGTTGGGGTGCTTCTTCGTGAATGTACGAGTCGAGTTTAACCGGCAGGCAAATGCGAAATACAGAGCCTTCCCCTGGTTCTGATTCCAGTTTAATTTCACCTCCCATTAATTCAACCAGTTTTTTAACAATTGCTAACCCCAGACCCGATCCACCGTAATTCCTTGAGATACTTTCTTCGGCCTGACTAAAACGATCAAATACAAGGTGTTGCTTCTCCTTGCTAATGCCAATTCCGGTATCAGAAACAAACAACTCCAATTGTGTCTTCGTAACTTTCGAAACTCCAAATGTGATATTCCCTTCAGGCGTGAATTTTAACGAGTTGTCCAGTAGGTTCGATACCACTTGCATAAGCCTGTTTTCATCAGTATTTAGTATAATCGGATTCTCCGGATACATCAATTTTAGCTCAATTTTTTGTTTGCCTGAATCAGCAAGTCTTTTATTGAAAACCGGGTAAATCGTCTGAAGCATTTTGATCACGTCAAATGGTTTTTTCTCCATAATTGTCTTGCCAGCTTCAAGTCTCGATATATCAAGGATGTCGCTTATTATTTTTAATAAACCATCAGCATTTTTGTTAATGATTGTTGCGAATTCCTGTTTGGTTTCTTTTGATAAATTTTCGTCCTCTGTTAACAGGCTTGTAAATCCAAGGATTCCATTCAATGGAGTGCGGATTTCATGGCTCATGTTGGCCAGGAAGGCTGATTTTAAGCGTTCGCTCTCTTCGGCTTTCTCTTTTGCGGTTTTGAGGTCGGAAAATAGTTTTTCTCGCTCCGAAACGTTTCGCATGATACCAATATTTCCAATCCATTCATTGGTATTATCAAAAAGTTTTGCTCCAAAAGTTTCTCCCGGGAAAATACGGTTACTTTTATCTTTGTAGTATGCGATGTATAAGTTATCTACGGATGGTGACAGTTTGTTGAAAAAATTTGTTCCTGTTTCCTTAAATTTTTCATTATCAGAATAAAGTAACTCAGTTGTTTTCCCGATAATTTCATTGGGTTCATAACCAAATGTTGTTTTCATCCCATGGTTTGCGAGAACGATTTCTCTTTGAGTATTTGTAATAACAACCCCATCGGAGATGGTATTAAACATTGTTTCGAAAAGTTTCTTTTGTTTTACAATTTCATTTTTAGCGTGTACCCTTTGAGTAACATCGGGTGCCATGCTAAGCATTATCTTTTTTCCGCTGTTTAATTTACCCAAAGGAGTGGTATGAAAATCCCAAATCCTTTTTTCGCCGGTTTTGGTTGTAATTTCAGATTCGCCCCCATAGATAGCATTCTCTTCCTTGAATAATCCATTGACATAGTTTTCCAATTCCTCCGCTTTTTTGCCGTATGCTTTTTGAAGCCACTCGTTTAAGGTAGAAATATCGTCAATTGAATATCCTGAAAAATGTGTCCACCCTTCGCTGATATTAATCACATTTCCGTCTTCATCATGCACCATAATAGGGATAGGCGCGAGTAGCACTGCTTTTCGGAACCGCTCTTCGCTTTCGCTTAATTCTTTTTCATGTATTTTCCGTTGGGTAATGTTCTGAATGGTGCCAAACATTCGTATTGGTTCGCCGCTTTCATTATACGAAAGTTCTCCATGTCCCATTACCCAACGTTCGGCGCCATCACTCTCCCTGATTATTTTGTATTCTTTTCCAAAAGGTTTTCGTGATTTCACTACTGAATTTATAAAGTAGTCAAGCATTTCCTTCTGATGTTCAGGATGAATAAGAGCATTCCAGCTTTCAAGCGTATGCGGATTTTCTTTTGTTATTCCAAAAATTTCATCCAGAACTTGCGAGGATTTCCAGGAGTTATTTGCCATGTCGAAATCATACGAGCCGATTTTGCCTACCCGTTGTGATTCACTTAAAAAGTATTCTCTTTCGCGCAATAGAAGTTCCGTATTTTTAAGTTCGGAAATATCCAGCATAATTCCCCTTAGCTTAACTGGTTTACTATTATTGGCTTCAACTGCTATCACATCACGAAGCCAAAGGTAGTTTCCGTCCTTCCTCATAAAACGGTATTCAAGTGTATGGCTTTCGCCTTTTGCAGTTGCTGTCAGACAGAAATTAGCTGCCCATTCACGGTCATTCGGATGTATGTTTTGTTTCCAGAAATTTAAGTCTGTCCATTCTTCGGGTAACCAACCCAGTTTATCGGTCACTTGTGGAGCCACATAAATCCATTTATCAAGTTCAATATCATATTCCCAGGCAATTGCATCGGTTGATTCTATTAGTTCGCGATATTTAGCTTCGCTTTCTTCTAAAAGTTTTTGCGACTTCCTTTCCTCGGTCTGGTCTCTGAATACAAGAACAACACCTGCCACTTTACTGTCTTCATCTTTTATGGGCGCTCCACTGTCGGCAATTGGCATCTCCCTTCCATCTTTTGAAAGTAACAACGTATGGTTGGCCAGTCCTACAATCACACCTAATTTTAAAACTTTTTGAGCGGGGGATTCAACAATTTCCCGTGTTTCTTCATTTATTATCCTGAATACCTCTTCCAGCATCTTTCCTTGGGCATCAGCTTCTTTCCAACCGGTTAACCGCTCGGCTACAGGATTCATGCGTTGGACGAAACCCTTATCATCAGTGGTTATTACTGCATCCCCAATACTATAAAACGTTGTTCGGTATAGCGTTTCTGTTTCTGAAAGTACTTTTTCAAATCGGTTACGCTCTTCAATCATGCGTGAATTTTCAATGGCAACAGCTGTGCTGGCCGCCAGGTTTTGAAGCAACATCACATCATGTTCATCGAAACCGGTTGGCTTGTTGTGTAATTCAAAACATCCGATTACTTCCCCTTTATTGTTTAAAATGGGAGTGTCTGCAAGATTATAAAAACCAAGGGTTTTCTGGATTTGAGGTATAACATGTTCATCAGTTTCTGCTTTGTTCGAAATATATGGTTTACCTGTAGCCATTACCCAGCCAGGCACGCCATAACCTTCTTCAAAACTATAATCAATCGGAAAGATATTTCCATGTTGGTTATACTCGGTAAAAACCATCTTCCCATCAATAAGCAATCCGGCAGTTCCCTCTTCTGCTTCAGTGAGCTCCATTGCTGAAGCTACAAGTTTTCGCATTACCTCAGTAAGTTCAAGTACACTGTTTATATGCCGGGTTGCGTCAGTTAGCAATTGCCACTGCTGGTTGAATTTTTGAAGTTGAATGAATGCATCTGATTCGGGTAAGTCGATTTTTTTCATCCTGATGATTTTGTTAGTTTGATTTCAAGGTACACTCAATTGTTTTGCCACGATACCACTTATTTTTGAAATACTTCACTCACCATATAAGCAACCATTTATGTAGCAATAAAAAATTGAGATTTTGATTTTTTTCAAAACTACTAAATACATTTTGATATAACAAAGCGATTGCTTAGATTTGTCCAGTTATATTTAAATATGCCAAGAAATAAATCATATAGCGACGATATTGTACTGGAAAAAGCAATGAATGTATTCTGGATCCATGGTTATGAAGCCACTTCTGTTCGATTGCTCGAAAAGGAGATGGGCATTAACCAATTCTCTATTTATGCTTCGTTTCAAAATAAAAAAAACCTGTTTATTGAATCTATTCGTAATTACCGGGAATATGTGAAGGGAAACCGGTTTCAACTTTTACTTCAGGAGAATGCTGGGCTTCAGGAATTGGAGAGTTTCCTTTTGGGTGCTGTAAATGCGAATAAGACGGAGATAAGTTCGAAAGGTTGTCTGATTGTGAATACGGCTGGTGAACTTGGTGATAAGGACAGCGACATTGCCCGTGAGGTTAACCAATATTACGATTTTATTCGGGAAATGCTTAAGAATGTGATTCGTAACGCCATCAGCAAGAATGAAATACCTGTAGATACAAATATAGAACAGCAAGCTAACTTTTTTCTCGGGGTAATGCAAAGCATATCAGTAGCATCGAAAACAATGGATAACAACCAGTTAAACGATTTTATTTCAGTGGCTTTAAAACAAATCAAATAATTTTTTTTGTAACTATTCTAAGCATTTGCTTAGAATTAATAATCAGAACTAAAATTAATCAAATGACAGAATTCAAATTACACACGCTGGAAACAGCGCCTGAAGGCTCTAAAGAAATCCTTTCAGGGGCATTAAAACAAAACGGGTTTATCCCAAATCTTTACGGAATGATGGCCGAATCACCCGAGTTGTTAAAAGCATATCGGCAAATGGCTGATTTATTTGATGCGACTTCACTCAGCCCGGTCGAAAAAAACATTGTATGGCTGACGGTTAGCTACAACAACAGTTGCCATTATTGCATGGCTATTCATTCCATGGTTGGCAAAATGTATAAGTTGCCTGAAGAAATGATTGAAGCCTTGCGCACCAATCAGTCCTTGAATGATGTGAAGCTTGAAACTTTCAGGCAATTTGTTGCCTTATTAGTCGAAAAAAGGGGTTGGGCATCTGAAGAAGACATCGCTACATTTTTGTCCGCTGGCTATACTCAGAAGAACGTTCTCGAACTGGTTGTAGGTATTGGCCAAAAGACAATCAGCAACTATGTGAACCACCTAGTGCACACGCCACTCGATAAACAGATCGAAGGATTTAAATGGGAGGCTCCGAAAAAGGATGGCTGCTGCAGTATATAACAATCGGATTAACAATTAATAAATAAGAAGATGAAACATGTAATGCTGATTTTACTAAGTATGGGGCTTGCCTCTTATTCAGCTTCGGCTCAAATAGCCGAAAAGGCAGAAGACATTTCGCCGTTGCTTATCGGTGAAACAATTCCTGATGCTGAACTAAAAGCGCCTGACGCTGGTATCCATAAAGTTTCAGCCATTGTTGGAGAAAAACCAACTGTTCTGCTGGTTTACCGTGGTGGTTGGTGTCCGTTTTGCAACGCACATCTTTCAGAAATTCAAGGAGTTCAAGGCGAAGTGATTAAGTTGGGCTACCAGATTGTGGCCATTAGCCCTGATTCTCCGGAGAACCTGCAAATCACCGATGAAAAAGACAAGTTAGAATACAGTTTATATTCTGATGGAGATGGAAAATTTATTCAATCGCTTGGAATCGCTTTTAAAGCTCCGGAGAAATATGCCGGAATGTTGAATAAAAGTTCAGGTGGATTGAATGAAGGCTTCCTTCCTGTTCCATCTGTGTTTATAGTTGATACTTCAGGAAAAATTCTGTTTGAATACATTAATCCTGACTACAAAACCCGTTTAAGCGCCGGTCTTTTGATGGCTGTGTTGAAAGAATTAAAAAACGAAAAGAAGTAACGGTTATGAAGCAGATGACTATAAATCTAGCATTTGATGTATATGGTACTTTGATTGATACACGGGGTGTTTCCGATATCCTTGAAAAAAAAGTTGGGGCTTTGGCTCCAACTTTTTTGGATATATGGCGGGCAAAACAATTGGAATATTCGTTTCGAAGGGGATTAATGAACGTTTATGTAGATTTTTCGGAATGTACACGAAATGCACTTGATTTTACCTGTTTGCAGTTGAATGCTTTACTCTCAGTGGAAGAAAAAAACGAGTTGATGCATCAATATACCATATTACCTGCCTTTCCGGATGTCGAATCAAGTTTAATGAAACTTAAAACTGCTGATTGTAGGTTATTTGCTTTTTCGAATGGAAGGGAATCCGATGTTAGAGATTTACTTCAGAATGCAGGTATTCTTCATTTTTTCGAGGATGTGGTGAGTGTTGATGATATCAGAACTTTTAAACCTAACCCTGCGGTTTATGAATATTTTTTGATGAAATCAAAATCTTCAAAACCTAACTCCTGGCTCATTTCAAGTAATCCTTTCGATGTAATCGGGGCAATTTCTGCTGGAATGCGTTCCGTCTGGGTCAAGCGCGATCCCAAAACCATTTTTGATCCCTGAGAAATAGAACCAACTAAAATAATCAATGAATTAACCGATTTAATCAGTGTTTTGAACTGAATAATATTAAAACCAGAAAATCAATACTCACATTTTTCTAAACTTTAACCAAGATGAAAACAAAAATTTTACTCGCAGTTTTAACCTCATTTTTATTTTTTAATACCTCAAAAGTGATGGCTCAATTAGAAAAACCTGAAAGTACCCCAGACAAACTCGTCGTTGTTTGGACAAGTGATGATCCTTATGTGGCCGAACGTGTAGCCCTGATGTACACACATGCAGCCAAAACCGCTGGCTGGTTTAAAGATGTTACCCTGATTATTTGGGGACCTTCTGCCAAATTGGTTTCTGAAAATCTGAAAATTCAGGAAAAGTTAAAAGCGATGCAAAAAGATGGAGTAGTTATTGAAGCCTGCATAGCCTGTGCAACAGCCTATAACGTGGTTGATGATCTGAAGAAATTGAATTTCGATGTGAAGGGAATGGGCAAACCATTGACCGATTACCTGAAAAGTGGAGCAAAGGTTTTGACTTTTTAAAATACAAATTATTTACGTATGAAGACATTAATATTATCATTTATCCTCTTAATCACAGCATTTGCGGCCAACAGTCAGAATGAAATTATGACCAATAACAACCAGGCTATGGTAACGAAAATATTTGACAGGGTAAGTACACACAATTTTAACCCGTTGGATGATGGAAATTCAATGACTCAGGACCGAAACTTAAAAGTTGCCGGGATTGGTGATTTGAAAGATGAAGATTGGAAAGTGAGGCTTTTGGCCGTCAGAGATTTAGTTAGGGCTGGGGCAAATCGCATTGACGAAATAAAAAAAGGACTCGCCCATGAGTCCGCAAATGTTCGTCAGGTATCGGCCATGGCTCTGGGTATTCTTAGCGCAAAGCAAGCAGTTTCTGAGTTGGAAAAAGTTATAGTCCATGATGACAATGCCATGGTACGTTCACAAGCAGTAATCGCTCTCGGGCAAATCGAATCGGAATCATCGCTGGATTTACTGAAAGAACGGCTTAGTAATGATCCTTCGCGCGATGTACGTCACCAATGTGAACTGGCCGTTGATCAGATTAAAAAGCACAATGGAACCACTAAAAAGCAACTTGCCGCTTATCTCGCCCTTGATGAATCTACTTTTGAAACTGTTCATGTTGGTAGTGAGGCACCCAATTTTACGTTGGAGGACACGGAAGGTATTGAATGGCAATTAAATGACTTCAGTGATAAAAAATGGGTTGTGCTGATATGGGTTTTTGCCGATTGGTGCCCTGTTTGTCATGGCGAATTTCATGATTTAATGAAAATGAAACAAGAATTTATGGATGCCAATGTCCAGGTATTCACAATTGAAACACATGACTTGTTTCGTGGTCGGGTTATGGTTGGAAAAGAACTGGAGCCGTCCTATTGGTTCGCAAAACAGTCGTTCAAAGATGCCTACACCAGCCAAATTTGGTGGCCACACCTGCTCGACCGTGCCGGTGCAATTGGCGCAAAGTACGGGGCGGAGCCACTTGCATTTTCTGTTCATGCAGAATACATTAATCGCCCAACTACAGTAATTATTGACCCACAGGGGAAGGTTCGTTTAATTTACCCGGGTACTTTCTGGGGAGACCGCCCAACCATTGAACAGACGCTGAAAATGATTAAAACGGGCGATTTTGATTTTAAACATCCGGAACGCCTGTCTGTTGAAAATTGAAAACCTGAGATATTAAAGGTACTGAAACATTTTTTATTTACTAAATGTCAGGAATGGAAATACAGAACGACCAATCTTAAGGGAAATTATATACTTAAAACTATTTCGGAATATTATGAAAAAATTAGTTTTCATCTTGCTCTTCATCATGCACATCAATGCTTTTTCGCAGAAAGTTTATGATTTCATGTTGCCTGATGTTCGTTCAAATGTAATTGTAAATTTCAATTCGTTAAAGGGATCAAAGTTGACTGTGATTGACTTTTGGGCAACATGGTGCAAACCTTGTGTGGCTGCCATCCCCAAAGTAGAAGCGATTTATCAAATGTATAAGGACTCTGGCGTTCACGTAATTGGGATCAATGTAGATAGCCCGAGAAATTTATCGAAAGTATTGCCTTTTTCCGAAAGTCAGGGAATAACATACCCAATTTTGCTCGATTCGGATCAAGCGGTAATGCGTGATTTGAACGTAACCAGTTTCCCAACTCTGTTAATTGTTGACAGTAACAATAAAGTAGTTTATATCCACGAAGGTTATCAGCCTGGAGATGAAATTGAAATAAAGCATCAATTGAGTTCACTGTTGAATAAAACTTCCAAATAATTAAAAATGAAATCCTATCTGCCTGGCTTTGTATTCCTCACAGGAGCTTTGTTTATACAAGTTAATTCTCTGTATGCTCAAATTTCAGGAAATACATTAACAGAATATCAGCTTGGCAATATTCCTGATGTAGAACCGGCAGACAGAGGGACTTTATACAACCAGATCAACCTTTTATATCAACAGGATAACTTTAAGGCCCGTGTTCGTTTTGAAAATTTCCTGACAAACGACAGTATCAAGCTCGATTACCTTCAATTAAGCCAATATTCGCTTAGTTACAACTACAAGAAAATTGATATAACTGTAGGAAACATCTATGAAACCTTGGGTATAGGCTTGTTGTTGAGGAGTTACGAAATAAGCGGTTCAATATACGAAGATCGGATATACAGAACACGCCAGGGCTTTTATAAAGACATTCAGGGAGGATCAGTCACCTTTCGTGACAAGGTTTTTTCGTTGAAGGCATTGGCCGGTAAGCCGTTGAATAATTTCCTGCCTATCACCAGCAATGAGAAAAGAACAGATTTCGTTGAAGCATTGGAAACAACTGCAAAGTACAGAAAACAAAAATTGGGGACAAGATTTCTTCGGGTCACGAGCAACACCTCTCAAAACAGTTATGGCTCTGCTTCCCTTGAAGGAATTATGCCATTAAAAATAAGCTACTATAGTGAGTTTGTGCAGGAAATTGGAGGAGAAAGTAAACTTTTCAGAACTGGAGCCAATGATTCCTACGGAGCATATTTAAGTTTTTCAAAGTCGTTCAAATCGCTTGGGATAAGTTTTGAACTTAAGGATTATCACAATCTTATAATCGGAAAAGGAATATCAGATCCTCCGACATTGGTCAAAGAGCATTCGTACAAATTACTGAACAGAAGCACTCATGTTTCGGATTTGGGCGATGAACGTGGCTACCAGTTGGAAATGTATTACAATTTTAAAAATGACTGGATTCTAACTTTTAATACTTCAAAAGCCATCAGTGAATACATTAAAACATACGTCTTTAATGAGTATTTCATGGAAATATATGTTCCAATAAAGGAAAACAATTCGTTGAAAACATTTGTGGATTGGTCGCAAAACGACATTTCAAACGAAACGGGCAGGATTGCAACAGGACTGTATTTCAGCACGGTGTTAACCCCTAAATATTCTTCGAACATCGATATCGAATTTCAACATATCGAAAGACAATATCCTGGAGTTGATCCGGAAAGATTTATCAATTTCTTTTCGTCGATTGAAATCAGTAATTCAGGCAAATACAGCGCGGCCCTGAATTACGAATTTTCGAACGATCCACAGATTGCCGATAAACCGTCAACAACCCAGATCGAAAAAAGCAAACATTATCCTGGACTTTTAATATCGTACCGGCCTTCAAATAAAATCAATCTGGGTTTGTTTGCCGGAAGTCGTCGTGGAGGTCCGGCATGTAATTCCGGAATTTGTTACGAGGTTCTGGATTTTGAAGGTATTGAATTGCGATTGTCAACAAAATTTAACTAAAAAAGGAGGAACAAAAAAATGAAAACGCATATTCGGAAATCGCTTTTAGCTGCAACTTTTCTTGCAGTAACATTGGTGTCATTTAATGGAATGTCGCAAACCCAAGGCAATATTGCTCCCGATTTTACGCTAAACAGCCTTTCGGGTGGTAGTTTTAAACTTTCAGAATCTAAAGGCAAGGTTGTATTGATTTTCCTTTTGGGAAACACTTGTTCGTTCTGCATTTCGGCTTCTCCGACAATACAATCTGAGCTAATTAATTCCTTCTCTGCAAATCCGAACTTTCTTGCTATTGGCATTGATACATGGGACGGTAGCTCCACCCTGGTTAATTCCTTCAAACAAAAAACTGGTCTATCTGTCAATTACTTACTAATGGGATCAGGAGTTGCAGCAACCTACCAAACAACCTGGGATCGGCTAATGGTAGTTGACCAGTCCGGTATCTTGAAATATAAAGGAACAACTGGAGCAATCAATGATATTTCGTCAATCAAATCTTTGTTGCAAAACTTATTGAAGGATCAGACAACCGCTATCTCTCCTGAAATTGACAGATCAGAAAATCAGCTTCTCCAAAATTCTCCAAATCCTGCAAATGAAGTGACAACGATATCGTTTGTCCTGAAAACAAAAGCCCCAGTAAACATCTCATTATTCAATATTTCAGGCAAAAAAATGAAGGAACTTTTAAATGATGATTTAACTGAAGGTGTTCATTCACTTGAGTTGAAAAAAGGAAGTATCCCTTCCGGAATATATTTTTATAAAATGGTCACTGGCAATTATTCCCAAACCAGAAAAATTATATTTCAATAAATTTTACTTTTTGATGCGAAATTAAATTCATCAATGTCAGGAATTAAGACTTTATCCGACTAAAGAAATAAAACCAATATTCTTGTCGAATTTTAATCTTTAGAAATTATGAAAACATATGCAATATGCCCCATTTCGGATAAAAAAATCAATGAGCGGGTTGCTCGGATTAATGCAGCTTTTACTGTATTTTTACTAAGTACATGACAAAAATTTGAAAATATCGATATCATCCTGAAAGAAGGCGTTTAACAGCACTGTTGCGATATAAGTTAGTCCATGTTTGAATAGACTTTTCGCTTTATTTCCATGCTTCTTGATCGGGATTGGTTTGA
>JBGSUC010000069.1:0-22417 GCA_041736275.1 Prolixibacteraceae bacterium
ATGACCAAATCAAAACGAGGAAACAATGAGCCGGTTTCTATTCAATAGAAATTTAGAGTTGCTTGAGCCGTATGAGAGGAAACTCTCACGTACGGTTCTTAGAGGGGAAAGCTCCCGCAAGGGAGCTGACCTACTCGACAAGGCCATTGCCACTCCCCAGATGGCAGCTTATATCAAATACTTCTACAAGACTATTCGGAAACACTTTGGCGAGGCGATGGTAGTTACCCAGGAAGTGGATGATGTGATTTCTTCACCGGTGATCCGTGATGCGATCATCAACAATGCTGATACCCGCATCCTGCTTGATATGAACAAATTCCGAAACAAGTTCCAGAGCATCAGCGATACTCTTGGACTTTCAGAGTTTCAGAAAGACCAGATCCTTTCGATCAACAAAAACCTGCCATCCGGAAGAAAGCTGAAAGAAGTCTTTATCGGGCTGGGAACTTACTCCCAGGTTTATGCACTGGAAGTGAGCAAACCCGAATACTATTGCTACACCTCTGAACAAAGAGAAAAGGAAATGATCCTGAAAAAACTTCATGAAGAGCAGGACAAATCCTTTGTCGAAACCCTAAAATCTATGTAAAACAAAACTTTTCAGAACAATTTTAAATCTTTCAACATGAAAACACGAAAATTATTTTTAGTCATTTTGGCCGCAGCATTTTTCAGCATTCTGGGCACCTTTTCTGGCTATAGTCAGGCACCGGTGACCGATGTGGGTGCAGGAGTCCAGCGGGAAGCTCTATGGGAACAGGAAAAGGGCATCCTGTCAGAAATCAATTGGTACAATGTGCTGATCAAAGTCCTCAATGGCGACATCAAAGGGCTGACCGCAGAGCTGGTGGGGATTGATCAAAAGAAACTGGCAAGCCTTCAAAAGGTTTCTTACCTGATCAAGGACTACAAGCGCATCAAGCAGACCAAAGAAATGGTGGATAAGATCATCACCATTTACACATCTAAATTACCCAAGTTGGTGCAGGATGAGAACTTTACACTTCAACAAGCAGGTGTCATTGTCCAATCCTTTGACCTGATCCTGGATGACAGCAAACAGCTAACTACCACTATCCTGAATACCATCGTGGAAGACGACCTTTTTATGATGGACGACAAACAGCGGTACGATACCATCAACGGTATTTACAACGACGTTCGCAAACACTACGGAACCATCTGTTACCTGTACAACAAGCTGATGTATGCCTCTTACCAAAAGAGCTTTAACTCCGACAAGCTGGAAAGTTTTGCCTACTACTATACTCTTTATGACTAACGAATAACCGATTAATTGAAAACGATTATGAAGAAATTATTTTTAATCACAGCATTTAGCCTGGTATTCGTTTTTGCCGGGAAAAATCTGAAAGCCCAGGTATTTGATATTAAATCATGGAGTGGCACTTACCCTGATATGAACGGAACTTATCCGCTTTCCTTTATTGCCTTCAAGGGCAGTATTATCCCCATTCCCCATGTCTTTATCCGCACCTGGCCAACCCATTATTATATGGAAGTGGTGGCTGAACCAACTTATGACACCGAAGACTACATCAGCGAACTGAAAGTCAACTTTTTGAAGATAGCTGCCAAGCTGTTGGAGAAATCCCAGATGAAGAAAAGGCAGGAAGAAACAGAGCAAATTAAAAACAATAGCGAAATGAAGCGGGACATGGAAAAGAAAATCTTTGATGCCAATTTCGACCAGTTGCCCGATGTGTATAACATAGCTTCCGGTTTTGTCAGGCTTTATCTCAGTATAAACAGGTTGGATAAGCTGGACAATTGCAAATGGCTGAAGCCAATCTATCAGAAAGAAGCTGATGAGCTCTTGACCCGGTTTGTTGCCATTAACCTGTTTCAGTCCGATCATGGCAAGAAACTGGATGCCTTTGCTGAGATTCAGCAAGAGCTTAACCACCAGATTGGTGAAACGGACTACACCTATAGAAAGGTTCATCACTACCTCTTTTATTCCAACAATACAAGCAATTCTTACGCATTTCTAAAAAACTAAATTCTAAAAAATATGCTTTTACAGGTTATTTCCACAAATGATTTCTTTAGGTTCACCGATGTACTGGTTCAAGGGGGACTGGACAACGCACAACTTCTGGTCAATATGGCCAAGGCTATCGGGGGGATTGCTGCTTTCCTGTATATCTCCAAACGGATTTATGAGCAACTGATTGCTGACAATCCCATCTCACTTTTGCCCCTTCTCCGGCCATTCGCCTTTGTGTTGATCATTACCTTCTGGGGTCCTTTTGTTCAACTTTTGATGGTTCCCACCAAAGGTCTGACCAAAATCTCCGAATCGGTGTATGCCGACAAAAAGCACATTGTTGCAGCCCGGCTGGAAGAAAAACAAACGGCAATTTTATATGCTGATCTTCCTTCCTTTCAGGAAAACGAGGAAAAGGAAGCCACCCTCTGGGATAAAGGGATCAATCTGTTGTTGACCACCTACAACATTGTGAGTGGAAGAGCCTTGCAAAACCAGATCAATTTTTACTTCATGGACAGTGTCAGGCAACTTCTGGAATCCTTTTTCGAAGCCATTGTTTACCTGATTGCCTTTTTACGGACTGTCTTTTGTGTACTACTGATCATTTTTGGTCCGTTGGTATTTGCCGTTTCCATTTTCGATGGCTTTCAGGACAACTATCTGCATTGGATTGCACGTTTCATCAATGTGAACCTTTACCTGCCCATCGCCCTTTTGATCCTCTCGCTTGTTCAGGAAGTGCTGATTTATGTCTTGGAAGCGGAGATTGTTCAGGTTAAAAGTTCCCTGATTTATCAACCCTCCATGTATTACGTTTCCAACATGGTTGTGCCGATATGTGGCATTGCCGGGCTGATGATGGTTCCAAAAATTGCATCATGGATTATCAGTGCATCAGGTACCGGTTCTGGCGGCGGACGGATGGTGAAAACGGCAGCCATGATGATGATCACCAAAGGAGCCATGAAATAATGCAAAGCAAATATCCAATAATCAATAATAAATCATCAATTTAAGATGAACAAGATATTTGACATTCAGCGTAAATTCCGGTTTACCGTATACACCCTTTTGGCAGTCAGCCTTATCCTGACCGGCTTCAGCATCTTTGTTTTCACGTCTTCCATGAGGCTGGTGGAGCGGTCAAGACAGAAAATCTATGTACTGGATAACGGAAAATCCCTGTTGCTGGCACTTCGGGAGGACATTTCGGAGAACCGTACGGCGGAAGCCAAAGACCATGTCAAGCGGTTTCATGAGCTGTTTTTTACGATGGAACCCGACAAACAGTACATTGAGAACAACGCACGGGAAGCCCTTTATCTGGCCGATGCTTCAGCAATGAAACAATATCAGTCTTACAAAGAGAACAATGTCTACAACCAGGTTATCGCCTCCGATATCAGCATGACCCTGATGACAGATTCCATCAAGGTTGACTTCTCTGCCTATCCATACCGGTTTTCCTTTTACGGCAAACAGAAGATAGTGCGCAAATCCAACATTACGATCCGCAATCTGGAAACTTCCGGACAACTCCGGAACATTTCCCGGACAGATAACAACCCACACGGTTTTTTAATGGAAGACTGGTCTATCATTGACAACAAAGACCTGGAGACCATGAAACGTAAATCATTCTAACACTAAAAACGAACTCGATGAATCAGTTTGATACCGAACAAAAGGGTACTACATCTCAGCTTAAAGTTGAGAATAAATTTACCCGGATGATCAACAACCTTGATCGGCAGGATCTGACTTTGAATCCTGAAAAACGCAAAAGGAAATGGATTTTGTTGCTGGCAGGATTATTCCTGCTGTACCTGGTCTCCTTTCTTTTTCCGGCGCCGAAACTTTCGCATGAATCCATTGGATCGATTGAAACAAAGGCCACTGCGGATACAGTTTCGGACAAAACTCTAAAGAATCAAGAGTCCCTGACTTTTGAAATGCCTGTCGACTCGTTTGAAAACGTACTAAAAAAGCAGCTCCATGAAAAACTACCTCAAAAGAAATAAGCCGTTGCTATTCCTTCCACTTGTTTTGATACCCTTTGTAGTCCTGATTTTCTATGTTCTTGGAGGTGGAAAGCTTTCGAAGAAAGAAACTGAGGGTCAGAAAAAACAGGAAACAAGTAAAGGGCCAAACTACAAACTTCCGGATGCCGACCGGAACATTCGGATTTTTGATAAGATGGAAAGCGCTCAATCCCAGAAGGAAATGGGTACCACCCATGATTACGATATTCTGGGAGAAAAAGACTCTCTCAGTGATGCTCAACTGATGGAAGAACAGGCCATGTCCGGCAACAATCAGGCAAGTGGTACGGAAACAGGTTCGGAGTTAAATGCTGATGTTTCCAATAATTTGTTGGCACATATCCGGCAACAGGAACAACAGGCCCGAAAAGATTTGCAAAACGGGCAGGATGCTGATCAATCCCGGAATAATATTCAGGAGTCCGGATCAGAAAATGATACCAAATCATCCGGACAATCAGAAACTGACAGTCAAAGGGAAACCACTTCTCAAGTTAAAAACCCTACCGGCATTGAAGAGTTGGATAAGGTTTTTAAGCAGAACATAGCTTTATCGCATCGAAACGATTCGCTGAATAATCGGTTACAGGAGGCAACCGGTCAGCTACAGACGATTGAAGCAAGGAAAAACAAACGTTTTTCACTGGAGAAAAACGCCGGATCAGGTTTCAAGCCAGTGGAAACTAATTCATTCCTGATTGAAGCCGAGATTTATGAAACAACTACGGTGTTAACAGGTAACCGGGTAAAACTCCGGCTGCTGCATGACTGTTGGCTAAATGGCACCAAAATACCGGCAAACACTTTTTTGTATGGCATCTGCAAAGCAGACAATGAACGGTTGCAGATTACAGTCACCCAGATTCTTGTGAAGGAAAAGTTTGTTCCTGTTGAAATCAATGTTTGTGATCTGGATGGACTCCCTGGCCTGTATGTTCCCGATAATGCTTCAAGGAAAGTTGCCAAAGAAGTGGGCAGCAGCGCCAATACCTCTTCCATGTTCGGGGTTACCAATAATCCTTTGACATATGCCGGGATTCAGGCGGCAGACCGTACCGCCCAGTCCCTTCTCAAGATGATCAAAATCAAAAAAGTGACTATCAAGAAAAACACCCTCGTTTACTTAATCAACAAAACCAATTAATCATGAAATTTTTTTTATTCATTTTCGTTTTCGCTCTGATCCAGATTTCAGCAAGCGCTCAAAATATCCTGAAAGTATCAGCTACCAAAACCAGCCATTTGGTATGCCCAGATAAAGTCAACTATGTTCAGGCCGGTGATTATTCTATAATTCAGGCTGAAGTAGTTCCTGAATTGTCCAACCTGATCCGGGTAAAAGCTTTGCAATCCTTTGACAAGCAAACCTCGCTGACAGTTGTTTGTGCAGACCGGATTTATTCGTTTGTCATTGAATTTGGTGAAGATGCCCCAATTACTTATCCACTGGAATCATTCGAATCACAAAAGGCCATGACTTTTTCAGGAAAGATGATGCCTGACCATGTTCTGAAAGACCTGTGTGATCAGGTTCTGGATAAACACAAAGTTCAGTTCCGGAAACGGAAAACAGAAAAGGACGGAATTAAAATCCGGCTCAATTCCATTCACCTAAAAAATGATGCACTGTTTTTTGAACTTCAGATCACCAATAAAACCAACATGGCTTATGATGTAGAAAGCTTCAACTTCTGGATTACCGATAAGAAAAAAACTAAAGCGACTAATGTGCAGGAATACCAGGTTTTCCCGCAGTACCAGCGTCACAATGTTCAGCGTATTTCGGGAGGAGTGTCCGTTCGTGAAGTATTTGTGATTGAAAAAATGACCATTCCAGATCAGCGTATCCTGAAGATCGAACTCAATGAAAAAGCACTGGGGAACACCGGACGAAAGCTCACCTTCAGCCTGAAGAACAAGGATATACTGAAAGCCAAACCTTTGAGATAAAGGGTTTCTCAGAATTCCTTCATACACCTGAATTCTATATCACTAAAACCACGTCCATGACCGAAGATAGAGATTTGGAGAAATTACATGAAGGGTTTCGATTCTTTAGTTACCTGTTATTGTTTTTATCCATGTACCTGAACCAGTTGGGTTATTTTACGGCGCACAAAATCAATATTCCGGCATTTAATCCACTGGTGGCCAAATTGCAAAACCTGGGATTTTTAGCCAATATTTATCAATCCAAAACTGTTTGTATGGTGTTTCTGGCCATTACTTGCATTGGAACCAAAGCCCATAAAAACAGGGAATTGACCATCTCGTCTATTGTTTTTCAGGTCATTTCAGGTCTAATTCTCTATTGGGGCAGTCTGGTGGTTATGGTTTCATTTCCCTTCGTTTATCTGTGGTTAACGTTTTTTGGTTTTGTACTTCTGAACATCGGTTTTGACAACATCTCCAAATTGATCAACGTCAATTTGATGAAAGACCGGTTTAACGTGGAAAACGAGAGTTTTCCGCAGGAAGAGGTTTTGAAGGGAAACGAATATTCGGTGAACCTTCCTACACTCTACTTTTTCAAGGGCAAACAGCATGAAGGTTGGATCAACATTGTCAATCCGTTTCGGGCATCAATGGTTATCGGCACACCCGGTTCCGGGAAATCCTTTTCGGTGGTACTTCCATTCATCCGACAACACTTGAGGAAAGGCTTTGCCATGTGCATCTATGACTTCAAATACCCGGATTTATCGTTGGTCACTTACAATCATTTTCTGAAAGCGAAGAAAAATGGGAAACTGCCTGAATCAAGCCGGTTTTATGTGATCAATTTTGAGAACATTCAGAAATCCTATCGATGCAATCCATTGGCACCGCAGTGGATGGAAAGCCCCATTGATGCCTTTGAGTCTTCACGAACAGTCCTATATAACCTGAACAGGGAATGGATACGCAAACAGGGTGAGTTTTTCTCCGAATCTGCCGTTTCCTTTTTTGCTGCCGTAATCTGGTTTTTGAAAAAATACAAGGATGGACAGTTCTGCACTTTGCCTCATGCCATCGAACTGCTACAAATGGACTACGATGATTTGTTCGCGGTAATGGAACAGGAAAAAGATGTCGCGAACATTATCAATCCTTTTATCAATGCCCACAAACGCGGAGCAAGTGAGCAGCTCGAAGGACAATTGGGAAGTTTAAAGATTGCCATTTCGAAGATCATTAGTCCCGAGATTTACTGGATCTGTTCGGGCGATGATTTTTCGCTGGACATCAATAATCCTGAATCTCCAAAAATCCTTTGTTTGGCAAATAATCAACTAAGGGTAGAAATGTACGGCGCGATTTTGTCGCTATACATTACCCGGATGCTAAAAGTGATCAACAAAAAGGGCCAGCAACCGTCATCACTTATCTTTGACGAGCTGCCGACGATTTATTTTCGGGGACTGGACACTTTGATTGCCACAGCGCGGAGCAACCGAATCTCAACGCTTTTAGGTGTTCAAACCATAGACCAGCTCATCCGTGACTACGGGAAAGAACAGGCCAACGCCATTACCAGCAACATCGGTAATGTGTTTTCAGGTCAGGCTGCCGGGGAAACTGCACAGTTTATTCAGGGGAGGATGGGCAAAATCCTTCAGGAACGACAATCGGTTAATATCAACCGCAACGTTCAATCTTCCACATTTACTACGCAACTTGATTTTCTTGTGCCGGAAGGGAAGATTGCCACCTTGCCACAAGGCTATATGGTGGGGCAGGTAGCTGATAACTATGGTGAGGCCATTGCCCAGAAAAACTTTAATTGTTTGATCAATGTCGATGTGAAAGCACAGGAAAACGAAGAAAAGCGCTTTGTGCCAATTCCCGATTTTTACCGGTTCGACAATATTCCTGATGTTTTGGAACGCAACCGCACCAAAATACAAAACGACATCCGGTCTATAATCATTCAGGGATCGGAATCAGATCAAAACAATCAATCCAAACAAAAAATTTTAACTACTCAAAAATCCAAGAAATAATGATTCAAAATACCGTTTACCTCAAAAGCAGGCCATCCCAATTGATTAACCTGGAAACCTTTCTTCTGACTATTCTGGCAATACCGGTTATCCTTTTAATGGATGAGATACTGAAACAGCAACTCACTGTCCACTACATTCCTGAAAAAGTGATTGTTCATCTATACAGATTGCCTACTTATCTGGGGGTATTTGTTTTGCTGAACCTGGCCTATCAAATCCTTCGGGTTTACTGCATCCGCTATGAAATCACTTCTGAAGAGCTCCGATATTATTCCGGAATTATCAAAAGAAAGCAGGAATATATCGAGTTGTTCAGGGTAAAAGACCTGAAAATAGAAAAGCCTCTGATCTACAGATTTTTTGGACAAGGAAACTTGATCATTTATTCTTCCGATAAAACAACCCCGGTAATCCGTTTGGAAGCCATCAAAGAACCGGATGAAAAATATAAAGTCCTTCGTGGTTTGGTCGATCTGAACCGCAGGGAGAAACATGTATTTGAAGTTGATTAACCATTAAAAAGTAAAAAGTATGGAACAGAAAACACGCATGACAACGGATCAGATTCCGTATGACAAACTTGAAAAAGTAGGTATTGACCGCAGTTTTGTGGGCAAAATGGAAAAGCAGGAACTGAACGATTTTCTGAACGGATTCCGTTCGGACAAACTCTACACTGTTAATGCCAAAATTGGCGGAGAAGATTTTAAAATTCCGGCAAAGATTCGTATGCAAAGCAATGAGGACGGATCGGTCGGTATCAAGGTTCACCCAATTCAAAGGCTAAATATCCCTGATGAGTACATGGGGCATAAGTTTACCAAGGAAGAAAAAGGAGCTTTGCTGAATGACAAAAATCTGGGCAAAACAGTGGAACTGACTCCTAAAGTCGGGGAACGCGGACCCTTCTACCTGAGTATTGATTCCAAAACCAATGAGCTGATTCCATTACGGACCAGCTACATTCAGATCCCGGACAAGATCAAGGGTGCCAGTCTTTCAGCCGAACAAAAAGAAAACCTGGCAGCCGGAAAGAAGGTGACAGTAGAAGGAATGACCAGTAAAGATGACAAGAAGTTTTCAGCCGCACTTCAGATTGATGCAGCATCCCGGAAGATCGGTTTTTCTGATTTTAAAAATGAAAAAATAAACAAGTCGGAAGAAGCCAAACAAGAAAAGCAGGAAGGAAAAAATCAGGGAGCTAAGCAGAAAGTCGGTTAGATTTTCTTAGCTAAACATCGTTTCAAAAGAGAGGGAGATTGAAAAAAGTTTCCCTTTCTTTTTGATGAAATATCAGAGAAAATTCAGAAAGAGACAGAAAATCAATAAGGGAAAATCTAATTCAAAGAGGGGATGCAAGATGTGTTTTTATGGCCATAAAAACCTTCTCATCTTGCACGGCAGGAGCCAACCGCATTTACCAGGTAACTGAATGATCCCCTCTTTGAATTTTGAAAACAGGTTCAGAAAATAAACCATGCGACCCAAATTGTCCGATAAAGAAAAGCGAACCATTGTAGTAAGGTTGTTGATGACCAGAGAGGAAAAGCAGCTATTGGATTCTTTGGTTAAAAGGGGAAAGTATGGTTGCATGAGTGATTTTTTGCGCCTTAAAATATTTGACCAATCTAAAAGGAAGATCATCTCACTGGATGAAGAAGCCAACTCTCAACTTAAAAGTCTGGACTTTGAGCTAAACAAAATCGGGGTCAACTTGAACCAGCTTTCCAAACGGGTAAATTCTTTTGCCGGGTATAACGTCGGGGATAATGATCGGTTTTTACTCCGGCAAGCTTTTGATATGATGCGAAATTGTCTGATACTACTTCAGAAATTACTGCACTAGTTCACCAATTTCAGACAATCGCAAAGTACAAATCAATGGTTATTAAAATCCACCAGGCTTGTAGTACACAAAACGCTTTATTTTACAACGAGCGGAAGGTCGTTCAGCACAAAGCAACCTTTTACCACAGCCGGAATACTCCGGAAATCAATCCTTTTCTGGGTGATAAGAATGCCCGTCACCGGATTTTTAAAGAGATTGAAGAAAGGAACACAAGGGTTCAAAAGAAAGGGTTGCATATTTCGGTGAACCCTACTGTTGGGGATCTGGTAAGGCTGGGAGATGCAGGGATCAGAACTGAAATCGACAACCTGATGAAACATCTGGGTTATGGGAACCAACCTTACCTTGTATATAAACATGCCGATCTGGAACGGGTACATTTTCATATTGTTTCAACACGAATTGACTGTGAAACAGGCAAAAAGATCAAGGATAATTACGAGAAGGAAAAAACACAGCGGTTCATCAAAGAGTTGGAACAAAAGTATCAGTTGACGAAAGATGATAATCCGGAGAAACTAAACTTCCGGTTCTCCAATTCAAGCAAAGACCTGAAACAAAATATGGAAAACCTGTTTGGACAGTTGAACCGGATGGAGTTTATCACCTCCAAAGAAATGTATGATCAGGCGTTAAAATTGTTTCAGGTAGAAATCCGAAAAGCTGGAAGAGGCCATCTGGTTTTTGTATCTGATGAAAATGGAAATCCGATCCGGCATCCGGTTAAGATGTCCGATTTTCAGGAACGACCGAATTTTTACTTGCCTGAACAGAGAACTATGAGTCAACATTTCGAAAAACAGCCTCATTTTGACCTAACAGGGCAGAGTAACAGCGATTTGAAATCGTTGATTTTGAGAGAATTAATCCGGCAGGTAAAAACCCAATTGGATGATGGAACCGGTTTCAGGAATAAAAGATATAAGCTGAAATCTCAGAAAAGCAAATTGAAAAGAAAGTTTTAAGGGTGAAATCAGAGATAAAGAAATCTTCTTTTGAAAAGCACAAGCTTGGTTCATGATGGAAAGTCTGGCCTCTAAATTTGCAACCAAAATTTCGGCAGCAATTGCATTTTGCTGCCAATTTATAGAAATTAATTATCTTTGCATTCAAATACATTTTATCATCGCAACAGATAAACTAAATATCGACCGGTTAAAAGAAAATTTCAGAGGTAGAGAAACCTTTGAATCCAATGATATTGTCAGATTTTATGAGAAGGATGAGCCACAAATTAAAATCGCCACGGTCAATTGGAGAATATTTGATTTAGTCCAAAGGGGTGTTTTAAACCGCGTTGGAAGGGGCAAACTTGCTCTAGGGGAAGGTAAAATATACTTACCTGAAATCTCGGCTAAAATAAAATCAATCCATTCAAAATTAACAAAGGAGTTCCCTTATCTGCGAATTTGTATCTGGAATACATCTTCTTTCAATGAGTTCATGATACATCAACCTGGCCGGTTTTATATTCTTATTGAAGTTGAGAAGGAAGCAACCCAATCGGTTTTTTTCTATTTAAAAGAAGAAAAGTATCCTGTTTTTGTGGACCCAACGGAAGATATCTTTGAAAAATATCTTTCGGAAGAAAAGGAGAACCTGATTGTAAAATCATTGGTTACGGAAGCACCTTTACAAAAGATTGCCGGATTAAACACCGTAACGATTGAAAAAATGCTGGTTGATATTTTCTCCGATGAATTAATATTTTCTGCCCAGCAAGGTTCCGAGATGAAAACAATTTTTTTGGAGGCATTGAGCAAATATTCAGTGAACGAGAACCGCATGTTAAGATACGCTGATAGAAAAAGAAAGAAAGAAAGTTTTCGGAATTATTTAGATTCGATATCAAATTTACGGCAGCAAAACTAATTTGCTGCCAATTTTTATAATATGATTGATCAGGAAAAAATTACATTAGATTGGATAGAAAAGGTTTCCAAAGCAAACCGAAATGCTGATAGAATACTGGTTGAGAAGGTTATTCGTGCCCTTTTATTGTTGGAAGGACTTGTAAAACTAAAGCTGGCGTTTGTTTTTAAGGGTGGAACGGCATTAATGCTTCATTTAAATTCAACGAAGAGACTATCGATTGATATCGATATCATTGTTCCGAGGAAACCTGACGATTTTGAAGACATACTTGACAAGGTAGCCTTTGAACAAGGATTCCTGAGAAAAGAACAGCAACAAAGGAATGCTGACTCGAAGATTGACAAAGCGCATTATAAATTTTTCTATTCCCCAACTCATAAGACCCGCAAAGACGAGGAATTTGTATTGCTTGACGTTCTTTTTGAAGAAGTACATTATAGAAACATTGTCCAACTCAATGTCCAGTCTTCGTTTGTGCCAGAAACTGGCACACCATTAACTGTAAATGCACCATGTATCGAAGATATTACAGGAGATAAACTAACTGCTTTTGCTCCGAACACTACCGGAATTCCTTACTACAAAAGAGAGGATAGCATGAGCATGGAAATTATCAAACAGCTTTACGATATTGGTAACCTGACCGATGTGGTAACCGATATTGAAATTATCAAATCAACATTCCGTGAGTTTGCACTGACCGAACTTTCTTACAGAGGGCAAGATTCGCTTTCAGTAGAAGATGTGCTGGAGGATATTTATCAAACTGCACTTTGTATCGTAACACGGGGCACTGATGGCAAAGGTGAATTCAATCTGTTGCAGCAAGGGATACAACGGGTTACGCGATTCATATTCTCAGAAAGCTATCATTTAGACAAGGCTATTATCCATGCTTCTAAGGCAGCTTACCTCTCTAGTCTGATAAAAAAAGAATCTGACAGTATTGAAAAATACAGCAATCCATTGCAAATGAAAGACTGGGTAATCGTTGAGCCAATGAATACAAAACTAAACCGATTGAAAAAGTCAAATCCAGAAGCATTTTTCTATTGGTATAAAATTGCAACATTAAATAGTTAAGAACATCCAGTCTTTGGATCTTTTTCCAAAAGCTGTTAAAAAAGATACGCAATATTTTATCAACATTTTTGAGTGAAAAAAATCGATAACTGTCGATAAACACACACTAAAAAATAAATATTTCAATACAATACTGTGAAACACTGTACTTTAAATATCAACGCAATTGTTTGTACCCCTTGCAATGTCGATAAAAATAGGTATATGGGGCTATAAAATGATATCGTATATCAGTAATGACCTAAGTTTTATTTGTTTGAACAGCGGACTTTAGGTCAACGTACCGGAAAGTACCCTGATTCGGATCTAGCAGCACAGAATAATAGCGTTTTGAAATCGTTGATTTTGAAAGAATTGATCCGGCAGGTACAAGCACAATTTAATGATGGGGAATATCAACGTAAGAAAATGCAGAAATTGAGGTTACACAAAAAGAAAGGGAAAAGGTACAGGCAATAATCGGGTCATATACAAGTGAAAACAAATACATCACTATTCCTGAATTATCAAACTTGGTTGAAGTTACAGAACGCTCAATCGAAAGAAACTTACAAAATTTACAGGAACAGAAAAAACTAATCCGAGAAGGAGGAACTAAAGGTGGTTTTTGGCAAATCATGTAAGTCTGCCCTGAATTGATAAATGTAACAATTGAATGTTACGGTAGTATCTTTCTCTGTTAGACCCTTGAAAATTATTTTCCAATAAGTCTCTACTACACTATTGTTTCTTAAGGCTATTCTGTAGTTTTAAAATTTAAAATTTAATCTCACGCAATTATTTTTCGAGATTTATGCCTAAATTCATTAATTTTGTTTTTAATATGGCAAAGAAGATGGTCTTATCCTGAAAATTATACAAAATATCAATGCAAATCATAGACTTTAATGAGAACAATGGTCTTGTTTATTGCCAAAATTGGGATGAGGCAAAAAACAATGCCGAGCGTCTCTATATCTCTGAGGTATTAAAATTAAAGGCTCATGCTGTACTTTTCAGGCGTTTTTATGAAAAAGACGACTCCATTACTCCGTATCATTCAGAACCAGCAGTTTGCATATTCAAAGAAGAAGAGTATACTTTCAATAGTAAAGAACACAAAAGTCTCCATGCAGCTTTGTGGAGTTCTGGTAAAAATGAGATATATATCATTTTGGGCAAAACACGAATTGATATAATAAATGCACGCAAACCAGCTGAAGCAAAAGGCAAGGAGTTAAGCTTAGAGAATTTGAGGTTGGTCACGAGTGCAATAAAAGGTTTTAATGATCAGCGATTTTCTGCATATTTATTTGGGAGTGGAACTTTTTGGGAGCAAACAGAATTTGAGGATCAGATAAATGAAAAAAATAGCCCGTATATTTATTTACTGGAGTATTTGATGACCGTAAGAAAAGAGTTCCTAAGCCAAAGAATAACACTTTCTATAGATACTCAAACAATTGACAAGCTTCTTATAATCTGTATTTTAGTTAAATTTCTGGAGGAAATTAAAGACGACAACGGGAAGCACACTCTTCGTGATATTTACAAGAAACATAAGGTTAATAACTTTGCTGAGGTTATAGAAAATAATCACACAATTGCTGTTCTTAACGAATTAGCTGCCGAGTTTAACGGACAAATATTTAATGGATTTTCGAACGCAGAAAAAGATAAAATAAGTAATGCAAATCTAAATTTGTTAGCGCAGTTTCTGCGTGCAGACATAGATTTAAAGACAAAACAATATTTTCTTTGGGAACAATACAGTTTTAAATACTTGCCAGCTGAAGTAATTAGTGCTATTTATGAAAACTTTGTTCAGGCTGAATCTGAACGAAATAATGGTAAGACAGAAAAGGGCGTAGTTTATACTCCTATTCATCTTGTTAATTTTTTGATCGATGAGGTGATGCCATTGGAAAATTCGAAATTATTTATTAACAATAAGTTTCGGATACTTGACCCTTCATGCGGATCTGGAGTATTTTTAGTAGCAGCATATAAACGTTTATTGCAATGGTGGGCGATTAACAATAGTTCAACTGGAACCATTCAATATCCACAAAGTAAGGATGCTCAGCGTATTTTGGAAGATAATATTTTTGGCGTGGATGTTAAGGATACAGCTACTTTAGTAAGCATTTTTAGTCTTACTACTGCCTTACTTGATAAACTTACTCCAAAAGAGATTTGGAATAGTTTCAAATTTAAAGACTTAAGTCAAAAAAACATAAAGCAGCAGAATTTTTTTGAATGGGCTGTGGAAGCCAAAAAAAATGGCGAAACTTATGATTTAGTGATTGGAAATCCCCCGTTTAATATTGAAACTGGGAAAAGTAAAGAAGATGTTTTGGCTCCGGACATTCTCTCCAAGCTTAGTTTCAAACATGAAAAAATTCCAGGAAATAATTTTGCCCTTCATTTTTTTGAAGGTTCTATGACGATTGCTCAAAAAGTGTGTTTAATTATTCCTTCTAATGTTATATTGTATAACAAGGAAGCTCAACAATATAGGAAATCACTTTTTACCGATTTTACAATAGATCATATTTTCGATTTCACTCATCTTAGGCGTGATTTATTTCATCGTTCTGCCGATACTCCGGTTGTCGCAATAGTTGCAGAGAATAAACTGTCTATTTCCAAGCCGATAAAACATACCATCATTAAACGTGAGGCTTCCTCAGAGAAAAAAATAAGATTTGAAATAACTGAATATGATCGACATATAGTCCCATACAACTGGGCAACTGACGAAGGCAAGCAATTTATTTGGAAAACGAATTTATTGGGGGGAGGAAGATTATTTCACTTAATATATCGACTGAATTTGTTGCCAACTTTAGAAGAATTTATTGATGGGAAAAACAATTGGAAGCAAATACGCGGTTTTGAAGGAGGGAATAAAAAAGTGATAAAAAACCAATTAAGAATAATTGGTATTGAGCAAAATGGAGAACCAGTAATTGTTAAAGATGTAGATATTGAAACAAATAACTTAAAGGACGAATTTATGTATCAACCGCCCTTTATGATAATTGAATTAATTCTTGGAAATGATTCCTTGCAAACATGCTTTATTCCTAAAAATAATGAATTCACTAATGGTGGCTATTTGTATTATAATCGGGACTTTATTGGCATAAGTGCTCCCGAATCTGATGAAAATGAATTGTTTAAAATACATAGTTTGTTCAATTGTAGAAATAATAAAGAGCTTCTATTAAATTACCAATTGTATGCTCTGGCAAATAGTAGTAGTAGCCTTATTCTTAAAGAAACAGGTATTAATAAATATGAGATTCTATCATTACCCTACATTGAGGATGGAAGACATTTAACCCTTTCGCAGTCAGAAAAAATAATACAAGATGATGTTTTATGTTATTATCGAAATCTTGGCAAAGCAATTAGTAAAAATTCATCAGGGAGAATTTTGCATGAAAAAGCGAATCAAACTCAAATCCAAGAATTTGGAGAAATTTTCTGTGATACATTAAACTCAATATATGAAAAGGAAGGACAAAATTGGCAACTTGGACATATCTATCAAACGGAAATTTTTACAATTTGTCAGTTTGGATTTGGGAGGAAGGGTAAATTGGAGAGGACTTATTCTTGCTTATTAGATGATGAAATTAAGCTTTTAGTGGAAGATAAGGTACTAAATAGTGGAGCAATCTATAAAAGGATCGTCCGCATTTATCAAAACATTGATGGGTTCGATTGTGTCTATTTTGTTAAGCCAAATGCTCTCCGTTATTGGCTAAAATCTATTGCCCTGCGTGATGCCGATGATACTTTTGTCGATTTTAAAAAACAAGGCTTTTAATCTAATCTCGATGGAAGGAATAAAAGCATTTCAAAACTTACAGCCTAATAATCTTGTCGAAGATTTAATCAAATACATTGAGAAGGAAATAGTTCTTTTCACAAGTTCAATCGAATTCGCCGATATATTAAAAAAGAAGAAGAATGAGAATCAGCATTCTTTAGCTTTCTGTGTGTTTATGACGAATCGGTGTCAATCTTGTTTTTGTTTTCAAAGAGAAAACTCACAAAAAGCAAGCAGCACAGTTGATATTGGAGTCTATTTTGGGAGTAATCTAATCTTTACAATTGAAGCTAAGCTATTGCCAACTCCTATGGGAAGTAAAAAGACCCCTCGAGAAGAGCATGAATATGTTTACGGTAAGGGTGCCGGGATACAACGTTTCAAGGAAGGTAAGCATGGACTCGATAATCAAGACGAATATTTAAAAGAAAACGGCATGATTGCCTATGTCTTACAAAACGATTTTCAATATTGGGTTGGTAAAATAAATCAATGGATAATTGACACAAGATGGGAGTGTTCTGAAAAATTAGCGATTGATTATTCCGATTCAACTGCAAAACTAATCTCAAAACATAAGCGGGTGGATAAATCAGAGTTCGTTCTGCATCATTTTTGGGTCAATGTTTCGAATCGGTCATAAATAACTGGATAGTCTGGACTAAACTGACCTTTGGATCGCCGGTAAAAAGTCGGATTTTTCTGTTGTTTTTTATTATTGTTTTTTCCGATAGTCCGGCAGTATCAACAGTATCTCCAAAAGGCAGGTTCTTTTTTTTTCGAATTATTGATACCGCAGTTTCCTCTCTTCAGGGTCTATAATGTTGTATATGTCGGAATGAAAATTCTTATTAAACTCACTGGTTATAAGTTGGATCCCCTTTTTTAATTCGCATTAAATATTTTCCAGATTTCATTATTAAGTAATATGAATAAGCAATAGTTATGTTTAATTATTTTAGTTCATACTATAGCAATGTTGAACCTCATCTTAAGATATGAAAATAAGTCCTTATTTGAATTACTATACTTATTTTATTTAATGTTTGTCAAGTTACGCTCAAATTTCCGACAAAGTTATTGATCGCTTCATGGAACGGTAAAGGGGAACTCGCTTTTCGTGGCTCGTTTCCTTCGGATGCGTTCAGTTTCATGGATTGCCCATTTCGGACATGAAACAGACATGCACCCCGTTGACCTAATCCGGGACAGTTCAATGTTAGTACGCCAAAAATTTAATTTTAACGGCGTGCCAGATATTCTCTTTGTTAATTCAACGGGTGCCAAAACAAGTCTGTAGGGCAGCAGCAAAACCAAATGAAAGATTCAAATGGATGGGAAATTGTTTCCACGTATTCAACCAGGCAAGCTGTGACAGATGGTTTCCTGGTCAAAGTTGAACCCAAAGCTTCCGAAGAAGCAGGTATTAAATTTCCGGTTTACCTGACCCGTGCTGCATGGGACAAGTATGTTGAAGTTCCCAAAGGTATGGAGCAGCTTCAAAACGTTTCAGGCCGCCTTTGGGATGTGCTGTATATGTTTGCTTTTCATGCCCGGAACGTTTCCTCCAATTTTTTACAGTACGATTTTATCAGCTATCTGCCTGATGAAGGGAATTGGGAACCCAACGAAAGGTTGGAAACTCCGGAGAACCGACTTAACAGACTGGTAACCCTCAAAGCTGTCATTCAGGCACAGGATTTCGACGATCCGTCACCGGCTATTTTCATCATGAAACCTAATGAAGATTAATGAATTCAAGCAAACAGTTTTCTAAACAAAATCATAGGAGGTATTTATTATGCGATATAAAGATGATCCAAAACAAATTGTAGTGCGTTATCACAGTTGCTGCGCGAAGTGCCAAACTCGCCTGCCCAAAGGAACCGTAGCTTATTATTGGCCAAGAACACAAACCTTGTTATGCGATGGTTGTGGAGAACCGGAATACCGCAGTTTTCTTTCGGCTGCAGCAGACGAATATGTTTATGCAGGGAATGGAAATCCATATTAAGATGATTGGGGCTTTTTGCCCCTTTTTTGTTCGTTATTAATCAGTTAACAACAATCTGTTATTAGGTTTTGTGTTACACTCAAATTTCCGACAAAGTTATTGATCGCTTCACGGAACGGTAAAGGGGAACTCGCTTTTCGTGGCTCGTTTCCTTCGGATGCGTTCAGTTTCATGTATTGCCCATTTCGGGCATGAAACTGACATGCACCCCGTTGACCTAATCCGTGACAGCTCAATGTTGGTACGCCAAAAATTTAAGTTTAACGGCGTGCCAGATATTTCCTTAGTTAAATCCAAGGGAGCCAAAATAAGCCTCCAGGGCAGGAGCAAATTCCCATGAATTCTTCATTCGACATTTATGAAATGGTTACCAACCTGATTATTGAACGCCTTGAAGCAGGTGTTGTCCCTTGGCAGATGCCTTGGAAAGCAGAGACCGGTTTTCCGCAAAACATGGTTCACAAAAAAGCTTACCGTGGATTTAACTTCTGGTTGCTACTGACTGTGGCGGATAAGTTCGGTTCTCCTTTCTTTCTCACCTTCAACCAGATCAAAGAATTGGGTGGGCATGTTTTGAAAGGAGAAAAAGGTTTTCCGGTCATATTTTGGAAGCTGCTGGATACGGAAGAAAAAGATGGCAGCATTGACCACATCCCTTTCCTTCGGTATTACACTGTTTTTAACCTGAAACAAACCGAAGGCATTGATGAAAGCAAGATTCCGGCGACAGAAGCTCATGACCATGTATTTGACCCGATTGGAAATGCTGAACAGTTAATCGAGTTCTGGTACGATAGCCCTGAAATCAGGCTTGACCAGTCACACGCTTTTTATTCACCAATTGGTGATTATGTTGGGATGCCGAACCCACGGACTTTCTTCAGGGACGAACAATATTATTCAACTTTATATCATGAATGTATTCATGCGACTGGCCACATCAACAGGACTGGAAGGCATGAAAAGCTACATGATCATAAGTTCGGTTCTCAGGATTATAGTCAGGAAGAACTGGTTGCTGAATTGGGAGCCGCATACCTGTGTTACATGACCGGTATTCAAAATGCTACAATTGACAACAGCGCTGCCTACATCAATAGCTGGATTGGTAAATTCAAGGAAGATAAAAAGATGTTGCTGATTGCTTCTTCACAGGCACAAAAGGCTGTTGATTACATACTGGAACATCAATCCCATCCCAACCAGGCGGCAAGTGCCGCTTTGGTCGACCAAATGGCGGAGGCAGTTTAGCCTTCGCCTTTTTTATCTCAAAATTTCACAGTTAGAAACAATTAAAGATTCAAGATATGGAACAGTTTAAAAGTTTTTCCCAGTATATCCTGCAAATCGGTTACAAATATGGTTTGCATTCCGTGTTCGACGATTTCCTTGAAATGGTAGTTTGCGCTTTATCATTGGGAGCAAAGGAAGATCGCTACTATGAAATCATCCGAAACTATGAAAAGCCAGATGCCTATTTGATGGCAGAGGCTTTTGGGGCATTAGTCATTGAAATGGATAATAACGGAGAAGGTTTGAAAGATGGATTCGGAGACTTTTACATGGAATATCTCAGTCATGGACACAATGGACAGTTCTTTACCCCGGAACCGATTTGTGAAATGATGGCCAGGATTCTAAATCCGGCAGGTTTTGGAGAACGGGTTGCTGATTGTTGTTGTGGTTCTGGCCGAATGTTGCTGGCAGCAGCAAGGATAAGCCGAAACTCGTTATTCTTTGGAGCTGATATTGACCGAACCTGTGCCATGATGTGTTTGATCAACCTATGCCTGAATGGACTTTTGGGAGAAGTCTGCTGGATGGATACCCTGATGAACCGTTTTTATGGAGGCTGGAGGATAGAACTCCATCCGGAAAAAGCAGTCCCATACATCAGAGAAATAACCAAAGAAGAAAGTTACATGGTACTGAAGTTGCCAGAAAAGAAGCAAGAGATTATTGCCAAAAATACACAGGCTGTATCGCAGCAGTTATTGTTTGAATTCTAGGGGCTGAAAAGCCCCTTTTTTGTTCGTTTCAATATTTTGAAAGGTAAAATCACTCCATTTAAAATTGCGAGCAAAGTTATTGATCGCTTCACGGAACGGTAAAGGGGCGGTTGCTTTTCAATGGCAACCTTCCTTCGGATGCGTTCAGTTTCATGGATTGCCCATTTCGGGCATGAAACTGACATGCACCCCGTTGACCTGATCCGTGACAGCTTAATGTCCGGTTACGCCGAAATTTTAACCGGCGTGCCAGATGCCAACATAAAGCCACAGGGCAGTGGTAAATAACTATGAATAATGCAGCTAAAAAACTCGATGCTGAGATTGTAGAAGAACCTAAAGCTTCTTTGGAAGTTGTAAAGAAAGATGAAAAAGAAGTTACTGAAGTTCCTTCATTGGAGAAACGCATCCAGAAGGTTGAAGATTTGAGCATGCTCATTGAGAAGTGGCGCAAGCTCACCGAAACCAGAAGGAACCTGCAAACCTTCTCTCTGGGAGCAGATGGGTTGGGTGCAACAGTGTTCCTTCGGGACGCATCTGGAAAAGAGTTTAAAACTTCCAATACTCCGGTAGTATCCGCTGTGATGGAAGAAATCAAAACGACCCTGGATGAACGGATCAAAGAAGTTGAAACCCAGATCAAGTTTTGAAAAAGGAAAGAGGCGGAACGCCTCTTTTTTTGGTCGCTCTACTAAATTGAATAATATTTGATGATTTGTTTCAATGCAGGTTTGAGGATTGAACACCATCCGGAGAAAGGAATACTAGATATCATGGAAATCACCCTGAAAGAAAACTAAAGTTACCTGAGAAAAAAGAAGAAATCTTCAAAAACAGACTGAATAACAGCAGTTATTGTTTGAATACTAGGGCTTAAAATCAGGAGATAATATCTGGAATAAAATGCATTCGCTTATTATATCTAATTAATCTTTCATCAGATGTAATAAGAGGACAGTTATATTTCATCGCCGTTGCAAAAATTTGCTTATCATGATTATCAAAGTTATAATTTTGCTCTATATCACGAATCTTCAGGAATGCTTCTAACACTTCCAAGTCAATAGGTTCAATTGACATATTACTTTGATTTTTTATTCGCTCAAATACCTCATATTTAACCAACTGAGCCATTTCTTCACTAACAAAATGCTTTGAAAATATTTCAAGAAAGACAATTGATGGATAGTGAAGAATAATATCTTGATCATGAAATGCATTATCAATTATCTTAATTGCAGAATCTGAGACAACAACTTCTTTTTCAAATATTTGCGAAAAATATGAAATTAATGCAGTTGAATCAATAACGTACTTTTGTTTCATAATAGCCGTTTAGAATTCTATTAAGGTCTTCTTCAAATGGTTCTCCAAATTGAGATTTCAACAATTCTATTTTCTTTTCATCTTTCATCTGAATTGCTATATTGTATTCAAGTCTATGTCTATAATACGCTTCAGGGAAATGGTTGTCAAACAATTCACTGACAAATTCATGACCATGTTCTTCGATTGAGAAGAACATTTCTTCACAAAGGGAATAGACTGATTCCAAAAAACTACTATCTAGTTCATCGCTCTTTACAATAGTTCGTTCAAAAAACATTAAAAATTAAGCGGCCATAGTGCCGAAATACAATAGTTCATTGACATGTTGACGATTTTTGATTGAGTTCGGGTTAATAGCGAACAGGCGTAAAAATCTCGACAACAATAATGTGT
>JBGSUC010000058.1:0-9490 GCA_041736275.1 Prolixibacteraceae bacterium
AGGGAAAAAGTATTTAAGTACTACCCAAATTTTTATTTTTTTTTGAATATCAGAAAAAAGGTAAGTAACTGGTCATTGATATTATCAATCCCCTCCCATAGCTTACTGTCAATTTTACGACGAAGATTCGATAGTGCCCTCTGCATAAGGTTTTTCACGGTTTGTTCGTTAACTTCCATAACCCTGGCAATTTCAGCGTATTTTAGGTTATAGTAAAAACGCAGAAAAACTAATTCACGCTGGCGTTCAGGAAGGCTATTTATGGCATTAACCAGGGAATTCTTAATTTGTTGAGAGGTCTCCTCAATCTCAATAAAATCAGTTGTCGAAAATGTAAAATTTTGTTTCCCTTCATTTCTTAACAGCTCATCAGAAATTAGAACCGCATGAGACTCTTTATTAACAAATAGTTTGCGCCTGACAGAAGAAATCAGGTATGCTTTTGGGTTTTGTATTTGTCCAATATTTTGGCGCTTTTCCCAGATCCGCACAAATACATCCTGGATTGAATCTTTTACAAGTTCGGGTAAATCAAAGATTTTAATGCCGTATTGAAATAAGTCGGAATAGTAAAACGTGAAAATTTCTGACAATGATTTTTCATCACCAGATTTCATTTTCTCCCACAATTCCTTTGTCTTTATTTCTTCGCCTTCGCTCATAGATGGTCTGTAGCATAATTTCCAATAAAAGAAGCGAATTATTTTATATTAACGAAATTCACCTAATATCGGCTGAACACTTTTTTTAATACTTGGATAACGATTTGCCATAAATATTGGCGGCTTAAATTAATTTTTACTTCTTTGCCCTTTCTTGCCTTAATTTTTTAATCGCTTTTTCTTTCTGGATTCGTTTCTATTTGAATAATTATGTGAATGTTCCCCATCCTGTTTGCAGTTTGATTTGAACAGCTTGGTATCAGGCTTCCTGAGAATTGGGATGAATGGCATTTGTTGAACCCGAAATGATCAAAAGAATGATCAGTACTAAAATCAAATTTTTCATGTATTTCTCAAAGGTTTAGTTGGCTATATGAATGGTAACTGCTTGTCTGAGATCTTCCGAAGAGGCGCCAATCAGAATCTGAATATCGCCAAGCATCATCACAAATTCATTCGTGTGGAAAGAACGGCCAAATTCAATGTATCATTAGCTGATCTGCGATGCGAATCTGTTGTGGATCTGTCTTGCCAAACTCATCTTTGGCCACATACACACCTGATTCGAAACCGGGTACCATATCACAGAATCCATTACCAAGTTATCTTTCCTACAGATTAAACTGGAATCCTGCCTAATTTATACCCATCATCATTTTGTATTAAGTCTCTCACCGACAGCTCCACCCGGGTGAATCACCGCAAATTGATCGTTTTTAAAACCCGTCTCTTCAAGAAGAGCAGTCTGCAAGGCATCAAATATCGCCGACAGTACTACAAAACTTGTTGTCCCCTGACTGTTATACTTATCAGTTTCACGTTCCACATGCATCTTAATCACTATGTCTGCTCCCAGAGCCATTGGAGAGTCGGTGTTTTCTGTTATACTTATAACTTTCACCCCCTTGAGCTTGCATATATTTATTATAGGGAGGAGCTCAGCTGTTTTCCCGCCCCTTGATGCAAGCACCATAACATCCCCCTCTTTAAGAAAACCGATTGCACCATGCAGGGCTTCTGATGGTGAAATAAACCTTGCCGGCAGCTCAATACAACACATCAAGTGCGCAAAATGCTGACAGGCTATGCCTGAATGACCACAACCGCTCGCAGCTATGCGCACGGCCTTTGCCAATAAGGTAACGGCGTCTTCGAAAGCAGTCTCGTCGATCCACTGCAGCGCTTTCAGTAGGGCGGAGGACTCTATCTTAAAAGAGTTCTCCGCATGTTTCCAACTATTTTTTATCATCGATTACTCTCCCATTACCTGAACCTGGCAAACCCTTTTTCTGGCTCTTACCTGATCCCAGTCGATGAAATAAACGTATCCAAACTCTCCCAGTTGCAGTTCCCCGTCAACAACCAATATAGTCTCGGAACGCCCGAAAAAGACAGACCGCAAATGCGCATCTGTATTAAGGCTTGTCCACTCGCCCTCTTCTGTTCCAAGGCTCATAGCAAAATCAATATGCTCCTTACCCGGGTGCATGTACTGTCTTTCAGCACGGCAAGTAGGGATAAGCTTTTCCATTATATTGCAAAGATCCTGTTGCAGGAACTCCAGCCCGAAATACGTCTTATCATGAGAACACTCTTGGGTCACTACAGAACAGGTAGTGTGATGCGAATAAACCACAATATTCCCGTTCTTTATATTAGCATTCTCCACTATCTCTTTTACCTCTTTAGTGATATCGTGAAATGTAGGATTAAGTCCCTTTGATTGAAGTTGAATTTTTTCAGTAATAATTTTCATCTTTTTTTCTTTTGTTTTATAATTTAAATTTTAGTATATACATTTGCAACAATATAAGTAGTTTGGGCATAAACATCCGTATTCCTATTCCCCAATAATCTGTACACTAACCTGTCTATCCCTGGCACGGGTATGATCAAAATCTACAAAATAGATATGCCCAAACTCGCCGAGCTCCATATTTCCGTCAATGATAGGAATAGACTCGCTTCTTCCCATTATCGATGATCGAAGGTGCGCATCGGTATTGAGCGTCCCTGGCTTATCCTCACCGTGCTTGGCGGCATATACTGTAAGCTCCGGTCCGGGATGCATATACTGCCCTTCTTTACGGCAGGTCGGTATGATTTTCTCAAACACATCCGCAAGATCCTGCTGAAGGTAGGTCAGACCCGTATAGGCTTTATCAAACGAGTCCTCGTCTATCATGACGGCACATGTAGTATGGCGTGAGAAAACCAAGCATATGCCTGATTTGACTCCTGATTTCCTGATAATATCCTTTACCTGATCAGTAACGGTATGAAAGGTCGGTCTCCCACCTGTGGAAGTTAACTTGATTGTATCACTAACAGTCTTCATATCTTATTCATTTTTAATTTTTTTGCTCTTTCAAGATCATCCTTCGCTTTCCTAACATTGAACATCATTTCATCAAGCAGCTTAAAAGGATCAGGGGACTTAAGTATCCCTGAAGCTGAGCCGGCCGCATCGTTGCCAGCCATAATAAAATCATAGATTTGTGCGCCAGTAGTTATACCTGCGGCCTGCTCCACGAGGATATCAGGATATAAATCTTTAACGACCTTAAGCGTCTCTACCACATAACCCATATCACTGGCCTGATCTGTCCCGATAAGCTCACTCGGCTCAGGGTTTATAATATCAGGTTGAAACTGTGCTATCGCCTTTGTTTCCGCTATAGAATCGGCACATGCAAAAGTAATAAGTCCGAGCTCATTGGCCCTGTCTATGGTTTCTTTTATCTGCCGCAGAGACATAGGTCTCTCACAATGATTTAGCAATACACCCTTTGCTCCGGCATCTTTTATCGCCTCAGGTAACACATCAGCAATACCACGCCCCGGGCGTAAGGTGTCCATATAAGGCGCGAAAACGAAAATCCGGCTAGTGTTCTCTGCAATACGACGGATCTCAGTATAGGGTGCAATAAATATCGCATCGATATCATACTTTATCGCTGCCTCATCAACTGCCTTAGCATATTCATACACAGCATCGCCGTAAATATAATTTTTCACACTTGTTTCAAAAAACGGCACCTTAGGCAGTATTTTTTCCTTTTTAGCTTTGCTCATAAATAATCTCCTTTCATGAAGTTCCAATTTATTTAACTTAAATATTAAATTTGTTTTTTAAACCGAAAATATTCCGGCGTATGAGCAAAAGCCATCCTTTTGCGGCCAAATTAGTTTAACTCTGCGCGTTCAATCTTCCTTATGCGGCTGCTCTCGGAGGTATTTACCCATTATTTTCTGATTTATAAGCTATGGGGGCATACTTCTCCCACACACTCACGTGTTGATCCTCATGTTTGTTTCCCTTCCTTCTGTTCTTATGCTGCATCAATAAGCTTGTTGAGCTCTTCCAAGTCGAATTTATAAAAATGATGTTCATACATTTTCAATTTTATTTGATGTCAGCTAATGGTTGTTTTGACAGGAACTGCAATAAACCAGTCAAAAAACTGCGGTGTTCCTGTTTTTTATTACTTAACCTAAATCTTTTAAATGAATAAAATAAATGATTCACTCGAATACTATACTCCTAATGATTCTATGCTTTAATGAATCAATTGCGGCATTCTGCCCATCAAAATCTAAAAATCAACTTCATATTTCATTTCAACAGCCTCCCAATAAATCTGACTAATTTTAATATTCCGGATACGGATTTTGCTGCAATAGGCTTCAAAACCAACTTTGGTGTATTTTTGGTTATCAATCGGATTTGGATCCATTGCTTCAAGCAGCAATTTCCCGTCAGCAAGAATGAAACATTGTCCATCAATACTTCCCGCCTGAATCTTGTATATTTTCCCCGGTTCAAAATTAAACAGCGGAGTACCCACCATAAACTTATAGTCGTTTGATTTTTCAATCCCTACTTTGCCGGTCCACCAACCCTGCAATCCTGCAACATATGCAATGCCACGTTGATCGGTTTCCGAAAGCCATTCACCATTCCACATCACATTAATATCATGTTTGGAGGGTAAAATTGTCTGAGCTTCAAATTCAACCAATACATTTCCTGGAAAATCCTGTTTCAGAATTGCCATACCCGGCCAGTTCCCTGGGTTTTCGCCTTCCAGCCAGCCATCTTTCACAGCCCATGAGCTATGATGAATGGTCCATTCTTGCGAAAAGTCTTCCTGAGTGAGAGGTTTATCAAAAAGCACTTTTGACGAATCAAGGAGGATTCGTTTCTTCATTAATTCTATAGTCTTCATCGTGTTCATGTTTTTTACTGGTTCTTTTCCTTCCACACTTCTAATTTGGCCAAGGAATAACAGCCCACACATCAATATAAATATCAAATATTTTTTCATCCGAACAAATTTTTAATTAGCTTAATATCATTTGGTTAAAATTTTTCTCGTTGAGAAGCATAACTGCCGGATGCCCGCCTGTCCGGCCGGCAGGGAACTCACATGTATTTGCTCATTGGTGTTTGTGATTGTCGTCAAACATGTTCGTTTCATAATCTGAATAAATTGCTCTTTCAGAAGAATATTAGCAAAATAAAATCACCAAAATTTCTCAAGCGATTCATAAAGCTTAAGATACCTTGCGTACACAATACGGTATTGCTCATTCAGTAATGGATCAGGCAAGACTAGTGTTTGCGACTTTACGGTAATCTGGCAAGCCTTTTCCAGATCGGCAAACAGACCTGTTCCAACTCCGGCAAGCAAAGCAGCACCAGTTGCTGCATTATCCGATATCATGAGCGTGTGTACCGGAATAGCGGTCATATCGGCCAATATCTGAACCCACAAACGACTTTTCGAACCACCTCCAAGCACATGGATGTCGCGAACACTAATTCCTTGTTCTTTCATGATTTGTATATTCCGATTGATCATGCATACAACCGATTCTAAAATGGCACGCGTAAAATGAGCTTTTGCCATTCCCATTTTTATTCCTGCAAATACTCCTTTGGCTTCAGTGTTAAATTCAGGAGAACCGGCACCCATTAAATGAGGCAGCATGACTAATCCATCGGCACCAGGTGGAATATTTCCAGCTTGCTCAACCATTAAATCATATGCATCAAGTCCTTTCTTTTTAGCCTTCCTAAGTTCAGTACCACAAAACTCATCTCTGAACCACCTCAACACCATTCCGGCAGTTTGTCCGTAAGGCAGTAAAAAATACAACCCATCAACAGCATGACACTGACATGGTAACTTTAAGGAAAGGTCAGCCACAGGATTTTCCATCGATATACACATGGCCATCGAGCCACCAATGGTTAGGGTAACATCGCCGGAATGAATACTTCCTGCACCAATTGCTCCTGCCGGATGGTCATATGCTCCGGTAACACACTGGGTATTCACTGCTAATCCGGTTTCCTTTGCAGCTTCAGAAGTTAGTGTTCCAATAGAAATTCCAGATGAATTAATTTGAGGCAATTGATTCGCAGAAATCCCTATAAAATCAAGCATTTCAGCCCACCAAACCTTTTTACTGATGTCAAAATAGAGCGTTGATGATGCCAAAGAATGCTCAGTATGATATTGACCAGTCATTTTAAAGAGGAGGAAATCTTCAACCAGCAGATATTTGGACGCTTTACAAAATGTTTCAGGTTCATTCTTTCTCAACCACAAAATACGTGTAGCCGGCCAGGTTGGAGCAACTTCAGGTTGTCCGGTCACATCCATAATCAGTTGGTTGCCGAATTTATATTCAATTTCCCTGGCCTCAATAGTCGACCGGTTATCAAGCCAAACGATGGCCTTCCGGACAGGAAAACCCTCATAATCAACAACTATAAGCGTTTCACCCTGACTGGAGAAAGCAAGCCCTTTCACCAATTCAGGATTTACCTTTGATACAATTAATAACTCCTGTATAACCTGGCAAGTAATCTTCCAATAAACATCCGGATGAACTTCACAGGTATCATTGGGCCCTGAATCGAGGAAATATTCCTTCATCGCCGAAGCCATGATTGCTCCTTCGCTATTCAGCAGAACGCTTTTAATGGAAGTGGTTCCGACATCAATTCCTAAAACAAATTTTATTTCTACCGAATGCATAAACGATTGTTTAAATGACTAATCAAATTAAATTTCAAAACAGTTTCTTCAGGAGAAATTCCTTTTTTAACAAATTCGCAAAGTGCTGCCTGAAAAGCAAACGTATCGTTTACATGAATAGCATTCCGCCCAGAAACCACACTGCCCGCACCATCTCTGATCTTGGAAACTGCCAGTTGAAGATATTGAATTTGAAGCGGTGTTTTTTTCAGCGTCCAAACCAAATACTGGCACAATTACAGCATTCTCTACTTTGTTGAATAACTTTTCAAGCCTCAAATCATTTCGGTTCATTGTGATGATACAAATAATGTATTTATGATCGTTTTTGATCGTTTCATTTTCTGCAAATATTTTAGCCAAAGATATTAATTTCAATAATATAAACAAATATATTTTAAAATTAATCTTCAAATAGTTATTGTTTTTATGATTGTATATGATTACATTTGCAGTATTATATCAACTTCAATCACATCTATTTGAGATGACACAGGAACAAAGAAAGAAATCCATACTTAAGTTGCTTGATCAAAAGGAAGAAGTGAGCATTCAGGATATCGTTACACAATGCAGTGTTTCTGAAATAACCGTTCGACGCGATCTGACTCTGCTCGAAAAAAAAGGTTTATTGAAAAGGACCCATGGTGGAGCGGTTAAAAACGCAGTTCTTACTGAGCTTTTTGGATTTGACACGAGCACAGTCGACCGACGGAATCATAAATTGGAAATCTGTAAACTGGCTTCTTCATTTATCGAAGAAAACGACACCATCTATATGGACTGTGGCACTACCGTCTATTTCCTTTCCCACTTTCTTTCCCGCTTTAAAAACCTCAGGATCATCACCAATTCATTACCGGTAGTATCTGAATTGATGCCACATTCGCACATCAAAGTATACCTGATTGGTGGAGAACTAGACACTTCACTGAAAGCACTTTATGGACCAATGACCGATAACCTACTTTCAAAATATAAAGCAGACAAGGCTTTTATAGGAGCCGCAGGAGTATCCTTATTACAGGGACTGAGCAGCAACCACGAAAAAGAAGCATCGGTTACCCTTAAAATGGCCGAAGCCGCCAAAAAAGTCTATCTGCTTTGCGATTCTTCCAAAATCGAAAAAACATCCTATTTCAATTATTCGTCGCTTGAATTAATTGATCAGTTGATTACTGATAAGGAAATCCCCGCTTCGGTTTTGGAAAAATATAAAAGCAAGAATATCAATATCTTAACAACTTAAATCATCTATTATATCAAAAGAGTGGTGGAGAGAAAGTGCCAAAGGGCTTCCTGAATTAATTACTGAAATACCAGTGCTAAAGTCAAAAGTAATGCACGTAAATACTGCCCGATATACGAAAGGGCTAAGCGGTCGATGGACGAACATAGACATTGGACCGCAACCATTTATACCCACCGCTGCATTGGAATCACATGAGAACGGGCGAAGGATTTTACTTTCGTAATTCGGACAAAAAAATAACAAAATTAAAGAATATAACTACTAAATCTAATTATCATGACAAAGATTAAAGCAGGATACGTATCGTTTGGGACTATGTTTTACGAACCGGGAAATCTGAAAATAATCAGTGAAAGGGCTGAAAAACAACTCATTGATGCTAGATTAGACCTTATTGTTACCAGCCCAGTTTATGGCGAAGGTATAGAACCTGAAAGAGCAATCAAAGAATTAAAGGCACAAGAATGGGATTTTCTGTTTGTCAACATCATCAATTGGATCGATACGCGAGGTGTGTTCAGGGTATTGCACGAATTTCGGAACGAACCTATGATTCTATATAGTTTCGGCGGATTTACTGATCACGAAGGACAATTTGGTGAAAAAGGCACGCTTATTTCACCAGCAGCAGGCGCTGGTTCAACATCTTTGAGATTTCCAATGGAGCAATGGGGAATCAAATTTAAATACCTGTACAACGCACCCGATACCCCAATGGATATTGAAGGAATCATGGCTTTTGCCAGAGCTGCCTCTGTTATGAAAAAACTGAGACATGCACGTCTTGGTACCATCGGATATAACGACATGGGACTCTATTCAACAGGAATCAACCCTACCAAGCTGCGCAATCTGATCGGTCCTGAAATTGAAAGTATGGACATGCTTCAGCTTCAACATAGAATGGACGCAATTCCTGAAGCGGAAGTTTCTGAAGAGATGAAACGGATTACGGCTGATTGGGAATATCCACTTGGAAAACCGGATGATTCAGTCGTAGAAAAAGCGATAAGAATGTATATGGGCACGGTAAAACTTTGCCAGGAAAAGAAATTTGATACATTCTCATACAAATGTGTTGATGGTGTCGACCTTGAAATGGGACTGACTCATGCCATTCCTTCTTCATTGGTAGCCGATGCCGAGATTCCTTATGTGGACGAAAATGACCTCGGTAATTCAGTTGCTCAACTGATGCTGAAGTGGATTTCAGACAAACAAGTTACATTTATCGAACATTACGAGCATCATCCTGAATGGATTTTACTTGGAGAAGATGGTTACTGCCCTTCTGACTTCATTGAAGGAAAGCCACAAATCAAAAACATATCAACAGTGCTATTGGGTGGAATCGCTCATTGCTCTAACATGAAAAAAGGGAGAATGACATTGGCATGCCTTTCAGAAACAAAAGAAGGATACCGAATGCACATTGTGACCGGCGAAGGGAAAGAGCGGCCTAAATGGGTTGAAATGGGAGTTCCGCTGCCTTCGTGGCCAAGTGTGACTTTTTATACCGATGTTCC
>JBGSUC010000072.1:0-167001 GCA_041736275.1 Prolixibacteraceae bacterium
CCTCGCCTACGAGTCGAACGCACCGGTGAACTGGTGCCCGGCGTTGGGCGCGGTGCTCGCGAATGAAGAAGTCATCGACGGAAAATCGGAGCGCGGCGGCCATCCGGTGGAAAAGCGTGCGATGCGCCAGTGGGTGTTGAAGATCACCGCGTACGCCGACAGGCTCGTGGATGACCTAGAAGGTCTCGATTGGCCCGAATCCATCAAAGAGATGCAGCGGAACTGGGTCGGCAAAAGCGAAGGCGCCACGGTGAGTTTCCGCGTGGCCGAAGCGCCCGTCTCTGGCGGCTCATTCAACGTTTTCACCACTCGCCCCGACACGCTTTTCGGCGTCACGTTCTGCGTGCTCGCGCCGGAACACCCGCTTTTGGCAACGATCACCACCGCCGCGCAAAAGTCCGCGGTGGAATCCTATGTCTCCGTCGCCAAGAACCGCTCGGAGATCGATCGCACCGCGAAAGACAAAGAGAAGACTGGCGTGTTCACCGGTGCGCACGCGCTAAACCCGGTGACGGGCAAACCTATCCCGATTTGGGTCGCCGACTACGTGATGATGACCTACGGCGAAGGTGCCATCATGGCGGTGCCTGGACACGACGCCCGCGATCACGCCTTCGCGAAGAAGTTTGGTTTACCTATCCTGCAAGTGCTCGATGGCGGCGATGCGCCTATCGAAGAAGCCGCGCACGAAGGCGACGGGAAGCTTATTCATTCGGATTTTCTGAACGGCCTCGATAAAACCCAGGCCATTATCCGCGTGACCGCGTGGCTCGAAGAGAAAAAGCTCGGGAAGAAAACGATCACCTACAAGCTTCGCGACTGGCTCTTCTCGCGGCAGCGCTATTGGGGAGAGCCCATTCCGGTGGCGCACGACGGCAAAGGAAACGTCATCCCGTTGGAGCCGAAAGATCTCCCGGTGCGACTGCCGGAAGTGCAAGACTTTAAGCCGGCGCCGACCGGGGAATCGCCGCTCGCGAAAGCGGACGCATGGCTCGACGTTACGATAAACGGAAAGGCGCTGCGTCGCGAAACTAACACGATGCCGCAATGGGCCGGATCGTGCTGGTATTATTTGCGCTACATCGACCCACGCAACGACGAGTCGATTTTCGATAAAAAACTCGAAAACTACTGGATGCCTGTTGATTTGTATGTGGGCGGAGCAGAACATGCTGTATTACACTTGTTGTATTCTCGCTTTTGGCACAAAGTGTTGTTCGATTTAGGTATCGTTTCAACCAGCGAACCTTTCCAGAAGTTATTCAATCAGGGAATGATTCTGGCTTTTGCTTATGAAACTGCAACAGGGGCTAAGGTTGCCAGCGATTTGGTTGAAGAAAAAGATGGCAAATATTTCCACATCGAAACCGGAGAAGAACTACGTCAGATTGTGGCTAAAATGTCGAAATCGCTGAAAAACGTCGTAAACCCGGATGATGTAGTTGCCAAATTTGGCGCTGATGCACTTCGCTTGTACGAAATGTTTATGGGTCCGCTGGACGATACCAAACCCTGGGCCGAAAACGGTGTAAAAGGTGTTTTCGGATTTCTGAACCGTGCGGCACGTTTTTTCGGAACTCCTGAAAATATTGTTGACGAAGCCGACGATAAGGAAACGTTGAAACTGTTACATCAAACCATTAGCAAGGTGGCTTTTGATATCGAAAACATGAAATTCAATACCGGAATTTCGGCTTTGATGATTTTCAATAACCTGGCAATGAAGAAAGGGAAAGTGAGCAAAGAAACAGCACAGATATTTGCAAAAATTCTGGCTCCGTATGCTCCTCACCTTGCAGAGGAGCTTTGGCAAATGTACGGTAATACTGAAACTCTGGCATACGCTCTGTGGCCTGAAGTCGATCAGGCTATGCTGACTGAAGATGTTTTTGAATATCCGGTTTCTTTCAACGGGAAAGTGCGTTTCAAACTTGAAATGCCTGTTGGAACTCCAGTTGCTGAAGTTGAAAAGGCTGTGTTATCTCATGAGACCTCGATTAAATGGCTTGAGGGTAAAACTCCGAAAAAAGTGATTGTTGTACCGAATAAGATAGTTAATGTAGTTATCTGATAACTGCAAATAATAATTGAAAGTGTTGAATTACCTGAAATTTACAAGGTAGTTCAACACTTTTTTTTGCTGAAAACAGTCCAAAGAAAAATCTCGATATTTTCAACTCCGGAAACTCCTTTATCGGACATTTCATGTCTGATTTTTTCCAGCGACCGGAATAACAGGTTTCTTACACTTTGAATATTCATTTCGAGCACCTGACCTATTTCTGAAAATTCTAGCCCGTGGTAAAACCTCAATAAAATAACTTCCCGCTGTCTTTCAGTCAATCCCTCCATGCTCTGGGCAAGTACTCTGGAGTTTTTCAAGCTCTCTTCGCTTGAAATCAGAAAGTCTTCAGCAGAAAATGAAAACTGCAGCGAATCGAGCTGACCAACTGACGATTCCTTTCTGATTTTTGTTATGCGGCGAACCAACTCGCGGCGAAGTGAAATGATTAAATAGGCTTTAAAATTCTCAACAGCAGTTAATTTATTGCGGCGTTCCCACACATCGGTAAATAAGTCCTGAATCGTATCTTTTACCAAATCCGGCAGGGCTACTATTTTTATTCCGTAATAAAAAAGTTCCTGGTAATAGGTCTCAAAAAGAATTCCAAGAGAGGCAAAATCCCCCCCCTTAAAATTAGTCCATGCTTCCTGAAGTTGAATCAATTTGAGATTTACAGATTCCATACACCAAACGATATGTGATTGAGCGCAAAATTATTCAGACTCAAAAATAAAAACTATTTCGTGGAAAGTCTTATAAGCAGTCTGTTTATACCAAAGATTCGCAAATTACCAACGAAAATGAATTACTCTGAACCGGAATTATTTTTAACATTCTTTCCTCCCAACCCATCAAGGGCATCCAATATCAATTTGTTCTGAATTTTATTGGTGAATGTAAATGATAGTTCCTTGTTCGTTTTGTGCTCATAGTCAATGTCATTATGCCCCATATTGATGTAAATCATCCGGTACTTTGTATTTGTCCAAACAACCGGATAATAACCGCTATGCCATATTTCATGTGGTTTTGGACCGGTACCAACCGGAAAACTCGAAGAATCGATTGATAGCAAAACTTTTATATCCGGATTTTGAGTAATATCATTTTGCCAGCTGTACCACTCGTTTGGCTGAGATTTAAATTTCGATGGGAGATGTCTGGTAGCAAAATGGTTCCGATCTTCCACCTTTAAAATTGCCGATGTTGGTCTCCATGTATTGCCTTTATACTCTCCGCAACCCAAAAACTGATTGTGATACCAGTCCCAGTTTTGCGGAAAGTCTGAATTAGACAGCGTAAAAGCCGAAAAATGAAACCCCATAAATGCCCCGCCATTTTCCATGTACTTCTGAAAAGCGTTTCGCTGACCGGCCAATTCAGGACGTGTATCCAGAAAAATAACAACCTGATACTGAGAAATATTTTCTGTATTTAGCTTACTCCAATCGTTAGTCGGTTCGTAACTGAAATGATGTTTAACACTCATCTTTGAAAACCACAGGTTGGCTTCATTCACGAAACTAATGTGTGCCTTATCGTTTTTCGCCGTATAAAAAGCGATAACTTTAAAATCTTTAACCCGATTTTCTGCATTTCCTGAAAGAACAAAACCCAGGAATAGCAGGACTAGAATCAATTTGTTTATTCGTAACATAGTTTGATGGTTAATATTCCGCAGGCAAATATATTTATTGGGATAAAAATCAAATAACCATTTAGAGAACCAAACTGTTTTCCCTTATATAGACTTTGATCTGACTTAAACCTGAGAAGTAAAATACAATTTAGGATTCAAGCACATCCGCTTTTCTGAAAATTTGAAAACCTACATCTTCATGCTCCATATTAAAAACTTCAAGCACCACTGAATCCTCAAGTGCTTCAGTCTTATGACAGATTTCCTTTTTTATGCACCAACTATCTCCGTGAACGAACTCACGAACATTACCATTGGTCGTAATGCGAATTTTACCCTGAAGTAAATATGCAGAATGGTCACCCAGATGAACATGATCAGGAATTAATGCGCCCTTTTGAAGAACAAACTCGGTCATGAACATCGAATCGTCGTGATGCAAAACTTTAATTTTTACACCGTCAACAATCTGATTGTAAACGATTTCAAAATGAGAGCGATACATGGTGTACTGTTTTATAATGTGTTTGAGACTTGAAAATTAATAAAAACCATTCAATCAAGTCCTTTCGATCCAACTATTTCTGTTTCTCCGCATAATTTTAATTCACCTAATTGCCTCTTTAAAATATTCGTTCTGGATTTAAAATACCGACAACCAATAGATAAACAAACACTTGCAACATAAACTCCAACAATAAAAGACAAAAAAATCATGAACATTAATCATCAATCAATGTTCCATTTTAGAACAATTTAAAATTTAAAAGCTATGAAATATGTTGTAACAGGTTCGTTGGGACACATCAGTAAACCGCTTACTGAAAAATTAGTTGCAGCCGGAAACAGCGTGACTGTTGTGAGCAGCAAAAAAGGCAAGGCAGCTCAAATAGAAGCTCTGGGAGCAAAAGCTGCAATTGGTTCGGTTGAAGACGTCGATTTTCTTACAAAAACATTTTCTGGTGCAGACGCCGTTTATACCATGGTGCCCCCAAATTTTGGCGCCAGCGACTGGAAAAAATACATTGCCGGGGTTGGCGATAATTATGCTGCTGCTTTAAAAGCTTCGGGAGTAAAAAATGTGGTAAACTTAAGCAGCATGGGAGCTCACATGCCCGATGGTTGCGGACCGGTAAGCGGACTGTACTTCGTAGAAAAAGCATTGAACAGCTTGGACGGTGTGAATGTAAAACATCTTCGGCCGGGATTTTTTTACACTAATTTTCTGGCCAATGCAGGAATGGCAAAACACATGGGAATTTTAGGTGGTAATTATGGCGAAGCCGCGACACTTGTCATTGTTCATCCCGATGATATTGCTCAAGTGGCAGCCGAAGAATTGAACAGCCTATCCTTCAGCGGTAAAAGCGTCCGTTACATAGCAAGCGATGAAAAAACCACCTATGAAGTTGCGGCCACCTTTGGAAAAGCAATTGGCAAACCGGATCTCCCATGGATAAACTTTAAAGATGAGGATTCACTTGCCGGGATGCTTCAGGCAGGATTACCCGAAGAAATTGCAAAAAATTACGTTGAAATGGGATCTGCCATGCGAAGTGGAGAAATGGCATCCGATTATAAAATGAACAGGCCTGCCACTTTTGGAAAAAATAAACTCGAAGATTTTGCACCTGTTTTTGCAGCAGTATACGCACAATCCTGATAACACAAGAAAATTAAGAAATCAGTATCTGAAATATTTCGTTGATTACCAATACATTTAAATTCGGTATTTTACGATTATTTCAGATAATTTTCTACAAAACTAGTTTTAGGTTCAAATACTGCTTTATCCCATATCTGACGCTGCACATCGTTAGGCCAACTATGTTCGCGGTATGTTACCGGATATATTATTTTTTTACCTTTTGCCTGATTAATTGCAGCATAAACTGAGGTTGAGGGACAAGTCTGATCGACCAAACCGATTTCAACTACAATCGTAGCTTTTGAGTTTTTCAAAAGATGCGCTGTATCAAAATATGGAAGTACGTTCAACATTTTTTCCTGATCGCCATTGCGTTCAAAAGGCTGTGGCCAGCCACCTTTCCGGTTAACCAAAGTACCACCCCAATCGCACATGGCAGGAACTGTGGCTACAACTGCTGAAACCCGGGAATCTAATCCGGCTGCAGCTAAAGCCTGTCCTCCCCCCTGACTTTCACCAATCACAATTATGCGTTTACCGTCCCATTCCGGCTGTCGGGTCAGAAATTCAATTGTACGAATAAGGCGCAGGTACATTCCCCTGAAATAGAAATTTTCACGGCTTTCAAGTCCCTGAACATAGTAGTTTTTTAACTCACCGTTTTCAAGATTTGTATAATATTCGTCAGGTTGACCATTTAGCATTCCATGAGCATTCAGGTCGAAGCAAAGTGCATCATTGCCCATTTTTGCATAATGAATCGCGTCACGAACTTCGGAACGGCACCAGGACCCTTTTACTCCTGCGGCATGAACCAGTAATACAATAGGAAGCGACCTCACCTTTGCTTCAGTTGGTTTTACATAATAACCTCTGGCAGGTTTTGGTCCGGTACAATTGATTTCTGTATCGAAACAATCAAATCCCTGATCAGTAATTTCCGTCTTTTCAAATTTCACCTCCATCCGCAGCGATTTCAGAACCTGTTTTTCATTTTCCCAGTATTTATCAAGGTCTTTGGGACGTTCTGTCCCCGGTTTAATTTTCATCGGATCAACAATTATTCCCAATAGCTGCTTGCTTCCATTTACTTTAGCTTCAGCAATTATGGAACAAGGTTCACTAAAGGTCTTTTCAAAAATTACGATGGTATCGTTAAAAGGGACCTGTATTCTTTGCAAAATAGCCTGATTGTTGTTTTTAAGTATTTTTATAAAGAGGGTATCATTAGTAGTCTGGTTTGGGCAAGCCAGTATCCGTATTGTTTCACCACGCTTATATATTCCGTCTTCATGAGATTGTTTCAGGGTAAAACTCTGTGCCTGAACTTGACACAAAAACCCAAAAGACAAAACAAAAAGAAATAAAATCCGGGAAATTAGTTTCATGCCAGCAATGGTTTAGTTAGTATTTTTACACGTGCAGTTACTGCTTCTCCTCTTCATCAGGAAATTCAGAGTCCAAAGCAGCGTCTTCTTCCTCATCTTCGTCATAAATCTCAATAATTGGTTCGGTAAACGATTTGCTTACCAAACGTTTATCGAGGGTGAGCAGAAGCGAAGGAAGCACCAAAATATTAAAGAACATGGCTATCAGAAGTGTTGTCGAAATAAGTATACCCAATGCCTGAGTACCTCCAAACTCTGAGACCATGAAAACACTGAATCCAAGAACCAGTACGATACTGGTATAAATCATACTGAACCCGGCTTCGTGCAAGGCATTTAATGCTGATTGTTTTATGGCCCCATTAGATGCTTTCAGCTCATGTCTGTACCTCGAAAGATATTGGATCGCATTATCAACCGAAATTCCGAGTGCAATACTAAACACGATAATTGTAGAAGGTTTGATCGGAATTCCCGAGAAACCCATGATAGCAGCAGTAATAATCAGTGGAATTATGTTTGGTACCATCGAGACTAAAATCATCCGGAATGAAGTAAATAAAAGAGCCATCAACAGTGAAATCAGAATGATCGCTATAAGCACGCTCTGAAATAAATTTTTAATCAGAAAGCTTGTTCCTTTTGCATATACCACACTGTTCCCGGTCACCTTCACATCAAATTTCGCGGGATCAAAAATACTATCTACCTGAGGAACAATATCCGCCATCAAAGAATCCATATGATTGGTAACAACATCTTCCATCTGAAAGCTAATACGGGTAGTTTGTTTTGAACTGTCGAGAAATGATTTTAATAAATTGTTACCGCTTCCCTGCACATTCTGCGGTATATAACCCAAAATAAAATTCTTTTCCATAGAACTGGGCAGCGAATATTTTGATGAATCGCCACCATAATATGCCTGTCGCGCAAATTTCAAAACCTCAATCAGCGAAAGTGGCTTTGAGAATTCGGGATGTTCCCTAATTACATTCTGAAGCTTATCCAATTTCTGCATAGTTGAGTAGACTAAAACGCCATTTGGTTTTTTGGTGTCAACTGAAATTTCGAAAGGCATAACTCCACCAAAATTGTTTTCAAAAAAGATCAAATCCAGGTATGTCGGATCGTCGCTTCTAAAATCATCAACAATTTTCCCCGATGTTTTCATCAAACTCACACCAATAAAGCCAATCAGGATAAGTCCTCCCGCAATGCTGTAAATAAGATTTCTTCTGAAACTGATCAGGTAAATGATTTTGTCAAGAATTGCCCCAAAGAAATTACTATCCAAGTGTTTAACATGTTTCTCTGAAGGAGGTGCAAGAAAGCTGAAAATAATTGGCAGTAAAACGATACACAACACATAAAGAACCATTATACTTAGGGCAGTTACCATCCCAAATTCGCGTAATAACTGATTTGGAATCAGGATAAATGCAGCAAATCCAAGGGCGGTAGAAGCATTTGTCATTAATGAGGCAAACCCAATCCGGTGAATAACCTGAGACAATGCCTTCATTTTATTGCCGTGAGTTTTATATTCCCAATGGTATTTATTCAGTATATATATACAGTTTTCTATGACGATAATTACAATAAGAGACGGAATAACTCCGGTGAGAATTGTGATTTTATAACCAAAAAGTGCCTGAATACCCAAAACCCAAATGATACTGATTGCGACTACAAGTAAAGAACTCAGCACAACTCTTAACGACTTAAAAAACAGCAACATGATAAATGCAGCAACGGCAATACTGATCAAAACAAACAAAAAGAGTTCGTGCTTTACCTTTTGCATGGTAATTGTGCGGATATAAGGCATTCCCGAAAAGTGAATTTCAACCTTATTTGCTGTCTTATATGCATTTACCGTTTTAACAATATTATCGATAAGAGCGATTCGGCTAATGTCATTTACTTTTTTCTTATCGAGGTTAACTGTCATGAGTGTAGCTTTCGTCTTCGGATTGAAAAGCATACCCTCATAAAACTTAAGACTCAGTATTACATTTTTCAAACTATCAACCTCTGCCTGCGAAGTAGCTTTTTGTTTCACTATCGGCCTTATATTGAACTGATGAGTCTCCTCATTCTTTATCAGGTTAATTGCCCTGGTAATACTTACGACTTCCAGAACACCATCAATTTTTTTAATGTCGTTACCCAGATCAGACCAGGCATTAAACTGTTCAAGCGTAAAAATATCAGGGTTTATCGCACCAATAACAATTACATTCCCATCTTCTCCAAATAGAGCCTTAAATTTCTGATATTCAATACGTGTACTATCCTTCTCCGGAAGTAATGAAGCATTCTCGTAGGAAAGCTTAACACCCTGTCCTTTATAGGCCATAAAAGCTGTTAAAATGGCAAGAACAACTAATAGTGAAATTCGGTGTTTAAGTATAAATCGGGAAATGGTTGTAAACATGTGCAGCAGATAAATCTCTGTTTATTAGACAGATGTGTGATTTGTTTTAAATAATTGAGTGCAAAAATACTACATTATCAGTACTTTACCAAGTTAAGGCCTGTTAAAACAATGGACAAGCCTGGCTCTTGGTTAATGGAATATTTTAGCATTCGGAATATTGTCTGCAATTAAACTCAGCTTCAAATTCTAAAATTTACAATGCGACACAATTTTAAATAAAAACCAGATTATAAAGACTTTTTGCCAAATCTGACTATTTTTGTTTCGTTTTTTTATTGAAATATGTTTTTACTGAAAAAATATCTCCGGAAAATAGACTGGAGTAGTACTGGTTTTAATCTGAGAAGTATTATCAATTGGATATTATTTCTATTTACTCTTGGACTTTTTGTTCTGGCTATTCAGGATATAGGATTTCCCAATCCTGATCGGATTTCAATGTTTCAGATTCACAATCATTATTTTCAAATTTCTTATACCATTATTGGGTTATTATACATCGTTCGTTCAATATTCTTTAAGGGGAGCACGAGTGGACGGAAAGTATTTGTAACACAGTTGGCAATGGGAGTATTTCTGATTTTGTTCTTTTTTCCGAATTTCGTGGTTAGTTATGGCGATACGTTCGAATATTACCTTTATCAAACTTCCGGGATTCAGATGCTCTCATTTCTTTTGTTCTTTCTCGAGCTTACCCGCATGGAAATCAACTTGCTGATTAAGGTGCTTAACCCTGCTCAGTTGTTTATGGTAAGTTTTGCCTTTTTTATCTTTGTAGGTGCCACACTACTGATGCTTCCCATGTCTACGACAGTTCCGATAAATTTCGTTGATGCTATTTTTACAGCCACAAGCGCAGTATGTGTCACCGGACTCACCGTTGTTGATACCGCGACCCGATATACTTTTTTGGGGAAATTTATTATTCTGGCCCTCATTCAAATTGGAGGAATTGGCGTAATGACCATCACCAGCTTCTTCGGAATATTTTTCAAGGAAAAATCGTCGCTTCGCGAACAATCGATGTTGCGCGATTATTTAAGCGAAGATAGTTTTGATGCTATTCTGAAGTCATTAATGAAAGTGGTTTTAATAACCCTGATGATTGAAGCAATTGGAGCAACCTTCATTTATCTTTCTCTTGAAAGCAATGCATTAGGTTCGGTTAGTGACAATTTGCGATTCTCCATTTTCCATTCTGTTTCAGCATTTTGTAATGCAGGATTTTCTACATTAACCGATAATTTGTACGATGCGCGAATCCGTTCGAATATTAGTGTTCACATGTGGATTGCAAATCTGGTGGTTCTTGGCGGCATCGGGTTTCCAGTTTTGCTTAATTTATATATGTATTGTAAAAGTCAGGTAAAGTGGCTGTTTGAATATTTCAGAACCAGGAAATCATACGTTCACCGGGTAAACATGATTACACTGAATTCAAAGATTGTGATGTTTGCAACCTTTGTTTTGTTGGTGTTTGGTACTATTTCATTCATGTATTTTGAAGCCAATCACACTCAGGCAGGCATGGATATAAAATCCAGACTGGCCATGTCTTACTTTCAGAGTGTCACTCCACGTACCGCAGGTTTTAATAATTTTAGTATGTCAGCACTTTCGATGCCTTCTATCCTGATTATTACATTTTTAATGTGGATTGGAGCTTCACCTGTTTCAACCGGAGGTGGAATAAAAACCAGTACATTCGCACTGGCAATATTAAATAGTATGCGTATCATAAAAGGTAAAAATCACATCGAGATTCACAAGTACGAGATTCACGAATATTCGGTAAATAAAGCTTTCGCGATCATAACACTTTCCATTTTCACCATTATTCTGGGTGCTTTTGGCATCTTTGTTTTTGATGGAAAATTCGGAATGCTCCGGATTATTTTCGAGAGTTTCTCTGCATTTGGAACAGTTGGATTGTCTCTTGATCTCACGCCACATCTTTCTGATCCGTCCAAATTCATTCTTATTCTTTTAATGTACATTGGACGAATGGGAAGTATTACATTGCTATTATCGCTTGCCAAAGGTTTTGGAAGTGGTTCTTTGTACCGTTATCCCAAAGAAAATCTGATAATAACCTAATTATAAATTTCGATTCTGGTTTAATTTTGTTACAAAATACAGTTCAATAAAAAAAATAAAAACGATGAATATAGTTGCAATAGGAATGGGAAATTTTGGAGCCTCGCTGGCAAAAATCTTAACTTCATTGGGGCACGATGTTCTTGGTGTTGATAACGACCTGAACAGGGTAGAATATTTTAAAGACTCTGTTGCAAACACCATTTGCCTTGATGCTACAGATCCACATGCATTGCGACTTTTACCTATTAAAGAAGCTGATGCTTTTGTAGTTTGCATTGGAAACGACTTTGGAATCTCTGTTCAGATAGCTGCCCTGCTTCGGAAGTTTGGCGCACAAAGGGTAATCTGCCGCGAAAGTTCATCCATCCATCTTACTGTACTTAATGCTATTGGCATTAGCGAGACGATTAATCCTGAATACGATTCTGCCAATATAATTGCACAAATGTTACCGCTAAAAGGTATTCAAAACCTGTTTTCAATCACCGATTCTTTCAAAATTGTTGATATGCAAATGCCTCTTGATTTGATTGGCAAAAAGAAATCGGTATTAAGTTTTCGAAAAGAAACACATTTGAAGATTGTTGCCTTAAAAAGAAACCACCGGCTAATTTACTCATCAGCAATGGCTGCCGAAAATGACGACAAAGTAGAGATCGAATTTAAAGAAAATGACACCTTGGTTTTAGGTGGTGAATTGAAAGATATTAAACGATTTATTCACGAATAAAGAATTTCTATTTTTCTTCAATAATCATCTTTTTCATTCCTTCTGAAAAGAAAACTTCGTATTCGCCTTGCATATTGCTGTATACAAAATAAACTTCAACACCCTTCAATTTGGCATAGAGCTCTTTGCTCTTGTCGATTCCCAAAACCATAAATGCAGTAGCATAGGCATCTGCCGTAATACAATCATCGCAAATAACTGTCGCACTAAGTAAGGTGTTTCGCGCAGGGAATCCCGTTTTAGGATCGATGGTATGCGAATATTTCACGCCATTCTCCACATAAAAAGCCCGGTAATTTCCTGAAGTAGCCAATGACTTGTTGTTTATTTCAATAATCGCCTGAAGTTCATTTCCCGGACTCATGTTTCCATCACTTGGTTTATCGATGCCAATGTGCCAGAATTTATTTTTCGCATTTGTTCCCTTTCCACGAACTTCTCCACCAATTTCCACCAGATAATTCTTTATGCCTTTGTCTTTAAAAAACCCGCATACCACATCAACCGAATAACCCTGGGCAAGAGCGTTTACATCGAGCTTTACTCCGGGAAACTTTTTAATTACTTTTCTGCCTTCAAGTTTCACTTTATCCATACCAACAAACTGCAACAGACTATCAATATAAGCGGTATCGTGTTTTGCAACCGGACCATCTCCGAAACCCCAGGCCCTGGCAACCGGACCTACAGTAATATCAAACGCACCATCAGAAACATTATATACCTCATCCGATTTTTTAAAAACATCAACAAACCAATCATCTGCTTCTACTGTCGGATCGTTGGCATTAATTCTTGAGATTATTGATGTTGAATCGTAACCTGAAAGGGATTTATCAAAGGCTTTCAGTATGGAATCGATTGCGGCAGTATAATCTTCGTTCGTCGAATTTTCATAAGTGATATGGTATGAAGTGCCCTGAGCAAAACCAGCTATTTTAAAATATTCACTCTTTTTTGTCTGACATGCAGTTAGAAAGAAAAGGGCAGCAAACAGAATTCCTGTAAATTTCATTGGTTGATTTTTATTGATGTGCTTTAACGCTTCAAAGTTAGAATTAATACGCAAGTGAGACAAGTAATCATCCGCAATTGCAGAGGTCTGAGTGATTTTAGTAAAGTTTCTATTCCTGTCGGCACCAATCATATTCTAAAAGGAATTCTCATAATGTTTGACTAAATTTGAAAACAGTTAATCACTTTATCACAGCAGCAAGGGATGTTTTGGAAACGAATTAATATCATACGTTTGGTTGTTGTATTATTCTTTGCAACAATAGCTGTACTGATTGCCTCGCTTACCATTGGCAGAGATATTTACGAAAACAAAGCAATGAGTATGTTTTCTTTTGCCATTGTAAATTTTTCGGGCTATTTGTTCTTTTTGTTTATGCCGGTTGAATTGGCATTTATTTTCTATTCGCATTCCGGTTACCATCCCTGGATACTATACAGTGTAGCAATTTCAACAGCTTTAGCTTCACAATCGATTGATTATCTGATTGGCTATTTTTTCAGTAAAGGAATTATTCACAAGCTGATCGGTCGCCGAAGATTCTTAAAGGCTGAAGCAGAAATTCGAAAATACGGCAATCTGACACTCCTTGTATTCAACCTTTTACCACTATCATCTCCTGTAATCGCCCTTGCTGCCGGAATGCTGAAATACCGTATTAAAGATGCTTTGATGTACACCAGTATCGGATTATTAATTAAATACCTGCTTTTACTATTGTTGTTTTAGAATGTCATTTAAACAAAAATACTCCGAAAAGCCTTCTTTTCAAGAAGATTTTCCGGAGTATATCTCTTTTATAATAAGCGAATGACTGTTAATCTCTTACATGCATTCTTCTATATTAATTTTAAAAAGGCAACTTTGTTGAGGATTTCTTTTTTAGAATCTCATCAGTAGCAAAGTTTTTAGGCTTTTTAATAGTCTTTATTCTACTCTCTACAATATTAAAGTAAACTAAATTGTAACTATTCCGATCAAAGACTGAATTGTAGATAATGCCAGAATATCCTGCATTTTTTGCACAATCCATTACAAATCGCGTAAAATAATAATCTGGTTTCCAGCTCCCTTGATTGTTCTCATTTCGCGAAAGAACGTCACTGTAAATTAGTGCTTTGTACAATAGACTTAAACTTTTATTAGTGTAAATCTGATACCATCTCAGGTCTAATAAATTTTCAAGAGGCTCTTTGATTTCAAATTTCTGAACCCAGACCATAATATTCTCATTTGAACCTTGCAAAATCTCTTTTATTGCTGTTTCCTTTTTCGCTGATAAGTAGAAATGACTTTGACCTTCATAATTGTAGCGACCTTGATTAGAATATCCTTTTGGAGGGGCATTCATAGCGTACTCATCTAAAACATTTTCCCCATCAGCCTTTCGACACCGATAATAAACTCCCGGAGCTATTTCTGAAGTATAAGTCCTTGCTTTAATCAATTCAAATAAATCTTTTCCAATTTGATTATTTAAAGCTAATGAAGGGAATTTCGCTAATTCTTTGGTGAATTCATCTATTCCATGAAAATATATCATCATAGCTTTATCTGCATCTCCCTCAAATTCAAAGATCTCATCATACAAGACTCCAACATTAGAATATTCGTGGAAATTTGGATTTCCACAATTGGGACATTTCAATTGTGGAATTATAGAATCTCGCTCTTGTTGCTGGATATCATTATCAAAAAACAATTGATTCAGATCAATCTTGTAGCCATTTATCCATACTGGTTCTTCATCTTCAGTACCTTGGCAATACTCACAACTTACAATTTGAGATTGAATAAGCTCGAAGTTTTCGCTTGTTATTTCCATGGTACATTAAATGAATTCATTTTTTATGTCATAAAGATCATAAAAAAAGCGGAATTTTAATAAAACAGATATTTAGTTTTCATTACCTATTTTCTGAAAAAAAAACTCCAAGAAACTTTCTTCAATGAAAGTTTCTTGGAGTTGATATTTTAGGATTTAGTCAGGGGGTGACTTGGAGTCACCCCCTGACTATCAGAATTTGGAAAAGAAAACTATAGTAAATCTGCTTCCAGTAACAATTCTTCCATTTCGAGTTGCACATTTACAGCTTCATTGCGCGCTTTTTCTGCAAAGTCTTCACCATCCGACGCATAAATAATCTGGCGCGACGAATTAACCAGCAAACCGCACTTGTCATTCATTCCGTATCTGGCCACTTCTTCCAGGCTTCCACCCTGTGCTCCCACTCCCGGAACCAAAAGAAAATGATCGGGAACCAGTTCGCGAATTTCTGTAAGCTTTTCAGCTTTGGTGGCACCAACCACATACATCATATTGTCGGTGGTTCCCCATGTTTGCGATTTTTTCAGCACAGTTTCAAACAGTTGATCACCTGTTTCTGCATTTTTCAGGTACTGAAAATCTGCAGCTCCTTTATTCGAGGTCAAAGCCAAAAGAATCACCCAGCGATCAAGGTAAGTCATGAATGGTTTGATGGAATCTTCGCCCATGTATGGCGCAACAGTGACTGCATCAAAATCCATGTGATCGAAAAATGCACGGGCATATAAATTTGAGGTATTCCCAATATCGCCGCGTTTGGCATCGGCAATTATAAATTGTTCCGGATATTTTTCGCGGATGTATTTTACGGTTTTCTCCAGGCTTATCCAACCTGCAACTCCAAGGCTTTCGTAAAAAGCAAGGTTTGGTTTATACGCGACGCACAAATCATGCGTGGCATCAATAATTTCCTTGTTGAATGCAAAAATCGGATCACTGGTTTCGTTCAGGAAACGCGGAATCTTCAAAATGTCAGTATCCAATCCGATGCACAAAAAGCTGCGCTTCAGCTTGATCTGTTCAAAAAGTTGTTCTTTGTTCATGATATGTTTGTTTAATGAGCGGGTGACTTTAAGTCACCCGCTCATTAGTTATTAAATCTCTGCTTCTTTCAGCCTTTCTGCATTTTCTTCAACTTGCAGCTTGTCGATAATTTCGTCCAAATCGCCACCCACAACCGCCTGAAGATTGTAAATAGTCAGGTTGATACGGTGATCAGTAATTCGTCCCTGTGGCCAGTTGTAAGTACGGATTTTAGCTGAACGGTCACCGGTAGAAACCATGGTTTTACGTTTCGATGCAATGGCATCAAGATATTTCTGGTGTTCCTGATTGTAAATACGTGTCCGCAACTCAATCATAGCTTTAGCCAGATTTTTAATCTGCGATTTCTGATCCTGACAAGTCACTACAATTCCTGTAGGAATATGAGTTAAACGAATTGCCGAATAGGTTGTATTTACCGATTGTCCTCCCGGACCTGATGAGCAATATGTATCTTTACGAATATCGCTGTCTCTCAAATCGATATCGAATTCTTCAGCTTCAGGCAAAACAGCCACAGTAGCTGCCGAAGTATGCACACGTCCCTGTGTTTCGGTTTGGGGTACACGCTGAACGCGGTGAACTCCCGATTCGTATTTCATGATTCCGTATACTCCTTCACCTGAAATGGTAGCCACAATTTCTTTAAAACCACCCGATGTTCCTTCACTGGTATTGGTTACCTCCATACGCCAACCGCGGCGTTCGCAAAATTTGGTATACATCCGGAACAAATCGCCTGCAAAAATACTGGCTTCGTCACCACCAGTTCCTGCACGAATTTCAAGAATAGCATTTTTGCCGTCTTCCGGATCAGCTGGAATAAGTAAAAGTTTGATATTCTGTTCTTTTTCAGGAATTAAAGCTTCCGAACTTTCAATTTCTTCACGTGCCATTTCGCGCAAATCCTCGTCGGTTTCTTCGGCGAGCATTTGCTTTCCTGATTCGATATTGTCGACAATCGCTTTAAATTCTTTGAAAGCAGTCGTCAACAGCTCAAGTCGTTTATATTCCTGGTTTAATTTAACGTAGCGTTTCATGTCGCTCATCACCGATGGGTCGGTAATTTGCGAACCTACTTCTTCGAACCGATATCGGATCGATTCATATTTTTCGAGTAATGAATAGTCTGCCATATAAAATAAGATGATAGATTAAAAATAAAAGATATTAGATCAATGCCTGGGTATTCCGCAGAGCATAGCTAATATTCGAATTCGCCAAACTGCGATTTGATGGTGAGTCTTTTTCCTTCTGTAGCCTCAACGCGACCAACAATTTGCGCTTCGATTCGGTATTTTTCTGAAATTGCAATAACCTGTGCGGCAAATTCGGGAGCAAGATATACTTCAAAACGGTGTCCCATATTAAATACCTTGTACATTTCCTGCCAGCTTGTTCCCGATTCTTCCTGAATCAATTTAAACAGTGGCGGAACGTCGAACAGGTTGTCTTTGATCACATGAACATTGTCGACAAAATGCAATACCTTAGTTTGAGCGCCTCCTGAACAATGAATCATTCCGTGAATATTTTTCCGGAGAGCATCCAATAAATCTTTAACTACCGGCGCATAAGTCCGGGTTGGTGAAAGCACTAGCTTCCCGGCATCCAAACCAACTTCTGCAATTGCTTCTGTTAGTTTTTTTGTTCCTGAATAAATTAAATCTGAAGGAACTTCAGGATCGAAACTTTCAGGATATTTTTGTGCCAGATAATTTCCAAACACATCGTGACGGGCAGAAGTTAAACCATTGCTTCCCATGCCGCCATTGTATTCTTTTTCGTAAGTTGCTTGTCCGAACGATGCCAGACCAATGATTACATCTCCAGCCTGAATATTATCCGCCGAAATCACATCTTCGCGTTTCATGCGGCATGTCACGGTTGAATCAACTATAATAGTGCGAACTACATCGCCTACATCGGCAGTTTCGCCTCCGGTTGGATAAATGTTTACACCCATTTCGCGAAGTTCAGCACATAATTCTTCGGTACCATTAATAATGGCAGCAATCACTTCGCCCGGAATTTTGTTTTTATTGCGGCCAATGGTCGACGAAAGCAAAATGTTGTCGACTGCACCAACGCAAAGTAAATCGTCCAGATTCATGATAATGGCATCCTGAGCAATGCCTTTCCAGACTGAAATATCACCGGTTTCTTTCCAGTACAAATAAGCCAGCGATGATTTGGTCCCAGCTCCATCGGCATGCATGATGTTGCACCACTCAGCATCACCACCCAAAATATCAGGAATGATTTTGCAAAATGCTTTGGGGTATAAACCTTTGTCGATGTTTTTAATGGCGTTGTGAACATCTTCTTTCGAAGCTGAAACACCACGGGCCATGTATCTGTTATCTGCTGACATACAATCTGAATTACCGAATCAATTTCAGGTGGCAAAGGTAATACTTTTGGGGAAATAATTTTCTGAAATTAAAGATGACGTTTCGTGCACGTCAATAATAACAATTGGAATAAATCAGATTAACTCTTCAATTTAAGATTACGCTTAAATTCACCAGGAGTAATTTCCATTTCTTTCTTAAATGCCCTGTTAAACGAACTTATTGATCCAAATCCGGACTGCTCTGCAATTTGAGTCTGCGAATATTTTTCAGGTACATCCTGCTCCATCATTTCAATAGAATAAACAACCCGGTAGCGGTTTACAAAATCATTGAAACTCAATCCAAAATCTTCATTTATTAGTCGGGATAAATAGGTCCGGTTTGTAAACAATAAACGACAAAGATCAGTCACCCTGAGATCTTGATTCAAGTATAATTTATTCTCATCAAATAGCTTATACAATTCTTTTTTTAGGGTGTTTTGTCGCGTATCAGAAAAATCAAATTCAGGTACTGCATTTTCAATTTCATCTTTCTCCATCTCTTTTATTCGATGATCTTGTTTGTTTCCCTGCAATCCGATGGTGAAAAACAAAAAACTAAATAATAGCGATGGCAGAGCCAGTAAAGAATCATTATTCAGGAAATAACCTCGCCCAAAAACATTAACAACCATACTGACAATTGAGGTTAGCAGAAACGATAAAGTAAGCAATTTAACCCAGACTAGTTCTCTTCCTTGAAGATTCGAATAAAAGTTGGAAATACGTTTATCATATTTTATTAACAACTGATAGCCTAATCCCAGATATAACAATACCTGAAAAGCAAAGACAATGCGGCTAATATAAAAGACCAAAGACATCGCCAATACTAAAAATGATGATCCGGCTGCGGGTAATTTATTTTTAACAAGCACTGAATTGAAATACAGTTGTTTATCCTCAACAGAAGCCATTAAACCAAATCCAAATAAGATCAACGTCAACAATACTGCAGGAATAAAATGACTGAAGTAAATTTTTCTTAAACCCAAATCGCAGGTTAACAATCGTACATAAATATAATACATGGGATAAACCGATAAACTTGATAAAAGATATAAACTATCAAGCTTCAAATACAAATTATAGTATCCCAGAAAATATGTGGCATGACAGCTATAAAGCAATGCCACTATTGTCATGAAAATCCCTAACCAGAATCGCGCTTTATTTAAGGAAAAGCGATTAGTCAAAAAGACAATCGCCCATAAAGCAGTTATATACAGTGGAGTAAAGACAATAATAAACCTGATCACTAATCCTGTATTTGTTAATTTGACAAAACAAATATACAATTTGAATTTCAAATTTACGATTTGCTCAGAAGGTTCGTTTCTCGATAATTAGTTTTGATTTCAAAATTAAAAACCAAAAACCCATGAAAAAATCTTTACTCACTCTTTTATTAATCAGCTCATTCTTCTCAATTTTACCAAGATTGAGAGCACAAACATTTAGTGGAGGAGATGGAACCATATCAAATCCATATCAAATTTCTACTAAGGCAGAATTGCTGCAAGTTAAGGATTATCCAAATGAGGCATATGCTCTGTTAAATGATATTGATTTTACTGGAGATGGAGCTTATAACTATTCGATACTAGGGAATTTCAGTGGCAAATTTGATGGATTGGGGTATTATATTTCTAATCTAACACTTGAGGGATCTATCTCATTTTTCGGAAGCGTAACAGCAACAGGAAAAGTAAAAAATCTCCACATAAAGAATCTTACTTTTACAGGGTATTTATATTCAAACGGAAGCACGAACAGCAAAAATCAGTATCACGCGCCTTTTGCATATACCAATGATGGCGAAATTGAAAACTGTTCGTATGTGGGCGATGTGCATGCATATGCATATCTTGCTGGATTTGTGTTAACGAATAACGGTACTATCAAAAATTGCTATTCTAATGCTAATGTAATTGCAGACGATGGCATGAATATTTCAAACAATTGGTTTCCCGGAAAGTACGGTGGTGGTTTTGTCAGGCTGAATAATACTTCTGGTATAATTATTAATTGCTACTCAACGGGAACTGTCACTGTTGGTGATCTGGGAGCGGCAGGGTTTACGCATACAAATTCAGGTCAAATAAGCAATTGCTTTTCTTTTGACACTTCTATCAGATCTACATGGTACGGAAGTATTGTTCATCGTTTTGCCAATTCTAATACGGGATCACTTTCTAATATATCGGCACGGGAAACAATGACCTTAAATGGTGCAACTACTACCAGTAATGATGCAACTTCAATAGAAGGAGCAGATATTGCTGAAGATGATATAAAAGTTCAATCGACATACACGAGCCTGGGATGGGATTTTACCCAAAACTGGAAGTTGGAGAGTGGCGACGCATATCCACAATTAAGGATTTTACCAGATTGTCCCGTTATTACATTAACTGGTTTGTCTTCTTCATCTTGTGAAGATTATGTATTTACCGAAACGATTTCTGCTTCAGGTGGAGCTGGATCATACGAATATGCTTTGTATAGCGGAAGTTTGCCGATTGGGATATCTATTTCAACAACAGGAGTAACAAGCGGCACGCCTACATCCTCGGGAACTTTTAATTTTACCATTTCCGCAACAGATGAAAATGGTTGTACTGGTACTAAAGACTATACATTTACTATATTGCCACATATTACTGCCACCCGCATAGAATCAATCTGTCCTGGCGGTAGTTTTACTTTTGGAAGCCAGACTTTGACTTCAGCAGGTGAGTATACTGAAACTTTCACTTCTGTTGCCGGATGTGACAGTACTGTTACACTAACCTTAAACATGAACCCTATCTACAGTGAAACTAAAACTGTTACAATTTGTGAAAATGGATTCCCTTACTCATTTGGAACACAATCCATAACTTCAACAGGTGAATACACTGAAACATTTACCTCTGTTGCCGGATGTGACAGTACCGTCATCCTAACCTTAAATGTGAACCCTGTTTACAATGTATCCAAAACAGTAGCAATTTGTGAAAATGAATTTCCTTATTCTTTTGGAACACAATCCATAACTTCAGCAGGTGAGTATACTGAAACTTTCACTTCTGTTGCCGGATGTGACAGCACTGTCACCCTGACTTTAAACATAAACCCCGCTTACAATGAAACCAAAACAGTAGCAATTTGTGAAAGTGGATTCCCTTACGCATTTGGTACACAGTCCATAACTTCAGCAGGCGAATACACTGAAACATTCTCCTCTGTTTTAGGATGTGACAGTACCGTCACCCTGACCTTGAATGTTAATCCAGCTTACGATGTGATGTATTCGGATGAATCTTCTTCAACAACTCCCCTGATTAATGATAACTTCGAAAACGAAGTTGTTGGAAGTAAACCAACCGACTGGATAAAATTGTATAACGGAACCGGCGATGCCAACCAGATTGTAGTTAATTCGATCGCAAAGAATGGCTCCAACTCGTTCCAGCTTGAAGGGGCAAGCAGCTGGGCAGCAGAATATTATCAATCCATTTCAGGCACTCATGAAAAGCTTACAGTTGAAGCATGGATTAATGTCGAAAAAACATTATCCGGAATTACCGGAGGCATCGGACTCGCCGACAAATCTGCGGGAATGTGGGGAACCCGAACATCAAGACTTGAATTTTACAACGGACGAATCCGTGCAATTTATACCGGCGGTACAGCATACGACATCCAAAGTTTTACTCCGGGCGTTTGGTATCACATCCGCATGGAACATGATCTTGTAGCAAGAACATATTCTATTTTTATTAATGGAGTCAAAGTATCCGGAATCTCAGGATCTTTAACAACCAATGCATTCCCGATGCATCCAACAGTCAATTCGAAAGAAGTGGTTCTGTTGTCTGGGAACTCAGGTACCGTAAAATTATTTTTCGACGATGTTAAACTGTATGAACCCGGAACGGTAAACGTTTGCTCAAGCGAACTTCCCTTCCTCTTCGGAACACAATCAATTACCGAATCAGGCGAATATCAGGAAATGTTCCAAACCATAGCCGGATGTGATAGCCTGGTAACACTTAATTTAGTTGTAAAACCATCGTTCAATATATCTGAAGAAAAAACGCTGTGCGCAAACGAACTACCTTATTCATTCGGCTCACAAAGCTTAACTCAATCAGGTGTTTACTCTGAATTATATACAGCAATAACTGGGTGCGACAGTACAAGAATGCTTACCCTTACCGTAAATCCAATTTACAACGAAAACGCGGAAGAAACTGTATTTTTAAATGAATTGCCATTTGGGTTTGGGACTCAGGAGTTAACTGAATCAGGAACATATACCGAAACCTTTCAATCCATTTCTGGCTGCGACAGTACGGTAACATTGACTCTGACGGTATTGGATATTGAGGACATTGCCCCAGTGGCTGTGGGCACTCCGATAAGCGTTTATTTAAACGGCAACGGAAACTACAGCCTAGCAGCTAACGACATTTACAATATGACTAAAGAGACAACCGATGAAAATTACGACTACGCCGAGTTAACTTTTGCGGTAACTCCCAATACTTTCAATTGCAGTGATGCCGGAAATATACAAACGGTTCAGATAATAGCAACAAATCCGTTGAATAATCGCGACACATGTTATACGAAGGTTTGGATTTACGATAATACATCTCCCAGTATTCTTTGCAAGGATTTAACACTTGAATTAGATGAATCAGGTCAGGCATCAATCGATGTTGCAGACCTTCTGGTTTCAGAATATGATGCCTGCGGAATTGAAAAAACTTCACTCTCTAAAACCAATTTTGATTGTGAAAATATTGGAATAAATCAGGTTACAATAACGTCAACTGATAATAACGGAAACTTCAATACCTGTAATTCAAAAGTTACAGTAATTGTGACTAACCATTTACCAACTATTGCCCCAATTCCGGATCAAACTGTTGAAGAAGATTCAGAACTTCTATCAATTCCCCTTGCAGGAATTAGTTATGGAAATGATTGCGAGAAACAAACCATTTCCATCAGTGCATCAGCAACAAAAAACACATTGATTTCGGAAATAAAAACAAGCTACACGGATGGAGAAACAACTGGGCTACTTGAAATCACAATTCCGCCCAATGCATTTGGAGTTACTGACATCACAATTCAAGTAACTGACAGTGAGGAAGGAACATTTGCACAAACATTTAACCTTGCAATCACTCCGGTTAATGATGCACCAATCGTATTCAATAATTTCGAAGTTATCCACATGCGAACTATGGATACTCTAAATCTGGTTATTTCACCAGAAAAAGGGATCTGGTTTGACGATCCGGATCCGGATAATACACTGCAAATTCAGGTAAAATCACTTTCGGGAGAAGCAATGCCACATTGGATCATTTTCAGAAACGACAGCCTGATAGCCACTCGACTTAGAGCTGATGTTGGCTGTATCGATCTGCAGGTTTTGGCTTCGGATAGCGAAGGACTTTACGCTACCAGCAAATTCACACTTTGTGCAGAGTTTCCGGTCAGTACGAAAAATATGGAAGACCAATTACATTCGGTTCAGTTTTTCCCCAACCCGACTTCTGGAATGGTTTATTTACGCATTCCTCCAGGGTTGAGTGAAAACTACACGATCGTATTATCAGACAATACAGGAAGGCAAATTCTTTGCAAAGAATTCAAACAAACAGAATCGTGTTCCGTTGATCTTTCTTTCTGTTCAAACGGTGTTTACATTCTTCAATTTTACTCAGCCAATGCAGAGTTCAGGCAAAAGATAATTATTAGAAAATAATAGACTGAAAGGAAAAATTATAACACAACCAATACTGACAGGTTTTTGAAACCTGTCAGTATTAAATCCAATGCCTGCCTATTTGTTATTTCCCTTTGGGTGTTAATACATTCAAAATTACTACATTTTCATGAAAGTATCTGCTGCATTTTTACAAACGTATTTTATGTATTGCAAAGTTTTAAATTCATATTTTCAAATATATCTTAAATACAATAAAGTGTCTTAAGCATATTTAAGATCATTTTTTGTGTGCTTAAAAGTTTAGCTTGCATACTTCGCGGTTCCGAAAAACCATTGACAAAAGATGAGGTAAGTCAAGTTGAATATTCAAACCACTTCGGGTTTAGCTGAAAATTAAAAATAAAAAAGGCCGGTAACAGTTCAGATACCGACCCTTTTCTGCATTTGGGAAGAGAGATATTCGAGAAAATTTGCTTGTTAAATGCAGAAATTGAAGTGGCTATTTCTTTAAGTTAATCCGATAAATACATATCCGTCTTCAATTTTTACCGGATAGGTTTTTAATTGATATTCTTCACCTGAGAGGCAACTTCTGTCCTCGAGCGAAAAAGATTTTTTATGAAACGGGCAGGCTACTTTTGGTGTGCCGTTTGAGTCGCCAGTCAGACCGCGCGAAATCGCCATCTCTTTTTTATGAGGACATTGGTTTTGAGTGGCGTACCACTTATTTTCTTCAGCAAAGTTAAACACTGCAATTTGCTCTCCGTTTACCAAAACACATGCTCCCGAATTTGCAGGAAATTCGCTTGCCGGAGCTGCTTTGTACCATTCTTTTGTTTCCATAATTGTAGTTTTTTTATTTTGCCGGCATTTTCTGTTCGCGCAGTGAAACGAATTTAATGTTCGAATCTTTCTCTTCTGAATTTACAAAATGTCTGTATTTTTTCCGCAACTCAGGATTGTTTACTACCTCTTTCCATTCACACTTATAAGTCTCCACAAGTTTTTGCAAATCAGCTTCCAACTTTTCACCTATACCAAGTGAATCGTTTACGATTACTTCCTTCAGATGAGCAAGACCTCCTTCCATACTTCCAAGCCATTTTGCTGTTCTGGTGAGAGGTTCAGCAGTTTTGATGTAAAACATGATAAACCGGTCGATGTATTTGACGACAGTTTCTTTATCCAGATCAGAAGCCAGCAGATCGGCATGACGAGGATTGGCACCACCATTGCCACACACAAAAAGGTTCCAGCCTTTCTCGGTGGCAATTACGCCGAAATCTTTTCCACGTGCTTCAGCACATTCGCGTACACAGCCTGAGACACCGCCCTTTAATTTGTGCGGAGCCCGTATTCCTTTGTAGCGTTCTTCAATTTCAACCGCAAATGAAACGGCATCAGCCATTCCAAAACGGCACCAGGTTGAACCAACACAACTTTTTACTGTACGTAATGCTTTTCCGTAAGCATGACCGCTTTCAAAGCCGGCATCAATCAATTCTTCCCAAATATCAGGAAGCTGATCGACTCTGGCTCCAAACATATCGATGCGCTGACCACCGGTGATTTTGGTGTACAAATCGTATTTACGGGCAACTTTGCCAATCACAATTAACTTTTCCGGAGTGATTTCGCCTGCCGGAATGCGCGGAACCACGGAATAAACTCCACGTTGCTGAATATTCGCCAAAAACCGGTCGTTTGTATCCTGAATGGTGTCGTGTTTGGCAATGACTTCGTTCCATATACTGGCCAGTAAAGATGCACTCATTGGTTTGCAGATTTCGCAGCCATGACCAGTTCCATATTTTTTTAACAACTCAGAAAAACTCATTATTTCATCCACTTTTATCAGGTCGAATAATTCCTGACGGGTATAGTTAAAGTGTTCGCAAATCACTTTCCGAACCTCTTTCCCACGCGATTTCATCGAAAAAGTCAGCAGATCATCGAGCATTGGAACACAGCCACCACAGCCAGTTCCTGATTTGGTGCATTTTTTAATGAGGGCTACTGATTCGTTTCCATCAGTTTCGATGGAATCCAGTATTGCTTTTTTTGATATGTTTTCGCAGGAGCAAATCACAGCCTCGTCGGGTAAATCAGAAATGCTGATTCCCGCAGCACCGCCACCACGCGAGCCTAAAATCAGATCTTCCGGATTTTCAGGAAGTTTAATTTTATTGTTGACGATTTGCTTAAGCATATTGTATTCTTCAGCATCGCCAACTAATATCCCACCCAATAAATATTTTCCGTCCGTAGAAATATTTAGTCGTTTGTATACACCACGGTTTTTGTTTTCATAAACGATTGTTTGGCCATGATGGGGTTCTGACAGCGCATGTCCGAAACTGGCAACATCAGTACCGATCAATTTGAGCTTAGAAGAAAGGTCGAACCCTAAAAATTTATGCTGTCCATTTTTCAAATTGGCAATCAGTACTTCAGCCATTTCGTAGCATGGCGCTACCAGACCCCAAACCATTCCATGAACTACCACACATTCGCCAATCGCAAAAATTGACTTGTCGGCAGTTTCCATTTTGCTGTTTACAACAATTCCGCCACGGGCATGAACCTCTAATCCACTTGATTTAGCAAGTTCGTCGCGAGGCTTTATTCCGGCAGAAATAACCAGTAAATCAGCATCAATAACAGAACCATAGGTAAATTGCATCCCGGTGATGGTGCCATTGCCTAATATCTTTTCGGTGCTTCTGCTTAAAAGCACTTCCAAATCAAACGATTCCAATTTGTGTTTTAACATGAATGCTCCCAATTCATCGAGTTGACGAGGCATAAGGCGGGGAGCAAATTCAACAATGCTGGTTTTAAGTCCATCATCCATGACAGCCTTGGCCGCTTCGAGACCTAATAATCCTCCGCCAATCACAACTGCTTTGGTAGCCGTCGGGATGTATTTTTTTATAGCCTGAATGTCATCAAAAGTCCGGTATACAAAAACTCCCTTTTTCTCCACTCCCGGAATAGGCGGAACAAAAGCCGAAGAACCAGTTGCCAAAACCAGAATATCGTAGGGATAAATATTTCCATGCTGAGAGACTACCTTTTTTTCACCGCGAATAATCTCCGCAATGCGATCGCCTGTTTTTAATTCGATATGATTATCGCTGTACCAATTGGCAGGAGCCATTAATAGGTCGTCGGCTGAAGTGCCTGTATAAAATGAGGTTAAATGTACACGGTCATAGGCAGGGAGATTTTCTTCACCAAAAACCAACAACTCATAATCAAAACTCATCCCGGCTTCGGCGAATTTTTCGCAAAATTTGAAGCCTGTCATCCCGTTTCCAATTAATACAATTTTCTTTTTCATATCGAGTGTGGTTTTATTAAACTTTGCAGCCATCCCCTGTTTTTCATTCATTATCTTTACAAATTATGCAGTTTACCGAAACGACCCCATATCCGCAAGGATATTCACACCTTTTTATCTTTTATTTCAAAAGAATAAAAAAAAATGCAAATAGTTTGCATGGTTAGTATAAAACAACGAAAAGAAAACATTAATTTGATTATTCTATCTTATTGACACACTTTAATCGAAATTAAATGAATATTGACAGATTTGATTTTTCAAAAAAGGCGATACAGCAATTATCGGCAGCACATCTGCAGGATCCAAATATGGAAACCTGGAACAACGAAATTTATCCGGCTGAATGGCTTTATATACAAAGGATTACCGAAAAACTTGAAACTTTTGAACCTGATGCATCGATAGAATTAATAATTGCCGCCAATTGTCAGCATCTGTACCGGTGGGAAATCGAACGAAATAGTTTTCCGGAAGGCCGAATCGGTTATCACAAATGGCGCAATTATTTATCCGAATACCAGGCAATGAAAGCAAGAGGGATTATCCTAAATGCAGGATTTGACTCAGATTTTGCTGATTTGGTAAAAATAATTGTGAAGAAAGAAAATATATTTTCGAATGCAGAGGCACAAACCCTGGAAGACGTAGTTTGCCTCGTGTTTATGGAATATTATCTGGATGAATTTGTGCAGGAAAAAAGTGAGTTAAATATGTCAACAATTATTCTCAAGACATGGAATAAAATGTCGGAAAAAGGACATCAGGAAGCAATGAAAATTAAATTCTCTGATGCCACATTGCCAGTTATTAAAAAGGCACTTGGTATTTAATAACTAAATAGGCTAAACTGATTCGTTAGCAACGAAAAAACCAATAATTTTCCGGATAAAACTTCGCCATGCCCAACAATGATTTTAAGTACTTCGCTAGCCTGCAAAGTTCCTGCAATACCGGGAAGTACTCCCATAAGTCCAATTTCATTTTCCTGAAAAAGTCCGTCGGGCGGAAGTTCCGGAAATAAATCAGTAAGACACGGACCGCCCTGATAATTGAAAACGGTAACCTGTGCTTCGAAATTCAAAACGGATGCAAAAACAAGTGGTTTGGAATGTTGCCTTGTTTTTTTGCCAATCAGTTCGCGAGTCTTGAAATTGTCAGTACAATCAACCACAACGTCAGAAGACAGAATCAAATCATCCGCATTTTCAATATTTATCCGAAAATCATGACAGATAACTTCAGTATCAGGATAAATATCATTCATGCGTAATTCAGCAAGAAATACCTTCTTTTTTCCAAGATCATTTGTTCCGTAAAGAATCTGACGTTGAAGATTTCCGAGACTCACCACATCATCGTCAACAATCGTGAGGTGACCGACTCCGGCTGCAGCCAGATAAGTCAGCAGTGGCGAACCCAAACCACCTGCACCTATTACCAGAACTCGAGCATTCCTCAGCTGTTCCTGTCCTTTCTCTCCTACTTCAGGCAAAGAAATATGACGGGCAAAGCGTATTTTATCTGATTCAGTTAAGTGTTTCATAATTAATGTTGATGGCAATCACAATTTTCTCCCCATTCACTTTCCCTTTCAGGTAATAAGCATTGGTTGTCATCCGGATATCGTTAATTCCGAGTGCTTTTATTTGCTGAATAAGTGGGATCAAATCACCGTATAACAATGGTTCACCACCTGTCAAACGGATACTCTTCAGGTTTAAAATAGAATGCACTGCGGAGATTAATTCTACAAAATCATCCGTTTTCAACTTCTCGGTTCCCTTTCCTACCGAAAATTCTGGAGAAACTGACCCAATGATTTTTTTCTTTCCCAAAATGGCTTCTTCACCAACACAATACACGCATGAGAAATTACAGTCGTTGATTAAGCGAACCCGCAATTTCTCGAATTTTCGTCCGTACTTATCTGTTACCATCTGAATCTCTTTGCTTTTGTCAGAATCTTCATTTCAGGAGAAAGCTAGATGAATTCTGCAACCTCAATCTTTTCGAAATTCGCTTTTGTACATTCACAAACCTGACAAATATAGTTTCCAGGAAGTTTTTCGAAGGCTGTACCTGCCTGAATATCTGCTAATACATCGCCAAAACGTTCGTCATAAATGGTTTGGCAACTTCTACACTGGTGAACTACAAAAGTTTGCGTGTTTTTTTTCCTGGTTAATCGCTTCCACGCTTCACGTCCCGGAAATGAAATTCTGGAATAGTAACGTTTGGTTAGCTCATTGAGTTTTTGAGGCAACTCACATTTACTGATATTTTGTTCGAAGAGAACATATTGGCTGCTATTTGGATTAAAATCGTATGCATAATAAATCGAATAAGTCCGAAAAACATCAAAGATTCCCGGTAGTTTTATTCCTGAATCGACCTTTATAACAGCAGTAGTAAATAATTCCATTGGTTTTGTCTGGATGGCAAACGAAATTCCGAAAGTTCGAATGTCAAACTTATCAAACTTGCCGACGATAAATTTCTTCAGATTATATGCTTCTTCGTCGAGCAATGGCAAATGCCAGTTAAGTTCGAATGAAGAATGACGCATATTAATCCCGAAGCGTCCAATTAGTTCTTCCCAGAATATTTTGTGCTCAGGCGAAATACCTTTAACCAGAAATGTTTTCCACGGCGTAATACAAATTTTCCCCAGCCCGGTTTGATTGCACAAACGACAGATTTCGCGCAAAAATTGAATCGGATAACGGTTGTTACGCCAGTAGAATCCGGCCCAAAAAGTATCTTCACCGTCATTTTTATTCAAGCCTTCGTAATACGGAAAAAAACCTTCCGGCAACCTAAGTTCTTCATCACTTTCGAGCGTATGAATCGGGAAAGACAAGGGAAGTTCGTGAATCATCTGCTCCAATGTAATATCCTTTTTCCCCTTCCAGATTTCTTCCAGATGAACAGCAAGCATTGCAATGTCATCAGTAAAAATTAAACCAGGCCATTTTTTTGCTTCTTCAAGCTCACTATTTTTAACGTATAAAAACCAATAATTTGGTGTTTGCGAAGCCACAAAATTCAGATTTCCGGAGAAAAGCAGAACCAGATTTTGCTTTGGATCGACCAAATTTACACGAAGAGTATGTTTGTATTCGATTTGCTCAAGTATATTCAGATATGTTCCGGAATGAACCCATGAAGTAGACGGTAAAATATCCACACACATAGGATGAGACAATATTCTGATATGGAAATTCACGAGCGTAGAACTGAAATTTATCGGGTTTTAGCTGAATAATTTTCAGATCAGTCTTTTCTGTTTGTTTAAATAGGATTTCTTGTCTTGAACCCAAAAAAACAGTATCGTTTCCGGCCATTTCTGCGACGTCCAGAATATCCTTCAAATAAGATAGCGTAATACACCACCTTTTGTTAAAACCCTTGAAAATATAGATTTTAGATTCATAACAATTTTGTTATTGAAAAACTAATTTTAGAATTTTGGGGTTACATTAAAAGTTGGTAAGCCTATATATTAAAAACTCCGACGATTTCGGCTTTCAGCAGTTTCATCGAAAAATCAGCGAGCATGACAGGCAAATAGCCTATGATCAACAAAATCGAAAAACAATACGAGCTTCAGTTTTATCACAAAGCCAGCCAATTAGAAGGCGGGCAAAAATGGTAATCATTACTGAAGAAATGATGATATTACCTATCTGTGATTTCGTAAGCATAAACTCTTCACGCACAATAGCCATTAAAGGCGCAATCCCAAACCATCCGAAAAAACAAAGAAAAAAGGCCATCCAGGTAATATGGAAGGCTCTCATTTGAGGAGTTTTTAAACTAAACAAGTTGATTGCGACAGCCTTCCCTGTTGATTTTTTTTCTTTTTTCGTAATTGTTGCTTTTAAATACTAAATAGTGACAGATTTCAATTCTAATCCTCATTTCCATATAATAATGAGAATAACTGCATATTAAATTCAGATTAATCCATCTTTTATTCTGCAATAATAATGTCCGTATGTTAATTGAGAGTTAAATAGATATTTTATTGTTGTATTATCATGCTTTTTGATGTATTAAATTAGTTTAAAGTATCTTTTTGGTATACATATGCTTCATTTACAATCAAAGCACTAAATCAATAAAGTATGTATCGAAAAATACTAATTGTATATATCGAGGATAAGTGAGTTGCATAAACAACAAAGCCGAAAAATCTCACGATTTTTCGGCTTTGTTGTTTATTAGGTGTAATGGAACAGTCATATGCTACTCCATTTTACTCTGATTAAGATGTTTTATTCCTGAAAATCATTCGTTAAAACCCTGAATTCAGTTCGTCGATTCAGCGATTTGGCAATTTCCTGTTGTTCCGGAGTAAGTTTCAATATGAATTCTTCCGTTAGCTCGTCATTGCGTTTCAGAAAATCGTATTGTTTTGCAATAGTACGGGTTACTTTCTTTGGCCACGTTTCACCGTATCCTCTTGCAACCAGACGAGCCGGATTAATACCTTTTGAAATTAAATAATCGACTACCGACTGAGCTCTCTTCTGAGAAAGTTCGGAATTAAATTCGTTGCTTCCAACAAAATCAGTGTGAGCCATTAGCTCGATAGTAATCGTCGGATTCAAAGTAAGTATCTGAACAACACTATCCAGAGCAATTTTCGATTCTTCAGTAATTTCATAGCTGCCGGTAGCATAGTTGATGTTATTCACTTTGATCGGCTCATCTGTAGGCGAAAGCATGAATGAAAATTTGAAATCTTTGCTGTCATCCAAACCTATTGTGGAAGTGCGTGCTTTATCATTCAAATAACCATCCTTAAAGGCTGCAAATACATATTCAGTTTCAGGTTTCAACTTATACTGAAACCTGCCACCATCTGCTCTGATCTTTAGATTTGTACCGTCAGTTCCGATAATACGAACCATTGCCCCATCAATTTTCTGATTGGTTTCTTTATTTGATATCTCTCCTGATGCACTGAAAATTTTTGGAGGGAGATAAAATGAATATATATCGTCACTACGTGATCCTTTCCTGTTGGAAGAAAAAAGTCCTTTTTCTACTTCACCTTTGATGAATGTGATTCCAAAATCATCACCGGGAGAATTGATTGGTGCCTTCATATTTTCAACTTCCCATTTGCCTTTGTCGTTTTTAATGGCCTTAAAAATATCTAATCCACCTATCCCAGGAAAGTAATCTGAGGAGAAATATAAATCGCCATTTTCACGGATAAATGGAAACATTTCGTCTCCCGGAGTATTAATTTCAGGCCCCATATTTACCGGCTTATCAAATGAGCCTCCTTTATCTGCAGCCATCCAAATGTCTTTTCCTCCAAAACCTCCCGGGCGGTCGGAAACAAAATAGAGCTCTGTGCCATCAGAACTTAGTGAAGGATGAGCCGCAATGAGACTATCGCCTACAAGCTCGATTAACCTGGGTTCAGACCAATTACCACGTGTCTGATTAGTCGAATATAATTCGGAACCTAAATCTTTGGATTTGTCATATCTGCAACGTGTGAAAATCATCACATCTCCTCTGTCTGATAATGTTGCAGCTCCCTCGTCGCTGGTCGTATTGATCATTTCACTTTCATCGAGCAGCTTAGGAGTTTCCCATTTTTGCTTCTGTATTCCAAATTTAGAGGTGAACAGGTCGCCAAAACGAGTTCCGGTAATGCCACTATTTCGTTTCCCTGTAACCGATTCTCTGGTCGAGGTAAATATGACTTCATTGTCTCGGCCACCAACAAATGCAGGACAATAATCATTATCTTTTGAATTCAGTTCTTTAACTTGGTTAACCAGATAGCGGTTTGGTTTATCAAGCCATCCCTGAGCAATCTTGCAGGATTCATCACCATTTTGGGCAAGTTCATCATCAGGTTTAACTCCCAGATAGGTCTGGTACCAAACTAATGCTTCATCAAATTTTTGTGTTGCTTTCAGGCAATCCGCATAATGAAGCATGCATGTCAAGTCGGAATAGTTCCTTTTAATGGCATTTTTATACCAAACCGTTGCCTTCGCAAAATCACTTATGTGATAATATGATTCAGCAATCCGAAATGCAATTTCAGCTTTTTCCTCACGAAGTTTCTGACTTCGGTAGGCCTTTCTGTATTTTTCAATTGCCTGATAATGTTCTCCTATATCATATGATTTGGCAGCTGTTTCCATGTATTTACGAGCTGAACACGAGCCAAGTATAACAACGAGAAGTATAAGAAGTATTTTGGGAAAACCGAGGTTCTTCATTTGATATTAAACGTTTGCCGGTAAAAGTAACCATTTTAAATGCATTCTAAAAAAACGGAAAAGCTTTATTTAAAGTATCCCGCCACCAAAGAATTATTTGGAATTGGTTATTGGCCTGTCTTTAACACCTTGAATTCTGTCCTTCGGTTCAAGCTCCTTGCTATTTCCTTCAAATTCTCAGTTCCCAATTTTTCGATTACTTCTGCAGTCAACTGCTCTCCGACTTTTAAAAATTCATATTGCTTAGCCAATTTTGCACTGACAATCAGCGGTTTCATTTTCCCATATCCTTTAGCCTTCAGGTTCCCGTCCGAAATTCCCTTTTCTTTCAGATAATTAACCACTGACATGGCCCGTTTTTGAGAAAGGTCGAGATTAAATTGTTCTTCGCCTGAATTATCGGTATGAGCCGATATTTCAACAATCGCTTCCGGATTTAATTTGAGTAAATCAACCAGTTTATCCAACGAAACTTTGGCTCGTGGAAGCAACTCCCATTTCCCCAGTTCGTAATTGATATTATCAAGCTTAATCGGTTTATTGGTCGGTACGGGTTTAATGTCAAGCTCAAACTCTTTTGCCTCATGCAGCCCTTTGGTCGAAACTTTTGTCTGCGCATTTAGGTACCCATTGGCGAAAACTACAATAGCATAATCAGTTTCAGGATTTAAAGAAGCCTGAAATCGTCCGTTTACTGATCTTAATTTCTGAGAACTGCCATCCGATCCGACGATCCGAATGTTGGTGTCCGGAAGAATGGAATCAGATTCGCTGTCATGAATTTTGCCGAAGCATTGAAACAGTTTGGGAGGAAGATTAAAAGAATAAACATCCATGCCGTGGCTGCCCTTTCGGTTTGAGGAAAAGAAACCTTTCTCCTGAATACCAAAAAAATGAACAGTTATATCGTCGCCACTCGAATTGATGGGCGGTGGAAGTTGTTCTATTTCATATTTCTCGCCATTTTTTTGTGCTCTAAAAATATCATATCCGCCAATTCCGGGATGAAAATCTGATGAGAAATAGACATAGCCATTCGGTTTTTGAAAAGGACTGATTTCATTTCCTGCAGTATTGATTTCATTTCCTGCATTTTTAGGCTCTCCAAAAGCAACAGGATCTTTTATTTCGGATTTCCAAATATCGAATCCACCATTACCACCAGCTCTGTTGGAGGCAAACCAAAGCGTTTTCCCGTCTTCTGAAATCATCGGATAAGAATAATCAGTTCCGTCAGCCGAAAATGGAATTGGCATTGGACTAGTCCATTTCCCATTTTCGTTCAGCAGAAAATACAACTGACTTACTGCTGGTTTTAAATCTTGTGAAATAGATTTTGAGAAAACAATCAAATGCTGATTCTGATCAAAGTTCAGGTATTCTTCCTGATCCGGGGACCTCAAAGAAGCTGGTTCTTTCAGCAATTCAGGCATCACCCATTTCTGTTTGGTACTGTCGAATGTTGAAGTGAAAAATCCGCAATATTTTTCGCCGGTCACCGGATTTAGTTCTTTATCCAGAATATCTTCGCGTGAAGAAAGGATACAAATGTTTTTATCTTTTCCCGGCAAAATCTGCACAATCTTGTCGTTTGAATAAGAATTTATGCTTTTTAGGCTTTCAATGATGTAAAGTTCCGGCACCTCTTCCCAATCCTTAATGCGACGGATAGATTCGATGCCGTTAATTGCCCAAATGCTTTTCGGTTTCTTTTCCAATTCCGCGTCATAAATCAATTTGGCATCATCTGGTTTCCCTGCACCACGCAGGGCATCAGCATATAACAAATCAATATTCTCCGATTTATTGCCAGACCGAATGGCATTTTTATACCAAATCGCAGCCTGGGAATAATTGCCCATTTGCCGAAAGCTTTCGGCCATATTGAAAAAAATTACAGATTTTTGTGATTTGTCCTTTACTTTCGAAATTGCCTTTCGGTATTTTTCGGATGAAGCAAAGTATTCTTTTCTGTTGAAAGAATTATTGGCATCAGTAATAAGTTTATTTACCGAGCATGATGAACTTAAAACTACAACTACAATAAATATCAGGACAATTATTTTCATATATCTCACCTTTCTGATCCCGAAATTACTCTTTTAGGTGTAATCTATTGGATCGGTCAGGAAAAATTATAAAATTATGTATTCTGCTAACGTGTTAATTGGGGATAGAAAGCAAAAAAAAAGCTTCCGGAATTAACCGGAAGCCCCTCTATTGTATAGGAATGATAAATTATCGAACAAACAATAATTCTCTGTATTTTGGAAGAGGCCACAATTCGTTATCAACAATCAACTCAAGTTTGTCAATGTGGTAACGAATATCATCTAAATATGGTTTTACGCTACCTTCGTATGCATAAGCCTTTTCTTTTTCTGATTCAATCACGTTGGCCACTTTACGAGCTTCGATCATCTCTTTCACTTTGGATTTAATTGCTGAAACATTTCCACCAATTTCACGGATCAGTTCCAAACGACCTTCAGCAAGCGTTTTGTATTCATCTTCGCCAAAAACCAATTTCAGGTTCTTTACGTTTTCGAGCAACATCGTCTGATACTCGATAGCTGTAGGAACAATGTGGTTGATAGCCAAATCACCCAAAACGCGAGCTTCAATCTGAATTTTTTTAGTGTACTTTTCAAGCTCAACTTCAACGCGGCCTTCGATTTCACGTTCACTCAATACGCCAGTTTTGCTGAACATTTCAACAACACGTTTGTCATGAAATGCTTCCAATGCAGTTGGAACACTTGTAATGTTTGTTAAACCGCGACGTGCTGCTTCAATTTTCCATTCTTCGCTGTAACCATTCCCGTTGAAACGGATATCTTTTGATTCGATGATCAGTTTTTTCAGTATCTGGAAAATAGCTTCGTCTTTCTTTACACCTGATTCAACCAAAGCATCGACCTCAATTTTGAATTTAACAAGTTGATCGGCAATAGCAGTATTTAAAGCAATCATAGCGCCAGCACAGTTTGCAGAAGAACCTACAGCGCGGAATTCAAAACGGTTTCCGGTAAATGCGAACGGAGAAGTACGGTTACGATCGGTAGTGTCCAGAATGATTTCAGGAATACGGCCAATATTTAATTTAAGTGCAGTCTTTTCATCCGGAGTCATTTTGCGGTCAACAACTGCAACTTCCATCAAGTCTAACATTTTGCTGATTTCAGTTCCAAGAAAAGCAGAAATGATAGCTGGCGGAGCCTCGTTTGCACCCAAACGATGTGCATTTGGAGCATTCATAATGCTGGCAAGTAACAAATCCTGGTTTACGTGCAATGCTTTCAGAGTGTTGATTACAAAAGTGAGGAATTGTAAGTTTGATTTTGGGTTTTTCCCTGGAGAAAATAAGTTCACGCCTGTATCAGTCGAAAGCGACCAGTTATTGTGCTTTCCTGATCCGTTAATTCCGGCAAAAGGTTTTTCATGAAAAAGAATAGCGAAATTGTGGCGACGGGCGATTTTCTTCATCAAGTCCATGATCATCTGATTGTGATCATTAGCAAGGTTCAGTTCTTCGTAAATCGGAGCAAGTTCGAACTGGTTTGGTGCAACCTCATTGTGACGGGTTTTTACCGGAATACCTAATTTGAAAGCTTCATTTTCCAAATCTTCCATAAAACGGAAAACGCGGGTTGGAATTGAACTGAAATAGTGGTCGTCCAACTGCTGATCTTTCGAAGCTGAGTGTCCCATCAAAGTACGTCCGGTTAACATCAGGTCCGGCCGAGCCATGAATAAAGCTTCGTCAACCAGAAAATATTCCTGTTCCCATCCAAGGTTTGCATTTACTTTGGAAACATTTTTATCAAACATCTGGCAAACATCAGTTGCAGCTTTATCGACAGCAGAAATTGCTCTAAGTAAAGGTGTTTTATAATCAAGAGCTTCGCCAGTATAAGAAATAAAGATTGTTGGAATTGTTAACGTATTGTCAACAATGAAAGCTGGAGATGACGGATCCCATGCAGTATAACCACGAGCTTCGAATGTCTGACGGATACCTCCACTTGGGAAAGAAGATGCATCAGGTTCCTGTTGTGATAACATTGAACCGGATAAGGTTTCAACCACGGTACTATTCTCTCCGTGAACGATAAATGCATCATGTTTTTCTGCTGTACCATCAGTCAATGGATGAAACCAGTGAGTAATGTGCGTTGCTCCGTTTTCCAATGCCCATGATTTCATTCCCTGAGCTACCTGATCTGCCATTTTCCGATCGACAGGAGTACCGTTGTCAACAGCATCAACTACTGCTTTGTAAGCTTCTTTCGAAAGGTATTTCTTCATTTTGGGACGATCGAAAACATTCATTCCATAAAAATCAGAAACCAGATTTTCTTCGCGTTTTACTTCGATTGGTTTTCTGGAAAGAACTTCTTCGAGAGCTCTAAATCTAAACTGTGCCATAATTAAAATTTTAATAGTTTATATTTTGTCTTTAGTCTAATCATACATACAACAAACACAAAACAAAAATATACAAAAAATGAAATCTCGGCATAAATAAATAGGTATTTCAGAAATAATTTACAATTATTTTAGAAATAGCTTCAAAATACGTAGGGTGTTGATGAAATTATACAATTATTCATTGATTTCTGGGAATTTACAATTTATTTAGTTCTCCTAAAATCCATCCTAAATCTGTTTTAATTTACAAAATACTTTGAATGGTCGGTATATGTTATTATTAATGAGTTTAAGATGTAAAAAAGAATCAAAATTGCTGTATTCAAGTTATGAAAGTAATTAGATATGAATTGAAGAATAGGCACTAGCCCAATTAACTAAAAATTCACCCCTGTTATACTTTTTGCCATCCCATTTAATAGTTATTCAACGCTATACGTGCAAAAACAGCAATTTACATATTACAAAAAAAAAAACAGAGCGTTCATTTCCGAATAATTTTTAGAAATGAATGCTCTGTTTTCCAGCGAATAAATTTGTGAATGTTATTTTTTCTTCTTTTTCTTCTTTTGGGGTAAACCTTCTTCTTCCCGCATCAAAGCCTTCCAGTCATTCGGATTATCTTCAGAAAGATCTACGGTTGCTGTATACTCTTCTTTATCTATAATCAAAACTTTTACCTTCTGCCCCAGAAAGGTTTCTATTTCGTTCAGAACTGACTTTTCTTCAGGACTGCAGAAAGATACCGCCAACCCTTTTTTTACTCCCCTTCCTGTACGTCCTACCCTATGGACATAGTTTTCGGCTACATCAGGTAAATCGTAATTAATTACATAATCGACATCAGGAATATCAATACCACGGGCGCTAACATCAGTTGCTATGAGAACCTTTCTTTCTCCCGACCTGAATTGGGCCATAACATCAGACCGATCTTTCTGATCTTTATCGCCATGAATAGTAATAGTCACTATTTCAACCCTTTCCATTGCCTTAAACAACCTTTCTGCCCGAACCTTTGTGCGAACAAAAACCAAAATCTTCGATTCAGGATGCTCTTTTATCAATCGCTCAAGAAAAAATCGTTTATCATCCATATCAATCATTGCTACGGAATGGGTAACATTTTTGGCTACAGGATCTTTCGGAGAAATTTCAATTCGAATCGGATTAACCACCAATGAATAAGCCAATTCCTTTATTTCAGGATTAATGGTTGCTGAAAAGAAAAGTGTTTGGCGCGATTTTGGTAAAAAATGAATCAATTGCCTGATATCTTTAATAAACCCCAAAGCAAGCATATGGTCAGCTTCGTCCAGAACAAGAATTTGTATTTTATCGAGAACAATATGACCCTGGCTAACCAGATCAAACATTCGTCCTGGTGTAGCAACTAAAATATCGATCCCGTTTTTAAGTTGTGATATCTGAGGATCCTGATCAACCCCACCAAATACGCATGCCGTTTTTACACGTGTATGCTGACCGATTGTTTGAAAAACTTCGGTTATCTGTAAGGCAAGTTCGCGGGTCGGAACCATTACCAAACAATAAATATAATCGCTTCTGCTACTGCTTTTAAGTTGATGAATGATATCAATTACAGGAATTGCAAAGGCAGCTGTTTTTCCTGTACCAGTCTGTGCAATAGCTAAAACATCATCACCTTTCAAAATTGGGGTAATTGCTTTATACTGAATATCTGTTGGTCTACGGAAGCCTAGAACTGAGAGATTTTCCTTAATATCAGCTGAAATACGATAATCGTCAAATTTCATAGAGTAAATTAAATATAACACCACAAAGAAACACAATTTTTAATTGTTTCCGCTTGGGTTTAATTTTAGGGCTTACTAATTCCGGATATTCTACTAGAGAAAAAAAAGTAAACAAGAAGCAAATCAGAGAACTCCCAATTTTTAAGCAGAAAAAAAGGGGAAGTCAAATATGACTTCCCCTTGCTATAAAGTAAAATGATAATTACTTATTTGGAATAGCTTTACGCGATGAGTAATTGATGTGCAAAGCGGCAGCTTTACGCAATTCCTGTTTAATCTCACCAACAATTTGCATCTTGGTGAACTCATCAACCTTTAATGAAGCCACCATAAAAGGAATTTCAGCTTCATCTCTGGCCGAACGTTCAGCAATGATAAAATCAGAAATATCACCAACTTTCGCAAATACATCATTTAATTGAATTCGAGGCTCAGTACCGAATACTTTTACATATTGCTTCTGAGGAGGACCAACATAAATGTAGCTTACAAGCGATTTCTTCTCCAATTTGGTAAGTTCAGTAGCCGTAGGTAAGGTTGTTCTTACTTTCAACGTTACTTCCCTCATCGTGGTTGTAACCATGAAGAAGAACAGAAGCATAAATACAATGTCTGGTAACGATGCAGTGGACACTGCAGGCGTTTCTTTAGCATTACTTTTTCTAAATTTTGACATTATTTTTTTCCTCCTACAGTTTTAGGTTCAGCTTCAGAAATTCTGGATGGAATAGCGCTACGAATAGCCTCTTGTTGCTCTGAAGTACAAGATGCGTAAGTTTTTCCGAATTTTTCTGATGCAAATTGATCCCTTAATTCATTGACAGCTGCAACCAATTCGTTTTGAACCTGAATATAAGTTCCGTATTGAGTTCCCTCATCATTCCTTAACGATATAACTCCTTTAGTTACAGGGTATTCTCCGATTAAAGGAATTTCAGTCATTTTTTTATCAGGTAAGTTTTCACTGTCATTGGGGTTCATCATAAACTCCTTAGCCTTCTCCTTAAGATCTTCTACACGCAATAACTCACCTTCAACCATCAAACGATTGTTGGCATCCAACAATACTGTAAACACATTTCGTTCTTTGATAGGCGGCGTATCATCCTGTTCCTGATCCGGAGGAGGCATTTGTGGCAGAACACGCTCCAAACCACTATCCACATCCATGGTTGTAGCAACCAGGAAGAAGATTAGAAGCATGAACGCAATGTCAGCCATTGATGCAGAAGGTATATCTGGCGTTTTTCTCATATTGTTTTTTTTTCTGCGTTTTATAAAACCAATGGTTATTTAAAAATGCGAGAAATGGATGACCATATAATCCCGATTACTGCAAGTGCACTCAATATGTAGGTTGCGATTAACCCTGTACCGATCCATTTGGAAACATTAGTTGTTAACGTTCCGTCAGCAATGAATTTTTCAACACCATAGAATTTTGGAAGATCATTACCAGAAATCATATAGGAGAGACCAACTACGACAGCCATAAATATAAGGGCAACTGCTGCACTTTTAGTAGCTTTCTTATCAGAAATCGTATTAACAAATTCCAATACTAAAGCTGAAGCAATGGATGATCCGAACAAAATATATGCCCAGTATAAGTTCGCATTTATCCAGGTACCCATAGCTGGATCTAAATCATTTTCATTCAGATTGGATAAAAGCGAAATTACTAGAAATATAGAAATACCCAGAATTACCCATAACATTATTGTTGTTATTTTAGCAAATTTCATAGGTTCTGTTATTTTTTAGTGTTGTATTTTACCAAGATATCCATTAATGAAATAGAAGCGTCTTCCATACTATTAACAATACTGTCGATTTTCGAAACACAGTAGTTGTAAAATACCTGAAGGATCATAGCCACGATAAGACCACCCACTGTAGTAATAAGAGCTACTTTAATACCTCCTGCAACCAGGGTAGGACTGATATCGCCGGCAACTTCGATTGCATCGAATGCTCCGATCATACCGATAACTGTACCCAAGAATCCAAGCATAGGACCCATTGCGATAAACAACGCAATCCAGGTTAAGCCTTTTTCCAACAAACCAGCTTGAACACCACCGTAAGCAACAACTGTTTTTTCAACAATGTCCAATCCCTCGTGAGAGCGATCTAATCCCTGATAAAAAATACTTGCAACAGGTCCACGTGTATTGCGGCAAACTTCTTTAGCTGCTTCAATTCCACCAGTGTTAAGTGCTTCTTCAATTTTTTCCAATAATTTTTTGTTGTTTGAAGTCGCAAGATTCAAATAAACAACTCTTTCAATTGCAAGTGCAAGACCTAAAATCAGAGCAACAAGAATTGAAGTCATGAAACCAGGACCCCCTTCGATAAATTTTTGCTTCAATGCACTATGCAATGATTGACCACCTTCTGCCTGAGCAGCTGCCACTTCTTCCTGATCAGCAGCTGGACTTGCTGGTTCAGCTTTTTTTACTTCAGTCGTTGCAACTGGAGAAGCATTGTCCTGAGCAACTACGTTGTTTGATGTTGTAATGAACAACATACCGAGAACTGCTATTAACGCAAATAGTTTTTTCATCTTGGTTTTAAATTTTAATTAGTAAATCTCCTGAATTTTTAAAATTATTCTATTTTGTTTGTTTTAAATAATTTCCAAAATAATTGACATCTGACGATTGCCAGACAGAGCCTTGTTATAGAGCACCTTACAAGGACAAAATCTATTTCATCATTTATTAGAACTATTCTGAAAGCGGAGAGAGAGGGATTCGAACCCTCGGTACCCTTTTGAGGTACACACGCTTTCCAGGCGTGCCAGTTAAGCCACTCCTGCATCTCTCCCGAAGACCAATCTGGCACTATTTTTCAGGGCTGCAAATTACGAAAAAAAATGTAACACAAAAAAAAACTATTCACTTATTTCCCCGATAAGACTTTTATTCAGATGCAGCTTTATTTCATTCGCGTCCAATCCCTGTCCAAGCAGAAACATCAACTTGGTAATTGCTGCTTCCGTAGTCATATCTTTCCCGCTAACAACTCCTGCATTCAGAAGTTCTTCACTGGTTTCATATTGCCCCATTTTCACCGCACCTCCCTGACATTGAGTAACATTAAGGAAAATAATTTTTCGTTTAATCGCTTTTTTAATCTGACCTATCATCCATCTCGATGTTGGAATGTTCCCTGAGCCAAAAGACTCAAGTACAACTCCTTTCAATCCATGAATATTCAGGATATTTTCAAACACCAACCTCCCAATACCTGGGAATATTTTTAATATAACTACATTTTCATCAAACTTAGTCCTTACCTTAAGTATACCTTTATTGTGAAACCGGTGAATATTCTCCTGAAAATATTTTATTTCTACTCCGGCATTCGCCAGTGGGGGATAATTTATGGATGAGAAAGCGCTAAAATCGTCAGCGTGACGCTTAGAAATTCTGTTGCCACGAAATAGTTTGGAATTGAAATATACGCATACTTCAGGCACAATAGCATACCCGTTCATCTGAGCTGCAGCAATCTGAATTGCAGTTATGAGGTTTTCCTTGCCGTCAGTCCGAAGGATACCAATTGGAAGTTGAGATCCGGTAAGGACAACGGGTTTATCCAGATTTTCGAACATATAACTTAAAGCAGAAGCCGTATAGGCCATGGTATCAGTCCCGTGCAAAATTACAAATCCATCGTATTTGCCGTAATTACGCTCAATAGTGTTTGCTATTTTCACCCATATTGACGGGGTCATGTTGGATGAGTCTATGGGCGGAGTAAAGGTAACTACCTGTAAATTGTAGCCCAAACGGTTAAGGTCAGGAACTTCTTCAAGAATCTGGTCAAATTTTACCGGAACAAGAATTCCGTTGGTCGTTTTCTGAACCATTCCAATGGTTCCTCCGGTATAAAGAATAAGGATAGATGGCTTGCTTTCCACGTGCTTATTTTCTTGCTGACTGATGAATACTTAAATCTCAAAAAGTTTTCGTGCATTTTCAGTGGTTATTTTTGCTATTTCACCAACTGTCATTTGGTGAAGGTCGGCAATTTTTTGCGCAATATAAACAAGATAGGAACTTTCATTTCGTTTTCCCCTGAATGGAACCGGGGTAAGATAAGGGGAATCTGTTTCGAGAATAAGGTTCGAAGGGTCTATCTGCTTAACAACCTGATCCAAACCACTTTTTTTGAATGTTACAATTCCGCCAACACCAATTTTAAATCCAATATCTGTAATCAGCCTGGCTTGTTCAATCGTACCCGTAAAACTGTGAAATACACCAGTAAGGTTATCATCCTTAAACTCTTTTAAAACCTGAAATACTTCATCGAATGAATCGCGTACATGAATAACCACAGGTAATTTATATTCTTTTGCTAAATCCAGTTGGAATCGAAAAGCATGTATTTGTTCATCAAGAAATGACTTATCCCAGTACAAATCGATACCAATTTCACCAATTCCATAAAACTTACGCTTTTTGAGCCAGTATTCAACAACCTGCAACTCTTCCTGATAATCGTGATTCACCGAAGTTGGATGCAATCCCATTAATGGAATGCAAATGTGAGGATATGTGTCAACCAGATCCAGCAGATTTTTTACAGACGAACTGTCAATATTTGGAAGAATGATCTTCCTGACATCGTTTGAGTATGCTCTCTGAATAACCTCATCCAGGTCATGAATGAAGTCGGTTGAATAAATATGAGAATGAGTATCAATCAACATTTTCCACAAATTTGGCCAAAATAAGGAAAAATAAAGCAGCTGAATATGAAGGGAATATTATTTTATTGGAAAATAGGAGTAAAAACAGGCCAGATTTCAAATATTTTTGGAATCACAAGAATTCAAACTGTTATATAACAGAATATCCCTAAATCTGCAAAAACAGAAACAGGGATATTCAAAACTATCGATAGAATCAATTTATTATACAATACCTTGAGCAAGCATAGCATCAGCAACCTTAACGAAGCCACCAACATTTGCTCCCACAACGTAATTTACTTTATTTCCTTTCTTGCCATATTTCACACAAGTTTCATGGATATCCTTCATAATACGATGCAGATACATATCAACTTCTTCCTTTGGCCAATTCATACGAATAGAGTTCTGTGACATTTCCAATCCTGAAACAGCAACACCACCCGCATTAACAGCTTTCCCAGGAGCATAAGTAATCGCATCAATCAGAAACTCAACTGCTTCTGCGGTACAACCCATATTCGAGGCTTCTGCCAATAAGAAGCAACCATTTTGCACCAGTGTTTTTGCATCTTCAAGATTTAATTCATTTTCATACGCACATGGAATAGCTATATCAACAGGACATTCCCATGGTTTTTTGTCTGGAATAAACTGAGCGCCGAATTCATTCGCGTATGGTTGTACTACATCATTGTTTGAAGCCCGAAGTTCAAGAAGGTAATCCACTTTCTCTCCGGTAATTCCATTCTCGTCATAAATATAACCATCTGGTCCTGAAATAGTAAGTACTTTTCCGCCCAACTCGTTTATTTTTGTGATTGCACCCCATGCCACATTTCCAAAACCCGAAACACTGAAGGTCTTACCAACTATATCCTTACCCAAATTATTCAACATATGCTGTACAAAGTATACTGCTCCAAATCCGGTTGCTTCCGGACGAATTAAACTTCCACCCCAACCAATTCCTTTACCAGTTAAAACACCGGTAAATTCATTTTTCAATCGTTTGTACTGGCCAAACAAAAATCCGATTTCTCTACCACCAACACCAATATCACCTGCCGGAACATCAGTATTTGGACCAATATGCCGATAAAGTTCTGACATAAAGGACTGGCAGAAACGCATTATTTCATTGTCAGATTTTCCTTTTGTACTGAAATCAGATCCTCCTTTACCTCCACCCATCGGCAAAGTTGTCAGGCTGTTTTTAAAGGTTTGTTCAAATCCCAAAAATTTCAGAACACTTAAAGTTACTGTAGGGTGAAAACGCAGACCTCCCTTGTATGGTCCAATAGCTGAATTGAATTCAACACGGTATCCTCGGTTGATCTGCACCTCTCCCCGATCGTCGATCCACGGAACACGAAATATAATTGTTCGTTCAGGTTCAACAATTCGTTCCAGAATTTTTGCCTTTTGATACCTGGGGTTTTTTTGATAAACATCCCATATAGATTCTACTACTTCCTGAACTGCCTGATGAAACTCATGTTCGCCCGGAGTCCGGACATTAAGAGCTTCCAAAAATTCGTTGATGTCTGCTTTCATCTTGTTTTGAACTTATATAATGATAGCCAAAGATATTGTTTTAGGCTATTAGTTATTCCGAATTATAAAAAACAAAAACGGATATTACAGGCTGATTATATGAATATTAGGTACACAAAAATGAATGTTTAACAACATTGATTGACTTTCATCAGTATTTCGGACGTCAACAAATGATTAAAAAACAAAAAACAAGCTTTTGCACTGAAAATCAGCATCTATTTTATCAATTTAGGATAAAAAATGTTCTATTTCGACTAAAAAAAAACTAATTCAATTCCAAAAGTTGATAATCTAAATTAAAGTGATCTTTAATGTGTTATTTCGAAAGTTTAACATTCTTTTTTAGGCAAGTTACAGTGTATGTCAAAACTGATATTAAAATACCAGTTCGACAGATCGCTTCAGTTCATAAAATATAAGTCAAAAAAAAATACCAGCATGATAATTACTGGTGTTGAAAAAATTTCCTGAAGTTTTACTTATCCATTTTATAGATACGATCCATTAGCTGCCACTTTTCATCGGCAGTAGCATTGCTGGACGTTTGTTGAAATTTTGATACATGTGCCTCCCATTCACTTTGTCGTGGTTTTTTGGCCAATTCAGTCATGGCTTTGTCGTGATCAAAATCAGCAATGGTATCCATAATCATGAACAAACGGGTTCCATAAATGTAAATTTCCATGTCGATGATTCCAACTTCCCGCATTCCCTGGGTTATTTCGGGCCAGGCAACTCCGGGAGCATGTACCTTTTTATAGTCGTCAATTAATTGCGCATCATCTTTAAGCGACAAGGTTTTGCAATATCTTTTATGTTCGGTAGCCATTATTTATAAACTTTTAGGGTTCTGTATCCATAAATTGCAATTACGACAAAACAAATCAACGGCAAAATAAAGGAGAAGTTTACAGCGGGTAACCCGGCCACTGTTCCAAGATCAATGATTGCACCTTGTATCGGTGGCATTAAAGCACCACCAACAATAGCCATAACCAAACCGGCAGCACCAAGTGTTGCATCTTCACCTAAACCTTCGAGTGCAATACCGTATATGGTTGGAAACATCAGCGACATAAATGCTGAAACACCGATAAGACAATATAGTCCTGCCATGCCTTGAATAAGGATTGTTCCCAAAGTTAAAATGAACCCACCAACAGCGAATATGGTCAGCAAGAATCGGGAATTCAGATATTTCATCAGCATGGTACTAATGAAACGACTTGAAAGAAAAATACCCATCGCAATAATATTATAGTTTTGTGCCTGAGCCTTTGGAATACCCAAATTATCAGCATACTGAATAATGAACGTCCAGCACATGATTTGAGCAGCTACGTAAAATACCTGAGCAATAACTCCTTCCCGATATCTCATATTTCCAATCAGCCGCCTAAAAGTATCCATGGCATTAATCGTATGATCCGGATCTTTGCGTTTTGGCATTTTGAAGAAGTAAATAAGCAGAAACATCAATATAACTACTCCTCCAAGCATAACATAGGGATCACGGATAATTGCCAGATCATGAGTTCTGACAACAGCCTTTTCTGCCTGACTCAGCGTATTGAATACTAATTCTCCGGTATCGGTTCTGACATCAGACTGTAATGAGGTAAGAATGAAATTTGAAGCAACAAACATTCCCATCAGTGAGCCAATCGGATTAAATGATTGTGCCAGATTCAATCTTCTGGTTGAAGTTTCTTCAGAACCCATTGAAAGAATATATGGATTGGCTGTAGTTTCGAGAAATGCCAGGCCAAAGGTTAATATATATAATGATAGAAGGAAGAATTCAAAAATACCATATTTAGCTGCAGGGTAAAATAGCAGCGCTCCAATGGCATATAAAGATAATCCAACAAGAATTCCTTTTTTATAACTGTACTTTTTCACGTACAAAGCTGCCGGAATAGCCATAGTAGCGTATCCCCCATAAAAAGCAAATTGAATCATTGCGGCTCTTGCATTTGAAATTTCCATCACTGTTTTAAATGCGGCAACCATTGGGTTTGTAATATCATTTGCAAATCCCCAAAGGGCAAATAAACTGGTGATCAACACAAACGGGACAAGTAGCTCCTTTGGAACAACTTTTTCTTTGATCTTTGTATTCATAGTTTAATTCGTTTAGTTAGTTAATCTATCTTCTTGCTCAACTTTGAAGAGTCAATCTTTACTTTTAAATCAGTATTTCATATTGAGCCTAAATAAAATATAATTCAGTCAAAAATCATTAAACAAATCCGAATTGCCAAACTGATTAATGAATCTTATTACTTGCAAAGCTTTGCAAGGGCGAAAAAGTGTTGCGAAACATTTATTTGTATAACATTGAAATTGTATCAGCTGCAAACGAAAAGTCTGCCAGATTATCCTGAACGAGAATACGGATATTTGTAGAATTTACTATCCTGATCTATACTGTGCTGGCATATGGAATATTCACATTTCGCAAATAAATTAATAATATTCATGAAACATTTAATCCACTTTTTTCAGAGTTAATACAAAGGAACTCTTTCAATAAATCTTGGATTTGGTCAAATTGTTGTATTTTTGCGCCTTATAATAATAAATATAGAACAATGAGCAAAGCAGAAATTTATACCAGTAAAGGTTTGATGAAGGTTAACTTCTACGACGAGGATGCTCCTCTCGCTGTTGAGAATTTCACCAAATTATCAAAAAAAGGATTTTATGACGGACTAACTTTTCACCGTGTTATTCCTGATTTTGTAATTCAGGGAGGTTGTCCAAACGGGACCGGTTCAGGCGGACCTGGTTATACCATTAAATGTGAATTGGATGGCGAAAATCAATACCACGACCGTGGTGTATTGTCAATGGCTCATGCCGGACGAAATACAGGTGGATCGCAGTTTTTCGTTTGCCACAGTCGCACCAATACCGCACACCTCGATCGTAAACATACTTGCTTTGGTAAAGTATATGAAGGATTAGAAGTTATTGACGCAATTCGGCAGGGCGATTTAATAGAAAAGATCGTTATTGTTGAAGAATAGAGCTATTCCATTAAATCGTCTAACAATTCATGATTTATATGAGTAATAAAAAAAACCTCAAACAGTGTACTGTTTGAGGTTTTTTAATCTATCTCTGATTCTGAACCTAAATTCATCGACTTGATTAATTCGATTAAATTAATTTTGGGTAGCCAGTTTTGCTTCGAATTTGTTAAAGATAATATGGTAGTTTTGCAAGACTCTTTCAAAACCTTTTTCTATGTCCGATAATTCGAAAGGGATATTTTTGACCTTAGGATCAGTGGTGTTTTTTTCATTAATGGCTGTCTTAGTAAAAGCCATACCTAATGTATCAAGTTACCAGACTACCTTTTTTCGTTTTGCTGTTGGAGTCGGAATCATTGGAATTTTAGCTCTTTTTGGAGTAATAAATCTCAAGTTCAACGACAAAAAAAATCTGTTTTGGCGTGGACTTATTGGAGGTGTTGCAGTCTATTTTTTCTACCTGGCGATAATCAAACTCGGTGTTGGCAAAGGCTCTGTATATATTTATTCATACCCTATTTTTGCAACTTTATTTAGTATGCTTATTCTCAAGGAGAAAGTTGAGCCCATAAAATTTGTCATTATTTTTATTTCGTTTGCCGGTCTTGTATTGCTTTCTATTGGTGGAGGGAAATCTTCTCTTGACGGACTTGGGGTATATGAGTTGATCGCAATTGTGGGTTCAGTAACCACTGGTTTGGCCGTCGTATTTGTCAAAAAATTACACAACAGCGACAACTCTTATGCGATCTTCTTCTCACAATGCATTATTGGTTTCTGGATATTTTTGATCCCTTCAGGAGCAACACAGGCAAAAGGAAACCTGACAGAATTGTTATTACTTGTTTTAGTGGGTATTGTAGCAACAATTGGGCAATTGTTTATGACCGAAGGATATCGCTATGTGAATGTAGCGACCGGATCTTTGCTTCAATCGATGGTTCCAGTATTTAATCTTTTCTCCGGATGGTTTATTTTTAATGAGCAATATAGCACTCTGGAAACGGCGGGAGCATTTATTATTGTAAGCTCTTGTTTTATGCTGGTAATCATTAATTTCAGGATTGGTAAGAAGACCCGGATTTTGAAATTAGTTGAATAGAAAGTTTAACTGTTTCATGAAAAAATCCGGGAATTTGGATTAAATTGCATACACCTAATGGTAATCAGCAAATAACTTATAGAATATGGCAAACTGTAAGATTACTGTACTAAAAAAAATATTTAACAAGGAATTAGTTGAAGAATACTGTTCCTTAAACCTATCCGAACACTGCCTTGGCTGTTCCCTTTTAGCTGTTGGACAAGAATTTATTGTAGAAGATCATAATTGTATTCCTGAAGGTTTTTGCTCATGGGCATGGGGCGATATCCAAAAAGATGTAACAACCATCATGTTTGATGGTAATTTTCCATGGATTAAGCAGCCCGGGGTTGCCATTGCCTGTTGCTCCGATGGTTTAATGCCAGTAGTATTTAAAATTGAAAGAATTTAATCCTCAATACTTTTACAAAAAAACATTTCTAATCATGACACCAACCAAACTAAAAAACCTGGCCATTGCCGGCTTACTTCTGACTGTATTTTTTGGTCAAACAGCCTGTACCCCAACTGATCTTTCAAAAGAAAATTTGATTCCAATGCCTGTTTCTGTTATTCCAACCGGAGATTCGTTTGATTTGACCGACAAAACGGTAATATACGTTCAGGGTGAATCTGCTGAATTGACACAAATTGGTCAGTACCTGGCAGATAAACTGAATCCGTCTACCGGGCTTGGACTGACAGTAAATACAACCAATGAAACACCAACTCCCGGCAATATTTATTTGTCACTTTCCGGTAATGATTCTGAATTAGGCGACGAAGGTTATGAATTAAGTATTACTGACAAGTCAATTAATCTTGTTGCCAACAAAGCCGCCGGCTTGTTCCATGGCATTCAAACCATCAGGCAACTTCTGCCTTCGAAAGTTGAAATGGACTCACAACAAAAAGGGCCATGGAAGATCGCAACCGGAACAATCCGCGACTTCCCTACATATGCTTACCGTGGTTCGATGCTGGATGTTGCCCGGCACTTCTTTGAAGTGGATGAAGTTAAAAGCTTAATAGATAAATTGGCTTATTATAAAATGAACGTAATGCATTTGCATTTATCCGACGATCAGGGCTGGCGAATTGAAATCAAATCGTGGCCGAATCTTACCGCTCATGGCGGAAGTACAGAAGTTGGCGGAGGTAATGGCGGTTTCTATACTCAGGAACAATATTCTGACATTGTAAAATATGCTCAGGAAAGATACATTACAATTATTCCCGAAATTGACATGCCTGGCCATACAAATGCAGCTTTAGCATCCTATCCCGAATTAAATTGCAGCGGAAAAGCAACTGAATTGTACACCGGAATTGAAGTAGGATTTAGTACACTTTGTACCGATAAAGAAATTACATACAAGTTCATTGATGATGTTGTTGGTGAGTTAGCCGCTTTAACTCCCGGAGAATATCTCCACATTGGTGGTGACGAATCGCATGCCACAAAAATTGAAGACTATATTCCTTTTGTCAGCCGTGTGCAGGATATTGTGATTTCTCATGGAAAGAAAGTACTCGGCTGGGACGAAATAGCTCTTTCAACCTTAAAACCAAATACAATTGCGCAATATTGGGCGAAGTCTGAAAATGCTACCAAAGCAGTTGCTCAGGGTGCTAAGGTGTTGATGTCGCCGGCAAAATATGCTTATCTTGATATGCAGTACGATTCAACCAGTACTTACGGTTTACATTGGGCTGCTTATATCGAAGTAGATAAAGGGTACAACTGGGACCCGGTTACTTTAGTTCCTGAAATTAAAAAGGAAAATATTATTGGTATTGAAGCACCTCTTTGGACAGAAACAGTTTCTGTTTTACAGGAAGCTGAATATCTGATTTTCCCAAGATTGGCTGGATATGCCGAAATTGGCTGGACTCCGGTTGAATTACGGAATTGGGATAATTACAAAACTCGATTGGCAAACCATGGCGAACGAATGAAAGCAATGAACATTAACTTCTTCCCTTCAGGCCTTGTTCCTTGGGAAGAAAAGAATATGAAATAAACTGCATAATCAGAATACAAAAGACAAACGCTCCTAAGTTAGGAGCGTTTGTTATTATATACAAAATTGATTAAACAAAGATTAAATTTAAACCGGACTAAGCAAAAAAATACAGAACGAAATAATCTAAAACCACTTAACAATTAATTCACTTCACTAATAAAGGAACTAACAACTTGATATACTGATAATTTAACTCACCATACACCCTGTTTAAACTATACCCAGATTTAAATATTCATTAAAAAAAAACTTTTATTCGTCCGCCTACATTTAATGAAAGCTGTTTGTATATTTGCATACCGATCGTTCAGTATGCAAAGAATGGAAAATACAAAAGATTTTATAATCGATGAAGCTTTCAGGCTGTTTTTAAATCATAGCTACGAAGCTGTTTCAATTAATGATATTAGTAAAGCTATTGGATTTACTAAAGGTGCGCTCTATCATCATTTCCGGAATAAGGAAGAGTTGTTTATGGCAGTAATCGATAAATATCTGATCATTGATGAACTGGATTTTAACCTGAATAATACCACACTGATTCAATTTATTGAATTATGTGTAGTTAAAGCTCAGGAGATTGTGAGCAAAACGATGAGTTCCAGTAAATCTTTTATACCACTTAATTTATTGTCGTTATTTATTGACGCATTCAGGCATTATCCTGATTTTGCCATGAAGAAAAATGATTTGATTAATTCAGAAATAAATAAAACAAAGAAAGTTCTTGATCAGGCAATTGTGAAAGGAGAAATAAGAAATGATATTAATACATCAGCAATGGCTGAAATGTTTTTTACGCTGAACACCGGATTAGCAAAAAATCTGATACATGGCAACATGAGTCAGGAATTAGCTATTGAAAAACTAAGAGAACAGCTTTCTGAATTTTATAAACTACTTAAGGTTTAATAAACAAAGAGGTGATTTTTTTACCCAGCTACATACCAATCGTTTAGTATGTAAATTAGACCATCAGATACTGATCGTTTAGTATCCCGACTTTTTTACGAACAAATTTAAAATATTCGATCAGGTTAATCGTCTACATAAAAATAACAATGGCGCTAAAAAATTCAGTAAATTAGCTCAACCAACTATAAAACAACAAGTTCAGAGAAACAGAATTGTTCCTATCCAGTTTATTGGTTTTCTCAATTCCATTATCTGGATAGGGATATTCTTTAGTTCTTTTTAATGCACCATGGTGCATTTCAGGAAAACAGAAACAAAATTCAAATACCAGATGGTGTACGTTTTAGGTTTTATATCACAAATGCTTTTCTTTTCCCGGACACTTATTCAGTGGGTTCAGTCGGAAAAAGCAAAAAAAGTTCTTTCGCCAACCATATATTGGGTGTTGAGCATTTCTGCTTCTTACCTTTTCTTTATATATGGCTGGTTCCGAAACGATTTTTCCATCATCCTGGGGCAAACTATAACTTATTACATCTATATCTGGAATTTAGATCAAACGGGAGTCTGGCGCCGAATAAACAGTTTTTTCAAAGCTTTTATCATACTCACCCCTGTTTTTGTGGTTTTATTTGTATTTAAAAACGCACATTATTTTATCACCAACTTCTTTGCAAACAAGGATATTCCAATCTGGCTGATCATTCTGGGTACTTTTGGACAAATCCTTTTTTCGCTTCGGTTTGTTTATCAATGGTTATACTCCTTGTCAAAAAACGAGTCTATGTTACCCATCGGTTTTTGGCTTATCAGCCTTATTGGCTCCGGAATAATTGTCATTTATGGGATTATCCGGGTTGACCCAATATTGATTCTTGGGCAATCGGTTGGATTCATAGCCTACTCGCGCAACATCATCATTCACAAAAATGAACTAAAAAAATTAAATGATGAGCAGATATTTTACCAGTAATACCTTGCGGTATGCAATTTATGCCATTGCATTTTTACCGATTTTTATATTTCGTGATTTTACTCCTTCCAACGAACTTCGTTACCTGAGTATTGCCGATGAAGCATTGAGGAATGGTTCAATTTTTACTTTTACTAACCACGGCCTTATATACGCCGATAAGCCACCACTCTATTTATGGATTGTGATGTTGGGGAAAATTATCTTCGGAAATCACAACATGCTTTTTCTGGGTATTTTTTCTTTTTTGCCAGCATTGGTTATTGTCTTTATAATGGATCATTGGGTTAAAACCCAGATAACAGAAATAGAACGAATGCTGGGAAGGTTAATGCTGATGACCAGCGGATTCTTTATAGGGACGGCTATCGTGCTGCGAATGGATATGCTTATGTGCATGTTTATTGTTCTGGCACTTTATACTTTCTTCAAGATGTATAGCGGCGAAGGGAAGCTCCGTCACACTTTACTATTTCCTGTCTTCGTTTTCATGGCTATTTTCACCAAAGGGCCAATGGGAATTCTTGTTCCTCTGATTTCAACCATTGTATTCCTGATTGTGAAGAAAGAATTCAAAACAATCGGAAGATATTGGGGATGGAAAACACTGGGTATTTTGGTCATTTTATGTTCTGCCTGGTTTGTGGGAGTATATGCAGAAGGGGGTAGTCAATACCTGGATAATCTACTTTTCAATCAAACAATTAACCGGGCTGTAGATTCGTTTCATCATAAAGAAGCTCCATACTACTACCTGGGAACTATCTGGTATTCGTTAGCTCCATGGTCACTTCTTTACCTCGGAATTTTGGTTATGGGATTAAAAAAGAAGATTGTATCTACTGATCTGGAACGTTTTTTCCTCGTAATTGTATTTTCAACATTTGTGACTTTATCGCTTTTTAGCTCTAAATTGGCAGTATACTTGCTTCCGGTTTTCCCGTTTATTGCGTATCTCGCAGTTTTGTGGCTGTCAAAATTAAAGGACGAAAAGTGGATGTTGCCTCTTATCGGAATTCCTGCAGGTATAATTTGCCTGGCTTTCCCGGGGGTTTTCCTCGCTGAGAAATTTATGATTTCAGTTCCATTTGATTCTTCACCATTAATCATCATTGCAGCATCGATCCTTTCACTTTCAGGATTTATTACCATAAAACAGCTGATTAACAAAAATCTAAATAGAGGAATTGGATTAATGGGAGTAGGAATATTGCTTTCCGTATTTGTGGTTTCATTTGACATACCTAAACTAAACAACATTATCGGAATGGGTGAAATGTGCCAGGAAGCTAAAAGTTTAGCCGACAAAAAGGGTATCGAAAACTATTATTACTACCGGATGGGTCGTGCTGCCAGTACCGATGTGTACCTGGAAACAGAACCACAGAAACTGCTGGAGAGTGATCTATTTAAAAATAACATAAAAATTAACAAACCTGCAATTCTGTTTGTTCGTCAAAAGGATATTAACCAAAACCGTACCTTGCAGAAGTTTGTTATGGGTAGAAAGAAACATCAGGTTGGAAATTATTACTACATTGAAATAGATTAATAAAATATATTTAAACATCTAATTATGAATATTTTAATTACAGGAGCTGCTGGTTTTATCGGATCCCATGCGGTTAAACATTATGCTGAAAAAGGAAATCAGGTTGTTGGTCTTGACAACATAAACGACTATTACGATGTCCAGCTCAAGTTTGACCGCCTTAAAGAATCAGGAATTAGTCAGGAGCAAATACAGGATCATCAGCCTTTTACTAGCTCAAAATATCCAAACTATCGATTCGTTAAAGCTGACCTTACCGACAAAGCATATATTGACGAACTTTTCCAAAACGAACATTTCGATGTGGTTTGTAACCTTGCAGCACAGGCAGGAGTCAGGTACTCAATCCTCAATCCGTATGCCTATGTTAATTCTAATATTCTTGGCTTTTTAAATATTCTTGAAGCTTGCCGTTTTCACCCGGTTAAACATCTTGTTTATGCCAGTTCCAGCAGTGTTTATGGATTGAATGAAAAGGTTCCATACAGTGAAACCGACAAAACCGACTCTCCTGTGAGTCTTTATGCTGCAACTAAAAAATCGAACGAACTGATGGCTCACAGCTATAGTAAATTGTATAATATTCCGACAACAGGCATGCGTTTTTTTACTGTTTATGGTCCATGGGGAAGACCAGATATGGCGCCCTTTCTTTTCATGGATGCCATTATAAAACAAAAACCAATTAAAGTATTTAACAACGGAAATCTTTCCCGCGATTTTACTTACATCGATGATATCATTAAGGGATTGGCCGCTGTAATTGAAAACAAACCTTCAGACCCTATTCCCTTTAAAATCTTCAATATCGGAAACGGAAGCCCTGTCCAGCTTTTCGACTTTATTGCAGCTATCGAGAATGCTACAGGTAAAAATGCCATCAAAGAAATGACTGAGATGCAGGATGGTGATGTTTATCAGACTTATGCAGACACAAGCGCTCTGGAACTAGAGGTAAACTATAAACCTTCCACTCCTATTCGGGAAGGCATTAACAACTTGTACGAGTGGTTCATCAACTATATAAAATAACCTTGAGTGAATTAACATTCAAACACAGCATACATATCTAAAAATCACACTATCAGCAAAATAACGCACATTTATTGAATATCAATTTTTACAGGTCTTTAATGCACCATAATTTTCTATTATGTGATAATTTTAAAATTAAAAAGTCGTTTATAATAGTGTTAATCAACTAAAATCATGCATATTATTGAGTATAAATTTTCGCAGATTTTCAAATATATGGGATTACCGGAAGAGCAGATCCGCATGGAAGCTTCATTTACAGAAGATTTTGATTTTGAAGAATTTCAGTTTAATTGTCTGGTTTATTACATCGGGACCTATTTCAAAATTAACATTACTGAAAATGATTATGCCGAACTTAATACCATTGGCAGCTCAATAGGTCTGGTTCGAAAAAAATTAACACCCGGTTAAACTTCCATACAGAAAATCATGTTTACGAAATTAAGCCTGGCATCATTCATAACAAATCTGTTTCTACTCGTAGTTCTAACGTGGCCACTTGTCGGATTATCTCAGCCAAAACAGGAAAAAAAAACACGCCCGAAAGTTGCCCTCGTTTTAAGTGGCGGCGGCGCAAAAGGGTTTGCACATATCGGAGTACTTAAAGTTCTCGAAGAAGAAGGTATTCCTATTGATTTGATCGTTGGAACAAGCATGGGAAGTCTTGTGGGAGGAATCTACTCTATTGGTTACGATGCATCCGAACTCGAAGCTTTGGTAAAATCATTGAACTGGGAAACCGCACTTACAGATGAAGTTCCCAGAGAGTTTCTTTCAAAAAATGACCAGCTGATTAAACAACGTTATATTCTATCTCTTCCGATTAGCGGGCAAAAAAAATTAAGCCTGCCACAAGGATTAATCAATGGACAAAACGTGCTGAATATTTTTTGTGGTCTGGCAGGAAATGTTCCTTACGATGCTGATTTTGCAAAATTACCTATTGCTTTTGCCTGTGTTGCTGCCGACCTGAAAACCGGAAAAGAAGTTGTTCTGAAGAAAGGATTTTTCCCAACAGCTATGTTCTCAAGTATGGCTATTCCATTGGCATTCCAATCGTTCGAAAGAGGTGATCAGCTATTGGTTGACGGTGGTGTTGTAAATAACTTTCCTACTGATGTTGCAAAAAAAATGGGTGCTGATATTATTATCGGTGTCGACATCAGAAGCAATATTCAGGAGCGAACGAATCTCGGATCAATGTCAAGTGTACTTAGTCAACTAGTTAGCTTTTTTGACCATGGGAAGGATTCAGTAAATAAGAGTTTGTGCGATTTAATTATCCGACCGGAAGTATCCGACTATTCCGTTTCCAGCTTCAACAACAAGGCAGTTGATACGTTGATTTTGAGAGGAGAATTGGCTGCTTCGGAAATGCGGGATCAATTAAGGGAAATTAAACATAAATACCAGCTCGAACCGAGAGAGAAGTCACGATTATTGGTTAAACCAGACAAATGGCACATTACAGGTGTGCAATTTTCAGGTAATTATCATCTTGATATGGATTTTCTGCTCAACACACTTAGCCTTCAAATTCCTGGAGATCTTTCTGCTGACGAAATTAAATCGGCTATCGACCGCCTTTACGGCATGGGTGGCTTTGACCGAATTTATTACAATTTAATTGATGCAGGAAATGGGAAAATTATAAATTTCAATATCAGCACAAAAACAGTTTTCACACAAAATATAGGTTTTAAAGCCAATACCACCGATGCAGCAGCTATTCTGATAAATACAACGCAGAAAAATTATAAAAATATATTTGGACTATTATCGCTAAGTGCTGAGCTGTCGGTTAATCCGGGAATGAGCCTTTTGGCCGAATCAAATAAGACAAATCTTCCAACAGCAGGAGTATCTATCAACGCCAAATTTCAAAATTACAACGTATTCGAAAAAGGTGACAAAATTTCCGAAACCAACGTCTTTTACTCCTCGGGTTCTCTTTACGCTTATCAGGCATTTTTGAAACGATTTAATTTTGGACTTGGAATTCAGGAAGAATACTATCGGGGTGATATTTTCAGTATAAACAGCAACTATCCGATCACCATCAATAAGTCTGATATTTTTCTTACAAATGCATACTCATACCTTTCATTCGACAATATGGACGACTTCTATTTTCCATCAAAAGGAACAAATCTATACACCGAATTTTCTTTGTTGGGAGATTTCCAAAGAGCAAATAAGATTAGTCCAACCTTACTTTTCAAAATGAGAAATGTCATTCAGTTAACTAACAAAACGGCTTTATTGGCAGACCTTTACGGAAGAGCAATATATGACTCAGAATTTCCTTTGTTTAAAATGACACTTGTTGGCGGAGAACCTTATTCTCAGTATTTCAATTATCATCTTCCATTTGTCGGACTTGCTTCAGTAAATACCGCCGAACGTTTTACATATATTGGTTTACTGGGACTTAGGGAAAGAATAACTGGTTCTCAATACATCTCAATATTATTTAATGGAATGTGGCAGGATTCAGATATTAATCTCGGGGACGGAATAACCGCTACTTATGGTGGCGGTATCAGGTATTCTATAAAAACGGTGCTAGGTCCATTAGATATGACCTTGGGATATTCCAATTCAACTGAAAAACCAACTTTTTCGGCCAACTTTGGTTATTGGTTCTAGCAATATGAATTGTTGTTAAATTACAAAATATTGGAACCTATTTTAATAAAGGTTACCGAATGAGATTTCAATAAAATAACATGAATTAAGTATTACACATAAAAAAAACAGATCGTATAATAAAAAATACCGACAAGAAGTTAGTTATTTGTTAAAAGAATTTCCATCATAAACAGAATGATAGATAGGAACAGATGTAGGAAACTTAACATTTGAAAAAAATACAAGCCACATTCGTTGATGCTTCAATTTTTTTGACAATTTTGGTATTTCATTCGAAAAATTTCAATGCTGCCAGCCACATCATTGAGCAATTCGGACGATCGTTACAGAAACAGAAAACAAACATGTACAAAACAAGTCGTTCAATTGAACTACGATTAAAACGTAGCGTTCAGTTGTTATTTATACTTCTATATATTTCAGCACCGGCTTTTTCACAGCCAACCATTGTAAAAGGTAAGGTAACTGATCAGGATACAGGACAGCCAATTCCTTATGTAAGCGTGGTTTTTAAAAATACGCAGATAGGAGCCTTAACCGATACATTAGGTCTTTTTCAGTTTTCATCAAAAGAAAAGGTAGATTCTATAAAATTCTCAACTGTAGGTTTTATTAGCGAAACAGTTGGTATAAAACCTACATTAACGAACAATCTGGAGGTAAGTCTTAAATCTGATTTGGTCAAAATTTCGGAAGTACGAATTACTCCTGATGAAGGTCCGGTGCGTAGGATTTTAAAGGAAATGATTGCCCGTAAAAAGCAGAACAACCCACAAAAATACTCCCGGTACTCATACCGTAAATACACCAAGTGGGAGTACCATCTCAATAATGTGGGTGATAAAATGATCAATTCCAGGGCATTTAGAAATAATCAGTCTGTATTTAAAACAAATGAAGACAGTACTCGGTTTCTTCCCATCTACTTTTCGGAACAGTTGGTCTATAATGAATTCCAGGGAGATCCACCACGACAAAAATCAACTGTAATCGCAGATAAAACTTCGGGAGTTGGAGTTCTGGATGACTACGAAATTTCCGGGTACACCAGTGCTCTTGATATTGAAGTAAATTTTTATGACAATTTCGTTAACCTTTTTTCCCAAAACTTTGTCAGTCCCATGGCCGATAACGGATGGTTCTATTACAAGTATTTTCTGGCCGATAGTATTTTCCTCAACGGACATAAGCAGTACCGGATTAATTTCATACCGCGACGCAAGGGTGATAAGGTCTTTAAAGGCTACATGACAACCGATACCAAAGATTATTCGCTAATTGAAATCGACGGGACGCTGGCATCAACCAGTTACCTGAATTTTCTAAAAAAAATGCGGTTGAAAAGCAACTATCAATTTGTCAACGATTCGATTCCTTTTTTCAGAAGAAATGAGATCGATGCTGTTTTTAATTATGTACCACTTAAAAATAATCCGTCCAAAAAACCTATCAGTCTCCTATTCAACCAATCAGCGGTTATCGACAGTGTAACGGTTAATCAGCCTCAGGCAGTAGTGCTTGCCTCCGGAAATGGACGCTATGAAACCATTAAGTTGCCAGACGCAAAAGACAGGGATATCAATTACTGGGACACACACAGACTTGAAGAGCTTAATCCCCGTGAAAAATTAATTACAGCAACTATCGATTCAGTAAGCCAGATAAATGCCATAAAATTTGCGGATAACATCACCCGAATGACTATGACTGGTTACTACGATTTGGGGAAACTGGAATTTGGCCCTTACACAAACACGATAAACACCAATAAGGTCGAAGGTTTGCATGTATTTGCAGGTGCCCGCACAAGCAGCGAGATAAGTACCCGATATATGCTTTGGGGTGGATTGGGCTATGGCTTCAGAAATAAAAAGATTAACGGGATGGCAGGTGCTGGCTATAAATTTCCAACGATTCACCGCCAGTTGGTTAAATTGTCTTACGACGACAAAATTGTGAGGGCCGGAGAAAACGAAAAAATTCTGCTCCTTTATGAAAATGCATTGTCGCCAACCGAAAATAACCTGATCTCACAGATTTTTAAACGTGACGAACTCGACGAGCTTTTTCGGGAACAAAAATTGAGTACCGCATACGAAATCGAATGGCATCCGGGTCTTATGAATAAGGTTAGTGCAAACTACATTCGACATTATTCTCCTGAATTCTATCCATTTATGCGAACTGGAATGCCCGTTAACCATGTGTCAGCATTCGATTTAAGCCTGGATACCCGTTTTTCGTGGCAAGAAAAAGTGATAGATGATAAATTCCTCCGGATTTACATGGCAACCGATTATCCCATTATCCATTTTGTTGTCGGAGGTGGAAAAGTATTCTACTCCGGAAAGGAAAACTATTACGGACGAATCTTCACCACGATAGAACAATACCTTAAAATAGGCCAGACTGGTTTCAATTATGCCATTGAAGGCGGAATGTATCTTGGCAAACTTCCATATACAATGCTTGATATTCCACGTGGGAACGAAACATTCGGCTATTTTACGTACGACTTTAACATGCTGAATTACATGGAGTATGTGCACGATAAATACCTTCATGCATACTTCGAATACCACCTCAACGGGTTTGTGTTTAACCGGCTCCCGCTCCTTAAAAGAATTGGGTTACGCGAGGTTTTCTCTGCTAAAGGGATGATTGGTTCTTTGAGCGATAAACATCTGCAAATAGTTGAATTTCCGGTAACCCTTACAAAAATGAGCAATCCGTATATCGAACTTGGTGCCGGAGTTGAAAATATTTTTCGTCTGTTTAGGCTGGAAGCTGTATGGCGTGTAAGTCCAAAATCAACAATTGGAGCACCAAGCTTTGGCTTACGTGCCAAATTTGAAATTAAACTGTGACAAAGATCCTAATCTGTGAAACAAAATAAAATCCGGAGCAAAATGCTCAGATCACAAACATTTCGCTCCGGACTAATTATAAATCAACAGATTAATGCGTTTATTTTTGAATTCAAATTAACGCTGTTAATAACCCCAATTCTTCATAATGTCAAGATCTTCCTTCACACACGCCAATGGCTGCTTGCCCTGGTAAGATTCCTGCTCTATGATATAAACTTTGGTTCCACCCGATTTCCGGCAAATATCTATAACTTCTTTTACAGGGATAATTCCCTTACCCAATACGGTACTTTCAAATTTTTCAGCAGTGTCAACAGCAATTTCGTCCTTTACGTGAATCAATTCAAATTTTCCGGGATACTGTCCAATTACGTCAAGAGCTTTTGCTCCACCAATATACATATTGCCAATATCAAGCTGCATAATTACCTTATTGATATCAAGCTTTTGCATCATGATGTCGAAAAGTTTTACCCCATTCAGCTGCTCAGTAAATTCGGCCCAATGGTTGTGGTAGCCAAATTTCATTCCTGATTTCTGGCACAATTCGCCACATCTATTAAAAACGTCCAGATATGCGACCAAATCATCATAAGTCTTACGCATGCTTTCATCCATCCACGGACTAATTACATATTTTTGTCCCATGTAGGCCGCATCATCAATTGTATATTTCCAGGCATCAGTAAAATCCTTCTTAATCGGATCCCAATGATTTTTACCCATTACGGTATGTCCTGAAGGCATTTTCAGACCCAGATCGTCAAGTACCTTTTTAAATTCCTTTGCGGTGTATCCGTAAAATTTGCGATCGATGTAATTGGCATGTTCCACAAATTTATATCCGAGCAATGCCACTAATTTAAGTGTTGCCAACGGATCTTTTTTCATGTCATCGCGAACAGAATACAATTGCAAGCCTATAATCTCAGGTGATTTTAGAGCAGCAAAAGCTGCCTTCGACATAAGTGCAGTTCCGGCAAGCAGAACAGCACTGTTTTGAATAAATGAACGGCGTGTGGTTTTCATAATTTGCTTGTTAAAGTTTTTAATACTGATGAAATGCCTGCGAAACAAAACCGAGCACTTCCGGCAATGCAGCGCGCCAGTATGTCCAGTTGTGTGCCCCATCGCGAATGCGAAATTCGTGAGGAATTTCTTTTTTACGCATGGCAATATGCGCTAAACTGTTGCCTTCATACAAAAAGTCGTCGTCGCCACAGTCGATATACCAGCGAACGGCTTTTTTCTGATCATCCGGCATATTTCTAATCAATTCGGTAGCACTTAGATTATTGAAGTATTTTAGTATTTCCTCATCTTTAATCTCCGGATATTGCTTTTTCAGGCGGTCAGTGGCGTCATCCAATGTAATAGGTCCGGTGTAGGCACTTAACGGACAAGCTGATGAAAACAATTCAGGATGATGCAGAGCATACATGAATGTTCCGCCACCACCCATAGATAAGCCTGAAATAGCGCGATAACGTTTTTCGGCTCTGATCCGATAGGTTTTTTCAATAGTTGGCATAAATTCCTGAAAGAAAAAATCCTCGTAATTCCAGTCACCCTTTGGACTGTTAAAATAACCACGCTGACCGGTATTTCCATCAGGCATCACAATAATCATTGAGGTGCATTTACCATCAGCAATCGCCTTGTCTGCAATATTCTTCACCTCGCCAAACTGTAACCAGCCTGAATGGTCGTCGCCGGCACCGTGCAATAAATACAAAACCGGGTAACTGCGCTGCGATGTTTCATAATCAGCCGGAAGATAAATGGCATACTTGCGATCCATTTTCAGGATTTTGCTGGGTATTGAAAGATTATCGGAGACTTTTCCGCCAGTTTGGGCAAAAAGCAAAGTAATTGTGAATGAACACAAAATCAATAATGAAAATAGTTTTCTCATTACCTGTATAAATTTAGGTTTATAAACTTTATTGGTTTCGCCTTAAAAGTAAACACAATTGGTTTTTAAAACAATATGCAAAAACAGCTTAGTTTTTTATTTTACTATATTTGTACCCGTGTTAAGAACCAAACGAAATATCGCCTTTATTTTTTCGACGCTTGCCATGATGGTATTGCTGCTTCACGGAATGATGCCGCACCACCACCATAATGCCGAAGCCGAAAAATGCAACCTGGAAGAACATATTACTTTGGATAACAACACTGTCATTAACCATACTGAATCCTTATGCAGTATGGTCACTTGCTGCGAAGATCATCAATCAAGTGCGGAACAGGTGCACGTATGCAATTTGAATGTTGCCTCGTCTAAACAGATTTCTATCGAGCTAATCGCCGTCTTTAAGAGTTTTACATTTCAAAACAGAACTACACAAACCAAGCGTGTAATTGTTTTGAATTCCAATTCATTTACTCCGTCTATTTTTTCTGAAGTCTGGTCACTTCGGGCGCCTCCATTGGGTTAAACATACTCTGGCTTAACAAATTGGTTTTACTCATCAAGAGTTTTATCTTGACGATTTGCCCCAAATCCGTTTAATTCAGATTTAATTCCCAAGTTTAATTTGTTTCACATTGTCATTGAAAACAGCATAGGTGTGTCTGACTGAATTTTGACAGACAAAAAAACACTCCAATTCAATATCAGTTTTTCTGCGTGGGAAACTCAAATGACATAATTAATATCCTTTTCAAATGATAGAACGTATTATTCACTTTTCAATTAAAAATAAGTTTATTGTCGGCTTATTTATATTGGCTTTAATTGGCTGGGGGACCTATTCGCTTGTCCGTTTGCCCATTGATGCCATCCCCGATATAACCAATAACCAGGTTCAGGTTATTTCTATCGCGCCATCACTGGCCGTTCAGGAAGTTGAGAGTTTTATTACTGCCCCGATTGAAGTCGCGGTTGCCAGTATTCCCAACATCATTGAACTTCGGTCTATTTCGCGTTTGGGATTATCAGTTATTACTGTTGTATTTAAAGACAATGTTGATGTTTACTGGGCCCGCCAGCAACTAAACGAGAGGCTTAAAGAGGCAGAAGAAGATATTCCGTCGGGTCTCGCAAAAATTGAACTGGCTCCGATTTCTTCCGGATTAGGCGAAATTTTTCAATATCGTCTGGCAGTCGACAAAGGGCTTGAAAAGAAATTTAACCCGATGGAATTGCGCACCCTTCAGGATTGGGTAGTTCGCCGCGAAATGCTTGGAACTCCCGGAGTGGCAGACATTAACAGTTACGGCGGGTTTGTTAAACAATACGAAATTGCCGTAAATCCTGAACGGCTTAGAGGCATGAATCTCACCTTAACTGATATTTTCGGCGCTCTTGAAAAAAACAACGAAAATACCGGAAGCGCCTACATCGATAAAAATCCCAATGCTTATTTTATTCGTGGCATCGGACTGGTAAAAACTCTCGACGACATTGAAAAAATCGTTGTCAAAAGCAACAGTTCAGGAATACCAATTTTAATACGCGACATTGCTACTGTAAGATACGGCAGTGCAATCCGCTACGGAGCTTTTGTGGTGGATACCACCGAAGCTGTTGGGGGCGTAGTAATGATGCTGAAAGGCGCCAATGCACACCAGGTAATCGAAGACGTGGAAACCCGAATCGCCTCCATACAGAAATCGTTGCCCGATGGAGTAACAATTGAACCATTTCTGAATCGATCCGATCTGGTTGGGCGTGCGATAGGAACAGTTACACGCAACCTGATGGAAGGTGCATTGATTGTTATTTTTATACTCGTCCTGATGCTTGGAAATTTACGGGCCGGCTTAATTGTAGCTTCGGTTATTCCGCTTTCCATGCTGTTTGCCATATCGCTGATGAACTTGTTTGGTGTCTCCGGAAACCTGATGAGTTTGGGCGCCATCGACTTCGGATTGATTGTAGATGGTGCGGTGATTATAGTCGAAAGTGTTGTTCACCGAATATTTATGAGCAAAAAACATTATGTTGGTGTAGAAAAGCTGACGCAGAAACAAATGGATGAAAATGTGTTTGAATCAGCCAAACGCATGATGAGTTCGGCAACTTTCGGGCAAATTATCATACTGATTGTTTACCTTCCAATTATGGCTTTGGTAGGTATCGAAGGAAAGATGTTCCGTCCAATGGCACAGGTCGTGGTTTTTGCGTTGATTGGCGCTGCCATTCTTTCGCTCACCTATGTTCCTATGGCTTCAGCCTTATTTCTGAGCAAAAAAACCGAACACAAGCCAACTATTTCAGACAAATTAATGGACGGACTTCACAAAGCGTTTAATCCGGTCATTGCATTTGCGTTGCGGTTTAAACTGCTGGTTTCAACATCGGCTATTATTCTGTTCTTATTCAGTATCGTGCTGTTCACCCGTTTGGGCGGAGAGTTTATTCCGCAGCTCGAAGAAGGTGATCTGGCCGCAGGAGTGATGACTTTACAGGGCGGTTCGCTTTCGCACACGGTCGAAATGGTGGAAAAAGCCAACAAAATATTACTCGATAATTTTCCTGAAATCAAACATACGGTTTGTAAAATTGGCGCTGGTGAAATTCCGACCGACCCTACACCGATGGAAACCGGGGATTACATTATCACTCTAAAAGACAAAAGCGAATGGACTTCGGCTGAAACCCGGGAAGAACTGGTTGCAAAAATGCAAGAAGCTTTGATTCCGCTGGCTGGTGTGAAATTTGAATTTCAACAACCCATTCAGATGCGTTTTAACGAACTGATGACCGGCTCTAAACAGGATGTTGCCATTAAAATATTTGGTGATAACCTGACTACCTTGGCAGAAAAAGCTTCTGATGTGGAACGAATCATTCAGCAAATTGACGGAGTTGAAGATATTAATGTCGAAAAGGTAACCGGATTGGCACAGGTTCAGGTGGATTACAACCGTGACAGGCTGGCGCAATACGGTCTTTCGGTTGAGGATGTAAATCTGGTTTTGCGCGCTGCATTTGCCGGAAGTCAGGCAGGAGTGGTTTTCGACGAAGAAAAACGATTTGGCCTGGTGGTTCGTCTGGATAAAGATTATCGGCAAAGCCTTGACGACGTAAAAAATCTGTCGGTGGCACTGCCAAACGGAGGTCAGATTCCATTTGAGCAGGTTGCTGATATCTCAATAAGATCGGGTCCTGCGCAGGTTTCACGAGAAAATACCAAACGGCGCATTACGATTGGATTTAACGTCCGCAATAAAGATGTTGCTTCCGTAATAAACGATGTTTCTGCGAAAATTGACCAACAGGTAAAACTTCCGCCAGCTTATTATGTGTCGTATGGAGGTCAGTTTGAAAACCTTGAAGCAGCAAAGAACCGTCTGGCTGTTGCCGTTCCGGTTGCGTTGCTTCTGATCTTTGTTCTGCTGTATTTTTCGTTTCATTCGGTTAAACAAACCCTTTTAATTTTTACAGCAGTTCCCATGTCGGCTATTGGTGGTGTATTTGCCCTTTGGTTGCGTGGAATGAACTTCTCCATATCAGCTGGTGTAGGATTTATCGCTTTGTTTGGCGTAGCTGTTTTGAACGGAATTGTGCTGATTGCAGAATTCAACCGTCTTGAAAAGGAAGGTGTCACCGATATCACAGAACGCGTAAAAAAAGGTTTGCAGACACGACTTCGTCCGGTAATAATGACAGCGGCAGTTGCCTCGCTGGGCTTTTTACCGATGGCTTTGTCGAACTCTGCGGGGGCTGAAGTGCAAAAACCACTTGCCACCGTAGTCATTGGCGGATTGATCACGGCAACCTTGCTGACTTTAGTAATCCTTCCAATATTTTATATCTTTTTTTCAGGTAAATTAAGATTATCAATGAAAAATAAACCCGCTAAAACCCTCAGCATTTTGCTATTCCTGATTTTCGGTTCATCGCTTTTAAGTCGTGCACAAACTCCAAAAACGATCAATCTGCAGGAAGCGATCCAAATGGCTTTGGACTGTAACTTGAACATCCGTTCATCGGCTTATTCAATAGAAGTGCAAAAGGCATTAAAAGGGGCAGCATTGGACATTGGGAAAACCAATATCGATATGGAATACGGACGTTTTAATTCGAACACTAAAGACAATAGTTATACAATTTCGCAGTCGTTCGCTTTTCCGACGGTTTACAGCAACCAAAACAAACTTGCCAATGCCAATGTAAAAAGCAGCGAATGGCAATTGAAAACTTCGCAACTGGAAACCTCAACGCAAGTGAAACAGTTATACTGGCAATTGGCTTATATCTATTCAAAGCAAAAACTATTAACGTATCAGGATAGTTTATTTTCAGGATTTTCCAGAGCAGCCGAATTGCGGGCGAAAGTGGGCGAAACGAATAAACTGGAAATGATTACAGCCCGTTCACAAAGCCTTGAGATAAAAAACCTATTGCAACAACTTATTACCGATAAAAAGATCCTGAACCGCCAACTGAAAACACTTCTAAATGTCGGATTTGATATTCTTACAGCAGATACGGTTTTGAGGACAATTGAATTTGTTCCGTATACAAATGAAGCCGCTCTCTCTGCAAATCCTTCAATCAGTTTCACCAGACAACAAATTGAGGTCGCCCGTCTGGAAAGAAAATTGGATATCAGTCGTGCTTTACCCGATTTTAATATAGGTTATTTCAGCCAAACGATGCAGGGAACTCAGGAGATAAATGGTGTACCAAGAGTTTTCGGTTCTGGCGACCGGTTTAATGGAATTCAGGCTGGAATTGCCATTCCGCTTTGGTTCAAGCCATCAGCCTCGAAAGTGAAAGCCGCCAAAATAAAAGAACAAGTGGCAAACACAGAAGCCGAATATTATTTAAAATCGCTGAATGGAAACTACCGGTCGTTGCTGGACGAATATAAGAAATACCTGTCGAGCGTCGATTTTTACATGAAACAAGCCATTCCGGAAGCCAATATGATTATTGACCAGGCAACAAGAAGTTATAAAGCCGGAGCGTTGGATTATTTGGATTACATACTTAGCCTGAACCGGGCGTTGAGCATTAAACAGAATTATCTGGATGCAATAAACAATTGCAATCAAACCATCATTCAAATTGAATTTATCATTGGAAAAACGTTTTAATATGAATAATATGTCAAAATACAGATTAATAACTTCAACTCTTTTTTCTTTACTTCTGATGGTAATAATCTCATGTAACGGAGGTCAGAAAAAAGTTACTGAAAGCGAATCCGAAGAAATAATTCCTGAAGATATTGTAGAAATGCGCGCTGACCAGATCAAATTAGCCAATATTGAAACAGGAACAATTGAAATGCGATCGCTGAGTGGCACAATGAAAGTGAATGGTACAATTGCCGTCGCTCCTCAAAACCTGGCAACTGTTTGTGCTCCGATGGGAGGTTTTATTAAAAGCACCACCTTGATGCCGGGCAATTGGGTCAAGAAAGGACAAACACTGGCTATGATCGAAAATCAGGATTTTGTGGATATGCAGCAAAGCTATCTGGAAGCCAAAAATAAGTTTGAATTTGCTGAAGCGGACTACAAGCGCCATTCGGAGTTGTATGAAGCCGATGTCTATTCAGCACAAAGCGTACAACAGGTTACCGTTGACTACAAAACACTTAAAGCTCAGGTTAAAGCATTGGAGCAAAAATTAACATTGATCGGAATCGATCCGTCGAACCTGCATGAAGATGACATAAGCAGTTCTGTTGCATTGCGCTCTCCTATTTCCGGATATGTAAAAACAGTCAATGTAAATCTGGGCAAGTTTGTATCATCAGCCGATATTTTGTTTGAGGTTGTGAATATCGACAAGCTTTATCTGGAACTGACCTTGTTTGATAAAGATGCGGATAAAGTAGCACAGGGTCAGAAAATACGGTTTTTTATTAATAACGAAACGGAGTCACACGAAGCCGTTATTACCCAGCCCGGTCGTGCAATTGATGCCGACAAAACCTACAAAGTATATGCTGAAGTGATAGGAACCTGTAAAAATGTACTACCCGGAATGTACGTAAACGCAATAATAGAAACTTCCGGGAATCAGGTTACTGCACTTCCGTCAGACGCAGTGGTTAGTTTCGAAGACAAGGATTATATTTTCATTTTCGACAATAACAAGGAAGAAGCCGGACAACCTTTCACCGAATACCGTATTATTGAAGTACACAAAGGAGTTAGCGATAGTGGTTTCACTGAAGTGGTTTTACCTGAAAACTTCGACATAACAACGGCAAAAGTTGTTACAAAAGGAGCCTACAACCTACTGGCAGCCAAGAAAAACGCCGGAGAAATGGCTTGTTAAACAAATTTAGGATACTGTTATCATCAATCTGATAACAGTATCCTAATAAAAACAATTTATGAAAGACGATTCACCGAATAAATCGTATTAATTGATTTACCACTGAAGATAATTTGGGGAAACATTTAATCTTCATCATCTTCCCCTAACAAAACCTCCTCAATTATTCGTGGATAATGCAAGTATTCCAACTCATGAATACGGGAAGCAAGAGAATCAGGCGTATCGCCCTTAACAACAGGGCATGTTGCCTGAAAAATAATTTTCCCTTTATCGTAATCCTGATTTACCTGGTGGATTGTTATTCCCGATTCTTTGTCCTTTGAAGCCAAAACAGCTTTGTGAACATTTGCACCATACATTCCTTCACCACCATATTTAGGCAATAAGGCAGGATGAATATTTATAACGGTAAATAATTCGGTCAGATTTCGTGGAACAAGCCATAAAAATCCAGCGAGGACAATCATATCTATCCGGTGATCGTATAGTCTATCCAAAATCTCATTACTCCGGTAAAATTCTTCACGTTCGAAGGTGAACGTTTCAATACCTAGTTTTTCAGCTCTAATCAGAGCGTAGGCATTTTCATTATTCGACCAAAGTGAATCAACAACTATGTCCTTACTGTCTGAGAAATACTCAATTATCCTTTGGGCGTTCGTTCCTGAACCAGAGGCAAAAATGACAATTCGTTTCATTTCAAGTTCTATTTAAATATTTATGTATAGTAGAATTTTAGAATGAAAGGTTCAAATATAGTTCAATTACCCGACTGTTTAAACCTTTATTCATCCATTTAATTCAATTTTTGTTTGAAATATCAGGGGTAAATTTATTACTTTGCATCGAATTTTTTGAAACAATTTTAATATTAACCAAAAATTAGAGTTATGTCTGACGTTGCAGCAAAAGTAAAAGCAATTATTGTTGACAAATTAGGTGTTGATGAAAGTGAAGTAACACTCGAAGCATCATTCACAAATGACCTTGGAGCAGATTCACTTGACACAGTTGAATTAATCATGGAATTCGAAAAAGAATTTGATTTGGCTATTCCAGATGATCAGGCTGAAAAAATCTCAACAGTAGGTGAAGCGATTTCGCACATCGAAGCAAATTTGAAGTAATAAATAACAAAACAACATTTATGGAATTTAAACGGGTAGTTGTTACCGGACTTGGAACTGTTAACCCGCTTGGTAATTCTATCGAGGAATTCTGGGAAGGCTTAAAAAATGGGAGAAGTGGCGCAGGTCTAATCACTCATTTTGATGCAACAACACACAAAACTACTTTTGCCTGTGAGTTGAAAAATTTCAACCCTGCTGTATATGTAGAGCAAAAAGAAATCAGGAAACATGATCCGTTCACCCTTTATGCGTATGCCTCGGCTGCACAGGCAATTGCGGATTCAGGTCTTGATCTTGAGAAAATGAACAAAGACAGAGCTGGGATAGTTTGGGGAGCTGGTATTGGAGGATTACAAACATTTTTTGAAGAAACGCTGAATTATAAAAACGAGATGCCTCGTTATTCCCCGTTCTTCATACCAAAAATGATTGCTAACATTGCAAGTGGCCTGCTTTCAATTCGTTATGGATTTAGAGGACCTAATTTCACAACAGTAACAGCATGTGCATCTGCTTCTCATGCCCTCATTGAAGCAATGAACTACATTCGCCTTGGAAAGGTTGATGTGTTTATTTCAGGGGGGTCAGAAGCTGCAATCAATCCAGCAGGCTTAGCCGGATTTAATTCTATGCGGGCTCTATCAACCCGTAACAGTGATCCGTTAACTGCGTCACGTCCTTTTGATTTGGAACGCGACGGATTCGTGATGGGAGAAGGTTCAGGAGCACTCATCCTTGAAGAATATGAGCACGCGGTAAAACGTGGTGCAAGAATCTATGCTGAAATGATGGGTGGAGGTATGTCAGCAGATGCTTATCACATGACAGCCCCGGATCCTGAAGCAGGAGGTGCAACTTTGGTTATGAAATGGGCATTGGAAGATGCAGGCATGAATCCGGGAGATATTGATTACATCAATGTCCACGGAACATCAACTCCACTTGGAGACATTGCAGAACCAAAGGCAATTAAGAAAGTTTTTGGTGATCACGCTTATAATATGAGCATCAGTGCCACCAAATCAATGACAGGTCACCTGTTGGGAGCAGCCGGAGCTGTCGAAGCGATTGCATCAATTCTGGCAATTCAGGATGGTATCATTCCTCCTACTATTAATCACTTTACTGACGATCCTGAAATTGATCCAAAAATGGATTTCACTTTCAATGTCGCTAAAGAACGCAAAATCAAAACTGCTTTAAGTAACACTTTTGGTTTTGGTGGGCATAATGCTTCTGTTATTTTCAAGAAAATTTAATAAAAGTGATACGAACCATCGTTCAGAGAATAAAACTCTTTTCTTCTTCTAGAAAAGAGTTTTATTTGTTTTTAAGATCATTACTGGGTTTTTATCCAACAAACTTAAGAATTTACGATATCGCGGTTATACACAAGTCGGCCTCGAAGATTGATTCACAGGGAAATTATGTGAATAATGAACGACTGGAATATTTGGGAGATGCCATTTTAGGTGCCGCGATAGCTGATTTTTTATACAACCGTTTTCCAAACCAGGATGAAGGTTACCTGACCCAGATGCGTTCGAAACTCGTAAACCGTAGCTTCCTGACTCAACTTACCTACCAAATCGGATTAAATCATTTCATCCAGTCGAATACCACTTCGACTATTGAATCAAGCCATATTTACGGAGACACACTTGAAGCATTAATCGGTGCGATTTATCTGGATAAAGGATATCCTGAAACAAAAAAATTCATCATCAGGAAATTACTAAACAATTATGTGAATCTTGTTGAGGTGCAAAATACAAACACCAACTATAAGAGTCAGTTGATTGAATGGTCTCAAAAGAACAAAAAAGCTGTAGCGTTCGATACCGTTGATGAAAGCAAAAATGACGGAAAACAACCTTGGTTTATAGCAACAATTGAAGTGGACGATGTATTGCTTGGAAAGGGTTCCGGAACTTCAAAAAAAGAAGCCCAGCAAAATGCATCAAAAGTTGCACTCGATAAAATAACTGAACTTTCAGACGACAACTCACTTACTGATTAGCCCTCACTTTTGAATTTCCTCAGTTTAAATTTATAATTGCCAGAAAAATAATGCAATTGGCTTTCAATAATTTTCAGTCAATCCTTTTTATGAACTGCGGTTATGAACTGCCGATTCACCTGTGTTAAATATTGTTAAGTATTTATAATCAGCATTTTTAAAGGCTATATTTGCGACATGAGCAGAAGGGTAATTATAACATTAATTGTTTTAATGGTTTTGGTTATGACCAGCTTAATTCTGGTGCAGACAAATTCTATTATAAAAGCTCTCCAAATCAGGGAGGAACAATTTGATGCTTCAGTAAATAGTGCTTTAGCCCGAGTTACCAACAAACTCGAGATGGAAGAAGCAAAAATGTTAACGGAGTATTCCAAAAGCCTTACTACAAAAAGGAGTGTAGGAGTGTATCCCGGAAACATACAACGCAACAACCAGACACCTGCCTACGAACAAAGTTCTCAGCTTTCATTTCATTATTCGCATAAGGCAACCAACAATATAATCACTGAGGAATTTAAAATAAATTTTGTGGAGCCTCCATCAGAAAAAAATTATGAAAGAGGCAAACCCGGTGATTACCCAAATGCTTTTGATATTATCCACGAAAACAACAGATACTGGAGTCAGCAATACGAAGAAATCATGGATCAGCGAGTTCGTATGCTCGAACTTTCAAGAATGGCCGTTATTCTTTCGGAAACTCCGATTGAAAACCGTATTGATGCAAGCACTCTTGGCAGACTAATTAAAACTGAGCTTAAAAGACAGAGTGTTGACATGGACTTTAAATATGCTATCAAAAGCTTTCCTGGAGGAGCCGAGAAGTTTATTTCAGGTGATAAAAACTACAATTCGAAACAACGGAAAGACTTTCGTGCTTTATTATTCCCTAATGATATAGACGAACTGAAAAAGCCAAATTACCTTTATCTATACTTTCCAAAGCAAAATTCATTTCTTTTAAAAGAAACCGGATTTCTTGTTATACCAACTTTCGTTCTCACGGCGATGCTTATTGGAATATTCGTTTTCACCATTCTGATTATTTTACGTCAGAAAAAATTATCAAACATAAAGAACGATTTCATCAACAATATGACTCACGAGTTGAAAACTCCAATTTCAACCATTTCTCTCGCCAGTCAGATGTTGCGCGACAACACAGTTACAAATACTCCAAAAACCATCGAGCACATTTCAGGTATCATTTATCAGGAAAGCAAACGCTTGACGACACAGGTCGAAAAAGTATTGCAGATGGCTGTTTTTAATGAAGGAAAACTTAAACTTAAATTCAAGGAAGTTAATATAAATGCTTTAATAAACTCTGTTGTATTAAATTTTGAATTACGGGTTAAATCGAAAAACGGAGAATTAACCTCTGATTTAAAAGCCGATCCGGCAATCATTAAGGGAGATGAAGTACATATTACAAATGTTTTGTTTAACTTACTCGACAATGCCGTAAAATACAGCAAAGATGAACCCAGGATTTCAATTTCAACAGAGTTATCAGATGAATATCTTGTAGTTTCTGTTAAAGATCATGGGATAGGAATCCAAAGCGAATATGTTGGACAGATTTTTGAGAGGTTTTACCGCGTGCCAACCGGAAACGTGCATGACGTTAAAGGATTTGGCCTGGGATTAAGCTATGTGAAAAAAATATTAGATGTTCACAAAGGAAAAATAAAAGTTGAAAGTGCTTTAAATAAAGGAACAAAATTCATGATATATTTTCCAATAAACATAGAAGACCATGGAAAAAAAAGTAAAATTGCTATTGGCCGAGGATGATGAAAACCTTGGATTATTACTCAAAGAATATCTGATTGCCAAAGGGTACGAAACTGATTTATATCCCGATGGAGAGGCAGCGTACAAAGGATTCACGAAAAACCAGCCATACAGCCTCTGTATTCTGGATATCATGATGCCAAAAAAGGACGGGATTTCGCTTGCAAAAGACATCCGTATATTGAACATGGATGTCCCTATTATTTTCCTGACCGCCAAAAACATGAAAGAAGATGTATTGGAAGGTTTCAAGATGGGTGCCGATGACTATATCACCAAGCCATTCAGCATGGAAGAATTGATCTTCCGGATTGAAGCCATCATGCGTCGGGTAAGTCAGGACAGTAATTCGCATGAAGATGCAGTTTATAAACTGGGTATTTACACGTTCGATTCCCGAAAACAAATTCTTAGCGGAGGCGAGGATGAAGTTAAGCTAACAACCAAAGAAGCTGAATTGCTTCGGCTGTTATGCAACAATGCAAACAAGGTGCTGGAACGCAACTTTGCATTAAAAACCATCTGGATCGATGACAATTATTTCAACGCCAGAAGTATGGATGTTTACATTACCAAACTCCGAAAGCACCTGAAAGATGATCCAAAGGTAGAAATCATTAACGTTCATGGCAAAGGTTATAAATTGATTATGTAAGTTCTGCAAACTATAAATAAAATCCTGCCAAAAAGCGGGATTTTTTGTTTCCCGTAACTGACATCTTTAATCATCTTCCCTGAATATAAAAAGGGTTCCCCGTTTTACCGAGAAGCCCTTTTAATATATTGTGGTAGAAACAAGGCATGCCTTGTCTCTGCCTGTTTAATCTAATTTCAATACCGCAAGAAAGGCATTTTGTGGAACCTCAACATTTCCTACCTGCTTCATTCTTTTTTTACCCTTTTTCTGTTTTTCGAGCAATTTACGTTTTCTGGTAATATCGCCTCCGTAACATTTGGCGGTTACATCTTTACGCACTGCTTTTACCGTTTCGCGCGAAATAATTTTTGCACCAATAGCAGCTTGAATTGCAATATCAAACTGTTGGCGTGGAATAAGCTCTTTAAGTTTTTCGCACATCCGTTTTCCAAAACTATAAGCATTACTAACGTGAATCAGAGTAGATAAAGCATCTACCATTTCACCATTCAGCAGGATATCCAAACGAACTAATTTTGCAGGACGGAAATCGAGCATGTGGTAGTCGAAAGAAGCATATCCTTTTGAGATACTCTTCAGTTTATCGTAAAAATCGAATACAATTTCACCCAGCGGAAGATCGAATACCATTTCTACCCTATCAGTTGTCAGGTAATCCTGCTTCAGCAAATTACCACGTTTATCGAGGCACAAAGTCATAATCGGCCCGATATAATCGGACGCAGTGATGATGTTTGCTCTGATAAAAGGTTCGTCAATGTCGTCGATAGTTGTTGTTGCCGGCAGTCCTGATGGATTATAAACATTGATGGTTTCACCCTTTGTTGTATGCACGTGATACAAAACGTTCGGAACGGTTGTAATCACATTCATGTCGTATTCACGGTCAAGTCGTTCCTGTACAATTTCCATGTGAAGTAAGCCGAGGAACCCGCAACGAAAACCAAAACCCAGAGCAGCGGAAGATTCTGGCTCATATGTGAGTGAAGCATCGTTCAGCTGAAGTTTATCCATCGAAGCTTTTAAATCTTCGTAATCCTCCGAATCAATCGGATAAACACCTGCAAAAACCATTGGTTTTACTTCCTCAAAACCTTCAATTGCCTTATCACAAGGTGCTTTCACATGGGTAACGGTATCGCCAACTTTTACTTCACGGGCAGTTTTTATACCACAAATAATATATCCCACGCTTCCCGCCTTCAATTCAGAACGCTCAAACATACCGAGTTTAAGTGCTCCAACTTCGTCAACAATATATTCTTTTGACGCATTAACAAATTTAACCTGATCGCCTTTTTTAATGACACCATTTTCGACTTTTATATAGGCAATTACTCCACGGAACGGATTAAAAACTGAGTCGAAGATTAAAGCCTGAAGTGGTGAATCTTCAACACCTTTTGGTTCCGGAATAGTATTTACAATCCGTTCCAGAATTTCTTCGATACCAAGCCCGGTTTTCCCGCTGGCCCGGATAATTTCTGTACGTTTACATCCAATTAAACCGATAATTTGATCCTCTACTATTTCAGGCATCGCATTATCCAAATCCATTTTATTCAGAATTGGAATAATTTCGAGATCGTGCTCGATAGCCAGATAAAGATTAGATATGGTCTGAGCCTGAATTCCCTGAGTGGAATCAATGATAAGCAAAGCACCCTCGCAAGCAGCAATCGACCTCGAAACTTCGTATGAAAAGTCAACGTGTCCGGGGGTATCAATCAGGTTTAGCGTATATTCCTGTCCATCGAGAATATATTGCATCTGAATAGCGTGGCTCTTAATGGTAATGCCTCGTTCCTGCTCAAGATCCATACTGTCGAGTACCTGGGCTTTCATAGCCCGGCCATCTACCGTTTTGGTAAATTCAAGCAATCTGTCTGCCAGTGTACTTTTCCCGTGATCGATGTGTGCAATTATGCAAAAATTACGTATTTTCTTCATCCCTAATCGTTCTAAAAACCTTATTAATCAAATCCTCTGGTCGGACTTGGCGCAAAGATATCTAATTTTTGTGAATGGCAATCGGGGAAGTGTTTTGCGCCAATTTTATTAAACGATTAGTAACAAAATAAAGTTTTTGAAAAACTGTTGGGATAAGCACAGAAACCTGACAAATATGAATAAATTGTCAGGTTCCTGAATGAATAAAAATCAGAATTCAAATTTTAATAATTCATTTTCCGCAGATTTATTTCTTTCAAAACTCCCCAAAAGATTAGGGAGAAAATAAAAATCATTATCCCGAATAAAGGAGTAATCATACTTACCCTAAATCCGGCAGCCATTAGAGAAGGAGAAATATCACCGGCTTCTGATATAGCTTCCATGGCATAAAAAAGTCCAATTCCCTGACCCAGAATTCCACATATTAAAGACAAACTACCAAATAGAAGAATATAATTCAACTGAAGTAAGTCAAATTCTTTTTTTAGAATCATCCGGAAAATTTTATATCCTGATGAAGCCAACATTAGCAGACCAAATAATGTAATGACAAGCATGAATGCAGGGCCACCTTCGTAGAAAAGTTGAAAGAGTTTCATAATTTTTAAATTTAGAGATTAAACCTGAAACAAACATCTTGAGTCTTGTTAATAATCTGAAATTTTATCGACATACAACATAATTGATTCAGTTTTCAACAAAAAACCGGATAATTTCAGAAATCGGTCGTAACCTCCCATTATCATGACATCTGCCGATCATTTTTTATAACTCCGGAACAAATGCGTACTTTCAACCATCATAATCAGGAATAGTGAAAACGATATTTAACTACATCAACTTCAGTCGTAAAACAGAACGTGTGCTTAGTCACCTGGCATTCTGGATTGCTGCGTATTTCTTTTTCGTAGTTTTCTACGGAAGAACCAGCCGCGACTATCAAACAACCATCATTTTTGTTTCATTCCTTTTCCCGGTAGCTATTGCAACAACTTATCTGCTAATATTCTACCTGATTCCTAAATTCCTGCTTCAGGACCGAAAAGCTTTGTTTTTCTTGTTGCTGGCCTATTTAATTATCATCACCGGATGGCTTTCTGAGTTGATCAGTTTATTCATTTTCATCAAGATAGCCAATTACCAGGTCGATTCAACCGCGCCAATTTCTTTCGATTCAATCTCTCTTATTATCGGTTTGTATTTTGTGAATTTAGTGGCTGTAGCTATTAAACAAGTCAAACGAGCCTTTTTAATGCAGCAGGAAAACACCAATCTTGAACAGAACAAACTGGCAGTCGAACTCAAACTGAAAGAAGCCGAACTTAGCCTCTTAAAAGCTCAGATACATCCTCATTTTTTATTCAATACGCTCAATAATCTTTATGGCCTTTCTCTTGAAAAATCTGATTTAACTCCTGATTTGGTTTTACGCCTTTCCGAATTACTCGATTACATGCTTTATAAATGTAGTCAGCCACTGGTTGCATTACAAAGCGAACTTGATCATCTTCAAAACTATATTCAAATTGAACAAATACGATATGGCACAAAACTAAAGCTTGAAATCATACAAAAAGGAGAAGCTGACAACCTGCAAATTGCCCCAATGTTGCTACTGCCATTTGTCGAAAATGCCTTTAAACACGGTACGAGCAAGCAGATTAACAATCCATTTATTCATATATCAACAGATATTCAGGATAAACATTTAAAATTCAGCATTGAAAACAGCAAAAACAGCCATACCGAAAAGGAGGATAATTACACTCAGGGAATTGGATTGAAAAATGTCAGGAAAAGGCTCGAATTTCTATATCCTGAAAAATACAGTTTAAATATTTCATCCGAAGAAACTACCTTTAAGGTAGATTTCAAAATAGAGCTGAACCGAACGATCAGTAATCCAGAAATAACGAAAACATGAAGTACAGCTGTTTGATAATTGACGATGAACCAATTGCCATTCGGGTGGTAAGGAACCATTTGCGAAATTTTGCCAATATAGAAATTGCCGGGGAGTGCGCCAACGCACTTGAGGCTCTTGAATTTCTAGGACAGCATCCGGTTGATCTGATCTTTCTGGATATACAAATGCCCCAGATAACCGGGCTTGAACTGATCCAAAGTTTAAATAATCCGCCATTTATCATTTTCACAACTGCCTACCGTGAATTTGCAGTAGAAGCATTCGACCATGATGTGGTGGATTACCTGCTTAAACCATTTTCGCTGGCTCGTTTTGCAAAAGCAATTGGAAAGTTCTACCAGCAAGTGAGTGAAAAAAATTACAGTATGAATCATACTGCTTCGAACCCGGTACAGGAATATATTTTACTGAAAGCAGATAAAAAGATTTACAAAATAGACCTGGATGATCTGGTTTACATGGAAAGTCTGGGAGATTACGTGAATGTTTATACCCGCACAGACAAAATAACCACCAAAGAGCGAATCAGTAATTTGGCTGAAAGGTTGCCTGAGAACAAATTTATGCGGATCCATCGAAGCTACATAGTTTCCATCCAATGCATTGATGCAATTCTTACAGGTTGTATCGAAATCGGGAAACAAAAATTGCCTATCGGGAGAAATTATAAAAATGAAGTAGAAACCTTTCTGAATAAATAGAAAGGTAACAGGCGGTTTTATGTCCACTCAAAATCTGTTTCTTTTGATTTTTTAAAAATTTGTATTCGTTTTCCAATTCATGCTGAATATACCTACCTTTAGCCCTTTCTAAAAAGAAAACTTAATGAAGAGATTTCTTATCATCATGTTTTTCCTGATTGCAATCTATTCTTGCAAGGAAGTGTTTGAAGCGCCGCCACAATCAATGATTCAGGCTACTTTTTTGAATTCGGAAACAGAGAAGACCATTACATCAAAAGTTACGGCGCTCGGATTAGGACTCGACAGCCTTTGGGCATACGAAACAAGCATAAGTGAAATAGTGCTCCCCCTATCTGCCAAAGATACTACCAGCTACATTATTTCGTTCGATTCACAGATCGATACAATCACCTTTCTTCATGAAACATTTCAGAAATATGATTCGATGGAATCCGGATTTTATTACGAATACAAATTGGACTCAATTATTTTTTCGCGTACCAGAATCGATTCTATTCAAATTACAGATAGCCTGATAACTAAAACTTGGCATGAGAATATTAAGCTTTACATTCGTCCTTTGCCTGCTGGCAGCAATTAGCTTCGGACAATCCAATCAGGAAAAGAAATTAAAACCAAAACGAACCGATAATTTTATCCGGTTAAAAGGTATCCGTTTAGGAATGGATATAACACGTCCGTTTCAGGATTTATGGACTAAAGGAAACCGTTATGGATCGGAATTTTCTGCTGATCTGGAACTTTGGCCAAACTGGTTTCCGGTTTTCGAGTCGGGCTACGATATCATGAAAATAAAAACCAGCTATATTAATTACGTAGGGAAAGGTAGTTATTCACGCATCGGAATTGACTACAATTTTCTTCAGGCAGAAAATAAAGACGACAAAAATATGCTTTTCGGCGGCCTTCGTTATGGATTTACTCTTGGACGCCAACAAGTCGATCAATACACCATTGATTCATACTGGGGACCAGTCGTTGGTAAGTTTGGGAATCAAAACTATTTTGCCCATTGGGGTGAATTTCTGATTGGGATAAAAGGGGAGATTTTAAACAACTTATACATGGGCTGGACCGTACGCGGAAAAGTTAAAATGAATTCCAAAGACCTGGGAATGCCACCAATTTACTTCATTCCCGGCTATGGGAAAGCAGAAAAAGGGTTTAATCTCGATTTTACCTATTCAGTATATTATAATATTCCCTGGGACTTCCGTAAATCGAAAGGAGATCAAAAGTCTGTAATTACCAAATTTCCCGCAATTAAAGATTAACTGGAACATCCCGGATCAATAAGTACACGTATTTGTTGATTATTCCTTTGATTCGACAAACAGGATAGGAAAATTGACAGAAAAACCATAACTTAATAAATATTTTAAAAGAGTAAGTTATGCCAGACAGAAGAAAATTCCTGAAATCAATTGCAAGTGTTACTGCAGGTTTAACAATTGCTGCAGCCGCGCGGGCAGAGAAAAACGAAAATGACAGCCTTGGAGAAGTACTTCCAAAACGAAAACTGGGCCGAACGAACGAATATGTAACCATGCTTGGAACCGGTGGTTATCATGTTGGCTGGACTACTGAACGTGATGCACAGGAAGTCATTGAAGCATCACTCGAAGGAGGTGTACGATTTTTTGACACCGCTGAAAGTTATGGCAATGGAACCAGCGAAACTCGCTATGGCAAATACCTGACGCCCAAATACCGCGATCTGATTTTTCTGATGAGTAAAACCATGGGGAAAGATGCGAAAACTGTAAGCGAGCATTTGGAAGGAACTCTGAGCAGACTAAAAACCGACCACCTCGATTTATACCAGGTTCATTCCGTTTTTACTCCTGAAGACGTTGACGATCGTATTAAAAATGGTGTTCTTGAGGTTTTAATAAAAGCCAAGGAAGACGGTAAAATAAGACACATCGGATTTACCGGCCACCAGAATCCATTTGCTCATGCGCGAATGCTTGAAAGAACGAAAGAGAGTAATCTGTTTGATACTGTTTTGATGCCGGTAAACGTATTGGACCAGTCTTATTTCAGTTTCATTGAAAACATAATGCCAATAGCTTTGGAGCGAAATATGGGAATTTTAGCCATCAAATCATTAGCCGACGGCCGATTCTTTGAAAAAAAGGAACAAGCTGGCTGGTCGACTGATGATCCTCTTATTCCAAACTACCTCAGCATTAAAGAAGCGATGTATTTTGTATGGTCACTTCCCGTATCCGTACTAATTTCAGGAAATGAAAATGCCACATACATGCGCGAAAAAATTGCACTTGCCCGGAGCTTTTCCAAACTTACCGAAGACCAGATTACAGCATTAGTAAATAAAGTGAAAGACATTGCCATGACCGGCAATGTTGAGTATTTCAAAAACAAAGAGGTTTAAAAAATAAACGTTATCAAAAAATAAAATTCACTAAAATAAGAAAGACCAGCAATGCTGGTCTTTCTTATTTTATCTTAAAAGCACAAAAAATATTATTTTTTGTCTTCTGTTTTCTTCTCTGAACTACAACAAGCTTTTTTGTCTTTCGAACAAGCTTTCTTTTCTTTTGCAGTACATTCTGTCGTTGCTTTTTTAGTGTCGTCTTTAGTCGAAGCACTAACTGTTGATGCAGCCAATCCCATTGTAAAAGCTACAGCTAAAACCATTGCTAATCTTTTCATGTTTTCAAAATTATTATCGGTTATTATTAAATTCTATGCCAAACTATTAATATTTCCATTAATAACAAAATTCGTTAACAATTATTTAGAATAATTTTAAATAAGAGAATGAAAATTAGTTAGAATCCCAAACGGCAAACTGCTTCAGGACTAGTTAATTCATTTAATTCCTGCATACTAACCAATCCTGATTTCACAATAGCATCCCATACTGAAATATGTTGGGATTTAGCATTCTTAACAATCTCACTTGCTTTTTCATAGCCTGTAACCGGTATTATTGACGTGATCAAAGCTGTTGAATTACGGACATTTTCCCGGCATTTATCTTCGTTCGCTTTTAAACCCTGTACACAATGTTCCGTAAACATGCTGCAGGAATTAGTCAGAAGATCAATACTTTCGAGCAACGAATGTGCAATAAGCGGCATAAACTGATTGAGTTCGAGATTGCCGGAAGAAGCAGCCTGAGCAATTACCACATCATACCCCATCACCATAATGGCGGCCTGTGATACTGCTTCAGGAATTACCGGATTTATTTTCCCGGGCATGATTGTCGATCCTGCTTGTTTCTCCGGAAGGAATATTTCCGAAATTCCGGCATCCGGACCGCTGGTCATCAACCTTAAATCATTACTTATTTTCAGTAACGAAACGGCCAGGGCTTTTAGCATTCCTGAAACCTCAACAAAAACATCGGCATTTTGAGTATTATCAATCAGATTCTCTGCGCGTGCCAGACCAATTCCGGTATTTTCGCGCAACTTATCAACAACACTGAAGATATATTTTCTGGGAGCTCCCAATCCGGTGCCAATGGCCGTTCCACCTAAATTAACCACCCGTAAACGTTCTTCACATTTCGAAATCCTCCATCTATCGCGGTTTAAAGCCTCGGCATAAGCGCCCATTTCGCGACCCAAAGTTGTTAATACAGCATCCTGCAATTGTGTGCGGCCAATCTTTACTACATGAGAAAATTCCTTTTCTTTTTCCTGAAACGATTCCTGAAGTGCAAGTACCGATTGTTCCAGCTTTCGAATCATCCGGATGGCGGCTACTTTTAACGAAGTTGGATAAGTATCGTTGGTCGATTGATGCAGATTAATATCATTAAGCGGAGAAATAAACGAATAATTACCTCTTTCTTCACCCGCAATCTCCAATGCCCTGTTGGCAATTACTTCATTCACATTCATATTGGTTGAAGTTCCTGCTCCACCCTGCAAACTATCAACAACCACAAAATCCGTTAAAAGACCTTCAGCCATTTCAAAACAAGCTTGTTCAATGGCATCAGCCTTTTGTATTTCAGGAAAATAACCAAGCTGCCGGTTAGTAAAGAAACATGCCAGTTTAACTTCTCCGTATGCTTTTACCAATTCAACATGAACTGGTTTTCCTGAAACACTAAAATTTTCAATTGACCGGACCGTATGGATTCCCCACATGACATCTGAAGGAATTTCACGTGTTCCCAAAAGATCGGTTTCAGTTCGGATTTTTTGCATAGTTCTGTTTTAGCAATACATATCGTGATTGCCCTTTTTAACTTTTTCGAGCAAAGCAATGGCACGTTCACGGGCAATTCCATCCATCGAATTGATAATCTCATCAATTAAAGCTTCGCCAACCATTCTTGTTTCATATGATGCATAATCCATCAGGTATTCCTGAAAAGTAGAGACAGCATTTGGATTGCAATGATTCTTGATGTCACCCGGTTTTGCTCGGTCCATAAAATCCTGACCTGTTCGGCCTAAACGATAACAGCCAGTACAAAAAGAAGGAATGTAACCCATCTCTGCAACATCGCGAATTACTTCATCCAGCGGACGATGATCTCCCAGGCAGAACTGACTTCCATCATCTTCGTGCAATGAGTCGGTGTATCCTCCTGGATTGGTTCTGCTTCCGGCAGAAATCTGAGACACTCCCAAGGCATAAGTTTCACGTCTCATCTGTGATGTTTCCCTGGTTGACATGATTATACCGGTATAAGGAACGGCCAAACGAAGTATGGCAACAATTTTGCGAAAATCCAAATCGGAAACAGCAAATGGAGGATGAGATGCAATATCCGATCCGGTTGCAGGTTCGAGACGTGGAACACTAATCGTATGCGGACCAACACCAAATACCTTTTCAAGTTCGCGAATATGCTGCATCAGGGCAAGTAACTCGAAACGAAAATCATAAAGGCCGAAAAGCACTCCAATTCCTACATCATCGATGCCGGCTTCCATAGCACGGTGAAGTGCCGTAACCCTGTAATCGTAATCTTTCTTTTTACCTCCTGTGTGTACTTTTTGGTATGTTTCGCGATGATAAGTTTCCTGAAAAAGCTGGAATGTTCCAATCTTAGCCTCTTTCAATAGTTTAAATTCGGGTACATCAAGTGGAGCAATATTTACGTTTACCCGGCGAATTTCACCATCCCCAACTTTCGCCTCGTATACTGAAGCCACCGAATCAATCACGTATTGAAATCCCTGTTTCGGGTATGATTCTCCGGCAACTAATAAAACACGTTTGTGTCCTTGTTTGACCAAAATTTCGGCTTCGCTTCTGATTTCGTCCTGAGAAAGCGAACGACGCACTATTTCCTTGTTCTTTGCTCTGAAAGCACAATAACTGCATTCGTTAGCACAAAGATTTGAGATATAAAGAGGTGCAAAAACAACAAGTCGTTTTCCGTAAATATTTTCCTTAATGTGATTAGCCGTTTCAAAGAGTTCAAAAAGCTGCATCGGATCGCTCAGGTTAGTAAGCAAAGCCACATCGTCAAGATCGAGACCTTTCATCTCTTTGGCTTTATTAAGAACAGCACTCACTTTTGCAGAATCAGGTATTCGATTTTGTTCCAGAATTCTGGAAATTTCTATTTCATTAATGAAAGTGGACATAATAATGGAATTCAGTTTTACAGATCAAAGGTACAATTCAAACATCATAAACGAATGATAAAAATTGTGAATAATGTGATATACTTGTATCAAAATTATAACCCTTGAGATTAATTTAACATGCAGGAAATTCTTATCCGTCAAATGTCTATCGTGGGAGTTTCAATATTAAATCTGGCAATAACCGTTTGGTATTGCTGGTTAACTTACAATCAAAAAATAAAGCCGGCTCTTGCCATGTGGATTTTCTTCACAATAGCGGTTGGAATTAGCCTGACAACCTATATGAAATCAGATAATTTCAGCTTACTTGACAATATTTTAAATACGACTGACCTTGCACTCACCACAATTGTTTCTGTTGCAATCTATTTTTTTGGGGATCATACTTCCCGGTTTAGTCCTTTTGACAAGGGCTGTCTTATTGCAGTGATAATAATTGTATTTTTCTGGTTCATTACAAAAAATCATTTTTTAACGCATGCCCTGACTCAGGGGATTCTTATCATTGCATACTTTCCGGTAGTCAGTCGTCTATGGAAAACCAGGGAGAATACCGAATCATTTATTATTTGGATCGGGATGTTGCTTGCCCCAATTCTATCACTTTTATCGAGCAAGGGCACGCTGGCCACTATTTATTCTGTAAGAGCTATTGTAAGCATTATGGTATTATTATCACTTATGCTGAGGGTTGAATACCTCAGCAGAAAACAGGTACTTTAATCTATTCTGATTAAATATCATTCCACTTACGACGATGCTGTTTAGCTTTTTTTTGTAAAGACAAATCCTTAATAACTTTACTCAAAAATTCATTTGTTTCAAATTTGGCCGGTAGCAAAATAAACCTAATTTTGTGAAACACTCTCAAAAAAGCCCCCACTTATGACAGACGAAAAGACCGTTGGAGAAAAAATCAGGCAAATACGCGAACTGAAAAAGGTCAGCATCGAAGAGCTGGCTGAGAGAAGTGGAATGGAAATAGCGATGATTCAGCGTATTGAACAAGAGCGGAATATACCTTCTTTGGCTCCACTGATTAAGATTGCCCGTTCATTAGGAGTGCGTCTTGGTACTTTTCTGGATGATAGCGATTCATTTGGACCAGTTGTCGTTCGTTCCGGCGATTATCACCGTGGTGTCCGATTTACTTCTCAATCCAGTGAAGCACGCGAACACCTGAACTTTTACTCCCTGGCATTTGATAAAGCCGGAAGAAATATGGAACCTTTTATCGTTGACATAGAACCGGGTCTTCAATCAGATTTTATGCTTTCGTCTCATGAAGGCGAAGAATTTATTTATGTTCTTGAAGGCGAAATTGAGATAAACTATGGCAAAGAACTTTATAAGCTTGCAAAAGGAGATAGTATCTACCTGGATTCCATAGTTCTTCATAATGTACATGCCGGTAACAATCACCCTGCAAAAATACTGGCAGTGGTGTATGCCCCTTTTTAGCTTTCAATTTATTCTGAAAAACCAGTTAAATGCAATTACTCGATTTTACGCTTGGCGAATTACTTGAAAAATATGCCATTGAAGCACCCAACAGGGAATTCATGGTTTATGCCGACAGAAATTTACGTTTCACCTACGCTCAGTTTAACGAAAGAGTTGAACAACTGGCTAAAGGACTTTTATATATTGGAGTAAGGCCAAATGACAAGGTCGGTATTTGGGCCAATAATGTTCCTGACTGGCTTACATTTATGTTTGCTACTGCTAAAATTGGGGCAATACTGGTTACAATTAATACAAACTACAAATCTACGGAACTGGAATATCTGCTTCAAAATGCTGACATTAATACTTTGTGCATGGTTGACGGATTTCGTGACAGCGACTACGTGAATATGATCTTTGATCTGGTTCCCGAATTAAAAAGCAGCCAGCGGGGAAATCTGAATAGCGAAAAATTTCCAATGTTAAAGAATGTAATTTTCATTGGACCCCAAAAACATCGGGGTATGTACAACACTTCTGAACTCATTTTGCTGGGAAGCCATATTGACGATATCGAGTTGGAACAAATCAAGGAAAATATCTGCTGCCATGATGTTGTCAATATGCAATATACTTCAGGAACAACCGGCTTCCCAAAAGGAGTTATGCTTACCCATCACAATATTTTAAACAATGGTTTTTCGGCAGGCGAATGCATGAAATTTACGCATAACGAACGACTGCTGGTTTGTGTCCCTTTGTTTCACTGTTTTGGTTGTGTATTGGCACTTTGTGCCGTAATTACTCACGGATGCACAATGGTAATGGTCGAGAATTTCGATCCGTTAATGGTTCTTGCTTCAGTAGAAAAAGAAAAATGTACAGCTTTATATGGTGTTCCAACTATGTTTATTGCGGAGCTGAATCATCCGATGTTCAACATGTTCAATTTAAGTTCACTTCGAACCGGAATCATGGCAGGATCGCTTTGCCCAATTGAAACGATGAATCAGGTGATGCAAAAAATGAACATGAAAGATATCATCATAGTTTATGGACTTACTGAAACTTCGCCCGGAATGACAGCCACAAGAACCCACAATTCGCCGGAAGTACGTGCAACAACCGTTGGTTTTGAATTACCCAATGTGGAAGTTAAGATCATAAATCCGGATACAGGACAAGACAGTCCGGTTGGGGAGCAGGGTGAGATTTGCTGTCGCGGATACAACCTGATGAAAGGCTATTACAACAATCCGGAGGCAACTTCAAAAGCAATCGATAAAGACGGCTGGCTTCATTCGGGAGACCTTGCGATTAAAACCTCTGACGGATTTTATCGCATAACAGGCCGGATAAAAGACATGATTATCCGTGGTGGGGAAAATATTTATCCACGTGAAATTGAGAACTTCGTCTACAATATTCCTGAAGTTGAAGCCGTTGAAGTAGTTGGTGTGCCTAGCAAAAAGTATGGAGAACAGGTTGGCGCATTTATTAAACTTAAAGAAGGTTGCCAGTTAAAAGAGGAAGATATTCAGGAATTCTGCCGTGGAAAGATTGCACGATACAAAATTCCACAATTTATCTTTTTCGTAAGTGAATTTCCGATGACTGCAAGCGGAAAAATACAAAAATACAAATTAAGGGAATTGAGTCTTGAACTACTTACAGAAAAAGGGATCGAGGTTATTTAATCCAGAATTTATCATCGGAAGGAATATTTTTGTTGTAGCCGAGTTTCAGTGGATCGAAACGTAACTGACCAAATAAATACCATGCAGTTGACGAAACTGCAGGATTCGTGTCTACTCCGGACCAAAGGACATCGCTACCGTAAGAAGTACCAAAATTGGATGAATAAGGCAATGCATATGAATGAGGAAAAGAAGAACTTTGGATCAGATTTTTCTTCATCTCCATCAGGTACGTTTTAGCTTCATCTTCCATTTTAGCTTTTATAAAAGCAACAACCATTTGCCCGGTTCCTTCAAGCCAAACAACATCTCTATCTTCGTCAAAACAGTAGCCGCTTACCGATTTTTGGGTAATCGTAGATGTTTGACTTGTTTTAAACCTGTCTGCCTTTGTAAGTATATCCGCCGGAAAGTCTTCGAAAATACAATAACTCCATGATTCCAAATCCAGAGCATATCTATATTTTGGATTTTCGGCCCATGCTATTACCATCATATCTGTCCTATCCCATCTAACGTTCTTGAAATAAGACAACAAGTCTTGATGAAAAATGGTATATCCCTGAATCGCATTAAACGCATCGATATTTCCTTCTGCGATTTTTGAAATACGCGTTCCATCAGCATTATAACCTCCCCAAAGACCTCCATCTGAATCCTGTAACGAAATAATCCAACCTGTTAGTGAGTTGGCTAAATCCTGATATTTAGAATTTTTTGCATAATACTGATAGTTGTTTAGTGCGATCAAAAGCCATGCGTTATCACCAAGCCATCGGCGTGGACGATTCTCAACAGGAATACCGTCGGCTGTTCTCATTTGCCCAAAACCACCCGGACTTATCATCAGTTCCGATTTAATCCTATCATTAAAAAAGTCAAATATTTGTTCTGCTTTCGAAAAATCACCATAGGAGGTAAAAACAATTGCTGCGAGTGCATTGTCATAAAGAGAAACATATCTTCCACCCTCGCTGCTTAAAAGCAAACCATTGGATTGCTGCATATTACTTAACCAGGAATACACTGAATCTACCTTTAATTCTGCATATGAAATTTGCGGAGAAACACTTTTTCCACATCCTGAAATAAAGAAAACTATACTAAATCCCAATACAACAATCCTTTTCACAATGCTTTTCATATTGAATCAAACTATATTCTGATTATAACAACTATGCGTAATTAAAGATTTATACAACTTTTTATTCTAAACGAAAAGTTATGTTTCAGCTGCTACCAAATAGAGACAGGACATTTTTTGAACTTAAATTCCATAAATATATCGGATAAGTTTTATTATCTTCGAACCTTCAGTTATCAAATTTTAATTTACGTCTTAGCTGAATATAAGTATGCGAATGTATTAAATTCAAAAGAATATACAGATGAAACGAATATTAGTGGCAGAGGACAATAAATTGATTTTGGAAACAATTTATCATAGCCTGACACGGGAAGGCTACGAAATCATTAAAGCAAATGACGGAAAAGAATGTCTTAAAATCCTCGAAGACTCCGATGTAGATTTGATTATTACTGATTTATTTATGCCATGCGTAAATGGACACGAAGTTATTTCGATTCTCCGTGACGAGCGCAAAAAGACTACCCCAATTCTTGTTTTATCAGCTGCAGGTGTGGAAGAAAATGTATTAAAAGCATTCGATCTGGGAGCCGATGATTTCATGGTAAAACCATTTAGCCTGGTTGAGTTAAACGTTAGAGTTCGAAAGTTGCTTGCGATGAGAAGATGAACAGATAGATCGAATTACTAAATTATAAAAAATTTATCAGTGGGATCAATCAGAATTAAGTATTGGAAATTGATAATTCCTGGCATTTGGCTGTTTTTCGGATTAAGTATATTCTATCCGGCATCCATTTCTGAAGCACAAAACACTACAGCTCAGCCAGCAGACTCGATCCGGATCATTGAAAATCAATCAGACACTCAAGTCCGGATTACCAGGGTGGAAGATTCGGTTACATCAAAACCACAAGAAACAAAAGAAACAGATAGTCCAGAGCAGGCAACTTCCAACAAATCAAGAGAACCCCACAGTCAAATAAATAAATTAATTCTCCAATTTTATGGAGAAAAGAATCTCGGTGAATTAAAAGATAACCTTATCATTTATGGCAATAAGCATTTTCCCACAATAACCCGAAACTTATATATTCGGATTATCGAAAAAACCTACACCTACCCCATCATTTTCCTTTTTATAATGCTCATTTTATTCTTTATTCTTAGTGTCAATCTGGTTCTTCTGGTTTTGTATTACACCAACAACCGGATGAACCGAAATGAGCGTTACAACAGCATTTACCGAAATTTATATGAAGACATTTTTCGATCGTATCTGTTTGGCGAAATTAACTGGGAAAAAGCTTCCAAAAAACTTAAAAAAGTAAAAACTCCGAGAAACAGAAAAATTATAACAGAGGTGCTTATCAATTTTAAAGAAAACCTCAGAGGTGAAATGGATTCAATTATTTCTGAAATATTTGTAAAACTTGGGCTACACAAGGATTCACTCAAATTGGCTAAATCCTCGTTCTACTTCAGAAAAGTACAAGGAGTAAGAGAGTTAACCATTCTTAACCCCGAAGGAGCATTGGAAATTATTCCTAATTATCTAAACAACTCACACAGCCTTGTAAGAACTGAATCTCAGGTTTCTTACGTAAGGCTTCATCCGGAAAAACCATTCGGTTTTTTAAGAACATTAACCTATCCGTTTTCACGATGGACCCAAATATCTACCTTTTATATATTTCGGCTCCACCAGCTTCCGGTTCCGTCATTTGTTGATTATCTCGATTCAAGAAATGCCAATGTTCGAAATTTTTGTTTGCGTATGATTATCTTTTTTCAGCAAATTGAAAATGCTTCTGAAATATTCAAATTGCTCGAAAGCAAAGTTGAATCAACCCGATTTCTTTCCATAAAGGCAATCAATGATTTGAGATTATTTGATGGTAAAAATCTTATAAAAGAGTTGTATCACACAGAAACAGAAATTAACAAAACAGAAATAATAAAAGCATTGAAAAATATTGGCAATAACGAAGATTTTGATTTTCTGGAATCCATCATTCAATCCGATTCTGTTTCATTAAAAACGGAAGCTTGCCGATCATTGTATTATATAAATAATCAAGGTAAGGAAAGGTTAATTTCAATGAATCAAAATCCTGATTTGGAAATTGATAAATATCTTGCTCATATCACTGATCCAAGAAACTAAAGCCTATGTTTGGTGGAATTTTTACAGCCGTTTTCGAGAATTTCTTTTTGCTGTATGCGATCAGCATCTTCAGCTTGTATCTTTGGTTGGCAATAGTTTCGGCGAAAGAGTTAATCCGGAATTATTACCATACAAAAAACACCAATTACGATGCGATCATATCTTCGCCTTTTGCGCCAATGATAACGGTGATCGCTCCTGCGTATAACGAATCTGTTACCATTGTTGAAAATATAAAAGCGCTTTTGGCCTTGTATTATCCAAGCTTTGAAATAGTAGTAGTAAACGATGGCAGTAAAGACAATACCCTCGAAAAAGCAATTGAAGCATTCGATCTTGAGAAAGTAACTTATGTATTTGACTATAAAATACCCTGCCAGGAAATACGCGGTATATACAAATCGCGAAAAAAGGCCTTTAATAATCTGACTGTTGTTGATAAATTTAACGGAGGGAAAGCAGATGCGTTAAACTCCGGAATTAATATTGCCAAGGGCGATTATTTTATCTCTATCGATGTTGATTCGATAATTGACCCGTACGCACTCCAGAAAATGATTAAACCATTTCTGGAAGAACCTTCCCGAAAAGTAATTGCAACAGGCGGCGTTATCGGAATTGCAAACTCCTGCAAAATAATTGATGGACAACTTATTGAAATTGACGTTCCCGACGAGCTGCTTCCCCGGTTTCAGATTATTGAATACAACAGAGCATTCCTGATGGGAAGACTGGCATGGAGCCGACTCGACGGACTTCTTCTCATTTCAGGTGCACTTGGATTATTCGACAAGGAAGTTGTAATTGGCTGTGGAGGCTATCTCACAAAAACGGTGGGCGAAGATATGGAACTGGTTGTCCGAATGAGAAAATACATGGCAAAGAAAAAAATAAAATATAAAGTTGCCTATGTTTCTGATCCGCTTTGCTGGACGGAGGTACCTTCCAGCTTAAAGGTTTTGGGAAGCCAGAGAAACCGCTGGACGCGAGGAACTATTGATACACTTTTTATTCACTGGAACCTTTTCTTTAATGCTAAATATGGATTTATGGGAATGGTTTCACATCCATTCTGGGTGTTTTTCGAATGGCTCGCCCCAATCATTGAAACCATCGGAATTCTTTATTTCATATTCATTTCCATTATAGGTGAACCAAACTGGCCGTTCTTTTATGTCATGCTGTTTTTTGTTTACTTTTTCTCGATTACTTTTTCAACCTATGCCATACTATATGATCTTCTGGCATTTCACCGGTACAAGAAAAAGAGCCAAATCATAAAGCTTATTATTACTGCATGGATAGAGCCTCTCATTTTTCATCCTTTAGTTGTATTCTGGGCTTTACGTGGAAATTTCGATTATTTTATCCGGCGAAAAAAAACCTGGGGAAATATGCCCCGTGTCGGATTTAAAAAAAAGAATTAAATATTATTCATTCAGAAAAGTACCTAATATGATTCGATTAACTCCAAACATAGGGAACAAAGTAACGGCACAAACAATTGCCTTAATGACAATTATCCTGTTAACCGGTTTATCGAACAGTGTTTTTTCCCAGACTTTCGATGAAGCCCGTAAACTCGCATTTAGCGGAGAACGTGTTAAAGCACGCCAAATTTGCAGAACAATCCTCTCTCAGGGATTTAACTCAGATGTTGCCCTGCTTCTTGGTCGAACCTATGCCTGGGACGGACAATACGACTCGACCCGGGTTATTTTAAATGAAGTACTGAGCAGAAATCCTGACAATATGGAGGCTCTGGATGCCTTTGCCGACGTTGAATATTGGTCCGAAAATTACGATAAAGCGGTTGAATATTGTGATCTGGCATTGAAGAAACAACCATCTTCGGAGGCTTTCACTGTCAAAAAAGCCAGGATACTTCACAGCAATGAAAAATATGAGGAAGCCGTTTCTACACTTCACGATTTTATTCAGCTATACCCCGGGCAAGCCGAAGCCTTGAAAAAACTTCAGGAATACCGGCCCGATGTGATGAAGAACAAGCTGAGACTTTCGTATACCATCGACAATTTCGACAAGGATTTTAACCGTGATCCGTGGCAAATCACAGCATTTTCGTATGGCAGAAAGACTAAATTAGGAACAGTAATTGCCCGGGTGAACTATGCCAAACGATTTGGATATACCGGATTCCAGTACGAAATGGATGCATACCCTAAAATTAGTGAAAACAACTACGGCTACCTGAATTATGGTTTTTCTCAAAATTCAATTTTCCCTAAAAACCGCCTGGGAGCAGAATGGTATCATAACTTTCCAAAATCGTTCGAAGGGTCAATCGGAATGCGTATTTTATACTTCAGCAACTCGAATGTTGATATTTACACTGCAACTATAGGCAAATATACCGGCAACTACTGGATTTCGTTGCGCTCATTTGTCACCCCAGGGACCGACGGGACCTCTGTTTCTGGATTATTACAGGTAAGGCGTTATTTTTCTGATCCCGAAAATTATCTTGGGTTGAGATTGGGATATGGTGTTTCACCAGATGATAATCAAAACCTGATTGACATTAATTCAAAATCCAGATTAACCTTAAAAACACGGTCGTTCCGGTTGGAATACAATCATATATTTAGTCGTGTCTGGATTCTGAACACAGGAGGAACGTGGGGAAACGAAGAACTTTTATCTGGAAAATATTCCAGCTATTATACATTAGATATCAGTATTTCACGATTATTTTAATACCATGAAGAATTACAAGGAATCAATACGGCTTGTCATCCGATCATTAAGACGTTTTTTAAGCCTGAGTTTTATTCTGGCTTCAATGATTCTAATTGTTCGTTTTTACGAACTGGTAATTACTTCAAATTTCTCGAACTATCCGGAAGGCAGCTTTTTAAATTTGATTTCAGGATTAAAATACGACCTGATTTTATACCTGCGCATATCAGCCATTTTAATGATCCCATTTCTGATTTTAGCTTACTTTAGCCAGAAAACTGCCCGCTTCTTTTTCATTACGATCAGCATTTTTCTGGTTTTGGCTGATATGTTGCTGATGATGTATTTTGCATCTGCCAGAGTCCCATTGGGCGCCGATTTGTTGGGCTATTCGCTTCAGGAAATCGAACATACGGTAGGTGCGTCAGGAGAATTAAATATCTTCCCTTTTATTCTGATCACGTTATATCTTGCATTAATGATCCGGATTTTCATTAAACATGTTTACTACAAACTGAAACCCTGGGTGATGGCAACTCTTACCATTTTAATGTTAAGTTCGATGCTTCCGCTTAAACAATTTGATCCGGAACCGGCAAAATTTGAGGATGAGTTTAGCATGTTCGTCTCGACAAATAAGCTTAGTTTCTTCGTCGAAAGTGTTGCCCGTCACTATATGAATATGGGATCACTAAATAATCAATCATATACTTTCACCGCTGTTGCTACTTCTCCCGAAGGCAATCCATTTACCTACATTAATCCTGACTTTCCGTTTCTTCATCAGGAAACGACTCCGGATGTTTTAGGAGAATATTTTAATTTGGGAGAGACGCCACCGAATATTGTTTTGATTATTGTCGAAAGTCTTGGTCGTGCATATAGCGGAGAAGGCGCTTACCTGGGAAGTTTCACACCATACCTGGATTCGCTGATGCAAAAAAGCCTTTATTGGGAAAATTGCCTGAGTACCTCCGGGCGTACTTTTGAAGTTTTACCTTCTACCCTCGCATCGCTTCCATTTGGAGAACACGGATTTGCTGAATTAGGATCAAAAATGGCCGATCACCTCAGTTTGATCAGTTTACTAAAAAAACAGGCAGATTATACAAGTGCATTCGTTTATGGAGGTGAAGCAGAATTCGATAACATGGATCTTTTTCTTCGCAGGCAAGGGACTGAGCAGATTATTGACAGCCGTAAATTTGGAACAGATTACAAAAAGCTTCCGGCATCAGGAAATGGTTTTTCGTGGGGATATGGCGATCACGAAATTTTTCAACGGTATCTGGAATATGTAAAATCTAATCCGGATTCCAAAAAGGTTGATGTTTTACTTACTTTGGCTATGCACTCGCCTTTCATTGTCACAAATCAGAAATATTACAATCAAAGATTTGACGAGAGAATGAGTTCTCTGAATTTGAGTGATAAAACAAAAACATTCAACCACCAATACGATGCGCAGTTTGCATCAATACTTTATTTCGATGAGTCGTTGAGGTATTTCATGAATGAATACAGTAAATTAAGCTCATTCGGGAATACGATTTTCATCATCACGGGCGATCACCGGATGCCAGAAATACCAATAAGTACACAGATCGATCGGTTTCATGTACCACTGGTTATCTATTCTCCATTGCTGAAAAAAGCTGAAAAATTTTCTTCAGTGATTACGCATTACGACATCACCCCTTCTTTAATTGCCTTGCTTGATGGTGGAAAATACATCTCCCGACCTTCAGTTGCTTCCTGGATTGGCCATGGACTTGATAATTCGGTTCCTTTCCGAAGCCTGCAAACTTATCCGTTGATGCGGAATAAAAACGAAATTCTTGATATGATTAGTTCCGAAGAATTTTTATCGGGCCAGACAATCTATAAAATCTATCCAAGTCTTGACATTGAGCCAACGGACAATTCTGATCGTCAAAAGCAGCTAAAAGAAGAACTGGATAATTTTATCAGGAAGAATAATTATGCCTGTAAGAATAACAAGCTAATTCCTGATTCTTTGAAAATATGGACTAATCAGTAAAAAATCTATCAAGACTTCATTTCTCCTGAAAAGCTTTCAACAGCCGGACCTGTCATAGAAACTGTTCCATCTGTTACCCAGACCATGCATTTTGGTGAATTTCATAAAATCAGGTTAAAAGAGGAAAGCCTAAGACATTAAGATTTTCCGGGCTTCCTCCAAGTCTTCAGGAGTATCGATTCCAATGTTTTCGAACGAAGTTTGTGCTGTTTTTATCTTATACCCATTTTCGAGCCATCGCAATTGTTCGAGCGACTCCGCTTTTTCAAGAATTCCGATTGGAAGCTTTGTGAGTTCGAGCAGAACGTCAAACCGATATGCGTACATGCCGATATGACTGTAAAAATTAATCTGATTGATCCATTCCTCTGTTTTGCTGTCGCGCACAAAAGGAATGGGTGAACGACTAAAATACATTGCTTCCTGATTTTTATTTATGACCACTTTCGGGCGGTTGATATTCGTAATTTCAGCGGCATTTGTAATGGGTTTAATTAAGGTGGCAATTTCAGATTCAGGTGAATCGAAGCAGGTTTTAAGTCCCTCAATTTGCTCGGGTCTGATAAAAGGCTCGTCACCCTGAATATTGATCACCACATCGAATTTTAGATTTTCGGCTACCTTGAGCGCGGCTTCAGCACAACGGTCAGTTCCACTCTGATGATCAGGCGAAGTATAAACTACTTTCCCGCCAAACGCCTCAACTGCCTGATAAATACGTGCGTCATCAGTTGCCACATAAACTTCATCCAATGCTTTTTTAGCATTTTCGTACACCCATTGAATGATTATTTTATCGCCAAGCAAAGCCAATGGTTTTCCGGGGAAACGGGTCGACTGAAAACGGGCAGGGATAATTCCAATAAAGTTCATTTCGTTATTTCATGTGTTAGTAAACGACATTAAAATTGTCACATGGAATTCGCATAAAGTTTATTATCAATCCGATCGATAATCTTACAATCATGCTTATTTCATTGAATAATCAAAGTTCAAAAGCTAAAACATGTTAAAACATGGGCAGCTTAAGGCATTGTGATTAAAGTTAATTTAATTTTAAACAGGACTTAAACTATTAAATTGTAATTTTGCAAAGTTAAACATATTGTCCTTACAATGGATATTCAGGAAATTAAACAACGATTTGGTATTATAGGTAGCTCTCCCGCATTAATCCATGTAATTGAGATTGCAGTACAGGTTGCCCCGACCGATCTTTCGGTTTTAATAACAGGAGAAAGTGGAACAGGTAAAGAATCTTTTCCGCAAATTATTCACCAGTTTTCGGCCAGGAAACATGGTAAATATATTGCTGTAAACTGCGGTGCAATTCCGGAAGGAACTATTGATTCGGAACTCTTCGGACACGAAAAAGGTTCTTTCACAGGTGCATTAGCCGAACGCAAAGGTTACTTTGAAGAAGCCGATGGTGGTACCATTTTTCTTGACGAAATTGGAGAACTGCCACTTTCAACACAAGTCCGTCTGCTTCGGGTACTTGAAGCCGGCGAATTTATGAAAGTAGGTTCATCAAAAGTTATAAAAACGAATGTTCGTGTTGTCGCTGCCACAAATGTAAATGTTCCTGAAGCAATCGATAAGGGCAGATTTCGCGAAGATTTGTATTACCGGTTAAATACTGTCCCAATCAAGGTTTTACCACTTCGCGACCGCACCGAAGACATTCATCTGCTTTTTCGCAAATTTGCTTCCGACTTTGCCGACAAATACAGAATGCCAGCCATCAGGCTTGAAAATGATGCAGTTGCTGTATTACTCGATTACCGCTGGCCTGGAAATGTTCGTCAGTTAAAAAATATTACTGAGCAGATTTCGATTATTGAAAAAGAACGCGTTATTGATGCAGCAACTTTACAGCGGTATATTCCGACCCAATCCGGAAGCAAGTTGCCGGCGCTCTATCATTCTGTTGATGAAAAAACATTTTCGTCTGAGCGGGAAATTCTCTATCAGATTCTGTTCGACATGAAGAAGGATATGAATGATCTGAAAAAGTTGGTGCATGACATACTTCAGAATGAAGCAACAATTGATGATGTTCGTGACGATAACGCACAACTTATCAGGAAATTATATCAGACCGACAGAGGTGATTATGTGCATGAAAAACCAGCTCCAAATCGTGTAAATATTAATCCGTTAGATAACAACCATATTTACGACACGGAAGAATTTGTTGAAGAATCATTATCACTTGAAGACAAGGAAATTGAAATGATTCAGAAAGCACTTGAAAAGCACAAGGGGAAACGTAAATATGCGGCACGCGAACTGGGGATCTCGGAACGAACACTTTATCGGAAAATTAAAGAATACGACATCGATTAAATAAAATTTATCTATTCAATCACTCTCGAATGAAGCTACGAAGTTTAATAATCATCCTGATTTCAGCACTGTTTATTGCAGTAACATTTACTGCATGCAAAATTGGCTACTCGTTTACAGGAGCTTCAATTGCTCCCAATGTAAAGACTTTTTCGGTATATTATTTTCCAAACCGTGCAAAACTGGTTAACCCAAATTTAAGCCAGCAATTTACTGAAGGTCAGAATGGCCTTCAGGAGAAATTAATCAAGCAGACCTCGTTGAATCAGATTTCGGAAAATGGCGACCTTGAATTCTCAGGGCAAATAACAGATTACGATGTTAAACCAATAAATATTTCACAAGGGGACCTCGCGGCACAAAACAGACTTACTATTTCTGTGAAAGTAAAATACACCAACAATAAAGATCACGAACAGGATTGGGAAAAGACATTTACTGCATATGAAGATTACGATAGTAACAATTCTCTGAGCTCCGTTGAAGACAGCCTTGTTCCTGAAATTATAAAAAAACTGGCTGACGACATTTTCAATGCCTCTGTTGCAAACTGGTAACCAATGAATGCCAAGCAAATAATTCAGTTTATACAAACTCCTGACAAGTTAAATCAGGAAACGCTTCCAATTCTGAAAGAATTGACTGAGCGATACCCCGCGTTTGAAACGGGCTGGATTCTTTACCTCAAAAATTTGAAAAATCTGAACAACTCGTTGTTCGAACAAGAACTGATCAATGGAGCGATCCGAATTCATGACCGTCGCAAATTGTATCTTTTCCTGAATAAAAAAGCCAATCAAACTGAGCCGTATCTGTCAGAATTAAATTTGCCTGAAGACATTGATGAACCGGTAATTTTCGATCTCCTTTATCCAACCCAATATCAGCTCAATCCAACCGATATAGCGGAAGAAACAATAGATGAAATTGCACGATCGATGCAGAAAAAAACGGAAAAGAAGAAAGACAGTCTTATTGAAAAATTCCTTGAGATCAATCCTAAAATGCCGCCGGTAAAGGATGACAACAACGTTTCACCAATGGAAAACCAAAACAAGAAAGAGGACGAGGACGAGGACTTTGTAACAGAAACATTGGCATTCATCTATGCAAAGCAGGGATATTACAAAAAAGCGATTCATATATTTGAAAAATTAAGTTTGAAATATCCGGAAAAAAGTACTTACTTTGCCGGTCAGATTGAAAAAATCAAAAATTTAATGAACAATTAATTCCATTAACATGTACACACTGATCACAGTTTTATTATTTATTACTTGCATATTACTTATATTGATTGTATTGGTTCAAAACTCAAAAGGTGGTGGTTTGGCAAGTAATTTTCAGTCTTCGAATCAAATCATGGGGGTTCGAAAAACAAATGACTTCCTTGAAAAAGCAACATGGGCATTAGCAATCGCCTTGTTAGTATTATCAATTGGTGGAACTGCTTTCATCCCAAGAGAAAATAAAGCTGGCGGACAATCTGCGATCAAAGATCAAATTGAAAATGCCATCGATCCAAATCAGGTTCCAAATTTTCCAGCTCCGACTGATGCTAACACAGCAAGTCCGACTGCAACTCCTGATTCTGCGAAATAAGCAATTCACTTCAGATTAAAGTCTGAATATGATATATCTGAAAGTTTTCAATGTAATTACATTGAAAACTTTTTTTATTTTAACATGTTTCCTAAACTCAAAAACCAAATTGCTATGAACCGAACATTTTCAGGTATAAAACTGACCTTGCTAAGTATTCTATTTGTTTTTACGGCATGTCAAAAAACGGTTACTCCTCCGGAACCTGTCTTACCTGTTCCGACTGATCGTCAACTTGAATGGCACGAAATGGAACAATATGCATTTGTACATTTCACCACCAATACATTTACAGATAAGGAATGGGGATATGGAGATGAAAGCGAGTCAGTTTTCAATCCTACCGAAATGGACGTCACTCAATGGACCAAAACCATTAAATCTGCAGGACTGAAAGGGTTGGTATTAACATGCAAACACCACGATGGTTTTTGTTTATGGCCTAGTCAGTATACCGAACATTCGGTAAAAAACAGTCCATACAAAGAGGGTAAGGGTGATGTAGTTGATGAAGTTGAAAAAGCTTGTCGCGCTGAAGGCCTGAAGTTCGGTGTTTACCTATCTCCATGGGATCGGAATCGTGCCGATTATGGTTCACCATCTTACATTGAATATTACCGTAACCAGTTAAAAGAACTTTTCGCGGCACATTCACCCGTTTTCGAAATGTGGTTCGATGGAGCTAACGGAGGCGACGGCTATTATGGCGGTGCAAAAGAAAAGCGGAAAATTGACGGCAAAACATACTACGATTGGCCAACAACACTAAAACTAATTCGTGGACTTGAACCCAATGTCATCTTTTTTAGCGATGCTGGACCTGATATTCGCTGGTGCGGTAACGAAAGTGGGTATGTAAATGAAACCAACTGGAACACAATTACTGCAGATAGTTTATATGCAGGCAAGAGCGGCATCCAGGATATCCTAAATACCGGAAATGAAAATGGCACATCATGGATCCCTGCAGAAGTGGATGTTTCCATTCGTCCAGGATGGTTTTACCACGCCAAAGAAGATTCTCTTGTTAAAACACCGGAACAATTGTTCGATATTTATCTTAGTTCAGTTGGTCGCGGAGCCAATTTAATCTTAAATATTCCTCCGGACCGAAGAGGATTGATCAACGAAATTGATGTGGTTTCGCTTTTAGGCTGGAAGAAATTGATCGATGAACGCTTCCGTACCAATCTGGCACTTAACAAACCGGCCAAAGCTTCATCTGTTCGTGGAAACTCGTCGGTTTATGATGCAGCGATGGTTACAGATGATGCCAAGGAAACTTATTGGGCAACCAACGACAAGGAAAAGAACGGTACACTTGAAATAGATTTGGGTGAAAATAAGCTTATCAGCTACGTTCTTCTCCAGGAGTACATCAAACTCGGCCAGCGAATAAAAAGTTTCACTATTGAAATTGAAAAAGATGGAAACTGGAAGGAAATTGGTAGCGGAACTACAATTGGATACAAGCGCATACTCAAAATCAAACCGGTTGAGGCTCAAAAACTGAGGTTGGTAATTAATGATTCAAAAGCATGTATTGCCATTTCTAATGTAGCCGTTTTCTAGTTTAAATACACATAGAAAAAAATTCAACGCTAAATACTGCCGATTGGTTGATTTATTGCGGAAAGCAATTATCCAATCAGAGAAGAGTAAAAGACAGTCATATTTTACAAATGGAGAAAATCTGACAGTCTGACACTCAAAATGACAGTCGGAGTAAAACAATCAAATCGCTTTTATTTCAGCATGTTAACTATCGCCTGAAGGTTTTATATCATTTAAAGATGCAAAACTGTCGAATTCAGGAGACGATTTTTGGCAATAACGTCTTTGGCATAGTATCTGATAAAAAAGGATGTCGAATTAAAAAAACGTATGTCTAACAAATTAAATAATTCTAAAATGGCAGATTTAAAAGGAAAAATTCTGGCTGGTAAAATTTTGGTTCAGCCAAAAGAAGCAGAAAAGAAAACAGCTAGTGGAATCATTATTCCTGATTCAGCAAAAGAAAAACCACAAGTTGGTAAAGTAGTTCTGGTAGGTTCACCAAAAAAGGATGAACCAATGGAAATTCAGGTTGGTGATTTCGTATTCTACGGAAAATATTCCGGCACCGAATTAAACATCGACGGAACAGATTATTTACTTATGTCGCAGACTGATGTTTTGTTTGTTGCTGAATAATTAATTAATAACATTTTAAAAAGAATTAAAAATGGCAAAAGAAATTAAATTCAATATTGAAGCCCGCGACTTACTGAAAAAAGGAGTTGACAAATTGGCTGATGCAGTAAAAGTAACCCTCGGACCAAAAGGTCGTAACGTGGTTATTGAAAAGAAATTCGGTGCACCACAGATCACTAAAGATGGTGTAACTGTAGCCAAAGAAATTGAATTCTCGAATGCATACGAAAACATTGGTGCCCAGATGGTGAAAGAAGTAGCCAGCAAAACGGGTGACGATGCGGGTGACGGAACAACAACTGCCACTGTTCTTGCACAATCATTAATCTCAGTTGGTTTAAAAAACGTTGCTGCCGGAGCAAATCCAATGGATTTGAAACGTGGTATCGATAAAGCTGTATTAAAAGTTGTTGAAAGCATCAAGGCTCAGGCTGTAAATGTTGGTGACGACTTTAGCAAGATCGAACAAGTTGCCAAAATTGCTGCCAATAACGACAACGAAATTGGTTCTTTGATTGCTGAAGCAATGAAAAAAGTGAATAAAGAAGGTGTAATTACTGTTGAAGCAGCCAAAGGAACAGAAACTTATGTTGATGTTGTTGAAGGTATGCAGTTTGACCGTGGTTACATTTCTCCATATTTCATTACCGATGGCGAAAAAATGGCAGCTGACCTGGATCACCCTTATATCCTGATCCACGACAAGAAAGTAAGCACCATGAAAGACTTGCTTCCAATTCTGGAACAAACAGCTCAGACTGGTCGTCCACTTTTAATTATTGCTGAAGATGTTGATGGTGAAGCATTGGCTACTTTAGTTGTAAACCGTTTACGCGGATCGTTAAAAGTTTGCGCAGTGAAAGCTCCCGGATTTGGCGACCGTAGAAAAGAAATGCTTGAAGACCTTGCTGTACTGACTGGTGGTGTAGTAATTACCGAAGAAAAAGGTATGAAACTGGAAGACGCTACGCTTGAAATGCTAGGCCAGGCTGAAAAAATCACCATCGACAAAGAAAAAACTACTGTTGTTGCAGGTGCCGGTTCTGAAGAAGCAATTAAAACCAGAGTTGGACAGATCAAAAAACAGATCGAAACAACAACTTCTGATTACGATAAAGAAAAACTTCAGGAACGTTTGGCTAAACTAGCTGGCGGAGTTGCTGTACTATATATTGGTGCTGCTTCTGAAGTTGAAATGAAAGAGAAAAAGGACCGCGTTGACGATGCATTAAGTGCAACACGTGCCGCTGTTGAAGAAGGAATCGTTCCTGGTGGTGGTGTTGCTTATATCCGCAGCATTGAATCTCTGGAAGGTTTAACCGGCGAAAACGAAGACGAAACAACTGGTATCGAAATCGTAAAACGTGCCATTCAGGAACCATTACGCCAGATTGTTTTCAACTCTGGAAAAGAAGGTGCTGTAGTCGTTCAGAAAGTTCGCGAAAGCAAAGGCGCTTTCGGGTACAATGCACGGACTGATGTATATGAAGATTTATACGAAGCTGGTGTAATCGATCCTGCTAAAGTTACACGCATTGCTTTGGAAAATGCTGCATCAATTGCAGGTATGTTCCTGACAACCGAATGTGTTTTGGTTGACGAAAAAGTAGACGCACCAGCTATGCCACCAATGGGTGGTGGAATGGGTGGCGGAATGGGCGGAATGATGTAATCGATCGCGCATACCCTTCAATTAGATATATTTTAAAGCCCTCTTTCGGTTCGCCGGAAGGGGGTTTTTGCTGAACACAGTGATCGATTGATTGTTATGGTTGTGTAACGAAAAAAATGCACTCATGACAAAAAAAGACCTGCCATTTGATCAGTTGATTGAAATTTACAATCATATTGGTGAAGAAGAACGGCACTTCAATATGCTTGAATTGGAATACCGGAAACTGACTTCGCACTGGCTTTTGGTATCACTGGGTGCAATTGGATTTGTGCTGAGCAAGCAGGAATTCGTGCCTGTAAATATCTGGGCAATGGTAATTGGCATCTGCATCGCGGCTTCTCTTGGAATAATGGTCATTTGGTTTCTCGACATGAAAGTGTACCACGAACTTTTACACGCTGCGTTTAGAGAGGGCGTAATGCTCGAACGCGAATATCCACAATACCTGCCACAAATCAGAAATAACATGGTTAAGTCTCAATTGGGCGGAGACATAATTAAAAGAGTAATGCTTTATTATTTTTTCAGCATTCTGCTTTTAATATTGATTGCCAATATTTCTGTGTGGATGCTCTTTACGGCCAATTTATGGACGTGTATTGGCGTAAATGTGGTCTCTGTCTTTCTGCTTTTTATGGCACATAAAGTAATGAGCCATAAGTCAGTCAGAGAATTTTAATCCATTAAATTTAAAACGATCTCTGTCTGAAAATTATGCAAATGCGTTCAAATTCTGAGTATTTTCCATTGTAAATTGAATAGTTTTCCTGACGTAATTTAGTTCTCCAACTTTATAAAAAAAATCCATGTCAAGGTGATCAACTAATTTTTGCTTATTTTTGGCTCTACCTTCCTGACAAAAATCAAGGTTCATCAACATAAATATTTATCCATTTTCAATATGAAAAATGACGTTGTTGCCAGGCCAATAACCACCATGTTTAAAGAACATTCCAATCCTTTTCTACGCGAAAACAAGAAAATTATCATTCAATTTATCTTAACACTTTTCTTTATTGCTATCGGAATCTGGTTCATTCAGCATGAGCGATCCGAATTATTTCAGGTTAAAGATGTTTTGAAAAGTGCAAACAGCCTTTGGATACTTGCAGGAATTGCCTTAACTGCTGTGTATATAATTCTTCAGGGATTGATGTATGTTTTTTCATTTGCTTCTATTCGCCATAAAGTGTCATTATATGATTCGACAATTCTTTTTGTCAAAAGAAATTTAATAAGTGTTTTTTTACCTGCTGGTGGTGTTTCGTCTCTGGCATTCTTTACCGATTCGATTGAGAAAAAAGGTATAAAAAATACCCAGATTCATTTTGCCTCATCGATCTATGGTTTTATTGGAATACTCTCAGTAATAATAGTTGCAATACCTGCCTTCATCTATACCCTGATTGAAGGAACTATTGGTTCAGGAGAATGGTACGCATTGGCTGCAATTGTATTGCTTAAATTCGTTCTGTTCTTCGTTTACCGTTCGATCATGAAAAAGGGTGCCATTTATGGAATGTTGGTTAAACTGATCCCTGCGACACAAGTTTTCATGAATGACCTGCAGAATAACAAAATTGATAAAAAACAATTTATCTATACGGTTCTGATATCTGTAATTATTGAATTTATCGGAATAGCTCACCTGTATGTCGCCATGATGGCACTCAATTTTAATCCTTCAATTCTTGCAGCCGTAATGGGCTATATCATTTCTGTAATTTTCCTGATTGTTTCTCCCTTTCTGCGCGGACTCGGAGCCATCGAAGTTTCAATGACATACGTTCTGATTCGCTTTGGTTTTGGAAATGTGGAAGCAATTGCAATCACATTTCTTTATCGTTTTTTCGAATTCTGGATGCCTCTATTTGCTGGTGTTATAACTTTCCTTGCGAAACTAAACAAGCTGCTGATGCGCGTCTTTCCGGCATTCTTTCTTCTTGTGCTTGGAATCATAAATATTATCTCCGTATTAACACCGGCAATTTCTGAACGCGTGGTGATTTTAAAAGATTTTTTACCGGTTCAGGCTATTCATGTTTCCAATTATTTGGTTTTGACTGCCGGGTTATTGTTACTCGTAACGGCAGCTTTTTTGCTGAAAGGACTGAGAACGGCCTGGTGGATTGCCATTTTATTGAGCTTAGTATCACTTGTTGGACATCTCACAAAAGCCATCGATTTTGAAGAGGCTATTATCGCATTCATGGCAATTCTGGTTTTAATTGGAACACGTAAGGAATATTACATTAAAACGAATCCCAGAATGCGTAATGTCGGACTTCAGACATCGCTACTCACAGCCGCAGCCACGTTAATATACGGAATTGTGGGTTTTTATTTTCTGGACAAAAAGCATTTCAATATCGATTTCAGTTTCACCCAATCGTTACGATATACAATCCAGAACTATTTTCTGATTAGTACTGATGATTTGGTTCCGGCCAGCAGGTTTGCAAGCAAATTTCTTCTTTCCATCAATATAAGTGGCTTTCTGTCTGTCGCTTTTCTGATTTATACATTTGTACGTTCGTATGTACCACAAAAAAATGTAACCGACGAGGAATTGAATTTGGCCAATGAATTATTAAAATCATACGGAAATTCTTCACTCGATTATTTTAAGACTTCAGGCGATAAAATGATTTTCTTCTCCGGAAATAAAAAGGCATTTATTTCATATGGGATCTCCGGAAATTTTGCTGTTGTACTTGAAAATCCAGTCGCTCAGAATAATGAGGAAATGAGGAATTGTATCGCTGAGTTCGATTTGTATTGTTACCAAAGTGGAATGAAAAGCATATTCTACCGGGTTCCGGAAGAAAGTCTCGATATTTATCAGCAAAACAGAAAAAAGATCATGTTCCTCGGACAGGAGGGTGTTGTAAATCTGTCCACTTTTAAACTTGAAGGCGGAGCCAAGAAACCAATGCGTAATGCCATAAACAAGGTTGTTGACAGAGGTTATAAAGCTACAATTCACGAAGCTCCGGTAAAAGATGGTGTGCTTCAGAAAATTAAATCGGTAAGCGACGAATGGCTAAATGATATGGGCCGGACAGAAATTATTTTTTCGCAGGGAATGTTTGTTTGGGAGGAACTGAAAAATCAGACCCTTATTACGGTAGAAAACCAGGAAGAAAAAATTGTTGCCTTTCTCAATATTATTCCCGATTATGCTAAAAACGAGGCTACTTACGATTTAATACGAAAAACAAAAGATGCACCCAACGGAGTGATGGATTTTATATTGATCGAACTTTTTAACCATTTGAAATCGAAAGGTATAGTTTATATCAATTTAGGCTTTGCTCCAATGAGCGGACTGAATGACCCACATACTTTTCCTGAAAAGTCGATAAAATTTGCTTACGAAAAAATCAGATCATTTGCACATTATAAGGGATTACGCGAATACAAGGAAAAATTCAACCCGGAATGGCATAACAAATACCTTATTTATCAGCACGATTATGACTTACTTCAGATTCCGAAAGTTTTAGCAAATGTTATAAAACCATAGGATGATGAAACGAATAATTTAAATTAAAACATTTTGGTAGTTGATTCTGCAAATGAAATTGCCGAAATAATTTCTGAACCAAAAATAATCACACGCATTGAAAATCACTCAAAAATACATTCTGTTTTCTGCATTTGCCGGTATTTTGGCCAGTATAGTCGATGTTGTTACCATGTTTATTTTTGGAACCTATTTTCCCGGGTACAGCCAATTGAAAGATACCGTGAGCAGGTTAGGTTCATCAATAAGCCCGGTCTCAAATCAAATTTCAACCATTTGGATAATAATTGGAATACTCCTGATTTTGTTTGGCGTTGGCTTCCATTACGAATTTGAAAAAAAAGGAACTTATGCAAAAATTTCCTCATGGCTAATTGTTCTATATGGGTTTGGTGAGGGAATTGGGTCAGGTGTTTTTAAAGCCGATCGTATTGCCAATAGCTTGACAACTTCAGGAACTATACACGAAATACTTGGTAGCATTGGTATTATATCCATACTGTTATTGCCATTAGTTATGCAAAAAGTAATCCGGAAAAATGAGAATCCCAAATTCTACCTGATGTCTCAGATTGTATTTACTGCCGAATTTATATTTATACTTCTTTTTGTATTCCGGTTTTCTTCAGATCAAGCTGGTTTTATATCAACATATAAAGGACTATGGCAAAGGATATTCATTCTCATCAGTTATATTTACCTGATAAGAATTGCTATTCTAATGATTAACCGCCGGATACAACGATCAGGAAATACCTGAAGCATATTAATTCAATCCCATCGAATTACAAAATGGGTAACCTGTGAATAATGATAAGATGCCGAATGGCAAATAAAAAGTGAACAATAATGCAAGTTATTTACAAAAACCAATTAAAGCAGCGATGTTCCGGATATATGTAATGAAAGAGGAATTGAAATTTTATCGCCACATTACCAGGCCCGCCCGTGATGGAAATAAGACTACGATTCCATCAAACTATTTGCCGGAAGATTACAAGGCTCCTGAATTTAATATTAAATTAAACAAGGAACAACATGATGATTAAACCGCAGCAATCTATAATTTTATCTGTTTATTTAACCCATTTCTTAAATGTATAAATATCACGCTAAATTGACATGAAAGAATTACTAAATTACTCCATAGTAGAACTGGGAGATTACAATCTCAAAGTTTCAATTATCATTAAATTAATCTTCCTGATTCTTATTTCTACTTTCTTGTTGTACGCTATCAGGAAGACGATATACAAAGCGCACCGTATCGTACTGGCAAAAAAATACTCAATTTATAGTTTGATCAAATATTTGGTACTGGTTATTGCTCTATTTTCCGGGTTCCAGATTCTGGGTTTTGATCTGACTTTGTTACTGGGAGGATCGGCAGCTCTACTTGTTGGTTTTGGACTAGGTATTCAAAGCCTGTTTAGCGATTTTGTATCTGGAATTATCCTTCTGGTTGATTCAACGGTTAAAGTAAATGACATAATTGATATCGATGGTTTGGTTTGTCAGGTTCAGGAGATAAACCTGAGAACCACTACTGTCCTGACCAGAGACGACAAATACATTATTGTACCCAATACCGATCTAACAAGAAACCAGCTGATTAACTGGACGCACAGTGATATTGCATCGCGGTTTGACATCAAAATAGGTGTGGATTATTCGTCGGATGTTAATCTGGTTATGAAGGTTCTGAAAGAAGCCGTTGATGAACAAGATGGTGTTTTAAAAGAACCTGCACCTTTTGTCCGGTTTACTGAATTTGCTGATTCTTCGCTGAATTTTTCAGTACATTTTTGGTCAGAAAAAGTATTTCGCGTCGAAAATATGAAGAGTGAAATCAGAGTCCGGATATTTGAATTGTTTAATCAAAACAACATCAAAATACCATTTCCGCAAAGAGTATTGCACATTGAAAAACCTGAGTTCAAAGACAAATCTGCGGATCAGGACAAAGGATTGAGTCCGGTTGATAATAGCGGAATTTAAGTTAATTGATGCCGCGAAAACTAAGCTTTTTTCCTGAAGCGAACATTTATAATCTTATACGACAGATTATGCACGTTTAAATTTCAAATCAATTTCAACAGCTTCTTTTATAAGCTTAGCAATTGCCGGCTCATCAATTTCATCAACCGAATGATAGATTTTATAATAAACCTGCTTATTGGTTCCATGATCGAGGTAATTATCCACATCCTGCATTTTATACCCCTGAGTAAAACCAAGTAAAACACCACTTCGGATACCTCCCCATGGAATTGAGCCCGGCCATATCAGACAAATCCTTCTGTTTCCGTAGAAATACGGAACATTATACGACAGCTTTTCTTTAATTCCGGCAGGTAAATGAGTCAAAATAATCTGCCTAAGCACATCTGTAATAATGCGTTCTTCTTCCGGCAAATAATCCCAAAATTCAACAAACGACTGAAATTTTATTCCTTTCTGAAAATTCATTTATTCAATATTCAGATTTATTCAATTAAAACAAAAACAGCCCGATATTTCCACCAGGCTGTTTCATATATGTTTTAAACTATAGATATTAAAAGATATACCTGATTGATATGGCTCCACCATCGCCAGTAAATCCGGAATTACTTACCAGATTAAGTGCAGGCTTCCAGTCGATTCCAATATTGAAAGGAATTTCCTCGAAATTATATTCCAGACCGAGGATGCCATCAATTCCGATCACAGTATAATCGGTATTGTTGTTGTAATCGCGATAATACTGGCCATTCCAGAAACCGATGTGCGCACCAACACCATAATACCAGTTTAAACGGTTTGCATTGAATGCCTGTGCATGGATTTCATACAATCCAGTAATACTGAATCCATGCCAGCGCGAATCAAGAATTCCCTCGACCGCACTATTTTCACCCAGAAAATGTTTTACAGTTAAACCAGTACCCCAACCTCCGCGAAGTCCAATTCCTGTAGAATAATCCTGAGCCTTAGCTTGAAATCCAAGAACGAGGGTAATTAATAACACAAACATGATTTTTTTCATCGTAATAAATATTAATGGTTTTGTTTTCATAAATAACAATTACTTAGAATAGCTTGTTCGAGCCAGGCTATATTTATGTTTTCACTTTTGCTTAATTTTCAGGTATTATCCTGAAGGATAAAGCCAACTTTAGGAATATTTTCGATGCTGATTGTCGGATCAGAACTGAAATATTTTCGAAGTTTTGAAATGAAAACATCCAAACTTCTGCCGGCAAAATAATCGTTCTCCCCCCAAATAGCTGTTAGAATTTGTTCCCGCCTGATTACATTATTTTTATTCAGGCACAAGAATTTAAGAATAGTACTTTCCCGTTCGGTTAGTCGTCGTTTTTGGTCGTCAATTTCAAGCAACTGGTTCTGATGATCGAAGGTGAATCGTCCAATCTGAAATGTAGTTTCATCCGAAAACTTCGACAAATGGCTTCGGTTTAGTATTGCATTAATTTTATATAGCAGTTCATCTTCATCAAACGGTTTTGTGATGTAATCATCAACACCAATCTCATAACCTTTCATCTTATCTTCCTTCAGCGATCGGGCAGTCAGAAATATGACAGGAATCTGAGGATTAAGAACTTTAATCTTTTTAGCCAGGGTAAATCCATCCATTTTTGGCAACATCACATCCAAAATACAAAAGTCGAAATGACCATTTTGAAATCCGGCAAACGCTGTTTGTCCATCACGATAAAGCTTTACAGCAAAACCTTTTAACTCCAAAAATTCAACCAGTAAAAACCCGAGATTTAAATCATCTTCGACCAATAGAATATTTACAATCCGATTCATGATCATTGTTTTTGGATACAAATTCAATTAATAACGGGAAAAACGATCGTAAAAGTACTTCCATGGTGGTTTTCACTTTTAACTGTTATTGTTCCCTGATGTGCTTTCACTACTGTCTTCACATAAAAAAGTCCGATTCCGAAACCTTTGGTGTTGTGCAGGTCGCCGGTAGAAATCCGGTAATACTTTTCGAAAATTCGCTTGAACTCCCGGCTTGGTATTCCGATGCCATTGTCGGCAATTGTAATTTCAATTTTTGAATCCAAATTTCTGGTTTCAATTTTTATCAAAGGTTTTTCGATGTTATATTTAATACTATTCGATAAAAAATTCACAAATACATCTGCAATACGCAAGCTATCGGCTAATACAACAGATTTTTCGGCCTGAAAATTACAGATTACTTCTGCTTCATTTCTTCTGATCTGAAAAGACATCGATTGAATGGCATCATTAATAATCTGATGAATGTCTTCCTGATTTTTGTTGTAGTCAAAACCACTGTTTTCAACCGCTGCAAGCTGCAAAAGCCTGTCAACCTGCTTCTGAAGTCTTGTGTTTTCTTCCTTAATTGCAGTAGCCAAATGACTAATAGTCTCGTCCCCGGCTTTCTGGCTTCTATTTAAAATCATATTTCCTGCAAGCGAAATCGATGAAATTGGAGTCATAAATTCGTGTGTGAGATTGCCAATCATATCTTTCACCTGTTGAGCAAAGTTCCTCTCTTTTCTATAATATGACAAGATCAGGAAAATAGATACCATTGTAAACAAGATCAGCAATACCGAAGTTCCAAACATAATTCCGATACGCTTAATTATAAATGAACTTCTGCCCGGAAAATGAATGGCCAAATCGATGCTGGAATCTGGATAAGGAGATTCAAAAGACTGATGAAATAATTCGCCATTCTTAACTTTTGCATTCCGATCAAGAGATAAAGTGTCTTCACCATTGATCAGGATAAAATGAAAATCAAGGTTTATATGGTAAAATTCCAGCTCTTTCTGAACCGTTGAATCCAATCGTGAAATGATGTTTTGTGTGAATACTTCACTCGAATTAATCAGGCTATCCCTCTCAATACTGTTTTGCATGGCGGTGCTTAACTCTTCATCATTCGCCATATTTAATGCGGTTTGCCGAAGTGCCATATTCACGCCTTTGGCAAAAATCGTTTCCTGCATTTTAATCGATTCCATAAGCCAGTTTACCTGAATTAAAAGTAAGCCAACCATTGAAGCAATTACAGAAATTGTCAGGACCAACCGGCCTGTTTTTTTCCTTAAATGGATTTTGATTCGTTTCATTTTAGCAATTTCCAAACAAAACTGTTTTGTACCTGAATATTTAAATAAATAAGGCTTCTATTTATTCAAACAGTAAAGATACTTCAAGATTTCGACCATCGATAAACTTTTAACAACGCATTAACAAGTTGGTAACTTTCCTTAGGCTTTTCGCGCTGTACATTTGAATCGTAATCAAATAACAATTTAAACATTCGTACAATGAAAACAACATTATTAGCATTCGCACTTGTCCTTACCATCGCATTGGCCGGGAATGCAACAAACAGTTCAGCAGTTGCAAAAAACATGACAGAAAACGCAATCGTCTCTCAAACCAATTCAGTTCCTCATATGAAGGCAGAAAAAGCTAAAAAAGCTCATCATAAAGGATATAAAAAGAATTCAGGAACTAAAAAGACAAAATAGCACAAGAATCTGAACTGCAATCATTTAATAATCATCAACATAAAAATTCAAGTTCAATCTTATTGGAATTCGGGTAAAACAAAATTATCTGGTTCGTAAAATTGAATCAAAAACAATTTTAAAATCATTATTATGAAAAAGTTAGCATTAATCTCAGTATGTGTTTTGGGTTTGGCATTCGCAGGTAACGCAGCAACAAAAAGTTCGATGACAAAACAAGCTCCTGTAAAAAAGGAAGCTACAGTTGCTAAGAAAAATACAAAAAAGGCACCGATGAAAAAAGTTACCGCAACTACGGCAACTCCTGCTAAACATGTAATACCTGCTAAAAAATAGGTTTTCTGTTTTCTCTGTTAAATGCTCCATATTTTTATGGAGCATTTTTTTTGATGTCAAATTCCGCTTATCTATTTTCTTTTTTAAGTATATCAAAACAAAACGTCCACGCAACAAATTCATTTGACCCTATTTATTCCCGGCAATTTGCTTTTCCCCGCAACTTATCTGTAATTTGCAGTTGTAAAAAAATTCAAACATGCGGGTATCAAAATCCTTCAGGCTTCATATCGGTATTTTCGGACGGCGAAATGCCGGCAAATCTTCCATTCTCAACGCATTAACCAGCCAGGAAGTTTCAATTGTTTCTGAAATTGCCGGAACAACAACTGATCCGGTTGAAAAACCAATGGAACTTTTACCTCTAGGTCCGGTACTTTTTATCGATACTGCTGGAATAGACGATAGCGGTGCATTGGGAGAAAAACGGATTCAAAAAACAATGGCCGTTTTTGATCGCACCGAACTTGGTTTAATTATCTCGAAATGCGATGAATGGGGCGATTTTGAAGAAGGAATCCTGAAAGAATTGAAAGATCGCGATATTCCTGTTATCATAGTTTTCAATAAATCCGATTTAGCTGCAACCGGTAATTGCCTGAAAAAAAGTTTTGCCGGAGAAAAGATACCAGTTGTCGAAACTTCTGCTATCAGCGGATCAGGTATTCATGAACTACGACAAACAATTCTGAAACAGGCACCAGATGATTTCATTAACCGCCCGGGCATTGTTGCCGATTTAGTTGGACCCGGTGAAGCAGCTGTTTTAGTAGTTCCTATCGACAAAGAGGCTCCAAAAGGACGACTCATACTGCCTCAGGTCCAAACGATACGCGACCTGCTCGACAACGATTCGTTCTGTATGGTGGTTAAAGAACGTGAACTAAAGGAAGCTTTATCGCGATTAAATAAACCCCCAAAACTGGTAATTACAGACAGCCAGGCTTTCCTGAAAGTAGCTGCCGACACGCCTCCTGAAATTTTGCTCACCAGTTTTTCCATTCTCTTTGCGCGCTATCAGGGCGACCTTTCGGAAATGGTGAAAGGAGCTATGGCCATCGATAATCTAAAAACAGGCGATAAAGTGATGATTGCTGAAGCCTGCTCTCATCATCCGATTGGTGAGGATATTGGCACAATTAAAATTCCACGATGGCTGACTCAATATGTTGGAGGAAAACTTGAATTCGTGCATCATCGCGGACACGATTTCCCTGATAACTTATCCGAATTTAAACTGATTATCCACTGTGGTGCTTGCATGTGGAACCGTCGCGAAATGCTTTCGCGATTAATGAAAGCCCGAATGGCAGGTGTACCACTTACCAATTATGGATTAACAATCGCTTATTCACTCGGCATTTTTGAACGGGCATTGCAACCTTTCCCCGCAGCACTGGATGTTTACCTTAGTAAAAAAGTATAGATTCTGATTTTCTGTATTGATTATTAAACAGATCATAAAATGAATGGATTTATTTTTGACTTTAACGGCACTCTGTTTTGGGATTCGGCATACCACGAAAATGCCTGGCAAACAATGGCAATGCAAATTAGAGGGAAAGAACTTTCGTCCGAAGAAATCCGAAATCATTTGCATGGTCGAACCAATCCGGCAGTTGTTGAATACCTTTTTGGTCGACAAGTCAGTTCCGCAGAAATTGTAGCTCTTGCTGAACAAAAAGAAAAAATATATCGAAACACCTGCCTTTCGCTGAACGAAAAATTTAAATTATCAGACGGAGTTCCTGAACTTCTCGATTTCCTGAAAATGAAACAGGTTCCGATGACCATTGCTACATCTTCAGAATCAGAAAACCTTAATTTCTACATTCATCATTTCAGGTTAGAGAACTGGTTCGACATCGATAAAATTGTATATGATGACAAGACCTTTCCGGGGAAACCTGCACCAGATATATTCCTCCGCGCTGCCAAGATTATTGGAATACCTCCATCAGAATGTACTGTTTTGGAAGATTCATTTTCAGGAATCCAATCTGCTATTGCTGCCGGAATTGGTAATATTGTGTATGTAAATTCAGAAAAACAGGATCTCGAGCCCGAATTAGAAAAACAGGTTGCATTAACTATTCACAGCTTTTCTGAATTTTCAGCATCTGAAATGGAAAAATTCAATTTATTACCCTAAATATTTTTGAATGAAAAATAGTACAACTGACATTTGGGATCACTTTAGTGAATCATTGCGCCATTTTATCCTGAAAAAAGTTAAAAACGAAAGTCTGGCCGATGATCTGCTTCAGGAAACATTTATCCGTATTCATTCGAAAATTGACAGTTTGCGGGATGAAACCAAGGTTCAGTCATGGATTTTCCAGATCGCCAGAAACATCATTAACGACCATTACAGAAAATCTGGTGCACAATTGCTTGCAAATATTCCCGAAAGTGTTGAAAATGAACCTGAGTCGGATGAAGAAATGACAGAAGCCATCCAGGATATGGTGCTTTTTATGGAAGATCTCCCCAAACCGGATTGCCAGGCACTTTGTCAGGTTGAATTTGAAGGCATAAGTATAAAAGATTATGCTGCAAAATCGGGAATTAGTTACACCGGGGCAAAATCTCGCTTAGCGCGTGCCCGTCACAAACTGAGCGACTTATTAATGAATTGCTGCCGCTACGAATTCGACAAGTATGGCACAGTATTAAGCCACCATCCTATTCATTGCTGTTGCTGCAATAAGCCTTCAAAATAAATAATCTCCCTTTTGCCCATTGCCACTTCCCCTGCGTCCGTTTTAAAATTTTGCGTCTACCTGATGATAACAAAAATTACTCATCAGAAAAAACATTTAAAATGGAACAGATTATTTACATCATCAATTTTATCCAGAAATCATTCATACAAGTTTGGCCATATCTGCTTATTACCATACCGCTGGCCGTTTGGATGAACCTCAGCGATTTTTCAAAACACGTCAAATCAATCCTATCAAAATCGCCCTGGATTTCTATCTTTCTGGCAACAGTTGTGGGCGCTTTCAGTCCGTTTTGTTCATGCGGAGTCATTCCGGTTATTTCAGCCTTACTACTTGGAGGAGTTCCGTTGGCTCCAGTTTTAGCCTTTTGGATTGCCTCGCCATCAATGGATCCCGAAATATTTTTTCTTAGCGTTTCGATTCTTGGCTGGAAATTAGCCATTTGGCGACTGGCAAGTACTTTTATTATCAGTCTTGCTGCCGGTACTGTAACATATTACCTGGTAAAATCAGGATATTTATCAACCTACCTGCGAGTCTCTCACAAAAAGAAAACAAGCAGTTTCTCCCTCCTGAATTTTAGTGAATTAATACATATCACCCAACGATACGTGAAACTAAATTCAATCATTCCGGCAAAAGTTAACAAATACGAACATATGCAGTTTACAGGTATTGGCATTGCTGTTTCGTGCTGCCCCGAACACACTGAGAGATTAGTTGTTCCGGAAGCTTGTGGATGCAGCTGTTCATCAGAAATTACTAAGGAAATTTCTTTCAGGGAAAAGATGATCCGTGAAACGCTGAAAGCCGTTTGGATGATCACCAAATTCATGGGACTGGCCTTTCTGCTGAATGCTTTAATCAATCTGTATGTTCCTGAAGTGTGGATTGGTAAACTACTGAATCAGCACGGATTTATTTCTGTAATAATTGCCGCTGCCCTGGGAGTTCCGGTATATACCAGTAATCTAACAGCATTACCGTTTATTGGCGGATTGCTGCATCTCGGGCTGCACCCGGGAGCTGCTTTGGCTTTCCTAATTTCAGGGCCGCTTACCACTATTCCGGCAATGGTTGCGGTGTATGGAATTACAACAAAAAAAGTATTCGGATTGTATTTGGGTTTTGCTTTTTTCGGTGCTTTGATTTTTGGAATTATGTATTATTTTATTGGATAGAATACTGAAATAGAGCTTATCATCTCGAAATAAATTTTTAATTTTCAACATCGAAAAACATTCCACATTCAACTAAATAAATCAAATATGAAAACAAGAATAATTGCATTTATTCTATTGGTATTGTTTCAGTTGCCATTGCTGGCACAACACTCAACCGAAGTTTTAAAAGATGGACCTGCCGGGATGGTTGGTATGTCTGAAAAACGCCTTCAATTACTCGATCAGTTTATTCAGGATTACGTAAATAAAGGATTCATTCCGGGTGGAGTATTCCTCGTTGCCCGCGATAACCAGATTGTTTACAATAAAACTTTTGGTTTCAGGAGCTCCGATAAGAAAGTACCGTATAAAAAAGACGATATTTTCCGCATCTGTTCGATGACAAAAGCGATTACCACATTGGCAGTCATGCAACTATACGAACAGGGAAAACTTGGTATCGACGATGCAGTTCAGGACTACATTCCGGCATTCAAAAAGACAGAAGTGATCGATACTTTTAACGAAAAGGATTCGAGCTATACCACCATACCGGTGAAATCGCCAATCACACTGCGTCAATTGCTTACTCATACTTCCGGAATTGCTTATGGCGATTTTAATCCTGGGAAAATTAAGGCTGTCTATGGGAAAAACCATATGTTGGGTGTAGGTCTTTCGCACCTGAGCTGGACTACAGAGGAATTTATAAACCGGTTGGCAGAGGTTCCGCTGGCTTTTCAACCGGGAGATCATTTCATGTACGGACTAAATATGGATGTGCTCGGCCGGGTTATTGAAGTTGTTTCCGGAGAAAAACTTAACGACTATTTTCGCAAACATATTTTCGAGCCACTTGGCATGAAAGACACATATTTCTATTTGCCCAAAGAAAAACAGGAACGTCTGGTTCCAATTTATGGTTACGATGAGAATAATAAGTTAGAAAATATAGTGCAGGCAGGATTAGCTTCAAATATCGATTATCCAAAAAATACCGATATAGGTCACTATGCCGGCGGCGGAGGACTTTCGTCAACAGCGCTGGATTATGCCATTTTTCTACAGGCTTTACAGAACAATGGAATCTACAACAACCAACGTATTCTAGGACGGAAAACCATTGAAATGATGACTTCAGATCAAATGATAAGCCTGAATAAACAAGGTAAAGGTTACAGCACTCGTCCGGGAGAGACTTATTGCCTTGGATTTGCATTGCTAACCGGTGAAGGAAATGGAATAAACTCCAAATCTCCCGGAACATATGAATGGGGCGGATATTTCACTACTAAGTTTTTTACTGATCCAAAAGAGGATCTGATTTTTGTTGGAATGATGCAAATCAGCAATTTCCAGCACGATGAATTTTATAACCGTTTAACAGCCCTTCTTTACGGAGCAATCGAAGAATAGTTGATCTGTGTAATGAAAAGCAGCCGGTTACCAGCTGTTTTTCATTACAACATCATCGTAACATCTTCTTTTTCAATACAAAACCAGATTTAACCCTGAATTCATATTGGTTAACGGATTAATGATTAAGTTTGCGCCCGTTAACACAAAGGCAAATCAAGAAAAGATTGATTACAAAGCCTTTCCAAATAATTAAAATGTCATTTGAAAATTTAGATTTAATTGAGCCCATCCTGAGGGCTTTGAAAACAGAAGGTTACGTAACACCAACTCCAATTCAGGAACAAGCTATACCCATCATACTTCAACGAAAAGATTTACTTGGTTGCGCACAAACAGGAACAGGAAAAACAGCAGCTTTTGCAATTCCAATCCTGCAAATCCTGCACGAATCAGAAAATTTTGGCAGAGGCCGGCGTAAAATAAAATCGTTGATTGTCACTCCTACCCGCGAACTTGCCATTCAGATTGGCGAAAGCTTTTTTGCATATGGTCGTCATACAGGACTAAAACACACCGTTATTTTTGGTGGTGTTGGTGAACGTCCTCAAACGGATGCTCTGCGTCAGGGAATAGACATTCTGATTGCTACACCAGGTCGTTTACTCGATCTGATGAATCAGGGATACGTTGACTTACGTAATGTGGAGTTATTTGTACTCGATGAGGCCGACCGCATGCTCGATATGGGATTCATACATGATGTAAAACGCATCATTGCTGAGTTGCCAAGAGAGCGCCAGTCGTTATTCTTTTCGGCTACTATGCCCACTGATATCGTAAAACTTTCGCAAACGATTCTTAAAAATCCGGTTAAGGTAGAAGTTACTCCTGAAGTCACTACAGCCGAAAAAGTTGAGCAACAGATGTATATGGTGAATTATGCCGATAAGCGTAGTTTATTATTGCATTTACTTCGCAAACCTGAGATTGTATCTGCTTTGGTTTTTACAAGAACCAAACATGGTGCCGATAAAGTCGTTCAGTTTCTGCAAAAAAACGGTCATCTTGCTCAGGCAATTCATGGCAACAAATCGCAGAATGCCCGACAAAAAGCGCTTTCAGACTTTAAAGCAGGTAAAATACGTCTATTGGTTGCTACTGACATTGCAGCACGTGGAATCGATGTTGACGATTTGTCGCATGTGATTAATTTTGAAATACCGAATATTCCTGAAACATACGTTCATCGAATTGGAAGAACCGGTCGTGCCGGACAAAGCGGAATCGCACTTTCATTTTGCGACAATACCGAAATTCTTTTTCTACGCGACATTCAGAGGCTCATTTCGCAAACCATTCCTGTAGTTGAAGATCATCCGTATATGCTGACTGATTTTACTCCGGTGAAGGCACCCGCAAAAGTAGCCCGTAAACCAGTCCGGCGAGAACACAATGGTCAGGCAGTAAGGGAAGGTGTTGGCTCAAGAGAAAGCCGATCTTCGAATCGAAGTTCAGATCACTCAGAACCAAAGCCAGTCCGCAAATTTTGGAGCAAACGCCCCGGAGACAGCAGAAACTAGCTATCTTTGTAAAAATATCATACGAAAACCTCACCTCAAGTGGGGTTTTCTTTTTTATAGGCATGAACAATTGTGGTAAATTATTGTCATTTGTAAAACATCAACTACGATATTCAGGATATGGAATTGTTTAATGAAAACAGCAAACTTGCTTCGGTCATCCTCAAAGATAATTCGCTGCTTCCGGTCATCAACCGGCTAGGTATAAAGCTCGGGTTTGGCGATAAAACCATCCGAAATATATGTGAAGAAAAAGGCATAGACCTCAATTTTTTCGTTGAAACCATTAATGTTTTTCATTACGAAGCCTATTTTCCTGAAAAAAGATTGCTCGATTTCTCCGTTTCGATGGTGATCGATTACCTTATAAAAACTCATCAGTATTACATCGAATATCTGATTCCTGAAAATGACCGTTTAATCGAACTTTTCCTTGCAGCCAGCCCTGATGAAAGCACCGAAAATGATTTGGTCCGTAAATTCTATAAAAAATTTAAAGAGGAATTTGTTATTCACATAAGTTTCGAGGAAAGTGTCATGTTTCCTTATATACTTGAGCTGAATCAGGTCATCGAAAATCCGGCATCCCGATCTCAGTTCAAGCGAAAATATCCGGATTATTCCATCTCCGGATTTGAGAAAGAGCATTCGAACATGGATGATAAAATGGATGACCTCAAAAATATCATCATCAAATACCTTCCGCCCAATTACGACCAAAATCGTGGGAATGCCTTTCTTTCCAATTTATTTCTTTTCGAGAAAGACCTGAAAAACCATTCCCGAATCGAGGATCATATTCTGATTCCGAAAGTAAAACAACTTGAATTGGTTCTGCAAAGCCATGAATAACAGCCCGAACAAATCAATTGTATTGATCAGTCCGTCAGATATAATACTGACAGGCCTTGCCGAGATTCTAAAGAGCAGTCTTGCAGGAGAAATTATACAGCTTCACCGGGGCGACGAGATTATTGATTATCCCGAATTGACTGGACATTTTTTGGTGATTGCAAGCCCGGAAGAGCTCGAAAAAAGCAAATTATTAATCCGGCATATATTGCCAGCTGACGGAAGCGTGCAATTCATGACCCTTAATTTCGAACCAAATCAGGCAACATCAGCGCCCTCATTAAATCTTCTTGATTCGCATGCGCTAATCTGCTACAAGGTGAATGAAATTCTCAATTCATTCACAGCCAGCCTCATTAAAGAACCGGATACCGAGTTAACCCGCAGGGAAATTGAAGTTTTACGTTTACTAACGAAAGGAAATTCGAATAAAGAAATTGCTGATCAGTTGTATGTTAGTACACATACAGTGATCTCCCACCGTAAAAATATTTCAGAAAAAACCGGCATCAAATCGGCTTCAGGGCTAACCATGTATGCTATCCTGAAAAAGATAATTGATGTAAGTGAAATTGATGCTGCCGATCTGATATAAATCCCCATTTTTAGGGATAGTTTGGTGAACCATACACCAGTACTTTTGCTTCGTAACATTCAAACAAAAAAAACAGAATGAAGAAGCTTATTGTATTGGTTGCGATTTTATCGTGTATAAATAGCATCGCTCAAGACCGCGTTTTTACCTATACCTACCAAAGTAACGTACTGAATAAAGGGCAAGTTTGGACTACTTTAGGCTCCGCCCGAAAAGATTTCTATCGCGGATTAAATCACAGTCTCGAATTCGAAATTGGCTTGGGAGGGAAACTTCAAACCGCATTTTACCTGAATTACGGCTACAGCAAAGGAATCTCGAATGACAACGGAGTTGATTTTGTAAGTTCAGATCAGTCGTACAGTTTTGCCAACGAATGGAAACTTAAACTGAGTGATCCTGTAGCTAACAAGATTGGATCGGCTGTATATTTCGAATATGCTTTAGCTCCGGGAGAAACAGAGTTGGAAGGAAAATTGATTCTGGATAAACAAACCGGCAGGTTTTCAGGCACTAAACCTCGTTGGAGAAATTGAATTCGAACGGGAATTTGAAGCTGAAGGAACAGAACTGGAAGCTGAACTCGAAAAAGAATATAAATTGGAATAGAATTATGGACTATCCTATAAAATCAACGAAAAGTGGTTTGCCGGTGTTGAAATCATGAACGAGAATGTTTTTAAAGATGGTAAACTTGAAAAATCACTTTTAACTGCAGGTCCCGGATTCTCTTATTTAGGCGAAGGTTTTTGGGTGAATTTTACTGTAATGCCTCAACTCACCGATCTGAAAGGTAACAAACGCAATATTATAGATGAAGATGGACTTCAGACACGTTTAATTTTCTCTTATGAATTCTAGAATCAACAATCATATTGCATTGGTGATGATATTGTTTCTTGCAGCCTGCAGTCCTGCCTTATATCTTCCGACAATTGAAGATGCCAACCAAACAGGTATTTCGACCGACAGCCTGATATTGGGACGCAGTTTGTATGTAAATCATTGCGGAAGCTGCCACAACCTGCTGCCTGAACAATACACAAGCAAACACTGGCAACAAAAAATGCCCGAAATGCAACTCAAAGCCAAAATTTCGGATGAAAATACAAAGCTGATCACCAATTTCATACTGGCACGAAGCAAACCTGAATAGAATTACAAAAAGAACCTATGATCTGAAATCATAGGTTCATTCATTTACAATACGTTTCTTTCCTTTGGATAACAACACATCTTTCCATACTTTTGCAGACCAATAAAAAAGTGGTCAGTTACAGTTTTTATAGGATGATCACAGACCAGGTTAAGGATAATCTGGAACTTGGAATTTTAAACTTGGAACTATTAAAATGAGTCGTGTTGTTATAGGATTGTCGGGAGGTGTTGATTCAAGTGTTGCAGCTTATTTGCTGAAGCAGCAAGGACATGATGTGATCGCTTTGTTCATGGTAAACTGGCACGATCGCACAGGGACAATTACCTCGCGCTGTACCTGGGAAGACGATGCCATGATTGCCGAACTGGTTGCAAAAAAACTCGAAATCCCGTTTCACATAGTCGACCTCAGCGTAGATTACAAAAAGCGGGTTGTTGACTATATGTTTGCTGAATACAGCAAAGGTCGGACACCTAATCCGGATGTACTTTGTAACCGTGAAATCAAGTTCGATATTTTTCTGGACGAATGCCTGAAATATGATGCCGATTTTGTGGCAACGGGTCATTACTGCCGGAAATCGGAATTTGAAAAAGAGAATCAAACGATTCATCAGCTTCTCGCCGGAAATGACAATAACAAAGATCAAAGCTATTTTCTGTGTCAACTGAATCAGTATCAGCTTTCGAAAGCAATGTTTCCGATCGGTCATCTGGAAAAACCTGAAGTACGCGAAATTGCGCGCCAGCAAAACCTGCCAACCGCTGAGCGAAAAGATTCTCAGGGCATTTGCTTCGTTGGGAAAGTGGATCTTCCAACCTTTCTTCAGCAGCAGCTTGAACCCAAAACCGGTAATGTGATTGAAATCACAGCAGATTTTATTGCGAAAAGAAAGATCGTCGAAAAAACAGAAGAAAACTTCCGGAAACTTTGTTCTGAATTTCCTTACAAACCATGGAATGGCAAAATTATTGGAGAACATCGGGGAGCACATTATTATACTGTTGGACAGCGCAAAGGACTTAATATTGGCGGCCATCTTGACCCTTTATTTGTGATCGGAACTGATGTAAACCGCAACATTATTTATGTTGGTGAAGGTACCGAACATCCTGGATTGTACCGACCCGGTCTTTTTATTCCAAAAGACGAGATTCACTGGATTCGTCCCGATTTGGTTATGAATTCAGGAGAAAGCAGAAATTACGATTTGCGTATTCGCTACCGCCAGCCATTGGAAAAAGCAACCATTTATCAGCACGAAGATGGCATGTACATCATTTTTGACGAAGAACAACGGGGAATCACTTCCGGACAATTTGCCGCCTGGTACGAAGGTGATGAGCTGATTGGTTCTGGTGTTATTGCATAAGCAGGAAAAGGGAGAACGGAGAAGGAAATCCAGACGACTATGGTTCGAATACCAATTTCAGTTTTACAACCGAGCTTTGGCGCGTTTTTTCTTTAACTTCAGGAACCCAGCCCGGGCCATCGATAATGATCCGAATGGCTTCATTACTATAGAGCTCGTCTTCACTTCTTAAAATGTTGAAATGCATTTTCTCTCCACTTTCTGTAACGACGAACGAAAGCCTCACAATTGTTTTCTTGCCGGGCCTGCCAATTTTCGGGTTCGAAAGTTCCGTTTTCAGGTATTCTTCGAAAGCTTTCCATCCTCCCTTTGGATAAGCTTTCCCATCAGCAAGCGGCTTCGATTTGACTGATGACACCGCCCCTGTCACACTGGTTTTTTTCTGAGTTCCATAGCCAACAACCACAACTTCGCTCAATTCCGACTTGCCAGTATCAGGTAAATTATCGACCAAATTAAGTTGTACTTGAGATGGCGCTTTAGGTGCAGCCTGCGAAACACGGACGACACCCAAAGTATCGCTCTTTCCTTTCATTATTTCTGAATGACTCAAATAACTTGTCATCTTTTCTACTACAGGTATGGCTGTGTTTGTGACTTCTTTTGAAGCTACATAGGCAGTTTCAGCATCTTCAATAACCAGTTCATTGTTAATTGAGTCCTCTTGTTTTTCCAAATCCTTTTTAGGTACAACCGCTACAGATTGTTTTATTTCTGTTTGTTCGTTGGTTGAATCAACTTTCGGTATTACTTCTTCCTGAATTTTATTTTCAGAAACAGATGAAATTAGATTTTCCCGCATATTGAAAAGAACGACTGACGAAACAATCAATATTAATATTGAAGCAGCAGCATACCAAATTATTCTCCGGTTTCTCTTTGGGTTCTGTATCTGTTTTCGAATGTCAGCGAGATCGTCAGAAATGAGATCCGGATCGGTATTTAAAAATCCATCAACGGCTTCGGCAAGAAATGGATCGCGCTGCATTTCCCATTCAAACGCATGACGTTCCGCCTCGGTCATCTGATTCCGAAGATACCGCATGATATGCTCTTCCTGCTGATGTATTTTCTTACCTGACATGATTATTCTCTAAACAAATTTTGAGGTTTCTTTTACCGTTTTGCAGCAAACTTTTTACTTTCTTCTCGTCCAGTCCTGTTTCTTCAGTAATTTGCCTGTAACTTTTATTTTCGTAATAAAACAGCCGAACACACTGATTTTGTTCCTTTTTTAATTTTTCAATACAATCGTTTAACAAGTCGTTCAATTCCGGATTTGCTATGCTGTCAATAAGATGCAATTCATCCGGTTTTTCCATAAATTCTTCCTGATTTATCAACCACATCTCTTCCTTTTTACGCAACGACTTTTGTTTTCGCAATTCCATCAGGCAAAAATTTTTACTTGTTACATAAAGCCAGCTCTTGAAACTGGTAATTTCATGCCGGTGTAGTTCAGTTGCCAGAAGTTCGAAAATTTGCATAGTGGCATCTTTCGACAGGTCTCTATCCTCCAGATATTTCAGGCAAAGACCATACACCAATGCCACATACCTCGAATACAATTGCCCAATTATTTCCGGATCGTTTTTCTTTTTAAACTGAAAAATCAAATCCAGATCACTAAGATTCGCGCTATTTCTTGATTTCAGGAACAAATGAAAATTGTTGTAATTTTTTGATAAATGTAAGCCTTTAAAAAATAACTGGAAATATTTTATGGAATCTTATTTGATTTTGCATCCTGTCTGCAAACGTTCACCAAAAAACTCAAATCATGAAAACAATTACTACAATTTCAATCGTTTTGTGCACACTGTTAATCAGTGTTATGTCGGCTACTGCAATTAATATCAAGGGAAAAGTTACTGATCAATCGGGCGCAGGTATCCCAAAAGTTACTATTACTGTTAAGGAAACCGGAATAACAACAGCAACCGATTTAAGCGGTTTGTTTCAGGTTCAGGCTGAAGGGAAACACCATTTAATTTTTACTCATCCCGGATACGATGAACAAACCGTCCCCATTCAAGGAAGAACAAATCTTTCAGTTATTCTCAAATCACAGGAATTGCTGATACAAGATTCGGAAGTAATGCAGGAATGTATTGTTGTAGGCTATGGAATTCAAAAGAAATCCACAGTAACCGGAGCGGTTTCTTTCGCAATGGCACCATCCATAAATACCGCTCACAATTTCAGAAGTAAAACCGATTGGAATACTGAAAACTATTCGACAATCAGAGAGAACGGATACAAAAGCGTTATCGATCAGCCGCTTTCAACGTTCTCAGTTGATGTTGATAATGCTTCGTACTCAAATGTCCGCCGGTTTCTAAACATGGGTCAAATGCCTCCGGTTGATGCAGTTCGTATTGAAGAAATGATCAACTATTTCAGTTACGAATACGAGCGCCCCAAGAAGAATGACCCTTATTCCATCAATTCAGAACTGGCTGTTTGTCCATGGAATGAAACCCATCAGTTGTTACTTGTTGGACTTCGGGCAAAAGAAATTGACAAATCCAATTTACCAGCATCGAACCTCGTTTTTTTGATTGACGTTTCGGGCTCAATGCAAGCAGAAAACAAACTGCCGTTGGTTCAATCGGCCATGCGGATGCTTGTAAACGAGTTGCGCCCAAATGATCGGATTGCTATTGTTGTCTATGCCGGAGCTGCCGGGATCGTGCTTGAATCAACACCCGGTAATCAAAAACAGAAAATTATTGATGCCATCGAAGGTCTTTCTGCCGGAGGTTCAACCGCAGGTGGCGAAGGAATAAGGCTAGCCTATCAAACTGCACAAAAATATTTTATTGAAGGAGGAAACAACCGGATTATTTTGGCGACTGACGGCGACTTTAATGTGGGTATTTCGAGCACTTCTGAAATGGAGCGACTTGTTGAAAAAGAACGTGAATCGGGCATTTTCATGACTGTACTGGGCTTCGGAATGGGAAATATTAAAGATGACAAAATGGAAGCCATTGCTGATAAGGGAAATGGGAACTATGCCTACATTGATAATATTCAGGAAGCACGCCGGATGCTTGTAAAAGAATTTGGTGGAACTCTCTTTACTGTTGCCAAAGATGTGAAATTTCAATTGGAATTTAATCCACAGCACGTAAAAGCCTACCGACTAATTGGTTATGAAAACCGTTTGCTAAACAATGAAGATTTTAACGATGATAAAAAGGATGCCGGAGAAATGGGAATGGGTCATCGGGTTACAGCTTTATACGAAATTATACCGGCCGGATCGGATGAAGTATTGCCAAATGTAGATGATTTGAAATACCAGAAAAAGAATAAAGAAATAGTATCGAAGTTAAACGACGAATTGGTCACCATAAAAACCCGATACAAAGCTGCCGATGGGAATACGAGTTATCCAATCAATCAGATTGTTTTGGCAAATGCAAAAGCATTCAATCTGGCATCAGAAAACCTTCGTTTTGCATCGGCGGTAGCCGGATTTGGTATGTTGCTGCGTAATTCTGAATTTAAAGGAAACATCACCTATTCAAAAGTTGCCAACATTGCACAAAAGGCCAAAAATCAGGATGATGAAGGTTATCGCGGCGAATTTTCAAGACTGGTAAAAGTTGCCGAAAGCATCAGTCAGCAAACTTCAGACAATAATTGAACTTTTATTTCTTATTTGGAAATCAGTTTTAAATAAAACCGGGCTATTATGGCCCGTTTTTTTTGCCAATCACTGGTTTTTCCAAAAGTCCATCTTTATGCATAAAATGTTAACTTTGGGCACATTTAAATTGAAAATAAATGATCAGATCGATGACAGGATTCGGGAAAACTGAATTCGAATTAGGAAATAAAAAATACACTCTTGAAATTAAGTCGCTCAACAGCAAACAGCTTGACATAAACACGCGGATTCCAGCGCTATACCGCCAAAAAGATATTGAAATTCGCAGACTGATGTCGGAAATGCTCACCCGTGGTAAAGTCGATTTCGCACTTTATCTCGATAATCTGGGTGCAGAAAGCACTTCAAAAGTTAACTCGGCCATTATCAAAGATTATTACAATCAGCTTTCCGGAGTATATCAGGAACTAGGATTGGAAGTGAATGAAGCCATCATGCAAAGCATTATGCGCTTACCTGATACGGTTAAGATGACCTACGAAGAACTCGACGAATCGGAATGGTTGGTTGTACGCGAAAATCTGATTAAAACACTTGAAGAACTCAATCGGTTCCGCGATCAGGAAGGTCTGGCACTTGAAGCAGATATCGTTGGAAATATTAAAAATATTCTGGATTTACTGAAACAAGTTGAGCCTTTCGAAAATCAACGGATGGAAAACGTGAAGACTAAAATCATGGACAGCCTCAACGAATTACAGCTAAATGGCAATATTGATAAAAATCGCTTCGAACAGGAGCTGATTTATTACATGGAAAAACTGGATATCAACGAGGAAAAAGTTCGTCTGGCAAATCACTGCAGCTATTTCACCGAAACGATGGCAGAAACCGAACCCTCCGGACGGAAACTTGGTTTTATTTCGCAGGAAATTGGTCGCGAGATCAATACTCTCGGATCAAAAGCCAATGAAAGTAACCTTCAGCGCATTGTTGTGCAAATGAAAGACAACCTTGAAAAAATCAAGGAACAGGTACTTAATGTATTGTAAAAGGAAGGCAAAAGTACAAAGTTAAAAGGCAAAAAAATGCGAAATGACTTACAACAAAGATTATTTTCATTTGCTGTCCGGGTTTTTAATTTTTTAAAAACCTTTCCAAATACTCCTGAACATTCGGTTGTCAGATATCAATTAGCGAAATCATCAACATCATCAGGAGCTAATTACGAAGAAGCACAGGCAGCATCATCAAAACCAGATTTCATATATAAAAATGAGATTTCCTTGCGCGAGATGAGAGAAAGCAATTACTGGCTACGACTTCTTATAGCAACCGACTCAACGAAGATTCTTAATCATGAAGAATTAAAATATTTAGTTGATGAATCTGAAGAATTGAAAAAGATTTTAGGAAGTATTGTTTCCAAATCAAAATTGAATCGTGATCATTAACCAGCTAACAATCAAATATCTTTTTTTACTTTAAACTTTTGCCTTTTATACTTTTAACTTGACCAATGTACGGTAAACTCATCATATTTTCAGCACCATCAGGAGCAGGTAAAACAACCATTGTTCGCCATTTGCTCGAACAAAATCTAAATCTCGAATTCTCCATTTCAGCAACCAGTCGTCAAAAACGGCATACTGAAACTGAAGGGAAAGACTATTATTTTCTCTCTGCGGAGGAATTCAGAAGTAAAATTGAGAACAATGAATTTCTGGAATGGGAAGAAGTTTATCAGGGTACTTTCTATGGAACCCTGAAATCGGAAGTCGAACGAATCCGAAACTCTGGGAAGAATGTTATTTTTGATGTAGATGTCGTCGGTGGATGCAACATTAAAAAATATTACAGCGACGAGGCACTTGCCGTATTTGTTCAGCCACCGTCAGTTGACGAATTACGTAATCGGCTTATATCCAGATCAACAGATGCTCCTGAAGTGATTAAAAAAAGGATCGCGAAAGCCGAATACGAATTGACTTTTGCCAACCAATTCGACTGTATAATTGTAAACGACATTCTCGAAAAAGCATTTGAGGGGGCAGAAAATTGCATCCGCAAGTTTATTGCATCAGAATAGATAACTTGTCATGCTGAACTTGTTTCAGCATCTCTCCAAAATGGAGACCCTGAAACAAGTTCAGGGTGACTTTTAAATAAATAGAAATGATTAAAACTGGACTTTACTTTGGCTCATTTAATCCTATTCATGTAGGGCACATGGCCATTGCCAATTATATGGTTGAATACACTGACATTGACCAGCTTTGGTTTGTTGTAAGTCCTCATAATCCATTAAAAAAGAAAAAGACCTTGCTTGATGATTATCAGCGGCTCGAATTGGTTAACCGTGCAATTGGCGACGACCTTCGCTTCAGGGCTTCGAAAGTAGAGTTCAATCTCCCTAGACCTTCGTATACCATCGACACACTAACATATATGAGTGAAAAGTATCCAACCCACCAGTTTTATATCCTGATGGGAACCGATAATCTTGAAAATATTCACAAATGGAAAAATGCCGATGTTTTGCTTGCCAATTACGACATCATTGTTTATCCAAGACCCGGTTTTAGTGCGGAAAAAATCAGCCAGTATCCCCGTGTTCAGATTGCCAATGCACCACTCATGGAAATTTCGTCAACCTTTATCCGCGAATCAATCAAAGAAGGAAAAGATATCCGCCATTTTTTACCTTACCGCAGCTGGGACTATCTGCAGCAAATGAATTTTTATAAAAAATAAAACCAGTTGTTTTCCGGGTTACCGAATTTAATCATCAGGTCTATCCCCGGTGGGTCTCCCTCTTGCAATAATCTCAAAAGATTCTTCTACACCAAATTCAGGGAAATCTTCCTCCGCTTCAGTTTCTTCTTCCAATTCTTTTAGGTATTCTTCGTCGATTTCTTTTTCCAGTTCCTCTTCATTCCATAATTCGTCTAAAGTGTCCATAGCAATTGATTTTATACATATTTTGAAACAAAAACAATTAAAGTAATGATGCCGGTTAAAAGGCTCAACAGACTCGCGCCATTCAGAAAAATTGTAGTCGAATTAATTATTTTCATTCTACTATCCAGCTTTTCCTGATCTAGTTTACTGTCTTTTCCTTTTTTTGTTCGAATAATATCATTCGTTATTTTCAAATCAAGACTATTGGCATAATATCCTGAAACTTGCGATATAAGATTCATAATCAATGAAAGTGCAAATAATAACCAGGTTATTTTGAGCAGTATTGGATTTACCTGACTAAACTCCGGAATTATATCTTTCACAAAGCCAATAGATAAAACCAGACCACTAGAAGAAAGCGATACAATTAAAAGATCAAACCTCTCGACCGAATAATCAATTGCTTTTTGGGTTGTTTCAGCATACTTAGTTAGTCGTTCAATATTCTTTTCGGCCGTATCCTTTTTCTCCGATGCCTGATTCGCGTTCATGATGATTCAATTTTAACAGAACATTTCCTTTTATACTTAAACCAATCCAATTTAGATTCATTTTTAACTGTCTCAACTCAATTTTAACGCCTTCAGAAATGCTATTAGTGCTTTAGAAAAACTGAACATTTCTATATCTAATGAATAAAGGTTGAAAACTCATCCAAATATTTCTATATTTGCATATGTTTTAAAACTCCGAGTTTTGGAGGCTAAGTGCATTGCATAAGTCTCTGAAAACCGATGGGTTGAAAGCGGAAACGCTTCAGCCTCCCGATTCACACTGCTGTGTGATGACTTTGGAAAGGAGAAAAATGACTTCGCATTTTAGCTGTCGTCAAATGTCCACTTTCCAATAATTTTAGATGACATTTGAATGATGCAAATTTCGAAAAACACATTATTGATCTCAGGCTCCGGACGAAACGTTGGTAAAACAAGTTTTATCCGGAAAGTGATTGAGCAAAATGCTGATCAAAATCTGGCCGCCATAAAAATTACACCCCATTTTCATGAACCAACTGATGGATTGATTCCAATTGAGGTAAACGAAAATTTTCGCGTCTTTCAGGAAACAGACATTAACTCCGGGAAAGACAGTTCTTTGTTCTTACAATCAGGAGCAGCAAAAGTTATCTACATTCAAACTACCGATGCTTATCTGGCTGAATCTTTCTCCGTTGCAATTGCACAACTAAGCCCGAATCAACCAATTATTACCGAATCAGCCGCATTACGAAAATTTATTTTTCCCGGACTTTACCTTTTCATTCAGAAAAAGTATGAGGAAGTAAAGCCATCGGCTCTTGAAATGCAAAAACTTTCAGATACAACAATCTTTTCTGATGGTAATGAATTTAGTATTCCTCCTGAATCGATCACTTTTAATCAAATCTGGAAGCTATGATAAGTTTGGAACAAGCTCTTGAAATCGCCTTTTCGAAAGCACAAATAATAGGAACCGAAACCATAGATTTACTGAAATCAACAGGTCGAATTCTGGCTCATGATGTATTTGCAGATTCCGACATGCCTCCTTTCAACAAATCGGCTATGGATGGCTATGCCTGTCGTCTCTCCGATATCGAACAGGATCTATCGGTCATCGAACTGATTCCTGCAGGCAAGACTCCAACACAGTCTATTGGCGCGGGTCAATGCAGTAAAATCATGACCGGAGCACAAGTTCCTGAAGGTGCGGACACCGTTTTTATGGTAGAATATTCTAAAGAAACTGCATCTGGGATGATTTGTTTTACTGGAGAAAGAACCAATTCGAATATTTGCAAAAAAGGGGAAGACCTGAAACAAGGAGACCTGGTTTTACGCTCAGAAACTCTTCTCAAACCGCAACATGTTGCAATTTTAGCTTCGGTTGGCTGTTCTGAACCTACGGTATATAAAATTCCTGTTGCCGGCATAATCTCAACCGGATCAGAGTTGGTTAATCATGAAGAAAAACCGGGACTATCCAAGATTCGAAATTCAAACGGACCTCAGCTTTTTGCTCAGGCGACCACAGCCGGGGTTCCGGCTAATTATTACGGGATTGTGCCTGATGATAAACAATTAACAAAAAACAGTATTGAAAAATCTGTTGCCGAAAATAATGTGACGATACTTTCAGGAGGTGTGTCGGTTGGCGATTTTGATTTTGTCCCACAGATCATTGAGGAGTTGGGCTTTGAAATTCATTTCAGCAAAATCAATATAAAACCGGGAATGCATACCACTTTTGCTTCAAAAGGGAATAAATACATCATTGGTTTGCCCGGAAATCCGGTTTCTTCGTTCATTCAATTCGAGGTTTTTGTATTGCCATTTCTCCTGAAACTGATGAATTACAAACAAACCCAATTGCAATTACCTTTGGTTATTAGCAAGGATTTTAAGCGAAAAAAATCGGATCGGGAAGAATGTTTGCCGGTGCATATTAACGAAGAAAATGAGATTCAAATGGTTAATTATCATGGATCGGCGCATATTCATGCCTACCACGAGGCATTTGGATTTATAACTATTCCGGCCGGTGAAACCGAAATAAAAAAGGGAGAAATTGTCCATGTTCGACCGCTATAACAGGCAGATAAACTATTTACGCATTTCAGTAACCGACAGATGCAACCTCCGATGCACCTATTGCATGCCGGAAGAAGGAATCCGTCAGCTCAATCATACTGACATTTTGAGTTTCGAGGAAATCGTGGAATTTACGAAACTGGCAGTAGCCAATGGAATAAAAAAAGTTAGATTGACCGGTGGTGAACCTTTGGTGCGAAAAGGCATTGTAGAACTGGTTTCGATGCTGGCACAAATCGATGGTCTGGAAGATTTATCGATGACCACTAACGGTATCTTATTACCCCAATACGCTACTGACCTGAAAAAAGCAGGATTGAACCGGATAAATATAAGTTTGGATACTATGAATTCCGACAAATACTGCCAGATTACCCGAAACGGTGATTTGTCAAAGGTTCTGGAAGGTATTGAAGCTGCTCATCAGGCTGGATTGGAACCCATAAAAATAAATTGTGTGCTGCTTGGACAGCCCAATGAAGAAACAATGAGGCTCAGGCAGTTCTGCGAAATTAAAGGATTGAAACTGCGTTTTATTCATCAAATGAACTTAAAAACCGGAGAGTTTTCGACTGTCGAAGGCGGCGAAGGTGGCAATTGCAGCAAATGCAATCGGGTTCGGCTGTTGGCAAACGGCGACATTAAACCATGTTTATTCAGTGATTTAGCATACAATATCCGTAAGCTTGGTTCTCAGGAAGCTTTGGATCTGGCTCTTGGAAACAAACCGAAAAGCGGAACATACAATAAGTCAGGGGAGTTTTACAATATTGGAGGATAATAAGTGTTACGAGTTACGCGCTAAATGGCATTCAACCAGAAACAATAAAATATGAAAAAACTATCACATACCGACGAAAAAGGAAAGGCAAAAATGGTTGATGTCAGCCAGAAACCAGATCAGGAAAGGAAAGCTTTGGCAAGTGGCTTCATACGGCTCCAACCCGGAACCGTTGAATTGATCCGTCAGAACCTGATTAAAAAGGGCGATGTACTTACCATCGCTGAAATTGCCGGAATTCAGGGAGCCAAACGAACAAGTGAATTAATACCGCTTTGTCATCCGCTTCAGCTCTGGAAAATTGATGTGAGATGCACTCTTCTGGAAAATGGTGTGCAGGCAGAATGTACCACCTTGTGTGTTGGCAAAACCGGAGTCGAAATGGAAGCACTCGCTGGCGTTAATGTAGCGCTGTTAACTGTTTACGACATGTGCAAAGCTGTTGACAAGGAAATGGTGATGGAAAATATTCTTCTGGTAAGTAAAACGAAAAAGTAAAAAACCGACAATAATGACAGCAGGTAACGGTCAGCAAAATAACACGACAACTCAGATAAGAGTTCTTTCAGTAAATACTTCCATAAAAAAAGGAACAGCAAAAAAACCGGTTGAATCCATTAATCTTACCGGGATCGGTATCTTTGGTGATGCTCATTCAGGCAACTGGCACCGCCAGGTTAGTTTGCTGGCATCGGAAAGCATTTCCAAATTTTCGGAAGAAGCCGGCCGTAAAATTAATTTTGGAGAATTTGCTGAAAACATTACTACCAAAGGGCTTTTGTTACATGAATGTCGCCCGCTCGATCGTTTCGTGAATGATACAATTGAACTTGAAGTGACCCAGATTGGTAAAAAATGTCATGGCGATAACTGCTCCATTTTTCGCGAAATTGGAAATTGTGTAATGCCCAAAGAAGGAATCTTTGCAAGAGTGATCCGTAACGGCGAACTAAAAGCTAATGACGAACTCAGGTATATCCCGAAAATTCTTAATATTCAGATTATCACGCTGAGTGATCGTGCAAGTGCAGGTGAATATGCAGACAAAAGCGGACCGCACATAAAAGCGCTTTCCGAATCATTTTTTACAAAAATAAAACGTCAAACTGCAATTACCAACCAACTAATTTCTGATGATCCGGAGCGATTGACTCAATTGGTAAAAGAGTCAATCTCCTCGGATGCCGATGTTATTTTCACCACGGGAGGAACGGGAATCGGGCCACGCGATTTCACTCCTGACACCATTCGTCCATTGCTTGACAAGGAAATTCCCGGAATTATGGAACTTATCCGTGTGAAATATGGGATGGAAAAACCAGCCGCATTGCTTAGTCGCGGAATTGCTGGAGTTGCGGGGAAAACACTGATTTACTGCATGCCAGGTAGTGTTAAAGCGGTGACAGAATATTGCAATGAAATTCTGCCAACCATTGAGCATTCGATTTATATGCTTGAAGGAATTGACAGTCATTAAAAATTTGGGCAAAAGCATCTGCCCCTTATTCTAAAATCTTAACTTTATACGCTGAACTCACTAATATTTCAGGAGAAAAATCAATGATAAACGCCATTATACTTATCAATGCTGAACGCACAAAAATCAATTCTGTAGCCGAACAATTGGTAAGTCTGCCGGGAATTACCGAAGTTTATTCAGTAAGCGGCCGATTCGATTTAGTCGTTGTTATCAGGCTTCCTCATGCCGACGATCTCGCTGAGTTAATTACAGAAAAAGTTACGAAAGTGGAAGGAATCACCAAAACAGAATCGATGGTTGCATTCAAAACACTCTCAAAAACAGATATGGCTAACATGTTTGAGTTGGGCAACTAACCCCTCGGTTTCTATCTATTATGCATTTTTAACATTTGCATAAAAACACGTACTTCCTATAAAAACTGTATAAAATCAGTTACCCGGTACAACCGCTCAGAAACGGTACAACAAACTATAAAACTGCACATTAACGAAACAATGCTTTTCAAATTTATCTGATCTTGAAGATGCAAAGCATGAGCAAACATCTCCAAAAACTACCAGGTCTGAATTTTCCCGTGTAAACAATGTGGTCTAATTAAGTGTTTTACCTTCATTCATTTACAATAATGACAAACAGTTTTTAGAACTTTTAATACAGAAATCATGAAACGTAGAAATTTTCTTGCACTTGTTGGAACATCACTGGCAGCGGCACCCGTTTGGTCTAATGTTTACTCCAATAATTTACCTGCTCAAAAGGCGATTGATATAGCTTTTCCTGAATTACCATACGCTTATAATGCTCTTGAACCCAACATTGATGCTCAAACAATGGAGCTTCATTACAGCAAACATTTCAAGGGGTATTACAATAATTTTATGGCAGCAATTAAAGATTCACCTTTAGCTGAGATGGATATCAAAGCTATTTTTGCCGGAATCAGTAAACAAAGTATGGCTGTCAGAAACAATGGTGGAGGTTACTACAATCACATGTTATTCTGGGAAAACATGTCACCAACAAAAACGAATCCGTCAGCAGCGCTAAATTCTGCTATTGAAAAAAGTTTTGGCTCGATGGACAAGTTTAAAGAAGAATTTTCGAATGCAGCAAAGAAACATTTTGGTAGTGGCTGGGCCTGGCTGGTTGTCGGAAAAGATGGCAAACTTTTCGTGAGCGATACGCTAAATCAGGATAATCCGTTAATGGATGTAAGCGAGAAAAAAGGAACTCCACTTTTATGCCTCGATGTTTGGGAACACGCTTATTATCTTCATTATCAAAACCGAAGAGCAGAGTATGTGGATAATTTCTGGAATATCGTAAACTGGGATACAGTAAACAAACGATTCGAAAACAGTTAATTCGAAAATCATATTTTTACCAATATTTAGTGAGCGGGTGACTTTGAGTCATCCGCTCACTCGCTTTTGCAGATTTCCATCTGTAGTTTTTTTATACCTTTCGCAACTCAAAACACATTTATTCATGATAAAAAATGCAGTAATCATCGGAGCAGGAAATCTGGCAACACAACTGGCACTTTCAATGCTCGAAAATGGGATTGAGATCAAACAGGTTTTCAGCAGAACAATTCAGTCGGCAAAAGAACTGGCCCAAAAATTAAATACCGGATTTACCTGCGATCTTTCCAAAATATTTCCCGATGCTGATATCTACATAATTGCTGTGAAAGATTCAGCTATTCAGGAAGTCCTGGAAAATATTACTCTTAAAGAGGACTGTTTGATAGTGCACACTGCCGGAAGTATTCCCATGCAAATTATTGATGGTTTCACCTCGAATTATGGTGTCTTTTATCCACTTCAGACTTTCTCCAAATCCAGAAAAGTTGATTTTTCAGCCATCCCAATTTGCATTGAAGCAAATCATCCAGGGAACCTGATGAAGCTTCAGGATTTAGCGGTTAAATTATCGAAAACGGTTAGGCAGATTACCAGTGAAGAACGGAAGACACTTCATATGGCAGCTGTATTTACCAACAATTTTGTGAACCATTTTTATGCTGTGGGGGCAAACATTCTTCAGGACAAACACCTGAGTTTTGATTTATTAAAACCTCTTATACTCGAAACTGCAGAAAAGATTCAAAGCCTGCATCCAATCGAAGCTCAGACCGGACCAGCAAAACGAAAAGACCAAAGCATCATTAATGCGCAATTAAAAATGCTTGAAGATAAACCTGAATTTCAGAAAATCTATAGCTTTGTGACCGAAAGTATTTATGAGCTTCACCAAAAACACGAGCATGACCTTCTTTAAAGAACGACTAAAAAATATCAGAGGACTCATTTTTGACGTTGACGGCGTATTGTCGATGGACACTACACCCTTAGATGAAAATGGTGATCCGGTTAGAACTGCAAATATTAAAGATGGTTTTGCTATTCGGCATGCACTTCAGAACGGATTTCAGGTAGCAATAATTACCGGTGCAAATACCCAGCGGGTAAAGCTCAGGTACAAAAAACTTGGAGTTGAAAATATTTATATGAATTCGTTCAACAAAACTGAATGTCTGGACGATTTTTGTACCAAATCCGGAATTGCTAAAAAAGAAGTGCTTTATATGGGCGACGATCTGGTTGACTTCAAGATTATGAAAGAAGTTGGAATTGCCACTTGTCCTGTGGATGCCGTCACTGAAATCAAAGCCATTTCGCAATATATTTCGGATAAAAAAGGTGGTGAAGGCTGTGTACGCGATGTAATTGAACAGGTTTTGCGGTCACAGCAAAAATGGTTTGGTCAGGAAATTAAAGGTATAAAAGCAGATTGAGAAATAGTATTCAGTCGCAGTTTTCAGTCACAGTACAAAAATCAGTACTTCGGTTAATTAATCCTTCAGTAATTTTCAAATATGCTTCTTGAAAATCTTCAGAAATACCAAATTATACTGGCTTCCAAATCGCCACGGCGTCAGCAATTATTGCAAGATCTTGGACTGAAATTCGAGGTTCAGTCGATGGATATTCCTGAATTATTTCCAGACAACCTGGGAATGACGGAAATACCGGTTTATCTGGCAGAGTTGAAAGCCAATGCTTTTATTCCGCAATTAAAAGACAATCAATTGGTAATAACCGCCGATACGATTGTTTGGCTAGATGATAAAGTGCTTAACAAACCAGCGGATTACGATGAAGGATTCAGCATGTTAAAAGATTTATCAGGAAAAAAACATCAGGTTCTGACAGGCGTTTGTTTGTTGTCAAAAGATAAGAAAGTATCATTCTATGTTTCAACCGATGTCTGGTTCAAACAATTAAGTGACGAAGAAATTCATTATTATCTGGAACATTATCGTCCATACGATAAAGCCGGCGCTTACGGCATTCAGGAATGGATAGGTTATATTGGCATCAATCATATCGAGGGTTCGTTTTTTAATGTAATGGGACTTCCTGTTCAGACATTATACGAACATTTGAAAACATTCTAAGCTGATACAATTCTTGCGATCAAGTCCTTCCGGTGCTTTAAAACAATGTGTTAAATTCATAGAACTCTGAAGGATAAATAGTAAATTAAGCCCAAATTATCATACAAAAATTCGACCATGAAAATTTCACGCATTCTATTCACTTTAATGATAACCAGCACTTTGGGATTTCTTACCGGTTGCACACCCAAAAATCCTAAAATTGGAATTCTATTGCATAGTTATGAAAATGAAAGATGGACAAAGGATAAAAACTATTTGGTAGAGGATTTAACTAAACTTGGAGCTGTTCCTATTGTTGCAGTGGCCGATAACGATCAGAACAAACAAATTCTGCAAGCTGAAAACATGATAAAAAGTGGAGCCACGGTTTTAATCGTAATACCAATTAATCAGGATGAAGCTGCAAAAATTGTAGAAATAGCACACGAAGCAAACGTAAAGGTTATTGCATACGACCGCTTAATTAATGGATGTAAGCTTGATTATTACATTTCTGCAAACAGTACACAAATTGGAGAACTTCAGGCTTCGTATTTGACATCATTAAAACCTAAAGGTAAATATGCCTTGATTCCAGGATCAAAATATGACAACAATTCCATGCGCCTTTTCCTCGGACAAATGAATGTTTTGCAGCCTTTTATGGAAAATGGAGATATTCAACTCGTATACAGTGAATTTACTGAAGGCTGGACTCCAGCTGAAGGTGCACTACAAGCCAATCGTATTTTTGAGCAGAATCAGGATTCAATTACTGCAATTATTACCGGAAGCGATGCAATTGCTGATGGAGTGCTTTCAGTGCTAAAGGAACGTGGTCTGGAAGGAAAAACATTAGTTGCCGGACAGGATGCTGAATTAGATAATGTAAAATCAATCATGAGTGGAATCCAAACGTGTGACATTCTTAAGCCATTAAAAAAAATGGCTCAAACAACCGCAGAATTGGCTGTTTCTCTAGCTCTTGACAAACCCTTGACGATGAAATTCACGACTGAAAGCAACGGCAAAGCACTCGTGAAATCAATACTTATTGATGCTACAGTTGTAAACAGAAACAACATCGAAAGCACCGTTATCTCTTCCGGATTTCATAGTGCATCAGATTTAAATTAATTATCAGAATTAGAAAATATCCGAGAGGGAATTCATGTTATAACTCTTTATAACATTAGCGTCTCAAAATAAAAATCAGAAAAATGTTTCGTAAAAGCATCCTTTCCATTTGTATTATCCTTTTATCTTTAAGTTCAGTTCTGGCCAAAGAGGGAATGTGGATTCCTACATTACTCACCAAATACAACATCGATGAGATGAAACAGATGGGTTTCAGGCTAAATGCGGATGACATCTATAGTGTCAATCATGAAAGCATGAAAGATGCAGTTGTATTGTTTGGTTCGGGCTGTACCGGGGAGTTGATTTCAGACCAAGGTTTGCTGATAACGAACCATCATTGCGGATTTGATGCCATTCAAAACCATAGTTCTGTTGAACACGACTATCTCACAAACGGATTCTGGGCAAAGAATCACCAGGAAGAACTCCCAAATTCGGAATTAACGGTTCGCTTTTTAAGCCGCATGGAAGATGTTTCGGAAAAAGTACTGGCAAATACCGAAGGCCTTTCAAAAGACTCGGTGTCGGCGGTCATCAAACGAAATAAGAAACAAATAGTAGATGACGCTTCTGAAAAAGGCAAATATGAATCTACCGTTCAACCACTTTTTTATGGAAATCAATACTTTCTGTATGTATATCAGGTTTTTCAGGATGTCCGTTTAGTTGGTGCACCTCCAACGGCAATTGGCAAATTTGGCGGAAATACTGATAATTGGATGTGGCCAAGGCATACCGGCGATTTTTCACTTTTCAGAATCTATGCCGGAAAAGACAATCAGCCTGCAAAATATTCACCCGACAATGTTCCCTATAAGCCAGGTAAGTTTTTCAAAATATCGATTAAAGGAGTTGAGCCTGAAGAATTCACCCTCGTATATGGATTTCCGGCAAGGACACAAGAATATCTGCCATCTGAGGCTATCAGTCAGATTATGGACCAAAGCGATCCGGATAAAATAAAAATTCGTGATATGAAACTTAGTATTCTTTCTGCCGATATGGAAAAAGATGCGAAAGTCAGGATTCAATATGCCTCAAAATATGCTTCAACCAGTAATGCGTGGAAAAAATGGCAGGGAGAGATCAAAGGTTTAAGAAGGCTAAATGCAGTTGGAACAAAGAAAAAAGAAGAATTGGACTTCAAAAATTGGGTTGACTCTGACAGTAACCGTAAAAACCGATACGGCGAAGTATTGCCCACTTTTGAAAAGCTGTATTCTCAATTTGCCCCTTACTCCAAAGCCAATGATTATTATTCTGAAATCATTCAGCGCGGAACTGATTTATTTAATATTATTTCAGTAATTGAACCAATAGAAGCCAGTTGGTCTAAATTGTCAACCAGCAACCAGCAAAAAATTCAAGACATTATCAAATCAAAACTAAAGGAACATTTCAGAGAATACAATAAGACAACTGACGAAAAGGTTTTTACCGAATTGCTCGAAATCTACTTTAAGGAAATGGATTCTGCTTTTTTGCCTGAAGAATTTAAAAACATCATGAGCAAAGGAAATCAGCAGAATGTACTCGAAAAAATTTACGAAAAATCAGTATTTGCCGATTCGGTTAAACTCTTCGAAATGGTGTCTGATTTAAATGAAAAAAAAATACATCGATTAAGTGCAGATCCTGCTTTTAAGCTCTATCAATCGTTGAGAAATTATTTTAAGTACAAGGTTGAACCGGTTTATAGTTCACTGCAAAAGCAAATCGATAAAAACCTAAAAACATACGTGGCTGGCATTATAGAAATGAATGCCGGAAAACCATTATGGCCTGATGCGAATAAATCTCTGAGGGTAGCCTATGGCAAGGTAGAAGGATATGAACCGATGGATGGTGTTACATACGATTACTTCACCACGTTGAAAGGAATTATGGAAAAAGACAACCCGAAGATATATGACTACAATGTTCCACAGGCACTTCGGGACTTGTACAAGAAAAAAGATTATGGCAGATATGGGAAAGATGGAATAATGAACGTTTGTTTTACAGCTTCAAACCATACCACTGGTGGAAATTCCGGAAGTCCGGTAATTAATGGTGACGGAAATTTAATCGGTGTCAATTTCGACCGCTGCTGGGAAGGAACCATGAGCGATCTGATGTTCGATCCGGATCGTTGCCGCAATATTGTGCTCGACATTCGTTATGCACTTTTTATTACCGATAAAATGGCCGGAGCTGGTTATCTGATCGACGAGATGAAAATTGTAGAATAAGCCTGACCCACAGACATGCCATCGCCCGAGAAATCAAAAAACAATTCAACCTGCAATAAGATTCTAAGCCCTGTCAGGAGTTTGTGTCTTTTGGTGTTGTTTATGGGTTTCAGCCTTCTGGCAAAAGGGCAAGGTGACACAATCTGTCAGAATATTTTTGACGATGATATCCTGTTAACGGAGATTAATCCGTTGCATTCATTCGGAATATTCACATTTAACACTCCATTTTACATCGGCTCTTTTCATGCCCGGGGAGACAAATTTTCGGTGGGCTATGCGTTTGGAAATACATGGCATCCACAGTCAACTGTTTATTATCCGCAGAATATGACTCCCCAGCAAGAGCAGGAAGTAAACTTATTGTATATGACTGATCGGCCTGCCTATTTTAATGAGCAAGGGATTCAAACCAGGCAAAAAACCTTTTCAACCGATGGCCTATTACAAAGCATGAGTTTTACCTATTTATTGCAATTAGCCAGAGATGGATCTTTCATTTTCAAACTGAATACAAACCTTCTTTCCGGAGGAGGTTTTCCGTTGCATTACCTCGCCAGCGATGAATTCATCGAAAAATTTCACACTTCAGTGGGTCTGGAGGATAATTTCGGACGAAAACAGTTTGCATTCAATCAGGCACAAATACAATATCAGGATGAAAACGGGAAAACAATTCAAATTAATAAGGGTGAAGCTTTCCTTGGCACATTCGACATTAACTATTATCATCCCATTTGGCGAAAGGAAAAACGGGCATCTTATTATTCCATCCAGGCAGGTGCGCATCTAACTTTGCCTCTCAACAGATTTTATCCAAAAGTAGCAGGTGGTTTATCAACAAGCCTTTTGTTTCGCAAAAAAGTATTTTCCTGGTTCTATACCGATTTGGCAGGAGATTTTTCGCTTAGCGATTATTCGATGCTCAGCATGGGGAAATCCATTAATATGATTGACCGCAATATTCGTATTTCAGCAAAATCGTATATCACACTCAATTTTGTTTCTAAACGAAACCGCATGTTTAGCTTTGGAATGATCAATAATTACCAGGATGCTTTTCTGAAAGGTTCTGTTTTTAACCATACACAAGATGCATACAAAAACCTTGGAGTCTCTTCCCTGAATAAAGGTGATCTATGGAACGGTACAGTGATTAAAGAACCTATCCGACTGTCAAAACTAACTGCAGCATCCATGTATTTTTTCTCCATCAAATCATACCTGTTGTGGAGTTACAAATGGGGAAAATCTGATCTCACACTTACCGCCGGAGAAGATTATTTTGTTGTAAATAATGCTCCCGATATTCAATTTGGGCTTCAATATATCCGTAAGTTTGGTTGGTAAAGAAGATTGATTATTTCAATCGCACATGATGCAAACATCTTTTCTGGGATTGATTATCAGTATAGGTAAATTGCCAGCTTTACGAATTATTTTTTCCTCCGGAAGACCAATCATCCGATCAATCAGAGAAATATACATACTTCCGGCAAACAGCATTACATCGCCACTCCAATTCTTCGAGTTGGTTAGTGTCTCGTCGAAAATACCCCAGCTGTTCGATTTCCCGGGAACAAAATGATGGCTTACGTTCAGGCTGGAAAGAAATTTTTTAATGAATTCCAGATTTTTTTGCAGCTTACTCCGATGATCTGAATCGGTTTCGTTGGCATAAATCAAATAGATCTTCGATTTATTGAACCGACCTAAATAGGATGCCCACAATGAAATTTCCTTCGACGCCTTCCGGTAATCAATCGAAAGCAAAACATTTTTATAGCTCAAATATTCAGGTAACATTCCATTCACAAACAAAAAGGCGACAGTACTTTCACGAAAAGCTTTTAGCCCAAACTTAAAGTCTGACTGATGCATTACGACTAAAACCGCATTATAAACATCTGTCAGTTTCTCAATATTGTCGCGTAAAGAATTTTGAATAAGCAAGCTTGAAATCTGCATGCCTGGCAAATTCGATCGTAGGTTCAGGATTGTTTGATTGATTTTTTCCTGAAAACTACCTTTCTGAACCTTATCTTTCCATATCACAAGCAAACAAAGTTCTTTTTTCAGAATATCAGCCATTCGCGCTCCATGAACGATAACATCTTTCATTCGTTCAGAAAAATCACAAACGACAACCACTTTTTGTTCTGAAATATTCGACATGAACCTGGAATTAAAATGGAAGTGCACACAATCAAAATCCGGCACCCGAAACTTGCATCTTTCCTGCAAACATAACAGAATTTTATGAATGAATAACAGAATTGAAATGCGGTAAAAAGTCAGTTCCTTCTGAAAATGCTTTTGCTAACTTTGATTCCGAAATAAAATTCTGATGATGATAACGAAAGAATTGATTGCACCTGCAAGCATTGTAGTTGTTGGAGCTTCGAACAATACATCCAAACCTGGAGGAAAACTCCTGAAAAATCTGATCGACAATAATTACAAGGGTGACCTTTGGGTTGTCAATCCCAGAGAAACACTTGTTCAGGGAATCACATCCGTTTCAAGCCCTGAAGAATTGCCTCAGATTGATTTGGCCGTGCTGGCTATTCCGGCAGCATCTTGTTCTGCCGTAATCGAAATTCTCGGGAAGAAAAAAGGCACCAAAGCATTCATCATTATTTCTGCAGGATTCAGTGAAGAAAGTGAAGAAGGAAGAATTTTAGAGGAAAAGATTTCAAAAATGGCCGACCAGTTTGGTGCCAGCCTAATCGGACCAAACTGCATCGGAGTATTAACTCCATCGCATGCGAGTGTTTTCACCACACCAATTCCATATCTTGATCCAATGGGTTGCGATTTTATTTCCAGCTCGGGTGCAACAGCTGTTTTTATTATGGAATCAGCTATCCCAAAAGGATTACATTTTGCAAGTGTATTCTCTGTTGGAAATTCGGCACAAATAGGTGTTGAAGATTTACTGGAATATATGGACGAAACTTTTGATTCCAAACATAGCTCACATGTCAAATTACTTTACATCGAAAGCATTTACAATCCTGATAAACTTTTAAAACATGCTTCGTCGCTTATTCGAAAAGGATGTAAAATTGCCGCTATCAAGGCTGGTAGTAGTCAGGCCGGCAGCCGGGCAGCTGCATCTCATACCGGAGCTATGGCAAATTCAGATCTGGCAGTTGAAGCTCTGTTTCGCAAAGCTGGGATTGTGCGTTGTTTTGGCCGTGAAGAGCTAACTACTGTAGCCAGTGTTTTCATGTGCAAGGAAATGAAAGGAAAGCGAATTGCGATTATCACCCATGCCGGTGGACCAGCAGTAATGCTAACTGATGCACTCGAAAGCGGAGGTTTGCGTATTCCCGGCATTAAAGATTCGGAAGCAAAAACAGCTCTGAAAAACAAACTGTTTCCCGGTTCATCGGTCGAGAATCCAATCGACTTTCTGGCAACAGGCAATGCAGAACAGCTGGCTGCCATCATCGATGCCTGCGAAAACGATTTCAAGGAAATTGATGGAATGGCTGTTATTTATGGCAGTCCGGGTTTATTCCAGGTTCGCGATGTATATCAAATCCTGAACGATAAAATGCAGACCTGCAAAAAACCAATATTCCCGATTTTACCCTCAGTTATCAATGTAAAAGACGATTTGGCCTATTTCCTTTCGAAAGGAAATGTAAACTTTCCGGATGAAGTATTGCTTGGAAAAGCATTAACGAAAGTTGAAAAAACTCCCAGACCATCTGAAGAAAAAATATTTCTCGACAACATCAATATTCCTGAAATCCGCCGCATTATTGATCAGGCTGAAGATGGATTTCAATCTCCGGAAACCATACATCGTTTATTTGCGGCAACCGGAATACCAATGGTTCGCGAAATCACGGTCACAAATTTGGAAGACGCCCTTGAAAATGCAAGGATACTTGGGTTTCCTCTGGTCATGAAAGTTGTTGGTCCTGTTCATAAAACAGATGTTGGCGGAGTTGTTCTGAATGTTCAGGATGAGGAAACTGTAAAACGGGAATTTAGCCGGCTAATAAAAATCAAAGAAACCACATCTGTATTAATGGCTGAAATGGCATCAGGTATTGAATTATTTTTAGGGGCTAAATATGAAGACCGGTTTGGCCACGTTATTTTATGCGGAATGGGTGGAATTTTCGTTGAGGTATTGAAAGATGTGACTTCAGGACTTGCGCCGCTCACCATGTGCGAAGCAGCTTCCATGATAAAAAATCTTCGTTCTTACCAGATTATCAAAGGATACCGAGGTAAAAATGGAGTCAGCGAACGTAAATTTGCAGAAATCATGGTTCGATTGTCTACATTATTGCGCTTTGCTGTCGAAATTAAAGAACTGGATATCAATCCACTTTTGGGCGATGGAGATAAGTTGGTCGCAGTTGATGCCCGAATCCGGATTGAGAAATAAGCCTGAAAAACCATCTGCCTTCTTCAAAAATCAAGGGTCCGAAACTTGTAAAAATCAAATTACTTGACTACTTTTAATGAATGAGTCGAAACAGTTAGTCCATTTCTGACGTTTCTCTGGATTCATCGTTCTCTTGTAAATGGTCCTCTTGAAATGAAATACTATGGGCAAACTAAAAAAGTTTGGAACTTTTAGCGGTGTTTTTACTCCTTCCATTTTGACGATTCTGGGAGTGATCATGTATTTGCGTTTCCCGGCCATTATCGGACAAGCCGGATTAATCAATACCCTCGGAATCATTGTTATCGCTCATATAATCTCATTTTCTACCAGCTTAAGCGTTGCTTCGCTTGCTACCGATAAAACGGTAAAAACAGGCGGTACATATTTTATGATATCACGCAGCCTTGGACTTCCTATTGGCGGAACACTTGGACTCGCGCTGTTTGTCGGATTATCGTTTAGTGTCAGTCTTTATTTAATTGGATTCGCCGAGAGTTTTCTTGCCTACTGGGATCTCGATTCAACCATTAATTCAGTGCGAATTGCAGGCTCTGTTATTTTAATTCTGGTTACTGCAATTACCTTTATCAGTACTTCGCTGGCTATCAAATCGCAATATTTCATCATGGCTGCTATTGGGCTCTCATTGTTGTCCATTTTCTTTGGCCATCATGAGTTTACGCCAAAAGAACTTCATCTCGCTCCACTTGCCGACGCAGCTCCTTTCATGGTTCTATTCGGAATTTTCTTTCCCGCAGTTACCGGATTCGAAGCAGGAGTCTCCATGTCGGGTGACTTAAAAGATCCAAAAAAATCATTACCTCTTGGTGCAGTTGGAGCAGTAGCAGTTGGTTTTGTTGTTTATATTGGTCTTGCATTTTTCTTTTTTTATACCGTTGATGCTGAAGCTTTAAAAAACGACCCTCAGATTTTGTTCGAAATTTCACTGTTTTCGCCCTTGGTTATTGCCGGAATCTGGGGCGCAACTTTGTCGTCCGCATTGGGAAGTATCCTGGGTGCTCCCCGAATCCTTCAGGCCATTTCGATGGACAAGATTGCGCCAAAACTATTCGCCAAAGGAAGTGGAAAAACCGGCGAACCCAGAAATGCACTTTTATTGGCTTTTGTAATTGCTGAAGCCGGAATCATGATTGGACAACTGGATGTGATTGCACGGATTGTTTCCATGTTCTTCATTACTACCTATGCTTTCCTGAATATGGCTTGCGCCATAGAAAGCTGGTCCAGCTCCGATTTTAGACCTGCATTTAAAATCCCTAAATCCGTAAGTATTATAGGAGCGTTGTCTGCTTTCATTATCATGATTTTGCTCGATTTTATGGCTTTGGTTGGAGCTGTAGTTGTACTCGGTCTGCTTTATTTTTACCTGAGAAGAAAAGAATTGGTATTGGACAAAAGCGATGCTTGGAGCAGTTTTTGGACAAATCTTGCCAAACAAGCCCTGTTGCGCCTCAATAAGCAAAAAATTAATATGCGGAACTGGAGGCCAAACATTATTCTTTTTAGTGGTGGAAGGCATTCCCGTCCTCATTTGCTTGAACTTGGCCTGGCGCTCACCGGGAAACTGGGAGCAATAACTAATTTTGAGCTGGAGTGCGCTGACAAAAAAGGCATTGAAAAAGAACCCATTACAAATGGACAAAAGAATAAGTACGAACTTGAATTTTTTGACCGAAAATTCAAGTGCCCTACCCTTGAAGAAGGCATAAAAACGGTAACAAGTGTATACGGGTTCAGTGGATTTGAGCCGAATACCATCATGATGGGTTGGAGCAGAAATATTCAGAATGGTAATTTTCTGGCCAATGTATTGACAGATTTCAGAAATAAAAATCTGAATGCAGTGCTGCTCGACTACGACAAAGAGCACGGATTTGGTAAAAAAGAAACTATAGATATTTGGTGGAATGGCAAAGGCAGGGTATTTAGTTTTGGAATAAATCTGGCAAAATTCATTATGTCATCGCCCAACTGGAGAGATGCCAGACTTCGCATCCTGGTAATTAACAATGATGCCACTATAACCGACCGAATTCACCGCAACTCATCCATATTACTCGAAGAGGCACGAATCAATGCTGAAATAAAAATCATTGAAAACAGTTTCGAAAACCGGACCAAAGAAATGATTATTAAAACTGAATCGGCAAATACCGATTTGGTAATCCTTGGTGTTTCATCGCGTATAAAAAAATATACAAGCGACTATATTGAAACAATCAACAATATTTCAATATTACCTGCAAGTCTGCTTGTTATAAGTCCTTCCTCCGAATTTGAAGAAATAAACCTTATCGATTCGGCTATTAAAAAACCGGTAAGCCCTCTAATTACTGAAGATATCAAAGATTTAAATCCAATTACTGAAATTGAGAACAAAACCTTTAAGATCAGAATTGAGAAATTAGACGACGATTACCAGCAATTAACCAATGAGTTTGTCTCTAAAACTTTTGAAAAGGCAATTAACGCTCAATTGACTTTTGTAAAGACTTTTGGTGTTGAAATCTCGGAATATCTGGAAGAACTGAAATCAGATCTTGAGCAAAGTTCAGCCACTCAATTCATGAAAAGTACTCATCGGAATCATCAGGCCTTTTTAAGTTATTCCATTGGTTTCTTTGAAAAGAAAGCGCCCAACCTTCTTGTTGAATCAAAAGACATTTTTTTAGTTGGAGTAAAAGATTTCCTGACCAGGATTGGAAATTACCTTTTCGAATCACCGGAAACAATCATTATCAGTATTCAGGAAGGGAAAAACGAAAAGAATGTTAGTGTTCCCTTCAGGAAAATACTGAACAACCACCTAAATTTCGCCCTTAATGAAGAAAGTTTCAATCAGTTGATATCGGTTGAAAAATCATATGGGATGATGTATTCCGGATTAAAAGATTTAATTCTGAACTGCAACGAGCTGTTTGAAAATCTGATTAAGAGTTCAATCGACAGACCGCAAAAATTAAGAAGCGGAAGCGATAAAATATTAGGTGAAATTAAATTGCTCGAAAATCAAATCAGTGAGCAAATTCATATTATCAGATCGGGCATGTCACACACCGCCAGAAATCAGATTATTTCATTTGTTTCCAGCTCTTCCAACTTACAGGCATTAAAAGCGTTTAAATCAAAGGTAAATTCAAATTTAGTTGAAAATACCGAACAATTGATTGAATTTCCTGATCAGTGGCACTCGAACTTTATCTTGATTAACAATAGTTTGCACCTCGATTGTTTCATTCTTCTGAACCAGAAAATGGCAGTAAGGATTGTTAACCGGACAGGAGAACGAATATTGGAAATTCTGACTGAAAAAGCCTTAAATCCGATTACTGAGTTACTTTCGATTACAGGAAAGGGAAATCTACCTAAAACGATTTCACTTACTGAAATTAATTTGATCGGGATACTCTCTGTCAAAGACTTGTTTCAGGAAACATTTACCAAAGTTTCGGAATTCGTTGAAAAATTTCCGGTTGGCACAGAACTCTCCGATCAAAAAATTGATGAAATTAAAACCAAAGAAAACCGGTCGGACTTATTTCCTGTTTGGGTTGAACCATACAAGATTGCCCGACATACGCTCGATACCATCTTCTTTGAACCCTATTACCGTATTCTTGTAAATCTGGAAACTCAGGTTGCACAATTCATGGATGATTACCGGGAAATAAATAGTTTGATTAAGTTCAGGTATTCAAACACAGAAATTCCGGAAGATAAGGGAAAACAAAACAATCAGGATCAGATTCTGTTTATAAACAAGCTTCATACACAAATTCAAAAGAACAAAGAAAGACTTGAACAGGAAATGGGTCAACTCAATGATCAAACGGAAAGCTTAATCAGAAATGCTTTCTCCCCCTTGTTCTCGCATTCCATTATTGACTCGGAAAAGAACATAAAAATTCAGGTAAGAGAACATAAAGGAAGAAAATTCAACCTTGGGCTTAGCCGAAGATTAAGTAAAATTAAAGAAGTGGCAAATAATCAAATAGTTAATTTGCTATACAGTAAAAGTAGTGGACTGATCCTTGCCAATAAATACCTGAAGGAGGATAACCGCGAAAGAACAAGTATTAGTCAAATTCTTGATTTTACGGACCAATTGATGCCTGACAAAAATGTATTTGCTCAAATACCTATTTTCTATCTTAATCTTTTTAGAAGCAGATCATTTATCAATGACGATTTCTGGATCCCCAAAGAAGAGGAAAGCATTAAAATAAAGAGTGCCCGGAAACGTCAGAAAGAAGGTCATGGAGGTGCCATTCTGATCACGGGAGAACACGGCTCAGGAAGAACGGCGTTGACGCGTTGGACAACCAACCATCTTTTTAGAAAAGGTCATATTTTCAATGTAATTCCACCGGTTAATGGTTCGGTAAATCCAAAAATTTGGCTCAATTGCCTGAAGAAGGCCACAAATTCAGATGAAACGGCTTCCGAAATAGCAGCTAATTTGCCTACGGATAGTGTGATCGTTATTAACGATCTTGAATTGTGGTGGGAAAGATCTGATGAAGGATATGCAGTTCTGGAAGAAATCATGAAAATGATACAGAATTATAGTCATCGAATATTTTTTATCCTTAACTCTAACATTCACTCTTATCGAATCATTAATAAAATTTTCCCGATTGAAGATAGTCTACTTTCCATAATTAAATGCTCTCCTTTTGACTCTAAACAGATACAACAACTAATAATTAAGAGACATAAAGCCAGCGGATTAACTATTGATTACAACAATCAGACTGAAGAAAATCTCCTGACATTCAAGATGGCAGCTTTGTTCAATTCCTATTATAATTATTCAAAAGGAAACCCGGGTGTCGTGTTGAATGCCTGGCTCAGAAACATTAAATTGGTCGACAATCAAAAAATATTTATCACTGCACCAGATCTGCCAAATACCGAATTTCTCAATGCTCTTGACAAAGACTGGCTTATTGTGATCGCCATGTTTATTCAGCATAAAAACATGAATGCTGAAAAACTCGCGCGGATCATGACACTAACAACAGAACATGCAGAAATATTTATCACCCGTTTTTTCAACTCCGGGATTTTGACCTTAAGAGAAGAAAATGTTTATACACTAAACAGGTACCTCGAACCATTTGTCGTGAAAGTATGTATCGAAAAAGGAATAATTTAATCTTTCAAAAATGTATCTATTTGTATTCTTAGCCGGCGTTTCCATACTAATCATATTCAGAATTCTACCTCTGATTAATAAAAACTTGCCCTATCAGGCTAAAATCAGGCAATACGTAACATTTCTTTTGCCTGTAGCAGAAATTATTGCATGGATGGGATTAATCATCTGGTTTTTTAAACATGCCTACAACGAAAAGGATCATACCAGCTTAATTATTTTGGCTGCACTAATAATTTTTCTCATCATTCCTGCATGGTATTTATCTGGTGATTTTCTACTTGGAGTCATTTTAAAAATACAGCGAAAAATAGAGGTTAATACGCGCATAGAAATTGGAGATATAAATGGAGTAGTAAAAAAAGCGGGACATTTTTCTTTCGATATTGAAACACGTGAAGGAACGATTAACACAATTCCTTATCATCAAATTAAATCTAAAGTGATTTCGCGACCAAGTACCAATATAAACCTTGAAAAACAATTGATCCGATTCCAGTTTACCTCCAGGAATAATATTAATAACATGCTGCCCCGCCTAAAGGCAAGTATAATGAACTCTCCCTGGTCTGCAGTTTCTATTGATCCGATTATTTATGAAATAAGGAAGGAAAATGACGAGGCCATTGTTGATGTCTTTGTATTTACTTTAAAGCAGGAACATGCTGAAATGATCAGGGAGTATGTTTTGAAGAAACTAACAGAATCACAAATCGGGGAGTCAGGTGAATTATCGGTCTGAGTTCCGTGAATAACCATTCGATCAATTCGGTACAACATCAATCCATAAAATTTTTATCTCAATTCAGGTTGGAAGTAACAGACAACTGTGTATTTAAACTACTTTTCATAGATAATTTTTTAATTGACGGCTATTTTCAGTCTGTCAGCAATTTTTCTAACCCGAATTTCCCGGAGGCACCCAAGCAAAAAGACATTGCTTAACTAAAAAAATAAGGCTAATAAACCCAGGATTTAACACCTTAGTTTATTAGCCTTTATGTAGTTGTGATAATAAATAAATTATCACATAAATAGCACGTTAAAACAGGAAAAAGACTAGTATTCAGATCTTCTGTTACCGCCGCCAGCTCCACTACCGCCACCGCGGTTGAAACCACCACCGCCGCCAGTGCCACCGCCACGGTAACCACCGCCGCCGCCACCGCCAGAGTTGCCTCCACGGAAACCACCGCCACCGCCAGAGTTACCTCCACGGAAACCACCGCCACCTGGACGACTACCTTCTTTTTTCTCTTCAGCTTTATTCACAACAATTGTACGGCCTTCAATTTCAGCGTTATTCAGTTCTTCAATTGCTTTTTTAGCTTCTTCTTCATTCGTCATTTCTACAAAACCAAAACCTTTAGATCTTCCTGTAGCTCTGTCTGTAATGATTTTTACGGATGTTACTTCTCCGTATTCTTCAAAAATTTCCTGTAATTCGCTTTCCTCAATTTTAAAGGGAAGGCTTCCAACAAAAATGTTCATAAATAACTGTTTAAATAATGGATAAATGTCCTCCAAAAGTAGTTATATTTTGATTCAAAATACGTTTGCCTAAATAATTTATTGCCAGAATCAGAATTTTGTGTAATTTATAGCATTTTCAGAGGTAATTATTTACAAATGAAATGGTTTTGACTATTAAATCTTCAACACATTTTATTAAAATAAGGAGCAGTTCACGCTCATTTAGATGAAATCAACGTCTAATAATAACCGATTAACCGACTGATCTCTACTTCTATATTCATGAAATAAAGTCCTATATTTCAGTACATACCTATTCTTTTTAACAAAAAAAAATACTAACAACATATATTTTTCACTACTAAATTTAGCCACAACAAGTTAACCCTGGCGATATATGAATATCGTTAAACAGTATTCTCGGGGATCATCTTTCCTATAAAAAAGATACATCGAATAACCTATTCCCGGATTTTTGTTATTCAAACTGAATCTAAATTGCAGTTATTTACATTTATCTAAAAATGCCAGTCATTATTTATAATTGCTTTATAATAATACATTTCAACTTATATATTGTAAGAACAACAGCCATATTGCTTACAGTCACTTCTTCTCAATGTTTGTGGTATTAGATAAAACTTTTACTTTTGATTCCGTTCCTGAAAAAGCGAATAATACTTAATTTCGCCTCATTCAGAACTGTATAGCAATCATTAAAAAACCAAAAATCAATTTACTGAATTCCGTTCCGGAATCTCAGTTTGTTGTGTAATGCTTAAAACGGACACAACAAATGATCTTAAGAACCCGATTCCAAATGAAAAACCTATTTTTTTTATTCTTGCTTTTCAGTACCTTAATTACATCAGCGCAAGAAGTTAAAACAAACGACCTCGATCTCGATTTTTATGGATTTGTCAGAAATGAATTTTATATCGACACATACAAAGGCTTAGACGCAGCCCACGACCAATTCTATCTTGTTCCTCTGTATGTTGGGAAAGATGCCAATGGATCAGACATTAACGAACAAATGAGTGCAAATCTTTCGGCAATTGCAACCCGTTTGGGAGTAAAAATAAATGGTCCGGAAATTTTCGGTGCAAAAACAAGTGGAAATATAGAATTCGACTTCGGGGGAATATTAAAATCCGAACCTACTTTACTCCGGATTAGACACGCCTATTCTGCTTTTACATGGACAAAATCTAAGCTTCTGATCGGACAAACCTGGCATCCATTCTGGGGTGGCAGCATTTTCCCTTCTGTAGCTGGGTTAAACACAGGAGCTCCTTTTCAATGCTTCAGCCGCACTCCTCAGGTTAGGTATGATATTTATTCCGGAAAGTTCACTTTTAGTGGAGCTCTTCTCTATGAATTACAATATGCTTCCAAAACCGAAGAATCATCTAATTATTCCACTTCAAATCAGGCAAAGAGAAATGGAGTTCTTCCTGAGATTGCAGTTGTTGTGGAATATAAAAACAAAGATTTTACTGCAGGAATAGGCGCGCTCTATAATCAGATCAAACCAAGGATGACCAATACCGGAACAGGTGGCGTCTTTAAATCGACTGAATTTATTGCGGGCAAAGGCATAACGGCTTATGCAAAATATGCTCACAATAAGTTTTCTGTTATTTCGAAAGCCTATTACGGCCAGAATATGAATCAGATCACACTTCTTGGCGGATATGGTGTTACATCATTAGATCCTCGGACAGGTGCCGAAACATATACCAATTATACCAATTATACGGCTCTGGTAAATGCATTATATGGAAAAAAGTGGCAAGTCGGATTACTACTCGGAATCGGAGATAATCTGGGAACAGATAAAGCCTTATATAATGATGGCACAAATAAAGGCAGAACTTGCGGATTACTCCAAAATGTAAAAGGTATTTTCAGAGTGGCGCCAAGTATTTCTCTAAATATTTCAAAACTACGTTTTGTTACTGAATATGAACTTACAACTGCTGATTATGGTGTTGGTGCATTCAACTTTTCAAACGGACTTTTTGCCGACACTCATAAAACATCCAACAACCGTTTAAATTTAATGATGATGTATTTCTTCTAAACCAAAAATTATGTATTGGCAAAACGAACTTGAAAGTCTGGGTCGAAAAAACCTTGAAACATTGCAGATTACCCGGCTGAAAAAAACAATTCAATCGGCTATGAATTCGCCATATTACGGTAATTTATACAAACAAAAAAACCTATCTGCTGATTCAATAAAATCAGTTGCCGATATTCAGAAATTACCATTTACAACCAAGCAAAATTTACGCGATAATTTCCCATATGGCTTCCTTGGACTGCCTCAGAAAGAGCTAATTCGTCTACATAGTTCAAGCGGAACTACAGGTAATCCGACTGTGATTTTTCATAACCGTCACGATATCGATTCATGGGCTAATCTCATGGCGCGCTCTTTATTTTGTGCCGGGGTGCGCGATACCGATGTCTTTCAAAACATCTGCGGATATGGTCTATTCACCGGAGGACTCGGTTTTCAATACGGAATTGAGCGATTGGGTTGTTTAAGTATTCCGGCAGGAGCAGGAAACAGTCAGCGACAGATCAAGCTAATGCAGGATTACGGAACAACAGTTGCCCACGCCATCCCAAGTTACCTGAATAGATTATTCGAAGTGTTTCAGGAAGAAGGACTTGACCCAAGAAAAGACACAAAGCTGCACACATTCGTTATTGGCGCTGAGCCGCATACCGAAGAGCAACGTCAGAGGATTGAAGAAATGTTCGGCGTTAAAGCATACAATTCATTCGGACTTTCAGAAATGAATGGCCCCGGAGTTGCTTTTGAATGTACTTTTCAAAATGGATTGCATATCTGGGAAGATGCTTTCCTGATTGAAATTATTAATCCGGACACACTTGAACCTGTTCCTGACGGAGAACTAGGAGAATTGGTGATGACTACCCTCGACCGCGAAGCAATGCCACTAATTCGTTACCGCACTCGTGATTTGACCAGAATTTTACCAGGGAGTTGTCCCTGTGGTCGCACACATGTTCGTCTCGACCGGATTACCGGACGAAGCGACGACATGTTCATTATCAAAGGCTGCAATGTATTCCCTATGCAAATAGAGGGTGTTTTAATGAAAATCGCAGAAGTTGGTTCTGATTACCTGATTACACTTGACACAATAAATGGAGCTGACGAAATGATTATTGAAGTGGAAGTTAAAAAGGACTGGTTTAATGGTGACATTTCCAGACTTGATAAATTATCACGTATGATTAGTGCCCAGATTCGGGATGAAGTATTGGTTAAACCAATAGTAAAACTTGTTGAGCCAGGATCGTTACCTAAATCGGAAGGCAAAGCAGTACGGGTGAAAGAACTCCGCAAAGCGTTAATATCCTAAAAAAGCATCAATTATCAGGATGCATGAAAAAGGTATGTATCTTTACTCTGACCTTGAAAATAAATTATTAATTCATCAATAATAAATTCCATTATGGCATATCAGGTTTCCATATTTCTCGAAAACAAAATCGGCCATTTGGAGCGGGTTACTTCAGTGCTAAAAGAGGCACAGATTAATATCCGAACCATGAATTTGAACCACACGGCAAGTGGTTGGGGCATCCTAAACCTAGTTGTTTCAAACCCGATACATGCGCACCAATTAATTAACCAAAATGGAATGTCGGCCGCATTGCGTGAAATTGTGGTTATCGAAATGATTGATCAGCCTGGTGGATTAGACGATTTGCTCAAAGAAATTGTGAGCGCCGGAGTAAATTTCACCAACGCGTACGGACGATCGGGCTACGGAAATGAAAACGCCTATTTTGTTATTGACACAGAAGATGTTACCGATGCACGAAATAAACTTTTACAGGCTAAGCTAAACCTGCTTTCGGATGAAACCATTTATGGAATCTCCTGAAAAATCATTAACCCATATTAACCTTCCATTCAAACAAACGATATGATCTGGAATGAAAAAATAGAATGTGCAAGCCGTGATGAAATGAAAGCGGTTCAAAGCGAAAGACTGATTGAAACAGTTAAAAGAATTTATCACAATGTACCAAGCTATCGCCAAAAAATGCAGGGAGCCGGATTGGTTCCTGATGATATAAAATCAATTGACGATCTAAGTAAGTTGCCATTTACGTTAAAAACAGATTTACGTGATAACTATCCATTTGGCATGTTCACTGTTCCTATGAGCGAAATTGTTCGAATTCATGCATCTTCAGGAACAACAGGTAAACCTACCGTAGTTGGATATACACGTAAAGACCTGAATAGCTGGTCGGAAGTAGTGACAAGATCGTTATGCATGGCCGGAGTTCATCGCGAAGATATTGTTCAGGTCGCATATGGTTACGGATTATTCACCGGAGGCTTGGGATTGCATTATGGATGCGAAAACCTTGGAGCTTCGGTTATCCCGATTTCAGGAGGAAACACTGACAAACAACTGCAATTGATGCAGGATTTTGGTACTTCGGTAATTGCATGCACGCCCTCCTATTCGCTGTTTCTGGCAGAAGAAATGGAAGCCGCCGGCATCAAAAAAGAAAATCTAAAATTACGTATTGGAATTTTTGGAGCCGAACCATGGACTGAAAATATGCGTAAGGAAATTGAAGCCAAGCTGGGAATTAAAGCCATAGATATTTATGGACTTAGTGAAATTATTGGTCCGGGAGTTTCGTGCGAATGCGAATACCAGGTAGGAATGCACATTAACGAAGATCATTTTGTACCTGAAATCATTGATCCGATTACCCTACAGCCACTTCCGGCAGGTGAAATTGGCGAACTCGTTTTCACAACGATTACCAAAGAAGGAATTCCTCTGATCAGATACCGGACACGCGATCTGACACGATTAAATTATGAAAAATGTTCATGTGGCCGAACACTGGTCAGGATGGAAAAATGCAAAGGCCGCAGTGATGATATGCTTATTATTCGTGGAGTAAATGTATTCCCATCGCAAATCGAAAGTGTATTGCTCGAAATGAGCGAAACAGCGCCGCATTATTTGCTAATTGTTGAAAGAGAAGGTAATTTAGACACGCTAAAACTGATGGTTGAAGTTCAGGAACAATTCTTTTCCGACGAGATAAAACAACTTGAAGCACTGCGGAAAAAGATAACTCATAAACTTCAGAGTACATTAGGAATTTCTGTTGATGTAAAACTAGTCGAACCAAAGACCATTGAACGAACAGCAGGAAAGGCTAAACGTGTAATTGACAACCGTAAACTATAGGAGAAACCATCATGATAATCAAACAACTTTCCGTATTTCTGGAAAATAAAACAGGAAGATTGAACGAGGTAACACAGATTCTTGGAAATGCGGGCATCAATATGTCGGCATTCAGCGTGGCTGACACTTCCGAATTTGGTATTTTACGAATGATTGTGTCGCAACCTGAAAAAGCACTTTCTATTCTGAAAGATGCAGAATTTTCGGTGCGGCTTACTGATGTTATTTGTCTGAATAGCCCGAATGAACCAGGAGCATTGGCCCGGGCATTAAATATTTTGTCAGGCGAAGATGTTTTTATCGAATACTTATATGCCTATTCCACCGATAACAAGTTGGCCAATATTGTTTTAAAACCTGACAATATTGAAAAATGCATTAAAGTTCTTCAGGCTCATCAAATTGAGTTGGTGAAAGCAAGCGATATGTATAAGATATAATTCAGATTTATTTACTGAAAAAATCCATTATAGAAAATACAGCCAAGCACAACCATGTAAGATATTCGAATTATTATCAAGAATACTAAAGGCATAAAACCGGCAGGTAGTTTTGATTGTTACTGTAAGACGAATTTTTATCAGGCAGAAATTAGGATATTTTACGTAAATTGTCCCGGCTTTGTCCGGGATTTTAACATTTAAAAGGAAGATGAAAAAAATAGCAATACAGGGAATTGCAGGTTCATTTCACGAAGATGCCGCTAGAAGGTTTTTCGAGGATGAAATAAAAGTAGTGGAATGCAAATCCTTCACCAGCGTATGCAATTTAATTGATACAGATCAAGTTAATATTGCCGTAATGGCCATTGAGAATTCTATCGCGGGAAGTCTTTTACAAAACTATGCACTCATCCGTGATTACCACTTAAAAGTAATCGGTGAAATATACATTCACATCCAGATGAATTTAATGGCAAATCCCGGAGTCACAAAAGAAGATATTAAAACAATTTATTCGCATCCGATTGCCATTAAACAATGTGCTGAATATCTGGAGAATTTTTTCCCGGACGTTCGTATTATTGAAAATCAGGACACGGCGGCCTCTGGGAAATTAGTTCATGATGAAAAATTAACAGACTCTGCAGCCATTGGAAACCAGCGTACAGCAGAACTTTACGGTTTGGAAATACTAGAATCCGGACTCGAGACCAACAACAAAAATTACACTCGTTTCCTGATTTTATCCAAACACGCTAAGCCAAACGAATTAAGCAACAAAGCTTCATTGTGTTTCGAAGTTGGACATTATTACGGCGCTTTGGCTAATGTTTTAAATACTTTTGCCGAGAACAAAATTAACCTGACTAAAATTCAGTCAGTACCAATTATAGGAAAGCCTAATGAATACACATTCCACATAGATGTTGAATGGGATTCTATTGAAAATTACGAAAGAGCTCTTCACGCTATCCTGAAAAATGTATCAAGCCTTTCTGTACTGGGAGAATATGTACGTGGAGAATTAGCAATTCACAATCAGTAAAATTAAGAATATGAGTAAAATTGGATTATTTTTCGGTCCCTTAAAAGGTTCAGTTCATCGTGTTGCTGAAAAGGTAAAAACAGCTTTTGGCGAACAAAATGTAGATATGATTTCTGTCAACGACGCAAGTGCTTCTGATCTAGAAAAGTATGATCAGATTATCTTTGGCATTTCTACCGTCGGAAAAGAAACCTGGGATTCGAATTATTCAAATACCGACTGGAGTAAATTTTTCCCAAACATCAGCAAAGTTGACTATTCAGGAAAAACAGTAGCCATCTTTGGTTTGGGCGACCACCTGACATATTCGAACCATTTTGTAAATGCCATTGGTGTATTAGCCAAAGAACTTATTAAAAATGGCGCCTCCATCGTTGGAAAAGTTGACACTTCATCGTACGAATTTGAAGAATCGGAAGCTGTTATCGATGGTATGTTTATTGGTCTTCCAATTGATGAAGATTTTGAACCAGAGCTTACTGACGAGCGCATTTCAAACTGGGTAAACAGCATAAAACCTGCATTTGGCTTATAAAATTTTCAAACATGATAAAATACAGGTTTATTTTTAAGCCTGTATTTCTTTCAAATCAACACCTGATGGGACTACCAGCTTTCATTTTAGAATCTGGAGATCAATTGTGTTTCCGAATCGCGAAACCTGTTTTGCAATACCCTTAACCCTGTTGATTATTAGCAAATACTTTACTTATTTTTACTCAAAATTTCCGACTTGTCCATATGAACAATACTCCGGTAAAACAAGAAATTGTAAAAAAACACATTGATCTGCTTCAAATAAAAGATCTTGGGAAGGCTTCTATCAGAGAGATTGTCGCTCTGATCAACTTCATCGAAGAAGAAAGCCAGATTAAATTTATTCGCATGGAAATGGGAGTTCCCGGTTTGCCTGCAGCTAAAATAGGAGTTGAAGCTGAAATAAAAGCACTTCAGTCAGGAGTAGCTTCTGTTTATCCAATGATGGATGGGATTAAGCCACTTAAATCCGAAGCTTCCCGTTTTATCAAAATGTTTATGAATGTTGATGTTGACCCAGCAAGTTGTATTCCGACTTCAGGAGCAATGCAGGGAACATTTGCAGCTCTGTTGGTTGCGGGTAACGTTGACAAACAAAAAGATACAACACTGTTTCTGGATCCCGGATTCCCAGTACAAAAGCAACAAATGACCGTGATGGGTCATAACTATTTATCGTTTGATGTTTTTAGTTTCAGAGGAGAGAAACTTCGGGAAAAACTTGAAAGTTATCTTGAAAAAGGAAACATCAATTCGATGATTTATTCTAATCCAAATAATCCGAGCTGGATTTGTTTTACCGAGGAAGAGCTTCAGATTATTGGTGAATTGGCTACCAAATATGATGTGATCGTGATGGAGGATCTGGCCTATTTTGGAATGGATTTCAGAAAAGATTTATTCACTCCCGGAAAGCCACCATACCAGCCAACTGTTGCAAAATATACCGACAATTACATTCTCTTCATCTCAGGATCAAAAATATTCTCATATGCAGGCCAACGAGGTGCGATCATGGCAATTTCGAATGCGCTTTGGAGTCGACAGTACGACAACCTTGCAATTCGTTTTGGCAGCAAACCTTTTGGATTTACTATTGTCATGCAGGTTTTATATGCACTTTCTTCAGGAATTACACATTCGACTCAGCACGCCCTGGCTGCCATGTTTAAAGCTGCCAGTGATGGCGAATTTAATTTCATTTATGATGTGAAAGAATATGGCCGAAAGGCTAAAATCATGAAAGATCTATTTGTTAGTAATGGGTTTCAGGTTGTATATGAAAAAGATGGAAATGAACCTATTGCTGATGGATTTTATTTCACTGTTGGATACCCGGGAATGACTGGCGGAGAACTTCTGGGTAACCTTTTATATTACGGAATTAGCGCGATAACATTAAAAAATACCGGGAGTGAGAAAGAAGGTCTGCGCGCTTGTGTTTCGCATGTAAAGCGTGACCAATTCGACGAACTGGGAAAACGTCTGCAACAATTCAATGCTGATTTTCCCTTAAAATAAAACTTACAGTGCATAAAACAGAATTTCTAAAATTGAAACAGGAATTCATTTTTAAGTACTTTAGGTTTCTAAATATACTTTAGGCACTAAATTTAAAGAAAATGGCAAAAGTAATCGGAGCTGTAGTGGTTGACAATGAGGAATGCAAAGGCTGTGGTCTTTGTGTAGTGGCATGCCCACAAGATGTCCTGAGTCAAAACAAACAGGTAAACAGCCGGGGATATCATTATTCGTTTATGAAAAATCCGGAAGCCTGCATTGGATGTTCAAATTGTGCTACAGTTTGTCCAGATACCTGTATTACTGTTTATCGGGTAAAATTATAAGAATTGACCATTGGACGATTTACAGTTTACTATTTGTTTTAATGAACCGGGAAATTGTAAATAGTCAATAAATAAATTGTAAATACTTAAAAATATGGGAGAATTAAGATTAATGAAGGGAAATGAAGTAATTGCTGAAGCAGCCATTCGATGTGGGTGCGACGGTTATTTCGGATATCCCATAACTCCTCAGTCGGAAGTAATGGAAACCCTGATGGATCGTGAACCATGGAACGAAACAGGAATGGTTGTTCTTCAGGCTGAAAGCGAGATTGCTTCCATACATATGCTTTACGGTGCAGCTGCCACCGGGAAAAAAGTAATTACCTCTTCTTCAAGTCCGGGTATCAGTTTAATGGCCGAAGGAATATCATACATTGCAGGAGCCGAGTTGCCCTGCCTGATAGTCAACGTCCAGCGTGGTGGTCCGGGTCTGGGAACAATTCAACCGTCTCAGGCCGACTATTTCCAATCGACAAAAGGAGGAGGACATGGCGATTACCGACTAATTGTGCTTGCCCCTTCATCGGTTCAGGAAATGAACGACTTTGTTGAACTGGGTTTCAATCTTGCATTTAAATACCGTAATCCGGCCATGATCCTGACTGATGGTGTAATTGGGCAGATGATGGAAAAAGTGGTACTTGCCGATTATATTCCAAGATTAACCGCCGAAGAAATTAACGAAAAATATGGCTCATGGGTAACCAACGGGCGCAAACCAGATCGCGAACGTAATATCATTACATCGCTGGAACTGGACTCCGGAAGAATGGAACAAAACAACATCCGCTTTCAGGAGAAATACGCCAGAATGGAAGAAGAGGAAGTACTTTATGAAGAAATTCAGTGCGAAGATGCTGAATACCTTCTGGTAGCTTTCGGATCATCAGCTCGAATATGTCAGAAAGCCGTCGATCAGGCCCGTGAGAAAGGAATTAAAGTTGGCCTTCTTCGCCCGATCACTTTATTCCCGTTCCCTAAAAAACCTATTGCCGTCCTTGCTAAAAAAGTGAAGGGAGTATTAGTTGTTGAAATGAATGCCGGTCAAATGGTTGAGGATGTTCAATTGGCTGTTGGCTGTGCAGGATGTACAATCCCCGTAAAATACTTCGGTCGTCTGGGCGGTATCGTTCCAAGTCCGATTGAAGTGGTGAATGCACTTGAAAAAAAACTGATAGGAGGATAATTTATGGAACTCGCAGATATCATTAATCCGAATAACCTGGTTTACGAAAAGCCAAAATTATTAACTGAGAATACGATGCATTATTGCCCTGGCTGTAGTCATGGAGTGGTGCATAAATTACTTGCCGAAGTAATCGAAGATCTGGATATTCAGGATAAAACCATTGGTGTTTCGCCTGTTGGATGTGCAGTTTTTGCCTACAATTACATCGAAATTGACTGGCAGGAAGCAGCACACGGCAGGGCACCAGCTGTTGCTACAGGAATCGCACGAACCAATCCGGATAAAGTTGTTTTCACCTACCAGGGAGACGGCGATTTAGCTTCCATCGGAACTGCTGAAATTATGCATGCCTGCAACCGGGGCGAAAACATAGTTGTCATATTTATAAATAATGGTATTTATGGAATGACAGGCGGACAGATGGCTCCAACTACTTTGCTTGGACAAATTACTGCTACAACCCCCAATGGCCGTGATGCCGGACGAAACGGTTACCCTTTAAAAATTACTGAACTCATCGCTCAGTTACCGGGAACATCCTATGTAACCAGGCAATCTGTGCACACACCAGCGTCCATCCGGAAATGTAGAAAAGCCATTTCAAAGGCATTTCAGGCAGCAATGGACAAAAAGGGCACATCCTTTGTGGAAATTGTTTCTACTTGCAATATGAACTGGAAAATGACCCCTGTAAAAGCGAACGAATGGATGGTTGAAAATATGTTTCAATTCTATCAGCCCGGCGATCTGAAGGACAGTTCAAAGGCAGATCCTGAAAGTTATACACCACTCAAAAACTGAAAACTATGACTGAAGAAATCATTATAGCCGGATTTGGCGGACAAGGCGTACTTTCAATGGGGAAAATATTAGCGTACTCTGGAGTTATGGCCAATCAGGAAGTATCCTGGTTCCCGTCATACGGTCCTGAAATGCGTGGCGGAACAGCAAATGTGACTGTTATTCTTAGCGATACCCGAATCAGTTCACCTGTTCTGAACGAATTTGATACAGCCATAATCCTGAACCAGCAATCGATGGATAAATTTGAGGAACATGTTAAACCCGGGGGCGTCCTCATTTACGATCCTAACGGAATTATTCATCCACCCAAACGAACCGATATCAACATCTATAAAATTGAAGGGACACTGATTGCAGCAGAATTGGGCAATGTTAAAACATTCAATATGGTCGTTTTAGGTGCTTACCTGAAAGCAAAACCAGTCGTAAAAATGGAGAGCGTAGAAAAGGGATTGCAAAAATCACTTCCAACGCGTCACCATTCTTTAATCCCAATGAACCTCGAAGCTGTTCAGAAAGGTTTTGAAGGACTAGAGCTTGTTCAAGCTGTTTAGATCTGAATCTTCACATAAAATACAAATACCCATCAGGAAACTGGTGCGTATTTGTATTTTATGTGAAATGAATTACACCAATTAAAACGTTCTGTTCAATATACAATTTCAAATAAGTATCCTCGAATTATTATCCACCACAATTAAGATAGATTAACGGTAAAACCCCTGTGGTTCTTCGCCCGGAGGATTTGATCGCTGAAAGGTTTTTTCAATCACGGCCTCTTTTTCTTCATCAGTATATTTAAACCAATTTTCAATTTCCTCCAAGGTCCTTCTGCAGCCAAAACATACACCATTCGAATCACGTTGACAAATTTTCATACAAGGAGAAGCTATTTCTGTCATAAAATAATATTTCAAAATTCAGGCAGCAAGTTGTGCAAAATATAAATGCTTTCATAGGTCTGCAAGTAGTGCATCAGAAATTACTTTAAAAGATTTCTCCGGACTAGATGAGTTATGATATCAGGATTATTTTTTTTTGCAAAAAAAAACCTCCATCCCAATAAAGGAATGGAGGTAATTTAAAGAATGGCGACGACCTACTCTC
>JBGSUC010000003.1:0-131556 GCA_041736275.1 Prolixibacteraceae bacterium
AGTTTTCCCAGTATTCATGATTTGAGGCTTTTGTCCCCAAATCAAAGAAATTTCAAATCAAAAAATCAATGAACGTGCCTAAAAACCCTTAGTGGTGGGCTATTCAGAGGTTTATTAAAGTCCTTAACCGGACACTAGTGAGGGAAAATATTAATAAAAACCATTAGAAATGGAGACGTAGAAATATTAGAATCCCTAGATAAAATAGAAGTCTATCCAATAAATTCATTTATTGTAATTGATAATGGTATTGGTTTAGATGAGGAAAACATAAAGTCTTTTGCTGAATTTGATTCTGAAAAAAAAGCAGCAATTGGAGGAAAAGGTATTGGAAGATTAATCTGCTTAAAAACTTTTAGAAAATTACATTATGAAAGTATTTATAAGGAAAAAGATGAGTATTTAATCCGAACTTTTGAATATAAAAAAACTCGTGATGGATTTGAAAATCATAAAGATGGCATAAAATCTACGAAGAAAGATACAGGAACAATTGCAACTCTTTCAGTTTATGAAGACTTATATCAAAAACATGTACCTTATGAGATAAAGGAAATTGCAAGACATATTATCACACACTTTCAGCTCTATTTCATTCAGAGAATTGAACCACAAATAATAATAATTAATCAAGATAATATAGAGATTAATCTAACTAATTTATTCAATTCAGAGTTTGAAAAAGAAATTTTAGAAAAAGAATTTCCAGTAGGTGATCAAAAATTTAAAATATTTATATCAAAGTCTTTTAAAGCACAAAGTCATAAGATTCACTTTTGTGCACATGAAAGAAATGTAAAGGATGAGGGGCTTTCTAAGTATCTCGAAGATTTGAAATATGTTATTAAGAATGGTGATAAGGATGGCTTCTATTTCCAAGCTTTTGTAGTTGGAGAGTACTTAAATGCAAACGTGAATGAAGCTAGGACAAGTTTCAACTTCACAATAGGAGATGAAGACGAAGAGCAAGATCAAAAGGAAATTACATTGTCTAAAATAAGAAATATTGCAATTCAAAGTATTGAAGAATTATTAAGCGATTTTCTAACGAAAGTTCGAAAAGAAAAATTAGACATCTATTATCCTCTAATTGAAAAAGAATATCCAAACTATCACAGTGTAGTTCATTATAATAAGGAAAAAGTAGAAAAACTACCTATTGGTTTAACAAAAGAAGAGCTTGATTTAAAATTGTATGAAATTGAATCAGCTTGGAGAATAAAAGTTAAATCAGAAGGAATTGATATTATTGAAAAGAAAAAAGACATAACTAACCTTGAAGAATACAAACTGCTTTACGATAAGTTTCTAACCGAATTTAATGATATTGGACAGTCTGATTTAGCCAGATATGTTATTCATCGTCGTTCAGTTATCGATTTATTAGATAAATTAATTGAACTGAACTTAGAAAATAAATTCAACAATGAGGATATTATTCATAGCGTATTTTTCCCTATTAGAGAAACTAGGAATACAGTGACATCGGACAAGCAGAATCTATGGTTGCTTGATGAAAGACTGACTTTTAATTCTTTACTCGCATCAGATAAATTATTTAAACAAGTAAATAAACTAAATTCAGATTCCTCAGACCGAACTGACATTGTAATTAAACAAGAAGAGGTTTTTGATGATGCAACATTATTTTCAGAGGAAAAAATTCCTTTTGAGTCATTTACTATAGTTGAGTTTAAAAAACCATATAGAGATGATTATAAATATGGCATTGTGGATAAAGACCCAATAAGACAAGTGCGAAAATATATTAGAGAAATCATTGACGGTAAAATAAAGAAGAATGGACGAAAAATTGATGCTAGTCCACAAACTCCATTTTACTGCTATATTATTGCAGATATAACAGATACCTTAAAATATATCATTCAGGAAGAGGGCTTCAATCCCACTCCTGACGGACTTGGCTTTTTTAGATTCTATGACAGTAATAATTATAAATACACTGCGTATATAGAAGTATTACCGTTCAAAAAAGTAATTAAAGATGCAAAACAAAGAAATAAGATATTGTTTGATAAATTAAATATATTTTAACACTGTAATATAATAGCATGTATATTCCAAAGGGCTTTCATCGGTTTTATAGCCACAGATTCCCCCGGTAGTGTTGATTTGTAATCAGCACTTTTTAGCAAGAGATTTGCAATCCAGCTTTCCTGCATGAGTTTTTGCCCGTCCTGTTCATTTTCTGCTCGTCCTGTAGGTAGGGAAGCCGTCCTGTAAAAGAATTTGCCCGTCCTGTAGGGTTTTGTGCCGTCCTGTGCCACAGGACGCATAAAAATGTCTGCAGGACGATGAAAAACGTTCACAGGGCACTGGGAAAATGTACAGGATGATGAAAAAGTTCTACAGGATTCGTTCATTTTAAAACTACACACCCTAAATTCACAAAGGGAAGGCTTCCGGATGTATGATCCGTTTCAATTAGTAATATCAGATGCTGTTACTTCAGGCAGAAATACGCTTACAAGCTATACGTTTTACTGCAAAGATTCTCCTTTGTTAAACCCTGGAATAATCGGGCCAGTCAGAATACGAAAAAAGTCAAAATAATCCATTACTTTCGGGGGATGTGACCATTTTAAACTATTCCAAACGAAATGAAAAGACGTTCATTTATACAAAAATCTGCATTTACAGGTGCCGGATTATTAGCCGGATCGAACTTAATTGCCGGGATTTCCGGTAGCCTGTTTTCAGGCGCAATGCCTCTTACAATCGACGGAAACCGGTTTGTTACGTTTTGTATCATGATTCGTACCACGCCCTGGGAAGTTTCACGCGATGTGAAGTTGCATCCCCGTGATGAATCTACCTGGCATACACTCGATGGTGTTCGTTCGATGAGGGAATCGTTTGCGATAAACAATCCTGATGGTCGTCTCACATGGGGTTTTACTTTAAATGCGCTGGAAGATAAACGAAAAAATTATTGCGAGATTCGCGATTATGTAGTTGAATGTCAGCAAAAGTATGGCGATGAGGTTACGTATTTCCCCGGCTACTTCCCTGCAATGTATTTGCCCCGTGAAAGGGTAAACAGGGAAATGACTGAAGCGATTCAGATCATTACTGATTTTGTTGGAAACGGGTACCGGCCACAATCAATTATGGGTGGTTTTTTATCGTCAAACAGTTTAAATTACCTGGCTGAAAAAGAAAATATACATGTGGCTCATGCAGTTATTTGGAGCCAGAGTGATATTGATGGTGGCGGCGCCGATGGTTCACCATCCTATCCGTTCTATCCTTCAACCGAACATTTCTGCAAACCGGCTCAGGGTAAAAGTGATTTTATCGACTGTGTTAACCTTGATGGATGGACGATGGATTTTATTTGCGCCCGGCAAAGTGGTTCGAATGGACATGAAATCACAGGGTACAACAGCCGTCGTGGAGTTGGTCCCATCGAAACATACAAAGGGTGGGGTTTAGACCTGGGACACAGGGAGGTTATGCATACTCAGTCAATCCATTTTGATAAAGGTTTTGAGCTCAATAAATTTGGTTGGGTTACCAATATCTGGGAAGCACAAATGGTTTACGAGTTCGGAAAAGAATTTATTTGTGATGCCCTTGAAATGTGGGTTTCAGGCACAAAAAAACGTTGGCCCGATACTCATTTTGTAACATTTGGCGAATTTGGCAATTTGTGGAGAAACCGGTTCAAAACGAATGATGAATGGAATTACCGGTTTGAGGAACGGGGCTCAGGGTTGGGCGATTCATACAATAATCTCGAAATCAGATGGTTTATGAATAAGGAATTTCGACTGGCATTATTACACGATTGGCATAAAAATGAACCAGAGCGCGTGATTGATTTTACACGTTACGATTTGCCAGCCCACGAACCGGCAGATGCCAGTCCGGAAAAACCGATTAAAGACTGGAGTTTAATCAACCGGATTAACCAAAAAGGATTGAGACCTCAGGATAAACCAATTCTGTTGGCAGAGCTTGAAAAAGATGAAAAGGACTTAATTTACCGCTATTATCCGGATTTGAAATTATAGGAAATTTCAACAAAGCTAAATTGGCAATTATTTATACGAATATTCGGTCTTTTACCTAAAATGAACGCAGCTAATTTCTTAAGACTGGCCTTAGCCGGTGAGCCGAAAACAAGCGAAGCCGGCGTTAAAAAATCTTTTTTGTTTGAGCCGTAAGGCGAGTTTAAAAGATTTTAGCCGTCAAGCGCCGGTTTTTGGTGCGAAGCGGGTACAGCCTTGACTTTTTTTGATTACTTTTTTGTTGGTTGGAGAGCTTGTCGAACCAGTTAAGACAAAAAAGTAATTAGGGTTTGGGGCAAAGCCCCATTTAGCTGATTCAAATAGGCACATAAACGGATTTCCATATTATTTATTCGTTATTGAGCCTTTGATTTCCACCTGTTTTTTCCAAGATGCATCTGCAAACCCATTGAACCGCCGATGTATTCACCAACGAACAGACTTGGCTTCAGTGTAAATTTATCTTTTATCTGGACGTCGCCGGTGAAATATGCGCCTAAAACATAACTGGGATCAAAAACACCTGGCATGATACTTAAACCGGCCCGCCCAAGACTATGGTCTACTTGTCCAAAACCGCTTCCTATTCCAAATTGAAGTCCTCCGGGAGGTCCCATGAAATGATAATCAGTCATAATATTGGTTTCAAGAAATAGTACATCTTTTTTACCAGCCCACACTCCTATAACAGGAATATAGCTATTTGCTTCTCTTTCCCAGGATCCAACACCTAAACCAACTGTTGCTCCTGCATATCTGGAACTATAACTTGCCAGTATATTCAGGGCTGTGGTATGATAACTGAGTTCATTCAGCACATCAGAACGGTCGGCATCAGAATAAATGTTGGCACTAAAAGTAAGGTGTTGATTTGCATTTGGTTTGTAGTGATATGAAACCCCTGCTCCCAATGTCGAATAATTTCTTTTAAGTGTTTCTGTCACATTTCCGTCGCAATCAAAATGCTTATCAGGATAACTTCCTGAGCTTCCGAAAGCATTGATGCTAAACCAGCCTTTATTCCCCTTTGTTGCTAGCTTTTCTCCATTTTCCAGATTCATCTGGCTCATAGTCAATACCGAAATGACAATTAGCAAAGGGAAAATCCACCGAAGCTGCGTTGTAATTATTTTGCAGTATATGTGATAAGAATAAACCGATAATAAAAGGATCATAAAAAAAGCCAGCGTAAGAGACTCAAACGGTGCAAGCCAGTTATTTGTCAGGGTCAGGAAAAGAGGAACACTTATAAAGAATAGAAATTCCCTTTGGAAATTAACAGGATGCATTTTTCCCTCCTGAACGGACTCTGTTCCCGGTCTGGTTTCGCGGTAAACAAGTATTAGGGCAATGATACTGATTGCAGCTAAAACCATCCATTGAATAAGCTTGATTCCCCAAAAAGTTTCGCCCCAATGACCTATCAAAGATGAATCTCTGAAAAATTCATTGATAAACCGGAAAATGGTGTAGCAAAGGATGGCAAAAAGGAACCGGCTACCTGAGGCTTTCCATGTTTTTCTGGTTATATAAACAAGAAGAAAGATGATCAGGCAGAAAAGCATATCATAGATTTGGGTTGGGTGCACTGGGAGAGATAATGTACTTGTGCCGGGTATTTGCATGTCTGCAGCCTGCATTTGAAAAAGCCTAAAATTAGTTCCATACTGCACAGCCCATGGGAGATGAGTTGGAGTTCCGTAACAACAACCACCCCAAAGACATCCTAAACGTGTAATTGCAATGCCTGTTGGTACTGCATAAGCCAGGTTGTCCAGCACCGGAAGGTCAAATTTAAGCCAGTGTTTAGCTATCAGAAGCCCGGCAATCAAACCCAGAATTCCACCCAGCACTGAGCGGCCGGTTTCAGGCAATCCGTTTCCACTTAAAAGCTGCTGCCAGCCCGCCGCATTGATGGTGATCAGTTTGTTTCCAATGATGAAAAATAATACTCCAAACAGAGTGATTAACAACCATGTACTTACCGGATATTTTCTTCTTATTCCGGCGAAAATAAAAATTCCTGCAGATACCAGAAATGCAGCTAAATAGAACAAACCATACAAAAAGGAATGTTCAGTTGTGGTAATAATAAATAGAGTTTTCATGGACTTTCTGTGATGTTGATTTAGAAAATTTGATGTGCATCGTAAAACTTCTTTCAGCTCAAAACAAATAGTATTAATCAACTTAGTCCGCAAAAGTAAATTGAGTCTACATTACGGTGTCCTTGCCAGATATTTTCCCGGCGTATGGAATGATAAGATTTTTGTGACTTAAATTTTCTTTTATCCCAACACATTCCGGAAAGTGAGAAGATGAATCGTGCTTTATCAAATTACAGCCAATCAATGCTGCACTAAATTTCAGTATGGCTTTTAAGTTTTTCATAATTAGGCAGATAAGAAAGTTCTTGTTTTCAACTGAAGAATATCCTGCACAATATTTTAAATTTCCCCTGCATTACCAGCCTCAAAATATTTCCTGAATGGGATAAACATACACCAGGTACAAATAAAAGAACAGCAATGAAATGATCAGAATGATGACACCCAAAACAGGCGAGCTTACTTTTATTTCTTTTGAGGATACATTTAATTCAGTGGTTAAATTTTCGATCCGGGAGTCATCACCTTTTTCCTTTTCCTTCATAGCCTGCTTAAATTGTAACCAGGCAAAGTAAATTCCTGAAAGTACCAGGAAAATGACCATGCAAAATATGATAACGGACGAAAGGAGCTGCCATGTAAATACATTTGACCGATGCCTGTATCCCTGGCTCATGTATTTATAATAACTTTTCCAGGCATCCAGTTTAACCGAATCCAATCGGTTATCCTTTAAATCTTCGTTTGGAATGCGTGAGACAGAGTTGCTTTTTGTTTTCTTTTCCTTTTCAAGTTGCTCAAATCCCTTTAACAAATCATCCGGTGTTTTAATTCCGGCCTTTCTTTGTGTATCATTCTTATTAACAGAGCTTTTTATGGTGTCCGAATTCGATTGACCATAAATTCCATTTGAAAAAAAGCAACTAAAAAAAACAATCAGAAGCAAGTATCCTGGAAAGAATGTTCGTGATTTCATTTTTGTTGGTTGATGTAATTTAAAAATCGGATTCGCCTGTTAATATTTTCGTATATATTTGGGCCATCGCCTATATTGAAATTAGCAATACTCGCCGAATCATTGTTCAACGCTTCAGATAAAATACCTAACAATTCATCACTGACTTTCTGAAGAAAATTCACCTGATCTTCATCATCAGGAAGTGATGGCGGAATAACCGGTGAGACTTGCATATAACTCGTTCTACTAATCTGACCATCCGGGGAAATGAAAGTTGTTCCGTCATATTCCAATATTTTTATACTCCCGTCAGCATATTTTATTTCAAATCCTTCATTTTCGTTAATTCTTTGGCTAATAATCTCTTGCTGTCCATTATCCGGCGAAAATGGACTAAAGTCAGATGATGGTTTCGGACTAATATTTAACAAGACCGGAGCGTTGTAATTTTCTATCAGCTCTGATCCTTTTTCGGCAAGGTCAATCTTGTTTTGCTTGAAATAGTTAAGTTTCTGCCTGGAAAGACTTAGCGTTACAGAAGTATCCACCTTTAGGGGTATATACATGTTTGCTCTATGTATTTTCTTCTGAATAAGTAATTTGTCTTTTTTTTGAATCTGATTGGCGGGAAGTTCCTTTTGTGCTTCGGCAATTAAACTGCCAAATACTAAAGCGGCGAAAAAAATAAGATATTTCATGGCCTGATTATTAGTGAGTTAGTGTTAAGAAATGTTATGAAATAATGCAATCCTTATTAAGCAATACGCCCAAAACTTAACGTATAAGCATTTTATCCGGGTCTTGTGCAGGATAGATTAATGGGAAAAGGTTATGAAGATTTTATTGATTTTGGGGATATCCAAATGTTGGCAACATCGAATACCCACAATCAAATATAACAAATTCTATTAAATTTATTTGCGAATACCTGGTTTATTAATTACTGATATTCAAATAGCTGTGACTGTTTGGTGTAGTTTCTGTCTTGTTCCGTCTGGAATCGATTTCATGTTTTCCGCTGCAGAACGCCCGGAAAATCTTTCAGGATAATTTGATATAGTTCGGTTTGCCGATCATCCATTCTCAGAAGCTGTGATTTTTGGATACCTGTTATGGGATAGTTCTGCTGTTCTTTTACAAGATTTATTTTTCCTTACAAAGTCACCTTTCCCGCTTCCTGTAAATAAAAAAGAGAGCTATTTCTAACTCTCTTTGGTGCCCGGAACAAGACTCGAACTTGCACAACCTTGCGATCACTAGTCCCTGAAACTAGCGTGTCTACCAATTTCACCATCCGGGCATTTGCTTTTCGTTTAAAGCGCAGCAAATATAGAAATTTTTAGTTTCCGATAAATGGTTTTGAATGTAAATTTGAAAAAAATGATGACTCATGCATCTTTAATGTTGCTTATACAATCGGCTTCAGGGTTTTATATTCATTCAAATACCTGTTTATCGGTAATAATCTGGCATTCGTCGTTTTGTTTTCTGTTTGTTCATATTAAATAAAGAACTTGCGGTAACGAAAACTAATCATTATGCTGAAAAATTACAACAATAAATATGCTGAAATTTGGGAATCATGCTCTGTTCAATTACCTCATTTCACAAAATCATACTTGTTGTCTGATAAACTATTGAAAGAACAATTTCTAAATCAGTTTATCAAATCGATCAAATCTTTGCGGAAGGATCGTATTCAGCGAAAGTCAATGTCATCAGCAGAGGAACGGTTGTTTTTCGATAATACGCGTAGCTTTTTACGTGAAGGACTCGATTTTGCCGATAATCAGCTTGAAATTATGTTCTCTGATGAATTAATTGAAGTTACCCGGAAATTCGTTCGTCAGGCACATGCTTTTGATGCTGAGTTGTCATTTTCAGATATTTTTCAGGCTTGCCGGAATGCATGGATTATGCATGGGCTACAGTTAATTTTGGGATTGCCAATTCAGTTAACTCCTTCTGTTTTTGCATATAGTATGCTTTATCCATATACCGACAATTTAATTGATAATCCACAGATTTCAGGATTGGAAAAAATGGTTTTCAGTGAACGGTTCCACGAAAGACTCTCCGGACAACTAATTGAACCAGCAAACAAAACGGAAAGTGCTGTTTATCGGCTGGTCGAAATGATCGAAAAACAATATTCGCGAATTGATTTTCCCGAAGTGTTCGAAAGTCTGTTAAATATTCACGAGGCTCAAACCAACAGTTTAAAACTGATCCAACAGAAAGATTCGATTTCTGAAAAGGAAATATTGAAAATTTGCATGAACAAGGGAGGGGCTTCTGTTCTTGCTGATGGATTACTTGTTGCGGGGAAGTTAACTGAAGCTCAATTTTATTTTTTATATGGTTATGGTGCATATCTTCAGCTACTTGATGATGTTCAGGATGTTGATGAAGATAGTAATGCCGGATTAATGACTCTTTTCTCGAAAGACGCCTATCAACTACCGCTTGATGAAAAACTAAATAAAACGTATTGGTTTGGTGAGAAAGTGATGAAAAGCCTTGAGTTTTTTGATGGACAGCAAATAGAATTATTTAAATCGTTGATGCGAAAAAGCATGGATCTTTTTATTGTTGAGGCAATTGCTCAAAATCCATTGGCCTACAGTGCCAAATTTGTAACTGAATTCGAGGAACATTCACCTTTCCATTTTACATATATCAGAAAACAAAAAGAAAAGTTTACTCCATATAATGGATTCCTTCTTACCTTAATTGAAGAGATTGCATTTTCGGAAAATTTCAGTATCGGAAAACCAGCACACGCAATCATGGATTTCCGGAATACCTGAAAAGGTAAATCGTTTAAAATGATCTAATTATCTTGTCAGTCCGTCATTTGTAGGTCTGTGATTAATTCTAAGATTTGCCCCATTATTAAATTTAGTTGAAGTATCTGTACTTTTAACATTTTTCCACTGAGTTTTTTTACTTTTGGTTTGTACATTACATGTATCGTTAAATCCACAAAATCTGAAATGATGAAAAAACTAATCTGGAGTTTCCCCCTTCTTTTGCTTGTATTATTCTTTCCTCAATGTGCCTCTATTCAGGAAAATGCACGTTCAGTGCTGAATTTTGGGAAAGACTGGAAATTTCAGCTTGGTGATGTATCCGGAGCTGAAGCTGTTGGTTTCGATGATTCATCATGGCGGAAACTCAATGTTCCGCATGACTGGAGCATCGAAGGAGAGTTCAGTGAAAACAATCCGGCAACTCCGGGTGGAGGTGCTTTGCCGGGCGGGATTGGCTGGTACCGCAAGTCATTTAAAGTTTCTTATGATGATCTGGAACGTTTGGTTTTTATCGATTTTGACGGTGTTTATCAGAACAGCGAAGTTTGGATCAATGGTCATTCGCTGGGGAAACGGTTTTATGGTTACAGTTCATTCAGATACGAACTAACTCCTTATCTCGTTGCCGGTGAAAAGGAGAATATAATTGCGGTAAAAGTGGATAATTCAGCACAGCCTAATTCGCGCTGGTATTCCGGTTCAGGAATTTACCGGAATGTTTGGCTTGTAAAAACAGGACACACACACATTGAACATTGGGGTACGTTTGTTACAACACCTGAAGTTAATGACGAAATGGCTAAAGTGAATATTGTAACTCAAATAAAAAACAATCTTACTGAAGGCCAGACTTTGCTTCTGAAAACTGTAATTCTTGATCCGTCAGGATGGGAAGTTGCAAAAGGACGGATGGAAACAGACGGTGGAGAAGATTCTATTTTCAGTACTACTTTTGATTTTCAGGTTCCTAAACCCGAATTGTGGAACCTTGATTCTCCGAAAATGTATTCTGTAGTATCTCAGGTTTTTGTTAATGGTGGTCTGGTTGATAGTTATACTACTCCCTTTGGAATCCGCAGTTTTAAGTTCGATGCCGAAAAGGGTTTTTTCCTGAATGGTAAGCATATAAAGATAAACGGTGTTTGTAATCATCATGATTTAGGATGCCTTGGCTCAGCCATCAATAAACGTGCGCTCGAACGTCAGATTGAGATTCTGAAAGGAATGGGTTGTAATGCAATTCGCACTTCACACAATCCTCCGGCACCCGAGTTGCTCGATCTTGCTGACCGGATGGGAATGATTATAATGGACGAGGCTTTCGATATGTGGAAAAAGCCCAAAAACAAACTCGATTATAGTACTGTTTGGGACGAAATGCACAAAAAAGACCTTCAGGATATGATTTTGCGTGATCGAAATCACCCTAGTGTGATGATCTGGAGTATCGGTAATGAGATTCTGGAGCAATGGGACAGTACAGGAACTGCTATTGCCAAAGAATTGGCTGGCTATGTGCATGAATTGGATACTACAAGGCCTATTACCTCGGCTTGCAACGATCCGAAGCCTTCCAATTTTATTATTCAATCCGGAGTATTGGATTTAATTGGCTTCAATTACCATCAGAATGATTTTGAATCTTTTCCGCAGACTTTCCCCGGACAAAAATTTATTGGAACTGAAACAGTTTCAGCGCTGATGACACGTGGCGTCTATGATATGCCTTCGGAAGAGATTCGTCGTTGGCCGGTTCGCGGTGATTGGAAAGGACCAAAACCAAATGCTGACAATACTTGTTCGTCGTACGACAATGTTTCAGCTCCCTGGGGATCGACTCATGAAGAAACATGGAAAGTGATTAAAAAATATGATTATTTATCCGGACAGTTTATCTGGACAGGTTTCGATTATTTGGGTGAACCAACACCATATTGGTGGCCATCCCGAAGTTCTTATTTCGGAATTATCGATCTGGCTGGTTTTCCTAAAGACGTTTATTACATGTACCAGAGTGAATGGACTAAAAAGGATGTTCTTCACATTTTCCCTCATTGGAACTGGACCGAAGGTCAGGTCGTTGACATTTGGGCATACAGCAATGCCGAAGAGGTCGAATTATTCCTGAATGACAAGTCTCTCGGAATTAAGAAAAAACAAGGTGACGATTTGCATCTGATGTGGAAAGTTCCGTTTACTCCCGGAACATTAAAAGCAATTTCACGAACCGATGGAAAAGATATTTTAGTTCAGGAAGTGAAAACTGCCGGAGAGCCAGCTAAAATTGTGGTTACAGCCGATCGTTCATCTATTGCAGCCGACGGAACAGATCTTTCGTTTTTGACTGTTGATGTAGTTGACGAAAACGGTGTAATTGTTCCTGATGCTGATAATCTGGTGAAATTTCAACTGGAAGGATCAGGAGCAATTGTTGGCGTTGATAATGGTGATCCGGTTAGTCATGAATCATTCAAAGCACCACAAAGGAAAGCATTCCATGGTAAATGTCTTGTAGTTATTCAGGCAGGTGAACAAGCTGGAACGATTAAGCTAACAGCAAATTCGGAAGGTCTGGCTTCTACGAGTGTAGATATTACGACGAAATAGATTCATTGGACTGAATTTTCAAGCTGGATATTTCCTTCAGAAACAAATTTGTTTGAAGGGAATATCCAGCTTTTTTTGTTAAATCATTCTTCTTTTTGTACTTTTTATATGTTGTTTGAAATAAAGTGTTTGAAAGACAATTATTTTTTTGTTGTTTTGGTTTTTCAATCGAATGAAACTAATTTTAAACCAAAATAATTCAAAATGAAAAAGTTATCTCTGTTTTTGCTGGTGGTGATAGCCACCTTTTCTTTAAAGGCACAGGTTAATGTGCTTGAGATTGATGCTGCCGGTGGAAAAACTCAAATCAACAAAAATATTTACGGTCAGTTTGCCGAACACCTTGGTCGTTGTATTTACGATGGTATTTGGGTGGGCGCAAATTCATCAATCCCCAATGTTAAAGGATACCGAAAAGATTTGCTTGAAGCACTTCAGGCTTTAAAAGTTCCGGTACTGCGTTGGCCTGGAGGTTGTTTTGCTGATACTTACCATTGGAAAAACGGAATAGGACCTGTTGCTGATCGTCCGAAAATTAAGAATGTTTTCTGGGGAGGAACAGTAGAAGATAACAGCTTCGGAACCAATGAATTTCTTGATCTTTGTGAAATGTTGGGTTGCGATCCCTACATTTCAGCTAATGTTGGTTCAGGAACAGTTGGCGAAATGGTCGATTGGATTGAATACATGACTTCTGATGACGATGTTCCGATGGCAAATTTACGTCGTAAAAATGGCCGTGAAAAACCATGGAATGTAAAGTTTCTCGGAATTGGGAATGAAAGCTGGGGTTGTGGTGGAGATATGACTCCGGAATATTATACCGACCTGATGAGGCAATATTCAAATTATGCCAAAATGTATGGTGGTGATAAATTCGAACGTATTGGTTGTGGCTCAAACGGGAGTGATTTTAACTGGACCAAAGTTTTGATGGAAAAGGGAAAAAATAACATGGACGGTTTGTCGCTTCATTACTACACCATTGCAGGTGAAGGCTGGGACAACAAATCAGCCGCTACCGGTTTTGGTGAAGATCTGTATTTTTCAGGATTGAAGAAGGCTTTGTACATGGACGAATTGGTGAGCAAACATTCTGCAATCATGGATCAGTACGATAAAGATAAACGAGTCGACCTCCTTGTTGATGAATGGGGAATCTGGACTGACGCTGAACCCGGTACAAATCCAGGCCATCTTTTTCAGCAGAATTCTATGCGCGATGCTTTAATTGCGTCAAGTACGCTGGATATTCTGAATAAACATGCCGACCGCGTTAAAATGGCAAACATTGCTCAGATTGTGAATGTTTTACAGGCTATGATTTTAACTAAGGGAGACCAAATGGTTTTAACGCCGACTTATGAGGTGTTTAAAATGTACAACGTTCATCAGGATGCAACTTTGCTGCCTTCGAACCTGATATGCGAACAGTATAAACTGGGTAATGACCAGATTCCTGCTATCAGCAGCTCTTCATCTATCGATGAAAATGGTAAAATTCATGTAACAATAAGTAACCTGAATCCAGCTAAAGAGATTAAACTCGAAATTAATTTGGCAGGAAAGGGTTTTGCTAAAATAAATTCAGGAACTATATTAACTGCTCCTAAATTTAATTCTGTCAATACTTTCGATAAGCCTGAAACTGTTGTGCCGGTTTCATTTAAAAATGCTAAGAAACTTTCAGACAACAAGCTGGAAGTAAATATTCCGGGAAAATCAGTTGTAGTTCTGGAACTCGAGTAAATACCATCAATCGTATTACTTTCATGTATATAACCGCCGGGTTGATTCTTCAATCCGGCGGTTTCATTTTGCAAAAACTAATCTTCTTTGAAAGAATAGCTTTCATTTCGTTTAATCGCTTAAATTTGAGACCTCCAAACAGATATTACATTTAATGGAAACAAAAAAGATAATTGTTGGCTTTTTGGGAGCCGGAGGAATCGCTCAGTCACACGCTTTTGCAATAAATTCGATAAAATATTTTTATGCAAACGTTCCTGAAGTTGAATTTCATGCAGTTTGTTCTGCCCGAAAAGAAAGCAGGGATGCATTTGCTGCAAAATTCGGATTCAAAAAATCGCTCTCCCTCGATGAATTTAAAGTTAATACAGATATAAATACAGTACTTATTCTAGGTCCGAATAAGGTGCACTTTGAGCATCTTAAACTGGCACTTGAAATGCCATCGGTTACCCGGATTTATATTGAAAAACCAGTTTGTTCCAATCAGGAAGAAGAGCAGCAAATGGCTCTGATTGCCAGCAAATCCGGCAAACAAATTCAGGTTGGTTTTCAGTACCTGCAAACAGCATCTGTGCGTGAAGCATTGGCGTTCTGGCATTCCGGAAAACTTGGAAAACCGATTCATTTTGACCTGAAATATTTTCATGGCGATTATTTGCAGAAATCATACCGGGAAAAACGTGTAACGCGCTTGACTCCTGCACCGGATGGCGGAGCAATGGCAGATCTGGGATCGCACGGTATTAGTTTATTAATGGCATTTTTGGGTGAAGATCTGCGAATAACCAGTGCTGTTCAGGCCGGGAATTTTAACGATATTCCGGAGGATTCAGACTTATTCAGTTCTTTATCATTGGTTCATCCTGAAAATCTTGCAGCAGGAACTATGGCGGCAAGTAGGATCAGTTCGGGCACCGGGGATTTGGTTTCGCTCGAAATTTATGCAGAAAAGGGCATGTTACGATATTCTTCGCATTCGGTTGATTATTTCGAGTATTACCTCGAAGAAACCGGACAATGGACACGTCAGGTTGTTGGCAGTAATTATTCGCCAATAACGAGTTTCCCCTCGGGGCATGTTCCTCCGGGATGGTTGCGGTCAATGATTCACGCGCATTATATATTTCTTGGCGGGAATGATCCAAAAGCATTTGTTCCTAATTTAGAACATGGACTTGCAGTCCAGCGTGTAGTGAGAGAAACTGCAGAATATTTAAAAAATTACCGAAGTTTAATACAGGAATATGGAAAGAAGTAGTGGGATTTTGTTGCATATCAGTTCACTTCCCGGTGATGGTGGTGTCGGCAGTTTAGGAAAGGATGCTTTTCAGTTTGTTGATTTTTTGGCTCAGACGAAACAGAAAATCTGGCAGATTTTACCACTTGGACCTGTAGGCTACGGTAATTCTCCTTACCAGTGTTATTCGGCTTTTGCGGGAAATCAGATGTTTATTGATATTCAGTTATTGGTTACTGATCGTTTAATTTCAAAAGATAAAGTTGTATTTCCGGATTTCAAAGCAAAAAAAGTTGAATTTGAAAGGGTAGAGGAGTGGAAGATGTCTTTGTTTCGGGAAGCTTTTGCTGGTTTTCAAAAAAGTTTTGATCGATATAAAGATGAATATGTTGTGTTTATGAGTCATAACTCATGGTGGCTCGACGATTATGCATTATTTCGTTCATTAAAAACAAAATACGGTGAAAGTGTTTGGAATACATGGAAGAAAAAATTGGTAATACGTGATAAACATACTATTGATGAGTCTTTTAAAGAGTTACATGCTGAAATTGATTTTCATCGTTTTCTCCAGTTTGTATTTTTCAGGCAATGGTATCGGTTGAAAAACTATGCCAATTCTAAAGGTATCCGCATTATTGGAGATATTCCTTTGTATGTTTCATTTGATAGTGTGGATGTTTGGGCCAATCAGGACATTTTTATTCTTGACGAAAATTCTGCGCCAACTCAGGTAGGTGGAGTTCCTCCCGATTATTTTAGCGAAACTGGTCAACTCTGGGGAAATCCGGTTTTCGACTGGGAAAGAGTAGCTGAGCGCGATTTTGACTGGTGGCTTGCACGAATGCATTTTAATTTACGAATGTTCGATCAGGTTCGTGTTGATCATTTCCGGGGATTGGAATCGTACTGGTCGATAGCTGCTGAAGCAAAAACTGCTATTATAGGAGAGTGGTTGCCCGCAAAAGGCCATGATTTATTCCGGAAATTGAAGGAACATTTAGGAACGTTGGAAATAATTGCAGAAGATCTTGGTGTAATAACGCCTGAAGTTGAAAAACTTCGGGATGATTTTGATTTGCCGGGAATGAAGGTCCTTCAGTTTGCTTTTGGATCGGATGCAACTAATTTGAATTTGCCACATAATTATACTTCAAATTTTATTGTATACACCGGGACACATGATAATGATACGTCTTTGGGATGGTTTAATTCAATCGACAAAAAAGAACGGAGAATGCTTCGTAAATATATTTCAGGAAACGGAAAACAGTTTGTTCAAAATCTAATTCAGCAAGCATGGGCTTCGGCGGCTCATACAGCAATAATACCGATGCAGGACGTTTTAGGGCTAGATACAGATGCCAGAATGAACACTCCCGGAGTTGCAAACGGAAATTGGAACTGGCGTTTTACCTGGGCACAAATCCGCTCAAATCATAAAATATTTCTGAGAAATATTACTGAAAAATACAATCGGTAAAAATGTTTCGGACTTCAAATTCCTGACTATGTTTTCAGGAATTTGGAATATTTAAAAAGCTCCAAATTGCTTCCATAAACAGTTGAGGTTGTTCTGCATGCAGCCAGTGACCTGCATTGGGTATTTCAACTATTTCTGCATCAGGATAAATACGTCGAATGGAGGTATAATCTTCAGGAAGTATATAATTTGAAAGTGCTCCTTTGATGAAAAGAACCGGATAATTGGATATGGGTATCCGGTCGTCAAACCAATGGGCATTTACCCCGTTGATGATTTCATCCAGATTGTCGTATAAAACCGGGACATTTAAACGCCATTCGAACCGATGGGTTTCTTTATTCCGGTGCACATTTTTCAACAAAAATTGTACGATCGAGGTCCCGTCAATCCGTTCGTTCAGAAAATTTTCAACCTGTTTCCTGGATTCTATTTTGCTGAAATCAATTTCGAGCATCGCCCGTAAAATATTGTTATGCAGATGGTACTGACTTTCATCTTTCAGTAAAAAATAGTCTTTGGGGGCAATGTCTACGATAATTAGTTTCTCAATGCGTTCCGGATAATCGGCAGCAAAACACATGGCTGTTTTTCCGCCCATGCTGTGCCCCATGACAACAGCTTTTTCAATTTTTTGCTGATCAAAAAAATCAGCTAGATCATTCTTTAATGCTTCATAGCTGTGTTCTTCCGAGTTTGGTGAACGGCCGTGATTACGCTGATCGATCGCAAAAACCTGAAATCCGGAGGAAAGTTTTTTGGCAACCGTCAGCCAGTTATCAGACGAGCCGTAAAGACCATGAATAATTATCAACGGTGTACCGGAACCGTCTACTCTATAATACAATTGCATGTTTTTTTTATTGCAGGCAGGAAAGGTAATCCTGAATAGTACTTCTTAAACCCATATAAAGTGCATCGGCGATTAATGCGTGACCAATAGAAACTTCATCAAGAAAGGGAACGTGATCGTGGAAGAAGCGAAGGTTCTTCAGGCTTAAATCGTGACCGGCATTTATTCCCAGTCCAAGCTGATGGGCCAGATTGGAAGCTTCTTTAAAAGGTGCTACGGCACTGATCGGATCGACCGGATAATTTTTCGCAAAAGGTTCGGTATACAATTCAATGCGGTCAGTGCCGGTTTCCCTGGCTCCTTCAATTGCTGCCGGATCCGGATCAACAAAAATTGAAGTTCGTATACCTTCAGCTTTAAAACGGGCAATAACTTCTTTCAGGAACGAAAGGTTCGTATGAGTATCCCATCCATGATCGGAAGTGAGCTGTGTTATTGAATCAGGAACTAAAGTTACCTGGTGAGCTTTAGCAGCAATTACCAGTTGAATAAAATCTTCGCTGGGGTAACCTTCAATGTTTAATTCTGTGGTAATGTGGGGTTTAATATCGAAAATATCTTGTCTGCGAATATGCCGTTCATCTGGGCGAGGATGGACTGTAATTCCCTGAGCACCAAAATTTTGGCACTTTATGGCAGCATCCAAAACACTGGGTGTATTTCCGCCCCTTGAATTTCGTAATGTCGCTATTTTGTTTATATTTACACTTAGTCTGGTCATGATTGAAATTTTACATGCGCAATTTACGATTTTAGATTTGATTCATGACTAATTGAAATCTTAAAAAAAATGATAGCACAAAACCTACTTTCTGAAGTTGTTCCACCTTTGCGTCTGACTGATAATGGTCAGAAGGCATTGAACTGGATGGAAATATTCAGGATTTCTCATCTTCCGGTTGTTGATGGGAAGAGATTGGTTGGTCTCATTTCTGACAAGATTATCTATGATTTAAATATTATTGATAAACCACTGGGTGATTATTCTGATCATTTACTTTCTCCTCATGTCCATACGAATCAGCATATTTATGAAGTTTTTTCGATAATTTCGGCACTCAAACTTAGTGCGGTTCCGGTACTCGATTTACATCATCAATATTGCGGTATTATTACTGTTTTTGACTTGGCGCAGGAGTTTGCCAATTTGGTTGCCGTCACAGAACCTGGAGGTGTTATTGTTCTGGAATTAAACTCAATTGACTATTCCCTTTCACAGATAGCCCAGATAGTTGAAGGCAATGATGCTAAAATTCTTAGTTTTTACATTTGCCCGGAAAACGAATCGAAACTGATGACCGTAACATTAAAGATTAATGTCATTGATTTATCAGCAATTATTCAGACTTTTGTGCGGTATGATTATAATATAAAAGCGGTATATATGGATGATTCGATTATTCAGAATTTGTATGATGACCGCTTTGATCAGTTGATGAAATTTATGAATATTTAATTTCCCGGTTCAAACATCCTTTCATGAAAATAGCACTTTACGGACAAACCGTTCCCCCTGAATTTTTCGAGGTATTATACAGACTGTTGGATTTATTTAAAGAGAAACAGATTGAGATTTTTGTTTACCGCCCATTTTTGGAATACTTGCAACAAGATTGTGGAATTGAACCTGAAATCTCAGGGCATTTTGAAGACAGTGACGATTTGCCGGACGATGTTTCTTATTTGTTTAGTCTTGGAGGTGATGGAACATTGTTGAAATCTTTTATGGCCGCAAAAAATGGCTCAATTCCTTTGGTGGGTATTAATTCCGGACGATTAGGATTTCTTTCTGATATTTCGAGAGACGAAATTGACAAAGCAGTAAATGACATTTTTGACGGTAATATTTTTATTGATGAACGTACTGTACTGGAACTGGAAGTAATTACCAACAATCAAATAGAAATACAATATGCTTTGAATGAAATAACAGTTACAAAGCTCGATTCATCATCCATGATTAATATTCATACCTATATTAATAACGAATTTCTGAATACTTATTGGGCGGACGGATTAATAATTGCAACACCTACCGGATCAACAGCTTATTCGCTTAGTGTGGGTGGTCCGATTTTGACTCCCGATTCAGAGAATTTTGTGATTAGTCCGATAGCTCCTCATAATCTTACAGTGCGCCCTTTGGTCGTTCCTGATCATCATTCCATTACCTTACAGGTTGATGGGCGTGGACTTACTTTTCTCACTTCTGTTGATTCCAAATCAGAACCGAAATATTTTTCCGAATTACTGAAAATTCGTAAGGCATCTTTTAAAGTCAAGACTATCAGACTAAAGGATCATAGTTTTTTCTCAACTCTTCGTAATAAACTCATGTGGGGCGTGGATAAGCGAAATTGATTTATTCTTAGCTTAACAATTTTTAACCTCTATTTGGGTTTTATAATATGCATCAGACATGATTATTTCAGAATTGTATTACTTTTGTAGCACTTGAAAGGTGTTATGTTCAGAATGTAAATGATAGTGTCTGAATGTTTTATAGAGTAAAAAACCCTTTCAAAAATGGATTTCAATGAAGCAGTTATTGGTGATTTTTCTATTTGGATTTCTGGCAGTTAAAGCCCTTGGACAACCAAGCGTTGATATTGGTGTTTTCGGAGGAGCAGGCACCTACTTTGGCGACATGACAAAGATTAATTTTCAGAAATCATTAAATCCTGCTTATGGTGGTTTTGTAAGGTATAATTTCAATCCCCGGTATGGGTTGCGATTTAATGTGATTAACGGATCTGTTGGAGCTGATGGCGAATTCGATTATCAGCCCCATAGCTTTAATACGAACGTTTTAGATATTTCTCTTCAATTTGAATTTAATTACCTCAAATATATTGTTGGGGACAAACCAACTCCATGGTCAACCTATCTTTTTGGCGGAATTGGAATGCAGAGTTATAAATATAGTATAAACAATGATGGATCCGAAATTACCCCAACAGTTCCTTTTGGATTAGGATTTAAATTTAATTTGAGTAAACGTTTTGGGATTGGATTTGAAACCGGGTTTCGTAAATCATTTTCAGACAAACTTGATAATCTGGATGATCCGCTTAGTTATACTGATTCAGAAGGCGTCGTGATTAAATATACCGATTTAATGCATAATAATGACTGGGTTTCTTATACTGGCATCCATTTGGTTTATAAATTAATATATGGAGTAAAACAATGGGAAATTAGAACCCCAAAAAAGAAAATGATTGATTGGGGAATATGGAATAAAAACAGGAAGGAATAATCTATGAATTTAGAATATTTTTGGCCTGTATAAATCGGTAAGAGAAGGTAAAAATGATTTGAAATGCTATTTAAAGATAAACTGATTAAAGATAAAAATCCAAAGCACGTAGCCATTATTATGGATGGCAACGGACGTTGGGCGGCACAATTCGGGAATGAACGAACATACGGTCATGAACACGGAGTTGAGGCTGTTCGTTCGGTTGTTGAAGGAGCAGGTGAAATAGGAGTTGAATATTTAACCCTTTATGCTTTTTCAACAGAAAACTGGGCACGTCCTAAAGAGGAAGTTGATGCGCTCATGGGGCTTCTTGTTCATGTAATTTCTGAAGAAACGGATGAACTCCTCAAAAGTAATGTTCGCCTTCGTGTAATAGGAGATGTAAAAAGCCTTCCTCAAGATGTTCAGGATAAATTATCGTGGTCAATTAATAAATTGGATTCGTGTACCGGATTAACTCTTGTTCTTGCGTTAAGTTACAGCTCGAAATGGGAAATAGTAGAAGCAGTTAAACGAATAGCAGAAATGGTTAAACTTGGAAATCTTGAACCATCAGCTATTGATTATGAAATGGTCAGCGGTTTTCTTGATACATCAGATATGCCGGATCCTGAATTGCTTATTAGAACTAGTGGCGAATGTCGGATAAGTAATTTTTTATTGTGGCAGATTGCATACAGCGAATTATATTTCACCCCTAAATTGTGGCCCGATTTTAGGAAGGAAGATTTATTTGAGGCCATATATGACTTTCAAAACAGAGAACGAAGGTTTGGTAAAACGAGCCAACAAGTAGTAAGCTAATTCAATAACGAAAAGAATGCAAAAAATAAAATTGTTTATTATTCTGCTGTTAATCAGCTTTAAGGTTTTTTCTCAGGAAGCTGAAATTGACAGTACCAACTTCTCAATTTATTATTCGAGTCCCAAAGAGTATAACATTGCCGGTTTGGAAGTAGAGGGAATTCGTTATCTTGACACGCAGGTTTTGTTGCAGATTTCGGGATTAAATATTGGCGATAAAATCATGGTACCAGGCGACGCTATTACTAATGCGATCAAAAAGCTTTGGAATCATGGATTATTTTCTGATGTGAAAATTACCGCCGATAAAATAGCTGGTGACGACATTTGGCTTCGAGTTCATTTGCAGGAACGACCGCGGTTGGCAGAGGTTAATTTTAGTGGCGTAACCAAATCGGAAAAAGATGATATTACTGAAAAGGTATTATTGCTTAAAGGGAGTCAGGTAACCGATAATCAGGTACAGTCTGCAGAGAAAGTAATAAAAAACCTGTTTTTGGAAAAAGGATTTTTAAATACGGAAGTTAATATCATTCAACGAGATGACACAACTCAAAATAATAGTGTAATTCTCGATATTAATGTAAATAAGAAAGAGAAGGTTAAGATCAGCGAAATAGTGTATCACGGAAATGAGAATTTGAAATCCTCCGTTCTCGATCATTCCATGAAAAAGACTAAAGCAAAAAAAATTCGAAATTTCTTTAGCTCGAAGAAATTTTTGGCTGAAAAGTATTCCGAAGATAAGATTAACCTTATCAAAAAGTACAACGAAAAGGGCTATCGCGATGCCACAATTTTGAGAGATTCGATCACTAAGCTTGAAAATGATCGTATCCGGCTGGATATCTGGATTGAAGAAGGAGATATGTATTATTTCAGAGATATTAAATGGGTTGGAAATACAGTTTACCCGAGTGACTATTTAAATGCAATATTGGGTATTAAAAAGGGAGATATTTTCGATCAGAAACTTTTAGATAAAAGAACAAAAGATGATGAAGATGCTGTAAGCAGTGTTTACCTCGATCATGGGTATCTGTTTTTCAATTTAATGCCGGTTGAGACAAAAATTGAAGCTGATTCTATTGATCTTGAAATGCGTATTCAGGAAGGAAGACAGGCAACTATAGATAAAATTATTATCTCAGGAAATACCAAAACCAATGAACATGTGGCCCGTCGTGAACTCAGAACATTACCGGGTGATTTGTTCAGTAAATCGGATATTATTAGAACAGTAAGGGAACTATCGCAATTGGGCCATTTTGATCCTGAAGCGATTAACCCTGATGTTAGACCTCATCCTGAAAATGGAACGGTTGATATCAATTATGAACTTGTCGAAAAAGCGAATGACCAGATTGAGCTTTCGGGTGGATGGGGTGCAAATATGTTTGTTGGTACTTTAGGACTGAAATTTTCAAACTTTTCAGTTCGGAATATTTTCAACAAAGAAGCTTGGAGACCATTGCCTACAGGTGATGGACAATCATTAAGCTTAAGGGCACAAACCAGTGGTAAATTTTATAAATCGTATAGTATAACATTTACAGAACCTTGGTTTGGAGGTAAAAAACCAAATTCATTTACATTTTCATTTTCTCACCAGAAAGTAAACTATTCTGCCAATAACTCTTACAGTAGTTATAATGATCCTTACAGTAGTTATGGAAGTGGCTATGGTAGCAGTTACGGTGGTTACGGTGGTTACGGTGGTTATGGTGGTTACGGTGGTTACGGTGGCTACAGTGGTTACGATTATGGCACAAATTATACTTATACTGATCAATCTTCAGCAAATGATCAGATTCAGGTTACAACTACAGCTGCTATTGGATATGGTTATCGGTTAACATGGCCTGATGATTTTTTCACCATGTACCATGAACTCTCGTTTCAGCATTACAATCTCCAGAATATGGCAGGCTATTATTATTTCCTAAATGACGGAACCGGTTCTGGCAATGGCGGATTTAATAATTTCAGTTTTAAAACAGCGTTCGGAAGAAATTCAATAGATAACCCTCTTTATACACGTAGTGGTTCAAGTTTCTCCCTTTCATTGCAGTTAACTCCTCCTTACTCTTTATGGAATGGAGTTGATTACACTGATCCGACTCTGACAAATGAAGAACGATACAAATGGATTGAATACCATAAATGGATGTTTAAAGGTGATTGGTATTCTCCTCTTTCAAAAAACAAGAATTTGGTTCTTCATACTAAATTTGAATATGGATTCTTGGGTTACTACGATAGTAAGCGTAAATCTCCTTTCGAAGGATTTAGAGTTGGTGGTTCTGGTATGTCTGGCTATAACCTGTATGGTAGTGATATCGTTTCGCTTCGTGGTTACAAAGACTACAGTTTAAGTAACTATTACGGATCAAATCTTTATAATAAGCTTTCAATGGAACTAAGGTATCCTGTTATTCTAAAACCATCTTCTACGATCTATGTATTAGGGTTTCTTGAAGCCGGTAATGCCTGGGATAATTTCGATGATTACAATCCGTTTAAGCTTCATCGTTCTGCAGGTGCCGGAGTCAGAATCTTTTTACCAATGTTTGGTTTAATGGGAATCGATTGGGGTTATGGTTTTGATCAGGTAGCTGGTCAAAGTGATGCAGCAGGAAGTCAGTTTCATTTCGTTATTGGACAACAATTTTAACGGAGAATATTTTGGTCTGGAATTTGCTTAACCCTCTAAAGAAATAATATTTAAAACACTAACCCATGAGGAAATTAGTTATTATCACAGGAATTTTGTTGCTGGCAACAGTAGCGACCTTCGCGCAGAAATTTGCATATGTTGATACAGAGTATATTTTGGAAAATATTCCAGCTTACAGAGCAGCACAGGAGCAATTAGATCAATTGTCTGGTCAGTACCAAAAAGAACTTGAATCCATGCATGCTGAATTGGAACAGATGTACAAAGATTTTCAGTCTGAATCAGTATTGCTTTCGGATGAAATGAAAAGAAAACGCGAAGATGTAATTATCGGGAAAGAAAATGAGTATAAAGATCTGCAAAGAAAATATTTTGGTCGTGAAGGCGACTTATTCAAAAAGCGTCAGGGATTGGTTAAACCAATTCAGGATGATATTTTTAATGCCATTCAGGAAATATCCAACGAAGGAAGTTATGCGGTAATTTTTGATAAATCCAATGGCATTACTTTGATTTATACCAATCCGAAATTTGATCTTTCTGATCAGGTTTTGTCTAAGCTTGGTTATAAAAATTAATATTATAAATTTGTCGAAAAAATAAATTAAATCAAGAAAAGTATGAAAAGTGTTTTCAAAATTTGTGTTTTAGGAATTCTGTTGTTTTCAGCGGGTTTTGCCAATGCTCAGACTCCGAAGTTTGGTCATATCGATTTACAGGCACTTTATCAGGTTATGCCGGAAAGAGCGACTGGAGAGAAACAGATGCTTGCATTTCAGAAGGAATTGGAGGATGCACTTGGTATCATGCAGAGTGACTACCAGAAAAAATACGTGGAGTATGCTACTAAGAGAGATTCATTATCTGAAACTGTAAGAAAGATGAAAGAAGATGATTTATCTGCAATGGGTGAACGGATTCAGACTTATCAGTCAAGTGCTCAGCAGCAGATACAAGCGAAACAAGCTGAGATTTTTAAACCTATGCTTGATAAAGCCGATAAAACAGTAAAAGAAGTTGGAGCAGAAAAAGGTTTAATTTATGTGTTCGACATGAGTTCACGGGTAATCCTTTACAATTCGAAAGAAAGTGTTGATATTCTTCCTTTTGTTAAAACAAAACTAGGTATCCAATAGTCTTTACATTTAAATATTGGGAAAAGCCGTCTTTTAAAGATGGCTTTTTTAATTTTGTAAAAACTCAAATTCAAATGGCTTCTAAATTTCAACCAATCGGTGTTTTCGATTCAGGATATGGAGGATTAACCATTCTGAAAGAATTTCTAAATGACTTGCCTGAATACGATTTTATTTATTTAGGAGATAATGCCCGTGCTCCGTATGGTTCACGTTCTTTTGAAGTCGTTTATGAATATACTCTTCAGGCTGTAAATGCGCTTTTTGAAATGGGCTGCCATCTGGTAATTCTTGCATGCAATACGGCCTCAGCAAAAGCATTGAGAAATATTCAGCAAAACGATCTTCCCCTTATTGATCTTTCCCGCCGAGTGTTGGGAGTTATTCGTCCGGCTGTTGAGTCTATCGGTAATTATACACGGAATGGCCATGTAGGGATACTTGGAACAACGGGTACTGTGCTTTCAAATTCTTATCCAATTGAACTTGAAAAGTGGGCAAATGGGGTAGTTTTAAAAACAACGCAGGAGGCTTGTCCGATATGGGTTCCTTTGGTTGAAAACAATGAATTAGATTCTATTGGGACCGAATTTTTCGTAAACAAAAATATTCAAAATCTATTAACTGCTGATCCGGATATTGACTCTATTATTCTTGGATGTACCCATTATCCTTTGTTGTTACCAATCATCCGTAAATGTGTTCCTGAAGGCATTAAATTATTGGAACAAGGGAAAGTTGTAAGTGCTAAGCTGGTTGAATATTTATCACATCATCCTGAAATGGATAAGATGTGTTCGAAATCCGGGTTGGTAAAATACCTAACTACAGAAAATGAAGAAGTATTTGAAAAGAATGCGTCTACTTTTATAGGTTGGAATATTCAAAGCGAAAAAATAATATTGAAATAATCCATTTTATTTATCATTCCAAAAGAAACCTTTGTTTATACACTTCTGCAACATCGATAAAATCGTCATATTACTGAATGATAGCTGGACTGTTAGATATTCAGTAATATGACAATCTTTAAATTACCAAAGTTTTTTAGGGTAAACGCCCAGATCGGTTAACTTTTGGATCTGATCAACCACAAAAGGCTTGTCTTCCTGATAGGTTACTCCAAACCATGGAGAATCAGCCTTTAAAACTTCGACTACAGCTTGTTGTTGACGAATCATGTCAAAGACCACAAAAGGAATATAAAATTCCGATTTAGGAATATTGATGTTATTCTGAAGGAAATGGATAAACTGATTTTCAATATTTTCGAAGATAGATGGATGAAATCCCCAGAAATTCATGGATACAGTTTCGCTTCCGTTTAATACAGATCTTTCATCTTTTTCAATTTGACACAATATCCGATTGCTTTCTTTTCTGATTTTGTGGGTTTCTGTAATTTTTGTCAATTGATTTTTATCGTTGGTAACACAAATTCCTCTGGAGACACTACCAAATTCAGAAAGCGTTTTATCTAATTGATAACCAACCATTGCGTATTTGCCAGGAATGACCGATTGTGTTAAATAATCAGAAATAACCTGATAAGCCTCCATACCATAGAAGTCATCTGCATTGATGGCCGCAAAAGGCTCTGAAATCACTTCTTTTGCCATTAGAATAGCATGCCCTGTTCCCCAAGGCTTTTCCCGACCTTCGGGTAATATAAATCCCTGAGGCAGATTACTTATTTCCTGGTATACATATTCAATTTGGATCTTTCCTTCAAGTTTCTTTTCAAATCGTGTCTTAAAGTCTTCAGCAAAGCTCTCGCGAATTACGAAGACGACTTTTCCGAATCCAGCGCGTATCGCATCAAATACCGAATATTCAAGAATTGTTTCTCCGTTGGGGCCAACGGGTTCAATTTGTTTCAGTCCGCCATAACGACTTCCCATGCCTGCGGCTAATATTAAAAGAGTAGGTTTCATTGTGTTTGAACATTATTAATTGTCAATGCTGTAAAATTACTCTTTTAAGTTCAATTTTAGTCTATTAAAATTAATGTATGAACTGACATGGAATTAAGAAAGGCTATTTAATAGGTTGTTATTGGAAATAGAAAAGGATGTCGTTAGACATCCTTTAAATTAGGTTTATTGAATATTTAATTCGTATAAATTATTTGTTTGATGATAATCGATTAAGTTCCGGTTTACCCTTCCGTGGTCGCTTTTGTTTTTGGAAATTTTTGTTTAATAATAATCGAAAGTCCGATAAAAGCAAAAATCAGGATAACTGGTAAAACCGACATATTGCGCAGCGTAATTTGTGGTCCGGCGGTTTCGATTGATTTACCCATAATAGGTAATACCATCGAAGTGGCAACAAAGCCAGCTCCTCCCAAAATGGACATTCCAAGAGCACCGCTTTTGGGAACGTATTCAGATGCTACTCCAATCATGGTTGGCCAGAAATAACAAACACCAACAGCAAACACCGCAGCTGCAAGAACTGTCATTATCGGTCCGCTGGCAATACTAAGGAGCAATAAACCTGTGGCGGCAAAGACAGCTGAACCCAGCAATACACCCGTGGGATTTAAACGATGGATTAAACCTCCGGCGAAAAAACGACCAATTGCCATGATACCTGTTACGACTGCTAAAATTATCATTGGGCCAATGCCATTTTTAGCGAGTAAGGCATTAATCCACTGTGTTGTTCCTAATTCGGTCGAAGCTGTAAGCAACATGCAGAAAAAGATAAATGGAAACAACAAGGTAATTTTATTTACAAGCCTTCCTTCAAGTATTATAAATACAGCAACAATACCAATAATAATAAAAGGTAACGAATTATTGGATGTAATTAGTTCTGAAATAGCAGGTACTGTTGCAACCATAATCATGAATATTACGGCAAGGGTAATGGTGTATGGAGCACCAACATTACGCATCATTTCCTTGTAGCTTACTCCTTTAGAAACACGCTCTGTTTCCGGAATTTTTTGTCCGAAAAACAAGAACCCATAAATTGCCAACGGAATGAATAACATACTGACCAGTACCTGCCAGGGCAAATTCAGCTTATCCATTATTAATGCTGCCAAAAGACTACCAATTACTATTCCTCCGGGGAACCAAACATGAAACCGGTTTAGCATTTTTGTTTTGTTATTTGGGAATAATGTGGCAATAAGTGGATTGCACGCTGCTTCAACGCTGCCATTTCCAAATCCAATAAAAACATTCGCAATAAATAAAGAAGTCATGTCTTTGGCTAAAAGTAACAGCACAATTCCAATGAAATGCATCCCAAAAGCCATCCAAACAATTGTTTTGGTTTTTACAATGTCAATAATAAATCCACCGGCAAACATGGCAATTGCAAATCCCCAAAAAGCAGGACCAAAAGCATAGCCTATCTGCTCTTTTGTTAATCCATAATCATTGTTGAAAACACCTTCGATTTTGGCCCTGATCGCGAATGTAATAGCAGTAACCAATAGTGCCAGGCAGGCAGCAATAAAAAGTCTCTTTTGATTCACATTTTCCATAAGCTCAGTTTTTTCGTTAGTTATTAGTTAAGAAGTATTTGATTTTGTGATTTAGTTCATCGTTATGACATCGGGGAAATATAAAATCAAATCTGAAAATAAATGAACAGACTTAATTGAATGGGAGGGTCTGAAAGTAATATTCATAAGTTTTGATTAGTTACAGGTATTTGTAAATATATACATAAATCAGAACAGAATATACCAGCTTAAGAAAATAAATTTAGACGGAGATGTAGTTTATATTAGAGAAGGAAAAAATGGAATGAATTGCAATATGCAACTATAGCCCGATTCTATCGGGCTATAGTTGCATATCTGATATCTTATTGAATTTTTTTTTTAACCGGATGGTTTCAAAAATACCTGAGTTGAACACGAACAATAAAGGAACAAGTATTAATCGAAAACCAAACCAAAGCGAACAACTATAAATTTCAAGAACAATTTAATTAAAACCAGTTAATCATTAAAACATTTAAAGGAACAAAATTGTGAACATGAACAATTATGGAATAAGTATTAATCAAAAGCCAAACCCAAAGCGAACAACTTTAAATTTCAAGAACAACTTAAATTAGAACCAATTAATCATTAAAACATTTAAAGGAACAAGATTGTGAACGATATAATATTTTATTTTTCCGAATATTTAGTTTTTCTAAGAATAGCTTGAGCCTTTTGTTGATAATAACCGTCATTTTTGGCTATTTTCTTAAATTGTCTGTAAGCTTTTTTGTTTTCATTTGTTTGTAAGTAGCAGAGTCCGATATACCATTCAGCCTGCTCAATGAAAAGGTTATCTTTGTCAATAATTACAGTTTCAAACTCTTTTATTGCATTGTTGTATTTTCCTGTTTCCTGCAGCGAAACCCCAGTGTAAAAATGACCTACCATATTACTTTGATCTCTTGATATGACCTCGCTAAACAGATTTAGTGCTGCATTATAGTCCTTATTATCAAACTTTTGCATTGCCTCGGAAAGTGTTTTGTCTGCATTTGTATTTGCCGAACGAACAACACCCGTAGTTTCATATTTGTTATAGAATTCCTGATATATTTCACCTTGTGATGATTGTCTGGATAGTAGTCCTGTTATTCCCATTAACAGGATAAGTGAGGCTGCAACTGCAGAAATAACGACTTTCCTGCTATTAAACTTGCCGGCAAACGACCTTTCTTTTTGTTTTTCGGAAGCAATTTCGCCTGCTATGCTCTTAAGATTGCTTCTAAGCAACATGACATCATTTTCCTGCAGAGCCAGATCGATATTTTTTATAAGGTCTATTTCATTTATAAGATCATAATTTGAAGTTAATTCAGTTTCGAATGATGCGCGTTCCTCGTCAGATAGTTCGCTATGAATATAACTTTCAAGTTCTTCTATTTTTACCGGAGAATGATGCTCCGATTTTTGAATTTCACTTAATGTAGCCCGCAGGTTCATGATGTCAATTTCTGCACCAGCTAAATCGATTTCTCCGGTTAGTTTTACGTCAAAAGCCAAACTGGCATTGACTGACAATTCATCTTCAAACTGTACTTTAAATTCAGGTTCCAGTTGATTAAGCAGATAGTCATCAATGTCTTCTGTCGAATACTGGTGAGCCGGCATGCCTTGGGCAATTTGGGTTAAATTGGCTCGTATATCGAATATGTCATTTTCCTCTAGAGCACTCTGGATGTCAAGGAACAACTCTTCGTCGAACCTGCTTAATAGCTTGTCATCGTCTGTTACTGAATCGGATACAATTTGTTCTTTGTAAAATTGATGAACATTTTCTTTTCCTGCTATATTGTGCTGATACAGATGTATTTGCGGGAATGAATGTCCGAAATTATAAATTTCATTTAAATATGCCTGACCATTTAGATTCTTCTGAGATGAATATTCTTCAGACAATCCAAAACTGTAGGAGTCAAAAACGCTAATCTCTTCTTTAATCTCTTGCTCGGTATTATTTTGAACGATATGGTTCAGGGTATTGCGTAGCTTTAAAATGTCCTGCTCGCATAAAGCCTGTTCCACTTCCTGGTGAAGATTTAATTCATCGGCCAAGTCAGAATCAAGCCCCATTTGGACTTCAAATTCACTTAACTCTAGTTGCGTTAGTTCCGAGTTAATATACTTGTCTGTTTGTTCAAAATATTCTGATTTGCGTATCATCGTATTGTTTGTTAGTGTGTTATAAAGTCAATGTTGCCTTTATAAAAAGTGTTCAATTCCATGTTGTCCTTATCCGCAAATTAATCCAGATAATAACCCAAAGAAATAGAAAATATGAATTATAAAAAATAACTAGTCTAAATCGGCATATGCATCAGCAGCTTTGCCACCTTTTACTAAAGCAAGTTCTTCAGAAGTTAAAACGTCGAAAGAGAAAGAATTAAAATTTTTTGTTTCGTTGTTGGCAAATAAAGTTTTCATAATAGGATATGTTTTAACGTTTTGAAATTTGTTTTTAGAAATTAAAATAGCAATTAGTCTAAATCGGCATATGCATCAGCAGCTTTGCCACCTTTTACTAAAGCAAGTTCTTCAGAAGTTAAAACGTCGAAAGAGAAAGAATCAAAATTTTTTGTTTCGTTGTTGGCAAATAAAGTTTTCATAATAGGATATGTTTTAACGTTTTGAAATTTGTTTTTTAGAAATATAAATAGCAATTAGTCTAAATCAGCATATGCATCAGCAGCTTTGCCACCTTTTACTAAAGCAAGTTCTTCAGAAGTTAAAACGTCGAAAGAGAAAGAATTGAAATTTTTTGTTTCGTTGTTGGCAAATAAAGTTTTCATTTTTTTGAGTTTTAATGATTAATACTGGTTCCTTAATTATTCTTGTTCGATGGTTTATTCCGTTAATTGATAAAAGGTAACCCCGTATTTAGAAAATAAATGAAATTTTATTTTATTTATTGTGTTAACTATTTGTTATACTGTTGCTTGTCGTTTGTGTTGTTTTTAGAATTTTCTAATTTAAGTGAAGTTTTTGTCTAGACTCTGCTTATTTTGTAAGTAGAGAATTCTTGATATTTTTATTCATGAAGATTAAATCTGAGACGGAACGAACTTAGGAAGACATAACCGACTGGTCTTTAATAATTCCTTGGGAAATGAGTTTCTTAACCATTATATTATGCAAAAACAGAAAGATTCATAATTATTTGTTTCGTTGTCTATTTAAAGTTCTCATTACTTTTGAGTTCAATGATTAATAGAGATTCTTTAATTGCTTTTGTTCGGTCATATATTCCTAAACTTATTAAAGACCAAATCAACATAGAAAAGAATATGGCTAAAATTTTTCGATCTTTGGATGATTTATTAGTTGAAATATTTTACTTTAAATAATGAAGAGAATTTTCTTTTTGACCGTTTTTTTTCTATTTCTTTTTCATCTGACTTTTGCACAGAATCAGAATTCCTTAAAGGATAGTATCTTGATGATTAAATATCAGGAGGCTGGAATTAAAGCCGGAAGACTTGGTGATTTTGATGAGGCAATAAAGAATTTTAATGATATTTATTTGTTACGAAAAAAGAAGTATGGAAATAATAGTTATCGATTGGCTTCTTCTTTTATTAATTTGGGTATACAATATAAAAATCTTGGAAATTTTGACAAAGCTATTGATTCATACAAGAAGGCTGAGGAACTTTATGTAAATGAATTTGGCAACTCTTATTCTAAGCTTGGAACTATTCATATAAATTTGGGTCTTATATTTAGTTTAAAGGGGGACCATAATCAAGCATTAGAGTACTACCAAAATGCTTATCGTGTATTGAAGAAGGATAGTCTAAAGTTTAATGATAATTTTCAGGTTTCAAAATTTAATATTGCAGATGCCCAATTAAAGCTAGGATTTAATAAAGAAGTTATCCGGTTTTCAAAATCAAATATAAAAACAACCACTCCAGATTTAAAACCTCGTTTATATGATTTGATTGCAATAGCATATAAAAAAGAGGGGCAAAATGAGCTTTCAGATAAATATTATTTAATAGCGATTAAAAGTTGGATTGATCTGTATGGTGTTGATAATATTGAATTAATTTCGGAATATCTGGCTTATTCGTCGTTTTTGATGTCACAAAAAAACTATGAAAAAGCACTCCAATACACCACCAAAGCCGAATCGATTGTTTTAAAGTTTTATGGTGTAAAGAGTTCAAGCTATGCTGAAGTCCAATCCAATTTTGGTGACTATTATTATCTGAAAAATTCTGAAGCCAGACAATTTGATGACTTTCGAATCAAGAGGAAAAATTACCTGACCCAGGCAATTCAATATTACCAAAATGCAATCGTATCTCTTGTTGATTCTTTTCAGACGAAAGACCCTTTTATCGATCCGCCTTTAACGAATGTTATTTCAGAAATTCAATTGCTTGAAGCGTTTAAGAAAAAAGCTTTGGCGATGGAAAAACTGGCAGATATTTATTTGTCGGAGTTTGATACTAAAAACTCGGTTAAGTACTTTAATGCTAGCCTAAATGCACTTTCCAGTTCGATAAAGTTAATTCATCGTCTGCAGATTGGTTTCGAAAACGAAGAGAGTAAGTTTTTCTTGTCTCAGAATCAGGAATCTACATTTTACGAAGCGATAAAAATATCATTGAAACTATATAAACAAACGAAAAAATCCGAATTTGCGGAACGGGCATTTGAGTTTTCAGAAAGGAGTAAATCATCGAATTTGCTTGCATCAGTGAAAGATGTTAAAGCAAAAGAGTTTGGTGGGATACCTGATTCTTTGTTGAAACGGGAAAACAATTTAAAAGGCAATATTGCAAATTATACCTCAATGTTATTTGAAGAGAATCACGTGGAAAAACCTGATTCGCAAAAAGTCAATTTGTATTCTGCAAAAATCTTTAAATATAATGAAGAATACAACAGGTTAATTAATTCGTTTGAAAAAGCATTTCCTCAATATTACGCATTAAAGTATGAGAATAAAGTAGCCGGGATAAAAGAAATTCAATCAAGATTGAATAAACGTCAGGCCTTGATTGAATACTTCGTTAAGGAACCAATAAATATAGAAAGCCAAGGTGAAATATATCGTTTTGTAGTTACAAAGGATTCTTTAACTTTTGCAAAGGAGAGTATTGATTATTCATATGTGCAGAACATTGAATCTGTTCATGATTTCCTGACAAATCCCAACTACCTGAATACCAAAAAGAAGGATTTTACAGACTATTCGGTAGCTGCTTACGGATTGTATGAAAAACTTATAAAACCAGTAGCTAAAAAACTATCCGGCAAGTCACTTGTCATTATTCCTCATGATAAGCTATCATATATTCCATTTGACGCGTTATTGTCACAAATGCCTGATACAACAAGTATGAACTTTAGAACTTTGAATTATCTGGTTCGTGATTATGCGATTAGTTACAGTTACTCGGCTACCTTGTTGTATGATTATTTTAAGCATAAGAAAAAAAGTGCGAGAAATACGATTATTTTCTCTCCTCAATATATTGCAAATGAGTCGAGAACCGAAATTGAGGGGACTAAACCGTTTTTTTTTAGTCCTCTGCCTGGAGCAAAGGAAGAAGTGAAAGCTGTTTCAAGGTTTGTGCATGCTGATTCGTATGTTGATCAGTTTGCTCAGGAAAGAAAGTTTAAGGAAAAAGCTACTGAGTATGATATTCTTCATTTGGCAATGCATACAATGATTAATGATAGTTTGCCGATGTTTTCAAAACTTATTTTTTCAATACCTGATAAAAATTCTACAGATGATGGATATTTGAATACCTATGAGATTTACAATATGAAACTCAATGCACGACTGGCTGTTTTGAGTGCGTGCGAAACAGGTACAGGTAAACTTCAGAAAGGCGAGGGGGTAATGAGTATGGCCCGAGGTTTTATTTTTGCTGGCTGTCCTTCGATTGTTATGACTTTATGGCAAATTGAAGATAAGTCCGGAGTGCAGATTATGGAAGATTTTTACAATTATTTGTCGAAAGGTAAAAGAAAGGATATTGCTCTCCGAATGGCTAAATTAAAACACCTTGAAAATTCCGATCCATTAACTGCTCATCCTCATTTCTGGCTTGGTTATGTATGTATTGGTGATCCAGAGGCGCTTTATACCAGTAATGAAGTGTATTTCGTGATTTTCCTTTTATTGATTGTTATTTTAGTCTTTGCAGATTGGTACATAAGGAAAAGACCAAAAAAAGAAAGAGGCTCTAAGTTATTTTAGTTATCGCCACTTAATATTTTACTATACTCAAGATCTTGTTTTATACTTTTAATTAAGTACTCCTTACATTTATATTTTCGCTTTTTTGCATATTTTTCACTCTTGAATCCCATGATTTGGGCAATACTTTTGAGTGGAACTTTATCGAAATACAACTGCAGAATTTTTTGACAATCTTTGCCAAGGTTAACGAAGTGTTTTTGATATAACCTGTAACGTTCATTTAAGTCAGCCACTCTCTCCAATCCATCATCATATATGTCCTCATGATAATCGTGATTGTCTTTTATTTTTTCTTTCTCTATTTTTCTTTTGTCGAGTTGCTTAAGCCATAAAAATCGACAAACTGAATATAAATATGTTTCGAAAGTGCAGTCGTCCAGAACCAATTCATTTGCTTTGAGCTTTCGGTAAATAATTATAATTGCTTCCTGAAAAACATCATTTGCATCATCATCATCCCCGCTGTTCTTTTTGATGAAAAAGTTAATCTTGGAATAGAAATTCTTGTAAATGTACTGCAATACAATAGTATCATTTCTTAGAATTCCATTTAACAGGTCAAGGGTTGAGTAATCAATCATCGCAAAAGATTAAAACGTTGAAAATGGAAAACAAATCATTATGATTATATTATCCGAACCGCTTCAGTGGTTAAAAATCACTATAAAATGTTGAAAATGCAAATAAAAACAAATGATTTTAGAATACAAACAGACACTTCAATTCGCAGTGCTTAATTGTCATAGCGTTTTCGTAATTAGAATCAGCTAATTAGCTTAAAATGAAAGGCTCTTATTTGTTAAATTATTTAATAAGCAGACAGTTAGGTGTTCATCATTTATTTAGATTTTGCCATATATCGATCTAGTTAAATATAAAATATTAAAAACCCAGAATGTGATGGAAGATTTATTGGGAAAGTGTCCTATGCAGATGGATGGAAAAGATTCTGTCGGAGGTCTGAAAACGATTGGTTTGAGTGTTTTGATTGTAAATAGAGAAAAGTTTATAAAAAACAAAAAGGTAGGTTCAACAACCTACCTTTTCTCTCTTAAACTAACTAACCTAACTAAACCTAAACTTATGAAAAAAAATGTATTACAAATGTATGCCTTCTAATTCGAAAATTGTGAAAATATTTGTTAAATGATGTTAAATAATATCGTATGTCAAATAGTTTATAACATTGAAAACCAAGATATTTTTAAATATCTAAATGTAAATTGGTGATGTAGTTAGAAGCAAATCACTATTTATCGATTCACATAATATTCAGTGTTAATACAAGTATGAAATTTGCTATTTGATTTCTGATAAATTGATCTGAAGTATGAATGGAAATAAAAACAAAAAGGTAGAACCTCTGTCCTACCTTTTCTCTCTTAAACTAACTAACCTAACTAAACCTAAACTTATGAAAAAAAATGTACTACAAATATAGGTCTCGGAACTCTAAAATTTTGAGAATAAATGTTAAATGATATTAAAGTTATTGTGTGCTTTACATTAACAGAATGTTACTGAGCGACAAATTTGTAAGTAATAGTTCCACGTTGAATTGCTGGCGCATTTGGTTCTGAGTTGAATACGGTTCGTTCTGCTGCTTGTGTGGCATACGCAGGCAACAAAGGGTCGTTTATGTTTTTTTGTTTTCGGGCTTCAGCATTAATCACTTTGCCAGCGCGGTCAACCTGAATATCAACAGTGATTACACCTCCACCTTTGGCAAGGTATACAGGAATAGGTAACCTGATATGATACCTGTTTTCAAGAGAATAATGAATGTTACTTTTTCCTGAATAGATTACATTTTTAATGGAATCAGGATCCTGTCCTTCAGTTGTTGCTTCCGGCATTTCAAATTTTTTAATAGGTGGTGCTTTTTTGGAAAGCTGTTTGTTTACATCAACAACCATTTTTTTTGCTTCTTCAATATCTTTTCTGTAATTATCATCAAAAAATTTATCTTTTTTCAATGTATTTTTCATGGCATCGTTAACTGCATTATTGCTTCCTGAATTCTCAACATCATTGGGCGATTGTTCTTTGTTTTGGTCTTTTTGCTCTTTTTCCGGCTTCGGGATTAAGTCCTCTTTTTCCGGAGGAGTAAAATCAAGTAAAATAGCTTCTTCTTTTTCTATTTTAACTTTAAGATCTAATTCGGCAATCCAAAAACAGGAAATAAGTAATATATGGAAAATCAGGGTTCCCATGATCCCGTATGTATATTTCTTATATAATTCTTTTATGTGTAGCATTTCGTCGCAAATTTAGTAAAATTGGCTATCCTTCGGATCGTGTTTGTAATAAATGAAATTACTTGTCATTTATTATTGCAATTAGAATCTGAGATGTGGATGTTATGTTTTTTTAACAATTCGTTTTTAGAAAAAATGAATAGTTTTAAAGTTGATTTGGAAATTTGCCGGGCATGAAAATTCTATGGATTATTTTGATACTTCTATCTTCTTTTTCTCTTCAGGGAAAAGAGATTTTCGTGCAAAAGAAAGACTCGGCTGATGTGATGGCCGGATTGAAGAATACGGAATTGTTTTACGATAGCCTGAAAATAAAGGCTTCACGCAACAGACTAACTAATTGGATGTATAAATCGATGATTTCTTCTTCAAAAGGTTCAGGGAATCGGGAAATACAGTCGTATGAATATTACCGAAGTTTCGAGAAAAAGATAATTGGTTCAATAACAATAAAATCACTTGACGTTTTTGGTCCTGATTTTAATGATACAACGAAAACAACCAATATCTGGCTCGAAAAAACTGCAAATAAATTGCATTCAAAATCGAATTTATACGTTATCCGAAAGAATTTATGGATTAAAGAGGGGCAGAAACTCGACCCTGATCTATTCATGGATAATGAGCGGCTTCTTCGCAGTTTACCTTATCTTAAAGATGTGAGGATTATTTTAACTCCACGAGAATTTAATGATGATCTGGTAGATGTTTTGATACTTACAAAAGATGTTTTTTCGTTTGGAATTTCCGGGGGAATAGGAAATGCCCGAAGAGGAGAAATTGGGATTTACGATAATAATATTTTAGGAATTGGCCATGAAATAGGAACCAACATTGTGGCTCATACTGACAGAACCCCGCACGTCGGATTCGAGGCATTTTATTCGATTAACAATGTGAAAGGTAATTTTATAAATTTCTCAGCGGGGTATGCTGATACATATCTGCGTAAAGGCTTATACTTTTCTTTTGAACGGGATTTTTTGAGGCCTCAATCGGTTTATGCCGGAGGCTTAACAGCATTAAGGAGTTTCAGATCAGATCGGGTAAATCTGAATGATTATATAACAGTTGAATATCCTCTTGATTTTATTTTTCTTGATAGTTGGTACGGAAGGAGACTTAAATCGGTTGTTGATGCGAATGATAGTCGTTTCCAGATAAATTTATCCGGTAGAATCAGATATACTTCTTTTTACGATCGTCCGTTGCCGGACGCAGAAAACAAACAGTTTTTTGCCAATAGTACAATGTACCTGGCAAGTATTAGTTTTTCGCACCGATCGTATATCCGTGACTACAAGGTATATAGTTATGGTATTACTGAAGATATCCCGAAAGGTTATCTTCACGAATTGGTTTTTGGCTATGATCATAATGAATTCGGAGATCGGTTATATTCACATATCTATTTGTCGACAAGTAATTTATTTAAAAATAAGCCTTACTATTTTTATACATCACTGGGTTTTGGCAGTTATTTTAGAAAGTATAGTGCTGAACAGGGAATGGCTGATTTTAAAATAAATTTTATTTCTCCTCTGTTCAAAGTTGGATCGACAGAAGCCAGACAATTTGTTAAGTTAAACTACACCATTGGAAATAACAGGTTTGAAATTGAAAATTTATTGCTGAGGAATGTTGATGGAATAAGGGGGTTTGGAAGTAACATCAGAACAGGCAAGCAACGGTTGTCTCTGAATGTGGAAAATGTATTCTTCCTGAAAAATTCAATCCTGAACTTTCAGTCTTCCATATTCTCCTTTTTTGATATTGGAATTCTTGGACCGGCAAATCAATCCATATTCAAACAGGATTATTACGCCGGTTTAGGAGTAGGCATTCGAATTAGAAATGAAAACCTCATAATAAAAACCATTCAGCTTCGGTTGGCCTATTATCCTAATCATCCGAGCGATGTGAATTCCTTTGGGTTTATACTTGACGGAGTTTCAAAAAACAGATTTTATAGTTTTCAGCCAAGAGGGCCCGAGCCTATGAAATTCGAGTAAAATTTAACTACAGATTATCCAGAAAATAATTACTGACTTTTTCCATCAGGTGAAGCCGATCTTTTCCACGAACATTATGTTCGTGCGTTGGATAAACGGAAAAATCGACTTGTTTGCCCAAATCAATGCATTTCTTCAAAAACTGAATACTTTGCTGCATAACAACTGTATGATCCTGAACTCCATGAATCAGCATTAATTTTCCTTTCAGATTTTCAGCATAATTCAGCATATTCGAGTTTTTATAACCTTCCGGATTTTCATCAGGAGTATCCATATAACGTTCTCCATACATAATTTCATACATGTTCCAGTCCACAACCGGTCCGCCGGCAACACCAACTTTAAATGTCTCCGGGTGTTTAAGCATTAAGTTCAAGGTCATAAATCCACCATAACTCCAGCCATGTACCCCAATTCTGGCTGAATCAACATATGAAAGTGATAATAGATAATCAATTCCTTTCATTTGATCACTTGTTTCAATAACGCCCAATTGACGATGGATTACATCTTCAAATTTTTTCCCTCTGTTGTCCGATCCGCGATTATCTACTGTAAAAGCGATGTAGCCCTTTGAAGCCATATAGTACTGCCACCAGCGTGCATCATTCTGCCATGTTTTATTCACTAGTTGAGCATGAGGACCGCCGTAGACATATACAATTACAGGATATTTTTTTCTCGGATCAAAATTGTTTGGCTTAATCATCCGACAATATAAATCAGTGATTTCATCAGCAGCCTTGATGGTAAATACTGTATTTTCGCCCAATTCAAAATCTTTGAGCGTATTCGGGGCCTGATAAATAATTTGGCTGTGATTGTCTTTCACCGAAATTAAATCAATCTGTCCGGGCACATTTGTGCTTGTCCAGTTGTCAATAATATTTAGCCGGTCAGGAGACAAAACCCCGGAATGGGTTCCTGCAACTTTAGTTAACTTATCTGTTTTACCTGAATGGATATCGATATTGTATAAGTTGCGTTCAAGAGGACTCTCTTTTGTCGCTTCAAAAAACATTTCTTTTTCATCCGAGTCGAATCCAAGAATATTTGTTACTTCCCAATTTCCTTGCGTGATTTGAGAAATAAGCTTACCATCGGTGCTGTATAAATAGACATGGTTCCATCCGTCTCTTTTGCTTTGAAGGTAAAATCTGTCCGGATCGTTTTTAGAAAATAATATAGGATGAACAGGTTCAAAATACTTTTTATCTTTTTCTTCCAAAACGGTTTTAATATATTCACCAGTTGAAGCATCATACTGATTGAGTTTCATGTGGTTTTGTTCCCTGTTCAGTTCTGCAATGTATATGCTTTTTTCATCCCGACTCCAGCAAATATTTGTAAGATAATGATCTGCAGGCTCACCAGTTTTCATGTATACAATCCGCTTGGCTGCGAGATTGTATATACCCAATTTCACCTGATGACTTTTCATTCCTGCCATTGGATATTTGATGTTGTTTAGTTCTGCCTCACGAGCCATGTAATCGACCAATGGATAATCGCCAACCATGGTTTCGTCCATATGATAAAATGCTAATTGCCTGCCGGTTGGTGACCAAAATGTACCTTTATCAATACCGAATTCATTACGATGCACAGCTGCGCCATTTATTATATGAGGTTCGCTGTCGTTAGTAATCTGTTGGTTTCCGAATATTCCGGAGATAAACAGATTGTTTTTTACGGTATATGCCAGAGTTGAGGTACTGAAGTTGAAATCTATATTGTCAGCATCTTCCGGATATTCAATGCTGGAAGCGATTGATCGGTTATCCAGGTTCAGAACAATAATGTGTTTGTCAGCCCGAAACCAAATTTTGGATTCTGTGATGAATGAAAAATCAGGGAATGAATTCAGTGCAGTTAATCCTTTTTCGTTAAGTGCAAGGTTTAGATTTGTCAGCGAAAGCAATTCAACCGGCCTGTTTTTCTCAATGCTATAGTCTATCAAGCTGGTATCATTAATAACCATTACATAGTTTCGGGCATCTTTCCATTTTATCTGCTGCGGAATCTGAGGTTTTAGATAAGTTTTATTTCCGATAATGGCATCTTTCAAACTCATGGTTTGTTGTGCACTTAAGCCCAAAGTAAAAAGAATCAAGGCCAGAAGAATAATAGATTGTTTCATATAGTATCTGAAAATTTGTTCAAATGTAGTTCGAAAATCAATTCGGAAAACGCGATTTTAACTGAATAAACTCAGTATTTCTGTTTCAGTAATAACACCAAGCGGGTTGTTAGAACCGATGAATTTTTCTGCCAGCGCCGATTTCTTCGATTTCAGGGCCTGAATTTTTTCTTCAATTGAATCTTCAGTTATAAACCTGTAAACGAACACTTTTTTGTCCTGACCAATACGATGTGCCCTGTTAATTGCCTGAATTTCAGCTGCAGGATTCCACCATGGATCGATAATGAAAACATAGTCAGCAGAAGTCAAATTCAAGCCAACTCCACCTGCTTTGAGCGATATAAGAAAAATATGATTTTTGGGATCTTCCTGAAATTGCCTAATAACCTCCTGCCGGTTGATTGTTTTTCCGGTTAGCAAAGAGTATTTCCAGTTTTCCGATTCAATTTTAGTCTGAAGAAGTTCGAGATGTTTTACAAACGATGAAAAAATTAAAACCTTGTGATTTTCGGCCAACAGGTTCTTTAAACAACGGTATATTTCATTGAATTTTCCGGAGTCGGGATTATTTTCCTTAGTGACCAGCGAAGGATGATTAGCCAGCTGGCGTAGCTTTGTCAAACCCTGAAGCATAACCAATGCCGATTTTTTGATACCGTTTGATTCGATGTTTTTCAGGATAGCATTTCGAATGGATGATTTTTCGGTATCATAAATTTCCCTTTGATTTTCAGTCATTTCGCAAAACCTGATTTGCTCAGTCATTGCCGGTAAGTCGCGTGCAACCTCTTCCTTAGTTCTTCGCAATACAAACGGACGAATCAGTTTTTGCAATTTCGCCTGTTGTTCTTCATCGTTCTTTTTTTCGATAGGGGTAATAAATTCTCGTTTGAAATAAGGTAAACTTCCGAGCAAACCCTTGTTCAGAAAATTAAGTTGCGACCATAAATCGGATAAAGAATTTTCGATTGGAGTTCCGGTAATTACCAGTTTATGTTTCGATCGGATTTCGATGATGCTTTTATATGTTTTTGATGATGAGTTCTTAATGTTCTGGCTTTCGTCGAGAATTAAGTAATAAAAGTCATGCGAGCTTAACAATTCGTAGTCATTGCGAAGCGTTCCGTAAGTTGTCAGGATTACATCATAATAGAGAATTGCCGAAGTCATTTTATTCGATTTATTTCTCAATCCACCGACGTGTTTGTACACCTTCAGTGAAGGAGCAAATTTTCGGATTTCATTTTCCCAATTGTGAATCAGTGAGGTGGGCATTACGATTAGCGAGGCTGGCTGAATATCCACCGGTTTTTCTATTGTATCAAAAAGAGAGAATTGCTGTTGGTTGCCAGATCCTGTTTCCGGAAGTAACGACAATGTTTTTTTCTTCTTAATTTTCAGCAAAAGGGTCAGGGTTTGCACTGTTTTTCCAAGTCCCATGTCGTCAGCAAGACACCCACCGAGTTGGTTTTCGTATAGATGATACATCCACGAAAAGCCATCTTTCTGGTATTTTCTCAGATCAGCTTTAATATTTAATGGAATCTCGACCGGATTATCAAAACTTGAATTTATCTGTTCCAGTTTTCTGAAATAATGCTGATCAATACCTTTTACCTTATCTTGTAAAAGCTGGAAATGATGTTTTCTGAGTTTCAGGATATTTCCATCTGTTTTGGCAAAAGGGAAAATTTCGCGGTAAGTAGAAAACCATTCAAGAGGTAAAATTGCAATTTCTCCTGAAGGAAGTTCAAACTCACGAATGCCATTTAAAATATGTTTGCGGAGCCTTATGAAAGGAATCTGGAAAGTACCAAATTTCACTATAGCAAAAATATCGAACCAGTCTTCGTCGCTTTTAACCTGTATGTCGAGTATCTGCGAACCAGTAAAAAATCTCTTGTTAAGTTTGTTTTGTTGAATAATGAAACCAAGATTTTCCAGCTCTTCGCGGTTTTTCGATATCCATTGGATTCCTTCGTAATAGTTTTCTTCTTCGTGGTTCTGATTGTCTCCATCAGAATTCCAAAAACCATTTTTATATTTTAGACCCAGTTTTTTCAATAGCCCGAGTTGCTCTGTTTCCCATACACGGTCACGAACAAACTTTTTAAAAGTGTAATTTCCTTGTTTCTGTTCTAGGCTGACAAATACATTCGAAACAGCATCAGCCAGGTATAAATTGTTTTCGTATCTGAATTTCACTATCAGTATGGGGCGTAACGACAGATCCTGTTCGAGCGAAATAATAGTTTTTCGAGGCGGATTACTTTCGATGACATCGAATCCACTTGCTTTTACTTCAGATTCTTTAATGGCATTCAAAATAAACGATTGAAAATATTTCTCTTCTGAATGTTTTGGTATCCATACGGAATCTTTAGTCACAAATGGGATGAGCTTTTTTCCGGAAAGTTTTGTAAAAACGAAAAGTTGATTTAGATATACAAAGCAGCAAGGCTGAGTACATACCATTCTGATTGTTTTGTGAAGTAAATCAATTCGCTGTCCTTCATGACTAAGTCCAAGTTTATAACGGGTTCCGTTTTCATTCCGGTGAAAGTAAAAAACACTATCGGAGAACGTCTGGTTTATTTTTATTTCATCTTCGTCGTACAGGTTTGCATATTTGGCTTGTTTATAAAACAGCTTTGTATGCCCCTTCATAAGAATTAAGACGCACTTATAAATGTATTTGTCGATATACGGACTAATGTGATTTTGAAAAAGCTCATCGTCCATATTCTGAAAAAAGTTGGGTTTGTCTATCTTTTTTGTGAATTTCTTCATTAAGGTTTCGTCGCTGTAATTCTCAATCAGTTTGAGTAATTCCAGTTCCGAATCAGTTAATACCAGATCCCCACTTTTAAGATCGTGAGGCTTTACAACCTTTTTTACGACGTAATACGAGCGTTCTTTTTCAATCAGCAGCGGAACAAAGATGTTCCCTAAAGCACGGTGTTCTGTTATAGCGATGATAAATTCCTGAGCCAATTTTATTCTTCTTAATTGATTTTTAAACTTCCAGAGTAACTTTTTTACATACTCTTTCAGGCACAAACAAAAGATTAAAGATATGATATTACTTGTTCAGTTTGATTGATTTTTTTAAAGGATTAAGCATTTTTTTTTATTGAGAATATATGTTTTAGCATAAAATGCTGTCCACAAGAAAATTTCACAGGCATAAAACAGTAAAAATTATCAGCTTTATACAGTTATATTCTTTGCACAATGTTATTTTTGGCCTTTCTTTTTGAAGAAGTAATCCAAAAAATGTTGCAATGAACCAAATTGTTGAAAAGGTTCTTTTCTCTGAAAAAGTAGCCAAATTTGTAGTTGATGCTCCGCGTATTGCCAGATCGCGGAAGCCTGGTCATTTTGTGATTTTGCGGGTCGATGAAAAAGGAGAGCGGATTCCTTTGACCATTGCCGATGCTGATCCGATAAAAGGAACGATTGTTTTGGTAGTTCAAAAAATGGGAGTTAGCTCGGCCAAACTTTTTGAACTGAATCCGGGCGATTATATTCTCGATTTGGTAGGACCTCTCGGAAAAGCTACTCATATCCACAAGCCTGGTACGATTCTGGCCTGTGGTGGAGGTGTTGGCGTTGCTCCAATGTTACCTATTGTTGAGGCATATAAAAAAGCTGGAAATCGGGTGATTTCAATTATTGCTGCACGTAATAAAGACCTGATTATTTTGGAAGATGATATCCGGAAATGGTCGGACGAAGTGATTGTGATGACCGATGATGGATCTTACGGAACCAAAGGATTAGTTACAGCAGGTGCAGAAATGGTTATTCAGCGCGAAACTGTGAATGAATGTATTGCCATTGGTCCGGCTGTTATGATGAAATTTACTTCCCTTTTGACTAAGAAATATCAAATACCTACTCAGGCCAGCTTAAATGCCATAATGGTTGATGGCACGGGTATGTGCGGAGCATGCCGCGTTAGTGTTGGTGGACAAACCTTGTTTACCTGTATTGACGGACCGGAATTTGATGCACATCAGATTGATTTTGATGAATTAATTATGCGGCTTGGAGGATATTCTACAGAGGAAAAGTTAGCATACGAACGGTATATCTAATTCAAATTAAAAACCAGGTTAATGTCAACAAATAAAGAAATTCTTCAGTTTGAGCGCGAAAAGGAATGGCGTGCGGAGCTGAGAAAAAAAATAGCAAATAAGGATCGTACCGCTATGGTTAGAACCAGAATGCCTGAACTGGATCCTTTTATTCGCATACGTTATCAGGATCGAGAAGTCAATTCAGGATTAACCGATAAACAGGCTCAGTCTGAAGCTTCGAGATGCCTGGATTGCCCGAACCCAACTTGTATTGACGGATGTCCAGTAAGTATTAATATCCCAAAATTTGTAAAATACCTAGAACAAGGCAGTTTTCTTGAAGCGGCAAAAACGCTAAAGGAGACTTCTGCTCTTCCGGCTGTTTGCGGCCGTGTTTGTCCTCAGGAAAAACAATGTGAAGCGAATTGTTTTTACACACTGAAACTAAAGAAAGATCCTGTAGCAATTGGTTATCTGGAGCGTTTTGCTGCAGATTACGAGCGCGAAAGTGGATTTATGTCGGTGCCTGAAGTTGCGCCGGCAAATGGAATTAAAGTAGCAGCAATTGGCTCAGGTCCGGCATCGCTGTCGTTTGCAGGTGATATGATTAAGCTGGGTTATGATGTGACTGTTTTTGAAGCACTTCACGAGATTGGCGGAGTTTTAAAATACGGCATTCCGGAGTTTAGGCTTCCGAATAAAATTGTAGATGTTGAATTGGATAACCTTGAGAAGATGGGAGTCAGGTTTGTCAGAAATTTTATTGTTGGAAAGACTGCAAGTTTTGACGATTTGAAAGCCGAAGGCTTTAAATCCTTTTTTGTTGCAAGCGGAGCCGGACTTCCACGCTTTATGAATATTCCGGGCGAAAACTACAATGGAATTCTTTCGTCAAATGAATACCTCACCCGAGTGAATTTGATGAATGCTGCCAGCGATGAGTTTGATACACCGGTTATTAAAGGGAAAAATGTTGCTGTTATTGGAGGAGGAAATACTGCTATGGATTCGGTTCGTACTGCGAAAAGATTGGGTGCTGAACGTGCTATGATCATTTATCGTCGTTCGCGTGCCGAAATGCCTGCCCGTATTGAAGAAGTTCATCATGCTGAAGAAGAGGGTATTGAGTTTATGAATCTGGCCAATCCGGTTGAATATTTCGCTGACGAAAAAGGAAAAGTTAACCGGATGCGAATTCAGCGCATGGGACTTGGCGAACCGGATGCTTCAGGACGTCGCAGGCCGATTGTTCTGGAAGGCTCTGAATATGACATATCCGTTGATCTCGTAGTTGTTGCTGTTGGTGTTTCTCCGAATCCGTTGATACCATCAGAAGTCAAAGAGCTTAAGGTAAGTAAATGGGGAACAATTGAAGTAAACGAAGATACAATGCAGACTTCAATTCCTGAATTGTTTGCTGGAGGTGATATTGTGAGGGGAGGAGCAACCGTTATTATGGCCATGGGTGATGGTCGAAAAGCTGCTGCATCCATGCACCAATATCTTCAGGAAAAGTATCATCAGGCAATTTAATTTTTATCTTTAACCATCAATCTGATTTTTCATGGCAAATCTATCAACCCGATTCTTTGGACTCGAATTAAAAAGTCCGGTAATTGCAGCAAGCAGCAGCATGACTGGTCAAGCAGATCAAATTATTAAATTGGCTGAAGCAGGTGCAGGTGCGATTGTATTAAAATCAATATTTGAAGAGGAAATTTATCATGAGTTGCAGGAAGAACTCAACCTTCGCTCTGATATGACTTCTGATCCCGAATATCTTGATTATTTTGACTATGTAATTAAAGAGGAAAATATCCGGAAATACCTTCGTTTAATTTCTGACGTTAAGTCAAAAACAGATGTTCCCATTGTTGCAAGTATCAATTGTATTAGTTCAAACGATTGGGTGCTTTTCGCACGAAAAATTGAAGAAGCCGGTGCCGATGCTTTGGAACTGAATATGTTCGTATGTCCTTCGGATAGAAATAATACAAGCGAAACCAACGAACAGTTTTATTTCGAGACAATCCATAAAGTACTTCAGGTTGTTAAAATTCCTGTATCCATTAAAATAAGTCACTATTTTTCGAATCTGGCCGCGATGGTTCAGAAGTTGGCAATCTCTGGAATTTCCGGAATAACTATATTCAACCGGTTTTATAATCCGGATATTAATATTGAAACACAAGATATTATCATTTCTGACGTTTTAAGTTCTCCGAACGATTATCTGCTTCCATTAAAATGGACAGGTATGTTGTCAGGATTTATGGTTTGCGAACTTGCTGCAACAACAGGAATCCATACTGCTGAAACAGCGTTGAAGTTTTTACTTGCGGGCGCATCTGCAGTTCAGGTAGCATCGGTTATTTATAAAGAAGGTCCAACGGCAATTACACGTATGAACAAGGGAATTTCTGATTGGATGGATAAAAAAGGATACTTGTCACTATCCGACTTTGTAGGCTCATTAAGCCAAACCAATTCTTCATCTCGGGCCTGGGAAAGGGTTCAGTTTATGAAGTATTTTGGTGAGAAAGCTTTTTGAAATGGTATTTGGAAGACCAGTATAAAAGAGCTTTTTTGAATTCTATTTACACCTCGTATTATGAAATTTATAGTTGCAATTTGTTTATTTGCCTTACTCAATTCAATTACTTATTCCGTTTTTTCGCAAAAACAGGTTGAAATAGCGGGCGAGAAATATGTTTTACACAAAGTGTTAAAGAGTGAGACTATCTACAGCATATGCCAGCAATACAAAGTAACTCAAAAAGAATTGCTTGAGGCAAATCCAGGATTAACCGCTATACTTAAATCAGGGTCAACCGTTAAAGTTCCGGTAGGTAAAGTTGTACCTGAACAAAAAAAACAAGAATCAAAAGTTCCGCAGAAAACGGTTGAGGAATTCTATTACCATAAAGTAGTAAAGAAACAAACCATCTTTTCGATCGCAAAACAGTATGGCTATACTGCAAATGATTTGATCAGGTTCAATCCGGAGCTATCTAACGGACTAGTTGCCGGTCAGGTTTTAAAAATACCTGTAAAAACATCTGATTCTGACAATCAATCTGAGAGTCAGTATAAGACTACTTATCCTGTTATGGACGGGTCTTCTGGTTATATTTATCATCCGGTTGTTTCAGGCGAAACTTTATATAGTCTGGAACAGAGATTCAACATTAGCCACCAGGAAATGATGAGTTTAAATCCGTCGCTTCAGGATGGGCTGAAGACCGGCATGAAGTTGAAGATACCTGTAAGTTCTTCCCAGAAACCAACTGAACTGGTTTTTGATTCTAAATCATTTAATAAATACCAGATTGAGAAAGGAGAAACACTTTTTTCAATTTCGAGCCGATTTGGGATTGAGGTAGGTGAATTGAAAAAGGCCAATCCTTCACTTTTTTCAAGAAGTCTTGAGACGGGTGAAACGATTTTGATTCCCAAAAATTCTGCATTTCAGAAAGTTGGTTCGATTGAAGGCCAGAAAAACACAGCTGAATTTATGGAAGAAATCGGCACCGGATACTGCGATACAATTCAGGGAATAAACAACCAGAAATATAAAGCCGGACTTTTATTGCCATTTCATCTTCCTGCTTATGACAAAAACTATCCTGACGGTATTTCTAAATCACTATTGCTTAGTAGAATAAGCCTTAATGATCCGGTTGATACAGCTAGCCTGGATACTACAGTTGTGACCAATGGAGTCAATATTGATCAGAAAGCTTTAGGATTCATTGAGTTTTATGAAGGTGCATTACTTGCCATTGACAGTCTTCAGCGTAATGGAATGAACATCGAATTATTTGTATTTGATGCAAGTAATCAGCAGAATGTAAATACCATGCTTCAGATGGACGAATTTCGTGATCTTAACCTGATTATAGGCCCTGTTTATCCTGAATTTCAGGAAACGGTTGCTTCTTTTGCCGCCAAAAATCGGATTCCTATGATTTCACCGCTTTCTTCTGGTGGTAATTTTGAACAGAATAATTCATGGTATTTTAAAGTAAATCCAACCAAAGAATACCAGTCAGAGCAAACAGCTACATACATAGCAAGAGAGTTTGCCAATAAGAATTTTTTTCTACTCCAGTTTAGTGATAATTCTGATGCAGCAGCTGCAAAACTGGCTGAATTGACAAAGGCGAAACTGACAAGTACATCGTTTAGAAGCAAATTCCATGAATACAATTTTCAGAGACAGGGAGTAAATCAGATTAAACCGCTTTTAGATGAAAACGGGGTGAATATATTTATGATTCCATCAGACAATGAAGCTCAGGTTAGTGTTGCAGTTACCAATTTGACAGCTTTAGCTGAACATTATGATATCGTTTTGATTGGAACTCCTGCGCTTACAAAGTTTAAAAGTATTCAGATTGAAAACTATCATCGAATTAGGTTACGATACTTATCTCCATACTTTACAGATTATGAACGACCTTTGGTACGCCGTTTTGTTAGTTTGTACCGTGAAAATTATATTGCAGAACCTTCTCAATTCAGTTATCAGGGTTTTGATGTTGCGTATTATTTTCTGAGTGCAATTCAACGGTTCGGAAAGGATTTCAGAAACTGCCTGCCTAATTATCCTATGGAACTGACTCAAATGAATTTCAGATTCCGAAAAGTTGCTCCTATGGGTGGTTTCGAAAATGAAAGTATGTTTGTTACAAGCTTTGAACGTAATTTTGATGTACTCAGCCTGGGTGCTTTCCCAAATCCTAGGATCAATCAGAAAAAGTAACTATTTTTCAGTAATTTAAATCCAGAACGAGTGGGAGGATGTTTCCAGCCTCAGAAGGATAGTCAATTAGTTCCTTTTCTGAAAGATTAATAGAAATGATTGCTGAAAGAATAAACATGAAAAGAAATGCTGTTCCGGATAGTTTATACCGGAATATTTTGCGTGTGCTGTTTTTTCTTTTTGTGTTCATTCATACACAACAATCAATAGGAAATACCGCCGTTAATAATCTCAACTTTGATTTTTATTCACAGGAAAACGGCCTTTCAAACAATCAGATTCATTGCATATATCAGGACAAAAAGGGTTGGATGTGGTTTGGTACCTCTCAGGGGGTTTGCAGATTCGATGGCTATACATTTACTGTTTTCAAAAATGATCCTGAAGATTCAACCAGTCTCAAGGGAAATCTGGTCAGAACAATTTTTGAAGACCATAATAACCAACTTTGGATCGGAACAGAAAACGGTGGTCTTAATAAATTCGATCGTAAAAAGGAAAATTTCCAACATGCATTTTATTACGGAGATAAAGCACTTCTCAGAGATGTAATAGTAACTTCTATTTTTGAGGATTCTACTGGTGTTTTGTGGATTGGCACTGATAATAAGTTGTTTAGCCTGAAAGATGAAAGAGAGCTAAACGAAATTAAACCAGCTAATCTATCTTTATTTGAAGGCTATTTTCGTGTTATCCGTTCCGATAAATCAGGTCGGATTTGGACAGGTACGAACGATGGTGTATTTGTTTATGATCCTAAAACAAATCTTGCTTCAAAGATATTTCTTCCTGAAAAATTGTCTTCAAATGAAGAGATTTGGGAAATTACTATTGATGATGACGGATCCGTTTGGATTGGTACTTATGCCAGTGGAATGTATATTGTAAATCCGGTTACACTTGAAGCCAGGCAAATAATTATTGATAAGAATAATGACAGGAGTAATACTGTCCGGGTTATTTCGAAAGACAGAAACGGAAAGTACTGGATAGGGACAAGAGGTGGATTATATATTTATGAAAAGCAGAAAGGAGTTACTGCATTTTATTACCACGATGAAAGGGAGCCTAAAAGTTTGGTGAACAATTCGGTTCAGTGTATTGCTCACGACTTGAAAGGAGATGTTTGGATTGGTACACGTAATGGAATAAATTTTTTGATTGAGGAAAGGCAAAATATTATTGGCTATAAGTCGATGCCAAATGACGACAGGTATCTAAATAGTAGCGAAATTTATGCTTTTTGGATTGACTCTAAAGGTGACATATGGGTAGGTACCGAAAGTGGAGGTATAAATATATTGAATCGCAAAACTGGAAGATTCAGTTACATGTTACCACAAAGTGGTAATTCAAATTCGTTGTCGACGAATTGTATTAAAGCTCTTTTAGATGATGGTAAAAATAACCTTTGGATTGGTACTTTTTTAGGAGGAATTGATGTTTTGAATCAGCAATCCGGAACTTTTAAACATTATCGAAACGATCCGGCTGATCCTGCAAGCCTTTCGGATAATCGTGTTTGGACTTTTTTATGCGATGGGAATAATGATATATGGGCAGGAACCAGTTTCGGGTTGGATAAGTTTGATAGGGCAACTGGAAACTTCATCCATTATGGAAATTTGGTTGATAATCAGCAGGTAAACTGGTTGGCAGAGGATGACGAGAATACCTTATGGATTGGAGCTGATGATTTGATTTTATATGATTTGAAAACCCGGAAATCTTCAAGGATAAGTGAATCGACCCGTTACATGCTGCAAGATTCGAAAAACCGATATTGGCTTGCAACTTTAAATCATGGTATTGCACTATATTCCAAGGAAAAGGGAATTATAAGATATTATACAGAAAAGAATGGATTGGCTAATAATCAAACTTTAGCGATTCTGGAAGACAATGAACATTTTTTATGGATTAGTACAACGAATGGCTTGTCGAAATTTGATCCGGAAACAGAAAGATTTCATAATTTCTCTTTAAAAAATGGATTCCAAAACAACCAATTTACATACGGAGCTGCCGCTAAAACAAAAGAAGGAGAATTACTGTTTGGCGGCATTTCTGGATTCAATATTTTTAATCCAATAAAAATCAAATCCGGTGATTATTTTCCACCGATTGTACTTACCGACTTAAAGATTTTCAATAAGTCAGTAAAAATTGGTGATCGCAGAAATGATGTGCTTAAGAATAGCATTTCCGAGACTGAAAAAATAACTCTGAAATACGATCAGAATTCGATTACACTGGATTTTGCCTCATTTGATTATGCCAACAGCTTAGGAATTCAATATTCATATTTTTTGGATGGTTTCGATAAGGATTGGACTGAACCTTCGGTCATTCGTTCTGCGACCTATACCAATCTTGATCCGCGCGAATATACTTTCAGGGTAAAGACAGTGTCTATTGATCGAAAAGAGAGCAATCAGGGACCAGTTTTGAAAATTGTTGTGCTTCCTCCATACTGGGAAACCTGGTGGTTCCGAATTCTGTTATTTTTAGTTATTGCAGGTCTATTTTATTTGTTAATCACCTTCCTTCTTAATAAGGAAAAACTCAGAAATGATCTGTTACTGGAACGTATGAATGCCAAGAAACTTCATGAGTTGGATATGATGAAATTGCGGTTTTATACTAATATTTCGCACGAGATTCGTACTCCTTTAACGCTGATACTTGGACCGCTCGAAAAATTGAAAAATAATACACTTCCCACAACTGAACTCAAAGGGCATGTTGATGTTATGCATCGCAACGCAACACAATTACACCAGTTAATCAATCAGTTGCTCGATTTCAGGAAATTGGAAACAGGGAATTTGAAATTAATTTTATCGCGAGGTGATTTAGTCTCATATTTAGCTGGGATTGTAGATTCTTTTGGAAAATATGCTGAAGAAAAAGAAATAGAGCTGAAATTTACATCGCTTAAAAAGGAAATCGCAACCAATTTTGATGCAGATAAGGTGGCTAAAATCATGAATAACTTGCTTTCTAATGCATTTAAGTTTACCGGAAAGGGAGGAAAAATATCGGTAAACCTGTCACTTGTTTTCGATTCTGGGGAGAATGAACTTGCTGGTGAATCCATTGAAAGGCGAATCATTGAGATTAGTGTGAAAGATACAGGAATTGGAATTTCAGAAGCGAATCTGGATAAGATTTTTACCCGGTTTTTTCAAATCGGACAAGAGGGAAAACAAACTGGGACAGGCACCGGAATAGGTCTGGCATTAACAAAGGAATTGGTGAAGTTACACAACGGGAAGATATTTGTATTAAGCAAACCCGGAAAAGGTTCAAAGTTTACGGTTCAACTGCCTTACGAGGAAGTATTGGTTTCAGAGATGTTGGAACAAGCTGAATCAATTGACAATAATGAATTGCTGCAGGTGATGCCGGTTAATGAAGAGCATTTAACAGAACAAATCCCTTCAGGATTGAAAATTATGCTTTTGGTTGATGATAATGCAGATGTTCGTTATTTTGTTAAATCGCATTTCTCTTCAAGTTATCATGTTATTGAGGCCGAAAATGGTTTGGAAGGTTGGAATATGGCACTTAAAACAATCCCTGATATTATCATCAGTGATGTGATGATGCCTGATATGGATGGTTTCGAGTTATGCCGGAAAATCAGGAAAGATGAACGGACATCACATATTCCGATGCTGTTACTTACTGCACTGGGATCGAGAGAACATGAAATTGAAGGGTTGGGTTTTGGTGCTGACGATTACATCACTAAGCCATTTGATTTGGTAATTCTGCAAACCAAAGTCGAGAATATTTTGACAGTCAGACAATCGCTGAAACAAAAATATGCCGGAGAAATGATGCTTCAACCAAGTAATATTACGCTGAGTTCGCCTGATGAACGGTTTCTGCAAAAAGCGATAAAGGTTATTGAAGACAATATTTCTGATCCGGATCTTGATATTGAACGATTTGCTTCGGAAATTGGTGTCAGCAGGATGCAGTTGTACAGAAAATTAAATGCGCTGACGGAGATGACTGTCAAAGAATTCATTCGGAATATCAGGCTTAAAAGAGCAGCTCAGATGTTGGTGCAGAAAAAACTAAATATATCGGAAGTGGCATACGCGGTTGGGTTTAAGGATTTGTCGCATTTCAGAAAATGTTTCCGTCAGGAATTTGGTATGAATGCAAGCGAGTATACTGAAAAACATCAATCTGAATAACTTCTGCCGGCTTTACTTGTATTTAAATACATCCATCCTGACTAAGAAATTACTTCCCATTTTCAGGATTATTAATATCTCTAGTAATAGAGGTTAACCTTATTCTTTTCATGAAATTTTAAATTTGACTTTGTTTTAAATTTCAGACAAACAGGGCAAGTAATTCATTGAATATGTATACTTTATTTTATGTTTCAAATTAAATATTCCAATCGTTTTTGAAAGAATATTTTTGATTTGGGCTTTTAGTCTTATCGATTTTAATCATTCCGTTGAATTGAAAACTGAAGTCTGAAGGAAATATTCGTTGGTTTTCGTCTCGATACCCCATATATGTCTTCTGTAATTGTGGCTGTAATTATTTTACAGTTTTTTAACGTTTTCTTAAAATTGATAAAATAAATTATTTCATTTAATCTGTTTATTCACAGTTATTTGTGTTTTTTAGTCGATTTTTTGTGCAGAAAATCACCCGCTTTTTGGGAAATATAACCCGTTGGTGGTACGTCTGTCTGTCCTTCCTGATATGCATTTTACTTCTTTCTTATCCTTCAAGTCGTAGTTTTGGTGTGATAGCTGACTAATATTCAAAATGTGAAAAGGATGATTGTGAAAATTAAAAGAATTTCCTGGATTACCATAATTATGACTGTGATTCTGGCAGGCATTCTTTCATTTTTGATAATTACAAGTTTGTGATTTCTATTTTGAAGCACTTTTTCTTTAATGATTAACTAACAAAACTAAGTATAGCTGATGAAATACTTTTGGATTATTCCGCTGATTATTCCTTTTATTATACAGTCATGTACTGTAAAAACAAAACCGGTGTCCGGACTTGAGACTGCTGTGAAAATGGCAGATTCTGAGATCAAAGAATTTCCGGAGCCATGGACTGTGGATTTCAATCCCGAGCCTGTATGGAATTATACCCAGGGTCTAATTGCCCAGTCAATGATTCAGGTATGGAATGAAAATGGGAACGAAGCATATTACGATTATGCCAAAATGTACGCTGATAAAATGATCGACTCCACAGGATTCATATTAGCGTATAACTTATCAAATTACAACATCGATGCAGTTAATTCCGGAAAGTTCCTTTTTGATGTATATGAAAGAACCAAGGACGAACGCTACCTAAAAGCAATCAAACAACTTCGTGTCCAGCTTAAAACTCAACCACGGACAGCAGAAGGCGGATTCTGGCACAAACTACGATATCCACATCAGATGTGGTTGGATGGATTGTATATGGGCGCACCTTTTTATGCACAATATGCTGCTTTTTTTAATGAAGATTCGTTATTCGACGATGTAGTAAATCAGTTTCAGATTGTTCACAAACATACATACAATGCAGAAACTGGTTTAAATTATCATGGCTGGGACGAAAGCAAGGAACAAAAATGGGCCGATCCGGTAACCGGATGCTCTCCGAACTTCTGGGGAAGAGCAGAGGGCTGGTATGCCATGGCACTTGTTGACGTGCTTGATTATCTCCCGGAGGAACATCCGGGGCGGGTTAAACTTCTAAGTATATTAAATCAGGTGGCAGAAGGAATCAAAAAGTTTCAGGATCCTAAAACTGGATTGTGGTATCAGGTATTAGACCAGGGCACTCGTGAAGGGAATTACCTGGAAGCTACTGCTTCTTCCATGTTTACCTATTCACTGCTTAAAGCAGTCAGAAAAGGCTACATCAGTACCGAATACAAGCAAATCGCAGAAAAAGCATACCAGGGAATTCTCGACAATTTGGTTAAAGACAATGGTGATGGAACTATTAGTCTGACCAATTGCTGTTCGGTTGCTGGTCTGGGTGGAAATCCATACAGGGACGGCTCCTACGAATATTACATAAACGAACCAATACGTGATAATGATCCGAAAGGAGTTGGACCATTTATCATGGCTTCTCTTGAATTCAATAAAAGAATGTTAACTAATTAACATAATCAAACTTAACAATTATCTATGATGAAAATGACGCAAAGTTTATTGAAAAAGGCTTTTCTGTTATCACTGATGGTAATTCTTGCGGGTGCACAACTGTTCGCTCAGAAGGTTACCGGTGTGGTTGTCGATGAGTCAAACTCCCCGATACCTGGGGTAAATGTAGTTATCAAAGGGACTACAAATGGTGTTATAACCAGTGGCGATGGTAGTTATTCCATTGTTCCCGGAGATATGCAAAAAGATATTTTGACATTTTCTTTTATCGGTCTGGAAAATAAGGAGGTAGAAATTAAAGGTCAAAAAGTAATTAATGTACAATTGCTAAGCAGCACCCTCGAAATCGAGGAAGTAGTTGCTATTGGTTACGGTGTGGTAAAGAAGAAAGATCTTACCGGTGCTGTAGGTTCAGTAAATGCTGAAGAGATTGCCAGAACTGCTTCGAGCAATGCGATGCAGGCGATGCAGGCTCAAATTCCTGGTTTGGATATTCAGCAAAAAACTGGAGAGTCAGGTGCAGGTTTGAATATTACCTTGCGAGGTAACCGCTCTTTGTCTGCTTCAAATAGTCCGTTAATTTTGGTTGATGGTATCGAGTATGGTTCCACACTGGATATAAACTCGTCCGACATTGAGTCAATGGATGTATTGAAAGATGCCTCTTCTACGGCTATTTACGGTACTAAAGGTGCTAATGGAGTTATCCTTATCACAACAAAACGGGGAAAAGCCGGTAAAACAAAAATTAGTCTAAACAGCTATGCATCATTCAACTCACCAACGAATGTACCAAAAATAATGTATGGTGAGAAAGAAGTTCAACGCTTGATAAATAAATCAAACTATCAATCGGATGTGGCTTCAGGAAACTGGGGTGCGAGTAATTTGACTCCGGAGCAGGTGTTAACAGAAAGTCTGTCTGATTTTACTGAAATAGGAATTTATCAGGACGGTTCGTATACTGACTGGTTGGATATTATTCTTCAAAATGGCTTGACGCAGAATTATGAATTGTCCGTTGCCGGAGGTAATGAAAAAACTACTTTCAACTTGTCATTGGGAACCATGTTTGAAGAAGGATTGTTGAAAAATGACGCTATGGATCGCTACAATACAAAGGTTGTGGTAGATCACAAAATCAGCAATATATTTAAAGTAGGTACAAACTTGCTTTATACATATAAAAGCCATGACTCTCGAAATGCAAGCGTTTTTAGTCAGGCCATGAAGATGACCTCAATTACTCATCCTTATACCCAGGATGGTGAAATTATTGAAACACCGAACCCTCGCTACGCTGCTCATGTAAATCCTTTAATGGATGAGATTACTGGCAACTATCAACGTAATATTGAAACAAACCGTCTTTTTGGAAGTGGCTATTTGGAAGTGACTCCAATGAAAGGGATGGTATTGAAATCAACTTTTGCTATCGATCGCAGCAATGTTCGTGATGGACGTTACCAGGATTATCAAAGTGTAGCCCGTTATCAGTCACCGGGAACATCTTTTATTTCATCTGAATGGAATAGCAATACTAAATATACCTGGGAAAATACGATGACTTATAATACTGACTTTGGAAGTTCATTGCACGATTTGACTTTCCTGTTGGGTCATAGTATGAATCAGAGTGTTTATGAGCAAACCATTACTTCGGGCGATGCCGGACGTGAACATTATTATAAAAGTGCTTACTACGATTTATCCAAAATCGCGTCTGCAACAACAACCAGTGGGTATGTAAAGCAGTCTATGTTGTCTTATTTTACTCGTGTAAACTACAAGTTTAACGAAAAGTATTTGGTAACAGCATCAGTCCGTGCAGATGGATCATCTACTCTGGCATCAGGTAATCAATGGGGTTATTTCCCCTCTACTGCAATCGCATGGCGTTTGAATGAAGAGGGATTTATGCAAGATACACAATGGCTGGATAACCTGAAACTACGTGCCAGCTGGGGAGTTTCAGGTAATGCGGCAATCGATCCTTACGAGACCTTACAAACACTAAGTTCATATCCGGTATATTACTATATTGGAACCAGCGACATCACGGGAAATATTCCGGATCAGTTGGGTAACAGGGATCTGAAATGGGAAACAACCACAGCCTTGAACTTTGGTCTGGATTTTGGTATCTGGTCGAACCGTGTTTCCGGTAGCATTGATTATTTCATTAGCCATACTACCGATTTGTTATTCTATCGTACTTTACCTGCGTCATCAGTATTCCCAACTGTTCTTCAAAACATTGGAGAAACCAAGGGAAGTGGTATCGAGATTGCCTTAAATACCAATGTGGTTAAAAGCAGAAATTTTAATTGGGACATTAATTGGTCCTACTCAACAATTAAAGATGAAGTGTATAAACTAGTCGATGGTGTTGAACGCGATATTAATGGTACTAGTGCTTTTATTGTTGGTGAGCCAGCTATTGCATATTATGATTATGAAGCTGACGGAAACTGGGGTGTTGGTGAGTTTCAGGAATACCAAACGGCTTGGAAAGCCCGTCATTCTGGTGAGAGTTTAGGATATATCTCTACGTACGGAACACCAGGGACCATAAAAGTGGTAGACCGTAACGACGATGGTGTACTGGATGATGATGACAAGAGAATTTATAATCGCACGCCTAAGCATATTTTGGGGATGAATAACTCTTTTAGTTATAAAGATTTCTCTTTGAATGTATTGGTTTATGCACGTCTGGGTGGATACATCTCGTATGACTACAATTCACAGTTGAACTTCGAATCTGCCAACTGGGCTGATTTAGATTATTGGACTCCAACTAATACGGATGCAAAATTTCCAAACCCGGGATCTTTGAGTACAAACCACACAAACTACGGTAGTTCATTGTTGTATGAAAAAGCCAATTACGTAAAAATTAAAGATATTTCACTGGCTTATAATTTACCGAAAAACGTCATTGGTCAAATAGGTTTGGGATCTGTTAAATTGTATGGCTCGTTAAAAAACTTTATCACTTTTAGCAATATCGACAATTATGACCCTGAACGTGGCGGTTCAATTAATTTCCCTTTGGCTAAACAAGTTGTATTTGGTGCTAATATTGAATTTTAACCTTACATAACATTACGAAAATGAAACAAAAATTATATATATCACTTTTAACCGCAGTAACGCTCCTGGGAAGCTTTTCGTCTTGTACGGATTTCCTGGAAGAAGATAATAAGGTTGGACAAACCGCTGACTTAACTTATTCCACAAAGTCCGGAATTGATGGTCTTGTTGCTTCTTGTTATGTTTTCGGTCGCGCATGGTACGGAAAAGAAGCAGGGTTAGGATTATCTGAAATGGGGACAGACTTGTTCTATTCCGGATACGATAATAAGCAAAAATCCCTGAACTCATATAATCTAACCGCCATTAGTTTGGATGGTAATTCGAGTGATAATGCCTGTTTAGACCATTACTGGGAAGCCTTTTATGCCGCTCAGGATATTTGTAATAACGCTTTAAAGTATATCCCCGAAAATGCCGACATCAATGAAACACTAAAGATGCAATATATGGGTGAGGCTTACTTTATGCGTGCCTTCTATTATTTACACATGGTGAATATTTGGGGACCTATACCTTACCACACTGAACCTGTAACAAGCGTGATAACTTCTGCCGAAAGATTACCTGAAGAAGAAGTATATAGCAATATTCTTTCTGATTTAGATCTTTCGATTGCTGCATTTCAGGATGCGGGTTATATGACAAAAGCTGATGGTCGTGCCAATTACTGGGCTGCTAAAGCATTGAAATCCCGTGTTTTGTTATATGCCGCATCGTGGCTGGGTGAAAGCAGTATCTCAAGTAATTCGAATTATTCCGGTAAAAATCTATATGCCTTGGCGCAAGCTGAAGCCGAGGCTGTTATTGGAAGTGGTGTCGCATCGTTCTATAGTAATTATGAAGATACCTGGTCGATGAATAATGAAGATGTTGCCGCTAATAATGAAGCGATTTGGGGGGTAACTTATTCTTCTGATGTTGCAACTCCCGCAAATTGTATCCCCTATCGTTACAAAACCGACAAGTCAGGTAAAAGTTTAGATTATAACTCTTTAATTACGCGTACAGGCTACTCGCGTGGTGGTAGTGCTATGTTACTTCAGTTTGTTGGCATGTGGAATAACGGTGCTTCGGATTTAGGGAATAACGGAAAAGAAACTTTCGTTCGTCCATTGGGTGAATCAACCTTTTATATTACTAATATCGTTACAGGAGAGAAAGTTTATGTAGCTGATTCTTATTCAAAATATGGTCGTGGTTTTACCCGCTATGTACCCTCGTTATATTTGTGGCAATTGTTGGATGAACACCGTGCTACTGATCAACGTACAGAAGCTACTTTGCAGGAAGCTTATACCATTGCTCCGGGACTGGAAGGAAGTTCGAAAAATTATCCATTAATTCAGGATACCGCGATTTATTACTGCCCGTTAGATGGAAATTCTCCAGAAGGACAAGCAAAACAAGCATGGGCTAAAAACCGTTACCGTATTCAATTTATGGCTAATGGTGATATTCCTCTTTACACTTCAATGAATCCAGCTACAGCCTTGCCTACAGAATCTGCAAAAGCAAAATCTGATGTATATGGCGATTCCCGTTACAATTCATATAAAATTGGTGGATGGTGTTCTTTTATCGGCATCAAGAAATTTATGGAAAATGTTTTCGATGCTGCTCATCCAACACCAGATATCTCTAGCCGCGATGCGATTGTATTGCGTTTGGCTGAAATGTATCTGATTAAAGCTGAATGTGAGTTGAATACAGCCAGTGGAACAGCAGCTATGTCAACCATTAACGAGTTGCGTCAGGTACGTGCAAAAGCTGGTCAGGACAATACCTTAAGCGGAACTGCTACCTTGGAAACTGTTTTGGAAGAACGTGCCATTGAATTGTGTGGCGAGCAACAACGCTGGTTTGACCTAAAACGTACCAAAACATTAGTTAATCGGGTGAAAGCATACAATGCACAGGCTTCTGCCAGCGTGCAAGATTACCATCTGTTGCGTCCGATTCCACAAGCCCAGATGGATGCTGTCACCAATCTAACTTCTGGTCCCGATGCAAATGGCTTCTGGCAAAATGCTGGTTATTAGTTATACATTACGTTATTTATAGATTGTTTACATTCAGTATTAGAGGAGCGGAGAAATCCTCTTCTCTAATACTTTTTTATTTCATTGCTAATTTTAACTTGTTTGATGTAAAAATGTTCGCTGAAAAGATTAAAAGCACCGAAATGCAAGCTGTTATTTTTAGTTGTATTTCATTGCCTTTAATTATTTTCAAAATAGCCGAACACATATTCATTTAACCAAAAACCGTGATGAAACATAAATTTCACCTTGTATGCCAAAATTTATAAGCCAATTTTTAATCGTAATTACAATTCTATTTTCAGGATTTACCTTATCTGCCAACAACTACGATTTTGTAGTTTCAACTGATAGTACTCGTAATTTTAGTTCCATTCAGAAAGCAATTGATGCCTGTAAGGCATTTCCCGATTCCCGGGTTACCATCTTTGTGAAAAACGGAATCTATCACGAGAAAATCGTCGTTCCGTCCTGTAACAGTCATCTATCAATTGTTGGTGAAAGTGCCGAAAAAACCATTATTACTTACGGCGATTATTTCGACAAAATTAACCGCGGTAGAAACAGTACGTTTTATACCTATACTCTGAAGATAGAAGCCAACGATTTCAGGATGGAAAACATTACTGTTGAAAATACAGCCGGTCAGGTAGGTCAGGCAGTTGCCCTTCATGCTGAAGGCGATCGTTGTGTATTTGTAAATTGCCGTTTCCTTGGAAATCAGGATACTGTTTATGCCGCCGGAAGGTTTAGTCGTATGTTTTTCACTGATTGTTATGTGGAAGGAACCACCGATTTTATTTTTGGCGAAGCAACTGCTCTTTTCGAAGATTGTACCCTTCAATGCAAGGCTAATTCGTTTCTCACTGCAGCCAGCACTCCGGAAGGAAAACCTTTCGGTTTTGTTTTTCTGAACTGCAAAATTACCGCGGCTTCCGGAGTAAATAGGGCTTTTCTTGGCCGGCCGTGGCGGAGTTTTGCCAAAGTCGCTTTCCTGAATTGCGAAATGGGTTCGTTTATTACTCCTGAAGGTTGGGACAACTGGTCGAAAACTGAAAATGAGAAAACAGTGGTTTTTGCTGAATACAACAATTCTGGTGCAGGTTCAAAAACTAAAAATCGGGTATATTGGTCGGTGCGTTTATCAGATAAGGATGCCAGTGGATATACCAAGGAGAATATTTTTGCTCCTTTGGCCTGGGAAGTTTCGATGGAAAATAAATGGTACCAAACTGAAAATTAAAACTGATGAAACAGATAATTTTCAGCACAGAAATGGCATTTGGATGCCAAAGTTGGTTTTTATGCGCTCCGCAACGGAATTATCAACGATGCAGGATCAGCTGATATCGACTGGTTTAGAATTGAAAAATAATATAATTGAATGCAAATGCTTGAACGATTAAGAAAATATGTTGTATTGATTGTATCTGCAATCCTGTTTGTATTGCAAACCGTTACTGCTTTTGCCGGCAACTATAATTTTATTGTGGCAACTGACGGTACAGGAGATTTTAGAACTGTTCAGGAAGCCATAAACTCGGTGCCCGATTTCAGGAAAAACGAAACGATAATTTTTATCAAAAACGGAATTTATAAAGAGAAATTAATATTGGGCGGAAGCAAAACTAATGTGACTTTTATTGGTGAAGATCGTGATCGGACGATATTGACTTACGATGATTTTGCGTCGAAGAAGAACCATTTTGGAGAAGAAATGGGAACAACCGGATCAACTTCTTTTTATGTTTTTGGAGATGGTTTCCGGGCTGAAAATATCACTTTCGAGAACTCATCCGGTCCGGTTGGACAGGCCGTTGCAGTTCGGATTGATGGCGATCAGGTTGTTTTTATCAATTGTCGTTTTTCCGGGTTTCAGGATACTCTTTACCCACATGGAGAAAATAGCAGGCAATATTACCGCGATTGCACTATCGCAGGTACTGTTGACTTTATTTTTGGCTGGTCGACAGCAGTTTTCGATCGCTGTACAATTGTTTGCAAAGATCATGGTTTTGTAACTGCGCCTTCAACAAATGAAGGAACTGCTTACGGTTTTGTATTTCTGAACTGTAAAATTACTGGCGATGCTCCGGAAGCCTCTTTTTATCTGGGACGTCCTTGGCGCCCTTATGGTAAATCGGCTTTCATACACTGCGAGTTGGGGAATATGATTAAACCTGAAGGCTGGAACAATTGGAATAAACCGGAAACTGAACAAGACTGCTTTTTTGCCGAATTCAAAAATACCGGATCGGGAGCATCAACAAACAAGAGAGTTGTCTGGTCGCATCAGTTAACTGACCAAGAGGCAAGTAACTATACGCCTGAAAATATTTTGGGTGATTGGGTAAATAAATTCAGGTAAAATCGGAGAATGGAGGTCGGAACACCGCTTCCTGAGCGCGAAGCAGTCGAAGGGAACATATATAGAAATAAAATTAAAATCAAAAGATATGAAAATTAAATTATCAATCGTGTTACTTGCTGTAGCCTTGTTTTCTTCATGCGCTAGTTCTCAGCCTGAAGCAAAAAATAGCCAGGCTGATGACTTGTATCAGGGCATTGAATTTCAGATGCCTCGTGTGCAGGAGCCGGTAATTCCGGCTAATTCAGTTTCAATTACCGATTTCGGTGCAAAAAGTGGTGGACAATTTCTATGTACCAAAGCTTTTTCTGATGCCATCGACGCTGTTTCGGAACAGGGGGGAGGTAAAGTGATTGTACCGCTTGGAGTTTGGCTTACCGGCCCGATTACCTTAAAAAGTAATATCGAACTGTATACGGAATCCGGTGCTTTGGTGGTTTTCAGTTCAGATAAGAGTTTATATCCTTTGGTTGAAACCAATTTCGAAGGGTTTGATACTTATCGGTGTTTGTCGCCAATAAACGGCAGGAATCTCGAAAATGTAGCTCTAACAGGGAAAGGGGTATGGGACGGCTCTGGTGGAGCATGGCGCGCAGTAAAGAAAGAAAAGTTAACTGCAAAACAGTGGGAAAATCTGGTTTTATCCGGTGGTATTGTGAGTGTTAACGGGAAAACATGGTATCCTTCGCAACAGTTTATCGATGGTGAAAAAGTTGCTGAAATGAACGTACCGCGAGGTTTGAAATCTAAAGCCGAATTCGAGCAGATTAAGGATTTCCTTCGTCCGGTTATGGTGAGTATCATTTCGAGTAAAAAGGTTTTGATTGATGGACCTACCTTTCAAAATTCGCCTGCTTGGTGCCTTCATCCGCTAATGTGCGAAGATTTTACATTGCGAAATGCAACTATTCGCAATCCCTGGTATTCTCAAAATGGCGATGGGATCGACATTGAATCCTGCAAAAACAGTATTATTCATAATTGTAATTTCGATGTGGGAGATGACGCTATTTGTATTAAATCGGGTAAGGATAAGGAAGGTCGCGACCGTAAGATGCCGAACGAAAATCTGATTGTAAAGAATTGTATCGTTTTTCATGGTCATGGAGGTGTAACTGTAGGAAGTGAAATGTCGAGCGGTGTGCGAAACCTGCATGTTTCCAATTGTATTTTTATTGGTACCGATGTGGGGCTTCGGTTTAAAAGTAATCGGGGAAGGGGAGGTGTTGTCGAGAATATTTATATTTCAGACGTACAAATGATGGATATTCCGACTCAGGCAATTTCGTTTAACTTGTATTACAGCGGGCGTTCGGCTTCAGAAGATTTGGATGCCGGAGATGCGGGTCAGGTTCCCAAACTATTGCCTGTAAACGAAGAGACGCCACAATTTAAAAATATCTTTATCCGTGATGTGAATTGTAAAGGTGCAATGACAGGAATATTTCTGCAGGGTCTGCCCGAAATGATGCTTGAAAATATTGAACTTACAAACATTCAAATGGAGTCTGATATCGGAATGATTTGTAGCGATGCCAAAAATGTGAAAATAAAAAACCTAATCCTTAAAACTAAAAATACTCCTGTAATTGAACTCATAAATAGTACGGATGTTTCCATCGAGGGATTGGATTGTCAGACTGTTGACGCTCCTGTTATTCAGGTTTCAGGCTCGAAAACCGGAAATACAATATTAGTAAATGTTGGAATTACAAATCCTGAGAAACAGCTCATAATAGCTGAAGAAGTCCCAGAAAACATGGTTCAGTTGAAGTAAATGAAGTAAAAAAGAGGCAAAGAGCATAGAGCTGTTTGTCCTCTTGTTCGCCACATTTAAATACACTTATTAAACAGATTAATAATGAATTTTTCAATTCTGAAAATTAGAGTTCTCACCATTATGATTTTATCAGTAGTCTGTAGATTGTCTTTTGCTCAACAGATTCCCGAAAATAGTGATTCTGAAACACAGATTACTTTATTTACCATTGGCGATTCGACCATGGCAAACAAAAAGGCTGAAGTTTTTCCTGAAACAGGATGGTGTCAGGTTTTTTCCGAATTTGTTGATCAATCGATAAACGTTAAAAACAGGGCGGTAAATGGTCGAAGTTCGAAGAGTTTTATTTCGGAAGGACGTTGGAAAGCTGTTCTTGATTCTCTTAACCAAGGTGATTATGTATTTATTCAGTTTGGCCATAACGATGAGAAAATTTTAGATTTGACCCGATATACCGAACCTTTTACAACTTATGCAGAGAATCTGGAACGTTTTATCAGGGAAACCAGAAGTAAAGGAGCAACACCTGTTTTATTTACTCCAATTGTTCGAAGGAAGTTTGAAAATGGGTTTTTGACCGATACTCATGGAAATTACCCGGTTGTTGTCAGGCAGCTGGCTTCCAAATTGGATGTTCTTCTGGTTGATTTACAATTGCTCACAGCTGGAGCAGTAACTGCACTTGGGGAGGATGCTTCAAAAAACATTTATCTCTGGACTTCACCAACAGTCAAATTTCCTGAAGGCAGAAAAGATGATACCCATTTGAATACAGATGGAGCTAAGCTCGTTGCAAAACTGGCGGCGCAACAATTAATTTTACAGGATAATTCGCTGGCAGGGAAAATTATACGATAGGTGCTTGTTTGGGAATAATTGATATTGTCAGAATTATAAGTTTAAAACAGAATTATCTTCTCTTTTTGTACAATGTATACCTTAGATTAAGAATCAATGGGAATTCTTCGAACCGGTATTTGCCTAAAACGTCATGATTGATAGGACCTGTAACTTCATATTCCTTTGTACCGAATTGGTAGCCCACTTCAATAGCAAAACCTTTTCTTTTAATTCGTTTGTCGTACCATTCTTTACCAATAAAAACTCCTGCGACCGGTAAACTGGTATTTTCATTCGAATCGAATACGTTAATGAATTTCCATTTGCCAACAACTCCAATATATGTGCGTGCAGTTCGGCTGTACATAACAGCATGAAGATATTTTAATCCAACTTCTACGTCATTAGGTTTGAAACTTTCCAGTTCAGAGGCAACTCCGCCGAAGAATTCGTATCCGGTTGTTCTTGAAACCCATGTACGGTAATTGGGTTTTAAACTCAAAATTGATATTTCACCGCCAAATCCGCCAATTTTTTGGGCAAATGAATTCAAACTTAAAAAAGAGATCAGTAAAAAAAACAGGGCAAAACTTTTCATTTTGTTTTTATTATCCGGTTGTGATTTATGGTTATTATACAAAATTACTTTTTCTATCGTCAATTCCCGTTTTTTGATTCAGGAACCGATCTGGAATCGAAACTTTCTGTTTATTGTAATTGCCATTTTCTCAACGCATCCATGTTTCTTTTATTTGTAATGCTTTTTGCTTCAGGAGTGTACAAAAATATGAGTTCCTGACTAAAATATTCCGTGATTTTACCACGAACCATTTTCATGGTCGAATTGAGTAAATGGTTTTGTTCGGTAAAAGCTTCAGGTAAAACAGCGATTGTAGCCGGTAGCCAACGTTCAGGAAACGATTCAGCAAACTTGCCCCCGGTTTTGTAGGCGTCTACTTCTTTCTGAATTAACTTTAATGCTTCAGTGAGTGCTTCATCAGTCCCTGCTTTAAATCCGTGTTTTTCTAATTCACGGTTTATTGCGGGCATATTGGGCACCACCATTCCGGAAGTATAGGCATTTTGATTATTGTATAACATGCACTGGTCGATGTAAGGAGATTGATCAACAAGGGATTCTTCTATACCTTCGGGACTGAATTTTTCTCCGTCGCTGCCAATTAGCAAACTTTTGAAACGACCCATGACGTAAAGAAATCCGTCTTTATCCATGTAGCCCATATCGCCGGTGTAAAGCCAGCCGTTCATTACGGTTTCGCCTGTTGCTTTTGGATTGTTCCAGTAACCTTTCATTACGTTGTCGCCTTTCACCACAATTTCGCCCTTTTCTCCCAAAGGAAGTTCATTTCCTTCCAGATCACAGATTTTCAGATCCATGTATTTAACCAATTTGCCTGATGATCCAAATTTTACTGCCTGTAATGAGTTCGACGAAATAACCGGCGAAGCTTCAGATAAACCGTATCCCTGGCACATCGGCATCCCGATTGCAAAAAAGAAACGCTGCAATTCGATATCGAGTAAAGCTCCTCCTCCAATAAACAGTTCAAGTTTTCCACCAAATCCTTCACGAATTTTTTTGAACAGGATTTTGTCGTAAATGCTCAGCAGCGGTTTATAGATGGCTTTTGATCCTTTTCCACGATCCCAGCCATTTCCATTGTATTTGTAGGCTATTTTCAGTGCATGGTTAAAAAGTTTTTCAATGGTCGGACCTTTTTGCCTGATATTTGATTCGATGCTTTTTCGGAAATTTTTAGCCAGTGCCGGAACACTCATCATGATATTTGGCTGAATTTCCTTGATGTTCTTTGGAATATTTTTTAAGGTTTCCATCGGTGTTTTACCAACTTCAAGTGCTGCGATGCTGGCTCCGTTGTACATGAAACAATACAAACAGGCTGTGTGCGCAAAACAATGATCCCATGGAAGCAATGCAAGAGTTTTCCATTCCGGAGTAATATCCAGCAGCGTATTAGCCTGAACCACATTGGCTGCATAATTCAAATGCGAAAGCATAATTCCTTTCGGATCGGCTGTTGTTCCTGATGTATAAGAAATATTGGCTAAATCATCGGGTTGAATATTCTGGTAGATGGCTTCAAAATCTTTCTGTTTCGTTTTTAAATATTCATCGCCGAGAGCAAGCACCTGCGAATATGAAAAATCATTGACGCCGGGATTTTCTTTTCCATCGAGGTAGATTACTTTTTCAAGAAGTGGAAGATCCTTCCTGATTTCTTCGACCTTTGACGTATGTCCTTTTGAAACAATAATCATTTTACTTCCGGAATGAACAAGCCTGAATTTTAGTTCGTTGCCTGACTCCAGTTTTACTGATAAAGGCACATTGATACCTCCGGCATACAACATCCCCAGTTCAGAAATAATCCAGGCATTTCGGCCTTCTGAAATCAGGCCAATGCGATCACCTTTTTGAAGTCCCAGAGAAACTAATCCTGCGCCAAATCGAATTACCAAATCATGGGTCTGACGATAAGTAGTTCCTTCATATTTTCCGTTCGGTTTTTCCCACAGATAAATATTATCAGGAAATTTGGCCACACTGGTTTCAAAAAGTTCGATGATCGTTTTCATAATTTTTGTATTTAATAGGTCAAAGGAATCCAAATGTACAAATTTTATTTTTTCAGGAACAAACAAAAGAAAAGGGCCGAAGCCCTTCCTTTATTTAGTTCCGAATGTATAAATCGTTTTTTCATTGAATTTTTGTCCCGGAGAAAGAGTTACCGTTGGAAATTGCGGCTTGTTAATCGAATCGGGATAATGCTGTGTTTCGAGAGCAACTCCGGAATAACTTCCAAATTTTTTCTGCCCGTCAATCATAAGTTCCGGAATCCAGTAGCCGGTATAAAGCTGAATCCCCGGTTGAGTGGTGTAAACATCAACTTTTCTTCCTGAAGTATCTTCACACAAACATCCGGCATGAACTAACTTACTTTCCGTATTATCCAAAACAAAATTCAGATCATATCCGTCTGCCAATCCGGCGATGTCTTTCCCAAGTTTCTTTCTGCTCAGAAAGTTAAAAGGTGTTCCTTCAACCGGAAGAATTTTTCCGGTAGGAATGCTTTCAATTGATTCTGTAAACGATTTTGCAGTCAATTCAAGTGTATGATTCAGAATTTGTTCTTTTTCACCAGTTAAATTAAAATAGGTGTGATTAGTCAGGTTCACAATCGTTGTCTGATCGGTTTCAGCAGCGTATTCCAGGCTAAGCTCATTGTTGTTATTTAAGGTGTAGGTGCAACTTACATTTAGGTTTCCGGGGTAACCTTCTTCCAGATCAGGACTCAGCAAACTCAGTTTTACACCAACAGACTCAGTTCCTTCAACAATTTCTGCAGTCCAGATTCTGCGATCGAACCCAATCAATCCGCCATGCAGGTGATTCGGACCATTATTTACAGCCAGACTGTAATTTTTACCTTCAAGAGCAAATTTGCCTTCGCCAATCCGGTTACAGCATCGTCCGCAAACACATCCAAAATAGGGGTAACTACCCAGATATTCCTGGCTCAGATAATTTTCGAGTTTTTCGAAACCACAAACAATATTGGTTAATTCGCCATTTTTATCCGGAGTAACAATACTGGTGATTATTGCACCTAAATTCATAATCTGAATACTTACCTGATTGTCATTTGTCAAGGTAAATAAGTCAACCTGAAGTCCTTCTTTTGTTTTTCCGAAGAGTGATTTTTCAATTTTCATGTTTAGTATATTTGATTTAATTCATTGGTTTTGTTCTTTCAATTCAAATGAACGCTGATTTTGTCTAAGAGTTTTTGATGCGATCAAGATACAAATTTAGTTTTTTCACTCGTACTGGTGGGTACTGGTTGTGTATTTTGTTTCAATTTATTTTTACATTTGAAAACTAATAACCTAAAAATTCAGAACGAGTGAAGAATATTCAGATTGATGATTCACTGGGAATACCTAAATACCGGCAAATTATAAATTCAATTTACACTGCCATTTCGATCGGAGAACTGAGTATTGGTGATAAAATTCCATCACTGAATCAGATTTGTTCTGAATTCGAATTATCGCGTGATACAGTCATGGTTGCTTTTAATGAATTAAAGGCAAAGGGAATTATCAATTCAATTCCGGGGAAAGGATACTATATTAACAGTACTGAAATAAACGTTGACCAAAAGATATTCGTTCTTTTTGACGAGTTAAATACGTTTAAGGAAGATTTATACACCTCTTTTCTGAATAGTCTGGATGCCAGGTCAAATGTCGATATTTATTTCCATCATTTTAATTATCAGGTTTTTAAAGATTTGATTTCGGAGAGCGCGGGGAAATATACCTCTTATGTGATTATGCCTGCCACGTTTGATTTCACTGCTGAGATTATTGGAAAATTGCCCAAAGACAAGGTTTATATTCTCGACCGGCTGAAAGAAGATTTAATTGATTATCCGGTTGTATATCAGGATTTTGAACAGGATGTTTTTGACGCGTTAACTGAAGGTCTTGATTTGCTCAGAAAATATTCAACATTGGTTATGATTTTTCCCGGAGGCAAGGAACCTGAAGGACGAATGCTCGGATTTCAGCGGTTTTGCACCGAAAATGGATTTAAATCTGAAATTATCAGGAATATACTCAACAAAGAAATTAAAAGTGGAGAAGCTTATTTTGTGCCTTCCGACCGGAATTTAGTTCGGTTGGTGAAGATGGCTGCTGAAAAAAAACTTCAATTAGGCACTGATGTTGGAATCGTTTCGTTTAATGATACAGTGCTGAAAGAAGTAGTTGCAGGTGGAATCACCACTATTTCAACCGATTTTCAATTAATGGGGCAGACACTTGCCCGGATAATTCAGGAAAGAAGTGTAGAAAAGACACGGAATAAGTCAATGCTGATCCGGCGAAATTCGCTTTGATATGTTTCAAAACACAAGTTTCGCTCAATTACGAAAGTGTAATAATTGTATTTTTACCAACCAGTACCCACCAGTTGTTAACTACAGATTTTATGACAAACTTTAATATTGAAGAACATCCGCACAGGAGGTTTAATCCACTTACAAATGATTGGATTTTAGTTTCTCCGCACCGTGCTAAAAGGCCCTGGCAAGGTCAGGTTGAAAAGCCGGCTATTGATGAACGCCCGAAGTACGATCCGACATGCTATTTGTGTGCAGGAAACGAAAGAGCAGGAGGGAAGAATAATCCTGATTACAAAGGAACATTTGTTTTTACCAATGATTTTAGTGCATTATTAACTGATTCTCCGGAAGGAGATGTCAATGAAGGCAGCCTTTTTCAGGCGAAAAGTGAAAGTGGCATTTGTAAAGTCATTTGTTTCAGCGAAAACCATAGTATGACAATTCCGGAAATGGATGTGAAAGATATTCGGAATGTTGTTGATGTATGGTGTGAGCAGTTCGAAGAATTAGCCCAAACAGATTTTATTAATTACGTTCAGATTTTCGAGAACAAAGGGGCTATCATGGGCTGTTCGAATCCGCACCCCCACGGACAAGTTTGGTCGTCATCATCTGTTCCTGTTGAACCGGAAAAAGAATCGGTAACCCAAAAAGCATATTTTGATAAACATGGACGGACTCTTCTTAGCGATTATTTAAAAGCTGAACTGGAGAAAAAAGATCGTATGGTCGCTGAAAATGAATACTTCGTAGCTTTGGTTCCGTACTGGGCTGTCTGGCCATTCGAAACCATGATCATAAGTAAACGTCCGATGCAAAATATTCTCGGGTTAACCGAAGAGGAGAGAACCGGTCTGGCAGATATTTACAAACAACTGACAGTAAAATACGATAACCTTTTTGAAGTGTCATTTGCTTATTCAGCAGGATTGCATCAGGCGCCAACCGATGGGAAAGATTACCCTGAGTGGCATTTACACATGCATTTTTATCCGCCGCTGCTTCGCTCGGCTTCAGTTAAGAAATTCATGGTTGGCTACGAGATGCTGGCATCTCCACAGCGGGACATCACCGCAGAACAAGCGGCCAGGCGTTTACGGGAATTATCAGATATTCATTATAAACAACAAACCAATAAATAATTAAACTACAATAGAATTATGACAAAAATTAGTGCATTAACCGAAAAAATAGCCGGTGGTAATAATCCATTGTTTCAGGAACTATATGGATTTGATGATGCCGTTTTAAAAGAACAGGCATCGCGTTATTCGTCATTAATGGCAGAATTTCAGAAATCCTATGGTACTGATGATGTAAGTCTTTTCAGCTCTCCGGGTCGTACTGAAATTGGTGGTAATCATACCGACCACAATTACGGACGCGTACTGGCCGGAGCTGTTAACCTGGATATGATTGCTGTTGCAGCTGCAAACGGATCAAATACAATTCGTATTAAATCTGCAGGCTATCCTGAATTTCAGGTTGATTTAAGTTCTCTGGCAGTTGACGAATCTCAGTTTTATACTTCATCTTCAATCGTAAAAGGTATTTGTGCCAGAATGAAAGAAGTTGGTTATGAGATTGGAGGTTTCGATGCCACCATTGAAGGACGTGTTCCAAAAGGTTCAGGTTTGAGTTCTTCTGCTTCATTCGAAGTTTTGATTGGTGCTATTTTGAACAATTTGTTCAACAACGGAAAAATGAGTGGAGTTGAAAATGCCATCATCGGACAATGGTCAGAAAATAATTACTTCGGAAAACCTTGCGGTTTGATGGATCAAACAGCCTGCTCGGTTGGTGGATTAATTACAATTGATTTTAAAGATCCTTCGAAACCAATCGTAAAAGAAGTTGATTTCGACTTCGTTTCAACTGGCTTCGCCCTGGTTATTACTGATGTTGGCGGTGGTCACGACGATCCTGCTTCTCAGGCAGAATACGCTTCCCTCCCAACTGAAATGAAAGCAGTCGCTGCGGTACTTGGCGCCAAGGTGCTGAGAGAAGTTACGATGGAACAAATTGTCGAGAAGATTCCTGAAATACGTAAAGTAACCGGCGACCGTGCGATTCTTCGTGCTTATCACTTCCAGGGAGATAATCAACGTGTGGTTGATCAGGTTGCTGCTCTTGAAAAGAACGATTTTAAATCATTTCTGAATATGGTTGTTGAATCGGGATACAGCTCTTACATGTACAATCAGAATATTTTTGACGTGGTTCACAAAGATGATCAGGTAGTTTCGCTGGCTTTGGCATTGAGTGAAATGGTTTTGAAGGGAAAAGGGGCATGGCGCGTTCATGGTGGTGGATTTGGTGGAACCATCCAGGCTTTTGTACCTCAGGATAAATTGGATGAGTACGTTAAAACGCTGGAGCATGTTTATGGCAAAGGAAAATGCCATAAATTATTTATTCGGGCCAAAGGCGCTATTCAATTAGACCTGTAAGCAAATTTAAGCAAACTAAATTCAGAGATTTATTGCTTGATTGAAATGAAAAAAAGAAGGATTATTGAGCAAAAATCATACATTTGTTGCTCTTTGGATTATTTTGAACAATCAAATCTATTGAACTTATTGATAAGAAACATAAATAAACTTCAACACTACTTAAAACCAATTAAAATTACACAACAATGACGCAAAACAAAAATTACACTGTGCCAATCATCATGATGATCATGCTTTTTGGTATGATTTCGTTCGTAACAAACCTGGCAGCCCCGATGGGTATTGTGCTAAAGAGCCAATTTGCAGTAACTAATTTCTTAGGACTTCTTGGGAATGCTGCCAACTTTATTGCTTATGCAGTAATGGGGATACCAAGCGGTATTTTGCTCCAAAGAATAGGCTACAAGAAAACAGCCTTGATTGCTGTTGCAGTTGGCTTTGTTGGAGTAGGTATCCAATATCTTTCAGGTTATGCAGGGCAGGATTCAGCTTTTGCCGTTTATCTTGCAGGCGCATTTGTTGCAGGTTTTTCTATGTGTTTGTTGAATACCGTTGTTAACCCTATGCTTAACACTCTTGGCGGTGGTGGTAATAAAGGTAACCAGCTGATTCAGGTTGGAGGATCTTTCAATTCAGTTATGGCTACTGCTACACCAATGATCGTTGGTATTTTAATTGGAGATGCTGCAAAAGCCAGAATCACTGATATTTTCCCTTTCATGTATGCAGCTATGGCTGTATTCGCGATCGTATTTGTTGTATTGTATTTTGTAAGCATTCCGGAACCTCACGCTGAGCAATCTTCTGAACCAATGGGAACCCTGATGTCTGGTGCCTTGAAGTTCCGTCATTTCATTTTAGGTGCTGTCGGTATTTTCGTTTATGTAGGTGTTGAAGTGGGTACTCCCGGTGTTTTGAATTATTTCCTTGTTGATCCGAATACTCCTAATCCAATGAATGCTACTACTGCTGGATTCGTTGCAGGTACGTATTGGTTCCTGATGCTGATAGGTCGTTTGGTTGGAGCTTCAATAGGAGCAAAGGTGTCAAGTAAAACGATGCTTACCTTTGCATCTGGGCTAGGTCTGGTGCTTGTGCTGTTGGCTATGTTTACTCCAGCTGCTATACAGGTTTCAATGCCTGTATTGAAAAGTATTGATGGTATAACCTCATTCGGTTTACTGGAAGTGCCTATTACTGCTGCATTCCTTGTATTAGTTGGACTTTGTACCTCGATTATGTGGGGCGGTATTTTCAATCTTGCTGTTGAAGGTTTGGGAAAATATCTGGCAGCAGCTTCAGGAATTTTCATGGTCATGGTTTGCGGTGGAGGTATTCTTCCTGCACTTCAGGGATGGGTTGCTGATGTAGCTGGTTATATGCCTAGTTACTGGGTAATTGTTGCAGGTCTTGCTTACTTATTGTTTTATGCTTTAATTGGAAGTAAGAATGTAAACAAAGATATTGCTGTATAGTGCTGTAAAAGGCTTACTTAATATTGTTTTTAAGAAAATGGCAGAAGAAAATATCTTCTGCCATTTTTTATTTAAAATGTTTTCCAACAGGAATGGTTATTTATTTATCTCCGATTTATAAAAGTAAAAAATACTTTTATACTTTAGCCAATATTATTCTAGACCGAATTCTATGGAATTGTATAAAATACATCCGCAACACTATGTTGCAGTTGATTGTGTGATACTGGGTTATCAGGATGAAGAAATTAAACTGCTGCTTTATCCCCGAAGCTTTGAACCATACAAAGGCAAATGGTCATTGCTGGGTGGATTTGTTCAGAATGATGAATCTGCAGACGAAGCGGCGGCACGAATACTGAAACAAACTACAGGTCTGGAGGAAATATTTTTAGAACAGGTAGCTTCTTTTTCAAATACTGAACGTGATCCGGAAGCAAGAGTGATTAGTTTGGCCTATTATGCTTTGATCAGGATTGATTTGCATGATGAAGGATGTGTGAAGGAAAACGGTGCCTATTGGGTTTCAATTAGTAAACTGCCGAATTTGATTTTCGACCATCAGGAAATGTTTGAGAAAGCACTGATTAAGCTTCAGCAAAAAGCCGGGTACAGTTTGTGCGGAAGCGAATTATTGCCTGAAATGTTTACCCTGATTCAATTGAGAAAGTTATACGAAGCTATTTTTCAGCGCGAATTTGATCCGGGTAATTTCAGAAAGAAAATACTTTCGCTCGATGTACTTGAAAAATTGGATGTTAAAGATGTTTCAGAATCGAAAAAAGGCGCGTTTTATTACCGGGTACGCCCTGATTTTGCAGAGAAAGAAATGGAACGAATTGTAAAACTTCAGTAAGAATATTTTTAAATCAAATAATAATTTCAAAACTAACTACATGAATTCAGGTTTTCAAACAATTGACTTTGTGATCTTCGCGGTGTATATCGTGATGATTGTAGCTTTGGGTTTATTTCTTTCCCGAAAGAAAGACGGAAAAGAAAAAGATTCAAATGATTATTTTTTGGCAGGCAAAACCCTTACGTGGTGGGCTGTTGGCTCTTCGTTGATTGCAGCAAATATTTCTGCAGAACAATTCATCGGTATGTCGGGTTCGGGATTTCGAATCGGATTAAGTATTGCTGCTTATGAGTTAATGGCTGCAGCAACGCTGGTTGTAGTAGCAAAATTTTTACTTCCTACGATGATCGAAAGGAAAATTTTTACCATGCCTCAGTTTCTGACACAGCGTTATAACAAAGGTGTTGGTCTTTCCTTCTCGATTTTTTGGTTACTTCTTTACGTTTTTGTTAACCTGACTTCAGTTGCCTGGCTTGGCGCACTGGCGATTAAACAAATTTTAGGTATTGAAACCGTTCAAATGCTTGGAATGACTTTGCCATTTTTGGACGTTTGTATTGTGTTTCTTTTTTTAGTTGCCGGTATCTATTCTATTTACGGAGGTTTAGCATCTGTTGCCTGGACTGATGTTCTTCAGGTAGTGTTCCTTGTTGGGGGCGGTATGATTACAGCATTTTTTGCACTCGATGCAGTTAGTGCAGGTTCAGGAGCCTGGGAAGGATTTAAAATCGTTTATGATTATGTGAAAGTAATTCCAAAAGACACTCATTTCAATCTGATTGTTAATCGGGCGAATAGTCCGGAAGCCTTTAAGGATTTACCCGGTTTGGCTGCAATTGTTGGTGGTGTTTGGCTTACAAATATTGGCTATTGGGGTTTCAACCAATACATTACCCAAAAAGGACTTGCTGCCAAAAATATAGAAGAGGCCAAGAAAGGGTTGCTCTTTGCTGCTTTCTTAAAAATCCTTATTCCATTTATCGTGGTTATTCCCGGTATTACTGCTTATGTATTATATACAGCGCAGAGTGTTGATCCAAGTTTGATTCCGGGATTACATACAAACTTCTTTGATTTGCACGGAACAATTGCAAAAGCTGATGATGCTTATCCGTGGTTAATCCGCAATTTTGCTCCTGTTGGAATCAGAGGATTGGCATTTGCAGCTTTAGTTGCGGCAATAATTTCGTCTCTGGCTTCCATGTTCAATTCTACTGCGACGATCTTCACAATGGATATTTATAAACCGTATATAAATAAAAATGCGACAGAACATCAATTAGTGAGAATTGGACGTATTGTAGCTTTAGCTTCACTGGTGATAGCTGCTATCGCGGTAAAACCATTATTGGGCGGATTAGATCAGGCATTCCAATATATTCAGGAATATTCCGGTTTCATTTATCCGGGGCTGGTTGTAGTATTTGGGCTTGGTTTACTTTGGAAGCGCGCTTCCGGAAATGCTGCAATCTGGACTTCAATTTTGACAATTCCAATGGGCGTGTTGTTTAAATATGCATTTCCTGAAATGCCATTCCAATTCCGCATGGGTTACATTTTTATTGTCTTGCTGATTATTTTTGTTTCCATAGCTTTTGTTGACAAAGACCATTTGGAAGCAGAGAAACCTAAAGAAGAAGACAAACAAAAAATGTTGAAGTGGGGACGTGTGTTTGCAGTTTTATCGGTTTCTGTGCTAATTCTTGCTACGATACAAAAAATAATGTACACATCCGGAGATCAATCTGTAACTACAGGTTTAATGGGCCTTATTGTATATCTTGATGATATCGGGTTTGAAGCTTTCTTCTTCTTTTCAGCCTTGCTTGGCTCAAGTGCATTATTCCTGATTTCAAATGCAAAAGACACTGTTAAAGACAAAAAAGCTTTAGCGGTTGATTTGTCTTTATTCAAAACGACCAGAGGATTTTCGATCGGAACATTCTTTATTTGTTTGATATTAGTTCTTCTTTATTCTATATTTTGGTAGACTGGATATTTATTAAATAAATAGTCCTATTTCAATTTTGAATGAAGGATATACTTACTGAAAAAATTTCTAAATTGCCCGAGTAAATCATTCGGGCAATTTTTTTATGTACGATATTATTGGAGATGTTCACGGATATGCAGATCAGTTAAGTAACTTGTTGAAAAAGATGGGGTATCTGCTTGTGAATAATTGTTATTCACATCCAACACGAAAAGCTGTTTTTGTTGGTGATTTTATAAATAGGGGTCCCAAAATTAGGGAAACAATCAATTTGATTCGGAAAATGGTCGAAAATGGTTCTGCCCTTGCAGTTCTTGGAAATCATGAGTTATATGCCGTGCTTTATTATTTAAGAGATATAGAAGGGAAGTACTACAAGAAAAGGATTCCAAAATACCAGTTGCAAATTAACCAGACACTTGAAGAATTTGTTCTGCATAAAGATGAGTTTAAGAGCCATCTGAAATGGATGAGAACCTTACCCATGTTTCTCGATTTAGGCGATATTCGTGTAATACATGCTTGTTGGGATGATGATAACATCGAATTACTCAAAAGTACGATTACCAAACCTAAATTAACCAAGACCATTTTGCGTGAAATTGCTCTTAATGGTACTAAATTCTCGAAAAGTTTTTGGGAAAGCTGTAAAGGCATTGATTTTCAGCTGCCAAAAGATATTCTCATTTTTGATGCAGAAGGCAGACCTCACCGGTCGTTTCGAATGAAATGGTGGGATACTCCTGAAGGAAAAACATTTAAGGATATTTCGCTTGAAAGCCGATTTGAACTTCCAACCTACACCATTCCGAAAGAAATCATTCAACAAAGGAAACCTTATCCGGAAAAAGATCCGATTGTTTTCTTCGGACATTACTGTCTAAAACAGTGTTGTGGGATTTTTGCAGATAACCTTTGTTGTGTCGATTCATGTGTGACCAGATCGGGTAAATTGTTGGCCTACAGATGGAATGGAGAGAAAAAGCTAAATAAAGATAATTTTATTTTATCAGACAAGATGGAGCCATTAGACTGATAATCAGTTTGTTGTTGAGTGTATTTTTCATGTAAATAAAATGTGCAAATATTTAATTTGACCTATTGCAGGAAAAAAAAGAAAGGCTATATTTGCAAAGCCTTTTGAGAAACGGATTTCAGGAGGTTTGTTCTGTAAAAAGTGATGTAAATTTTGGAAAACCAAATTTGATTTGACAAAATCAGGTTACAAAGATTTATTCTGGTGTGGTAGTTCAGTTGGTTAGAATATCGGCCTGTCACGCCGAGGGTCGCGGGTTCGAGTCCCGTCCGCACCGCCAGAACAAAATTTACATCACAACTACTGGTGTGGTAGTTCAGTTGGTTAGAATATCGGCCTGTCACGCCGAGGGTCGCGGGTTCGAGTCCCGTCCGCACCGCAAAAAGCTTCAAGAAATTGAAGCTTTTTTGCTTTTATTTATTTCCTGCATTTGAATTAGAGCGGACTACCAGTTATGCTTTTCCAGATTTTTATTTATTTATTATTATTGAGCTTAACGATTCATGCAGGGATATTCCTTCAATAAAAAGTCTGAAATTAAACATTAACAACAAGTTGGTGTTAATAAAACCAGATTCCATAATCGAATTCAAATTAGTAATCACATAACACATTCAAAAATGAAACTTAACCAATTAATTTTATTAGCTGTATTCGCACTTGTTTTTAGCGCTTGCAATCAAAAGCCAAAGCAAGACAATGAACCGAAGTATTATCGTCAGATACAATTTAGCGAAACTCCATGGGATTTGGAAAAAGGGACTCATCCAATTACTGCAGATGAGGCAAAAACCATCAATAACTACAAGTTTACTTACAATGAAAACAATCAGCTGGCTTCTGTTGAGTACAATAGAAACGGTATTTTACTTGATTATTCTTCCATTGGTGCTGCAAAAATCACTTATACTTACGATGGTAATAAACAGTTGAAGCATTTTTTTGATGAGAATAATGAACCCACAAAAAACGGTGGAGTTTCAGTATTTGAGTACACACTGAATGATGCCGGAATGCGAATTGCAATGCGATATCTGGATGAAGCTGGTGCTCCAGTTGAGAACAGAAATAAGGTTCATAATTTCGAGTGGAACAAACTTGATAATGGAATGATTCGCGAAATACGCTTCAATTTAGCAGGCGAAAATGTGGTGATGAATCCATTTTGTCCGTTTTATGAACTCCGTTTTTCATACGATGAAAATGGGTTCGTTACGCGCATGGCAAATTACCAGGCGGATACTTTGTATAATTGTACAGCTGAAAATTGCGGAGATATTGGTGTTTCGTATTTCGCATTTGTAAATAATAAATTCGGTGATATTGAAAGCTTTTCGGTTCACAATACTGTTGGACAGCTTTCTAATTTATATTGGGGCTGGGCAAAAAGAATTAATGTAGTTGACGCAAATGGCTATGTCCTGGAAACTACTCAGTTTGATCAGGATAACGAATACCTGGGTGGCAAAAATGTTCCTGTAGCTAAATCTGAATTCGACGAGCATGGAGCGATAGTTAAACGGATTTCTATGGACAAAAACAAAAACATTGCAAATAATCCTGGCGATGGAGTGGCTATTACCGTGTATAAATACGATGCCGAAGGTCGCAGAACAGAAACATTGCAATACGATAAGGACGAAGTGTTGGTTGAAAAGAAAGGTTAGTTCTACTTCATCAAAAAAATAAACATGAATCACATTAAAACAAGATACCAAATCATTGTCATCGTTTTGGTTTCAATTTTGGCCTCCTGTTCTGGAGGTGGCAATAAAGCCAAACAGACAGAGTCGAAAGCAACTGTTCAGGAGGACAAAGCTAAGCCGGTTGAGGTAAATGCCGAAGCTCAGAAATTACTCGATTATTTGGTTGAGACTGGTGATTACGTAAATGGACGCAATTTTCCTTCATTAATTAAAGCCTCAGTTGTTAATGAAGAATTAGACGGAAATATTAAGATAATCGACTTGCGCAGTCCTGAAGTTTTTAAAAAGGGACATATCAAAGGTGCGGTGAATATTGATTTCAGCAAAATACCTGACTATTTCTCTAATGATATAAAGCCATTCGAGTACGATAAGATTGTAATGGTTTGTTATGCAGGACAAATTGCCAGCTATGCGACATCACTTTTGCGTTTGATGGGATATGGAAATGTATATGCCTTACGTTGGGGAATGAGCAGTTGGAATCAGGATTTTGCGAAAGATTCATGGTTAAAGGCAATCTCCGATAAGTATGAAGATAAGTTGGAACTGACCGAAAACGAAAGAGCTGCTACTACAGATTTTCCACAAATGAATACCGGAAAATCTACTGGCGAAGAAATTATGACTGCACGTCTTGATAGTTTGTTTGCGGCAGGATATGCCGATGCATTTATAACTGCCGATAAGGTCTTCGAAAAACCGGAAAGCTTTTATACGATCGATTATGACCGGAAGGATAAATATGATTCAGGACATATTCCCGGAGCTGTTCGTTATAAACCAAACGGAACACTTGGAATTGTTCCGGAGATGGAAACTATTCCGGCAGACAAAGATGTAACCGTATATTGTGGTACGGGTCATAATTCAGGATTTGTAACTGCATATCTTCGTTTGTTCGGATACAATGCAAAAACCTTGATGTATGGAAACAATGCTTTTATGCATGGCAAAATGCTTGCAGATAAAACGCAACTGTCCTGGCTTCCGTTTACTGAAGCCGAAATTGACAATTTCCCTTACGTGAAAAATTAAATTAGAAGCGAAAACATATTTGGAGAAACAAAGCGCCTGAGTATAAAACCTCAGGTGCTTTGTTTTTTTTATATTCGTTAAATTCATTAATCTCAGTAGTTCTCCTACATCGAATCTGGTTCTATTCTTGCAGTTGTGTCGGGCTGGAATTTGTAGTTTAAAATTCCGGAATTTTCATTGGTATTCAGTATGAAAATGTTTTTAAATCCAAGCTGGTTTAAAATTACCCAGGCCTTTGCAGCAGTTGCATCATCGGCCGAATAAAGAATCAGATCACCTTTGGCCTCCTCTAAGATTTCGCGGTTTGTTTGATCAAGTAAATTTTCAAACGGAAGATGCATTGATTTTTCAAAATGAAGATTGTCAGGCAGATCCTCATTTCCTAAATTTACAACCAGCCACGGAGAGCTTTGCTTTTTGAGCTGATCCAATGAAACAAGATTACTTTTGTTTTGAGCAGCATCAAGCGCAGTTTTTACATCCTGTTTAAAGATGTTTTGTTTGGTGCTCCTGACAATTACCAATATTATGAGTACAAATACTATCAGGATGACAGTTATTAAGCTTCTAATAGATTTCATTTTTAGATTTTAAATTTATTCGCAACCACCGTCAAGTTTCGATTCTATCAATCGTTTGGCATTGAAATACTGCGTTTTTAAGCTGTCAGGCAAACTGTTAATCTGAGTGAATATTTTACGGGCGTTCAGTCTGTTTTCAAAACGGGCATTTTCGAGCGGTGTAATTTTTTCTCCTGAAAACTCACTTAGCATTACGGTTTTGAACCATTCATTCAATCCACCTTTCATTACGAAATTATTTTCATAACCTAAACCGGTCGTGATTGTCCAGGCAAAGTTGGCTGCCTGATTGCCGTTACCATAGAAGATGTTTTTTGTTTCCTTCTGATTCAGATAGCCATCCCAAAGCGGATTCGAGAGGTCAGCCAAAGGAATATTTATTGCACCCGGAATGTTTAATTTTTTAAATTCTTCAGGACTCCTGACATCAATCAGCAGAACTGTGGAGTCTTCGCTGCTCACAAAGCGGGCAACCTGATCGACAGAAAAGTAAATTTCGTCGGAAACTGATTTTGCGAGCAATTCATTGGGTTTTAGCCGAAAAGATTTGTCCGGATTGAAAGGTAGAAAGGCCAGAATAATCCCGACACCAAGCAGTAATATTGAATATTTAATTCGTGCATTCATTTTTAATTCGGTTTAAAGATCATCAGTTATCTGCTGACGAATAAATTTTTTCTCTGCCAGTTCGGCCAACCAAAATAAGGCAATCGCAGCGATGATCAGCAGTAGCGTGAAAACACCGGAAGAAACGCCCATCCATTCGTCGATTCGCATAGCTCCTTTGTAATTTTCCATGGCAATGTTTTGAATGATCGGATACGTTTCCGCAAATAATAAGGCACCAACCAATCCACCAAGAAGAAAAATCATTGCATCGATTTTCCCGATGGAAAGTGCGCTGATTCCGGTTCCAGGGCAATAGCCGCCCATCAAAAATCCTGCACCCATGATGACTCCGCCAATGACAGTTGCATTCATATAATAAGGATTTACAAATACCAGTTTCATGTTAAGCAAACCAAAGAAACTGAGCAGTTGCGACCCGGCCAATGCTACAATAGCAGCTGTGAAAAACACTTTAAGGACCGTAGTGTCGTACCCGTAAAACATTCCGGCAAGTTTCCGGCTCGAAGAAAATCCGGCTTGTTCGAGGGCAAAACCAAAGCCAATTCCGATCAAAAAAGCGATCGTCAGGTTCATCCATTCCGGTAATTCCGATAATATTGAAAGAGGTCCCATGATTTAAATTTTGAGTGATAAATTTTGACTTAGAATTTGAAACATTAAACTTGGAACTTATTATATCCATAACTTTCTGAAAAACCAGGCAAACATGTAAGCAGAACCGAATATGGCGATCATTGTTACAAAACCGGCTACAGAAAGAACAGCCATGCCCGATAACGCAGCACCACTGGTGCAACCACGGGCGAGTTGTGCACCATAAACAAAAAACACACCACCCAGAAATGCAAACAACAACCTTTTTTTATTCGATATTTTGGGCGATTTCTCAATCGTAAATTTTAAGCGGTGGGAGAGCGCTCCTGAAATAAAACCACCCAAAACCATTCCTAAAACTTCGAGAACAAGCCATGTTTTTAGCGGGTTTTCTCCATTCTCGAAATATTTACTGTAATAGGGAGTTTCAACAGCATGCTGATGATCCACAGCACCAACTATAGCAACCACCGCGTATTTAATCCCTCCGCTGGCGCCAAGTCCACGTCCTGAAAAAAACATAGCCGACAAAAGGACCAGCCCAAGTAAAACTCCTGCCAGATAAGGGTTCATGTATTTTCGTTTTTCCATTTTCAGATAATTTTTCCCGTTTATTGTTTGCTAATTTAATAAGACAATTCAAACGTTGGTATTGTTTCCTGAAAAACCCGGAGATTAAAAACATTAACAAATTACTTTTAGTCTGCTTTTTTAACCGATTGAAGCAACCATAATGATACCACTCTCATCTTCTAGTTAGTTAAACATATTTTACAAAATTCTGAAACAAATGGCCATTTAAACAGCATTAAAAGTAAAGTATTGGCAACAACTAATGATGTTCAGTTATTATTTTAAAAAATTAAAAATCAATGAAGACGAATTTTTATTTATTTCTGGTACTGATGATTGTTGGGTTACCGTTCACATCTTGCAATGATGATGAAACAACAGAGTCTGGACCGATAGTTTTTGAAACCGATTTTAATAAGATCGCCTCCTCAAATACTTTGACAGGCGGATCCGATGAAGTGGCAGCAGCTGATGGCTGGATCTCTGTTTTTGCCGAATATCCGGATGGATCGGTGGAGTTTTATGAACTGAATGCAGGGTTGAAAAACCTTCCGGAACCACTTGATCAAACTAAAAAGGCATTTATGCTTTCAGGAAATAACCACAGCGATGCCTTGCAGATGTTTCTGGTTAAAGAGTTAAGCGGACTTGCGCCTCAGTCAAAGTATCAGGTTGAGACAGAAGTTGAATTGGCTTCCAAGTATCCGGATGGTAGTGTTGGAATCGGCGGATCGCCTGGTAATTCAGTACATCTGGTGTCAAAGTTTGCTTCTCTGGGATATATGCTGAAAAAAGGTAACAGTGAATCTAATAATATTCAACTGGTGCTCAAAAAAGAGGAGAATGTTCCGGAATCGGTTATGAATATTGATTTGGGAGATGTGTCTATTCCTTCTGAACAGTATATTTATCAGCTCATCAGTCGTAAAAAGGGATCTTCGCCAGATGTTGTACTTTCAGATAAGGATGGCAAATTGTGGGCAATTGTAGGAACGTGGTCAGGGTTCGAAGGTGTTTCATCATTGTATTACACAAGAATTAAGATAACACTCACTCCAAAATCATAATTAAAAAAAAGATTCTGCTGATTGCTAAAGTCATTTCCTTCGGGGAATGACTTTTTATTTTGAATTAGGCATTAAAGTAATAATTGGCATGTTCGGGAAAGGGATTGTTTTAACCATTTTTGTTTAGAAGGTTGTCGAAATTTTTTCCTTCATATTGCTTCGATTAAACCGGCGCCAGCATTCATCAATATCAATTGAATTTAAAAAGTTCTTATTTCAATTAAATATTTTCAACTCTTAGTTTTATGCTAAAGTGAAAACTTAAGTTAGTATATTTGCAACTGATTTTTTAATCTGTGATTTTACTATTTAAAATGTTGTAATATATTGTTTATGAAGAAATTAATTGTTTGCCTAATGGTTTGTTTTTCTTTTTCTGTTCTTTTTAATTCCTGTGAGGAAGATGAATCTTTTTTTCAGGAGTCTTTTTTGATTGGGAAATGGGTTTCGGGTACTGTTTACTATAAATATGTGAGTGATTACTCAGGGAAAACCTGGGATACCAGTGACGATGTAACTGAAGCAGAAGCTCAGTCATTTACCTGGACTTTGGTAAAGTCGGAACTAACCCATATCCACATTATGGAGGTAGGAGGAAATGTACCAAAAGTATACACAGTAACTGAACTCACGGCTACCACACTAAAATATAAAGATGACTTTGGAACAGCGTATTCGTTTACAAAATTGTAAAGAATGCAAAAAGTAATTAAATGGATTTCCATCACGTTTGTGTCGGTCATACTCCTGGTGGTATTGGTCAGCGGTGTCGCGGTTTGGTTCGTGTTTACGCCTGCTAAGATGACACCAATTGTTCGATCTCAGGTAGCAAAGTATATCACCTGTGAATCGCAAATTGGCGAGGTGGAGTTAACTTTTTTCAGCACATTTCCAAGGTTTGGATTAAAAGTGAACCATTTTGCTTTAATCAATCACATTCCAGATGTTCCATCAGATACTTTGGTTCGGGCCAATAAATTTGTTGGTATCGTTGATCTGGCGGTATGGTGGAAACGTAATGAATTGGTATTTGTTGATTTACAGCTTCATGACGGGTCGATCAATGCGTTTGTTGATAGTTTAGGACATACAAATTTTGATATTGTCAAATCAGATACGACCGCAACTTCGTCGGATTCAGAGTCATCTTTTCGTTTCATCAATCTGAAGAATGTAGAATTAAAAAACATCAATGTTTCGTACATCGATCAATCGATGAAGCTTAAGACTGATGTTCGTGATCTGACTGCCCGGTTTTCAGGAAAGCTGATTTCCGATACGATAGACACGCAAATCAACGTGAGCAAAGGAATCGTGTCATTAATTTACGATGGAGAGAAATACCTTCGGAGTGCATCGGTGAAGACGAACACCAATGCACGGTTTATTATCCCGAAAATGAAGATCGATTTCGGGAAATCGGAGGCGACAGTAAATAACATTAGCCTCTCATTTAGTGGTTCTATCGAGAATGATTCGGCTCACAATCAGATACTTTTTGATTTGAATTATCAGGGTAAATTATTGCCAATTCCTGAGCTTCTCGCATTTGTTCCATCTGGTTACCAATCGTACCTGAAAGGAGTTGAAGCCAATGGATTGATTTCGTCTGATGGCAAAATTAGGGGCGCTTATTCCGACTCGCTATTGCCGCTGATGGATATGCACATCGTCCTTCAGGATGGAACGCTGAAATACGATGGTTTCCCGGTTCCGTTAAGCGAGATGAATGGGGAACTTGTGTTTTATTCGGATATGAGCAGCGACGATATATCATATTTGCGCATTGATAAGTTCAACGCCAAAACGCCTAAATCGTCCATTCAAACGAATGGAAAGATCACCCATCTTTTTACTGATATTCATTGCGATTTGACTTCTGAAGGAGATTTGGATTTGTCGGAATTTGCCTCAATGATACCTGCTGTAAATGGGCGTGTTTCGGGAAAGGTGATGTCACTTTTTTCGATGTCGCAGATCGAAAAAATGCAATTGGAAAAGATGAATCTTTCAGGTTCTGTCAGGCTTTCAGATTTCAAAATGGTTTACGATACGATATCGATGCAAACCGACGATTCGAATGTCGATTTTATGTTGCCCAATCTGGCTGCATCCGCAAAAAATACGTGGTTTGTAGCCGCAAAGGTAAACACAAGGAACCTGTCGGTAAGTACGCAAAAAGGTGCCAATGCTTCGTTTAAAAATGGACAGATTTCTTTTGAATCGTCTGATTTCAGGGACAGCACCCGAATTCCGGAGGTGGCTTGTACGTTTAAGCTCGATTCGCTTTCAGCACAAATGGACACCATTCAGTTTGCTGTACAAAAACCCGTAGGGCAATTCGAAATGATGCCGCGAAAAGGTAAAATTACAGAACCAGAAGTGAATGTGACTTTCAACAGTGGGCGGTTAATTGCGTCGGCGGGGGCTGGCAAAGGCCAAATGAACAAAGCAAAACTTAACGCGTATTGGTTGAGCGACAAGGTTCATCCAAAAATGAAAATTCAATATTCAGGAGAAAACCTTAAAATGGCGATGGGCAAAGACTCTGCCCACATGAATAAGATTGATCTGAATGCCGATCTGGTGAACGATCAAAGTCAAAAGGATGTTTTTTTGCAATGGCAGGCCAACGGATTTGTGAAAGTTGACCAAGGCATTATCTCCATGTCGTCGCTCAAATATCCGCTCGAAATTCCTTCCATTCAAATGGATTTTAATCCTGAGGTGTTCAACATCAAAGAGAGCAAACTGAAAATTGACAAATCCGATTTCAGCCTTTCAGGAACACTAAATAATGTAATCTCCTATTTCAGGAAAGACTCGCTGCTCCGTGGTAATTTCAATTTTGTGAGCAATAAAACCGATTTGGTGCAACTGATGCAACTCACTAGCGGCATGGGCGAGACGAAAGTTGATACGGTCAAAACAGCCCAGTCTGCTGATGTTTCTTCAGGCCCGTATATAGTTCCGAAAGGAATGGATTTGCTGCTTAATGTCGACATTGCCACGGCCAATTATGGTCAGGGTGCTGCAACTGGTATTAAAGGAAAAGTGCGGGTGAAAGATGGATTGCTGGTTTTGGATAATCTGGCTTTTGTTACACCTGCCGCCAAAATGCAGTTAACTGCCATGTACCGAACTCCCCGAAAGAACCATCTTTTCATCGGGATGGATTTTCATATGTTTAATGTGGAGATCAGCGAATTGTTGAAAATTATTCCGGATGTGGATTCAATTATGCCAATGCTGCGCTCGTTTAGCGGCAAAGGTGAGTTTCACATGGCTGCCGAAACATACCTCGATTCGCTTTATAATCCAAAGAAATCGACCATTCGCGGTGCTGCATCTGTTCGTGGGCAGAACCTGGTGTTAATGGATGGGGAGACTTTTAGCGAAATTGCCAAAACCTTAAAGTTCAGAAAAAATACATTTAATAAGGTCGATAGTTTAGCTGCTGAGTTTACTGTATTTAAACAGGAGATTGATGTCTATCCTTTCCTGATTGTCATGGATAAATACAAAGGAGTGGTGGCAGGAAGGCATAACATGGACATGAGTTTCGATTACCATATTTCGGTAGTCGACAGTCCTTTGCCCTTGAAATTTGGAATTGATATTAGCGGTACTTTGGATGATTTGAAATACCGGTTGGCCAAGTGCAGATTTGCCGAACTTTACCGCCCGGTGGCAAGGGGAGAGGTTCAGAACCGGCAACTGGAGCTTCGGCGTATGATTCGGGAAGCACTAACTCAAAAGCTATAAAGAGTATATAAACAAACGATAATAAACCTGAATTTGGATTATTTCCTGATTTCTGAAATTTATTCGGATGATATTTCGAATCTGTGCATTATACAGCATTCAGTTTTAAATAAAGATTCTAATTTTGGGTTTCATTGATAAAATGACGTGATGCAAGAAAAAATAGCTGCTTTTACCCGTCTGCTTGAGATTATGGATGAGCTACGCGAGAAATGTCCATGGGACAAAGAGCAAACACTCGAATCGTTGCGCAAACTGACCATCGAAGAAACCTATGAATTAGCAGATGCAATTCTTCAAAACGACCTGAATGGAATTAAGAAAGAATTAGGCGACCTCATGTTGCATATTGTTTTTTATGCCAAAATTGGTTCAGAAAAAGGAGCATTCGACATGGCCGATGTGCTAAATTCCATTAACGAAAAGCTGGTTTATCGTCATCCACATGTGTTTGGAGAGGTTGATGTGGCCAATTCGCGCGAGGTGGAACAAAACTGGGAAACATTGAAACTAAAGGAAAAGGGCGGAAATAAGCGGGTTTTGGAAGGTGTTCCGGCTGCTATGCCTGCTTTGGTAAAGGCAAACCGTATTCAGGAAAAAACCAGTGGTGTTGGCTTCGATTGGGAATATCGCGAACAGGTTTGGGACAAAGTGAAAGAAGAAATCAATGAGCTAAGTGTTGAAATCGACCAGGTTGATCAGGATAAAATAGAAGGCGAATTTGGCGACCTGTTTTTTGCAATGGTGAATGCAGCCCGTTTGTACGGCATCGATCCGGAAACGGCATTGGAACGAACCAACCTCAAGTTTATCAACCGATTTAATTACCTCGAAAGCCAAACTTTGCAGAAGGGAAAAGACCTGAAAAAGATGAGTCTGGCTGAAATGGACGTGATCTGGGATGAAGCCAAACGTCTGGAACGAGAATAAATAAGATTGTTGTATTTTGTAAAAGACGAAAATAAACAGAAAAAATGTAGATTTAACCAAAAATAAGATAACCAAAAACAACCGATTTATGCAAAAATATTTACTTATCCTGATTGTAGGTTTTCTGTTCCTGAATTCATGTTCCACCGGACGGAAGTCCCTTCAGCAAGGCGATTATTATGATGCTATAACCAAGGCAGCCAGTCGCTTGAGCAACGATCCAAATAACCGAAAAGCTTCTGAGGTTGTGCGTGATGGATACCCATTGGCAGTAACTTTTTATCAGGAACAAATTGACCAGATTCTGACTGGTAATGATCCATTTAAATGGAAACAAACTTTGGGAATTATGCAGACAGTTAATCAGATGTCTGATCAGATCCGGCGAATTCCGGCAGCTCGCCAATTGGTTCCAAATCCCAAAACATATACTTCTGAAATGACGGATGTGCAAAATCGGGCAGCACAGGAATTTTACGATGCCGGAATGGATGAACTGAGCCGCAATACACGCGAATCGGCAAAACAGGCTTTCTTCCATTTCCAGAATGCAGATGGATTAGTCCGTGGCTACAAAGATACGCAACAAAAGATGCTGGAATCAAAAGAACTGGCAACCTTGAACGTTGTGGTTGAGCAAATTCCTGTAAATGGTAAGTACGAATATTCTGCTCAGTTTTTTTACGATAATGTTTTTCAGATGCTAAATCAGCAGTTTCAGGAAAAAGATTTTGTACACTTTTTTTCTCCTGAACAGGCAGATAAAAGTAATTTGAAGAATCCGGATATGGTTTTGCAAATGGGATTCTATGATTTCTTTATTGACCGTCCGCAACATTTTGAAGAAGATAAAGATCTTTCAAGGCAAATCGACGAACAGTATCAGGTGAAAATAACCAGAGACTCAACTGTCACACGTACACGTCAGGTAATTAAAAAGGGTAAAATCAAGATTGTAACTGATCAGGTTGCCTCTGGTGGTGTGCTCGAACTAAAAGCTGTTGAGTTTCAGTCACAAAAGATTGTGTTTACGGATAAGATTCCCGGACAATATACATGGGAAAATAAATACGGTGTTTTTATTGGCGACGAGGAGGTTTTGGATAAAAATCTGGCAGCGATTGTTAACAACAAAGTGCTTACGCCACCTGCATCTCAGGATATGTTTGTGCTTTTCACCAAACCAATTTTCAACCAACTGTCGAGTAAACTAACCAGTTATTTCAGGCAATATAATTAATGCAAAATGTTTAGGAATGTTGCTGGCAATGTTCCTAAACATTATATCAAATTCAGGATAATCCTTATTCTGGCATCTGCTTTGTACGAAAGGTGATTCTTGTTTATCACCTCAAAAATGACCAGACACATTCTTTTTCTGCTATACATTCTTTTTGTTTTCAGTAGTTGTTCAACAAAAAAACAACTATCGAAGAGGCATGATTACGCGGAGGTGATCAACGAAGCGACTTTCAGGTTAAGCACAGATGAAAGTAATAAACATGCCGCAAAAAAGTTAAAAAAAACATATACAGAGGCTTTGGATTATTATCAGGCTGAAATTGATAAGACTCTTAGCAGCAATGATCCGTTCAAATGGACCAAAACTTTGGACGCTATGCAGAAAACCAATGATTTATCCGATGAGATCAAATACAATTCGGCAGCATCAGAACTTATATGTGATCCGAAAATATACACTTTTGAAATTACAGATATTAAGCAAAGGGCTGTAGCGGAGCTTTATAATGCTGGAGCAAGTTCGCTGGCGCAGCATACAAAAGAAAAGGCAAAAGAGGCCTATTTTTATTTCCTGAGGGCAGAGAAACTAGATGCGAAGTATAAAGATGTTGAGCAGAAAATTAAAGAGTCTAAAAATCTTGCAGTTTGGAGGATTATCATTGATTCTCCATCAGCTTATACGCAAAATAATGTTTTGGGCTTTTCGACAAAAACTTTTTATAAAACTTTATTCTATAAACTTCGCGAAAAGTTTCCTTACCTGGGGTTCGTTAATTTTTATTCTCCGGAAGAAGCAGAAAAACAAAACATCACAAATCCGGATCATGTTATTCAGATTGAAATTTCGGATTTTGAAATTGGATCAGGAACTTTGCTAAACCACCAAACTCAGCTTTTGATGAAAGCCAATACGGTGCTGAAAATTAATTCTCTTTCCGAAGATAAAACTATTTATAAAGAACGCATTTCCTGGAACTATGACGAAAATATAAATTATGCATTTAGATCAGTAATTAATCAACGACATATTTCAATAAATTCTGACAACCAGATTTATTTCGATCACTTTTCATTGTCTTTATGCGATCAGGTTGTATTTTTTATTTCCGGATTTTACGATCAGTATAATTAGCATTTAGGCAATGCAGTAAATAGTGCCAATCCGGCTTTGCTGGTTTCCTTGTAATCATTCGAAAGATTTTTTCCGGTTTTGTACATGGTTTCAACCACCTGGTCGAAACTAATCCGGTGACGACCATCCGACATCAATGCATACGTGTTGTGAGCCAAAGCTCGTTCAGCGGCAAAGGCATTTCGCTCAATACACGGAATCTGAACCAGTCCGGCAACCGGATCGCAGGTCAAACCCAAATGATGTTCGATTCCCATTTCAGCAGCATATTCAATCTGGTTAATGGTTCCACCCATCAATTGGTTGGCCGCGGCAGATGCCATTGCACAAGCTGTTCCCACTTCGCCCTGACACCCCACTTCAGCTCCTGAAATTGATGCATTGTGTTTTACAAGGTTTCCAATTAAGCCGGCTGTTGCCAAAGCTTTATAAATTTGAGGCAAGTCGATTTCATATGTTTTCTTGAAATGTTTTAAAACGGCGGGCATTACACCGCAAGCGCCACATGTTGGAGCGGCAACAACCTGTCCTCCCGACGCGTTTTCTTCTGAAACGGCCAGAGCATAGGCAAATAATTTCGATCGTTTTTTGAAAGGCCCACTAAAATTCTGAGATTTCATGTTAAAAGAACTGGCTTTTCGTGGAAGCATTAAACCGCCAGGCAAGGTGCCTTCCTTTTTCAAACCGCGGGAAATGGCATCGTCCATTACTTTCCATACTTCTGCCAGAAAATCCCAGATTTCTGGTCCTTCATGGTCTTCTACAAATTCCCATAATTGTTTCCCGTTTTCGTGACACCAGTTTAAAATGTCGTCAAGCTTATTCAGAGAATAAACATCCCTGGTTTCCAGTTCACTATGGTCGTCGATGATGGCGCCTCCTCCAATGCTGTAAACCGTCCATTCATTCAATAATTGCTTGTTTTCATCATAGGATTCAAATTTCAGTGCATTCGGATGTTTAGGTAAAAAAGTGTCGGGCTCCCAAATAATCTCAATCGTTTTATTTCTGAAAATGTCACATACCGCAACATCGGTTAAATGACCTTTGCCAGTTGCAGCAAGGCTTCCGTAGAGATAAACCTTGAATTCAGCCGCAGTCAAATTCGATTGTAAAAATCGTTTGGCTGCTTTGGCTGGCCCCATGGTATGACTACTCGATGGTCCCTGGCCGATTTTATATATTTCTCTGATTGATTCCATGATTAATAATTTGCTGCAAATTAAGTGCAGGCAATGCTTGATAAAGGTAACATTTGTCAGTATTCCATGAAATCTGATTCGTCAATTTCGTTGCTCTTGAATTATTTCGAAGTTTAAGAAGAGTTTGAATTTTATGTTTGTAGTTTTTGGTTGGAACCCAATTAAAACCAGTTTCATAAAACTCCGTATAGTTCAGTAATTGTTATTTAATCAGAATTATGATTTTTATAAATCAGATAATTCGGTATTTTTATACAATCAATAAAACAGAAAACAATGAGCCAACTAAAAAAGTTATCACCACAACCCTTGTGGAATTATTTCGAAGATATTTGCCAGGTACCCAGACCTTCCAAAAAAGAAGAGAAAATCATCCGTTTTTTGCTCGATTTTGCTAAAAAGAATAAGCTGGAAGCTCGTCAGGATAAAATTGGTAATGTGCTAATCTGCAAGCCAGCTTCCCCTGGACGTGAAAATGATCAGGTTGTTGTTTTGCAATCGCATGTGGATATGGTTTGTGAAAAGAACAGCGAAACAATACATAGTTTTGAAACAGATGCCATAAAACCTTTCATCGACGATGGATGGGTGAGGGCAGAGGGCACCACTTTAGGGTCTGATGATGGTATTGGCATTGCTGCTCAAATGGCGGTACTTACTGCCACTGATTTGTCTCACGGCCCAATTGAGTGTTTGTTCACCGTTGATGAAGAAACCGGTCTTTCAGGAGCTTTTGCTCTCGAACCCGGATTTTTAAGTGGCCATACTTTGCTGAATCTCGATTCAGAAGACGAAGGTGAATTGTTTATCGGTTGTGCCGGAGGAATTGATACCATTGGAACATTAAAGTATACCCGTGAAGACGTCCCGCTGGCATCATACGCCATTAAGCTTGAAGTTAAAGGACTTCAGGGTGGACATTCAGGCGATGATATTAATAAAAGCAGAGGAAATGCCAATAAAATACTAAACCGTTTTTTGTTGGATGCAGATAAGAAATTCGATATTCACCTGTATGCATTTAATGGAGGAAACCTTAGAAATGCGATTGCAAGAGAGGCTTCAGCTGTTGTTTTGATTCATAACTCTCAAAAGGAAAGTCTTATTGTTGAATGGAATGTTTTTGCTTCGGAAATGGAGTTTGAATTCGAACGTTCTGAACCTAATCTCCGTTTGCTTCATCAATCGGTTGATTTGCCCGACTTCGTTATCGATTCCGATACCAAATCCAAATTATTTAAATTGATTGCTGTCTGTCCGCATGGCGTTTTGGAAATGAGTAGCAGAATGATTGGGATGGTTGAAACATCGACTAATCTGGCGTCTGTGAAATTCAGGGATAATAATGAGATTGTGCTCACAACAAGCCAGCGCAGCGAGATTGACAGCCGGAAATACATGGCTGGCGATATGGTTGAGGCGTTGATGCATTTGGCTGGTGCAACAGTAGAACATTCCGATGGTTATCCGGGTTGGACACCTAATCCGGATTCTGCAGTTGCTGAAATTGCTTCCGATTCGTATAAAAAACTGTTTGGTAACGAACCATTAGTTAAGTCCATTCACGCCGGGTTGGAATGTGGTTTATTCCTCGAGAAATATCCTGAACTCGATATGGTTTCTTTTGGTCCAACCATTCGTGGAGCCCATTCTCCTGACGAACGTATTAATGTTGAGACGGTTGATAAATTTTGGAAACTTTTGGTTGAAGTGCTCAAAAATATAAGGTAGCCAAAGTTTCTGCCACAAAGTCACAAAGGCACGAAGAATACAGATTCATGAAATTTGTGTCTTCGTGTCTTTGTGTTTAAATGGATTATTGAAATTTTGGAAATATCTTAAAAATCATCATCTTCACGCTACCAAAAACCTAAATCATGAACCTGAAATTTTCATCAATCCTATTCCTTTTAATCATTGTTTCTTCTACATTGTTCGCACAAACTCAGGAAAACTGGACACACCTTCGTGGCAGTAATCTCGATGGACATTCTACAAGCAAAAATGCACCAATAGAATGGAATGATTCAACCAATGTATTATGGAAAACCGGGATTAGGGGAGTAGCATGGTCGTCGCCTGTAGTTTTTGGCGACCAGATCTGGACAAGTTCAGCTACCCGGAATGGCGAGGAAATGTTTGCTGTTTGCACCGATTTTAACTCAGGAAAGATTCTGAAAGAAGTTATGCTTTTTAAACCCGATTCGGTTCAGCATATTCATCCAACAAATAGCTATGCCACATCAACACCATGTATTGAAGACGGTTTTGTGTACGTGCATTTTGGAACATACGGAACAGCTTGTATAAATATCCGTAATTTTGAAATTGTTTGGACCCGCACCGACTTAAATTGTGAACACATGCAGGGAGCGGCATCTTCGCCAATTATCTATAAAAATCTAATTATTTTACACATAGAAGGAACCGATGTTCAGTATGTGATTGCTCTTGATAAAAACACCGGAAAAACTGTTTGGAAAACTGAACGACCTCAGGAATTTTACAAAGATATTGAACCGGTATCCCGAAAAGCATATTGTACGCCAATTGTGGTTAATGTAAATGGGAAAGATCAGTTGATTAGCAATGGATCGCAGGTTTGCGTGGCCTATGAACCTGAAACGGGCAAACCAATCTGGCAGGTATTTTATGGCGATGATTCAACCGTAAGTATGCCTTTGAGTTGGGGTGGATTGGTGTATGTAAATTCAGGCTGGATGTTGCCTGAAAATGGAAAATTTTATGCCCGATTGCTGGCTGTTGATCCCACAGGTAAAGGTGATGTAACCAAAACACGTATTCCATGGGAATGTGCAACCGATGTTCCTCAGATTTCAACACCAGTGATTGTTGACAGCCTTATTTACATGGTTCACGAACGTGGCGAACTGACTTGTTTAAAAGCCAGAAATGGGGAAGTTATCTGGAAAACTGATTTGAAAGATCAGTTCAATGCTTCAGCCCTTTATGCTTCCGGTAATATTTATCTGTTCAGCGTAAAAGGTAAGACCTATATAATTAAACCGGGATTAACTTTCCAGTTAATTGCAGAAAATCAGTTGAAAGGAATGGTCAAGGCCACACCAGCTATTGTGCGCGATAATATTATTTTCAGAACAGATAAGTTTTTGTACCGGATAGGTGAAAGCGGTCAGTAATCAATGGCAGTTGGTAGGATGCAATGTTGTGGGATACATCTTTTTGAACCCGAAATTCACAACATGTATCACATAACTAGGATCTTAAAGATACCATGGCACAGGCAATTCCGGCAAATTCATCCGGATACGCCATTCCTTTGGAAAGTAGTTGTTGGCGCGATTCCCCAGATTTTTCACAAAGCCCAGAGGTATGCCTTGATATTGAACCAGCATCCAGCCTTTGGTTGTAGATTCAATTTTAATTTCATCTTTTTTCTGGAAGAACAGCGCATCACGCAGCCCGACTTCAATGGTTTCAAAAATTGCCGGATTACGGTCAATAGAAAGCGCAAAAGTATGTTCGGGAAGCAAATCGTTGTTTTTGAACTGTGCCACAGGCAACCCAAAACTTATTACACGAAGTTGATTTGCGAGAGCATTCAATACAGGAATTTTACTTTCAGGAAAAGCGATCAGAAATTCGCTTTTTGCAAAGAATTCCGAATCGGTAGTATTTAACCAGTTCCGGATTTCGACGAACTGCTTTGGCATTTTTTCAAGTCGCGATTTTATTTTTTTAGGTATAGAATAAACGTCACTGCCATCTTTTTTTCGAATCAAAGTCAGAAAAAACCCTTCGCCTTTCACCTTGTGCGGAAGAAAACGGTATCCAAATAAACCATTGGCTTCAATTTCTCCAACGCCCCAGTTTTCCTGAAGCGGAATCCGAATACTTTCAACTTCATTGTTTTCATCGAGCCATTTCAGATTTTCTTCGTTTTCTGCCGGATTAAAGGTACAAGTACTGTAAATCAAATAACCTCCGGTTTTTATTGCAGGCCAGATATCAGCCAGAATACGCCGCTGACGGGTAGAGCATAGGTTGGTATTATCGACGGACCATTGCTGAATAGCAGAGGCATCGCGTCTGAAAAGGCCTTCACCAGAGCATGGAGCATCTACCACGACTAAATCAAATAAACCTTCGAGAGTACTGAAATCAGCCGGATCATTACTGCAAACTACAACATTTTGATGGCCCCATTTGCGGATGTTTTCGTCCAAAACTGATACCCGGGAACGAATCACTTCGTTGGCAACAAGTAAATCGCTTTCATCAAGTAAACTGAGTAAATGCGTCGATTTTCCACCTGGTGCAGCACACAAATCCAGAACAATTCGGTCTTTGCTGTGTTCAGTTTGCCTGAATGCCTGCTCCAGAAACATCGAACTGGCTTCCTGAACATAGTAGGCTCCGGAATGAAAAACCGGATCAAGAGTGAATGATGGTCTTTCATTCAGAAATATTCCAGATTCGCACCACGATACTTGTTCGGAGGAAATTGGAATGTTAAATTTTCTGGGATTAGTTCGCAAGCTGATGGCCGGACCCTGATCAATGGATTGAATAAATTGTTCAAAATCAGCAGGAAACTGCGAGTTAATGCGGTTCAGAAATTCAACAGGTAATATTTCGGAAGTTTTTTCGATGGTTTTTTGTGTTTTCTTGTGATATTTGTCGGCAAGATAAATCGATTGAGTTAAAAAAACAAATAGCTATGGTTGATCAAAATATTGTTTCGGACCTGAACAAACAGGCAGATGCAGCCAATTTGGTTGGAATGTTGAAGCAAGTCGCTCAGCAGTTTCCCGGGAAAGCAGTTTTTACTACCAGTTTCGGGATTGAGGATCAGGTAATAACGGATATGATTTTCAGTAATAATCTCGACATAAAAGTTGTGACGCTTGACACTGGCCGCTTGTTCGAAGAAACGTATAAAGTTTTGAACCGCACTTTGGAAAAATACGGAAAACCAATTCAAAGTTATTTCCCAAAAACGGAATCAGTTGAGAAAATGATCACTGATAAAGGTCCGTTAAGTTTTTATTTGTCGCTCGAAAACCGCAAAGAATGTTGTCATATTCGCAAGGTTGAACCTCTTAAAAGAGCATTGGCAGGCAATGAATGCTGGATTACCGGATTGCGTGCTTCGCAGTCGGATAACAGGCACGATCTGGACTTTTTTGTTTGGGATGCCGGATTTCAGCTGATCAAATTCAATCCTCTGTTACATTGGTCTCTCGAAGATTGCCAGACGTATGTGAAAGAAAATAATGTACCGTACAATGTTTTACATGACCGTGGTTTTGTTAGCATTGGTTGTGCTCCCTGCACGCGGGCTATCCAACCGGGTGAAGATTTTCGCGCTGGTCGCTGGTGGTGGGAAAATAACTCAAAGAAGGAGTGTGGGCTGCATACACATCAGGAATAAAATTCTATGTATTTAGTGTTCAGTCACAGTTTTGCAGTCACAGTTTGTAGGGATATCAAATTGTTGTTGGTTATTTGATTTCAAGTAGTTCTCTGTGGAAAGAATACTAACAACAGAGAACTATGTCAATGTATTTCCCTGGTGGGATATGTTTGTTTATTTATCCTGAATTTCCCGGCCAAATGGAGTCAATGCGAGCGACATCAATTTAAAATGCTGTTTTGCCCAGGGAATTCCAATGATTGTAATTCCCAAAAGTAATCCGAAAATGAGGTGGGTTAATGCGATCCAGATTCCGCCGATGAGCAGCCACAGAATATTCATAATGGTTGAAAGGCAGCCCGGAGCATACGATTTGTATCCGATTGTTTTTCCAAATGGCCATAATGCGAGGATTGCCAGTTTAAATGCCTGAAGTCCAAATGGAATACCAATAATAGTGAGGCAAAGTAAAAAACCGGAAACCATATATTCCAGAAAGACGATGAATCCGCCAAATACCAGCCAGATTAAATTTCCAAGTGTGCTCATATCGTTTTGTTTTTGTTCGAATTTAAAGGTACAATAATCCATAATATATTTATCTGAATTCAACAAGAATAGAGGACTACTTGCATTTTACCGGTAAATGAAATTTCTATATTTGCCGCCGGAGTTGAAGCTTGTTTGCAACAGAGTCATTCCTGATAAACATTTAAGCGAAACAAATGAGCAATTTTTTTTCAAAAGAAGCTTTTTCGGTACTGCACATTCGTAATTTTCGCCTTTTTCTGGCCTATCGGTTTTTTATGACGGCAGCCGTTTTGATGCAGGCAGTTATTGTGGGTTGGCAGCTTTATGATATGACCAAAAATCCACTTTCGTTGGGAATGATTGGTCTTGCCGAAGTTATACCACAAGTTAGCATCGCTTTGTTCGCAGGCCATTTTGTCGATATATGGGATCGGAAAAGAATCATTTTTTATACCAGTTTCCTTCTACTTATCGGTTCAGTAATTTTACTCGGATCGGCCATACATATTTCAGATTCCGGTTTTTTCTCAGGAACGGCGCCTATTTATGTTACCATCTTTTTGGTTGGATTAGTTCGTGGAATCATCATGCCAGCCAATAATGCATTGCTTGGGCAGCTTGTTCCCCGCGAATTACTCACTAAAGCTGCGACCTGGGGAAGTACTACCTGGCAAATCGCAGCAGTTTCGGGGCCAGCTATTGGTGGTTTGATTTATGGTTTCTGGGGTATCGTTCCGGCCTATTCAGTAGTGTTTTTGTTGCTTTTGATATGTCTTGTAATTGTCTTTTTTATAAAAAGTCCGGGAAAAGTTATTCATGCTGCTGATAGCGATAGCCGTATTTTTGTGCGGATTGTTGAGGGCATTCGGTATGTATTCAAAAATCAGATTTTGCTTGGTGCTTTCACTCTTGATATGTTTGCCGTTTTGTTTGGAGGTGCGGTAGCCATGCTTCCTGTTTTTGCCAGCGATATTCTGAAAGTTGGACCCGAGGGGTTGGGCGTTCTTCGCTCCTGTCCCGCAGTTGGAGCTATCTTGATGTCGTTGTTTCTGACTTTCTATCCACCGTTAAAACATTCCGGAAAGCTTTTTATGTATAGTGTTGCTGCATTTGGAGTATGCATGATTGTTTTTGCGTTATCCTCCAATTTTTATCTTTCGGCGGCCTGCCTTCTGCTCAGTGGCTTGTTCGATTTTGTAAGCGTGGTCGTTCGCAGCAGCATTTTGCAGCTGTTTGTTTCCAACGAAATGAAAGGCCGTGTTTCTGCCGTCAATAGCATTTTTATCGGATCGTCAAACGAGCTTGGTGCATTCGAGTCAGGGGCATCAGCCAGCCTGATGGGACTGGTTCCTTCGGTCATTTTTGGTGGAGTGATGACTTTAATTGTAGTTGGAACTTCTATAGGTTTGTTTCCAAAACTTCGGAAATTATCTTTAAGTGACAGTAGTATCGATTGAGCATATAGTAGGGTCAGAACATGTCCTGACCCTACTATATACCTGACCCTATTATGATTATATCTTCATTGTTTTCCATTTTCCTTTCCTGAAAAAATACCAGGCCATGAGAGTTAAAGCGGTTTCGGCTGCAACAATTGCCATACATATACCATAAATTTTCATATCAAAAACAATAGCCAGCAGATAGGCCAGTGGTATTTCGAATAACCAGAAACAGAACAGGTTGATGCGCGTTGGGGTTACTGTATCGCCACTGCCATTAAATCCTTGAACCAGAACCATTCCCAATGCATAGGAGATAAAACCATAGCTGATAATCCGCAAACTAACTGCACCGTTTGCAACAACTTCAGGATCGTTAATGAACAGACGGATAAGTGGTTCAGGAAAAACGATCAGGAAAATGCCAAATAAACCAAGCATAACCATGTTGGTATAAGCTGTAATCCAAACCGTACGCTCAGCTCTCTCGGGTTGTTTTGCTCCCAGATTTTGTCCCACCATAGTCGATGCGGCATTGCTGAGTCCCCACGAAGGCAAAAGGGCAAATACTACAATCCGGATAGCAATTGTATAACCGGCAAGTACTTCGGAACCTAAAACTGAAATAATCCGGAAAAGGGCAATCCAGCTTGATGTGGCAATTATGTATTGTAAGATCCCACCTGCTGAAAGTTTAAATAACTTGATCATGACCTTTATTTTTATCTGGAGGTGATGAATTTCAAGCTTGATTCGTTTATTTCCGTAAAACAGCAGGTAAAACTGATAACAAACGGCTAATCCGCGACCAATTGTTGTTGCAACAGCTGCGCCCATCAGGCCAAGTTCGGGAAATGGGCCGATACCGAAAATCAGTATTGGATCGAGTACAATATTGATGAAGTTAGCTAAAAGTAGAACACGCATAGAAACTGAAGCATCGCCGGAACTCCGGAAAACAGCATTGATGATGAACAGCAGCATGATAACTGCATTCGCGCCAAACATAATTGTTGGATACCAATGACCTGCTTCCGCCATTTCTTCGGAAGCACCCATTAGCAATAAAAAATCCCTGGCGTAAATTATGCCGGGAATGGCAATCAGCATAGAAACAAGAAAGCCCGAAACAATGGCCTGGAATGCTGCAATTCCCGCTTTCTCTGGTTTCTTTTCGCCAATGCGTCTTGCTACCAGTGCTGTAGTTGCGGTGCTAAGTCCCATGCCGATTGCGTAAACAATCGTCATGCTCGACTCAGTAATTCCAACGGTTGCCACAGCATCAGCACCGAGTTTCGAAACGAAAAATATATCGACAACGGCAAATACCGACTCCATAATCATTTCAAGAACCATTGGAATGGAAAGTATAAGTAATGCTTTGCCAATGCTGTCGCTTGTAAAATCACGGTCGCTGCCAGAGATAGCTTCTTTTATATTGATCCATAGCTCACGTAGCTGTATGGATTTAAGTGATTCAAAAAATGAAATCGCTTTTTTATCAGACATGATAAAAATGTGTTAAAGTGAATAAGAAAAAAATTGGGTTTTTATCGAAAAGAATCCGCTTTCTGCCTTGCAGAAATTACCAGATAGCGGAATAACAGACCGCCGGAGTATATGTAGGTTTCATAATTCGGTCTTTAAAATATGTTACAAATATAAATAAATTTGGTTTTAATATTTGAACCTGTTTACGATAAAAATGTTTCAGAAGAAAAATAATTGAATGAAGCTGACAAAATTTATAGCAATTGGTGGTATTGTATTAACGCTGGGATCGTGCCGAAATGATGAGAATCGGTTGACGTTAATAAATTCGGGCTCTTTTCCTGAAAAACAAATTACTCTTAGCGGTTCTTTAACCGAGCGTTTATTGAAGGATTCAGTTAGTGCAGATACTGATGAGAATTTACAAGAACAAAATCCTTTGACCGAAAGGATTGATCAGATGAATCAGGTAGTGAAAATGTTAAAGAAAACAAGATCAGATAGCACCTGGCTTGCGCTTTCTGAAAACTGGGAAGAATTTAAGATAAATCACGTTGATGTAAATGGATTCCCGGTTGTTGAGTTAAAATCAGGAACAGATAGTTTGGCAAATGAATCATCTAAAGCTGCGTGGAAATGGGCTGAATTAAATGCAAATCTGCTTAAACTGTCGGGTGAAATCAGGTTTGGCGATGCTCTGGAGAAAATGGTGTATCAGGAAGAAAATCCGGTTTTATCTGAATCTTTTCTTAAATCAATCATTTACACACATATTGACGATAAGATTTTTATAAACCTGATTGGTTCTTCAAGCTTAAATCATCATCATACAACAGGAGGAGATGTTCTCCTGATTCAGGAGACCGGGTTCCCTGAAATTAATGAGGTGACGATAAAATGTGAGAGTACCGATGTTCGCTACCTCGATGTTTATATCCGTATTCCGTCATGGGCAGTAAATCCTACGGTGACTCATGGAAATGTAAAATACGTTGCTCATCCGGGCGAATATTGTGAGATTGCGAGAAAGTGGAATAACGGTGATGAAATAAAGGTCGTGCTGATGAAATAGCTTTACGACCTTTATCTGGAAAAAGCGGACCTAAAGCTATTTCTGATTATTCCATTGAATGCACTGAAATGTGATTTCCTTCGGTATCTTCGAAAACAGCAAAGTAACCAAGTTCGTCGCTAATCTTTGTTTTCACAGTAATAATATCGCCGCCGGCAGAAATTACACGGGTTAAAACAGTCTGCAAGTCTTTTCCTCCATTCAGATAAACTTTTGCACCTAAAGATGTTGGTACATATTCTTGTCCCTGAACAATTGCACCGCCAACTCCCTGCGAATCCTTATCCATCGGAAGAAAGCCCATCCGTTTCGAACCCATCGTTTGTTCGTACATTTCGTAGTCGTAGATTCTGGAATAAAATTCTTTTGCACGTACGAAATTCAATACAGGAATTTCAACCCAATTGATTGAATTTGTAAATTTTTCCATGATTTATAAAATTTAAGGTTCCGTTACTGAAAATAATTTTCGGAATGTCTTGGTTTAATTCATCATACAATTTGCTTTACGATAATTTTGTGAAGAAAGATTCGTGTTTTTTTTGGTTAAATATTCTTTTGAAATGATTTTGTCAGCCACATTCATTTATCTTTGTGTGCATTCAAAAATAAGTTATGAGCGAAAGACCCCTGATATTAGTAACGAATGATGATGGTGTAAATTCAAAAGGAATAAAGGAATTAACCGAAGTAATGCGCCTGTTTGGTAATGTTGTAGTTGTTGCTCCCGACCGTCATATGTCAGGAATGTCGAATGCCATTACGGTTGATCACCCTATTCGTGTTAAAAAGATTGTTGATGAAGACGATTATCAGGTATACAAATGCACCGGAACGCCTGTTGATTGCGTGAAACTTGCGTTTAATCAATTGCTTGACCGATATCCTGATTTTGTTGTATCAGGGATTAATCACGGATCAAATTCTTCTATTAGTGTAGTTTATTCAGGCACAATGGGAGCAGCTATCGAGGGTTGCATTCATGGTATTCCCTCCATGGGTTTTTCGCTGGGCGATTACGATGCTGAAGCCGACTTTTCCAGAGCAAAAATATATGTTGCCAGGGTTTTTCAGCAGGTTGCCGAAAATGGTCTTCCACCTTTTGTCTGCCTGAATGTGAATATTCCGAAAGGGGATGTTAAGGGCGTTAAGGTTTGTCGTCAAACATCGGGCAAATGGGTCGAAGAGTTTGATAAGCGAACTGATCCGCATAAAAGGGATTATTTCTGGATGGCAGGTTATTTTAAAAACTTTGAGGAAGAGGTTGAAGATGCTGATATTACAGCTCTTGAAAACGGATTTGTAACCGTGGTTCCGGTTAATGCAGATATGACTTGCCATAAAACAGTTGAAAGCATGAAAAGCTGGAGGTTTTAACCAAATGGCACGCAAAAGAAAACGCTACGATCAGATACTGACGGGTTGGATAATCGGAGCAATTTTGCCACTCATCATTTTCCTGATTACTTATCAGGTGAAATACAGCGAAATAGAATTTATGGTTTTCGTTCGGAATATGTGGAGTATGAAAATATTCCTGAAATTGCTGAGTTTATGCGTTTTTCCGAATCTGGGTTTTTTCTTTTTGTTTTACCGCGCAAAATACGATATGGCTGCCCGTGGCGTAATTATGGCTACTTTTATGTACGCTTTTATGGTTTTGGTAGGCAAACTAATTTAATGTAAGTTGACAATAGAATAGTTTAAATGTTAATGGTTAGGTGATTCGAGTTAAGTGAATACCTTGAAACTCGGTTCCTGCAACCCGCAACCCAAAACGAATAATTTAATGAAACGAGCAATGAGGAAATACTCATCACATGCGAGAATGACTATTTGGGCGAGTTCCATCTGGCAATTAAAAAACAAATTACAGACAGATGAAATATTACGTTTTAGCTGGTGAAGCCTCTGGCGATTTACACGCTGCCAACCTAATCAAAGAAATTAAGTTAATTGATTCTGATGCACAATTTCGTGGATTTGGTGGCGATTTGATGGAAAAGGCCGGGATGACTGTGCTTAAACATTACCGCGATTTGGCTTTTATGGGATTGGTTCCGGTGATTATGAACATTCGCACCATTAAAAAGAACTTCAGCTTCTGCGAACAGGATATGCTCGAATTTCATCCTGATGTTCTTATCCTGATTGATTATCCGGGATTTAATCTCCGGATGGCGAAATTCGCGAAAGAGAAGGGAATACGCACTTTTTACTACATATCGCCCAAAATCTGGGCATGGAAACAAAAACGGGTTTTTCGTGTGAAAGCATATGTTGACGAGATGTTTACTATTTTGCCTTTCGAAGCCGATTTTTACCGCAAGTTTGATTATCCGGTTAATTATGTTGGCAATCCTTTGCTCGACGCGATACTGGAAAAGAAAACAGCACCTGATTTTAAACGTTTCCGGGCGGAAAATAAATTATCGGAAAAGCCAATTCTTGCAGTTCTGCCGGGCAGCAGAAAGGCTGAGATCAGTGTATTATTGCCAACTATGCTAAAGGCTGTGTCTCAATTTTCTGAATATCAATGTGTGATCGCCGGAGCACCAAACATGGGAGCTGAGTTTTACCAGCCATTCATGAAAAAAAGCCAGGTGCCGGTTATTTGGGGAAAAACTTATGATATTTTAATTCACAGCAGAGCGGCTATCGTTTCATCAGGAACAGCGACATTGGAAACTGCCATTTTAAATGTGCCGCAGGTGGTTGTTTATCAGCTTACACCAAACTGGTTATTTAAATACCTGAAGTTTTTTCTGACAACAAAATGGGTTTCGCTTGTTAATATTACTCTTGGTCGTGAAGCTGTTGTTGAACTGATTCAGTCGGATTTTAACCTGAAAAATATGGTTGCTGAAATGAAAAAAATCCTTCAGAATCCGGAGTACGAAAAACGAATGCTAGCTGATTACCAGGATATGATGATTAAACTCGGACAACCTGGAGCTTCCAAAAGGACAGCTGAATTGATGGTGAGAAAGTTAAGAAGTTAGACGGTTTTTGTTTAAGATTAAAAGATTAAAAACAGTTATTCAATTTAAATATGTTCAGCTTATTAAAAAAAGAAATAACAATATTTTTTGGCTCGCTTACAGGATATGTGGTACTTTTTGTATTCCTGTTGGCTACCGGCTTGTTTTTATGGGTTTTCCCCGGGAATTACAATATTCCTGACAACGGTTACGCCTCGCTTGATGGTTTGTTTTCGTTGGCTCCATGGGTTTATCTTTTCCTGATTCCAGCTATAACCATGCGAATGTTTGCTGAAGAAAAACGGCTCGGAACCATGGAAGTTCTGCTAACTCGTCCGTTGTCGGTAATGCAGATTGTTTTAGCCAAATTTCTGGCCAGCCTGTTGTTGGTTTCCATTTCGTTACTGCCAACCTTGATCTATTTCTATTCAGTATATATTCTTGGCAATCCGGTAGGTTGTATTGATACCGGCGGAACCTGGGGAGCATATTTCGGTTTGTTTTTTCTGGCTGCCATTTACATAGCAATCGGACTGCTTGCGTCAGCTTTGACTGACAATCAGATATTTGCCTTTATTCTGGCCTTGTTTCTTTCTTTTTTGACCTACCTCGGATTTGATTTGGTTGGCAATATGCAGTTGTCTTCTTCCATTCAGCAATTTATTACTGGTTTTGGTATTAACGAACATTATGCTTCAATCAGCAGGGGAGTGGTTGATTCACGCGATCTGTTTTATTTCCTGTCTGCAATTTTTATCTTTCTTTATCTTACTAGCCGGATTATCCATTTCCATAAAATCAATTTCAAACACGAAGTTAAATCCGGAGGTTTCGTCATTTTGACTGTTGTTTTACTTGGCATTTTGTCGGGACAACTGTTTTTTCGCCTCGATTTAACAGCCGAAAAGCGTTATTCCATTACCGAAGTTTCGAAAAATCTGGTAAAAAATCTGGAGAAGCCAATAAATATTACGCTTTATCTTGATGGCGAATTGCCGGCAGGTTTCCGAAAATTGCAGAAATCGATAGAAGAAAAAATAGCAGACTACAATGCCTATTCGTCTCAGCTAATTAACCTTACCGTTTTCGATCCCTACAGCATAACTGATGTCAAACGGCGCGATAAGCTTTTTAGCGATTTGGCAGAAAAAGGACTTCAGCCAACAGATATCCGGCAGAATACAGAACAGGGGACCGTTACCAGGCGCATTTTTCCGGGTGCACTGCTGGAGTATGATAACAAACAAATGAGTGTTAACCTGCTCAAAAATAATCAGGCACTTCAGGCGGAGGAAAATTTGAATAATTCCATCGAAAGTCTGGAATACGAGTTTTCTGCCGCTTTTGCGGAATTGATGAGTACAGAAAAACAAAGCGTTGCTTTTCTTACCGGACAAGGCGAACTTACTGATAACGAAGTGCACGATTTTACACAGGCATTGGCCGAAAAATATTCGGTTGGCCATGTTGTCGCGGAGGATCTTGCTACGAAAGGTGCCTCGATTAAATCACTTATTGTGGCCAATCCAACTCAGAAGTTTACCGAAAAGGATAAATTTCATATCGATCAGTATATCATGAATGGCGGACGAATATTGTGGCTGGTTGATCCTGTTTCTGTCAGTCTAGATAGTTTGAGTACTGGTTACATGACGCTTGCTTTTCCTCAGAACCTGAATCTCAATGACCAGTTTTTCCGTTACGGTATCCGACTGAATTCTGATTTGGTTCAGGATGTAGAATGTTTATTGATTCCGGTAAATACCGCTCCGGCAGGTACTCCGGCAAAATTTACTCCTCTTCCTTGGTATTATTCACCTTTGCTTATTCCTTCTAAAAATCATGTTCTCAGCAGAAATCTAAACAGGGTAAAAGCTGAATTTGTAAGTTCGATCGACACCGTCGGGAAAAATGATCAGATTCGCAAAACAGTTATTCTGGCTACATCGGCTTATTCGCTGGTAGAACAAACACCTGTCGAAATTAGTTTGTCAATTGTTAATAATCCGCCTGACCGACGGCTTTTCAGTCAACCATCGCAACCCGTTGGTGTTTTGCTTGAAGGAAATTTCACATCAGTATTTAAAAACCGGATGGTTGATTCCTTTGGTTCCAGTGCTTCCGAAGTGAAAACAGAAAGTCAGCCCACCAAAATGATTGTTTTTGCTGATGGAAATTTAATTGCAAACCAGTTCCGGATTTCAGGAGGAGTACCGGAATATATGCCGCTTGGTTATGATCGTTTCTCGAAACAGACATTCGGAAATAGAGATTTACTGCTCAATGCTGTGAATTATTTGTGCGACGACGATGGTTTAATGGAACTTCGGTCACGGGTATTTCGAATCCGCCTGCTTGATAAAGTCAGGATGAAAGAGCATAAATTAATATGGCAAATTGTTAATGTAGTGATTCCTATCGTATTAATAGCTTTGTTTGGAGCTGTTTATGTGTATGTTCGCCGGCGGAGATACAGGCGTTGATTTTATTGATGTGTTTTTCGTTTTCAATTACAGGAAACCCGAATGCAGTTGTAAATTGTTGTTTGTGATCGAATTCAAACATGTTCGTTTCTTTTGGATAAAATATTTACCGATCAATAGGTAAAAAATCGCAAAGTTTGTATATTCGTGAGCTTCTCGTTACCGATATACGAAGGTGATTTTTAGACAAATAAAATTAAAAAAGAATATAAAAACTCTAAAAAAATACAAATGAAGTTTGTTGTTTCAAGTACCGAATTACTTAGTCATCTGGCTTCTATTAGCAAGGTGATCAATTCAAAAAATACACTTCCTATTCTGGATAATTATTTGTTTTTACTGGAAGGCAATCGGTTAACGGTTACAGCCTCCGATTTGGAATCAACATTAATTACAAGTTTGGAACTGGACAATACCAGTGGAGATGGGACAATTGCAGTTCCTGCTAAACTGATGAATGAAACGCTGAAGGAATTTCCGGAGCAGCCTTTAACTTTCCAGATCGATCCTGAAACATTTGCCATCGATATTTTTTCTCAAAATGGTAAGTTCAGTATTGTGGGTCAAAACGGAGAGGATTTTCCGCAGCAACCAATGTTGAATGAATCTATTGCTTCAACCATTAATGTCAATCACAGTGTTTTATTAAGTGGTATCAACAAAACACTTTTTGCTACTGCTGACGATGAACTTCGTCCGGTAATGAATGGTATTTTTATTGAACTTACAACCGAAGATATGAAGTTTGTTGCTTCTGATGCGCACAAACTGGTTCGGTATAAAAGGTTCGATGCCAAAGCCGAAAAAGATGCTTCATTTATTCTTCCGAAAAAGCCGGCTGCGTTGTTGAAAAGTTTGCTTCCAAAAGAAGATTTCGATGTGAAACTTGAGTTTGATGATAAAAATGCATTTTTTACGTTAAGCAATTATAAACTTATTTGTCGTTTGGTTGAGGGAAATTACCCAAGTTATAACTCCGTAATTCCTGCGAATAATCCAAATAAACTGATTATCGACCGGGTTGAGTTTTACAATACCGTTCGGCGTGTATCTGTATTCTCAAATCAGGCCAGTAATTTAATCCGGTTAAAACTGACAGAAAACCAGTTGGTAGTTTCAGCGCAGGATGTCGACTTTGCTATTTCTGCTGTTGAGCGTCTGAATTGTCAGTACGAAGGTGAAGACATGGAAATCGGGTTCAAATCAACTTTCCTTCAGGAAATTTTATCTAACCTTTCGGCTACCGATGTGAAGGTTGAACTTTCTGATCCAACGCGTGCCGGATTGTTGTTACCTGCTGAAAATGAGAACGAAGAAGAAAATGTATTGATGCTTTTAATGCCAATGATGATAAACGCCTGATATTAAACAGGCTAAATAATAAAAACCTAACAGTTTACATCTGTTAGGTTTTTTAGTTTTTAAAAGGAACAGCAAGTAAATCATAAAATATGAATTTGAATCTCAAGAACCCTTTGATTTTTCTCGATCTGGAAACTACAGGAATGAATATAGTTACCGACAGAATCGTTGAAATTGCGTTGATAAAAGTTTTTCCTGACGGAAAAGAAGAAGAAAAAGAATACCGGATCAATCCTGAAGTGCATATTCCGGAACTTGTGAGTAAAATACATGGTATTTATGACGAGGATGTAAAGGACAAACCGACCTTTAAAGAGGTTGCCAAAACCATTGCACAATTTATGGAAGGTTGCGATTTTGCCGGATTTAATTCGAATCGTTTCGATATTCCGCTGCTTGCTGAAGAATTTTTACGTGCTGATGTGGATATGGATCTGAAAAAACGAAAATTTATTGACGTTCAGGCTATTTTCCATAAAATGGAAAAACGTACACTTGGCGCAGCATACAAGTTCTATTGTAAGAAACCGCTGGAAGATGCACATAGTGCCATGGCTGATACCAAGGCGACTTATGAAGTTCTGAAAGCGCAGCTTGATGTTTATAAGGAAGAAGAGTATGAAGATGCAAACGGCAAGCTATCAAAGCCAATTGTTAATGATATTCAGTCTTTAAGCACATTTTCGGCTTACGATACCAATGTTGATTTTGTTGGACGGATTGTATTTGATGAGAATGGTGTTGAAATTATCAATTTTGGAAAAAACAAAGGAATGCCGGTTGAGAAAGTCTTACGCGAACAACCTGGTTATTACGGCTGGATTTTAAATAGTGAATTTCCTTTGTATACCAAAAAAGTTCTGACAGCCATTAAATTAAGAATGAAAGATAATTAGGTGAGGACTCAATTTGTTGCATATGAAAAAATAAAATTAAAGTCATGAAAATCATTTGTGTTGGCCGCAATTATGTAGCTCATGTAAAAGAACTGAGTAATGAAATGCCTGACGAACCGGTATTGTTTATGAAACCCGATTCAGCACTGCTTCGCAACAACGATCCATTTTATATTCCTGATTGGTCAGCTGATTTGCATCACGAAGTTGAATTGGTTTATAGGATATGCAGAGTAGGGAAAAACATTGAAAAGAAATTTGCTCACCGCTATTACAAAGAGATAGGTCTGGGAATTGATTTTACAGCACGCGATGTTCAGAATGCATTGAAAGATAAAGGTTTACCATGGGAAAAAGCCAAGGCATTCGACCATTCAGCTGTTATTTGCGCTGACTTTATACCAATTGAAGCTTTGGCTGACAAAAATGCCATTCAGTTTCGACTAGATATTAACGGAAAAACTATTCAGGAAGGAAACTCTGCCTTAATGATTTTTCCGATTGATGATGTTATCGCTCACGTTTCGAAATATTTTACGCTAAAAATGGGTGACCTTATTTATACGGGTACACCCGCAGGAGTTGGTCCGGTGAAGATTGGAGATCGACTTGAAGGTTTTCTTGAAGGTGAAAAGAAGTTTGATTTTTTTGTGAAATAATCAGACCTTCAGTTTGTCATTCTTCTTTCATTCACATTTTAATACTAAATATTGGTTATTCATGAAATAATCGTCTACTTTTGCATTTTAATTTATCTGATTTTATGATTCTGCCGTTCAGTATCATAAGATTAGGTTCGACCTTAACCAACAACTATTTACCATGAGAAACAAGAAAAGACTCTTGATTGCAGGTCTTGTTTTGTCTGCTATATTTGTATTGTATGTAATTCTTCATCTCAGCGGAATCACTTCCAATCCTGAAAATTATTCTGAAAAGTATGCCACTTCTGTTGTCGATCGGGGTCAGGTTTTTATACCCATTGATGCTTCCGGAGTGGTGGAACCGGAGAATGAAGTTCTCCTTCTTAGTCCACTTACAAGCATTATCGAAAAAATAAATACTGAACCTGGAAGCCGTGTGAATAAGGGCGAAGTAATTCTTGAGCTGGACGATGAGCCCACCCGAAACGAAATTGAACAAATTACTGATCAGCTCGAAGTAAAATCAAATTCGCTCGAAAAATCAAGGCTTGACGGACAAATGTCTCGTATTGATCTGGATTATAATGTGGAAGTTAAAAAGTTAAGGATTGCCTCGATTAAATCGCAAATGGCTGATGAAGAACAACTTCTAATTGTTGGCGGTATTTCTTCGGCTAAAATTGATGAGACAAAGCAAAATCTGGTACTTGCAGAAAAAGATCTGGACGTGGTTCAGAAAAAAAATGCTATTCGTTTGAAACAGCTTAAGACGGAAGAAACCGGATTAAATCTCCAGATCGAAATTCAGAAAAAACAATTGGCCGATAAGATGGAGATGTTGGGGAAACTAAAAATTAAAGCACCATCAAATGGCATTATTCTTACAATTTCGGGAAAGGAAGGAGAAAAGGTTGGGAATGATAAGATGCTGATTACTTTATCAGATCTTACAACTTTTAAAATAAAAGGACAGATTGACGAAAAATATTCGGATTTAATTAAAACTGGTAATCCAGTATTTGTGCTGTTCGAGAATGAAAAGCTAAATGGCACCATAGGGAATATAACTCCAACTGTTGCCGACAATAAAATACAGTTTAATGTTCATCTGGAACAAAGTAATAATCCAAATTTGATACCGAATCAGACGATTAAGCTGCAGGTTTTAAAGTCGATTAAAGATGAGGTTCTGCGACTTCCGGCCAACAAAAAATTCAAAGCAAATTCAGATCAAACCATTTATGTACTCGATTCGGGCGAAGTTGTGCCACGTAGTGTGACGTTTGGCATGGAAGGATCTGATTATCAGGAAGTGGTGTCAGGATTAAAGGAAGGCGATAAAGTCGTGTTATCACATTCAGCGTTTTCATGGCTTGGTAATGGTAAAAAGGAAAAATAGAAAGGATGAAACGACAATACCATCAAATGTATACATACGGAATCGCGGTTTGCTTTTTTCTGATTTTACATTTTAACGTTCAGGCTCAGGAAACTTTAAAGTACAGTCTCGGGCTGAAGGATGTTGTTTCTCTGGCTATCGAACAGTCATCGGCTGTAAAGTACGCTCAAAACAGCAATATCAATTATTACTGGCGATGGCGGAATTTTAAAACCAGGTATCGCCCTCAGCTTGTTTTATCCGGAACCTTACCTGATTTTAATAAATCAACGGTTGGCGTAACGCAACCTGACGGAAGTCTTGAATTCAGACAGGTTACAAACCTGTCAACTTCAGCCCGGCTTGCGCTTAACCAATCGATACCGCTTACCGGAACTTCTGTTTATGCTTCAACTTCGGCTATCCGATTTCAGGATTATAACAATAACAGTGTAAATTTCTCCGGAAGTCCATTTTCTATTGGATTTTCGCAGCCCATTTTTGCAATAAACTGGATGAAATGGTCGCAAAAAACGGAACCGCTGATATACGACGAGGCGCAAAAAAACTTTGTTGAAACAATCGAAGAAATATCACTGAATTCGGTTTCCCGATTTTTTAGATATCTGATGGTGCAAACGAATTACAAACTGGCTGAAAGTAATCTGAGGAATAGTAATAATAACCTGAAAATTGCCCAAACAAAAAAGGAGCTTGGGAAAATTTCGGAGAATAATTATGCGCGGAATGAACTTTCGGTTCTAAATGCACAAAAGTCATTGAATCAGGCGAGTATGGATTTAAAGAATGCGGATTTTGAACTGAAATCCTATATTGGTCTTGCTCAGGAGCAGAAAATAGAACTGGAAATGCCATTAGATATTACATTATTCAATATCGATGTGGCATTAGCACTGCAAGAGGCAAAAACTAACAGGAAAGAAGGAGTTGCCTATGAACGCAGGTTAATTGTTGCCGATCGCGATTTATTAAATGCCAAACGTAGTAATGGTTTGAGTGCTACACTGCAGGGGAGTTACGGATTGTCAAATAGTGCTGCATCGCTGACAGGAGTATATGACCAGCCGGAAAGGCAACAGACCTTGAGACTGGCACTCAGTATTCCAATTCTGGATTGGGGGCAGTCGACCTCAGCAGTTAAACTGGCTGAATCGCAACGTGACCTTGTAATTTATGATGTTGAGAAGGATCGAGAAGATTTTGAACGAAGTGTTGTGGTTCAGGTTGAACAGTTTGGTTTGATGAAAGATCAGTTAACTACTGCTAAAGAAGCTGATAAAGTTTCAGAAAGTGGATACCAGATTGCACTTAAATTATTTCAGAATGGTGAAATAAGCATAACCGACCTGAATATTGCCCTTGCTGAACGCGAAAATGCCAAGCGCGATTATATACGTTCACTGCAAACTTACTGGGAAGCTTTTTACCGACTGCGTATTCTGACTCTTTATGACTTTGAGAGGAACCAGAAAATTACGTATGTAAATCCGATGAGTGAGAAAGAATAATCGCTATTCTATTCAAATTGCATAAAAAATCAATTTATGCCAGAAGTGTGGTCAATTTCAACTGTAGATTAAATTTTCCTGAAATCTGAGTAAAGCATTCTGTTAACTAAAAATCCCTGTCTATCTTTGCCGGCGTATTAAAATATACGAATGGCTTATTTAAATAATACAATGATCATACGCCGGCAACTTGTTCGAAAAGTCGTCCGGCTTTTTAATGAAGGACGATTGATTGAGGGAATCGACCGGATACCTCTTGAAATGTCGCCACGTGAGGTGAATGCCCAGCGCCGTTGTTGTATTTACAAAGAACGTGCAGTTGTGAGGTATAAACTTTTGCCGATTCTCGGACTCGAAATAGAAGAGGAGTTGGATGAATTAACTCCATTGTCGGAATTTGCACGCATGGCAATTGAAAGGAAAGAATCTTCGAAGAAAGTACTAACGGTGGTTGATGAGGCCTGCACATCTTGTGTAAAGGTAAACTACATTGTAACAAATATTTGTCGTGGTTGTGTTGCCAGTCCTTGTATTATGAATTGTCCTAAAAATGCTATTCGGTTTAATTCAGCTGGTGCTGCCGAAATAAAATCGGAAAAATGTGTGAATTGCGGACTTTGCAAGGAAGCTTGTCCATACCATGCCATTGTATATGTGCCAATTCCTTGCGAAGAAGTTTGTCCGGTAAATGCGATCTCGAAAAACGAACATGGAATCGAATACATTGATGAAAGCAAATGCATATACTGCGGACGATGCCAGAATGCCTGTCCTTTTGGATCAATATACGAGATCTCTAACCTTATTGATGTATTAAAAAATATTGAGCAGGAGCAGGAAGTTATCGCACTGGTTGCTCCAGCCTTATTTGGCCAGTACGATGTTCATCCTGCAAAAGTGATGAACGCCATTGAAAAAATAGGCTTTAAGAAAGTTATTGAAGTTGCTCGCGGAGCAGAAATGACTACCCGGCACGAAGCCGAAGAATTGGTGCACCGGTTGGGAGAAGGTGCTCCTTTTATGACCACCTCCTGTTGCCCCTCGTATGTTGAGTTAACCCGGAAACACATTGAAGGCCTGAAACCGTATGTCTCAGATACCGGTTCTCCAATGCATTATTCAGCCGCAACGGCAAAAATGCAGTATCCGAAAGCAAAAACTGTTTTTATTGGCCCATGTATAGCCAAGCGTAAAGAAGGTCTCGACAATGAATTTGTAGATTATGTGCTAAGTTTCTCTGAGTTGGATGCCATTTTTGAGGCCATGAATATTAAACCTGCAGATTGTGAACTGACAGAACTGGAGCTGATTGCTGGAGAAGCCCGTGGTTTTGCTTTCTCCGGAGGTGTTATTGCAGCAATTCAGAAACAGAATCTGCAAATTGATGTGAAAACATTGTCGATTGACGGTTTAAATAAAAAATCGATTAATCTGCTTAAAGCATTTTCAAAGGGAAAAGCTTCAGCACAGTTTATTGAAGTTATGGCATGCGAAGGTGGCTGTATTGCGGGGCCGGTTAGCCAGAGCAATGCTCAGAAAGGAAAGCGCAACTTTGATAAAGGGATGGAAATGATCTCGGAAATTTAGCATTAAGATTGATTGTGAGAACGAATTTATGCTTCATATTTATCCAAATCCGGCCAATAAAATGATCTATGTTTCGAACGGAGAACCAAATTCAGATTTCAAAATATATTCAGTTGCCGGTCAGTTGATTAATCGAAATTTACGTGATTATTCCGGAGCTAAAAGTATTAATATTTCCATGTTGAACGATGGTATTTATATAATAAGGACCAGAAAATTCACTTCAAAATTCATAGTATCCAGACCCTGATTCACTTCGCGGAAAAGCTGAAATAACAATATTTGATTGTCGGCAGAATGATTGAAAAGAATTAATTTGTACTTTTGACAATATCTACGCGTAAAAATTTAATTTTTCATACTATGAAACAAAGATTATGGCTAATCATGTTAGCAGGATTATGTCTGTTTTCGTTTAAATCAGAAACAGGATCAAAAAGACAACTGGATCCGGTAATTGAAACGAAAATCACTGATTTATTGTCAAAAATGACACTTGATGAGAAGATGGGGCAGCTAAATCAGTATACCAGCAAATGGGAAATGACTGGTCCTGCGCCAAAAGGAACCAACGAACAACAAATGCTTGAAATGATTAAGAGCGGATTGGTTGGTTCGATGTTGAATGTTACTGGTGCCGATGCTACCCGCAAAACTCAAAAGCTGGCAGTTGAAAACAGTCGATTGAAAATTCCATTAATTTTTGGATACGATGTAATTCATGGCTATGAAACCATGTTCCCGATTCCTTTGGCCGAAGCTGCAAGCTGGGAACCTGAATTGGCAAGGAAATCGGCTAGGATTGCAGCTGTTGAAACTTCAGCTTCGGGTATTCAATGGACATTTGCTCCGATGGTAGATGTGGCTCGTGATGCCCGTTGGGGACGTTTTATGGAAGGATCAGGCGAAGATCCATATCTGGGTTCGCTTTTCGCTGCAGCGCGTGTAAAAGGATTCCAGGGTGATGATTTGGCAGCAAACAATACAATTGCAGCATGTGTAAAACATTTTGCCGCGTATGGTTTTATTGAGGCCGGTCGGGAATATAATACAGTTGATATCAGCGAAAGTACACTGCGGAATGTGGTTCTGCCGCCTTTTAAAGCTGCAGCGGATGCAGGAGCATTAACTTTTATGAATGCATTTAATGAAATCGGAGGTGTACCTTCTACTGCAAATTCTCATTTGCTTCGCGATATCCTTAAAGGCGAATGGAATTTTGATGGTTTTGTTGTTTCTGACTGGAATTCGATTGGTGAGTTACTGATTCATGGAGTTGCCGCCGACAAGAAAGAAGCAGCAAAGTTGGCCATTACTGCTGGTTCTGATATGGATATGGAAGGTAATTGCTATGTTCCGAATCTGAAAAAGCTGGTTGAAGAAGGAACTGTTGATGTGACACTACTTGATGATGCTGTGCGCAGAGTTTTGCGTGTTAAGTTTCTTCTTGGACTTTTTGATGATCCATATAAATATTCAGATGAGAATAAGGAAAAATCCTCAATTCTGACAAAAGAAAATCTTCAGGCAGCCCGTGAAGCAGGTAAAAGAAGTATTGTTCTCCTGAAGAATGATAGACAATTACTACCGCTCAAAAAAGAAGGACAGAAAATAGCTCTTATTGGCGAACTTGCTGCTGATAAAGATGTGCCACTTGGAAGCTGGCGAGCAAAAGCAATTACCGGATCAGCCGTTTCGTTGCTTGAAGGAATGAAAAGTGCAGTTGTAAATTCTGATGATTTAAGTTATACCAAAGGACCGGTTTATGTTTCAGGAAAGAGTCTGTTTACGTTACAACTTGAGTTTAATACAACTGACAAAACAGGTATTGATGAAGCGGTCAAAATCGCAAAATCTGCAGATGTGGTAGTACTTGCTCTTGGAGAAAACTGTTTCCAGACAGGCGAGGGCAGAAGCCAGACAGATATTAAACTGAAGGGTCTTCAACAGGAATTACTTGAAGCAGTTTGTGCTGTAAATAAAAACGTTGTAGTTGTATTAATGAACGGACGCCCGCTTGATATTAGCTGGATGGCAACGAATGTACCGTCAATTCTGGAAGTATGGCATTTAGGTTCTGAAGCTGGAAATGCAATTGCAGATGTGCTTTTCGGTGATTATAATCCTGCAGGTAAACTGCCAGTCTCATTTCCACGCACAGTTGGCCAGATTCCAATTTATTATAACCACAAAAGTACCGGTCGTCCGAGTGATGGCGAAGGAAATGTATTTTGGTCGCATTATACAGATGCCCCAAATGATGCGTTATTTCCTTTCGGATATGGTTTAAGTTATACAACATTTGCATACTCTGATCTGAAATTAAGTTCTGAAACAATTTTGAAAGGTGAAAACATTAAGGTGTCGGTAACTGTTAAAAATACAGGAAATGTATCGGGAGAAGAAGTTGTACAGCTTTATATTCACGATTTGGTTGGAAGTATTACCAGGCCAGTTAAAGAACTGAAAGCCTACGAAAAAATCTCTTTGAAATCCGGAGAATCGAAAGTTGTAACTTTTGATCTTGGTGAAAAGGATCTTGAATTTTGGGGAGCTGATAATACATTTAAAGCTGAACCGGGAGATTTTAAACTTTGGGTTGGAACCAATTCTGCTGAAGGACTCGAAACTTCTTTTAAATTGAAATAATAAGATAACTTATTATACAAAAAAGAGGTAGCCATTAAAACTACCTCTTTTTTTATACATGAAAATGGGCAATAATTTATTTTTATGTATAGGAAAATAATTTAGAATTTGTAAATTGTCGGCGCTTTTTGTGATACATATCAACTGCTAAATAAGCCTGTTTTTAGAAAATTTACATTGTAAATAAAACATATTCAAAGATTTAAAAATGGAAAGATTGTTGAGAAAATTTGTGTTTTACTACAGGGAATTTTTATCTGCAAATATCGGAGGGAAGAAGGTTCTTATCTTATTTGTATTGACTTATCTTGTTTTTGGGTTGATGCTTTTTGTTACTGTTCCTGATATTATGAGTTATGCCGGAGGCATGAAAATTTTTAATAGTATGCCTTTTGGATATTCTGCTAAATATGCTGAGACCTTGCTTTTTGCTTTAGGCGAAGAAGGTCGTCATGCTTATTTAGTTCAACAAATTCCGATTGATTTATTCTTCCCTTTTTTATTCGGTTTCGGAAATTGTCTACTTTTGGCCTATTTGTTAAATAAACTCAATAGCTTATATGGTGGACTTATTTATTTGTGTTTAATACCAATTTTCACTTCCTGGTTCGATTATCTTGAAAATTTAGGCATTACGGGTATGTTACATACTTTTCCAGATACGCCACTTTTTCTAATTCAGATTTCAAATTTGTTTTCAGTAACCAAAAGTCTTCTGGCTTCAATCTATTTTGTTATCCTGTTTATTGTTTTAATTTCACTTGGAATTAAGCGGCTTCAACTGCTGAGAAATAGGTAACAATCCTTTACCAAGCTGGACTTATTTTAAGTTTGGGTTTCTTTTTGTGTATTTAAATTGTTTCGATAAATCGAACTTTCATTGTTCATTTGGTGAAGGAATATGAGTTACATAAAACGTGGAATAGAAAGTAAAATGCCAGTAGATAAAATCTCACTTTGAGTTCAGGCTTATCACACCAAATGGTTTAAAAATAAATAAATTACTGCATAAATAAATCTTCTGGATGACAAAAAAGGCCATCCGATTAATAACGGACAGCCTTTATATGATTTTGAATTCGTGTCTAATCTTTATTTCGCATAACTTATAGCGCGCATTTCGCGGATAACAGTTATTTTAATTTGTCCCGGATAGGTCATCTCATCCTGAATCCGTTTAGCGATATCGAATGATAATTGTTCTGAATCTTTATCGCTGATTTTATCGCTTCCAACAATTACGCGTAATTCGCGTCCTGCCTGAATCGCATATGTTTTCAGTACGCCCGGATACGAAAGAGCAAGTTCTTCCAGTGTTTTCAGACGTTTAATGTATGATTCAACCACTTCGCGGCGGGCTCCCGGACGGGCGCCTGAAATAGCATCACAAACCTGTACGATCGGCGAAAGTAAACTGGTCATCTCAACTTCGTCGTGGTGAGCACCAATCGCGTTGCAAATTTCCGGTTTTTCCTTAAATCGTTCGGCCAGTTTCATACCAAGCACTGCATGTGGTAATTCCGGCTCATCGTCGGGCACTTTACCAATATCATGTAACAACCCTGCACGTTTTGCGGCTTTGGCATTCAGTCCAAGTTCGGTGGCCATAATGGCACATAAATTGGCAACTTCCCTGGAATGCTGGAGCAAATTCTGACCGTAAGAAGAACGGTATTTCATTTTACCAATCATACGGATTAGTTCAGGATGCAACCCGTGAATTCCCAGGTCAATGGTTGTTCGTTTTCCGGTTTCGATAATTTCTTCTTCAATTTGTTTACGAACTTTTTCAACCACTTCCTCGATACGGGCTGGGTGAATACGTCCATCGGTCACCAATTGATGCAACGCAAGTCTGGCAATTTCACGGCGAACCGGATCAAATCCTGAAAGGACAATTGCTTCCGGAGTATCGTCAACAATAATTTCAATACCAGTAGCTGCTTCCAGTGCGCGGATGTTACGACCTTCGCGACCAATAATGCGACCTTTAATTTCATCGCTTTCGATGTGGAAAATGGTCACGGAATTTTCGATTGCAGTTTCAGTGGCAACGCGCTGAATGGTTTTTACAACCACCTTTTTAGCTTCCTTGTTTGCTGATAGTTTGGCTTCTTCCATGATCTCATTGATGTAAGACATGGCCTCAGTCTTGGCTTCGTTTTTCAACGATTCAACCAACTGAGATTTTGCTTCTTCTGCCGACATTCCTGAAAGTACCTGAAGTTTTTCGATTTGCTGACGGTGAAGGTTTTCAACTTCGTGCTCCTTTTTTTCAAGCAATTCAAGTTGATTAGTCAGATTTTCGCGGATAACATCAACTTCATGTTTAGAGGTTTCAAAATCCTTAACCTGACGGTTCAATTCGTCTCTCCTCTGGTTTAAACCAGTTTCGCGCTGTTTAAGCTTCGACTCAAAATTGTTTACTTTGCTATTCTTTTCGTTGATGTATTCTTCATGTTCTGATTTTAACTGAAGAAATTTTTCTTTGGCCTGTAAGATTTTATCTTTTTTTATAACCTCACCTTCAGCAATAGCTTCGCTAACAATTTTCTTTTTTTTGCTCTTCAGGGCTTTGTCCCATAAAAAATATGAGAGGACTCCACCACCTAAAAAGCCAGATATGGCAAATATGATCTCCATTTGTTATTTATTAAACTTGTTTACACTAAAAACCCACATTTTTAATTCAAAAACCGGGAATTCATTAGAATTCCGGAATTTAAATAAAAAATGCGGGTTTCCGAATATATGATAAAATTTATTCCTTCAATGACAAATAATCACCCAACTGCTCGTCAAGTCTTGTTAACTCATCAAACATCGGTGAACGGTCTACTTTATCTTCAAGATCAATCGTTTTTAGCACAAACTGAAACGCGGTCATCGAGATAATATCCTGCGAATCACTTGTGTTATACTTTTGACGATACTGAAGAACGATATCATTTATTATTTTGGCAGCTTTCCGGTACTTTTCTTCATTTTCCCTGTCAACCTTTAACGGATAATTTCTTCCGTCAATTTTAATATTTATTGAAAGCTTTTCTGTCATTTAGCCTTGTATTACTTATTCAAAAGAGCAATACATTTATCAATTTCCCGCACTAATTTTTGTATCCTGTTTTTTGCATCTTTATTTTCATCGTCCGATGCAGCAAACATTTTTGCTAACTTAAGATTATCGTATTTCTTCTCAAGTAAACCTATTTCCTGATGAAGGTTTTTGTTTGTTTCTTCCAAAATTTCAATTCGCCCCAGTAGATGATTTTTTTCCTGTTTAAGTACCTCGTGTTTCGCGATAATCTGCTTAACCTTAAGCTCAAAATCTACCAGTAAAATTTTTTCCTGATCAGTCATTCTTGTTTACTTTTGCCCGAAAACAACTTTATTAATTGCATTTGAACACTACTTTTGAACCAATTCCGTTTGTTTGAAGCTCGTTCCTTCGACAAAATTAACATTTTTGGCCAATACATGAAATCCGTAAGCTTATTATTTCATCCGTCTATAATTTGTTTTTAAATTGATGTATGGAACTCGCCAAAACAGATGGTCTTATGAATTTCTATTTTCTCGTACTATCCATTTCTTTTTTATCTTATCTGACTAATTTATTCATGACTCTAATAAGTTTTATATTTTCGCATCTCAAATTGAATCCAATGAAACAAATTCTAAATACTGTCTTTTTTATCTTTTTCTCGCTTGTCGCCTGTACTCAGCCTACCGATAAAATCGACCCGGATTATTATATGATTCCGGTTAAAATTCCGGTTTTTCTGGCCGGAAATTTTGCTGAGCTGCGCTCCAATCATTTTCATGCCGGAATTGATATTAAAACTCAGGGTAGAACTGGCCTTCCTGTATATGCTGCTGCCGACGGGTACGTTTCCAGAATTGTTATTTCCCCTACAGGTTATGGGCGGGCGCTTTACATCCACCATCCGAATGGTACAACAACGGTTTATGGTCATCTCGAGAGTTTAGCTCCCGCCATCGATGAATACATTCGGACAATTCAATACGAAAAGGAGTCTTTTGCAATCGATCAAAGTGTGCCGGAAAAGCTTTTCCCGGTAAAAAAAGGTGAACAAATTGCAAATAGTGGAAATGCAGGAAGTTCTGGCGGACCTCATCTTCATTTCGAAATCAGGAGAACGAAACAGGAAATTTTGCTTAACCCGCTGATGTTTAATCTGCCGGTTAAGGATAAAACCAAACCATTGATTCAGGCATTGATGGTTTATCCGATATCTGATGATGCCAGCGTTTCCGGAAAACAAATTCCTCAGAAATTTGATGTTGTTGCTTCCGGAAACGGATATCAGTTAAAGATTAATCAGAAAATTCCTGTTTTTGGATATATCGGGTTCGGAGTACAAACAGTCGATTTACTCGATGGAATGCCTAATAAATGTGGTATTTATGCGATTAAACTTACCATCGATAATGTGCTTGTTTATTCATTTACCATGGACGACCTTCCTATTGTTGAGTCGAAATACATTAATTCGCATATGGATTACTCCCGTGCAATTAGCACTGGTCAGCGGTTTTACCGTACCTGGCTCGAGCCTGGCAATAAATTGGATATTTATAATTACGTCGAAAAAAGAGGAATTTTCGATGCTTCTGACGGTAAAGTTCATCAGGTAAATTACGAAGTTTCTGATGTCTATGGTAATTCAGCCAACTTATCATTTCAGGTTCAGTCGAAAGAATTCAAGGTTACACCGGTCGAAGCCAAAGGGATATTATTCAGGTACGATCGAAATAACGAAATTGACAATGATGAGCTTGAATTTTCGGTTCCGGAAGGAGCTTTGTACAGTGATGTCGATTTTCAATACAAAAAAAAGCCTGCTTTACCCAAATTTTATTCGCCTGTTTATGAGCTCCACAATTCGTCTGTTGCCCTGCATTTTGCATGCCCTTTAAAAATAAAAGCATCTGATTTGCCTAAAAGACTTCAGGATAAAGTGATGCTTGCTCAGATTAATCCGGCAACTGGTAAAATATTCTCGGCTACCGGTAAGTTTGAAGATGGCTGGGTTGAAGGAAATATCCGGACACTGGGTAGTTATGCGCTGTCTGTTGACACCATTGCACCACAGATTGTACTTGTAGCGCTTGCCGATAAAAAGAAACAGCAGCAATCCAATTCATTGAAATATAAAATTACTGATAATCTTGCCGGAATAGAAACTTACAGGGGAATGATTGATGGGAAGTGGGTTTTGTTTGAATACGATTTAAAAAACAATCTGATCAGTTATACGTTTGATAAATCGAGGTTTCAGTTCGGAAAAAATCACACATTGATTTTGGAGGTTACTGATTATAAAGGCAACTCAAGTACTTATAAGGCTAACTTCTACAAATAATGAAAAGTTATTTAAGCATAGGTGTTATGTCGGGGACTTCGCTCGATGGTCTTGATCTGGTTGCATGCAGGTTTACCTTCAACGAATCGTGGAAATTTGAAATTATTAAGTCTTTAACAGTAGCCTATTCGCACAAATGGGTTAGCAGACTTTCAACAGCCGCTGAACTGAGTGGACTTGAAATGGCACTGTTGAGTAACAAATATGGTAAGTTTATCGGGAAACAGGTCGCCCGGTTTTGCAGCGATCTTCCTGAAAAACCGGATTTGGTTTCTTCGCATGGACATACCGTTTTTCATCAGCCTAAAAACAGACTGACAATTCAGATTGGAAATGGAGCCTGGATTGCTGCTTATTCCGGATTGCCTGTTGCTTGCGATTTCAGAGCGCTCGATGTGGCCTTAAAAGGACAAGGAGCACCGTTGGTTCCGATTGGTGATGAACTGTTATTTGGTGAATACGAAATTTGTCTGAATCTGGGAGGAATTGCCAATGTATCGTTCAATGAAGATAATGAGCGAAAGGCTTTTGATATTTGTCCTGCGAATATGGCTTTTAATCATTTTATCAAAGATCTGGGTTATGAATATGATCTTGATGGCGCTTTAGGGCGTTCTGGACAAATTCAGGAAGAATTACTCAATTTATTAAACGGACTCGAATTTTACAAGCAAATGGGACCAAAATCGCTTGGCCGTGAATGGTTCGAAGATGAATTCCTTCCGTTAATCAATTCATTTCAGCTCGAAAAACCCGATATACTTCGGACCCTTTACGAACATGTTTCTGATCAGATTTCGGGTGCACTTGATCAATATCCAAAGGCTCAGATTCTGGTTAGCGGAGGTGGCGCGCATAATGTTTTTTTGATTGAATTAATCAGCGAAAAGACAAAGCATAAAACCATCGTTCCGTCGGCACAGATTATCGATTTTAAAGAGGGTATAATTTTCGCATTTCTTGGTGTCCTCCGGCTCCGCCACGAAGCCAACTGTTTTAAATCAGTTACCGGTGCCAGTCACAATCATTCCGGTGGAGTTATTTACCTTCCCTGATGTTAAACAATAGGTATTACTGTTGAAATAAGTCATGTAATTGTCTCTCCCGGAAGTCTAACTTTCCGGAGAAACTAATACATGACATTATGCAATTCAATCCAGCTTCAAGAATCCAGCACCTAAAGCAATTTGGCGAGTTTGGAGGAGTTAATCCTTCGATTACCGATTCATCAACCTATACTTTTTTGCATGCCGAAGACATGGAAGAAACCTTCCTGGGACATATGGAAGGGTGTTTCCTTTATTCCCGGCATTGGAATCCAACCAATAAAAACCTGGCAGATGCTTTGGCTGCGATGGAAGATACAGAATCTGCCTGGATTACAGCTTCGGGTATGGCAGCAATTACCTGTGCTATTTTACAGGTGTGCAGTGCCGGCGACCATATTGTTACCAGTGTTACCACCTATGGAGGTACATATGCATTCCTGAAAAATTACCTGCCAAAATTCAATATCGAAGTTAGTTTTGTTGACATTACTAGGTTGGATCAGGTTGAAGGGGCAATAAAGCCAAATACCAAATTGATTTATACCGAAAGTGTTACCAATCCATTGCTGCAGGTTTCCGATATTCCCAAACTGGCTGAAATAGCTCATCGCAAGGGAATTTCATTAATGGTTGACAATACATTCACTCCGATGATAATATCGCCGGCAAGATTGGGTGCAGATATTGTGGTTTACAGCATGACCAAATTTATTAACGGTAAAAACGATTGCGTTGCCGGAGCCATCTGTGGACGTAAAAAGTTTATTGACGATCTTTCAAATGTAAATAATGGAACTGCTATGCTGCTTGGTCCGGTTCTCGATCCGCTTCGCTCGGCTTCAATACTTAAAAATCTGCATACTTTGCATCTGCGTATCAGGCAACACAGCAAAAATGCACTTTTTATGGCTCAGGAATTATCGAAAGCCGGACTGAAACTTTCCTACCCCGGACTGGAAAACCACCCACAACACGATTTGCATAAACAGCTGATGAACAATGATTATGGATTTGGCGGAATGTTGGCCATCGATTTTGGCACTGTTGCAAAAGCTAATGTGGTAATGCAAAAGATGCAAAATGCCGATGTGGGCTATCTTGCAGTAAGTTTGGGTTATTTCAAAACGCTTTTCAGTTGCTCCGGAAGAAGTACTTCGTCAGAAATTCCTGATCCGGTACAGCGCGAAATGGGACTTTCTCAAGGATTAGTTCGTTTTTCTGTAGGAATTGACGATAACATTGAAGACAGCTTAAAACTGATACTGGATATTTGCAGAGAAGAAGGAATTATCGATTAATATATTACCGTTCAGGGGGTGTTTAAGTAGGATATATCCTGACGTTTGTATTCATAAATTAAAATAATAAAGTCCTCGTTTTCCGAAAACGAGGACTTTCATTTTTGTGCATTTGGTTGATTATTTTTTCTTTTTGTCAAGAATTTTTTCAATTTCGTCCATCACTTTATTCATGGAGGCAGTTGTTTTTTCAAATGGATCAGAAGTAGTCATATCAACACCTGCATTTTTTAAAAGCTGAATAGGGTAGTCGGAACCTCCTGCTGATAAAAACTTCATATAATTTTTCAAAGCATTCTGATCTCCACTCATGACCTTTTCGGCCAGAGAAATTGAAGCTGTAAACGATGTACTGTATTGGAAAACATAAAAGCTGCGGTAGAAATGAGGAATGTATGCCCATTCCATGCTAATGTAATCATCAACCTTACAAATACCTTGGTCGTTTCCGTAATATTTGTCGGTAATGTCTTTGTAAATTTTGCTGAATGTATCTCCTGTCAATGGTTTTCCGGCCTCTGCCTCTTCGTGAATTTTTAGCTCGAATTCTGCAAACTGAGCCTGACGGAACAGTGTTCCTTTAAAGTTATCCAGCCAGTTCATCAGGATCGAAAGTTTAACATCGTCATCTTTTACCATTCCGATGATGTAGTTGAATAACAATACTTCGTTAAAGGTAGAAGCAACCTCGGCAACGAAAGTTTGGTATCTGGAAAGTGGATATGGCTGAGTTTTATTCGAGAAATAGCTTTGCATGGTATGACCCAGTTCGTGCGCCAGCGTACTTACATCACCATAGAGATCATTGTAATTAAGCAAAATATACGGGTGCCCGTCGTAGAATGCACCATTGGAATAACCTCCTGAACGTTTCCCTGCAGTTGGAAAAACATCGATCCAACGCTCATTCAGTGCTTTTTTTACGGTTGATACATATTCATCGCCCAGTGGTTTTAATGCTTCGAGCACAATTCTAGTGGCATCTTCGAAACTGTATTTCAGGTCAACATCTTTTACAACTGGTGCATATAAATCGAGGTATTTCAGGGTATCCACACCCATCATACGTTTTTTTATTCGCAGGTACCGGTGAAAAGCAGGCAGGCTTTTATTGACATTGGTAATGAGCGATTGATAAACTTCAACCGGAATATTGTTCGGATAAAGTGAAGCCTCGAGCGAAGAACTGTAATTCCGGGCCCTGAAACGAAAAAGATCGGCGTTAACTTTACCGTTTAGCATTTCGCCATAAGTGGCTCTGAATTTGGCGAAATTGTCCCAATAGGCTTTAAATGCAATTTCCCTGTCGGCACGGTTGGCTGATGCCCTGATTTTGCTGTATTCAGAACTGCCCATTTCAACCTTTTCACCGTTCGATAAAGTTACTTCCGGCTTTGGCATTTCGGCATCAGAAAAAGTCCCGTAAATCGATCCCGGTGTTCCTGATATGGTACCTGAAAGTGCCATGATGCGTTCTTCCGGTTCACTAAGTGTGTGCTTTTTTGTGCGAAACATGTCTTCCAGTCCCATGCGATACACCTCAAGCTTGGGTTCTTGTTTAATAAAACCATCGATTTTTTCCCATTCGGCAGTCAAAATTTCAGGTTCAATAAACGCAGCCTTGGCTCCGAATTTTGAAAACAATTGCTGTAGCTCCTGTTTCATTCCGGTATATTTCATGTTACGGGTGTCGAGGTCTGAATTCATTGCGGCGTAAATGAATAATTTCGAAGCTTCTTTTGAAATTTCAGTATCGTATTCCAGTGCTTTAAGTAGATTCGAGGCAGATTGGGTCAAGGTACCTTTATACTTTTCTACCTCATCGAGTTGTGAAGTGATGTCATTTAATGCATTACGCCATGCTTCATCAGATTGAAACAAGTCGGTTAAATTCCATTTGTATTTATCCTGGATATCGTTCCGTGTTATTTGGCTGAACCCATCTATTGTTGCAACCACAGTTAAAATAGTCAATAAGACTAAAATTGTTCTAAGTTTATAAGAATTCATGAGGTGAGATTTTAATTTTCTAACTCAATTGGTATGTTTTTTCAGTATAAATTACAAACATTGGACAGACGATTTATTGCTGTAATGCACACCTGTTTGCAGTTTATAATCTATAAACATTCAAAAAGCCTTTTGATTTGTTGATTAATGATTGAATTGTGATTTTATGTTAGCTTGTGTTAAAGTCAAACTAAACTTTTACTTTTTACTTTCTTCGGCTTGATCAGCTAAATTCAATATTAATGAATTTTTATCAGGCAAAATACGGAATGCAGTATTGTCGTTTTTTTTTGAAAAAGAACCTTTTAGCGCTGAGATATAATAATTCATTCCCTCAAACTGACAATCAATCTGATGTGGATTTATCTTCTTAAAAGGTAAATTTGCAAGGTCTGCAGTTGTTAAATCAAGAAACCAATTGATTGATTTTGTACCTTCAATTTTCACTTCAATTTGTTTTTCATCAAGATCAATAACAAGAATTCCGTTGCCTGACTTTAATGGCCATGAGATGTGGAGCTTTCCGGGAATTGGGCTCGTTATGGTAGGTTTTTCGCCTTGCATTAAAGTTTCTTTTCCATCAATAATGACCTTGAAATTCAAACCGGCAATTTTATCAGGCGTGCTCCAAATGTATCCATCGACAATTGGAAGAGTGAAAAAAGTGCATGAATTGGATGTAGCCTTTTGTGTTTCATACACCGAAGGGAAGTTTTCGTTGAATAAATGAATGTCGCGAAAACGCAAACTGCCATCTTCCCAAAGCAAATTAACCCGGTAGAAACGGCTGTTAAACCAAACGGTTTTAAGCTTACTTCCATTCAGATCGTTATTTACAGTGACTGAAGTTGCCGGTGTAATTTTATACTGGTTTCGGAACCATTTTCCTGATTCTGCCAATGTTTCAACGCGTACTTTTTGTTCATTTTTCAAACTTGCGATCAATGGCAGTTGTATTTTAAATCCTTTCGACATTGCATCCCAGGTAAAAGAATTCTCTTGTCCGGCCTGTGTATAGGCATATTCCATGGACTCACCTTCAGTAAATTCCTTAAAATACCAATTCACCCAGTCCGCATCGCCTCCCGCATATTTGTAAACAGGTTCAAGGGTAACAACGCCCTGAATAGTACCTCCGAGTCCGTGATCATATTGCCTTACAGGATCACTCCCAAGCATCCTGAAAATTGGTACAGGTATCTGATTCCTTTCGTTTTGTGCTGGCATGTATGAGTTTATTCTACTCGGATAATACGCCTGGTTCCAATACCCGCCCCATAAAGTATATCCATCAGTTCCATATTGGTCTTTGCAATTGCACGAAGCCACAATCTTGTAATTCTGGTATAAATAATTTAGAGTATGAGCGTCAATAAACCAGCAGCCAACTGATTTTGGATAATAACCAAATATCTTTTGAAAGTCTTTCATGTATACATCTGCCAGTTTTTCACGCTCTTCCGGAGTATAGCCAGTTGAAAATCCTACATCGGCATGCCAGTCCCATGGATAACGTCCGCGCCATTTGAGTCCTGCATTTTCAACAAGAGGTTGAGGAATTTCCCACCATGCGCCTATCTCAAAAGAATCACGGGGGAGTGCTTTTAACAGCTTTTGATAACGGTTATCAACTAAAGCGTCGTATTGCAGCAAAAAGGTTCCTTTCAGTTTATATTTACGAAGCATCTGTACCTGATTAACCACTGTTTCAAAAAGCACATCTTCTGTGATCTTAGCATCTCGTGGTTCGCATAACCGAATGAAATTTATAATATTAACAATGTTAGGGTGATCTTTTTCTTTCCCCGGTATGTTCTGAGGTTTATCCAATCCTGAATGCGAACTAAGAAATAATAGAGCTGTTGCCAAAATAGTATAATGGAGTCCCGATTTTAACATTTTCATCAGTTGTGGTTTGTTTGGTTTTCTATGTCAATTGGTATTAGAATGGAAGATTAATTACAGGATTTTTTTTCTAAAAAGAGAATGTGAATCACTAGTGTCCGGTTAAAAGTCCCAGATTGACAGCTGGTTAGTATTATCCGAACGGATTGTTTTGTAAATAGAGTTTGTAAATAGTTCATTTATAGTTGTTTTTTCAAAAAGGGTTAGACTGAAAACTTGTAATAAAGT
>JBGSUC010000004.1:0-4082 GCA_041736275.1 Prolixibacteraceae bacterium
GTGATATGTTTATTTTCAGTTGCTATACAGGCTTGTCTTATATTGATCTTTGCGGACTGATGCAAGAAAATATCCGCACGATGTTTGACGGGAATTTATGGATAGTGATGAAACGCCACAAGACCGATGTAACATCAAACATACGTTTGCTGGACATTCCCAAAGCAATTCTAAAAAAATATGAAGGGAAACTACCCAATTGCAATTTACTTCCGGTAATCAGTAACCAAAAAATGAATGAATATCTTAAAGAGATTTCTGCTGTATGTGGTATTAACAAGACTATTACATTTCATATTGCACGGCACACATTTGCCACTCTTTCGTTAGGCTATGGCGTACCCATCGAAACCGTATCCAAGATGCTTGGGCATACCGATATTAAAACAACTCAAATCTATGCAAAGATTACTGATCGAAAACTGAGTGACGACATGGAAATAATGGCTAAAAAAGTCGATGGAAGAAAAATCATACACTGCCAGGCATAATTCATAATTTTGAGTAAATGATATTCAAAGGGTTCATATTTAAGCGATCTGAGCCCTTTCCTAGTGTACAAAACAACGATCCAAACCTCAAGCCCGATAATGCAATGATGGGCTTAATAGCTTTTATGACGGTGCATGTGGCTCAGCACATGGAGCCGATTTTAGTACTCAGGAAGTTGGTGGAAAAAACGGTGAAATTGACCACCTGATTCCAGTTTAAATTGGTTCTTCGTCACATTTGGGGAATAATTATCCGGTTTGAGATAGAATCACCTTCCTCCGCAATAGTTCAAAACCTGCCCTGCCATACATTTGGCGCTTAATGCTCTTGATCCGGTTCACATGACCTTCAACTGCTCCATTGCTCTACGGCAAATGTATACCATTTTCAACAGCCTTAATATCGAATAGTAAGCCGTTGGCAAATGTTTTCAGGCCATATAACTTTCGTTTTGATCGTTTTATGAAACCAATCCATCTTTTAATATTACCACTTCTTCTTTTACAATAGTTCGTTAAATTTTAAGCGGCAATTTTGCCGTAATCCAATAGTTCTTTGACAATTTTTTGATTCTTAGCAGTGTTCGGGTTAATAGCGAACCTACACATAAATCGTTCGAGCATCAAAGTATTGTTTAACAGAGTTTTGTAATCAGCCATTGAGAATGGTTTGCGTGTTTCATTTTTGTTAGACAACCAGTCTTGTTTAGCCAAATTGACTGCTGTAAGAGCTGCATTAAAATGAAAATCGAGCTTGTTTTCGCTACGAGCCTGACAATTTGTAAGTCCTGTAAATTGCTTGGCATCCCGGTATAAAAACTCTATCTGGAAACGTGAACGGTAATAGCGTACAATTTTTTCTCCCCCCTTGGTTTAAATCGGTTGAGAAGTATAATTTACGTGCAACCTCTTTCCCATCTTTGTAGAATATTGCAATGGCAAGTTTTATATCTCTCTTGAAAGCTTTGGAGTAAACCACCGCTGAATAGATCTCAATCTCATCATTTTGAAGGTCTAAGGAAAAATAACTAGCGTCAATGTTTTTGACATCTACTTTTCCGTCGAACACTTTGGGCCTCCCTTTTTCCCCTGTTTTATCACCAAAATACTTATACATCAATACACTATCATCTCTCAGCCGACTAATAAATTGCAATCCTGCTGCGAGTATTGCGTCGACAACAGGTCTTTTTGAGAAATAGGCATCGGCTACCATATAGTTGGAAAATGCCTTAAACTCAATCGCATTTTCAGTCGCAAGTCTCGCGTAGTAGGTTAAAAGATTCAGACCTCTGTTGATCAATTCATCAGACGATGGTGTTTGCCACGCATTTAAATGCAGTGCCGTATTATTGACAACATCCACCACGGCGAACCCGCAAATATCCAAACCCCATTTTGCCGCTTTGGCAACACCCGACCAGTATTTGCCCCTGCCGTAGGTAGCCTTACCAGATTTTGGTATGAAACTTGGATCGAATGCAACAACCAGTTCGTCTGAGGCAATTTGGTTAATTAACAACTTATTGAATGAGAAGAAATCGAACTTTTTCTCAAAATGATTTCGATAAGTCTGTTCGCCGAGTGGGCTGAATCGTCCAAATTGCAAAAAATTAATCCTACCTTTGATGCTCAAAATATGCCAAAGAACGCAAACAATAAAATCTTTACGGGATTTATTCAGCTTTGCGAAGATCTCGTTCTATAATATGCTTATAATTAAGCTTTTAACCGATTTGTTGACCTTAGGAATCATAAATAAAAAATTACAGAATAATCTTTTAAATTACTGATTTCTAAGGTCTTAACCAAATTATTTCATACTTATTTTTCGTCTATTTTATTGATATTCAAATATTTGGTTCTTCACGGAAATGCGTACCTGAACGAATAAAAATGTAATTTTAGAATAAAAAATGTCAACGAGTATACTCTATCATGGATTCGGCTTAAGCGATCAGGAATACCTGAAAACTGAATATCGGAATGGTACTGTAATATTCCATATTCAGACCAAAGCAGATAAATTGTGTTGTAGTGAATGCGGGAGCTTTCATGTTAAAAAAAAAGGTTTTAATGAACGAATATTCCGCACCGTTCCTATAGGATTGAAGCCTGTGTATCTAAAAGCAAGGATTCAACGGCTTGAGTGTAAGGATTGCGGGCTTATCCGACAGGAACGGATACGGTTTGCCGAAAAAAAAAGCTATACCCGTCGATTGGCCTGCTACATAACGGATCTACTCCAGTTCATGACTATAAAAGACGTGGCAAAGAACCTTGGACTACACTGGAGTACTGTTAAGGATATCGAGAAAAGGAAGCTTGCCAGTAAGTACAAAAAAGTTGACCTGGGAGGGATAAAATACATTGCCATTGATGAATTTGCCATTAAGAAGGGCCATGTTTATCAGACAGTCGTAATGGACTTACAGCAAGGCCGCATTGTATATGTGGCCAAAGACAGGGAAAAATCCAGCCTTGATAATTTCTGGAAAATGGTTGATCGGGACAATATTAAAATCGAAGCTGTTGCAATGGATATGTGGCCTGCATATATCGGCAGTACGATAGAGCATTGTCCTTCGGCGGCAATTGTATTTGACCGGTTTCATATCTTCAAGAAAATAAATGAGGCAATCGACCAAACCCGTCGACTTCTTTTCAATGAGGAGAAAGACATAAACAAAAAGAGAATTATAAAAGGAACCCGCTGGTTGTTGCTAAAGAAAGGGTTAAACATTAACGAGTCGGGCAAAAAACGGTTACAAGAAGCCTTGGCTGTCAACGAACCTCTTGCCCAGGCTTATTACCTGAAGGAGGAACTGGATTTACTTTGGCATGAAACCGATCCAAAAGAAGCAGAAAGTTTCCTGCATGAATGGTGCAACCAGGCAATGGCAACAGAAGTTCAGCCATTAATCAAATTCGTGGCCATGCTGAAATCGCACAGGTCTGGAATCCTAAATTGGTTTAACTATCGCATCTCTACCGGACCACTTGAAGGAATGAACAACAAAATAAAAGTCCTTAAAAGAAAAGCATATGGATACCGTGATATGGAATATTTCAACCTTAAAATATTGGATCTTCACAATACCAGGTACGCATTAGTGGGATGAACCAAATATTTATATTAAAATTTACCGAACCATTGTATACAATTATCAATATTTCATACAGTATGCTTTTATTTAGGTTTGCAATTTTGCTATCTAAATTAATGAATATGAACGAATAATCAAACTGAAAAGAAGTTTTTTTGTATTTTTAAAAGTCTGTTGGTTCTGTTGCTTAGTCATGGTTGGTCAACGCTTTATTTCTGATTTTTCTGATTGCAGCATTAAATTTTAATGCTATTTATCCCAATAAAAAAAATATTCAGACATTAGTTTTATTCAATCTGTTTTTTTTTTTGTAAAATAAATCATCCATCAATTACTAAATCATGAGGGCACTATCGAATCTTCGTCGTAAAATTGACAGTAAGCTATGGGAGGGGATTGATAATATCAATGACCAGTTACTTACCTTTTTTCTGATATTCAAAAAAAAATAAAAATTTGGGTAGTACTTAAATACTTTTTCCCT
>JBGSUC010000016.1:0-35922 GCA_041736275.1 Prolixibacteraceae bacterium
AGTTTTCCCAGTATTCATGATTTGAGGCTTTTGTCCCCAAATCAAAGAAATTTCAAATCAAAAAATCAATGAACGTGCCTAAAAACCCTTAGTGGTGGGCTATTCAGAGGTTTATTAAAGTCCTTAACCGGACACTAGTGACATAATTCATCTTTTTTTAAGTCAAAAAAACTAAAAATCAATTTCTTATGAAAAAGCTAGGATTAATTTTTGTGCTGCTTATTGGGGTTCTTGTTTTGCCAAATTCGTTGGATGCCCAAATCAATCTTAAGGATAAACTTAAAAGACAGACAAACAACAGGGCCAACAATAAAACAGATCAGGGCATCGATAAAGGTCTGGATGCAGTGGAGAATGGAGTAAAGAATATTTTTAAAAAGAAAAAGACCGAAGATGATCAAGAACAGGATAGTACCGCTGTAGATCAGGATCAGGATGTAACACAGGAAACAAAACCTTCTAAAGATGTAAGCCCTTCGCTTTCTGCGTATTCCAAATTTGATTTTATTCCGGGAGAAAAGGTGATTTATTATGACGATTTCAGCCAGGATGCCATAGGAGATTTTCCTGCTCTTTATAACACCAATGGTTCCGGCGAAATTGTAACCACCAATTTGTTTCCCGGTAATTGGTTAAAATATGTCATGGATGAATCGATCTGGACAGACAAATTACTAATTCTGCCAGAAAACTATACTCTTGAATTCGATGTCATTCCAATTCAAGGCACTGAAGGTGGCATGGGAGGTTGGAGTTTCCGTTTGATGAAATGCATCAACGAAAAATCTTGGGATGGTGGTGCAGTGCCGGGTAAAGCTGGATTTGCTTTTGGAGTTGAATATTTTGGAAGACCTTATTACAGAGCATATAACAATAAATTGGATGGTGAATTCTGGGATCAAAAAGGAACAAAAGACGACGAGAAGATCTATCAGAAAAAAGACCAGAAATACCACATGTCAATTTGGGTGCAAAAAACACGTGTGCGCGTTTATCAGAACGAAACGAAGTTGTTTGATATTCCACGGGCCTTTCCTGATCCTTCTGTGAAAATGGATCGAATCAGGTTTGAAGAGGGCGCAGCCATGGTCAGCAATATACGTGTGGCTATAGGTGCTCCCGATATGCGCAACAAGCTGATGACCGAAGGGAAACTGGTCACCTACGGAATTTATTTCGATGTAAATAAAGATTTGGTGAAACCCGAATCGTATGGAACATTAAAAGAAATTGCCGGTATATTGAATGAAGTTCCGGATGTGAAAGTAAAAATTGTAGGGCACACTGATGCTGATGGTGCAGATGCTGCCAACCTGGATTTATCGAAACGTCGTGCTGCATCTGTAAAAGCAGAATTAGCCAAATCATTTGGAGTAAATGCCGATCGCCTGCTTACCGATGGAATGGGCGAAGGCCAACCTGTTGCACCAAATGACACTCCAGTAAATAAGGCTTTGAATCGAAGGGTTGAGTTTATTAAACAGTAGTTAAATAAAAAGAAATAAGCTCGCGAAACTTAAACTTATTAAAATGAAAAGTACCCTACTGCTGGCTTTGTTGGTTTTATTAAGATTAGCTTCGTTCGCGCAGGCTTGTGATGATTGCTCCCAACCTCGTGTGGCCATGTTCGATTGTTTTGTTAGTGTAGCCCGTCCAACTGAAAACACTGAAGAAATTATTGCCTGGCAAACTTTGCTCTGGCCTTCTGCTGCCGCCCGTGGGTATATTCGGGCTAACGATTCACAAAAAAATTGCATCGTTTGGATTGATGGTGCCATGGTAAATGCGCTTGACCTTCAGAAAGGTAAACTGAAATTTGGCCCCGAGTATTCAAATTTACCTCCAGCCGGATCTTTGAATTCTTCAGATTATTTAATGACAAGCAAAGTACAGGCCCGCGGGAGCAATAATATTTTCACACTTATTCTTGAAACAGCTGAATCGCGCGAAGTAGTAAAAACTGTTGAGCTTGAATTTAGTGCGAATGTGAAAAGTGCAAACAATGCAGGCCAGCAGGCAGCCGCGCAGATGATGCCTCTGTTTGAAACAATCCGGAAATTTGAAATCGATAAACGGAACTCCGATGTTAATGTTGCCATCCGTGATCTATGGAGAAAAAGTTCGGCAGATGACATTACCGTTAAGCCTAAAAAATCAATGGTTAAAACAGGTGAATCCGTTGATGTTGAAATTACTATGATTGATTGTGACGGAGTGCCTTTAGCCAATCGGAAAATCATTTTCAATGATACTACGATTAAGGTCTCTAATAACACACCCGAGCTGCCATTGCAGGGAACAAGAGGTGGCAAAATAACTCCACTAGTGGCAATTACCGATGAGGCGGGAAAAGTAACCGTCCAGTTTAAGGCGGGGAACAAAGCTGGGGTTGGGGAGATTATTGCCTGGTATCCTCATCAGAAACCTTGTGGCAGAGCAGGTGCTTTAATGGGTACGGCTATTGTTCAGATTAATCCACTTCCACCAAAATTCTGGAAACTTAATGCTCAAATTACTTCCACAACTACTTTAATCAGAGATACAGTTATGACTTTCGATATGGGTGGACTTCCACAAGTTAATCAAAGTAGCGCCAGAGTTCAAACTAAATCTCAGGGAAAAATTATAGCTGTAGTTGAAAACATGGCTGAAGAACCAACAAAAACATTTCATTATTTCTCTGAAGAAGCAGAACCGCTTGCGATACTTATTACTGCCGAAGGATTTCATGATGTGATTTCAACGCAGAGGGAAACTATTGATGGAAAGCTTTATTCAGCAGGTACCATTAATGAAAATGTTCGTGGTTTTGAAACATCAAGAATCGATATTCAATTCGATTATTCTCCCGATTATAAATATTTCGGTTTAGGGCTTAATATAAATGCAGTCGGATCTTACAAAGAGCATCGGTTTTCTGGAGAATGGTCGGATTATGGCAATGATATTGACAGCTACAGTATTAGTTGCGCAGGCGGTGGGAATGCGCTGGAAGACCCGAATTGTAAAATTATTAAAAGTGGTTTAGGGTATAATATAAGCTGGACATTTAAAAAGAATGAACAGAAAAATAGCAATAGTGGTACTGAGTATATTACAACAGAAGGGTCACTCTCGGCTACACTTACACCCATAACAAACAAATGACATGAAACGATTAATCACAATTGCGATAATGTTGGTATTGTTCGAAAATGCCTTCGTCAATGCTCAAATGTCTGCTAAATATCTTCCCGAAAAACCGGGGAAGTGGATATACTCAAGTAATATAAAAAGCCCCGGGATTGAAGTAGCAACTTTTAATAAAAATCTGGCAGGTTTAGCCGAATGGCTTCACCAGAATTTACCCATGTTTAGCAATCCGAAAGGTTATGATTTGGATGCATGGGCTTATCCTATTTTTAACGACCGCTACAAATTAAATATATGCAATTATGCAATGCGTTCCGAAGTGATTTTTAATTTTCAACTTTTCCTTGGTTCAGGCGGAAAACGGACTGTTGAGCCACCTCATTTTGGATTTTATGTCAATAATACGGAAGAAGGTCACGGAGCAAATCCAAATTACAAATATTTTTCTAAGGAGGAATACGACCCCGGTCAGGTAAGAAATTTCACCACATCGGATGAAAAAGCAATTAATGAAGCTGTTATTAAGATTAATGGAGTTTTTGCTGTTTATCCGTTTGTGAAGGAATTGGCTCCGGGAGTAAATTTTTATGATTGCGGAATGGGTGGATACGGGGTTGTGGTAGTTTTTAATCCTGATCGACCTGATTTCTGGATTCCTGTTACATTAAGGGAACTGGCAGATATGTATCTTGAATTTTATACCAGCCAAAAAGATGAATTTCTTTTACCACAATTAAAGAAGGAAATAGCCGAATTATCCGAAGAAGAACTGAATGCACCGGCTTTTTATGGCCACGACGAGCATTTTATATTGAAAGCAAACGGTAAAAACCAAGACCTTCAATTGATGCGCTATAACCCCGATTATTGGGACAGGATCTTGCCACCTTCAGCTATTCAGTTTATGACATTCCCATATAAACAATTCTCTGCCGAAGAATTGGAAGAACATAAGCGAAACAATGGTTATCCAGTATATTTAGAAATGTTTTTACAAGAGATTGACTGGGAGAAACTGGCAGGAATGATTATGAAGCAAAGATAGCTTTACCAATATGCCCACAGGTTGACTCTTTGCTGTCATCCTGTGAGCTTTTTTGGTTTATTCTTTGACGACTGAAAAAGTAGCTTTCCCACTTACCATATCGCCATTATCGGAAATTCCCTGGACATCAATAATAAAGTCAGAAACTATTTTTCCGGCAGTTAAGGTAAATTCAAATTCTCCGGTTTCATTTATTTTTTGATCCGGAATCCAAAGTAAGGTCGTTCTTATATCACGTTTTGAATTGACAGGATCAGTCGAAAATGTATTTGGAATCCGATATATGCCATTGTATTTATTTTTGTTTTCTACAGTAGCCTCCTGCGTTCGGGATGTTCCGTTCTTTAGGAAAATTTCGACAACACCAACCGAATTTAATCCGGTATATCGTTGTATATCCATTGGGTTTGTCGAAACATTAATGTGATCAATCTCAGTTGTTGATATGTTTTGGATCGATGAAACATCAGTACCCAATTGTTGGCCATCTAAAACCAAAAGTGCACCGCTCTGGTAGTTGAGGGAGTTTTCGGAGCCGAAAAAAACAATCTGGTTATTCATTAATTTGAAAGGTTTTATGGTCTTGATAACATCCAGAAGGTTGGTCGTTGAAGATAACATCTTGCGCTGATTATCCAGTGCCGACGTGTTGGGTTTATTTTGTTTGGTAGGTTTTGAAAATAAAAATGAATTGTTTTCAAAATAATTTGCATCGGCCACTCTGTCTATTTCACCCAGACGGCATTTTACTGCCAATTGTTGTATATAATCCGAGATTTGGCCTTCCATATCTTTTCTTAAAACGATATTTAGTTCGCGTTTTCCGTCCTGATCCGTTGCTTTAGCTGAAAAATCGTCCCAGTTTGATTTATTCAGGTTTGGAAACGAAAATATACCCTCATCGTTTGTTGTTGTGGAGAGCAATTGCATATTTTTATTATTAACCAGGCTTACTTTTGCCTTGATTACTTTATTTCCGCCCTTATCTGTTACCTCACCAGAAATACCTTTGTTCGCTGAATTTGATTCAGACGTATTTCCGGCATTAAACTGTCTGATTTTATCCCAATGAAAGCCTTTTATTCGGTTTGAAATGAGATATACATCCAGAAGTGCAGAATTGCCCAGACGATCCTTTATTACTCCGGAAATCAGTGAAAACGGCGTTTCCAGTTCGGAGTCAACAGTTATATATTCCTTAATTTGTTTGTCATTATATTCCTTTCGCATCAGGTCAGTTACCGAGATAGCCATAATTCCGCTCAAAGGCTGGCTATTCTCACCAGTTAAACTAATTTTCACCTTTAATTGCTCATTGGATTGCAGATTCTTTTGCGAAGGACTAATTTCCAATTTTAGTTCTTTTTGTTCGTCTTTATAAACAATGCGTTCGGCCAGCAAAGTTCCGGTATTCGAAAATACCGACAACAGATTTATTCCCTTAGGAAGATTGTCTGTTGGTATTTTTATTCTTCCCAGACCATCAATTTCCATATCGGCAGCCCAGAACATTTTGCTTCCCTGAGTAATCATTAATGAAAACTTATGTTTTTGTTTGTCAGCAAAAATGAGGTTTGCCGAAATAAAATCTGCATCTGATTTTACAACGGATAAGCTTAATCCGTTTGGATCTGGTGAAGGAATAACATATGTTTGACCCATTCCGGTTTTTTCAGAGAGAACCAATTTGATTTTTTTGGTTTCATCAATATTAACAGGGAAGAGTCCTAATCCTTTGGTAAAGGATTTAACTAATGAAATTGTTTTTCCTTCCTGATCGACTAATGAACCTTCGACATCGACTGGCAGTCCCCATTTGTTAAAAGCAGTAAATCCAATTTTCGTTGGTGTTCCGGGAATTATATTACCTCCCTCTGGATAGAATTTAATAATGAGCGGATCTATATTTGTTGGCAGGAAAATTTCATGTTGCCATTCGTTTTTGTTATCGCTCAAAACACACATAAATGGCTCACCGTTGGTTTTAGCCGGAATGATGAATGAAATAGTTGCTTTGCCACTTTCATCGGTTTTTAGTTTGCCTTTTTCAATCACATCGTTACCATTTTGAATTTCGTAACGCAATTGTGTGTTCTTATTTACGTCGCCTGATATTTCCCGCAGAATTATATAGATATCATTTTTTTGTCCTGAAATGGATAAACTGTCTTTAAAAGCCGTCTCGGCTACCCACTGGTTGCTGTATTCAGGATCAATTTTTATTGGTGTGGAAAAGATTTCTTCAGGGTTATGTTGTAATGAGGTGTACGCTACCAGATAGTACTGATCTGCAGAAATATCTTCCGGAATAAGAATGTCTCCCGGTATTGGATTGCCATTTTTTTTGAATATTTCCTGCACAACAGCATTTCCCTTATTATCAAATAGTTTTACAAAAAGCTGACCGTTTTCGTCAGCAACTACCTGATTATTTGCATCGGCAACAAATGCGCTAAACCATATTGTCTCCCCAGGTTTATAATGAGTTTTATCTAAAGTGACGAAAACTTTTTCCTGCTGATAAAAGTTGAAATAATCAGTAATCTGTTGGCTTATTTTTGGAATTGGGCTTTGTTCCTGCGCCATTAGCTGCATTCCGGCCAACATAAAAATCAAAAAAGTTAATGTTTTCATGCTATTGAGGTTAATATTTATGGATAATGTGTTCATTTATATTGAATAAGGAATCGTTTTTCAGATAGTAATTACTAAGAGCTTTCCTCAGATCTTCCGAAGGTTTTATGATATTGTAATTACCCCAAAAATCTTCGTCGTAGTTTTTAATTAATTCGGTAAATATATCTTTGGAACTAAATAGTTCATTCTTTTTAAATGGTGTTCCGTCATCAGGTTTAATTTCAGTAATAAGTAACTCCGAATCGCTGTGAAATGTCGAATTAATTTTATCTTTTTTGCTTTTTACCTTAAAGTTTATGGTTGCCTGGGCATGACTTAAGTGCCACTTTTCGTTGGATCTGCGATAACTTACGTTGTAGTCAACACTTAAAGGCCTGACATAAAAATCTTTTGGTTTCTTTCGGATTAAAGATTCGTGGGCAAATTTTAGTCCGGACCGGCTTAGTCTAAATTCGGCCTGAACAAGTGCGAACGACGACATATCGACATACAATTTGCCCTGGTAACATGGATAATCTACTTTCTCTTTTGGTTTGAAGCGAATAACATAGGTATCGCGATTTTCGATTTCAATAATCTCGTCAAGTGTGTATTTATAAAAATCACGAAATTCCGGATCAAGAAACGAATCAAGTGTTTTTACCACATCTAGTTTAGTAATGTAATACGGACCTCCCTGTATTTTGAAATCGACAAACTGAAAAGGTTTAACGTTGAGATTTTTCCGACCTTTAATAAATTTTATTTTGTCTTCCGAAAAGGAGTTATCGTACGAAGCTTTCCTGATCTCCATAAGTGCTTCAGCAACATCAATATATTCATCGTCCTGTTTCAGAATCTCGCGATAAAATGAAGTCATTATTTCAGGAACTATCGAATAATTAAGATCGATTTTTGATAATATCTTGCTTATAATATCCTCAGGATTAATAACTGTAACTTTTATTTCTTTTAACTGAAAAGAAGCTGGATGGAGATAAATGGTATAGTCTTGATCGTGTATATCGGAGATAGGTAACAGGTAGCGTTTATATCCCAGGCAAGAGATAATGACCGTGTCGTTTATCATTTGATCAGGAATTTTCAATTCAAATTCACCATCGATGTTGGATATGGTACCTATCGTACTTTTGTTAACCGAAATGCTGGCATAAGGCATCGGATCGCTTTCTTCGCGGTCTATTATTTTGCCTCTGAAAGTGATTACTTGTACTTCGTCCTCTGTATTAGTCTCTTTTTTTTTTACTTCGTTAGTCTCTGCAGAGGCAATAATGATTTGTTCTCCAAGTACTTTGTACACAAATTGTGAATCAAACAATACATCTAAAGTTTCCCTGATTGTTTTTTCAGTGATCGAAAGGTCTGCTTTTGTCTCCGTCTCAATCAATGATGCATCGTAGGAGAAAAAGACATGGGCCTGGGAAGAGATTTTATCCAGAATTGAGGCAATGGTTTCGTTCTTTGCAGCGAGGGTAATTTTTATATCCAGTACGGAATTGTTTTCCTTTTGACCGAAGGCAATCCTAAAAGACAAAAGGAAAACAATTATAAATAGTCCGTAAGCTGGTTTCATTTTCAGAACATTTTTTTCAGGAAGAATTCTGTTTTAACTTGTTCTCCATTTCGAAGAATAGTTAATTTAATTCTTTTTGCTTCCTGACTCTGGAATAACAAATTTATATCATTTAAAGTTAATGCTTTATTATTGGTATTATTTAATGAGAGAATCTGGTCATTTTCCTGTATTCCGGCGTAATAAGCAGGTGAGTTTTTTCGGATATTGCTAATAAGGAAGATTGGCAGTCCTGGCATCGGATTAGTAACTTCCAAACCGCTCATGTTATAGTTAAATTCATCTTTCAGGTTGCCGTTTGGCCGCAATATGAGTCGTTTGTTCGGGTAATCCATTGTGACATAGAATCTTCGAAGAATTTCTGCACCCAAAGTTCCGTTCCTGTCATTTTTCCCAATGAGTTGATCAATCAGTTCGTTGTCCGGAAATGCAACAATTGGTTCATATAATACCAAAGGACCTACCCAAATTGCACCAATTCGCCCTTTTTTCCCATACAAATCACCACTTAATCCACGTCCAAGAAAAGTTTCAATGTGATTTTCCGGAAGTGAGATTCTACTATCGGAGTTCGTCGATAGCCATATAGCATCACTGGCACCTGTATCTACCAGAAGTTTGACTGGTACATCGGTGTTTTTATCAGTAACAATACTGGTTTTTACAAATGGTTTATTTTGTTCGAAACTCAGTGGAAGAACAATATCTCTGTCTTTCTCTTTGTAAGTAAAATATTCTGGCTTAATTAAGGTGATTTTGTGCTGCGTATAGTCGATTTTAACTACATAATCTTTAAACAAATTGAACCCGATCATTCCATGTACCGGGATTCCAAGAATATGAGAAATCTGGAAGTTTTCGTTGATAACCATATGTATCTCCTGGTCGTAAGCTACCAATCCATTAATGTTAATGGTATTGTTGCCAGATCGATAGGCTGTTAGCTGTTCTCCTTCACCAAGTCCTTTCACGCTTATGGGTTGCAGATAATTCAGGTTAAGTTTGTTGACAAAAGGAAGCTCTGTGATAATTGGATATCTGACTCCGGTGTCGAGAATGAAATTTAGTGTGTCCGAATTATTTATGGCTACAGGTATGATAATCAGATTACTCGATGATTTGAAATTGATTGTTATCGATTTTTTTCTCGGATTATCAAATATAAATCCGGTTTGGGTAGAGTAATTTCTAATTTTTTTATCATAATCTAAACTCTTGTTCATAGGTACATAATCTCTTATGACCAAAATGTTATCTTCTATTTCAAAAAGAAGGTAAAAATCTTTCATCAATTGGTCAAGCACATACTTAATTGGCTTGTTCGATACATTCAGATTGATATTTTTACCTTCAATCAGTTTGGAATTGTACGAATAGTCGAGATTAAGATATTTACAAATTCTCTCGATGACGTTTGAAAGTGATTCATTTTCAGCATAAATACTGATATTCTGATCGAGTACGTTAGGTGTCTGATCGTCTTTTTGTTCCTGCGTTACTGCTTGTCTGGCAGCTTGTTTCGTTGACTTAGGCGTTTGTTTTTGGCTAAATGAATCAAGCGGTGCGGTTACGAGCAATATAAATATTATGGAAAGTAATAAATTGGGTATGATTCTTATTGTTTTCATGGCATTTCAACAATTAATGTTAGGATCGCGTCTTTAGAATATACTGCCCGTTAACATTCTGAGCCTCGATCTGAAATGTTGTTTCAATGACCTTCAGTATAAAATCGAGGGAATAATTATTGAACTGGGCAGTCAGCAGTAGCCCATTTAGCTTAGGATCAGCTAAACGAATGTTTACTTTATAAACTTTTTGCAGATTTTCAATTACTTCGGCAAGCGAAGTCGCCTTAAAAGACAGGTTGCGCGTTTTCCAGGCTAAAAAATTTGCATCTTGGTTTGTTGTTTTGAGCAGAGAATTGCTCGAATAAACCAAAGTGCCTTTGTCTCCCGGAGTTAGGATCAGTTCATTGGTTTTTATTGTTTCAATCGTTGTGTTTAAAACCTGCACTTTGCCGGTTTCAACAATTACCTCGACCTGTTTCGTGCTTGGATAGGCACTTACATTAAAGCTGGTACCGAGAACTTTAATTTGGGCTTTTCCTGCACGAATGATAAAGGGTTTATTTTTATTAGGTTTAACTTCAAAGAAAGCTTCTCCTTCGATGGTTACTTCGCGGGTATTTCCACCAAATTTTTTGGGGTATATTATTTTTGTATCGCTGTTTAAACTTACCAGAGTCCCATCGGGTAATGTAAATGTATTTATGACCTGATTCGAGGCCGAAACTTCAAGCAGCGTTTTAGCTTCAGAAGGATTGTAAAAAACTTCGTAGCCTGCTACCAGAAGCAAAGCTGCGAATATTACTGCTGCCGCAACACGGTATAAAGGACTGAAAATTAATGTACGGATTTTTGAAAATTTGTTTGGAATCTGGGTGTGAAGTTTTTCCTCAACTTTTTCCCAGGCTTGGTCGGCTGAATATTTTTTCAGGTCAAAATACAAATCAACTTGCTTTGTAATTTTTCGAAGTTGCTCTTTTTCCATTTCGTTCGTAAACATTTCATTCGCAGCCGAAGTTTGTTCTTCAGTTTCGAATTCCGGATGTTCGTCGTAAATAGATTTTGCGATTAACTCCCAATTTTTATCTTCTATGTTGTGATTTGTTTTCATACGCCTATATGACATTGAAGAATAGGTTTAACCCTTATTGGCTCCTTCAGATTTTTTAAAAATTAGTAACATGGTCATCAAATGATTGCTGTAATCTTTCAGTTCTTCGCGTAAGTGCTTTAATGCCAAACCCATTTGTGCCTCAACTGTTTTAACCGAGATTTCTAAGGTTTCAGCAATTTCTTTATATTTCATACCCTGTTCGCGACTGAGTCTGAATATTTCTTTTCTTTTGGGAGGTAGTGAGTCTATACTTTTTTCAATTCGCTTTACTAAATCAACTTCAAGGTAATATTGTTCGGTGTTAATTTCCTGCTGAAATGATTCAAGTACTGCATTTGCATATTGCTTTTTAATTTTTTCATGCTGAATCTGGTTCAAACAATGATTGCGTACTGAGCGAAAGAAATAATGTTTTACGGAAGTTTCGATATTTAAGCTTTCACGCTTTTCCCAAATCTTAACAAACATATCCTGAACTGTTTCCTCAGCTAATTCGTTGTCGTTCAGATACTGACATGCAAAATGACACATAGCTGGATAGTATTTTCGGAACAGGGTCTGAAAAGCCCGCTCATCTCCTGTTTTGAGTTTTATATACAGTTCCTTGTCTTCTGTCAGATCCATTTTTTATCCGCCTACCTATGCTATTTTGGGAATTTGGCTAAAGGTATAAAAAAAAAGAAAATTGATTATGATTGGTCGCTTCTTCTGTTTACAAGCATAAAATTGTTGCTTGTAATCGTCTTTTTCTGCTTTTTCGCTTTCTTCAAATCGTTTTTTCTTATATACTTTCAACAAACTGGATTTGTATTTTGCGGTCACGACATAATAAAAATAAAAAGTATTTTGGGTGTAATTAGCAGTATATTAAAGGGATATGTAGAGTTGTTTTTTTAGATTGACAATTTAAAAATTACTTAAAATGTGCAGGGAAATTTGAATGAAGGAAAAAAGATTAAATTTTGTTTGAAATCTTTTGTGCAAAGGAATTTTCCATTATTTTTGCAGCCTGTTTACAAAGATGCCCGGATGGCGGAATTGGTAGACGCGCTGGATTCAAAATCCAGTAACAGCAATGTTGTGTGGGTTCGATTCCCACTCCGGGTACAATTTAAAAGCCGCTGAATTTCAGTGGCTTTTTGTTTTTGGGTCTTTGGGTTTCATTACTCTTGCACCCGAACGTTTATCTTCCCAACAATTCCTTTATTAATTCTAATCACCTTCTTGGGAACTATCTCTCTGGCTGTTTTATTACTTCCTGAAGAGTTCTAATCATGCAATAAGGCTGACCATCATAGTGATAGCAATTAGCTTAAAAGATTGTTTTTTCGTAATAGTTTTGATTTTAAGTTTTCTACTTAAAGATATTTATGTCTTTAAGTAGAAAATGAGGAGTGAAATTTTAGGGAAAATGGGTTATAAAATGGGTCTGGGATTTTATTCTTTAAATCAATAGCATTTCAGAGAATGTTTCAATATATTTGATTTGTTCAAAAGTTATCAATTATCATATAGAAAAATGGACCAAAAAACTTATCCAAATATATTGATTGCTGAAGATGTGGAGTCTAATTTTCTTTATCTGAAAGCAGTATTAAGCAAGTTAAATGCCACTATTTTTTGGGCCAAGAATGGAGTTGAAGCTGTTGATATTTGTGATAAGGAAGCTTCTATTGATTTGGTGTTGATGGACTTGCAAATGCCCGAGATGAATGGTTATGAAGCAACCCAGATTTTGAAAAAGAAATACCCTAATCTTCCAATTGTAGCTCAAACTGCCTTTGCAATGTCTGACGATAGGGAAAAAGCACTTGATTCCGGTTGTGATGATTACCTCGCAAAACCAATCAAATCAAAAGATTTACTTAGTGTTGTCGAAAAGTTTATAAAATCATAAAACACTTTTTTAAAGTTTTAAAAAACGTCCATCATTAAATAAGATGGACGTTTTTTGTAATGGTGCAGAAGCATTAATTACTCATCTATTATTACATTTACCGTTGAAAAGAGAAATAATTATGTGTTGTAATGAATCAGATGTGGAAAATATAATTGAAGACATGGAGAATAATTCCAATCAAAAAAAGCAATTTCTTTTAGATCAGAGATATTTAAAAATGGCTTCTGTTTGGGCGCAGAATTCTTATTGCAAGCGCCGTCAGGTTGGTGCATTACTGGTAAAAGATAAAATGATTATATCTGATGGTTACAATGGAACGCCGTCAGGATTTGAAAATAATTGCGAGGACGAAAACAACAAGACCTTTCCGTATGTTTTACATGCCGAGGCCAATGCAATTACTAAAGTTGCCAAGTCGAACAACAGCAGTGAAGGTGCTACACTATATGTTACCTCTTCTCCTTGTTTGGAATGCGCTAAATTAATTATACAGGCAGGCATCAAAAGAGTGGTTTTTTACGATAACTACCACATCGATGACGGAATCGTTCTATTAAAAAGTGCTGATATTATGGTGGTTCAGGTTGATTTTGACTCTTAATCCGGCAATTTTAATTCACCTCTAGTTCAGATCCTGAAGTTCATTTCTTTAGTCGGATAAAATTTAAACGTGTGTCCGAAAAACAGAAATACCTTCGGAGATCGTTTTCATTACAGTGGAATAAAAATAGAATAAAAACATAACTCAGAGAACGATCTTTTATATTTTATTTTGCTCAAAAAGTTCAGATAATCAGATAATTAATAATGTTATTTTCGAATGAAAAATACTAAATTCTCAGTTTATATTCCGGTGTTACTTGCTTTAGCGCTGGTTACAGGCATTTTAATAGGTACTAAGTTAACCCGAAATTCCGGAGCTAACTTTCCTTCCATGTCAAAAGTAAGTAAGATGGATGCGATTGTTGATTTAATTCAGAATGCATATGTTGATTCAATTTCGACCGATACGCTTGTAGAAAAAACAATTCCTCTAATGCTTAAGAACCTGGATCCTCATACTGCTTATATTCCTGCAAAAGAGATGGTTGGTGTTGAAGAAGAAATGAGCGGAAACTTTGGAGGTATTGGTGTTCAGTTTTCTATACAAAATGATACTGTTTTGGTTGTAGATGTGATATCCGGAGGACCATCTTCAAAACTTGGAATTATGCCTGGCGACCGCATAGTAACAGTAAACGATACTTTACTGGCAGGAAAAGGACTTAAAAACGAAAAGGTGCTTTCAAAACTTCGTGGAGAGAAAGGTACAAAGGTAAATGTTGGTATTAAACGGAAAGGATTTAGAGATCTTATTGCTTTTGATATCATACGTGGCGATATCCCAATATACAGTGTAGATGTGAGTTATATGATTGATTCAGAAATTGGATACATCAAGGTAAGCCGATTTGGAGAAAAGACCTATCAGGAATTTATGGAAGGGATAAAGAAGCTTGATGAACAGGGCATGAAAAAGATTATTGTTGATTTACGTGGAAATCCGGGGGGATACCTCAATGCTGTGATCCGTATGGTGAATGAATTTCTGATTAAAGGAGAGTTAATTGTTTATACAGAAGGAAATTCTCAGGCCCGAAAAACGTATAAAGCTGATAGTAATGGCGCTTATCGGGATAAGCGCATTGTTGTTTTAATCGATGATTTTTCGGCCTCGGCCAGCGAAATATTTGCAGGGGCCATTCAGGATAATGACCGCGGATGGATTGTTGGCCGGCGATCGTTTGGTAAAGGTCTTGTGCAGGAGCAAATACCTTTTAACGATGGAAGCGCAATCAGACTAACCGTAGCCCGTTATTACACGCCGAGCGGAAGATGTATTCAAAAACCTTACGACAAGGGAAATGATGAATATTACAAAGACATTATGGAACGTGCAATTCATGGCGAATTTCAGCAGGCTGACAGCATTCATTATTCAGATACAATAAAATACAAAACCTTATCCGGACGTATTGTTCGAGGTGGCGGGGGAATTATGCCTGATTATTTCATTCCGGCTGATACAATGGGTTATTCGGCTTATTATTCGAAAGTAACTCAAAAGGGATTAGTTTATCAGTTCGCTTTGGATTATGCTGATTCTAACCGCAAGGAACTTTCGAAACTAAAGAGTGCAGGCGATTTCGAAACCTATTTCAGAAAAATGGATATTTTGAATTTGTTTGTTGCTTATGCTGAAAAGAAAGACGTCAAAACCAATTATAAAGACTTGAAAACATCTTCCAAAATTATTGATAATCAGGTAAAAGCTTATATTGCCAGAAACATTATTGGGGAGGAAGGGTTTTATCCGATCATCAAAAATATTGACAATACATTACTCGAAGCGATAGAAAAAACAAAAATTCCAATTCAACAGAATTTAGATGTTGCTGTAACAAAATGAAGTATCTGGTCGTCTTACATACAAAAAAAGTAAGCGAATCAGAATGAATGTAAAGGAATACAACCAATCGGTTGATCTGTATTCAGATAATGTCTTCCGTTTTATCCTGAAAAATCTAAAAGACGAAGAACGATCCCGCGATGTCGTTCAGGATAGTTACGAGAAATTGTGGCGAAACGCAGAAAATGTGAATTTTGATAAGGTGAAATCGTATTTATTTACAACAGCCTATCATACAATGATTGATGTGCTACGGAAAGATAAACGCCAAAGCTACATGGAAGATTACCAGGTTCCTGAGGACGTCCATGATGAACAATATTCTGATCTCGCAGAAATACTCAATGTAGCTGTCAAGCAACTCTCAGATATCCAACGGACAGTAATTCTGTTGCGCGATTACGAGGGTTACTCCTATAAAGAAATAGGTGATATTACTTCGCTAACAGAAGCTCAGGTAAAAGTTTACATTTACCGGGCTCGTGTTTTTCTGAAAAATTACATTGGTAAAATGGATTTAGTACTATGAATGTAACCAGAGATAATTACGAATCGTTCTTTCTGGATTTCCTCGAAGGTAATCTGGAAGAGAATAGAGTTGATCAGTTTCTGGATTTTTTGGAAGAGAATCCGGATTTGAAAGAAGAACTTCAACTTTTTGATACGATTAGATTGCCCGAAGAGCAAATTTTGTTTCAGGATAAAAATATACTTTACAAAAGTGAAGCTGATAGTAAGCAAATTATTGAAAATAAAGCTATTGCCTACTTTGAAGGAGATCTGGATGATAATGAACGAAAATTGTTTGAGGCTTATCTTTCTGCTTATCCTGAATTGGAAACTGAATATCGGCTTTTCACAAAAACACGGTTAATTCCTGATTTAGGTATCAAATATCCAAATAAACAAAAGTTATATAAAAAATCGGGGTATACTGTATTTCTGAATTGGGCAGCAAGAGCAGCAGCTGTTGTTGTTTTACTTTGGGGAATTAATTCACTGTATCAAAATGAGGATCAGGTTCAGCAGCAACAGGGAAATCCCAAATTAGCCGAAATTACTGCAAAAGATAAGCCTTTAGCTGAAACGATCGAACAGCAAAACAAACCACAGGAAACAGAAGTTCAGGAAGTACCTAAACCTGTTCAGGAACCGAACACATTAAAGTTAAAGGGCAACCCGGAGAAAGCAAAACAAATACAAGAAGAAAAGCCGTCAGAAGAAATAATAAAATCAGAACATGATTTGATTGCGATGACAACTATTTCTCCAATTTTGGCGCAAATTGAAAATCCGTCTTTAACAGACAACAAACTTGCAATTGCCCAAATAGGTTATGATTTGAATGTTCGTGAACCTTCGGATACCCTGAGTTTGGAAGAATATCTGGCAATTCGGGCAAAAAGAGCAGGAAATGAAGGCTTATTTTCTTTTCAGCGGATTGCCCGCATGGGGTTAAATCTGGCATCCGAACTTTCGGGCGATCGCATTGGCTACAACGAAACCGATGGTAAAATTACCAAAGTTGAATTTGAAAGCAAGTTATTGGCTTTTTCTATTCCATTGGAAAAAAAATAAATCAACTGTAACTTTTCAAAACACGTCTCCGTCATACAGGCAAATTTTAACAATTTAGGCCATGAAACAATTTATTCTCTCACTATTCGCAATCACAGTATTCTGCTTAAATGGATTTGCCCAGGAAGTATCCGCAGATGTGATTTTAGCAACACCTTCTTCAGTAAATATTATTCCGGAAGATACCATTAATCAACCTGAAGCTGTCGATACTTCAATTGTCCGTATTGGCAAGAAGGACATCAAAGTAATTGATCATGATGGCGGAACCGAAATTATCTGGGGAAAAGACAAACACAAAAAGGACAGATCGGGTAAATTCGAAGGCCATTGGGAAGGCATAGAATTAGGGTTCAATGCGTTTGATAAAACTGATTACAGCATGTATGCCCCATCTGACAATGATTTTATGTCATTGAATCAGGGGAAATCAATGGAGTTTGACTTTAACTTCTATGAGTTAAATATTGGTCTGGTAAAGTCTTATGTAGGATTAGTTTCCGGAATGGGATTAAGCTTCAACAATTATCGGTTCGAGAATCCGTACACACTTGTAAAAGGAGTGAACCGAACCGAGCCATTACTTCTTCCTGAAGACAATCTTTCGAAAACAAAACTTGCCGTTTCGTACCTTAATGTTCCGGTTTTACTTGAATTCCAGATACCCGTAAACCACAACGAAGGCAGACTTTTCGTTAATGCCGGAGTTATTGGGGGAGTAAAAATTGGCTCACATACCAAGGTAAAGCAAGGCAATAACAAGGAAAAGGACCGAAGTGGATTTAATATTAATTCGTTTAAATACGCCGCAACCGCACGTATTGGGTACAAAGATGTGTGTTTGTTTGCCAACTATAGTTTAACGCCTTTATTCGAGTCAGGAAAAGGACCGGAACTAACACCATTTACAATTGGAATCAGTTTTCTGAATTAATTCAGAACCATTCTTGGAGTTTGTAAGGAGTTTACCAGATTGGTTAGACTCCTTTTTTGTTTTGATTGTTTACCTTTGTTGCATAAAATAAGATTACCTGAGAACCTGATCGTTTGAATTTGATTTGAGTTTTAATAAGATTGGTCAAACGATAGGCAAAAAACAATTATTGATCATCCGGATGAAACGTGTACTTTTAATTTTTATCGCCATTATATTGTCTTTTCCGGTGTTTTCGCAAACAGCAGATACGGATTCAGTTATTGTATTGCAAAGTCGTTCGGGCAGACTTTCGGGCTTGATTGATATTCAGGATCTGGTGAATGAAGGATTTAATTATTGGGACGAAGAATTTAAAGGTCATTGGTCAGGAATTGAATTTGGATTAAATGGTTTTTCGAATCCGGATTACAGCATGTATCCAGCAAACGAAAACGGTTTTCTTGATAATGATTTATTTCGCTCGAATGTTTTAAACCTGAATTTATTGCAATATTCAATGGGTTTTCAGCAAAACCGGAATAATATAGGACTGGTTAGCGGACTTGGATTATCCTTGCAAAGCTACCACCTCGATAATAAAACTACCATTCAAGTTGATCAGGACCGAAAAATATTTCCTGAAAATCAATATTTCGAATCGAACCAAAAGTCTAAGTTTTCATTGGTTTATCTGGAAATTCCCTTGTTGGTCGAATTTCAAATTCCGATAGGACATACAGCGAACCGTATCTATTTTTCCCTTGGAATGATTGGTGCAAAAAGACTTGAGACACATACCAAGATAAAGTACAGGAAAAATGGTAAGAGAGAAAAGTTAAAATCACCAGGCGATTATTCTGTTCGGGATTACAAAGTTGCAGGAACATTCAGGGTAGGTTACCGTTCAGCTAATATTTTTGCCTCCTATGATTTGGTTCCATTGTTCGAAGATGGTAAGGGGCCGGTACTTTATCCTTTTTCTTTCGGTGTAAAGCTAATTTCGTTTTGATTTCATTAAAATTCTATACCCGCTTACTGGGAAATATTAAAACATTTCGATTATGAAATTATTGTTGATCAGCAATTCAACCATGACAGGGGAAGCCTATTTAGACTATCCAAAACACGAAATCAAAAAATTTCTGGGAGACAAACCTCTTACTGCATTGTTCATTCCATATGCTGCAGTAACTTTTTCGTTTGACGTTTATGAACAAAAAGTGGCAGAACGCTTCAGCGAACTGGGTTATCAGATAAAAAGTATTCATCATTTCAGTGACCCTGCCAGGGCAGTAGCCGAGGCTGAAGTTATTGTGGTAGGTGGTGGAAATACGTGGCAGTTGGTTCGCATGTTGAACGATCATCGGCTGATGGATGTTATTCGTAAGAAAGTTAATACCGGAACTCCTTATGTTGGCTGGAGTGCAGGCTCAAACGTAGCCTGTCCGACACTGCGTACTACCAACGATATGCCAATTATCGATCCTAAAGGTTTCGACACTACCGGGCTGGTACCATTCCAGATTAATCCGCATTATCTGGATGCCAATCCTGACGGACATGGCGGGGAAACACGAGAACAGCGTATTGAGGAGTTTCTGGAAATTAATCCCGATTTATATGTGGTCGGTTTACGTGAAGGAACAATGCTTAGGGTTGAAGATCAGAAAATAGATCTTATTGGAAGCCGAAAGGCCAGAATTTTTAAAAAAGGAATTACTCCTGTTGAGCTTGGTTCGGATGATGATTTTGGATTTTTGATTGGATAATAAGCCGGCGAAATTTCAATTTTACTTTGTTGGAGCTGCCAGGTATTTTCCGGAGATAAACCGGATCGGATACCACGCAGCAAGAAAGCCAATACCGGATACCAAAAGAAAAATGGCCAGAAGATCGCCAATCCGAATTTGAACAGGATAGGCTGAAAAGATAAACGCGCCTTCGTTTCCCGGTATTTTCAGGAGTTCAAATTTTATCTGTATCAGGCAGATTGTTACTCCCAGAATCAGCCCGAAGATGGCGCCGGCCAGAGAAATCATCCATCCTTCAAACAGGAAAATGGTACGGATAAGTTTTTGACTGGCTCCCATACTCTGAAGGATGGCAATGTCGGCCTTTTTGTCGATTATAAGCATCGATAGCGAACCCAGAATATTGAATGATGCAATAACCAAAACAAACGCCAGAATAATGAAAATGGCCCACTTTTCGGATTGCATTACTTTATAGAAAAGTTCGTGTTGCTGAAATTGTGTTTTAACTGAAAACTTATTACCCAGTATTCTGGATAATTCTGCCTTAACATCATCCTCAGAAACGCCTTCTTTTAGTCCAACTTCTATCGCGCTAACCCGGGTTCCCATTTGAAACAACTCCTGTGCGTAACCAAATGGAACCAAAATATATTTGGAATCAATTTCCTGCTGGTTTTGAAAAATCCCGGAGGCATAAATTGTACTGTGGTTAAAGGAATTGGTCATGTTGAGAGTTCCTTTTGTTCCTTTTTTTGGTGCGTAAATATGAATGGGATCAGTAAAAGTCAGTCCAACTGACAAATAATAGGCAACTCCTTGCCCAACTACAGCAAACGGACTCTGTTTGGCTTCCAGAATAAACCTGCCACTGGTTATACTTGCCGAATCGAGGCCTGAAATCTGGTCATAATTGGTTGGGACGCCTTTTACAGTGGCAAAATATTGTCGGTTTCCATACCTAAGGAGTGCGTTTTCCTCGATGACAGGAGTCACTGAATAAATATCGCTTAATTGTTTAATTTCATCGAAGTTGCCTTCGTTCATATCGAAGGACTTGCCTCTTGCAGCTGAAATTTTTATATCCGGATCGAAAGAAGAAAAGAGTGATTTGATAGAAAAGTCGAGGCCGTTAAAAACGGATAAAATAACCACCAGGGCAAAAGTGCCAACTGTTACCCCGGCAACTGAAACACCTGAGATGATGTTTATTACATTGACCGATTTTTTCGAGATCAGGTAACGACGGGCGATATAGAAGGCAGTTTTCAATTTATTTCCAGGCTTTTACAATTAAACCTGTTCCACTTTTATGAGTTAATCCAATGTCAATAAAGTTTAGAACAATTGCAAACGGGAAAACAATAAGATAATAGAACGGGAGAATTACGTAAAACAATTTATTTGCTCCCAGCATTAAAATAGGGTATTTCATCGATAGTTTCCAAGAAATTTTCCCGGGAGTCCCATATGAATAGCGTGCTTCAACCTTCGAAAATCCAACGGATTTGAGTTTTCTTGCTATATCTCCGATGTTGTACCCATCACGAACATGTTCGTCAATGAAACCATGGACACCTTCTTCGTGGTCGTGAGAGTCGGAACCTCCCTGATCTGACGGTGTTGAAATCAGCAACATTCCGCCTTTTTTCATCGAGGCATAAAAGTTGCTAAAAACCTTTAGGTCTTCTTCGATGTGTTCCATCACATCAACCGAAAGAACCAAATCGTATTTTTCATTTTCCAAAAACTGGGTCAGATCTGCCAATTCAAATTTGACACGATTGGTCAACTTTACTTTTTGCATAAATTGATTGCAATCTTCAATCTGCTCAGGTTTTATATCAACGGCCTTAATTTCGGCCTTTGGAAACCATTTTGCCATTCGGTATGTGTACTGTCCAAACCCAGAACCTGCATCCAGTATGGTATTTACTTCCAAAGAAGAATGAGTGCGTTTGCGTAGTTCTTTTCGGATATGCCAAGCGCGTAATAAAAGCAAATCGAGCAAATGATAAAAAAGCTGGCGTAAAACCGGCGTTTGGTTAAATACTTTTCCCAGTGAACGTTTAATCGGATCGTATTGCATATTCAAGTTTAAAGTCAAAAGTTTAAAGTTAATGTGCGCGAGGCATCAAACTAAAACCTGGTATTATTCTTTCAGTAACCGGTCAATATTATCAATGTAGTCGAGGCTGTCGTCGATGTGGAAATCGAGTTGCGGAACAATCCGAAGTTGTTTACCAACTTTCAGACCAAGCAATCCCCGGATTCTTGACTGATGTGTTTTGATTTCGAGCAGTGTAGCAGCTCCTTTTTCTGATGGGAAAATGCTCAGATAAACTCGTGCAACCGAAAGATCTGGTGAAATCCGGACATTGGTAACACTAACCAATACTCCCAAAAACAGGTTTTTACCTTCTTTCTGAAGAATTTCGGCAATATCTTTTTGTAAAAGCCTAGAAATTTTATTTTGACGGGTAGAATCCATTCTTTTGAAATTTTATTTTTAGGCATCAAAGGTAGTTAAAATTGTTCGAACAAAAGGAGAGTCAGTAAGTTCATGAAAGTTTCAAATCCGTGGAAAACCTTTGGTTCACGATATTTCAGATAAATAATTCGGGGTAATTGGTCGTATATTTTCTGTAGTTTCGCATCCAAATTCAATTTTCAGCTGATGGACGGACTTTTTGATTACAGCCTTTGGGGACTTTTTCTTGCTAGTTTTTTGGCTGCAACGGTTGTTCCTTTTAGCTCCGAAGTAATCCTTACAGTTCTGATTGCCAGTGGAACAGATGTTTATTCGGCTGTTCTGGTTGCAACAGCCGGAAACTGGCTGGGTGGCATGAGCAGTTTTGCGATTGGTTATCTCGGCAAATGGGAATGGATTGAAAAGTACCTGAGAATAAAACGCGAAACCATTGAAAAGTGGCATAACCGGCTTTATAAGCGAGGTGCCATTTTTGCTTTTCTTAGTTGGGTTCCCGCAGTCGGTGATATTTTTGCTGTTACACTTGGTCTTTTACGTGCCAACATATTGATTACTGCATTGGCCATGCTGGCCGGTAAATTTCTTCGTTATGTCGTTTGGGCCTGGTTGAGCGGGCTAATTTTCTAATCGACTTTTACATACCTCCAGTTGTTTTCAAAAACTAGGTCCACACTTGTTTATTTTCAATTTTCTTAAAAGAACAGTCTTTTACTAAAATATTTTGTCCGTTCAATCGTCAACCTTAAAAGGAAAGATATCGAACTAATTTGTAGTCTCATCTTTTACCTTTCAAAAACAGTCATTTACCTATTAAAATTGCATGATTATCTACCTTGATTTAAGCTTTTCAGGAATTATTGTGAAAATTTGCGCTTAATATTTAATAAACAATTTACATTAAGGAAACGTTTTGTGTTGAAAATGTTTCCTTTCTTTGCAGGGAAATTATAATCTGAAATTGAAATGGTAGATGAAATGAATTTTGATGATCCGAAATTTAGGACAATTCTGGATAAAACAGCAGAGTTGGTTTATGAGTTAGGGATTAGAAATTTGAACATGGATGATATTAGCCGGAATCTGAAGATTTCGAAAAAGACGCTTTATCAATATGTGAAAAGCAAGGAAGATTTGATCGAGAAGCTATTCTATTACGATGATTTGAGATGGGATGACGAATTTTCAAAGATCAGGTTGGATGGTTTGAATGCTATTGATATTTTGTTAAAAGCCAGTTTAATGGTTTCTGAGGAAATGGCAAAGGTTAATCCGCAATTAAAGTTTGAGTTAAAAAAATACTATGAACCTATTTTCAATAAGTTCTTGGAAAAGAAGCATAAGCATATTTTTAATATGATTAGCAAGAACATTGAAAGAGGAATAAATGAAGGACTATATCGCAGTGATATAAACATTGAATTAGTAGCAGGTTTATATGTGCGAAATCTGGTTGAAATGCACAATAAAGATTTCTGTATGATAGAGAACATAAGCTTTATCGAAGTTTTTGAGGTGATGTTCGAGAATCATATACGGGCTATCTCCAATGCTGAGGGAATAACCTATTTCGAAATGCGAAAAGCTGAGATCCACCAATTGAATAAAAATATAAATAACCTATAAAGATTACTCAACATGCTCAGAAAACAGAAACAGATTCTCTTGCTGGCAGGGATGTTCCTTTTGGGAACATTCGTTGCTGGTGCTCAGGAAACAATGAAGCTTTCGCTTCAGGATGCCATGAAACTGGCATTGCAAAACAACACGAACATTCTTAATTCAGATCTTGATCTGAAAATAGCACAAAAGAAAGTTTGGGAAACTATTGCCACGGGACTTCCACAAATTGATGCCAAGGGAACTTATCAGCACATTTTTAAAGTTCCAACTTTGAGTTTTGGAGGTAAAACAACCTTGTCGAATACCGAAGTTCCATGGAGTGATGCTACGCAAAGTGGCACGATGAGCTCGGTTACACTCGATTCTGGTGAAAAGATTTACTTAAACAGTGAGGCAGGCACTCCAATTGAACTTGGTGTTAAGAATAATACCACTTTTGATATTACTCTTTCTCAATTAATTTTTAGTGGATCGTACATTGTTGGTATGCAAGCCACCAAAGTATATTATGGTCTGACAAAGCAAAATGCGGAGAAAACTAAACTCGATGTAGTTGAAACAGTTATAAATACTTATAATATGATTCAACTGGCAGAGGAAAGCAAGAAAATTTTAAGCCTGAATCTGGAGAATATCAACAAAACCTTGTATGAAATATCCGAAATGAATAAACAGGGTTTTCTGGAACAAACAGATGTTGACCAACTTGAACTGACTGCCAATACAATCAGGAATGCAATAAATCAGGTTGAAAGCAATCTTGATATGGCTTACCGATTGCTTAAAATTCAGACTGGATTGGAAGACGCGGTTAAAATTGAATTAAGTGATGAGATGGAATCAGGAGAATCGTTGACTAAATCGAGTCTTCAGTTGATAACTGAGCCCTTTAATGTTGATCAGAATATTGACTATCAATTGATACAGACTTCTGAAAAAGCAGCTAAGCTGGAGTTGAATCTTGCCAAATCAAGCTTTTTGCCTACAATTGCCGGTTTTTATAATCACACTGAAAAGTTGAAAGCTCCTGCTTTTGATTTTGCACCAAAAGATTTGGTTGGCATCAATCTGAGCTTGCCGATATTTAGCAGTGGTCAGCGTCTATCTGTTGTATCGCAAAGGAAGATGGCTCTTGAGAAAGCTAAAAATACACGGCAACTTGTTTCCAGCAGCCTGATAATGCAAGCCAGTCAATATCAGAACGATGTTAAGCTGAAACTTGAAAAATACCAGAATCAGAAAAAAAGCAAAGAACTTTCGGACATTATATACCAGCGTACTCTCGAAAAATACAAGCAGGGAATGGCTTCAAGTATGGATCTGATGACCAGTCAAAATCAATACCTGACGAACCTGACGAATTATTACCAAAGTATTTATGATTTGCAGGGAGCGAAATCGAAACTGGAAAAGCTATATAATATCAACCAGGATGTTGCAGCAAATTAATTTATCCATTGAAAAATAAAAACATCAAAAAATAAAAACAATGAAAAAGATTATTATTTATTCAACTCTGATCGCTTTTTTGGTTTCGTGTAGTGCGACTACCGATAAAAAGGCTGAGCTTGATAAACTGAAACAACAGCGCGAGCAGTTAAATACGCAAATTGCCCAGCTTGAAGCCGAGGTTAATCCTGAAGGTGAAGCGGCAGAAGTAAAGGCCGTTGCTGTTCAGGTTTCTCCTTCCGTTGAATGCGTATTTAACCATTACATCAAGGTTCAGGGAACTGTTGACGGTGATCAGAATATTGCTGTAAGTCCGCAAATGAGCGGAATTGTAACTGCTGTTTATGTGAAAGAAGGAACTGTGGTTAGAAAAGGTCAGGTGATGGTTGATTTGGATGACCAGGTCACCAAACAATCTCTTCAGGAAGTAAACACACAACTGGAACTTGCCAACAGTATTTTCGAAAAACAGAGCGCTTTATGGGACAAGAAAATCGGAAGTGAAGTTCAGTATTTGCAGGCCAAAGCAAGCAAGGAGTCGTTGGAACAAAGAGTGAAAACGATTAAGGAACAATTGAAAATGTCCAAAATAATTTCCCCAATCGACGGTACCGTTGAGAGTATTCCGCTTCGCGTCGGACAAATGGCAGCTGCAGGTCAACCGACTTCGACTATCCGTGTAATTAACATGAGCGTTGCCAAAATTACTGCTGACGTTTCGGAAACGTATGCAACGCGAATCAAAGACGGAAATTCAGCATTAGTGAGCTTTCCTGATTTAGGCAAAGAAATTGAGACCAAACTGAATTTCACAAGTCGTTATATCGATCCGACAAACCGCACGTTTAAAGTAGAATGTAGAATTTCTTCCAAAGATATTACGCTGCGTGCCAATATGATTGCCTATCTGAAAATTAAGGATTACACCAATGAAAAAACATTTTGTCTGCCAGTGAATTATATCCAAAGCGATCAGCAGGGAAAATTCATTTATGTCGCCAAACCAAAAGGTAACGTAATTATTGCAGAAAAAAGAATGATTAAAACAGGTATGGATTACGATGGAATTGTTGAAATTCTGGAAGGGCTTACTGTTGGTGAAAATATTATCATCGCTGGATTTCAGAACCTGAATGATGGTGAAGTTGTAGTTCTCTAATATCAAAAATGACCAAACATGTCGAAAGAAAACAAGTTTAAAGAATTTTTTGCAACGAGCTGGGCAATCGATAACCGGACAAGTATTTATGTACTTGCAATCCTGATTTCGATTCTCGGTATGATGAATTATTATTTAATTCCGAAGGAGCAGTTTCCTCAGGTAATAATTCCATATATCGTCGTCAATACTGCATACCCGGGAACTTCTCCGGAAGATATCGAAAACCTGGTAACCCGTCCGATCGAAAAACAATTGAAATCGATTTCGGATGTGAAGAAAATTACCAGCAATTCAGTTCCCGATTTCTCTTCCATTATCGTTGAGTTTGATCCTGATCTTTCAATTGAAACAGCAAAACAGCGTGTCCGCGATGCTGTTGACAAGTCGAAAAGTGATTTGCCAACTGATCTTCCGTCTGATCCTGACATTATGGACATCGATATTTCCGCCATGCCGGTGATGTACCTTAACATTTCAGGAAATTTTGATCTTGTAAAACTCAAGCATTATGCTGAAATAACTCAGGACCGGATTGAAGCACTGAAAGAAATTACCCGTGTTGATATTGTTGGTGCACTCGACCGCGAAATACAGGTGAATGCCGATATTTTCAAAATGGAGGCGGCCAAAGTTACATTCAGCGATATTGAACGTGCCGTAGCGATGGAAAACATGACCATTTCGGGTGGTAACCTCACAAACAACGGCGTTCGGAATACGGTTCGCATTAAAGGTCAGTTTAAGGATGTTGAAACGTTAAAAAACATTGTTGTTCATTCATCCAGTGGTGCTTATGTGAAATTAAGTGATATCGCTGATGTCGTTGATGGTTTTGAGGAGCAGGAAAGTTTTGCGCGTCTGGACGGTAAAAATGTAATAACCCTGAACGTGATCAAAAAGAACGGTGCAAATCTTCTGGATGCTTCAGATCAGATTGTGCAAATTGTTGATGAACTGAAGGAGCTTCAATTTCCTAAGGGAATGGAGGTAACCATTACAGGAGATCAGAGTTTACATACCCGGAATACCCTGGAAGAACTTAACAATACGATTATCATCGGATTTATTTTGGTAACTATTGTGCTTATGTTTTTCATGGGCGTTACCAATGCGTTCTTCGTGGGTTTATCGGTTCCACTCTCTATTTTCGTGGCCTATCTTATTATTCCTGGTCTGGGCTTCACCATGAACATGATCGTGATGTTTGCCTTCATTTTTGCACTTGGAATTGTGGTTGACGATGCCATTGTGGTGATCGAAAATACACACCGTCTGCACAAATTCAATCCTGATATAAATATTGCTGCCAAGAAAGCTGCTGGTGAAGTATTTCTTCCGATTTTATCCGGAACATTAACTACGCTGGCGCCGTTTTTCCCATTGGCATTCTGGCCTGGAATCGTAGGTCAGTTCATGCATTATTTACCCGTCACGCTGATAATCACGCTCTTTGCATCGCTCTTTGTAGCGTATGTGTTTAATCCTGTTTTTGCCGTTTCGTTTATGAAACATGAATACGATAAGGATTTCCAAAAGGGAAGTGGCTGGAAAAGAATTAGGACCATTATTATTGTAATGCTTGTATTTGCTGCCATTTTCTATCTAACGAAAGTTTATGGACTGGCCAACTTCCTTGTATTTGCCGTTCTGATGATGCTTTTATTCCATTTTGTGATTAAAGGAATGATCACAACCTTTCAGGAAAAAACCTGGCCATGGATTATGTCGATATATGATAGGCAGCTGCGAATGATTCTAAAAGGTGGTCGTCCGATTTGGATTCTTGGTGGAATGATTGGACTATTCGTAGTCACCATCTTCATTACCGGAGCAGTAAAACCAACTGTTTTATTTTTCCCTGATGGCGATCCGAACAACATTTACGTGTACATTAAAATGCCGGGCGGAACTGATCAAACGGTAACCGACAGCGTTACCCGGATTGCGGAAGAACGTGTTTATAAAACAATTGGCCGGAATAATCCTGATGTTGAATCCATTATTTCGAACGTAACCATTGGTGCAGAGGAAGAAGGTTTTACCACAACAGGAACTCCTTTTAACCGTGGAAAAGTTTCGATCAATTTTGTTGAAAGTAAACTTCGTGCAAGCGGAATTTCAACAACAGAATACCTGGAATTACTTCGTAAAGAATTAGGCAATATTGCTGGTGCTGAGATTACAGTAGATAAAAACAGCATGGGCCCGCCAACCGGGAAACCAATTAATATTGAAGTTACCAGCGAAAATCTGGAAGAGCTGGTTGTTGATGCCTATGCTTTTCGCGATTATCTGGATTCATTAAATATTCCGGGAGTTGAAGAATTGAAAACCGATTTCGAGATGAGTTCTCCGGAAATTATTGTTCAGATTGACCGCGATCGTGCTCAGCGTTTGGGTCTTTCGACCGGACAAATCGGACTGGAAATTCGAACCGCCCTTTATGGGAAAGAAATTTCGAAATTAAAACAAGATGAGGATGAATATCCAATTATGCTTCGTTACGCCAAAGTAACGCGTGACAACATTAACGCACTTGTCAATCTTCAGATTACTTACCGCGACATGAATTCCGGACAATTGCGCAGTATTCCGCTTTCAACGGTAGCAAAGATTGATTATACGACTTCTTATGCCGGAATAAAACGATTGGACCAAAAGCGCATTATTACTGTTTATTCCAATGTGCTTTCAGGATTTTCAGCCAATGACATTGTTCCGGTAATAAAACGGGAAGCGAAGAAATTTGCCTTACATCAGGGAACAGCTATCAAATTAACCGGAGAACAGGAAGATCAGGAAGAAACTGCTACTTTCCTTATGAAGGCGATGGTTATTGCATTGGGTGCAATTTTCTTTATCCTGATTACGCAGTTTGGATCGGTAAGTAAATCGCTGATTATTTTGAGTGAGGTTATTTTCAGTATCATCGGTGTTCTGCTTGGTGTAATGATCTTCCACATGGATTTAGTAATTATGATGACCGGACTAGGAGTTGTGGCGTTGGGAGGTATCGTCGTCCGAAACGGAATATTGATCGTCGAATTTATTGATTCCAAAAAAGCGGAAGGAATGCCAACCAGACGTGCGATTATCGAAGGTGGAAAAACACGAATGACGCCGGTAATTCTTACTGCAACTGCAACCATGCTTGGTTTGGTTCCACTGGCTGTGGGTATGAACATCAACTTCACAACCATGTTTACTGAACTTAATCCACATATTTATTTTGGTGGCGATAACGTTGCTTTCTGGGGACCACTGGCCTGGTCAATCATCTTCGGATTAAGTTTCGCGACTTTTCTTACCCTGATGTTTGTTCCCGCTTTGTATGAGCTCGATTACACCATCAAGTTAAAAATGGCTAAACGTAAAAATCTGAGAAGGATCAAAAAATTGAATAAATAGAAAATTGAAATATTAGGAACTGAAACAGGCTGAATTCGGAAGAATTCAGCCTGTTTTGTCTTATAGGTGTTGCGGTCTTTTACCGCGATTAATGAAAACTGAGATTAAAAATCTCAGCTCCATTTTTATTTTTTTTCTTTTGGACGATACAATCCTTCATGGGTTTCCCTAATCAGATCGACCAATGGAATGTTTTTAGGACAACGGCTCAGATCAATCTTTTTCAAACTTTCTTCAGTTGGAAAATTGCCCGGAAACCAATGGTCTTTTTCCTGAAACATGTTGTACCGGTAAAGTCCAAAGTCTTTCATGTCGTAGCATTTCCAAAGTGTTCGGAAACGTAATATTTCAGGAATATTCAGTCCTGATGGGTCGTTGATCATGCAGTGCCCATCGAAATCGGCATATTTATCGAGTAACTTTTGTCGGTCGAGTTCATGTTTGATTTTAGCATCTTCAGGAGATAGTGGTGAAGGCGCCGGAAATATACCGTTAATATGGTCGAATTGCACTGTTACCGGAAGTCCAAAAGTTAAGGTATGAATAGATGTGTGACTCAGGCAAAACCGTGCATTAAACTGAATAGGGTGGAGTGGTGCCGTTAAGTCAATCAGTTTTTGAGGAGAGTTTGATAATTGCCCGCCTTTATCGTTGGGCGAAATGATGAATACGCCCATATCTTTTGTTTCAGCCAGATCGATTGCTGCCTTGTTTCTCTGGAAAAAATAGTAATAATGCAGGTTTACAAAGTCGAACAAATCGGTTTCGATTGCTTTAATAATTACTTCCAGTGGTGCATGTGTACTGAATCCTACATGCCCGATAATTCCCTCTTCCTTCATTTTCAGTAGTTCTTCCACCGGACCACCTTTGGCACATGCTTTTTCGAGCAATTCAATGGTATTGATTCCATGCCAGGCATAAAAATCAAAATAATTAGTTTTTAGCGCTTTTAGTTGTTTTGCAACCACTTCCCGGGTTTCATCTGCAGAATTCGGATTGCCTTTGGTCATCAGAAAATACGAATCGCGCTTTAGTTTCAGCTCATCATTCAAAACACGGCCGTAAGCATGTTCGCTTTTACCGTATCCGTGAGCCGTTTCGATTAAATTAATACCTTGTTTCAGAGCTTTTTCAACTGTATCACGACATTGATCCAGCGTTTCCTGTGGTATTACATCGCGGGGTTCGCTCCAGCTGTTTTTAAAACGCATTCCCCCCAAGGTAACGACACTTACCATTTTATTGGTTTTGCCAAAGCGACGATATTCCATTTTGGGGCGATATAAGGTTAAATTTTTAAAATCCATAGTTGGTATTTGATAATAGTTGGTGAAATTAAATAATCTTATCCAGTTGAGAGGTCAGGATTAAGATATGCCTTGAGTTTTAAAAGTTTAATAACCCAAGTAGATGGAAATGGTTCAGAAGTAGCAGATGATAATTTAGTTGTAGAATATAGAATAGATCAATATATCTTCAGAATTTGGAATTAATAAAGGCTTCAGCTACAATAATATCTGTTGGATTTGTAATCTTGATATTTTCACGGTTTCCTTCTACCATATGAATTGACGATCCGGCTTTTTCAACCACCGAAGCATCGTCGGTAAATGCAGGATCGTAATTTTGGTTGAAGGCTTCCAATATTACTTCGCTGCGGAAAGTTTGGGGTGTTTGTACGCTGAAATATAAACTCCGGTCGATTGAAATGTTTACATTTCCTGCTATTTTTCGCAAAGATTCGGTTACGGGTAAAACCGGAATAGCATTTCCACTTTTAGACGCTGTTTCAAGACATCTGTCAAGCGTTTCTCTTGAAACCAATGGTCTGACTCCATCGTGTATAAAAACAATTCCTTCGCCCTTTATCATGCTCAATCCATTTCTGACTGAATGAAAACGAGTTTCTCCTCCCGGGGTAATCTGGTGAGGTATCGAAAAAGAATGTTTCAGACACAATCCTGCCCAGAATTTCTGTTGTGTTTCCGGAAGAACTATAATCAATTCACTTTTAGGATCATAATCGTAAAAAACCTGAATTGTGTGCATTAGCACAGGTTTTCCTGATAATTCAAGAAATTGCTTTGGAATTTCAGTGCCCATACGGCTTCCTGATCCTCCGGCAACTATAATGACAAACTTTTTCATATCTAAAACGTTGATAACAAAAGTACAATTTCAGAGCAATTTCAGCTGTATTTCGCCTGTGATTTAAGAAAAAGGGAAAAGATTTGCAGTTCGGATTCAGGAAAGATGTACCTTATGCCGAATAGAATGTTTAAAATTTAATCAAAATGGAACAGGTACTGAAATTTTTAACCGAACTAAGAAAGAATAACAATAAGGAATGGTTTGACGAAAATCGGGATTGGTATCAGGAAAGCCGCAAAAAGATGATTTTCCTGACTGAGCTGATTAATCATGAAATTGCCAAATTCGACGCTGGGATTGGCATTCAGGATCCTAAAAACTGTGTGTTTCGTATTTTTCGTGACGTTCGTTTTTCGAACGATAAAACGCCCTATAAAACGAACATGGGAAGTTTTATAGCTCCCGGTGGCCGAAAAAGCACAAGCGCAGGGTATTACCTTCACATTGAGCCGGGATCTTCATTTGTTGGCGGAGGTTCATATCACCCGCCCGCCGATGCTCTAAAAGCTATCAGGACAGAAATTTTCGATAATTCCGAAGATTTTAAAGCATTGGTTTACAGTGATAAGTTTCTCAAGGTTTATCCCAACATGTACGATGACAAATTAAAAACTGCTCCCAAAGGATTTCCGAAAGATTTTCAGGATATCGATTTGCTGAAATACAAATCGTTTGCTTTTACTTCAGTTTTAAATGATTCGGATGTTATGAGTGATAGTTATGTCGAAAAAGTGGTGGAAAGGATGAAAGCATTATATCCTGTAAACAGGTTTTTAAATACTGCATTGGAAAAATGGATGTAAATATTATTTTTTAAAATGGTTGTTTCATTTACCAAAACATACCATTCATGCAAAAAATCGGCCATTTCGTTAAAAAAGTAGAAAGATGGGGTTACTTAGTTCATTTAAATAGGATTAAGTTTTGAATGACATTGTTCATTAATCCACCAAAATTCTATAACAGAAAAAAGCCCGGCACATCCAGTCTGGCTTTTTTTATGTATATAAATAACGTTTTATGTTGCGTTTTGGTGTCTTCTCAAATTCTTTTTCAACCAATATAATCTCGCTAAGCTGCGCAAATTTCGATAATTCCCTGTTCACTGATTTGCAGTTTTCAACCATAATTTCCTTCAATTTTTTTTCGTCAGGTTTTTCAGCTTCAATGCGTTCGGGATCCGGAAAAACATATGCAATTAAACGATTTTCCCGTTCGGTAATTACACACTCCAGGACATAAGGATAGTTGCTCAGTTTAGCTTCCATCTCTTCAGGATAAATATTTTGACCGGAAGGGCCAAGTAGCATGTTTTTACATCGCCCCCTGATGTATATAAAATTATCCGAATCTATTACGCCAAGATCGCCGGTATGCAGCCAGCCTTCCTCATCGATAGCTTCAGATGTCGCTTTTTCGTTTTTGAAGTATCCGGCCATAACATTTTTACCTTTCACAAGTATTTCTCCAACATCGTTGAAAGGATCTTTCGAATCGATGCGGACTTCCATCCGGTCGACCAGCCTGCCAGCCGAGGATGGTCTGAAATCTGACCATGTTTTATACGAAACCAATGGTCCACATTCGGTCATTCCGTAGCCAATTGTAAAAGGAAATTTTATTTTCCGGAAAAATGCTTCAACTTCGTGGTTAAGAGGTGCGCCGCCAATTACAATTTCGTGGAAATTACCACCAAAAGTTTCGACCAGACTCGCGCGTACTTTTTTATGAAGGATCAAATTTATTCCCGGAACTTTCAGTAAAAATTTAACCAATGGTTTTTCGAGTGCAGGCAAAATTCTTTTTTTGTATATTTTTTCGATAACCAATGGAACTGAAAGAATTAAACGTGGTTTTACTTCCTGAAATGCTTTGATAATGAGCTGTGGAGTTGGAGCTTTTGATAGAAAAGTGACATGACAACCCACCGAAACAGGGAACAGAAATTCGAATAACAATCCGAAAACATGTGCCATTGGCAGGAATGAAACAATCCGGTCACCGGCTTTTAATGGCATATTTTCCTGGGCAAAAATGATATTTGACAATAAACTTCTGGCAGGAATCATAACCCCTTTTGTGAATCCGGATGTTCCGCTGGTGTATGAAATAATGCTAAGGTCATCGTCCTGATATTCATCGAGTTCAAAATTCTCCGGTTCCGATTTTCCGGCATACTCAGTTTTAAAACATCTTGCCCATTTATCCTGTTCTTCGTGAGTTTTGAAGAATAACGATGAGAAGTCATTCAGGCTGATTACTGCCATTATTTCAGGAAGTTTTTCGACATTTATTTTTTCGAATAAACTATCGGCGGCAAACAGAAATACTGATTCTGAATGGTTAATTATGTGAGTAATATCTTCCGGGTTAAAATCGGGCAGAACAGGAACTGAAATGGCACCGTATCCTGAAATGGCTAAAAAAGAGATCGCCCAGTTGGAAGAATTTCTGCCTAGTAACGCAATTTTGTCGCCCTTACGAATACCACTTTCTCGAAAAAAGCAGTGAATTTGCCTGATAATTTGTGCTGCTTCTCCATAAGTGCAGGTTGCCCCCTGAAAATCTGAAAAGGCGGGTTTATCCCAGTTGCTTTTGAATATTTCAGCATATAGTGCAATTAGTTTATCACGATTCATAAATTGAGGTTTGTTGTTTAATTGATTTTAGCAGCTACGATTAAGCCAGGGTTAAACAAATGCACAAATATAGAGACTGTTTCAGGGGAACTTGTCAATAACTATTTTTTATTTCCGAATGCTGCGTAAAACTATCCATTCACAATTTTCATTATGCGATTTATGTTTTCGTCAACCTGATTAATTGAAGTCATTCCAATGGTCATGCAGTCAATATTTTTACTTCCGATAGCATATTGAAGTGATTTTTCGCGCCGACTCTCGTCAGTAAACTTTCCTTCTCCAAATATTTTCATTCCAATAATACCTTTCCCGCTGTCATGAGCTTTTTTAAGAACAGCCATAACTTCTTCCGGACTTGCATCCATTATCACTCCTTCAGGATTAATACGTGCAAGAATAACATCAACCCATGGGTCGTCGGCAGCAATTTTTAACGCTTCGAAGCTATGACATGAAAGACCAATACTTTTGACAATTCCTTTTTGTTTTGCTTCTGAAAGTGCTTCAATGTATGGTTTTTTTTCTTCTTTCCATTTATCGTTAGTCATGCAATGCAGCAGCAAGATATCGAAATAGTCAGATCCTGTTTCACTTCTGAATCTGTCAATAGTTTTCACTGGAGAGTCCTGATTCCATTTTTCCGGACGTGTCCAAATTTTGGAGAGTAATGTGCTTTTTTCCCGGGGTACTTCTTTTAGTATTTCCCGAACATTTTGATGCGAGCCATAAAGGTCGGCTGCATCATAAAATGTAGCTCCTCTTTCGTGGGCATAGCGAGCTATCTTGACCCAGTTATCAAGTCCCATGCGTGTCATATCTGATGACTGATTTCCTCCATGGGTTCCTGTTCCGAGCGCCAGTCGTGGAACCAACAAGCCTGTTTTACCCAATTTAACCGTATCAATTTTTGTATTTTGTAAGCCTGCAAATGCGACATTGCTAAAGCCTGTTGTAACAGCTGCTGCTCCAATCAGTCCGGCCTGAAGAAAGTATCTTCTCGAAATCTGTTTCATAATAGATTGGTTTAAGTGTTTATAAAATATTCAAACTTTTACGACTCCCCCAAATAAAGGATACCTGCCTTTGAATGGATAATTTGTGCATGAATATATGAAAATATTTTCATGTTTGAAGTGTGTGGTTTTCTAAACGACTGTATTTCAATCAGGATAGATTGTTAAGAATCTGTTAATACAATAGTTCGTTCAAAAAACATTAAAAATTAAGCGGCCATAGTGCCGAAATACAATAGTTCATTGACATGTTGACGATTTTTGATTGAGTTCGGGTTAATAGCGAACAGGCGTAAAAATCTCGACAACAATAATGTGTT
>JBGSUC010000018.1:0-2584 GCA_041736275.1 Prolixibacteraceae bacterium
AGCTACTCTTTATACACATCTTTGTTATGTTTAGCTAAAATTAAACCTTGGTACATGGTGTTAAATTTATCAAGGCCTCTTTTCATTGTTATCGGACCGGGCTTTCCCATACTTTGATATCCTTTCCAACCTCCCATCCGGGCTATTATCCAAGACATTCTGGCAAGTGATCCTTTGGGGTGAGGGTTCTTTTGTAATTGGGTTCTTCCTTCGTATCTGGACTGGCTCACCGTTTCAGCAAATTCTATCTCTTGTTCACTGAAAACGACTGATCCACTAACAGAACACAAGCCATCTCTGTCTTGCCTGAGTTGTAATATTTTTAGTGCTGCCTCCATGGCCATGACCGCCAATTTTTTTAGTCCTTTCCCGCTTTCCAACTGACTCGATTCAATATCAATCCCTTGCTGTTTGAGCAATCTAAACAATTCTTCGATCAACCATCTGGTTTTGTACCAGGTGACCATCAGGATAGCTGTTGCAGCATCGGGTACCTGATGGGTGGTCAGTAACCGCCATAATATTGGCTTTTCTCCATCAGGAACGGTACTGATACTTTCACGGGCTTCGATGGCGGTAAGTTCTATGTATTCCGGCAGGCTCTTGTTAATATGCTTTTTAGGCCTGCCCACTTTAACCTTACAATACTTAACTTCTATAATTGCTTCCCGGCTTTCACGATTTTTTCGTTTATCTCCATGCACCTGAATCTTATAGGTTTCAGATACCGGTTGATCTGATAAATATTCATATAACTGCTTGTCTTCCCCATACAGACCCCGGTTTTCTTTTGACCGTACCAATAAATCGGAATGTTTTGTTTTCAAGTCAACAAACTCCTGATAGATATCGCTTTCCCGATCTCCGATGATTGTCAGGTGAGCCACACTGTCTTTTAATAGATTGATACTATCGTTTCCTGTTGATATCCATCGATAGGATTCTTTCTCCTCTATGGGCTGATTCTTATAATCTCTCTGGTTCTTGTCCAGCTTATCAAAGCGACGGTTCCAGCAATGTATTGATGAGAAACCTAATGGGAAATATCCGTTTGTGTCAACAACCAGCATGGGGTGAAGAAAAAAACCAATTTCTGTGTTCTTTCCAACTGGCCCTAAATCCTGGTCATCCAATCGAAAAAAATTCCGGTGCTTCTCATAGTTTATTTCACTGGTATCCTGTAAGCATAGGATATGCTTGCCGTTGCTAATTTCCTTAACTTTTATTTGGGAGATTTTCTTCAACGAAGAAACACTTATGTAATCTTTATTAAAAAAACGACTATAAGCCATGTTGTCTGCATGGCTATCCGAAAGCTGATTCAATATGGCTGTCTGGTTTGATCCCATTTTTGCTAATATTTCGAGCCCCTTTTTTCGAGACGTCTATCCTGAAACATCCCGCTGTAATCTATTTCTAATTGCTGTGCTTCCATATTTCTATTCTTTGTATTTTTAGCCAACCAAGTTAACCCTTTTTATTTATGTATAAAGAGTAGCTTTTTAAAAGAGAGGGGGGAAGGCCGCCTGCGGACTTCGGGGTGAGTATGAGATATTTATGCTTCCATCCTTAATTGCAACAAAGGTGGGTCTTTAAAAAACTGAAAGTGTTACACAATTGCAGTGAGGAGTTGCATTATTCACACCTTTTCGAGTGGAATGCGTTTTTTTACCTTGAGACGTTTGTATTCGGATGGAGTTAATCCGGTAATTTTTTTGAATTGATTAGATAAATGCCCAACACTGCTGTAATGAAGCCTGTATGCTATTTCGGTAATGTTGAGTTCGTTGTATATCAGCAATTCCTTCACCCTTTCAATTTTGTGGTTCAGGAAGTAGTGTTCCACGGTGATTCCCTGATGCTCCGAAAAGAGATTGGCCAGGTAGGTGTAGTCGTAATTTAGTCTATTGCTTAAATAATCAGAGAAGTTTAGCTTAATCTGATCTTCTGAATAATGAACCAATTCAATAATAACAATTTTTATTTTTTCAACCAGCATTCCTTTCTTGTCATTAACTAACGTAAGCCCAAATTTCTTCAGATTGAAATCCAGCAGGTTTTTAATTTCCAGGGTGAGGTCTTCTGTAATTTCTGCGCTGCCCAAATTTATGGCTGTATAATATATACCAAGTTTCTCAAGTTCTGATTGAACAATCAGTTTGCAGCGATTACTAACCATATTTTTGATGTGGAGCTCCATGCTGCCAGTTATTAATTAAAAAATCCTTAAATTATCCGGTTTTCGAAACCGGTTTGTTACTTGCTGATTTACAGATTAAACAGAGTGACTTCAGCGTATTGTACCTCATTTTGATGGCAAAGGTTACTTTATAATACAGATTTAAAATTATACAACTTATTAGAAATTAGAAATATCGACAACAGACAAAAGGCAATTGCCATTGTCGCCTGTAACGATGGCTTCCATATATGCCTTACGTAAATTATTCGGGTCGCTCCCGAGCATTACTGTGCACGATTCTTTTGACCTGCCCAAATAAACCATGTTTAGGAATTCATTAAATACAGGCAGTGTTTCTTCTGAAACGTACAACTTAAAACTGTTGTTTAACAAGCTGAAACG